>NZ_CM186286.1:0-1923210 GCF_059772405.1 Prochlorococcus sp. MIT2304
GTGCCCACTCGCAATGAGCTATGGACGAAGGTGCAGCAATTACTGCAAAAGAATTTAAGTAAACCTTCATACGAAACATGGATACGCCCAGCTGAATTCCTTGACTTCAAAGATGGGGGTTTGACCTTGCTTGCTCCAAATAGCTTCTCAAGTGATTGGTTAAGAAAAAATTATTCTCAAAAAATCGAAGAGATTGCAACAGAGATATATGGACATGAAGTAAAGGTTTACATCAAGGTTAAAGAAGAATTTTCATCAAACAAAAGCGATAAGAAAAAGACTTTTTCTGATTTTGAAAATAATGCAATTCCCGCAAGAGATAATTCAGAAGTTAAATCGAAGCAAGCCCCAGCAAAAAAATTTTTACCTGGCTTGAATCTTCGGTATGTGTTCAATAGATTCGTTGTAGGTCCTAATAGTCGGATGGCTCACGCCGCTGCAATGGCTGTAGCGGAAGCCCCAGGTAGAGAGTTCAACCCATTATTTATTTGTGGAGGTGTAGGTCTAGGTAAAACTCATCTCATGCAATCTATTGGCCATTACAGATTGGAAATCGATCCACAAGCAAAGGTTGCATATGTTTCCACAGAGACTTTTACAAATGATTTAATTGTTGCTATCAGAAAAGATGGAATGCAAGCTTTCAGAAATAGGTATAGAGAAGCTGATTTGATATTGGTTGACGATATTCAATTTATAGAGGGGAAAGAATATACACAGGAAGAGTTTTTTCATACTTTTAATGCTTTGCATGAGGCAGGTAGGCAAATTGTTCTTACAAGTGACAGGCCACCAAGTCAAATACCTCGTTTACAAGAAAGATTGATTTCAAGATTCTCAATGGGACTAATCGCTGATATTCAAGCTCCTGATTTAGAAACGAGAATGGCAATATTACAAAAAAAAGCTGAACATGAAAGAATGCGTTTACCAAGAGATTTGATTCAGTTCATAGCTGGAAGATTCACTTCGAATATTAGAGAATTGGAAGGGGCATTTACTCGAGCTGTGGCCTTTGCCTCTATAACTGGGCTGCCAATGACAGTCGAATCGGTAGCACCTATGCTTGATCCTACTGGACAAGGAGTTGAAGTTAAACCTAAGCAAGTCTTAGAAAAAGTAGCTGAGGTGTTTGGAGTTACCGAAGAGGAAATGCGTAGCCCCAGTAGACGTAGACCTGTTAGTCAGGCAAGACAGGTTGGCATGTATTTAATGCGCCATGGTACAGACTTAAGTCTTCCTCGTATTGGCGAATCTTTTGGAGGAAAAGATCATACAACAGTTATGTATGCAATTGAACAAGTGGAAAAGAAACTTTCAAGTGAGCCACAATTGGCTAGCCAGGTTCAAAAAGTTAAGGATCTACTTCAAATAGATTCACGTAAACGTCGTTGATTAAATTGTATGGATCGAAAAAATTTAATTTTAATCGAATAGTCTAGGATTTTGATCAAGCCTATTCTTAGTAGGTATTTTAGGACCTAGCTCACCACCATCAATACTTGCTGTGAGTTCAAGAGCTTGTCTAAGCAATCTTCCTGATAATAAAGGCATATCTCTTGGGACTGAGATTCTATCTCGGAGGTAGCGTAACGCAGAGGCACTATTTTTTTCTGGAGTGCAATCTTTTTTTGAAATCATATGAGTTAAGGCTGCTCTCAATGGCTGATCAAACAATTTATTTTTCATTGGGCTAACAGCAATGATTCTCTCTTTATGTTTAATAACTCTTCCTAAAGCCAATGCCTCATAATAGTTTTTTGATTTTTGATCAACTTTTAAATCTACTAGTTCCAATTTTCCTAATCCAGAACCTTTATCAATTTCTTGGGCAAATAATTTCTGGGCTTCATTTGAATAAGTAAAGCAACCTCCCATTTGAGGAGGTAAGTCATGGGCATGAGTATGAAAATCTCCTTGAGTTCCTCTATATTCGTCAAGGTTTTCAAGATTGCTAAGCCATGTATTTATGAGAGGGTGTTCTTTTCTTAATGAATATCCCTTGTAGTAAGCCAATGAGGCATTCATTCTCTCAACATATGGAATAAAAATAACATCTGCTGATCCAGGCTTGCTCCCATCACCTTTTGAAATTGGTGTAAGCCATCCGAAAGGATCTTTCTGTAGTTCTTCTTCAAATTTTTTCGCAACAAGTTTGAAATTCTCTTTCTTTTGTTCTTCTTGGCCTTGGAAAAGAGAGTTACGACATAACCAATTACACCATGATGAGAATAATTCTCTTTCAAGTCTCCTATGCTCGAGGACTTTCTTCTCATTTAGAGATTGACCAAGAGGCCCATAAATTTCTTCTAACACAAATAGGATCTCATCACTTTCTGTGATTACGTGATTTTCAATTTCTATTGCAGGGAGCATTCCTGAGGGCACTTTTTTTAAATACCATTTTTCCTTTTCTCCGTAGCAACGCATGGTTACTTTTTTAATTCGGTAAGGAATTTTTTTAAGCTCTAACCAAATCCAAACTTTTTGGCAATAAGGACACCAAGCATGATTATCTCTGTAAAGAGTAACAATTGCCTCGGACTCATCTTTATTAAAAAGACGAAGTGAGGAATATGGGTTGTTTAACCCATTGATTTGATCAATGGGATCAGCTGCATATGTTGCTAATTCTTCCCAACTCATTGCATTTCTGGTTGGATTCATTTATTTCAACGAGAATAGAGAAATAATACTAGGTTCCAAAATTGAAAAGGTCTTTTGATTTAATTGTCATTGGTGCAGGATCCGGTGGATTAGCTGCTGCAAAGAAAGCAGCCAGTTATGGAGCATCTGTAGCGATCGTAGAGGGCGATCTTGTTGGAGGGACGTGTGTAATAAGAGGTTGTGTTCCTAAAAAATTATTAGTTAGTGGCTCTTCTCTCTTAGAGAGTTTTTTGACTGCACCATCTTATGGTTTTGATTTTGATAATTTAAAGATCAAGTCAGAGACTTTATTAGCGAATGTTCGAAAGGAAGTGCAAAGGTTGAATGAATTACACGAGAATTTTCTAAATAAGGCTAATGTTGAGCTTTTTAAAGGTTGGGGTGAGTTTAAGAATTCAAATTGTATTGCAATTAAAGATCGAATAAATGGAGAGACTTTAAATGAACTTGATGGAGAAAGAATTTTGATTGCAGTGGGAGGCAAACCTCAAAGACCAAATATCGAGGGTGCCTCTTTAGGTTGGACAAGTGATGATATGTTTCTTCTTAAAAGCTTTCCGAAAAAAATTACAATCGTTGGTGCAGGCTATATTGCTTGCGAATTTGCATGCATATTGCATGGTTTAGGTGTTGAGGTTAATCAATTAGTTCGAGGTGATCGAATTTTAAGAGGGTTTGACTTTGAACTTTCTTCAGCATTAACCGAGGCAATGATAAGTAAAGGAATTGATCTAAGATTTGGTGAGAATGTTTCATCAATAGAAGGAACTCCTGGATCTTTAATTATAAAAAAAAATACAGGGAAAGAGTTTGACTCGAATGGATTGCTTTTTGCTACTGGTAGAAAGCCATTTTTAGAGGGGTTGAAGTTAGAACAAGTGGGTATAGAAACTCTTGAAAATAAAATTAAAATTGATACTGAAAGTAAAACAAATATTTCTAATATCTTTGCTATTGGAGATGTAACTGACAGGATCAACTTGACACCTGTCGCAATTGATGAGGGTAGAAAGTTTGCTGATAGAAATTATGGCAAATCAACTCAAAAAACTAACTATGATTTTGTTCCTTATGCTGTATTTAGTCAGCCTGAAATAGCTTCTGTGGGCATAACTGAAGAGAAGGCTATCCAGTCATTGGGAAAAGATGAAGTTGAAGTATATAGATCAATATTTAGACCCTTATCTAAATCATTACCGAAGACTGGCCCTAAATGTATTTTAAAGCTAATAGTTGAAAAAAATAATAATAGAGTTTTGGGGTGTCACATGATTGGTGAAAATGCATCTGAGATTATTCAGATGGCATCAATCTCACTAATGCTAGGAGCTAAAAAATCTGATTTTGATAATACAATGGCACTCCACCCCACAATAGCTGAGGAGTTTGTGACAATGAAATGATGCTTGTGAAGAGATCAGTTATTAGAACTTTTTCTTAGCCTTAACCAGTAAGCAATTGTCTTATATATAATTATTATTATTGATAATGATATGGCTATAAAAACTAATTCTTTGAATGCTGAATGTAAAGTTGGTAGAGTTAGAGGTATTATTTTATCCGCAATGTAAAGCATATATAATCCTAATAAAACCCCGCCTTCACCTCTGCTTATTATTCCTTTTGTCCAAAAAATTGGCATGCATGCAAACGTAGTAATTACCATGATAGGAATATCCTTAGTTATAAGTAAATTCTCAACCAATAAACCACTGGCTCCAGATAATACAGAACAGCTACCTAAAACTAGTAATTGATTTAATAAACAACTTCCAATTACGTTGCCTATTGCTAGATCAGTTTGACCGCGAATAGCGGCCACTAATGACGTAATCAACTCAGGTAAAGAGGTGCCCAGCGAAACTATCGTTAACCCAATTATGGCTTCGCTTACACCTAATAATCCTGCAATTGTAGATGCGCCTTCTATTAAAAGCCGTGATCCAAGAGTTAGCAAGAAAATACCACCTAATAATTTTACGCCTGCATTTAATAAACTTGTTGAGTCTTTTTCTATATTGATTTCTGGCTCTGCTTCTTGGGTTTTTTGAGGCTCCTCTCTCGCTGTACGAATTTCCCAAGTGGTATTTATTATCAGCGCAACTATCAAAGCTACTCCAAATTGCCAAGTTATCAGCCCTGAAGCTGCCATCCCCCAAACGGCAGTTGAGACAGCTAAAAGGAGAGGAATGTCTCTCCTAACAAGACGACTTTCAACTCTTAAAGGTCGTAAAAGTGCACTGCCTCCGAGAACTACCATCACATTGAAAATATTGCTGCCAACAATGTTGCTCAAAGCCAGACTATCTGATCCAGAGAGGGAGGAGTTAACACTCACAAATAGTTCAGGTGCACTTGTCCCGAGAGATACTATTGTTAAACCAATAACTAATTGAGGGACCCCAAGGATTAAGGCTAAAGCGACAGATCCTTGAATAAAGAACTCCCCACCGCTAAAAAGTAAAAGTATCCCAGTAATAAGCTCTAAAAATGACAATAATATTGATGGCATAATTGAGTAATTTATGGAGAAACTAAATTAGTGAATTAATTTATATTATTTTTATTTGGTATTATCGTAATATCTTAGCCCTTTATTGATACTTGAAGACTTATAGATCAAGCTTGCATAAGCTATACATTAAAAAAGCTTTAATCCTGTGATTGCTTCTGTTAATCAAATCTCATTATTAAAGCCGGATGATTGGCATCTGCATTTGAGAGATGGAAAGATTCTTAAAGGTGTTTTAAGTCATACAGCAGATGTGTTTTGTCGTGCAATCATCATGCCTAACCTTGATCCGCCAATAACTACTATAAGCCAAGCACAAGATTATAAAAAAAGAATTATACAGTCTATCCCTGAAGGTGTTTCTTTTGACCCATTAATGACAGCGTATCTTACAGATGATATGCCTGCAGAGGTCTTAGAGAGAGGCTTTAGAGAAGGTGTCTTTCATGGAGCAAAGCTCTATCCAGCCAATGTGACAACTAATTCCTCGCATGGGGTTACAGATTTAAGTAAAGTCGACAATTTATTTGAGACGATGGAAAGAATTGGTATGCCATTATTGATTCATGGAGAAGTGACCGATTCCAATGTTGATGTATTTGATAGAGAAGCTGTCTTTCTTGAGCGACACCTTGAACCATTATTACGAAGATTTTCATCACTTAAAGTGGTTTTAGAACACATCACGACCATTGATGCAATTGACTTTGTAGAAAATAGTGAGTTTGATATAGCCGCTACAATCACACCTCATCATCTACATATCAATCGAAACGCAATGTTCAATGGTGGGTTAAGGAGTGATTTTTATTGCTTACCCACAGCTAAACGTGAAATTCATCGTATTGCTCTAAGACAAGCTGCTACCAGCGGTAAACCTTGCTTTTTCCTTGGAACTGATTCAGCACCTCATACTCGTAGCTTTAAGGAAAGCTCATGTGGATGTGCAGGAATCTTTAATGCCCCTTTCGCTTTGGAAAGCTATTTAAAAGTTTTCGAAGAAGAAAATGCCCTAGATAGGTTTGAAGCTTTTTCAAGTATCAATGGAGCAACTTTTTATGGATTACCTTTAAACACAGAGAGAATAACATTAGTTAAAAAAAATATTTCCGTACCTCAAATGATTGACGTTGGACTAGATGGTGATCCCAATGATTTTGTAAAACCATTTCATTCAGGAGAAACTCTTGGCTGGGCAGTACGGGAATTTAGTGAGATGGGTGAGTGATTCCTCTAATGATTATTGAATTCTAGATATTCTTAAGAGTACTGATTTAAGCACATACGTTTACGCTAATATGTGAATGGCTTAGAGTTGAATCTCTAGCATTGTGACAACCCTTGCTATCACTGGGGAGTGTGGCGGAATTGGTAGACGCACCAGACTTAAAATCTGTTGGCCGCTTTTTGGCCGTGGGGGTTCAAGTCCCCCCACTCCCATGATCTTTTTCTATTTCGATTGTGTGTTTATTCCCTTTTGGCTTAATGGGAGCTATTAGTCCGATAATTACATTATCTGCTTATGCGGTATTGGGAGGGACGTATCTATTGGTAGTTCCTTTATTTCTTTTTTATTGGATGAATAATCGTTGGAATGTTATGGGAAAGTTAGAACGCCTTTTCATATATGGACTTGTGTTTCTTTTCTTTCCTGGAATGGTTTTGTTTGCACCGTTTCTTAATTTAAGAATGAATGGAAAAGAGGAGTCTTGAACTTTGACAAGAGCACAGGTTTTTCAAATAGGCTTGCTTGTTTTTGTTTTAGGCGGCTTGGGATATGAAGTATTTCAGTTATTTGGTTTCGAATCAATACCAGCTGGTATTGCAGCACAGTCATTATTAATCTTAATTATTTTTGCATGGACAGTTTCATATCTCTTCAGGGTTTTCTCAGGCAATATGACTTTTATGGAACAACGTAAAAGATATAGACAAGCTTATGAAAAATTGACTGATGAAAGAATTAGAGAAAAATTTGAGGCTATGACAGATGAAGAAAAAATTAAATTATTAAAAACCGTTGAAGAAGAAAGTTTTGAACAAACTTAAGTTTTAATTACGAAGTCTCAATAATTTTTTACTCTTAGGGAGACAAAAATGATAAAAAAGATATATACCCAAGGTTTAAAACATTGAAAAGTACAAATATTAGTAGGTCTTTTTCCAAAATAAAAATGGAGAAAAGAATTGCACTAATGCCTTTCCTTATGGCAGGAGATCCTGATTTGGAAACAACAGCAAAGATTTTGTTAAAACTTCAAGACAATGGCGCTGATATGATTGAGCTAGGGATTCCATACAGTGATCCTTTGGCAGATGGACCGATTATTCAATTAGCAGCTTCAAGAGCTCTCTCGGCAGGAACCTCTCCTGAAAGAGTCTTCAAAATGTTATCTGAATTGAGAGATCAATTGACAATACCAATAATTTTATTTACTTACTCCAATCCGCTTATTAATAAAGGTTTGGAAGAATTTTGCTTGCAAGCTTCGAAAGTAGGTGTTTCAGGACTGGTCGTACCTGATCTTCCTTTAGAGGAAGCAGAAAAACTCTCAAAGATAGCTGAATCTAAAGAAATTGATTTGGTGTTACTTGTTGCGCCTACAACCCCCCAGGATCGTATGAAAAAAATTGCTGAGACTTCTAATGGATTTACTTATCTTGTTAGTGTTACTGGAGTAACTGGAGAAAGGTCTTCACTAGAAGATAATGTTCAGACTCTTGTTAAACAATTAAAACACTCCTCACATAGTCCAATTGCTGTGGGTTTTGGAATCTCGGAGGCCAAACATATTCAACAAGTTAGAGAATGGGGTGCTGATGGCGCAATTGTTGGTAGTGCTTTAGTTAAAAGAATTGCTAATGCCCCTATCGGAATGAAAGTCGAAGAAGCTGGATCTTTTTGTAAAGAACTTAAAGCCGCAACCAACTAATATTTTTTTTAAATATCAACAGATCAAGCGGAATAAAGAATTCTTTTCTATGTTTTATCTTGAGAAATGTTTTTTTATTTTACTTTAAAATTATGGATAAATTTGTCCTTTGGGGGTCTTACTGTGAAGATGCTTTGATAAAGAGAACACCTTTTAGGCAAGAGCATCTTCACAGACTTTCATCTCTTAAGGAGGAAGGTACCTTAATTACATTAGGACCGACAAAATGTAATAGATATGTTTTTGGGATATTTAAGTCTGAGAACATTGATCACATAAGGACTCTTATTAAAGATGACGTTTACTGGAGAGAGGGCATATGGACTGATTTTGAAATTTATTCATGGACCCAAGCTTTTTGAGCTTGTTCCCAGATCCAATTAGCTACAATTTGATCGCCATCTACTCCTAGATTGTCTTCGTACCCACTCATAATTCCGATCCCTTGCCTCGCTATCTTCGCTATTGCTTCTGGATTGTCAATTCCATTTCGTTTTAATGATGAAATCCTTAAATTCTTTGATCTTCTGATTATGTTCCCGCCATTGATGTGGCATCCAGCGCAGTTTTGCTTGAAAAGATTTTCCCCTAAACTTGCCTCAAAAGCATTTAGCTCTCTCGGCAAACTCAAATAAAAACATGTACAACATAAACTTATGAAAAAAAAAACGCTTAATTTTTTTTTCATGGTCTTATAAACCTTATTTATCAAAATTAATTTTAGAAAGGTCCTCACAAATTTCGTCAAGAAGATCAAGTTGTTCAGTAGAGGTTGATTCAAGGCTCATCTTTGTGTGCCCTTCTTCATTGTTTCTCCATAATTCTTCAACCTCACATAGTCTACTTGCGATTTTTGGAATACCACCAGAGCTAAAATCTTTTTTCAAAGATTCAATTAAAGTAGGCATTCTCGCTGAATTTAGATTAAGACTTTTGCAAAGTTCTGATTGTGTTCTTCCTGTTTGCCTCAACCAATCTTTTATGAGAAGTACTAGATCTTCCTCAACATCTTTTGACCAGCGCGCTTTGCTCATAGGGGAAACCATTTATCCAGCTTAGATTTTGCTCTGTATTTTATTTCTGGAGTAATGTGATGTTGCCAAAGACTAATTACAGCTGTAAGGGCCACCAGATCATCGCTAAAACCTGAGGCAGGAATAAAGTCGGGAATTAAATCAACAGGAACAATTAAATAAGTAAGTGCTCCCATAATGGATATCCTCACTTGGGGAGGAGTTGAATTATCCATGAGCAGTTCAAACCCCTCTAAAGCAGGCTGGGCAATTACTCTGCCTGCTCTTAATAAGATTTTTTTGAGTATCCCTTCGTTGATAACAGAACTTTCAAGTACTTCTGCTTCGAAAACTTCTTTTTTTGAGTTCCTTGAGCTAACCATAATTAAACACTTGTCTCTAAAAGCCCACTTTGAATGCTTGTCTTTCTCAATTTCCTTAATGCACGTTGAACTACTTGTCTGCAATATTCCCTGCTGCAATTCATTTGTCTGGCTACCTCCGCTAGTGTCCTCCATTCATTTGATCCATCTAGACCAAACCTAAGACTTAGGATGGTTCGTTCTTTTGGTGTGAGATTTGATTTATCCAATAAGGACCAAGCTGATGCACTCCTTTCAGCTAATTCAGCTAGTTCCATTGGAGGTACTTCCTCACTTGGAAGAATATCGACAAGCTCTGAAGGATCTGCTTTTGATTTGACTGCACCTTGCAAACTTACAGTGATACTTCTCAACTCGCATTCAAGCAATTCTTCTACCTCCTCTAAAGGGAGTTTCATTTGTATTGCTATTTGGTTGGTTGATGGATGAACCCCAAGTTCTTGCATAAGTCGGGACTTGGCAGCACGAAGTTTAGTTAGTTTTTCATTGATGTTTACCGGGATTCTTATTGTTCTACTTTGTGTTGAAAGAGCTCTATTTAATCCTTGTCTAATCCACCAGTAAGCATAAGTTGAAAATCGATGCCCTCTTTTGGGATCATATTTCTCAACAGCTCTAGTTAAACCTAGAGTACCTTCTTGAATTAAATCAAGAAGGTCAAGACCTTTTCCTTGGTAGCGCTTAGCTAAATTTACAACAAGCCTCAAGTTAGCGGTGATCATTTTATTCTTTGCTCTCTCACCTGCTTTAAGTGTTTTCTTCTCTGCGCTTGAATATTCGCACTCTGGCCCATTACCACCAGATTGTTGGCAGCGTTCAGTAAGTGCAACCATGGCTTGCACTTCTCTTCCCATCGTGAGTTCTTGCTCGGGTGTGAGCAATTCGTGTCTTCCTATTTCTCCAAGAAAGTCGCTTAAAGAACTCACGATTTATTCCTCCTTGTATATTTAACCTAGAGACAAATTGTTTACTTTCAATAGGCGTAATAAAGTGTTCGGAATTTATTATTTATCCTTTATCTGTTTTTGAGATCTTTACTAGGTCAATTAACTCAGAAGAATTCTCCATTGGGTTTCAATAGAAATATCTCGAAAGCTTTGATATGATTAACATTTTTAAAGTATTTTTTGATCAATGAGACTTTCTTAAACTTTTTTAGTCTCTAATAATTAGATCTTTTTGTTTCCTTTGATTTCTGGAAATCGATATATCACCAAGGATTTAAGAAAAATTAGTTGATTTTTTTTCTCTTTCAAGACTTTCTATGAATTTAATCACTTGTCTTTCTAACAAAGACAGCTCTAAGGAGTGTATGAAAAATATAAGAGTTTATTTATTTGCTATTGATTTCTTCTTGGAGCATCTCTTCTCCTAACTAAAACTTTGAGGACGTCTTGCCATGAAACATTTTGATGAGCTAAAGAAACTTGCAGATGGAAAAGCAGATCGGCAGCTTCATTGGCAACTGAAATCGGATTTTTATCTTTACAAGCCATAATGAATTCTGCTGTTTCTTCGCCTATCTTTTTTAGGATTTTATTGTCGCCTTCCCTCAAAAGACTATTTGTATAGCTTCCTTCTTCGGGATTGTTTTTTCGATTATTTATTACTTTGAATAATTCACTACAAGCATCAGATGGAGGGGATAGAACGTCTTCATTTGTTTCTAAATCCTTAAAGAAACAACTCCTTTGACCTGTATGGCATGCGATTGAACCAATTTGCTCAATTGATAAAAGTATCGTATCTGAATCGCAATCACTTCTTATTCCTTTCAATTTTTGAAAATGACCGCTCGTTTCCCCCTTGTGCCAAAGTTCTTTTCTTGAACGACTCCAGTAGTGAACCTCACCAGATTCTAATGTTTTTATAATGGATTCTCTGTTCATCCATGCCATCATTAATATTGAGCCATCAACCCAATCCTGGGCTATGGCTGGGATCAAGCCGTTTTGATCAAAACGTAGATTATCTATAAAAAGCATTTTTAAGTAAGCCAATTTGGCTTTACGATTCTAATTATTCAAATTTAATCCTCTATTGGTTTTTTATTCATCTTTTTATGACGATTAAAGATATTCCATTTAATTGCTCAAAGCAATTTAAAAATTATCCATGCTCTCACCGTCAATGGAAACATAAAGGACACTGTCGTTATGTTCATGGATATAGTCGCAGTTTTACCTTTCATTTTGCTTCAAATAAACTTGATGAAAATGGCTTCGTTGTAGATTTTTCGAGTCTTAGGCCTTTGGAAGACAAGTTAAGTGAGTATTTTGATCATACTTTTCTTGTGAATTTTGATGATCCTTTTCTTGAAACATGGAGAAAGCTTCATGCTGAAGAAGTACTTGATCTAAGAATCATGAAAAATGTTGGTATGGAATCAACTGCCAAATTGATTTGGGGATGGGCTAATGATTTATTATTTTCTCGAGAGAAAGGTAGATCTTGTTGTTGGAAAGTGATAGCACACGAAAATGAAATTAATGCTGCTAGTTATACATTTTTCCCTGAGTGGTTTAAAGTATAAAAATCTATAACTTTTAGTTGATATACAATTAGCTTCCTTATGTTTGGATTTTTAATTGAAAATTAATTTCGATTCTTTCCTCTCTATTTTTATGGTGCTTCCCTCTTTGTATTTGCCTTTCAGGATATATTTCGCTATTTCATTTTCCAATTCTTTTTGAATGACTCTTTTTAAGGGTCTCGCTCCATAACTTGGGTTGTAGCCAATTTCAGTTATTAACGATAGAACTTCTTTATGAATCTGAAGCTCGATTCCTTTCGATTCTAATCTTTCTCTTAACCGGTTTAACTGTAAATCGACTACTTTTAGTAGAGTTTCTTTTTTAAGTGGTTCAAAAGTAATTATTTCATCAAGTCTATTTAGAAACTCAGGCCTGAAATTTGATTTGAGTTCTTGACTGATTAGTTCATCTACAGTTGACCCCATGTTGTTGATTATATCGTTATCAGTGATTAACTCGCTGCCTAGATTACTGGTAAGTATGATAATTGTATTTTTGAAGTTTGTTGTTCTACCCTGCCCGTCAGTTACCCGGCCTTCGTCAAGGATTTGTAGCAATACATTGAAAACATCTTTATGTGCTTTTTCAATTTCATCAAAGAGCAAAACGCAATAAGGTTTTCGTCTGATTGCTTCTGTTAATTGCCCACCTGCTTCGTAACCAACGTAACCAGGGGGAGCACCTATTAAGCGGCTTATAGAGTGCTTTTCCATATATTCAGACATGTCTATTCTAATCAGTGCATTTTCACTATCAAAAAGTTGAGAAGCCAAAGCCTTCGATAATTCTGTTTTGCCAACGCCTGTCGGTCCTAAAAATAAGAAACTTGCGATTGGTTTGTTTGGATCACTAAGGCCTGTCCTTGATCTTTGTATTGCAGAAGAAATTGATTGAACGGCTTTGTTTTGACCAATGACTTTTTTATGAAGCTCAGATTCAAGGTTAAGCAACTTTTCGATTTCAGTTTGAGCAAGTCTTTTTACTGGGATAGATGTCCACTTTGCAATTATTTCAGCCACATCATCGGCTATGACCTCTTCTCTCAAAAGTGATTTCTCGGCATTTTGTGAGGAGTTTTTTAAATTAAGTTCTTTAGCTTGCAAATTATTTTGATAATTTACAAGAGTGCCGTATTCAAGTTCAGCAGCTCTGTTGAGGTCATAATTCCTTTTCGCTTTTTCTATCTCTAATTGTATTTTTTCAATTTCTTCTTTTAGTGTTGATATTTCCTCTATTGACTCTTTTTCTTGCTCCCATTTTTTATTTACTTCGATTTGACTTTTTGTTAAAGAAGCTAACTCTGTTGTAATTAATTCCAGTCTCTCCTTACTTGAAGTATCTGACTCACCTTCCAAAGATAATTTCTCCATTTCAAGTTGGATAATTTTTCTATCTATCTCATCAATTTCTTCTGGTTTTGATGTTATTTCCATCTTTAAACGAGAAGCTGATTCATCAATTAGGTCTATAGCTTTATCAGGCAAAAACCTTTCGGGTATGTATCTATCACTCAATATCGCCGCAGCTATAAGAGCGTTATCAGAGATTCGAACACCATGATGGACTTCATACCTCTCTTTTAGTCCACGCAGGATCGAAATCGTATCTTGGACTGAGGGTTGTTTTACAAGTATTTGCTGAAACCTTCTTTCTAGGGCAGGATCTTTCTCAAAATTTTCTCTGTGTTCGTTGATGGTTGTTGCTCCGATACATCTTAATTCACCTCTCGCAAGCATTGGTTTTAGGAGATTACTAGCATCCATTGACCCGCCACTGGCTCCTGCTCCCACGACAGTATGTATTTCATCGATGAACAAAATTATTCTCCCTTCTGAATCTGTGACATTCTTAAGAACTGACTTTAGTCTTTCTTCAAATTCGCCCCGAAATTTTGCACCTGCTATTAAAGCCCCCATATCAAGAGAAATTAGTTGACGATTCTCAAGTGCTGTGGGTACATCTCCGTTGATAATCCTTTGTGCTAATCCTTCAATAATTGCTGTTTTCCCTACGCCAGCCTCACCAATTAAGACTGGATTATTTTTTGTTCTACGGCTAAGTATTTGAATCGTTCTTCGGATTTCCTCATCTCTTCCAATTACAGGATCTAATTTCCCTTCTCTAGCGGCAGAAGTAAGGTCTTGTCCATACTTCTCAAGAGCTTCATAGTTATTTTCAGCATTTTTTTGGGTCACTTTTTTATCACCTCTGATTGCATTTGCAGCCTCAAGAAGGCTGTTTTTATTTATTTGATTTTGCTTTAATAACTTATGACAAATTCTCTCATCATCAAATAGGGAAATCACTAAATGTTCACTTGCAATAAAATCATCCTTGAAAGATTGTTTAATATTTTCTGCTCTTGAAATTGAAAAAGATAAATTTTTGCCGAAGAAAATTGATTCTTGGGCCTTTTGCATTTTTGGTTGGTTCTTTATGAAATTTTCTAATTCTTTCAGTAGATTATTTATTGAACCGCCCGATCTTTCTATTACTTTTCTGGTAATTTCATTTTTTGTTAGAAGAGAAAAAAAAAGGTGCTCTGTTTCCAAAGTCTGATGTTTTTGATTTAATGCTAGATCTTTGGCATCAATGATTCCTTGCCAAGCACTGTTGGTAAAATTATCAGAATTAATATTCATACTTCAAAAACTATCGCATGTTTTATTTTATTCTGATTTTTTATTATTTAAATAGATGAAAACCGATCATATTCTTTTTTATAAGAATAATAGTGATATTGCTGTGATCATTTGAAAATAATTACTGAGATATTGTAGTAACTTCATTTTATCTAATTTAAAATATATTAATAATTTTAAGTAGTAGCCTCCTTAGTTTTAATTAAAAATTTTTAACCTCACCATTTATTAATACTTTTTCGTTATGGAGCATAAATTCTTTGACGTCTTAAATTGCAAGGTTTCTCTTATAAATATTTTATTTCAAAAAAAAAGATGGGGTCTACCCCCATCTTTAAAAATTTGTTTGGAAATTTAGTTTACAACGATTTTTCCGACCATGCCTGCACCTCTATGAGGCTCACAGTAAAAGTCGTATGTTCCAGCTGTGCTAAAAGTTCTCTCCCAAGACTCACCTGGAGCAAACGCTAAATCTGGATGACTTAGATCATCATTCCCATCAAAAACAGCATTATGAGGAGCTAATTTGTTGTTGACAAACTTTACTGTGTCACCAGCACTTATGTTCACTGTGCTTGGCTCGAAAGCAAGCATCCCTGCATCAGTACCAAGCTTAACTTCAACAGTTGAAGCGTTCACGTTGGATACTCCAATTATTAGGAAAGCAAAGAAAGCGAATAAAGCTGTTGAAATAGAACGAATCATGAAATTAATTCTTTTCTTTTGTAATTTTACTATTCTAGCTTCTGTTTGCCCTTTTAGTGTTTAGTTAAACCAGAATTATGTAAAACTTGACTTAGCGTTTTGGCATAGCTTATACCTCCAAAGGTTTCAGGAGAGGTTACTGGCTCATGTATAAAGTGTTTTTGTCTAAGACTAAATCTATCCCAGTTTGTAATTTGAATTGGGAGTAATATAATTAAAAGTTCAATCAGCCAATTCCAAAGTGGTATTTGAGGGACTTTTTTCATTCCTTTCCATCTTAAAAGCGTCTGAATTACTTCATTAATACTTGTGTGGGGTTGCCCTAAAACAAATTTTTTTATTTTAGTGCCATAAACAGGTTGTACATGCTCTAAATCAGAAGTAGCCAGATGTCCACAGATAAAAGCAATATCTGCTGCGTGAATAAAATGAAACCTTGAGAATAGTTTTATCCATCTTGCCAGCCAGATCCATTTCAATGCATCATTGAGCCCTTCGGTAAGATAGCTAGTTGGAAATTTACTTTTACCGTCTAAACGTCCCCCGAATACGAGAGTTGGGAAAACAGCTATGATCTTTTTTGATAGAGTATGAGACTCAAGCTCTTGAAGACATTGTGCTTTTGTTTGTATGTATTCTGTTCCATAGCTAAAAGATTCGGGTAATAAATTTAAGTTTCTGTCAAGAACACTTGCAGTTGAGAAATAAATAATTTGTTTGATATTTGAAGGATTTAATAAATTGAGTAGATTTTTTACCGCATCAATATTTACTTCTTGCGCTCTTTTGGGATCACCCCAAGCAGTTGCTGTGTGAATAACTCTGTCTACTTGTGAAATTTCTTTTTTGAACTTATTTGTTTGTCGCAAATCTCCTACTAAAAGTTTAATCCTTGGATTCTCTAAATTTATTGAGGTTATTTTTTTAGGATCTCTAACCCATAAAAATAATTCTGAGCGGGAGTTTTCGATTAGCCAATTTGCTAAGTATTGCCCAACACATCCACTTGCACCAGTGATCAGAATTATTTCGTTTTTCAAGATGAAACTTTTATAAGTTCATTGACATTCTTGCCCGCCTCAAAAAATACTCTTGCATTTTCTTCTGGCGTTCCAGGAAGTATTCCATGACCAAGGTTAAGAATATGTTTTCTGCCTTTTGCTTTTTTTACTACATCAACAATTCTTGATTTGATCGCATCAGGAGTGCCAAATAAGAGTCCTGGATCAACATTACCTTGAACTCCCACATGTTTAGGTAGCCTTTTTAATCCATCTGACATGTCAACTGTCCAATCTAGAGAGACTATATCTACACCAGTTTGTCCCATTCTTTCGAGAACTCCTGCACTGCCAGAGATGTATAAAATCATGGGGGTGTCTGGATGTTTCTCTTTTACTAAGTTGACTACTTTTTGTTGATAAGGTGCAGCGAATTCGTCATAATCTTGTGGACTTAATTGTCCTGCCCATGAATCAAACATTTGAACTACTTGAGCCCCAGATTCAATTTGGTAAGACAAATAGTTTGCAATAGATTCTGCAAAGTGATTTAAAAGTTGATGCAGTAGCTCTGGCTCCTGGAATGCCATTGCTTTTATGATTGCATAATTTTTGCTGCTTTTCCCTTCTACAACATATGCAGCAAGGGTCCAAGGAGCACCCACAAAACCTAAAACGGCAGCTTTGTTGCCAACACTTTCCCTGAGTCTTCCAAGGACTTCACCAACAAAAGACATACTTTCTTTTGGTTGAAGTGGCTTTAGGTTCTTAACCTGTTTGAGGCTTCTAATTGGGTCATTTATCAAGGGGCCTTTGCTCTCAACGATGTCAAAGTCAATTCCCATACCAGGAAGAGGAGTCAAGATATCTGAAAAAAGTATTACTCCATCCGGTTGAAAAGCTTCAAAAGGTTGCATGGAAATTTCATAAGAAAGATCGGGGTTTTCAGATCTTTCCCTAAAACTTGGATGGTTGTCGCGCAGATCCCGATAAACCTTCATGTATCTTCCCGCTTGTCTCATCATCCAAACCGGGGGCCTTTCAATGGTCTCTCCGCGAGCCGCACGAAGTAGTAGAGGATTAGTTTCGTTCATTATTTTGTCCTTTTAAGCCAAAAATTTACATGAAGCAGTAACTTGAAAATCATGAAATAAGTTCTCTGCAAAAATTCGTCATACCTTTTGAATTTTTACATCCTGACTACAGTTGAAATTAGATTTTGAGGCAAGGTTGAAACATTTCTATTCGAGGTGGGTTAATTCTCTTTGGATTTATACTTGAGGACTAGAACGCTAAGAGGAGGAAGGCAAAGATCTATTGAATTCTCATACCCATGTATGTTGTAAGAATCTGTTGCTTTGCCTCCCATATTTCCTAAGTTTGAACCTCCATATTTATTTGAATCTGTATTGAAAATTTCTTCATAGAACCCATCAATAGGTACACCTATTCTGTAATTAGAGTGGTTTTGAGGGGTAAAGTTTGCCACTATTACTAACCACTCTCCATCAGTTTTTTCTCTTCTCATAAAACTGATTACGGAATTTTTTTTATCGTCGCAATCAATCCACTGGAAACCATATTCGTCAAAATCGTTTCTCCATAAAGCAGGTTCTTTTTTATATAAAGTATTCAAATCATCTACTAATTTAAGTATTCCCTTGTGTGGTTCATAATTTAGAAGATCCCATTGTAAATCATCCCAAACATTCCATTCTTGACGCTGTCCGAATTCCATTCCCATGAATATTGTTTTTTTACCAGGATGTGTCCACATGTACGCAAGTAAGGCTCGTGTGTTTGCGTACTTTTGCCAGTCATCACCAGGCATTTTATGGAGAAGATGACTTTTCCCGTGAACAACTTCATCATGGCTTAAAGCAAGCATGAAATTTTCGGTAAAGTTATAACAAATTGAGAAAGTGATGTTGTTTTGATTGAATTGTCTAAACCATGGGTCAATTTCAAAATAATCGAGCATATCGTGCATCCAACCCATGTTCCATTTGAGATTGAAACCAAGTCCATTCATATCAGTTGGTTTAGTTACACCAGCCCATGTGGTTGATTCTTCGGCAATAGAAAGTGCACCGGGAAAATGTTGAAAAAGTACGTGATTAGCCTGTTGAAGAAATCTAACTGCTTCAAAATTTTGATTTCCTCCATCTTCGTTAGGTATCCATTCACCTTCCGGACGAAGATAGTCTTTGTATAGCATTGATGCAACTGCATCAACACGTATCCCATCTATATGAAATTGATCAAACCAGAAAATTAGATTTGCAACTAGAAAATTGCGAACCTCATTTCGACTGTAATTGAAAATCAATGTTCCCCATTCTTTGTGTTCTCCAATTCTGGGATCTGAATGCTCGTATAGATGGCTGCCATCAAAATAAGCAAGTCCATGTTGATCTTTAGGGAAGTGCCCCGGGACCCAATCGAGAATAATGCCTATGCCCTCTTTATGGCATTCATCAACGAAGGCACGAAATTCGTCTGGTGATCCATATCTACTTGTAGGTGCATACCAACCAGTGACTTGATAACCCCATGAGCCATCAAAAGGGTGCTCAGAAACTGGCATAAGCTCTATGTGAGTGAAACCTCTCTCTTTGACATAGGGAATGACCTTGTTTGCAAGCTCTTTGTATGTAAGCAATCTTGAGCCAGGCTTCATGTCTGCTGCAGGAACAGGGGGGCGATGTTCTCCGTCTGAGTTGATAAATGGTTCGTCTGAGGAAGCATGCATCCAACTGCCTAAATGCATCTCATAAACGGATATGGGTTGCTCTAGAGGATTTCTATTTTCCCGATTGGACATCCAAGATTGATCATTCCATTGAAATGAATCGATCTTTGAGATGACTGAGCTTTTTGCTGGCCTTACTTCATGTTGAAAACCATATGGATCAGCTTTCTCATAGCAATGTCCTTCTTCAGTTCTAATTTCATATTTGTATAAATCACCATCCTTAAGACCTGGTATGAATAATTCCCATATCCCACCCAGACGTTTTTGCATAGGGTGATGTCTGCCATCCCATGAATTGAGATCACCAATAACAGAGACACTTTTTGCATGAGGCGCCCACAAGCAAAACATAACCCCTTCTTTTTTATCTATAGCAGTAATGTGGGCACCCATTTTTCGCCAAATGTGATGGTGATTTCCCTCTGCGAAAAGATGTCTATCAATTTCACCCATCCACTCTTTTCGGAAGCTCCAGGGGTCATGCTGAATATGTTCAATTCCTCCTCTTTTAACTTTTACTTGATAGTCAGTGCCAGGATCTTTTTCTACAACTCCTTCAAATATCCATTCATGGTTGGGATTTTGTAGCTGAATATTCTTTGCTTTAGTTATTAGTTCAACTTCACTTGCCTCAGGCATCCATATTCGAACTATCCATTTATCTTTAAATGGTTGAGGACCAAGAATAGAAAAAGGACTTTCATGTCTGCATTCAGAAAGTCTTTGACCGTCAACTTTCAAGGAATCTAGAATAATAGAGACGGGCATGACTTATTTCTGAAATAGCTAGTTAGCTTAATCCTATGACAGTAAATATTGAAACCCTAAGAGGAAATAAGTGATTCAAATTTAAGTTTTGAATTTAAAAGTAAGAGTGTGATTGTAGTCACTAGGCAGTGAGGACTTGGACCTTCGCATAAATATTGACTCTGTCCTGGATTTATTCCAATTGCTGGCCATCCTGATCCTGATATTGAAATTCTCAAACGATCTCCTTCTTTAAATGTGGCAAGAATTGGTTGTAATCCTATTACTCTGGCGGTTTGTCTATTTTTATCAGAATTGGTAATTCTGAGAGCACCAGTTGAAAGTTGAGTTGCAGTGTTTTTGATTTCACTAGGAATTATGGATAACGCAACGAACAGATCAAAGCCTTCTCTGTCACATTTTGTTTCTAAGTTAAGAGTTGGAATACCTTCTATCCTTATCTCTTTAGAAATTGGAGGTGTCGTAAATACTGCGACATCAGAACGAGT
Organism: Prochlorococcus sp. MIT2304; assembly: GCF_059772405.1. Lineage (NCBI taxonomy): Bacteria > Bacillati > Cyanobacteriota > Cyanophyceae > Synechococcales > Prochlorococcaceae > Prochlorococcus > Prochlorococcus sp. MIT2304. Next base: position 20,402 of record NZ_CM186286.1, read on the forward strand.
ATCAATATTGAATCTGTTAGCTTCTCCGGGAGTATTACTTAGATGTCCTCCGATGGCTGGTACAGGTCTCCATGGGTCGTGTACTAAATTCACCTCACAATCTGCTTCTAAATCAAAATTAGGCACTAGGCTACCCTCAAAATGACTTATCGCAGCCAAACCTTCACTACGAAGATTCCATGAAGGAGTTTCATCTTGAATTGAAGGCTCCCAACTATTTTTCGTAAGATTCCAAAGATTGATGGTAGGGAAATAGATTTCTTTGTTTTTTTCTTTTAAATGAGAATCAAAAAAATTTAACTGGGTGAGTTGTGCACCCTCCCACCATTGAAGATGAGTGGCAGGGCCAATGAGTAATTTAGGGCTGCCTCCTGCTTTAGTAGATTTTTCAAAAATATCTAAAATCCCTCTCAAATGAGGATCCCACCATCCCCCAATTAGTAGCAATGGTTTTTTCAACCAGCTATCTAAAGGCTCATAATTTTTCCATTGAGGATTTTTGCTTGAAGAAAAATTTAGCCATTTATAAGCCATCCCTTGTGGGTCAATCTTTTTAAGTAATTCATGACCGTTAAATAAATATTTTTTTGATTCAAGACTCTCACGGATTTCGTGCCAGGCTGTCCAATTATTTTCTCTTTGGGCCTTTTGAGCTGCTAATTGTAAACCCCATCCAAGTCCCAAGTGCCACCAAAAGGCTCCTCCTTCACAACTCCAATGTTCCTGTTCTGAAAGCCCAGTCATTGCAGGGATAATGCAATCAGGAGGAGAAGTTCCTTCCTCTGCAATGAGCTGTGTTAACCCTTGATAAGAAAAACCATATGTACCCAGTAGGCCATTGCATTCAGGTAAGGATCGAACCCAATCATGAGTTTGACTGGTATCTGAGGCTTCTTGGCTAAATCCTTTGAATTCACCTTCAGATCCACCTTGACCTCGAACATCCTGTACAACGACTAAATAGCCATTGCTAGCCCACCAGGAGGGATGAGCATATGTAACTGTAGAAGCAATTGCTCTCCCATATGGTTGACGCATGAGCAAGACAGGCCATGGCCCCTCCCCTGGCGGTAACCAGATCCGAGATTTGAGTAATGTTCCGTCTCTAAGTTGTAATTCTTCGTCCCTATATTCTATTGAGTTCATTTGTTGCTTTAAAAAGTTTCAGGGCAATAAAGACCTCTTACATACATCGAAAGGATCTCAGCATCAACTTCGCTTATATTCTTCTGAATTGAGATTTTCTGAATAGATTGTGATGAACCAGCCGAAATGTTTTCTTTATTTAGGTCCCTAAAACTTCTGCAAATAGACTTTGCTTCATCAGGATTTCTTTTTACACCCTCAAGAAGTCTTGATTGAGCCATTGCATTTTGATTAATGGCAAATGATGAAAATATTAAAGTGATCAGTAAACTGTTCATTTTCTCAAGTTTACTAAGTTTCTTTTTAATTATTTTTATTCTATTACCTTATTGTTATTGGGTGAATTAAATAATGTTTTTTTTGCTTTCTCGATTAAAAAGTGAGCTTTGCTTAGATCTATTAATGGAATTCGTTCTGTTCTTAAAATTCGTTCAAAACGACCAGTCTTTTGAACTAGCTCTTGAGGTGTAAGTCGAGAGAGTGCCTTGTTAGAAATCAATCCTGAGTGCATTAGCAAGGCTGCTTCGTTAAGTTCAATATCTAACGAACATATAAAATATGCTATGCATTTAAGTCTTTTTAGATTACGAACACTACCCAGACTTCCACTAATTAGAATGTTAATTTCTTCATCACTAATAGATAATAGAGAATTCCATGTTTTAATGTCATTTGATAAAAGTATTTTTTCTTCTTGATAAAAGCTTTTAGGAAGATTTTTTAATAAAAACTTTTTATTCATATGTCTCTAATGAGTTTTTTTCTTCAGAATCAGCCTCGATCGAAAAATCTTCGCTTGGAGAATAATTCCTATTTGGCAATTCTATTATCTTTGATTCTTTTAAATCATTTATTATTTCACCAAGAATAATTGGTCTACTTATCCCATCTCCAACTGATTCTATCTTTCTTAGTCTGACCTTTACCTGAGCACCATTTCTTCCTCCTCCTTTCAAATTACCAGCTATTTGTAGCAATGTTGGCTTGATCGCTTCTTTAGGAAAATCGTTTGAGGCTTGAGCAACAACCAAATCAAAGCCATTGTCATAAACAATGGGAGCATATTTGTAACCCTCTACATTAAACGGAGGTGTATAACTTTGATCGAAGGCCCAGCAACTAGCAGATAATAAAAATGTGAAAATTGTTGTGCCAGTGAGCCGGAATTTAATTCCCCAATTAAATAGATAAGCCAGAATTGTTAAGATGCCAAGTCCTGATCCTCCCCAGGCTAGCCATTTTGTTACGTCTTGGATAACTTCACTCGTAGACATAGGCTGGTTTCTCCATAATTGATTCTTTATAGTTTGTTGGCTCCCCAAGTTTGAGAACGATGTTTCATGGGAGATGAGAGGAGTTCTAAAAGATTAAAGCGCTGGGGATTTGCTGGAACCTTTGTGGCGTTGGGTGGTGTTTTGATTTGGAGTGGGGCAGATCTCTTGGTAGGCAGAACTATAAGCCGTTTTTCACCTCAAATAGAAAAAACATTATCTAACTCCTTAGGCCATCCTTTGAAAATAGGAGCCTATAGAGGGCTTAGAGCATGGGGCGTTGCGTTGGGACGAACGAAGTTGCTTCCAGGTGAAAAAGATTCTTCATCAGTCAATATTTCAACTTTAACCGTTAAATTTGCACCTTTTGCAAGTTTATTCAATTGGCAACCTGTTGCAATATTTTATTCAAAGGGAACTGAAATCATACTAACCAAAAATAATAAAGGTTCTTTTTGGGTCTTGCCCTCTGTTGATAATTCCAAGCCAAATAACTTACATCTAAGATTTAATCTAAAAGGCTCAACTAAAATTGTATTTAATCCTGGAGAAAAGATATTATTTGCTAAAGGCAATCTTGGTCTTAACCTTGCTAAGAAAAAGATTTATGGTGCTGTTAACTTACATTCTAAAAAGCAGGGAAGCCTCTATCTTTCTGGCAAGGGCCATTGGGATGGTTTAGAATTTCAAACTAAAGCAAGAGTTGAGGAACTTAGACTTGATTTTTTGCAGGGGATCTTAGGAAATGATTCAAATATTATTTCCAAGGGAAATATTAATGGTAAAATTAATTTAGCAATAGAAAAAGGTTTTATAAAATGCAAAGGTATTTTAACTGCAGACGATCTAAGCTTAAGAGGAGGGATTTTAAATGATACGCTTTCTACTAACCAGTCAAGAATAAAGTGTGATAATAAAAGGTTAAAAATAACAGATTCAAATTGGCAATATGGTTATTGGGATATATCTACTTCGGCTGAAATCCCATTTTATAAAAAAGATTTAACACATGTAAAATCTCTAGCGTATATAAAAATTAAAGACTTTGAGCATAAACCTCTTGCTTTGAAATTGAAACTGCCACTTTCAATAGTTGACAGACGCTTTATACCTGGAGATTTAAAAGCAAATTTAAATTTAGAATCTTTTCCCTTAGCTGCATTAAATCCAATATTAAATTCATCATTATCTGGAAAATTAAATACAACTGGTGACTTTTATGGGCCCCTAACTTCATTAAATTCTTCTATTGACCTTTCTTTGGATAATCCACGAGTTAATGGTATTCGCTTAAGAGAAAAGTGGAGAGGTTCCTTTACTCGAATTCCAGATGAAAAGAAATGGGGTAGTTTGAGAATTAAATCCGAAGGGGCCTACACCCCTGCTGAACTTCAAATTAACTTCAATAGAAATGGTAATTTCAATGATTTAAGCTTAGAGAGATTGGGAGGTAAAATAAGTATAAAGTCTAAATTAAACGCTTTTGAATGGAATGCTAATAAGTTCAGATTAGATAGAATAGAAGTTGCTTTTCCGCCGGAGAAGAGTTTTAAACGTATATTTGGGGAAGTATCAGGTAAGGGAGTATTTTCTCTTGATCCACTATTTCTTAATGGTTATGTAAATTTAGATTATTTTAGATTGTTAGGTTTCAAATTAAAAAAGGCACGTATTAATGGAAAAATTAAAAATTCAGAAACTAATTTTAAAGGTGAATTAATTACATCTAAAAATGGAAAGATTAAGTTTGATATTAATAATGGATCTGAATTTTCTTTATTAGCTCAAGTAAAAGATGTTAGCTCTAGTTGGATCGCTGCTACTGCTTTAGAGTTGCCTAAGTTAGGTTTAAAGTACTCAGAGGCATTAGGTGAAGCAGAAGATTTAGGGAGATTGAATATTGGTGATAATAATAGTTCTTTAGATACTCTATTAGAAGCTTTAGCTAGATCTAAGGATTTATACAAAGAAGAGGTTAATAAGATAAATAATAAGAGTATTGTTAATCCTTATGATCTAAATGGAAATGTTGATGCGGATATTAAATTAAGTGGTCCAAACCTATCTGATTTAAAGTTAGAAGCTAAAGCCTTTGGAAAGGTTTGGACAAACAAACTGAAGATTATAAACTCAAAAGATATAAAACCTTTTAAAGCATTCTTTAATGGAGACCTAGGATCTGGCAATGGAAACTTTTCATTACTTGACTTCAATTTTTCATTATTATCTTTACTTGCCCCAATTCCATCGACAGTAAATGGATATTTTGGTTTAAGTGGTAAATATAGTTTTAATAATGGTACTCCGCAAGTAACTTCTGATCTAATTATAAAGGAGACAAAAATTGATGATAGAAATATTATTTTAGATAAAGGAACTATTTTCTATAAAGATAATTATATTGAATTTGATATAGCTCTGAGGGATCAATCTACGATAAACCCAGTTGAATTAAGTGGAATCTATCCATTAAATAATTCTTACCCTATCGATCTAAAAGTCGAAAGTCATGGAGATGGATTGATTTTCTTAACAGGTCTAACAAAAGGAAATGTATCTTGGACTTCGGGGGCAGCTGATCTGAGCTTGCTAATTAGTGGAACGCCGAAAAAACCAGTAGCGAATGGTTTTTTTGTTTTAAATAATAGTGATCTACTTTTTCAAAATAGAGAAATTAATAATTTGAATAGCACTGTAGTTTTTGATTTTAATAGACTTGAAGTTCGTGAACTAACAGCAAATATTGGGCCAAAAGGTCTTGTTAAGAGTAAAGGAGGAATTTCGTTATTTGATTCTCAATTAACCGAAATTGAACCATTGGCGTTTTCCATAGAGAACACACGTATCAAAACAGCATTTACTGATATAAGCGCTTCATCCAAGATTATTGTTAAAGGTTCTATTATTAAACCTAAATTGGCAGGCGAAGTCTTTGTTTCAGAAGGCTCTATTTTTGCTAAAAGAGCTAATAATCCTGACAAGAACACATCTGATAAATCTGATAGCCTTAAAGATTCTAAGGTTAAAAGTATTTCCAGCTTCCCTGAACAAAACTGGAGCCAGGTAGAACCTTTGGTTTTATTCATTCAAGATGAAGATGCTCCTGCAAGCCGTATAGTGAGTGCTGGTTTGCCAAGTGGATTGGAAGCCATTAGCTTTGAAGACTTTAAGCTTGTACTTGGCCCCTCATTGAGATTAGTTTCTCAACCCATAGCAAGTTTTGAAACGAATGGATTTCTTTTATTAAATGGCGCTTTTGACGAGACACTTGAAGTTAGTGGAGTCATTAAACTTGTTAGTGGTTACGTTAATCTTTTTACGACTACTTTTAATCTAGATCAAAGTGAACCTAATGTAGCCGTGTTTGTCCCCTCTATGGGATTGATTCCATATGTTGACGTGACTTTAAAAAGCCGTGTCCCAGATAATGTTAGAGATGTCAGTAATTTTTCCTCCAATGGCATGGCATCATTTGGCATTGGAGGATCTCGTTTCGTAAATGTCGAAGTGACAGCTTCTGGACCTGCAGATCGAATTAGTGAAAACTTTCAATTAAGAAGTACTCCATCATTGGGAAGAAGTGAATTGTTAGGACTCATAGGAGGTAATTCTCTTGCAACCTTAATAAGTAGTGGAGGTAATGGAGATGCTCTCACTAGTTTTCTAAATAGATCTTTTGCTTCTTATCTTCAAGGTAATATTAATGGTTTTTTAAGTGATAGGCTTCAAATATCTTTGTATCCTACATATGTAGGTGGATCAGATTCAGAGAGTGATGCCAGTGATAGCAGTTCTTCAAATAGTGATCAGGAAGATACAAATTTGCCAGGTCAACAGGCGTGGGTGACAGAAATAGGAGTCGACGTTAATGATAAGATCAATTTCTCAGTTCAGGCTGCGCCTAACAGACAGGATATTCCACCAAAAGGAAATATTACTTTTCAAATGAATCCTAATGTAGGTCTACTTGGCTCGTTTGATAAGAATGGGAATTGGCAAAGTCAGCTCCAACTCTATTTTAGATATTAAATAAATGAATAGTTGAATACAAATGACTTAACTAAAATTTCTAAATTAGATAGATTTTTATCTTTTTTTATTGCTTGATTCGCCATTAAAGGAATATTTTAAAGATAGTTAAAATTTATCTTCGAATAAATAGTTTATCCAAATCAAATGAGAACAAACTTTTCAGTTCCTGAACCTACGCCTCAGCTAATAAAAGTAGCTGAGAGTGCAAAAGAAGCTTCTATCTTGCTTGGTCAATCTACTAACGAAAAGAGGTGTGAGGCTTTGACTGAAATGGCAAATGCTTTGAATAATAATGCCGAGGATATATTAAGAGCTAATAGTCAAGATCTTGAAAGATCAGAAAAAGAAGGGTTGAATAATTCACTTTTATCAAGACTTCAGCTAACAGAAACGAAACTCAAAGGGTGTATTGAAGGGGTTTTAAAAGTTTCAAATCTCGCAGATCCAATAGGTAAAAGACAACTTCATAGGGAATTGGATGAAAACCTTATTCTTGAGAGAGTAACAGTTCCATTAGGAGTATTGGGAGTGATATTTGAATCGAGACCAGATGCATTAATACAAATAGCATCTCTTGCTGTTCGTTCTGGAAATGGAGCTTTATTAAAAGGAGGAAGTGAAGCAAAAGCCACAAATCAAGCAATAATGAATTCTCTCGACAAGGGGTTAAAAAAATCAGATGTTGGTTCAGGTGCGTTGTCTTTACTCACTACACGTCAAGAAAGCTTAGGCTTACTTCGTTTGGATCGGTTTGTGAATTTGATAATACCTAGGGGTAGTAATGAGTTAGTCCAATTTATTCAAGAAAATACACGTATCCCTGTCCTAGGGCACGCGGATGGGATTTGTCATTTATATGTGGATAATTCTGTAGATATTACTAAAGCTATAAGCATAGCTTTAGATAGTAAGATTCAATATCCTGCTGCTTGTAATGCAATTGAGACATTATTAGTTCATGAAGATGTTGCTGAGATATTTTTGAAAAAAGCCTTGCCAATTTTTTCCAAAGCAGGAGTAACTCTTAAGGGTGATGCCAGGAGTCAATCTTTAGGCGTGAAAAATAAGGCTGATAAAGTGGACTGGTCTACAGAATATCTTGATTTAATTCTTTCAATAAAAATTGTTTGTAATGCAGATGAAGCTATTGAACATATTCGTAAATATAGCTCTCGTCACACAGAGGCGATAGTTACTGATGATAAGGAAGTTGCTGAAAAATTTTTATGTTCGGTTGATAGTGCAGGTGTTTATCATAATTGCTCTACTCGATTCGCTGATGGTTTCCGATATGGATTTGGAGCTGAAGTTGGGATAAGTACTCAGACTCTTCCACCAAGAGGACCAGTTGGATTGGAAGGCTTAGTTACCTATCGCTATTATCTCAGAGGTGATGGTGATCTTGTTAAGGATTTCGCTTCTGGAGATAGAAGCTTTTCTCATGTTGATCTACCATTATGAGCCAATTTAATAATTTAAGCGCAATTCACATAAAAGACTTAGATCTTTGGGCTCATGTAGGTGTTTTAGAAAGTGAGCGATTACATGGTCAAAGCTTTCTTCTTGATATAAGTTTTTGGTTGGATTTGGACGAGTCATCTAAACTTGATCAATTAGATAAATCAATTGACTATAGTGAAGCAATTCAAGAAATTAAAAAACTTTCATTTGAGATCAAATGCTTAACGATAGAATATTTTAGTGATCAAATTTTGAATCTTCTTGAGTCTCTATATGGTCCAGTTCCAATTCATATTCTTCTGACAAAATGCTCTCCACCAATACATGGATTTACTGGAAGTGTTCTTGTCGAAAAAAAAAGAAATTTCTCATTGCCTATTAATTAATTGTACACAAAAGCAAGACCAATTTTTTTTATTCATGGTTTATGGAATAACCCTAAATTATTTGAAAAATTAATTAATAAAATAAATGAAGATGATTATGAATTGTATAGACCACATTTGCCACACAAGTATGGAAAAACATCTCTTAGGCGTCTAGCTCAAGATCTTGATTCTAAGATAGATGAAATAGTGGGGCCTGAAATCGAAATAGACATTGTTGGTTTTTCAATGGGTGGATTAATTAGTAGGTGTTGGTTGCAAAATCATAACGGTTTTTTACGAACTAAACGTTTCTTTAGTATTGGTACTCCTCATTTTGGTACTTACACAGCTCAAATGATCCCTTCATTTTTGATGCCCGGTATTGCAGAAATGAAAAGAGGAAGTAGTTTTTTATCTCAATTAAATAACGATCAGTCTTCCTTAGAAAAAGTTGAATGTACTAGTTTTTTTACAAAATGGGATTTGATGTCATTCCCAGGCTGGCAATCAAAACTTTCTATGGGTGAATCTTATAACATACCTGTATTAACACATAAAGAATTGATTACCAATTCTTGTTCCATAGATATTTTAGTCAAGAAGATTTTTAATAATAGCTAATTAAGCCCGCTATGTCTTATTAAAGCTTTAGTAGAGGGAAGTCTACCTCTAAATTGTTTGAAGACCTTGCTGGGGGAACGACTACCTCCAAGACTTAGAATTGAATCGCGATATTTTTTGCCAATTTTTCTAACTTCAGCAGTATTACTAAGTCCTACCTCCTCAAATGCGGCAAAGGCATCAGAACTGAGCACCTCAGCCCATTTATAAGAGTAGTATCCTGCAGCATAGCCACCAGCAAAAATATGACTGAAGGCACAAAGGAATTGATCTTCTGGAATGGGAGTCATCACGGCTGTATACTCTGCGATTTGTCTTCTTAACTCATCTGGGGAAATTTTTGAATCTTCATCCCATTGACTATGGAGCTTTAGATCAGTAAGAGCAAAATGTATTTGCCTTAAAGTCGCAAGACCAGTATTAAATGTTCTGCTCAGTCTCAATTTATTGATTTCGGATTCTGGTAATGACTCTTTGGTTTTCCAATGAATTGCTATTTCAGAAATTGTTTGATCTTCTAAGCACCAATTTTCCATAAATTGACTTGCTAATTCGACAGCATCCCATTCAACGTTATTAATTCCGGCTGCTTGTGGATAGCTTACAGTTGTAAGCATGTGTTGTAGACCATGACCAAATTCGTGGAAAAGGGTTTCTACTTCTTCGAAACTCATCAAGCTGGGTTTGTCCGCAATAGGAGGCGTTTGATTGCAGACTAAATAGGCTACAGGGAGAACAATATCATCTTTCGTTTTTTGATTTCGGCACAAACATTCATCCATCCAAGCACCTCCTCTTTTTGTTGCAGGACGACTGAATGGATCTAGATAGAAAGATGCAATTTTCTGGCCATCTAAATTTTTAACATTGAAGAAACGGACATCTTCATGCCATAAAGGTACTGTATTACTTGCTTCTTCTATATCAATTTCAAAAAGTCTTTTGCACAAATTAAATAGACCATTAAGAACTTGATCTAAAGGGAACCATGGCCTTAGTTTCTCTTGATCAAGATCGAATTTCTCTTTGCGTAGAACTTCAGCCCAAAAGCTTACATCCCATGGAGAGAGCACAAAATCTTCGCTTTCTCCATTTCTTATGGCACACTCACGAAGATGTATAACTTCTTTTTCAGCATGAGGCATTGCAGCTGATCGTAGTTCTTCTAGTAATATCTCGACAGCTTCTTCATTATCGGCCATCTTTGTTGCCAAACTAATTTCACACCAGTTTTTGTATCCCAATAGTTTTGCCTGCTTGTTTCTGATGGTTAGAATTTCTTCAATTATTCTTTTGTTATTCATCTTCCCATCGCTAGCTCTGCTTACAAAGGCTCTATAAACTTTTTCTCTGATACGTCTATCTTTTGCATAAGTTTGCAAAGGAATGTAGCTAGGTAAATCCAAGCCAACTCTCCATGGTCCGTTTGATGGTGAAGGATCATTACCTTTTTCATCTTTGTCACCAGCCTCCTTTGCAGCAAGAGACAATGTTTCTAGTGTTCTTTCAGGAAGACCCTCGACTTCAGACTTGTTTTTTAATAAAAGACTCCAGTTCTTGGTGGCATCTAAAACATTATTGCTAAATGTAGTTGATAATTCAGCTAATCTCTCACTCCGAGCATTAAATAAAGCTTTTTCCTCAGTTTCCAGGCCAATTCCTTTGTTCTTCATTGTTATCAGTTCTGTCTCAAGTATTCTTGTTTGAGCTTCATCCTTTATGTTTCCATGCTCTTTTAAATTTGAGAGTGCCTTAAAAATTACTTCGCTTTGAGCAATCTGATTACTAAATCTAACGATACTAGGTTGTTGATTTGAATGAACCTCACGCAGTTCAGTTGAATTGCATACAGCATTCAGATGACTTACAACCCCCCAACTCCAACGAAGCTTTTCACCTATTTCATAAAGCTGAGGCATTACATCTTCCCAGCTCAAGGATTTCTTGGTTGTTAATTGTTCATCGAGTTGTTCTTCTAGGTTATTTAATTTTTTATTTAGTTCTCTTATCAGTTTTGGAATATTTTTATTGATCTCATCAGGGGTGATTTTATCGTAATGAGGAAGACCTTGACCTTCTAATAGTGCTGATGGCTTAATTGAAGTCATTTTTTAGGTTCAAAAACTAACTTATTGGTACAAGGTTATTGGTAATTAATGATTGTGCGAGAGCATTTGTTGATACCTCATATAAATCAATAGCTATTCTAGGCCAAAAACCTATTACTAATGTAGGAACTAAGAGACTTAAACCTATAGAAAGCTCTCTAGCATCCATTTCTTTTACTATCGATAGAGCAGGTATCCTAGGACCAAAGAATACTCTTCTGCACATTGAAAGAAGGTATATGGGAGTTAAAACCAGTCCAATGGCTGCTAAAAGAATTGTTATTGCTCTAAATAAGGAAGTAAATCCTTCTTGACTAGTTATGCCTAGAAAAACTGTGATTTCACTTATAAACCCACTCATCCCTGGCAAGGCTAGTGATGCTAAAGAACTTGCTAAGAAAAATGCAAAAGTAATTGGCAAAGCCTTCGCTAGACCGCCCATGTTTGGGATTGAGAGAGTATTGGTCCTTTCATAAAAACTTCCAGTAACAAAGAACATTGCAGCAGCAATAAGTCCATGGCTAATCATCTGGAGCATCGCTCCACTTATACCAAGTGCATTAACCGCACCAATTCCGACAAGTACAAAACCCATATGACTTACAGAACTGCAGGCAATACGCCTTTTTACATTGTCTTGGGCAAAAGCATTTAGAGCTCCATAAATAATATTTACTATTCCAATGATGATCAAAGCTGGAGCGAGTATTAAATGAGCATCCGGTAAAATTTGTACATTAAATCTTATGAGAGCGTAACCTCCCATTTTTAATAAAACACCAGCTAGCAACATTGAAACTGGTGCATTTGCCTCTCCATGAGCATCGGGTAGCCAGGTATGAAGTGGAAAAATAGGAAGCTTTACTCCAAAACCAATTAAAAAACCTAAATAACAAAATACGCCAAAATTACCAGAAAAAGATTTGGCTGCGATTTCACTTAAATTGAAGGTGAATTTATCTCCTGAAAGAGCTAATGCAAGACCACTAAGTAGTATTAAAAGGGAAGCAAGTGCGGTGTAGAGAATGAATTTTGTCGCTGCATAAAGTTTCCTTTTGCCTCCCCAAATAGCAATTAGTAGATAAACAGGAACAAGCTCAAGTTCCCAAGCTAAAAAGAATAGTAGGAAATCTTGTGATAGAAAAACTAAAGCTTGAGCTGAAGCTTGAATCAATAATAAAGCAAAGTAAAGCCTTGTTTTTTGTTTTACTTTCCAACTTGCAGCTGCAGACAAAAAAGTAATTAGCCCGCTTAGAACTACTAGCGGTGCAGATATTCCATCTACTCCTAATGACCATTCAAGTCCTATTGAAGGAAGCCACTGAAGTCTTTCTACTAACTGCAAATTTTCGCTGCCTGGATCAAACAAGTTGGCAAAAGCCAACACAATAATTAGAAAATCGGCTAATAAAATAACTAAAGCTATGTTTCTTGGCAGATTAGAATTTTTACTTTCTTCTTTTGGAAGGAAAGGCATTATCAATGCTCCAGCTATGGGTAGGAGCACAATGAGTGAAAGCCATGGAAATACTGTCTGAGAATCAATACTCATAGGCAGATTGGCATCCATAAGTTGGGGCAAGTCAGCCATAAAGCTATCAGTTTTTGTTTGTTTTCATGAATAGAACTACCCAAAGGTGTTTGAAATGCATTCGCTACCTCTGAGTTGAAGGCTCATCAAAGGGGCACGACTTGCCACACCAGCAGCTTCCCAGGCTTTGACCATTGCGACACTGACTTCTCGGCCTTTAGTCGCTTTGCACAAGGCAAGAATGCTTGGGCCTGCTCCACTAATTGCACATCCTAGAGCTCCAGCAGCCTTTGCTGCTTCTCTTACCTCTAACCCACCTTTAATCAATCCCCATCTGTAGGGTTCATGAAGCTTGTCATGCATGCCATCTGCAATTAAATCCTCGTTACCTGTTCTCAGCCCTTGAAGTAGAAGCGTGAGGGCACCTAAATTGATTACTGCATCATTAACTGGAATGTTCTCAGGCATTACACGTCTTGCTTCACTTGTACTGAGGCGAATGGATGGAATTGCTACTACCGCTTTTATTGATTGATCCCAATCACAGCGGACTACGCGCCATCTGTCGTTTGCGGTTTTAGCTGTTACGCAAAGACCTCCTATTAATGATGGAACAACATTGTCTGGGTGCCCTTCTATATCTATTGCTAGTTCTAACAACTTTTCCTTTGGTAAAGGGTATCCCGCAAGTGCATTCGCTCCAACCAAGCCTGCAACGATCGCAGTAGCACTGCTTCCAAGGCCTCTTGCAGGAGGAACGGCTAACTTTACTCTTGCTTCAAGTGCGACAGGTTCAACACCTGCAGTTCTCCACACTCGTTGTGCGGCTCGATAAAAAAGATTCTCAGGGCCGCCTCTTAAATGATTGCCCTCAGTACTTTCCATTATTAATTCAAACCTTTCAGCATTACCTTCAATTCTTTTAATTGTGAACTGATTGGAAAGATCTAATGCTGCACCAAGGCAATCAAACCCTGGACCAATATTGGCAGTAGTAGAAGGAACCTCTACTACGACAGTTTGTCCTATTTTTGGCGGCCCCATGTTTTTATCCTTTAGCTAAGTCTCCCATTTGATTCGGCACTTAAGCGTGCTCTGCAAGCTGAACTGAATAATGTCGCTTCTGGATCTTTAAGAACAATCAATGGGATTTCCTTTAAATAAGATTGAAAGCGACCCTTATTACTAAATGCATTAAGGAAGCTAGAAGAGTTTATTCCATCGAGGTTTTTTGCAGCTGTTCCACCTGAAATCCATAAGCCTGAAGAGCAAAGTTCTTGTAAAGCAAGATCTCCAGCCGCAGATCCATATGCATTCAGCCATAGTTGCAAAGCTTCAGACATTAATTTATCCCCATTATTTGCTTCTCTCCAAACAGTTGCTGGTAAATCTTCTGTGAAGTCTGATTTTTCATTATCCATTTTCTTTAAGGTTCTCTGAAGTGGATGGTTTTTATTTATTGGATCATCCAATTTCCATCTTGCAATCATTCCAAGGCCAGTCCCACTAACAATTCTTTCAATCGATATTCTTTGAATATTTAACTTCTTTTTTAGCCATTTGACTAATTCCCATTCGTTTTCGGTTCTTGGGGAAAATTCTCGATGCCCTCCTTCGCTTGGAAATATAGAAATGCTTTTAGGTGTTATTAATCCTCTTGACATCCCTAAGCCCGTACCAGCTCCAATTATTCCAATTAAATTCTGATTAGTTTTGTACTCAGAATTTAATGTTCCTTGGATAACTTCATATTGGGATTTTTTAAAAAATGGTATTCCATATATTAAAACTGAGAAATCATTTATCAATTCAATATTATTTATTTTTGAAAGCTGAGATAATTCCTCTGTTTCGATATTCCATCCTAGATTTGTAATCGTAACTTTCCTTTCTTTTATTGGGCCTGCTACTCCAATACAACCATATTCAGGGAGTGATATATGATCTGGTAAATGTTTAATAAAATCTTCAAATATTGAGTAAAAAGATTTCCAATCTGTCGAAATATAGTACTTTTCTAATAATTTTTGTGGATAATTATCGTTTGAATAAATAGCTAATATTGTTTTAGTCCCTCCTAGGTCTCCAGCAAGTAAGTTCATTAGTTATGAAAATCGTTTATTGATTTAGGATTGATTAACTTGTATACCTTTTTTGCTAATTGATTCGTCAATTATTAATTTAAACTTGTCTATAGTCATGCTTCCAAGATCTTTACCTTCTCTTGTCCTTACTGAGATTTCATTATTCTCTTCTTCCTTATCTCCAATAATTATCAAGAAAGGTATTCTTTGCATTGTATGCTCACGTATTTTAAAACCGACTTTTTCATTTCTAATATCAATTTCAGCTCTGAACCCAAAGTCAACTAATTTATCTTTAGCACTAAAGCATGCTTCATTATTTCTATCAGTTATGCCCATAATCATTATTTGAATAGGTGATAACCATGTAGGAAAATTTCCTGAATAATTCTCAATTAAAATCCCAATAAATCTTTCAAAAGAACCTAAAATAGCTCTGTGAAGCATTACAGGTGTTTGTTTTCTTCCAGTGATATCTATGTAACTTGCATTGAGCCTTTGAGGCATGGAGAAATCCACTTGAATCGTTCCACATTGCCATACTCTGTTGAGACAATCTTTCAAGGAAAATTCTATTTTTGGACCATAGAAGGCTCCTTCTCCTGGGAGTAGTGACCAATCTAATCCTTTTGAATCAAGCGCATCCGAAAGAGCTTTTTCTGATTTATCCCATACTTCATCACTCCCAACTCTTTTCTCTGGTCTAGTTGAGAGCTTAATAAGAATTGAATCAAAGCCAAAGGTTTTATAAACCTCAAATACCAAATCAATAAAATTTTGAACTTCTTCTTGGATTTGTTCATCGGTACAAAATATGTGTGCATCATCTTGAACAAAATTCCTAACCCTCATTAAGCCATGCAGTGCACCAGAAGGCTCATTGCGATGACAAGAGCCAAATTCAGAAAGTCTAATAGGAAGATCTCGATAGCTTTTTAAACCTTGATTGAATATTTGTATGTGGCATGGACAATTCATAGGTTTTATTGCATACTCCCTGTTCTCTGAAGTTGTAGTAAACATATCTTCTTTAAATTTCTCCCAATGTCCTGATTTCTCCCAAAGACTCCTATCAACTACTTGCGGAGATTTAACTTCTTGATAATCATATTTTGTAATTGTTTCTCGAATAAAATCCTCTAAAATTCTATAAATAGTCCACCCTTTAGGGTGCCAAAAAACCATACCTGGTGCTTCTTCTTGTGAGTGAAAAAGTGAATACTTTTTCCCTAACTTTCTATGATCTCTTCTCTCAGCTTCTTCAATTCTAGAGATATATTCTTTTAATTCTTTAGAGTTTTTCCATGCTGTTCCATATATTCTTTGTAGCATTTCATTTTTAGAGTCTCCGCGCCAATAAGCTCCGGATACTTTCATTAGCTTAAATACTCTTAGATGCCTTGTATTTGGCACATGAGGACCTCTGCACATATCAATATATTCTTGATGCTTGTATAACTTTATGATTTCATTTTCAGGGATATTTTTAACTATGTCTAGTTTGAAAATTTCACCTCTATCAGCAAAAACTTCCTTGGCTTTATCTGGACTAACTATTTCAACATCTACATTGTAATCTCTATTAACTAACTCTTTCATTCTTTTCTCAATTTTGAGAAGATCATCAGGAGTGAAGGTATCTTTATACGAAATATCATAGTAAAAACCATCTTCAATCACTGGGCCTATTGCCATTTTTGCTTCGGGGTATAATTGCTTTACAGCATGTCCAAGAAGATGAGCAAATGAATGTCTAATGATTTCTAGTCCTTCATCATCTTTAGATGTAATAATTTGTATATTAGAATTCTGAGTTATAGGAATACAAGTATCGATTAATTCACCGTTCACTCTTCCCGCTAGCGCTGCTTTAGCTAAACCAGGACCAATTTCTGATGCTATTTGTTCAATTGTGACGGCGGAATCATATTTTTTTTCAGTTCCATCAGGTAATGTAATTATTGGCATAATTTTCTACAAATCTGAATAAAATCCAAGAGCATCTTTAACTCTCTTTAAGGTTAACTTAGAAACCTCCTCGGCAGTAAGTTTGCCTTTATTTAGTATTCTTTTTAACTCTTCTGGATCATTCATTAGTTCTTTATACTTTTCTTGTATAGGTTTAAGAACGTTAATCATTGCCTCTGTAAATTCTGGTTTGAATTTACCCCAGCCCATTTCGAAACAATACTCAGCTGCTTTCTCTCTCCCTAGGCCAGAAATTATTGAATAAATTGTTAAAAGATTATCAGCTTCAGGTCTTGAATGATTTCCGAATTCTAATCCTAGTTTTGAGTCGGTTTTTGCACGTTTTATTTTTTTAGTAATTATGTCGGGACTGTCTAACAAAGTAATCCTACTATTCACGTTTGGGTCGCTTTTACTCATTTTCTTTGTTCCATCTGTCAGGCTCATGACTTTGGAACACTCTTTCAAAATTAAGGGATTTGGAACTTTAAGTATTGGATTCTCTTTTGTTCCGAATTTTGAATTAACTCTTTGAGAAGCGATATCTCTTGCAAGCTCTAGATGTTGTTTTTGATCTTCTCCAACAGGAACCAAATCAGCGTCATATAGAAGAATATCCGCTGCCATGAGGACTGGATAGTCTAATAATCCAATAGATACATTGTCACCTTGTTTAATTGACTTTTCCTTGAACTGAATCATTCTCTCCATCCAGTTTAAAGGAGTTAAGCAATTTAATATCCAGCAAAGCTCGCTATGAGCACTTATCTGACTTTGAATGAATATTGAGCATTTATCAGGGTTCATCCCACAAGCGATGTATAAAGCCGCTGTAGATAAAGAATTTTGATAAAGAGATTTTGGGTCATGCGGAGTGGTTATCGCATGAAGATCAACAACGCAGACAAATGTTTCGTAATTTTCTTGTAGTTCAACCCAATTTCTTATTGCTCCAAGCCAATTACCAATATGAACGTCTCCAGTGGGTTGAACACCAGATAATACTCGCTTCTGATTCACTTATCCTTGCTCGCTTGTATTTGTGGAATCATCTTCATTTGAACTTGCTTCTGTTTCTTGACCGTTATTTTTTGGTTCAGGATCTTGAGCAACATTGTTTGCTTGATCAGTATCAGCGACCCCTTGTTCTTTAACTGGCTTTTCTGGTCTTGCAAAAGGGTTGGGCTTTGAGTTGGATGAGTTGTTATTTTCACCGTTATAGTTTCCTCTGCCTCTCCTTTGGTTATTGGAGGGGGGTTGAGACCTATATTCTTTGACTAAATTTTCAAGATTTCCATCTTCAAGCATTTGGGCAAGAGTTCTTACTGCAAAACCTAAAACAGCAACAGTAGAACGAAGATTAAAGGCTTCTTGTAATGATCTAGCTGCTCGCATTTCATTATCACTTAAGCGAATACGAAAGCCCCCCTCTCTATTATTGGGACCTCGGCCACCTCTGAAATTATTACGACCATTTTGTCTTTGGTTTTGGAAGTCGCCACCACCAGACTGATTATTGGTGTAAGAGTCACCCATGAACATATTTGCCGATAGGGGCAAGTGTGACGCATAGCCGGTACTTTTGCGACATATTTGAATATCTTGATTAGCACTTTCACATCTAATGATATTTATTCCAGCGGAATGATTTGATTTCTTTAGGCATAAATTTTTCTTCTTAAAAACGTAAAACCTTCTTTCTTTGCTGTTATTAAGGGAAAATTTGCTTTAAAATGAAAGTTAGCTAAGAAGAAACTGTATTCATTGAAATCGTGGAAAATCATTCATTAACAAAATCTCCTCTCTCCTTACCTTCTTTTTCGATTCCGAAAATTAGTCTTTTTATTGGGCTAACTATTACAGGTCAATGGGTTTTAAGTGATGTGGCTCATATCCCTGGGGGTGGACTTGGATTGCTATTAGGACTTGGTTGTATTTTTTATTTTTTAAAACCAGGAAAGGTTTCATTTGATGCTCCCTCTACTGTTCAAGGATGGGTAAGAAGATGTCATGACGTTTTAGAGAATTTTGAGTACTTACTTGAGGATGGAGAGCAAAGTGAAAGAAAAAAAGAAAGAATTAATTCCTTGCAAAAAATTATTGATAGAAGCGAAGATCAAAGCATTGGTTTCTTGAAAACAAAAGGCGTGAAATTACCTGATAAAGAGCAATTGGAAAAGGTTTTAGGAATAAATAATCAAATAAAAGTTTCTTTTCCACCAGCTCTTCCTGTTAGAGATCGAAATTGGATTTTGTCAGATTTAATCCAAGAGCAAGATTTTATTGTCTATTCTTTGGCACTTCCAATGAGCGCAGCTGATCTTTTATGGATTAAAAATATCCCTACAGATCAACCAGCCTGGCTAATGGTTGCCAATAAAGAATCAACTGATTGGTCTGATGAGCGAAATGCATTAGAGGCTCAATTACCAGATAGATGGACTAACAGAGTATTGAAATGGGATGGATCTCAAACAGAAATGGCAACGGTTCTTTCTCCAATTAAGAAACTTCTTGAAAATCCAAAGAAGAATACAGACATTACTAAGCAAAGACTTTTGTCTCGATTGCATACTTCTTGGCAAAAAGATTTAGAAAAATTAAGAAGAGAAAAATTCAAGGTTATTCAAACAAGATCTCAGTGGATAGTCGCTGGTATCGTTTTCGCCTCCCCTGTCGCCTCAACTGATTTGCTGGCAGTTGCAGTGGTTAATGGCTTGATGATCAAAGAAATGTCGAAAATATGGTCTTCCAAAATGAAGCCAGAATTGCTTGAGGCAGTATCACGACAACTAGCAATGGCTGCAATTGCTCAAGGAGTGGTCGAATGGAGTGGACAGTCTTTGTTGAGCTTGGCAAAGCTTGATGGCTCCTCTTGGGTTGCTGCTGGAACAATTCAGGCCTTGAGTGCTGCTTATTTAACAAGAGTGGTTGGGAGATCGATGGCTGATTGGATGGCTCTCAATAATGGAGTCTCTCAACCAGATCTTCAACTTGTTAAACAGCAGGCACCTCAACTAGTTGCAAAAGCTGCTGAACTAGAGAGAGTAGATTGGGTTGGCTTTTTAAAGCAATCAAAAGAATGGATAAAATCTCAATCTAATGAATACAAGTTTAAAAGTGTTTGATTCCCTATTTTTGATCTAAGCAATTAACTTTGAATATGTTCCACTGTTATATATATTGTAAATATTTAAGCCATAAATAATGATTGGAATTAATAGCGTTAAAAGATTTTCTTTAAAGAAAAGAAAGCTTATATACTTATCTATTTTTTTTCTTTTTAATTTATTTTTTCTAACATCTTGTACAACTAAAAATATAAAAAATCCTCAAAATAATAAGCCTCTTGTTTTGACAACTTTTACTATCTTGGCAGACCTCGCTGAAAATGTTGCTGGAGAAAGATTAGAAGTTAAATCAATTACGAAACCAGGCGCAGAGATTCATAGTTATCAATTTACACCCAGCGATATTGTTAAAACTAGAGGAGCTAAGTTGATTATTGAAAATGGTCTAGGACTTGAAGCTTGGATATCAAAATTTACAATGAGTGCAGAAAGTATTCCAAAAGTAAAACTGACTGATGGCTTGACTCCCTTATTGATTGAGGGTGATGTTTATGCAGGAAGGCCAAATCCTCATGCGTGGATGTCTCCTGAAAAAGCGCTCTATTACGTAGATAAAATAGTTGATGCTTTTATAGAAATTGATCCAGATGGAGAAGTTGAATTTAGGTCAAACGCTTCAACCTATAAAGCTAAGCTTGAATCACTTGATAAAGAGCTTCGTGACTCTTTATCCTTGATCCCAAAAGAGAGAAGATTTTTAGTGAGTTGTGAAGGAGCCTTTTCTTATCTTGCCAGTGATTACGGGATGAAGGAGGGATATTTGTGGCCAGTTAATGCTGAGAGCCAAGTAACTCCAAAGAGAATGGTTAATCTCATAGAGATGATCAAAAAGAATGATGTACCCACAATTTTTTGTGAGAGTACTGTAAGTTCGGAAGCACAATTAGAGGTTGCAAAATCTAGTGGTGCTGCTTTTGGAGGTACTTTCTATGTAGATTCACTTTCAGGACCAGATGGACCAGCTCCTACATACATAGAGTTATTGAGGCACAATGTACGATTGATAACTGATGGCTTAACTTTAAAAAATAAAAAATAATGAATCCTATTTTCAAAAAGCATAAAAAAGACTTTATGCGAATCGAGGCTGACCAAGTGTGTGTTGATTACAACGGGACAGTTGCACTATATGACGCAAGTCTAAATTTAAAAGCTGGATCAATATGTGGTCTTGTTGGAATGAATGGAGCAGGAAAATCAACTTTTTTTAAGGCTCTTATGGGGTTCCTTAGACCATCGAGGGGGAAAATAAGAATAAATGGACTTAGAGTTAATCAAGCGCAGAAGGATCAATCAGTTGCTTATGTACCTCAAAACGAAGGGATTGATTATGCATTCCCCATAAGTGTTTGGGATGTCGTCATGATGGGTCGATATGGAGCTATGAATATCTTTCGAATACCAAGAGAGTCAGATCGAAGAGCTGTTTTTCATGCTCTGGAGAGAGTTGATCTTTTAGAGCTACGAAACAGACCAATTGGATCTTTATCAGGCGGTCAGCGCAAAAGAGCTTTTCTTGCGAGAGCCATAGCTCAAAGAGCTTCGGTTCTTCTTTTAGATGAACCTTTTTCTGGGGTTGATGTCCCAACTGAGAAGCTAATGGCGGAGCTTTTTTTGCAGTTTCGACAAGAAGGTCACACTATTTTAATATCAACTCATGACTTAAATCACGTGCGAGATTTTTGTGATTTTGTAGTTCTAATCAATAAGACGGTTCTTGCATATGGAGAGACCTCAGAGGTCTTTACCTCTGAAAATATAAATAAAACATTTGGAGGAATGCCTCCCAACCCATTGTCAGGACCAGAGTCGAGTAAAGATTTTGTAAATGAGTGAAACTTTAATTTCCATTACACCAATTAGTTGGCTTTTGGATCCTTTGACTCATGAATTTATGAGGAGAGCTTTAATGGTTAGTGCATTGGTTGGAGGAGTTTGCGGCCTTCTCTCTTGTTATATGACACTTAAAGGTTGGGCTTTAATGGGAGATGCAGTTTCTCATGCTGTCATGCCAGGAGTAGTTGTTGCTTATGCATTAGGACTTCCATTCTCTTTGGGTGCTTTCGTCTTCGGAGTTGGTTCAGTTGCGCTAATTGGTTTTATAAAACAGAAATCTAGAATTAAAGAAGACACTGTAATCGGTCTTGTCTTTACAGGATTTTTTGCATTAGGCATTGTATTGGTTTCAAAAATAAAAAGTAATATTGACCTTATGCAAATTCTTTTTGGAAGCCCTTTAGGTATTTCTCAATCAGATGTTAATCAGACTTTGATAATTTCTTTTATAGTTATATTTATTTTGCTTCTATTTAGAAAAGATTTAATGCTATATTGTTTCGATGCCAAGCACGCACGTTCTATCGGGATAAATACAGGAATCCTTCATTATTTGTTGTTAACTTTATTGTCATTGTCTGCAGTAGTAGGTCTGCAAACTGTTGGTATAATTCTTGTCGTAGCAATGCTAATTACTCCTGGTGCGACTGCATACTTGCTAACTGATCGGTTTGATAGGATGACATTGCTAGCAGTTATTAGCAGTTCTTTTTCAAGCGTTTTAGGAGTCTATATAAGTTATTGGTCAGATATTGAAACTGGCGGCTCTATTGTTTTAGTTCAAACATTAATCTTTTTAATTGCGTTCTTATTTGCTCCTAGATATGGAATATTTAAAAATCCAACTCTTATAAATAATGATTAAATCAAGAGCTATATGAGTAATATTGCATCCGACCAAAAATGGAGTTGGTGGCCACTTTTACCTCTATATCCTTACGGTAGAAAAAGAACATTATTCCGTGAAATAGTTCCTAATCAGATTTGGAGTTTTGAACAACTACAGGGTATTTATTATGTTGCTGTCCCAGTGAGGTTACTAGTTGTAAGAGTAAAGAATGAATTGATGATAATTAATCCTCTTCCTCCTACTAATGAATTGCTACGAGATATTGATTTGCTTGAAAAAAAAATAGGACCTGTAAAAACTATTGTCTTACCTACGGCTTCTGGGTTGGAGCATAAAATTGGTCTTCCAGCTTTAGCTAGAGCTTTTCCTAATGCGAAATTATGGGTATGTCCTGGACAATTCAGCTTTCCTTTTCAACTTCCTTTTGATTGGCTAGGAATTCCATCTGATAGAACGAATATTTTATTAGCAGATGGATTCCCTTATGCTGATGAATGTGAATGGATTTCGTTAGGACCTATTGATATTGGTCTTGCACGTTTTCAAGAGATTTGTTGCTTTCATAGGCCATCAAAATCTTTATTGGTGACTGATGCACTTGTGGGTATTGAGGAGACTCCTCCAAAGCTTTTTGATTTAGATCCCACACCTTTATTGTTTCATTCAAGAGAGAAGGGGTCTGAAGAGCTTATTGATACGCCGATTGCAAGAAAAAAAGGATGGCTTCGTTTGGTTCTTTTTGCCTCTTATCTAAGACCTGAAAAATTGGAGATACCTAAGATAAAAGAAATTTTTGGCAATTCTTTCAAGCGAAATTTAAGAAACAAAAGAGCACATTTTGGAATATATCCTTTTTCTTGGCAGAAAGGCTGGGAGTTGTCTGCAAAAAAACTTGTTGGAAAAAACACTCCTCTAATACAAATTGCTCCCGTAATAGAAAGACTGGTTTTCCCTAGAGCAAAAAAAGCTTTTTTGATTTGGTTGAATAAAGTTGAATCTTTAAAAGGTATTTCATGGCTAATTTCAGCTCATTACAGCGAAAAAGTTAGATTTTCAAGAAATGAAATAAAAGAGTTAAAAAATAAAATTAATAAAAATAAATGGTCTAGTAACGAGGGAGATTTTGGCTTTTTAAGTTGGCTAGATCAATTTCTATTGAAAATCGGCGTAGTACCAAAGGACCCTCTGAAAAAATTTAGTGATTAAATTGTATCTGGGTCGACAGACATCTCTTCATCAGACAAGAGTGTTTCCTCTAACTGTTTTCTTTGTTCCATTTGTCTTAAAAAATAGCCAGTCATCATCGCAGAGGCTAATAGACTAGCCAAATTATCCTTGCTAGAAGTTACTTTTACCTCAAATTGCTCTCCAGGAAGCATTCCGAGTAAACCCTGAACATTGTGTCGAATTATTTCTTGAATTTCTGGACTGGCAGATTTTGCGACTCTTTGCAATACGTCAGCAGGTTGATCTTGCAAGTACTGGATTAAAGAATTTGCCTCATGACCTTCATTATTGTCTGTGGCTAAAAATTCAGGATTAAACATCCAGTTTTTCCATGTACTCATACCTTATCGCAAAAGGTACTCTAATAAAATTTAATTTAGGTTATGGGAACCGAATAGGTCCTATTTTTTTTAATGGCCAGTACCTTGCAAGTGCAGTGCCTATGAGATTATTTTCTGGGAGAGCTCCCCAGATGTGTGAGTCTAAACTGTTATTTCGGTTGTCCCCTAACACCCAAAGTGAATAATCAGGTACGTAAACCGCCTTCATTTCATATTGGATAGGTTCTTGAATCCAAGGCTCATTGATTTCCTTCTCATTTCTATAGAGCTTTCCATTTAGAACTTCTATTTTGTCACCAGGTAACCCAACGACTCTTTTTATAAGCGCTGAACCATCACTGTATCCCGCCTCTGTAAGAATTTTTGGAGGTTTAAAAATAACAATCGTATTTAGATTTAAATGTTTTTTTAGTTTTTTATTCAGTCTCGGGGATATTTTTTCTATCAATATTCTGTCTTGAATTTGCAAAGTTGGAATCATTGATCCAGAGGGAATCCATCTAGGCTCAACTGCTTGCCACCTTAATAAAAGCGCAATTAATATCCAAACCAACAATCCTTTCCAGCTATTTTGGTTTTGATTCTTTTTAGATCCTGTAGATGTCATGAATTTTCTTTGTTAAAGTTGCTTGTTTGAAAGTTCTTTACAAAAATCGAAGTAGTTGTTCTTTTGGCAATTTCACTAGCTCGTTTCAATTTTTTTATTAGCTTAGAGCTCCTTAAAACTCTAGTAGCTAAGGGAGTAAAATATTTTGTCCTTTGCCCTGGAAGTAGATCAGGCCCTCTTGCTTTAGCAGCAGCAAGTCTTTCTAAAAAAAAAGAATTAACTCTCATAACATCAATTGACGAAAGGTCGGCTGCATTCCTTGCATTAGGAATAAGTGCTGCTAGTGGGCAAGTAAGTTGCGTCATTACAACTTCTGGAAGTGCTGTCGCAAATCTTTTGCCGGCGGCTGTTGAAGCAGATAGGTCATGCCATCCTCTCTTATTCTTAACTGCAGATAGACCTTTGCGATTAAAAGAATGTGGAGCCAATCAAGCAGTTAATCAACAGGATTTTTTGAGGCCTGTTTGCAGACATTTTGATGAATCTCCAAAAGAAGGAATTCATTTGATTTCTAGGCAGAGACTTAATTCTCTAGTAGAAGAATCATTCAAAATATTTACTTATAAGCCTGGCCCAGTTCATATTAACCTTGCTTATGAAGAACCTTTGCATCCTTCCGAAATTGAGCAGAAAAAAGTTCTTGATGGATGGGTTGTTGAAGGATTTTTAAAGGATAAGGTTACTTCAAAGAAGATTGAAAATGTTAAAAAATTTCCCTCTTTAGCACTACCAACTTTAGACCCGTTTTCTTTGGGAATAATTATTATTGGGCCATGGAGAGGAAAAGCAGAACAACTTGTTTCCTTTAGGTGCGCACTAAAGAAATGGCAAAAATTAACTGGATGGCCAATTCTTGCTGACCCGCTTTCTGGTGTTGAAAATGATCAAGAGGGCTTAATAAATCACTGGGATCTTTTTTTATCAACAGGTTTATTTGAAAAAATTAAAGATATTCAAGTTTTACGTCTGGGTCCAATACCACCAAGTAGACAATTACAAACTTGGCTTGAAAAACCTGGAAAAGTTCAACTACTCATAACTGAGGGAGATTGTCGAAACCTTGATCCAATAGGTGGCTCAACTCAATTTAGTGAAGGATTTTTTTATTGGGTTGATAAATTACTTAAGAGTATTCAGACAAAGTCACCAATAGATAAAAAAAATGTAAGTCAAAAGTTTACTAAAGAGCTTATAAAATATGATTTATTTATCCATGATTGGCTTGATAAAAGGTTATTTAGGAATGGGTTAATTACTGAACCAGCTTTGGCTAGATTACTTCCTCGCTTGTTGCCAACTTCTATCCCCGTGATGCTTGCTTCAAGTAGTCCTATAAGAGATTGGTTAAGTTATTCGGGAGAGGGGGCTTTCCTAAGAAGGTGCTTTGGATTTAGAGGGGCATCAGGAATTGATGGGACACTCTCAATGGGCATGGGATTATCGATAATAATGGGAAGAATGGTATTGATTACAGGTGATTTAGCACTTCTTCATGATACAAATGGTTGGTTGTTCTCAAAGGATAAAAATATTAGTTTAATCGTAATCATGATTGATAATGGTGGTGGAGGAATATTTAATCAATTAAATATAGAAAAAATTCTAGAAGGAGATTTTGAAGAAATTTTTCTTATGCCTCAGCAAGTTTGTCATCTTACACTTGCTAAAGCCTACGGATTGAAATATAAACAAGTTGCTTGCTTGGATGATTTAGAACAAGCAATTGAATGGAGTTTTTCTTTGTCAACAAATGTATTAATAAGAGTTTGTACTAACTCTGCTGAAGACCATAAATTGAGAGTAAGTTTAAGAGATGATCTAAAAGAAACATTATCTGAAATTATCAATTTTTAATTATTTTTATTTAAACAATGACTTTAGAACCTGCTACTCCTAAAAATATCTCTATCTCTAGAAGAGTTCTCCCTGGTGAAATTATTACTTCATGGAAAGCTGTTGGTGAATACAAAGATATCCTGCTAGACATTAGTCCTGAAGGAATTGCTCGCGTTGCAATAAATCGTCCTGACAAAAGAAATGCTTTTCGACCTCAAACGATTTCCGAACTTTGCGATGCATTTATCAGAATAAGAGAAGATCCAAAAATAGGAGTAGTTTTATTTACAGGGGCAGGGCCTTCCAAAGATGGAAAGTTCGCTTTTTGTTCTGGCGGAGATCAGGCCATACGCGGAAGTGGAGGATACCTCGGTGATGATGGAATCCCTCGTTTAAATGTTCTTGATTTGCAACGGATAATTAGGAGCCTTCCTAAAGTAGTCATTGCGCTTGTTCCTGGTTTCGCAATCGGGGGAGGACATGTTTTACATTTGATTTGTGACTTGAGTTTGGCGGCAGATAATTCAATATTCGGCCAAACAGGACCTAAAGTTGGAAGCTTTGACGCAGGGTTTGGTTCAAGTTACTTAGCAAGGGTTGTAGGTCAAAAGAAGGCCAGAGAAATTTGGTTTCTGTGTAGGAAATATGGAGCGAAGGAAGCATTAGATATGGGGTTAATAAATGCCATTTCACCAATTAATTTGCTCGAGTCAGAAGGGGTTAAATGGGCCAGGGAAATACTTCAAAACAGTCCAACCGCTATAAAGTGTTTGAAATTTTCTTTTAATGCGGATACTGATGGATTAGCAGGTATCCAAGAGCTTGCTGGCCAGGCAACACATCTTTTTTATACTACTGATGAGTCAAAGGAGGGTAGAAATGCTTTTATGGAGAAGAGGGATCCTGATTTCTCCGAATCAAAATGGCTTCCATGAGTTTATTTGGTTTATCCAAAGGATAAATCTTTCTTTTTTCATGAATTAAATGCGAATACTTTTTGCTGCTGCTGAATGCGCTCCAATGATAAAGGTTGGAGGTATGGGTGATGTTGTTGGTTCATTACCTCCTGCGCTTAAAAAACTTGGACATGATGTTCGATTAATAATTCCAGGGTATGGAAAACTATGGGCTTTGATGGATATTGCTCCTGAACCAATTTTTCGGGCCAATACAATGGGTGTTGACTTCGCTGTTTTTGAAACAAGGCATCCCTCTAATGGGTTGCCAATTTATTTGGTTGGACACCCATGTTTTGACTCTGAGCGAATTTACGGAGGAGAAGATGAAGATTGGAGATTTACTTTTTTTGCCAGTGCAGTATCTGAATTTTCTTGGAATTCATGGAAACCACAAGTCCTCCATTGTCATGATTGGCATACTGGAATGATCCCAGTTTGGATGCATCAAGATCCTGAAATCAGCACGGTATTTACTATTCATAATCTCAAGTATCAAGGACCATGGAGATGGAAACTTGATCAGATAACTTGGTGCCCTTGGTATATGCATGGTGACCACACCATGGCATCAGCTATGTTGTATGCCGATAGGGTGAATGCGGTTTCTCCTACTTATTCAAGGGAAATAAGAACATCTGAATATGGAGAAAAATTAGAGGGACTTTTAAATTATATTTCTGGAAAATTACGTGGAATATTAAATGGAGTTGATTTAGATGAGTGGAATCCAGAAACGGATAATTCATTGCCAGCAAGATTTAGTGTAGATAATATCTCTGGTAGAGCAATTAATAAAAAAGTCCTTCAAGAAAGAATGGGACTTGAAGTGAACCCAGATAAATATCTTATGGGAATGGTTGGCAGACTTGTTGATCAAAAAGGTATTGACCTTTTACTACAGGTGGCTAATAGGCTTCTCTCTTATACTGACTCTCAGGTCGTTGTTCTTGGCACAGGCGATCGATATTTAGAATCAGCTTTGTGGCAACTTGCAATTGAGTATCCCGGTCGTTTTTCTGTTTTTCTTACTTATGATGATGCATTGTCACGTCTAATCTATGGAGGTGCTGATGCATTCCTAATGCCTAGTCGTTTTGAACCATGTGGTATTAGTCAATTGTTAGCTATGCGTTATGGTGCTATTCCGATCGTTAGAAAAGTAGGTGGTTTGGTTGATACAGTAGAGCCTTATAATCCGATGAATGAAACAGGTTCCGGATTTTGTTTTGATAGGTATGAACCAATTGACTTCTATACAGCATTAGTTCGTTCCTGGGAAGCATATAGGCATCAAAAAAGTTGGAAGGAGTTACAAGTAAGAGCAATGTCAAATAAATATAGCTGGGATAGATCCGCGAAGGAATATGAATCGATGTATAAAGATGTTTGTGGAATTAAGGAGCCTTCTCCAGATGCAGCAGAGGTTGAAAAGTTTTCTTATGGCCAAGAAGCAGATCCTTCAAGAAAAGGAAAAAAAATAACATCAAAGTAATTTTTGAGGATTTAAATTATTTTTCTTCTGTTCATATTTGCATGGATATTACTTTTAAGGACTTAACACAACTATGGGGGATGCCAGCCAATCAAAAGGAAACAGACCTTGATTTGCCAGTTGGTCGTATATCTACTGATTCGAGGACAATTGAAAAAGGTGATTTCTTTGTCCCTTTAGTAGGGACCTCATTTGATGGCCATGATTACTTAGATATGGCTTTTGCTATTGGTATACAGGCAGCTATAGTTTCAGAACAATTTCATGGTTTTGTCCCAAATGACCTGCTTCACTGGGTAGTCCCAGATACTCTTTACGCCTATCAACAGATAGCATCGCTGCATCGGAGGAATTTAAATCTTCCTGTAGTTGCTGTTACTGGTTCTGTTGGTAAAACAACTACAAGAGAATTGATTAGGGCAATACTGTCTCCTCTTGGTGAAATTGTTTCAAGCAGAGGGAATGAAAATAATGATGTAGGTGTTCCAAAAACACTGCTTAGAGGTTCTGCAACAGATGCTGCATTTGTTCTTGAAATGGGTATGCGTGGTTTCGGTCAAATTCAACGTCTATCTCGAGTTTCTGAACCTGATATTGCTGTAATTACAAATATAGGACAAGCTCATATTGGTATTCTTGGAAGTAGAGAAAATATTGCAAAAGCGAAGTCGGAAATCACTTCAAGCCTAAGTCCAGATGGCGTTGTGATTATTCCTTTCGGTGACAAACTTTTAGAAAAAGCTTTATTAGAAAAATGGTCAGGACGTATTGTTCGACTTGCAATAGAGGGCTTTTCTCTGAATTGGTTAGATTGTAATGATGAGTATTTCCCTTTTCAAGATATTGAGCCAGATTATATTGCTCAAGTTGATATGCAAAATAATTTCATGCTTTTTGAGGGAAGTAAATTTAAATTGCCCCTTGAAGGAAGACATAATGCTATGAATTTTTTTATGGCATTGACCGTTGCAAGAGAATTAGGACTATCAATAAAGAATCTTGATCAATTAAAATTAAATATGCCCATGGGAAGAAATAGCTTGGTTGATTGTGGTCAATATTTAGTTTTAGATGAGACTTATAATGCATCTCCTGAATCTGTTATGGCTTCTTTAGAGTTATTAGTAAGCAAGCCTGGTAGACATTTTGCAGTTTTAGGTACGATGCTTGAACTGGGCTCTGAGAGTGCTTTACTTCATCAGAAAGTTCTTAAAAGAGCTATTGAATTAGGCCTTATGGGAATTGTTTTTGTCTCTTGTGATGAGGAAACTACTATCATAGAAAATACAATCAAAGAATTACCAAATCATAGTGTTGTTAGAACGCCAAGAGATGCTGCTAACTCACTATTATCTTGGCTTTTACCGGGAGATAATATTTTAATTAAAGGTAGTCGTAAGTTAGAATTGGAAAAAGTATTACCTTATTTACAGCAATAAGGTCGTTGTTGTAGTTAATTAGTCTTACTTCTAATAATTGCTTTTGACCTCTCAACGACTAAACTTTTATCAGGAACATCTTTGCTTATAGTTGATCCCGCACCTATTGTTACGTGTGATCCTATCTTGATTGGTGCAACTAGAACTGAATTAGCACCGGTTTTTGAATAATCATCAATAATTGTTTTATGTTTATTCTTGCCATCAAAATTAGCTGTAATAGTCCCTGCTCCAATATTTATATTCTTTCCAAGAGCTGAATCACCTAAATAGCTTAAATGATTGATTTTTGTTCCTTCACCAATAGAACTTTTTTTTATTTCTACAAAGTTCCCTATTTTAGAATTATCACTTATTTTTGATTCTGGCCTTATGTGAGCGAAAGGACCTATGGATGTATTGTTCCCAATCTTGGCTTCATTGATGAATGACTGAATGGCTAAAACATTTTCCGCAAGTATTGAATTTGTTATGACACTACCTGGTCCTAAATGACACCCATTGCCAATGTTACATTTACCACGAAGATGTGTTTGTGGCTCAATAATTACGTCTGTTCCAAAAATAGTATCCTCACTCAGCGAACAGCTAATAGGATCAACGAATGTAACTCCTTTTCTCATCCATGAGCATTTAAGTTTTTTTTGGATGAAGTGTTCGCATTCAGAAAGTTGAATTCTATCATTAATCCCCTTGATTTCAAATGGATTGTCTACTTTAAAATGCAATGCTTTTTTGAGTAAACTTATTGTGTCTGTCAGGTATATTTCATTTTGATTGTTTTTGTTAGATAATAAATTTAAAACATCTAATAATTCCCGCCAATTAAAACAATAAATACCTGCATTTATTAATTTATTTTTTCGCTGTTCATTAGTGCAATCTTTCTCTTCGATGATTCGTTTCACTAGTCCAGACTCATCTGTGAATACTCGCCCATATCCCTTTGGAGAGTCTAATTTTGCAGATAAAAAAGTTACACTCGCATTAGATTCTTTATGAAATTTTAAAAGCGAACTTAGAGTTTTTTCTTTTAGCAGTGGAACATCGCCATTTAATACTAAAAGTTCTCCATTAAATCCTTCTAATCTTGGCCTTAATTGTTGGATCGCGTGTCCAGTACCATTTTGAGGTTGCTGAAGAACAAAATCTAACTCCTTATGATCTTTTAAAGAGTCCTCTACTAAGTTGGCTTGATGTCCTACAACTATTAATTTGTGGTTTGGCTTGAGCCCTTGAGTGCAAGACAAAACCCTATCAATAAGTGATTTTCCAGCTAAAGGGTGAAGAACTTTAGGCAGATTACTTTTCATTCGCGTACCTTTCCCAGCCGCTAAAATTGCGATGGCAAGCATTGGAGTCCTTTTTTGAAGAAATCTAATCGCTTTATAACTATTGCGCAGTATTCCATCGTTTTCTCCATGAGGAAGTGCTTATTAATTGACTTTTAGATTGTTCTTTTTCTCTAGTTGAAATAATTTCTTTACAGCTTCCTTTCCCTGTTGGATCTCTGTAAGGAATTGACGAACGAGTGGCAAGGTGTTCTATTTCCATGGTGCTTAAGTCTTTAAACTGACAATTTCTTGAGATATTATGTTGTTCTATTTTCTTTTTCATAGCAACTGTCCCTGAACTCCATTTGTGTTGGTCATCGATAGAGGGAGCTATTGAATAGATTTTCAAACCAGCTCTTATTAAGCTGGCTCTGATGGAGGCAGCAGTTGAATATGTGATCAAGCGTCCTTTTACAGATAACCTTTTGGTTAATAAAGAGATGAATTCCTCACTCCATAGCTCGGGACACTTTTGTGGAGAAAAAGGATCAAGAAGAATTAAATCAAACCGTAAAGAATCTCGTATTTCATAAATCTTTTGTCTTGCATCTCCCCAATGAATACTTCCTTCGCTAAAACCATCAGTCCATTTACCTGATGTTTTTAAGCAATTAAAAAAATGCAAAACTTTTGGAGACCAAATTCTCTGAAATTTTTTTTCATTAAGAGCAAGACTTAGAGGCCTTTGGTCAATCTCGAGCCCATGCCATTCAGTCTGTATGTTACTTTGAAATAATCTTTCGAGAATACATCCAGTGTTATACCCCAATCCCAAGCAAACATCTAAAACAACTATCTTTTTTGTGGTGGAAAATTTTTCTAATTGAGCGGGTAATAAATATTTGGCGATTGACTCTCTTAGCGCTCCGTCTTTATCATGAAACCCTTCTTCATAGTTCAAGCTATAAAGACTTAAACTACCATCTTTTGTCGTATGTATTTTGAAATCATTCAATTCTAAGAAATGCTATTTTTTTTGTTGAAGTCTCAAAAGGTCATTCCAAAAATCAGGGTATGAGATTGCGGCAGCTTCACTACGTCTTAAGGTCGAATTAGAACTAGCCATTATCGATGCAATAGCTAAACTCATGGCAATACGGTGATCATCTTCGCTATCAAGCTCGCATCCTTTTAAATTATTCCCTCCATAAATAGTTAGCCCATCTTGATATTCATCTACTTTTGCTCCCATTCTTTGTAATTGCCTGGCCATTACTGCTAAACGATCAGTCTCTTTGACTCTCAATTCACTTGCTCCTTTGATTTGACTAGTACCGTTACAAAAACATGCTGCTACAGATAATATAGGTATCTCGTCTACTAGTCGAGGCATTATCTCTCCATCAATTTTAAATGGTTTCAAGTTTTCTTTGTGGTAAACTTCAATGTCTCCCACGGGTTCACCGGCCACATCTCTTTTGTTTATTACATTGATATTTGCTCCCATTGTTTCTAATACGTCAAGTATTCCAGTTCTTGTAGGATTTAGACCAACATTTTCAATGATTAATTCTGATCCGGGTATGATACTAGCTGCAACCAGCCAAAACGCGGCAGAGCTAATGTCACCTGGGACTATAATTGATTGACCTTTTAGATCTTTCCCCGGAGAAACAGTTATATGTCTACCCATTTCACCACCTACTTCTAGGTTGGCTCCAAAGGCTTTTAACATTCTTTCGCTATGATCTCTTGATCTGGCAGGTTCAATAACAGTAGTTGAACCTTCTGCATTAAGAGCAGCAAGTAGGATTGCGGATTTTATCTGAGCACTTGCTACTGGAGTGCCAATTACGGCACCTCTTAATTTCCTTCCAATAATTGATAGAGGCGCGAGATCTCCCCCACGTCTTCCAGAAATATTGGCCCCCATCATTTTTAACGGTTGTCCTACCCTTTTCATTGGCCTGTTCCGAAGCGATTTATCTCCTGTAAGAATGAAATGATGATCTTCTTGGCCAGCTAATAATCCCATTATTAATCTCATGGTTGTTCCTGAATTTCCACAATTCAAAATATCTTGAGGTTCTTTAAAACCATTTAATCCAACGCCATTGACTTCAACAATTTCACCTTTTTTAATTTGAGTTATGTTTACACCCATTGACCTCAAGCATTCAGCGGTGCTTATGGGATCTTCTGCAGGTAATAGGCCCTCAATTATTGTTTTCCCTTTAGCAATCGCACCAAATAAAAGAGCGCGATGTGATATGGATTTATCTCCAGGTACTTTTACTTTCCCAAAGAGTTCCCCTCCTTTTTGAAGATTTCTTAAAGACTGATCTTTCGTGGGAACTTTCAATTAAAAAACAATCAATTTTCTTTATTTTATTTATCGAGATGCTTAATTTCTTATTTATGAATTGTTTATTTGTTTTTGACGCATTAGTTCATCGATGACATAACCAAATAATTCAGGACTGGGTTGAGTGTTTTCTATCTCGGATAATCCTAGCTCCGCCCATCTTTCATCAACTTTGTCTTCAAGTTCTTTCGGTCTTGTTAATGGTTTTCCCCACTCATGGTTTTTTTCTGGACCAATTTTTGTCGTTGCATCAATAGCTAATCTTCCTCCTAGGCCAATGTTCTCACTTGCGAAGTCAAGGGAATCAAAAGGAGTATTTTCGAGAATGAATAAATCTCTTTGAGGATCAACCTGACTAGATAAGACCCAAACAACTTGTCTAGGATCTCTTACATTAATAGTTGAGTCGACAACAACGACAAATTTTGTATAAGTGAATTGGGGTAATGCACTCCAAAAGGCCATTGCAGCTCTTTTGGCTTGTCCTGGATACGCCTTATCAATTGAGATAACGGCTAATTTATAACTCAAGGCTTCCATTGGAAGGAAGAAATCAACAATTTCGGGGATTTGTTGCTTAAGTATTGGTGTATAAATTCGATTTAATGCTATTGCCAGCATCGCCTCTTCTTTTGGAGGCCTACCACTGAATGTTGTTAAAAATATTGGTTTTTTTCTTTGGGTCATGCAGTGGAATCTTATTAAGGGTGAAGACTCAGCTCCTCCGTAAAATCCCATATGGTCCCCAAAAGGACCATCTATCATTTCTTCTCCTGGAGATATTGATCCTTCCAAAACTATCTCACTATGACTTGGTACCTGAAGATCGATGGTTTTGCATTTCGTTAAACGAACACCCTCCCCTGCATATAAACCCGCAAAAAGCCATTCACTAAGCTGCACTGGAATTGGAGTGGCTGCAGCCATAACAAGAAGTGGATGTACTCCAATTGCAACTGCAACTTCTAGTTTCTTGTTCATGGCAGCAGCTTTGCGAAGATGCCTGGCTCCTCCTCTTACACTTAACCAATGAACTGTCATGCTCTTGCTAGATTGTCTTTGGAGCCGGTAAACGCCAACGTTAGGGACGCCTGTCTCAGGATCTTTTGTTATGACCAGACCCAATGTAATAGCTCCTCCTGCATCCTCAGGCCATGGTCGTAAAAGCGGTAAATGATTTAGATCCAAATCTTTTTCACCTATGACTTTTTGATGACATGGCGGTAAGAGATCAATATCAGGACGTGCTTTAAGTAGATCCCAAGCAACTGAGGCAAAAGCTTTGGTTTCTTTAAATCCTTTTGGAGGCCTTGGCTGTTGAAGAAGTCCTAATTTTTTTCCTAAATCCTCCAATTCTTCTTGCTTTTCTAATCCCATACTCCATACAACACGCTCCATCGTCCCAAGTAGATTGACAGCAACAGGCATTGATGAACCTTTTACGTTTTCAAACAGAAGAGCAGGTCCTCCCATCCCCAAGACTCGATCACTTATTGCCGCTATTTCTAAATCACTATCAACTTCACTGCTTATTCTCTTTAATTGACCTTTGCTTTCCAAAAGAGAGAGAAAATCTCTGATGTCACGTGTAAGAGGTTCTTGACGAAATAATTTCATGAAGGTCTGCACGATTAATCTAATTATCTAGTTACTGTGACGCAAGTTCTCAGCGTTTGTGGAAATGAAACTTTCTTATTTTTCTGTAGCAGCAGATGTGCCAAGTGGAATTATCCCTGAATCTTCTGTAGTAATTGATGTGCTTAGAGCAACAACAACAATTGCCTGGGCTCTAGAAAATGGTGCTGATTCAGTACAAGTATTTGCAGATGTTGATGAACTTAAAAATGAGGCAAAGTCTTTCTCAGAAAAGGATAAAATTCTTGTAGGCGAGAGAGGAGGAAAAAAATTAGATGGGTTTGACTTGGGAAATTCTCCATTAGGAGTTTCAACTGAAAATGTAAGAGGAAAAAGAGTTTTTATGAGCACTACTAATGGAACAAGATCACTTCATCGTGTTAGGGAATCCAAAAGTTTATACACAATGGCACTTCCGAACAGAAAAGCTATTGCCGAAAGATTGAAAAGTGATAATCCCAATGAAGTTTGGATTGTGGGTAGTGGATGGGAAGGCTCTTACTCTCTTGAAGATTCTTTGGCCGCAGGAGCTTTAGCCTCTCTATTAATCGATCAATTAGAGTCCGTAAGAGTATTGAATGATGAACTAATGGCCTCTATCGCATTGTGGAAAACTTGGGAGAATGATGTTGAAGGATGTTTACGTATTGCAAGTCATGGACAAAGACTTGCAGGAATAGGTAATCATGATGATGATTTCGCTTGTTGTGCCTCTTTGGACAATCTTTCTGTTATTCCAAAGCAGACTGAGATGGGCGTACTTCGCTCAAACTAACTTTTAAATTATTTTTTTTTTAACTCAGTGTCAGATTTTTTGGCTGCGGCCCTACAGCTAACCAGTACCTCAGATATAGATGCAAACCTCAATGCGGCAGAAGAACAAATTGAGTTAGCATCAAGGCGAGGGGCCGATCTTGTTGGGCTTCCTGAAAACTTTGCTTTTTTGGGTGAGGATCAAAAAAAACTTAAAATTGCATCATCAATTTATGAAAAATGTAATAGCTTTTTAGTCACAATGGCTAGAAGATATCAGGTTGTTTTGCTTGGAGGTGGTTTTCCTGTCCCTGCTGGTGATGGAGAAAGAATTTTAAACAGAGCAGAATTATTTGGAAAAGATGGTCAATCCTTGGCTAGATATGACAAGATCCATTTGTTTGACGTTGATCTTCCTGAGGGTAATACGTACAGAGAATCTGAAACAATTGTATCTGGAGGTCAATCTCCACCTGTTGTAGATGTTCCAGGCCTTTGCAAAATCGGATTGTCTATTTGTTATGACGTAAGATTCCCTGAGCTTTATCGAGATTTGGTCAATAAGGGTGCAGATTTACTAATGATTCCCGCTGCTTTCACTGCTTTTACTGGTAAAGATCACTGGCAAGTATTACTCCAAGCAAGAGCTATAGAAAATACTGCTTATGTTGTTGCACCAGCCCAAACTGGTCGCCATTATGGCAGAAGACAAAGTCATGGGCATGCAATGGTCATTGATCCATGGGGGACAGTCCTTGCAGATGCAGGGGTGGTTCAGGGAGCAGCAATAGCACCTGCTGACCAAAAAAGAGTTGAGAGGATCCGAGGACAAATGCCTAGCCTAAAACATCGAAAAACAGAGCTTTTTATTTGATGTTTAAAGATCAATCTTTAAAGTCAAAATTAGCTTTTTTTACAGGATTTGTTTTTTGTTCCAACCTTTTTATTCCTTTACCAATAAGATCTGCCAGTGCACTTGCAGCTTGGGCTTTGACCGGTAATGGAAGCCTGAAATTAAGAACTTCTTCTGGGGCTAACTTAGATGCTTTTTATCAATCATCAACTACAGATATGGGTGAAAGAGTATGGATAGACTTTCCCGGAGAATTAAGCAGACCAAGAACTATTAAAGGCAATGGATCAGTTAAGGAAATTAGACTAGGTAAGCCTTCAAAGGGTAAAACAAGGCTTGTTATAGAATTCAAACCATCAGTTGAATTAGAACACTCAAAATTACGATTAATTGGTACTTCTCCAAACAATTGGGAGTTGAAATTAGTTGGTTTAGAAAGTAATTCTTTTCGTTCTATAGAAGAAGGTAATATCTTAAGAAATTCCATAAAGAGAACTTATGAAGTAATAAAGAATGAAGATTTTGATATTTCCTCCTTGCCTAATGTTCCGTATGGAAAGTATAAAGTTGTTCTCGATCCAGGTCATGGTGGAACAGACCCTGGAGCTGTTGGAATAAATGGGTTACGAGAGACTGATATTGTTTTAGAGGTCTCGAAAAGTGTTTCAGGATTCTTATCAAAGAAAGGGGTTAAAACATTACTCACTAGGAACTATGAGAGAACATTAGACTTGCAACCAAGAGTTACTAAAGCCAATAATTCAAAAGCAGATGCTTTTGTAAGTATTCATGCAAACGCAACAAGAGGGAGGCGGAGAGATGTAAATGGTTTAGAGACTTATTATTACTCTGGTTTTAGAGGCTATTCTCTGGCAAAAAATATTCAAAAACAGATTTTAATTTTTTCTCCTCAAAGCCCTGATAGGGGAGTTCGCAGATCTCGTTTTTATGTTATTAGAAAAACTTCTATGCCCGCAGCTTTAGTAGAGATTGGATTTGTTACTGGTATGTATGATGCAGATTTGTTACGTCAAAAAAGTTACAGAGATAAAATGTCTTTTGCTATTGCGAAGGGAATACTTAATTATCTCAAAGTTACGAATTAAATATGCGTCTTGGATTATTTGATAGTGGTGTTGGGGGCTTCACGGTCTTAAAAAAGGTGCTCGAATTATGTCCAAATTCTTCATTTATATATTTTGCTGATACGGCAAGACTTCCTTATGGATTGAAGACAACCTATGAGATTATGCAAATTGCTGAAGAAATATCGTCTTGGTTTAGTCAGCAAAATATCGATGCTTTTTTGGTTGCTTGTAACACAACTAATGCAATAGCATTGGATTTGCTTAAGAAGAATTTAGATGTTCCTGTTTTTGACTTAATTGGCTCTGCAGCCTCAACTATCCAAGAATCAAGGGTGGGTGTTATTGCTACCCCATCTACAGTAAGAACAAAGGCTTACACAAATGCGATTTTAAAATATAAGCCAAAAACTTTTGTAATTGAGCAACCATGTCCGGAATTTGTGCCAATGATTGAAATGGGCAATATTAATTCAGAGGATCTTACTAATGTTGCAATTGGATATTTACAGCCTCTTTTAAATCAGAAAATTGATACTTTAATTCTTGGATGTAGTCATTATCCTCTAATAACCCCTTTACTCACTAAAATATTACCGCCCAGTGTTAAATTGATAGACCCTGCTGAAGCTCTTTCTTTGAAATTAAAGTTGTTTATGGATTCAAAAATGAGCAATTTTTCAAAGAAAAAATTTTTAGTTGAATCAAAGTTTTATGTGACCTCCGATCAAAAGCATTTTCCTCTTAAAGCCCAGCATTGGTTAAACGTGTTTCCTGAAGTTAATCTCGTTTCACTGCAGAAGAAGGGTTGTGTCTCTTAATATCAAAAAGCAGAGCGCTTCTATGACTACAGCCACGGAAATTCTTCAACCTATAGAACTTGATCTAGAAGCTTTGCTTTTGGATCTACGCAGCCTCATAGGTGCTGGACACCCTATTTTGCAGGCGGCTGCAGAACACCTTTTTAGCGCAGGGGGAAAACGTTTAAGACCTGGAATCGTCCTGTTGATCTCAAGAGCCTTGACTACTGAAAAAGATCTTCCTTTGAAGCATAGAAAATTAGCCCAAATCACGGAGATGATTCATACCGCTTCCCTTGTTCATGATGACGTTGTTGATGAAGCAGATATCCGAAGAGGTGTTGAAACCGTACATAGCCGATTTGATCCGAGGATAGCTGTCCTTGCAGGGGATTTTTTGTTTGCACAAGCGAGTTGGCATTTAGCAAACCTTGAGAATTTAGATGTTGTTAAATTGTTAAGCAGGGTAATTATGGATTTAGCTGAAGGAGAAATAAAACAGGGTCTAAATAGATTTGACTCTAGTCAATCCTTTGAGGGTTATTTAGAGAAAAGCTATTGTAAAACTGCTTCCCTTATTGCTAATAGCTCAAAGGCAATTGGTGTCTTATCCGATGTGGATCAAGAGAGCTTAGATTCGCTCTATTTCTATGGAAGACAATTAGGATTAGCTTTTCAAGTCGTTGATGATATTCTCGATTTTACTGGTAATGATGAACAGCTAGGGAAGCCTGCGGCAAGTGATCTGCAAAGTGGTTACCTTACTGCGCCTGTTTTCTATGCGATGGAGGAGAATCCAGCTCTTGGCGAACTTATTAATGCTAAATTCTCCCAAAAAGATGATCTTGATAAGGCTCTTTCTCTAGTAAGGGATTCAAGCGCGATTAGGAAATCAAGAGAATTAGCAGAGAAATTTGCTTCGGAGTCTAAAGATTCAATTTCTTGGTTACCAGATTCACCATCAAAAAAAGCATTGCTTGAATTGCCTGAATTTGTTATCAGCAGGCTTTATTAATTAGAAAGTCATTTAATATTTTCTCAATTTCTTTTAGATGATTTATTTCTTTTAAATTTTTGTTTTGTTCAAAAATTTCTTGTTTCGGAAGGTCATTATTTTTTTCTTTTAAAAAGAAAACAAAACATCCCGCCTCAAGTGCTGAAGAAACTCCGGAAATTGAATCTTCAATAGCCCAGCATTCTTGAGGCGCAATATTTAATTTTTCAGCAGCTAAAAGATATGGATCAGGAGCAGGTTTCCCTCTGTAAAGTTGTTCGTCATCACCAAGAACCCTTAAAGAAAATAGATTCATCCATTTATGAGGGGAAGTTTTAATGTCGACAGATTCATTGCTGCTACTTGTCACTAATGCCATTGGGATATTGTTTTCATAACACCATTTGACTAAACTCTCTCCACCAGGCATTGCTTGCGCTGTGAGAATGAGTTTCTTTGAAATAGGTTTATGTAGATTCAGTAAGTCTTCTAATTTGACTTTCTCAGGAATCAATTTAAGCAATTCATTTGCACAATCAATTCTTCTTCTGCCTCTTAGGAGTTTTAGTTGGCTTTGAGTAAGATTTAAATCAAAAAACGCAGCGGTTTCTTTCCATGCCTGTCCATGTAAGGGTTCTGAATTAATTAAAACACCATCAAGATCAAATAAAAATGCTTTAGGAAAATTCCAATCTTTCTTCATTGTGAATTTGTTTTAAATAAGAGTTTCACTATCCAAGCCTTTTGCCCAGAAATAGCTTGAATGCAATAAATGAAAAGTTGTTTTTATCTTTCATGAATTCAGACAATTCTAACTCTATTGAGTCTGTTCTTCACGAACAGAGAGTTTTCCCTCCCTCTGAAGATTTTGCCAGTAAAAGTAGAATCTCATCTTTTTCTCAGTATTTAACAATGTCGCAGATGGCTAAATCAGATCCAAATAAGTTTTGGGGTGATGCGGCTATAGAAGAATTAAATTGGTTTAAACCTTTTGATAAAGTACTTGATTGGTCTAAACCACCATTCGCAAAATGGTTCGAAGGAGGCAAGATTAATATTTCTTTTAATTGCTTAGATCGCCATTTAAATACTCCAACAGCAGAAAAAGTCGCATTAATTTGGGAGGGCGAGCCAGGTGATCGAAGAAAATATACTTATAAACAACTACACAAAGAAGTTTGCAAAGCCGCTAATGCACTCAAATCTATAGGTATAGGCAAAGGAGATCTTGTGGCTTTGTATATGCCTATGGTTCCTGAAGCCGCAATTGCAATGCTTGCTTGTGCAAGAATTGGAGCACCACATTCAGTGGTATTTGGAGGCTTTTCCTCTGAGGCACTTAGAGACCGACTAATTAATGGAGAAGCAAAAGCAATAATTACAGCTGATGGCGGCTTTAGAAAAGATAAGGTAATTCCTCTTAAAGATGCTGTTGACTCAGCATTGGCAGGTGGTGTCTGTCCAAAGGTCGAATCAGTAATTGTTGTTCAACGGACTAAAAAAAATATTGTCATGGATGATGTGAGAGATCATTGGTGGCATGAAGTTGTAGATAGTCAATCTGAAGAATGTCTGCCAGAGCACATGGATAGTGAGGATTGCTTATTTGTTCTATATACCTCAGGGTCTACAGGTAAGCCGAAGGGAGTGGTTCATACAACTGCTGGGTATAACCTTTGGGCTCATTTAACCTTTAAATGGATTTTTGATATTCGTGAAAATGATGTTTATTGGTGCACCGCTGATGTGGGATGGATAACTGGACATAGTTATATCGTTTACGGCCCACTATCTAATGGGGCAACTACTGTTATGTATGAAGGAGTTCCTAGGCCATCAAATCCAGGGGCTTTTTGGGATGTAATTCAAAAACATAAAATTTCGATATTTTATACTGCTCCAACCGCTATAAGGGCCTTTATGAAAGCGGGAGAAAAGATTCCTAATCAATACGATTTATCTAGTTTGAGACTTTTAGGAACTGTTGGAGAACCCATCAATCCTGAGGCTTGGATCTGGTATCGAGATGTCATAGGAGGAGGGAGGTGCCCAATAGTTGATACATGGTGGCAAACAGAAACTGGTGGAGTAATGATTAGTCCTCTCCCTGGAGCGACTTCAACCAAGCCTGGATCAGCAACTTTCCCTTTGCCTGGCATTGAAGCCGATGTAGTCAATTCAGACGGGGATTCTGTGGCTAATAATGAGGGTGGATATTTAGTAGTTAAAAGACCATGGCCTGGAATGATGAGAAATGTTTATGGAGATGAAAAAAGATTCAGAGAGAGTTATTGGGAGTATTTAAAACCTTCAGACAATAGCTACATATACTTTGCTGGAGATGGAGCTCGAAAAGATGAAGAAGGTTATTTTTGGGTTATGGGTCGAGTTGATGATGTTATAAATGTCTCTGGTCATAGGCTTGGGACAATGGAAATAGAATCAGCTTTGGTTAGTAATGAGTTTGTCTCAGAAGCTGCAGTTGTTGGTAGACCCGATGATTTAAAAGGGGAATCAATAGTAGCCTTTGTCACTTTGAAAATAGGAGTAGAAGGTGATGAAAATATTGATGCACAATTAAAAAAGCACGTTGTTAATGAAATAGGACCCATTGCCAAACCTGATGAAATTAAATTCACTGATTCTCTTCCTAAAACAAGAAGTGGAAAAATAATGCGCAGAATTTTGAGGGCACTGGCTTCGGGCGATGAAATAAGCGGAGATACAAGTACTCTTGAAGATAGATCAGTTTTAGACAAATTAAGAAGTTAATATTAAAGTTCCCAATTTGTTATTTGATCTACTATCGAATTAATTTTTTCGTATTTTGAAAATTTCTGGGAATTAGATTTCATGAATTTTTCTCTAAGACCTAAGCTTACTGGGGTTAAATGATTACCCTCAAGTCGAATTAGTTCAGACTTATCTGAATTTCTATCTTTCAGTAATTTAAGTAATAAATTATTTTGATCTAGATTATCATTTTTGAATTTTATTAATAGATTATTTTTTTGCTCATAGTGTTCTCTAATAAGATTGAATGTCTCGACAGGACTTGGACTGAATTCAGTTTGGAAATTTATTCTTTGTGACACTTCCCTAAGCATAGGGATAGATTTAGCTGCCTTGAAATTATTAAAGCTTATAGCTACTAAACCATCGCAATTCCTCCCTCCATCAGGTGCGAGTAAATGTAATTTGCAACCAAGACTATGACCCAACCTTATTGATTTTGGTATTAAGCCGACTCTTCTCTCAAGCACTTTTTGAGATTTACGAAACTCTTTCCAGGCTTGATTCGATTGAAGTTGATGGTCAAAGTTAGGTATATAGCTCCATGAATGTACTGCAAAATTTCTTTGCAAAAAAGCAGAAATAAGTCTTTTATATGTAACTTCTGGCTTTATTGAAATATAGCTACCTCCAATTATTTCTATT
This sequence comes from Prochlorococcus sp. MIT2304, assembly GCF_059772405.1. NCBI lineage: Bacteria > Bacillati > Cyanobacteriota > Cyanophyceae > Synechococcales > Prochlorococcaceae > Prochlorococcus > Prochlorococcus sp. MIT2304. The sequence continues at coordinate 63,907 of NZ_CM186286.1, forward strand.
AGACCTACTGGCCTATATGGCCATTGACATAAAATATTATTTATACGTCTAATAGTGCTCATCGATGAATAGTCACTCTTTAAAGAAATATAGACAACGATTATAAATTAAATATAAGTATCTTTTCTTTTAATGTTGTGCTAAGTTTTTTATTCAACTCTATTTTTTTGATAATAATAGAAGCATGACTAATTAATTTTAATGTGAAAGAAGAGCGAAATCATCAGAAAGAGAGTGAGCAGCTTGACTTTCTAAATGGAAAAACAAAAAAAATTGCCAATAAGAAAGAGAAAGATCTAGGAGAAAGAAAGTCTTCCAAATTAAACGAAGAACGGATTGGAATTTTAATGAAAGAGAGTTCACCTGAGAATATCCTGATTTTGGATACGGAAACCACAGGCCTCGATAATGAAAAAGATGATTGTCTTGAAGTAGGTTCGATCCTTTTTAATGTCAAAAGTAGATCTGTGTTAGCGCAGCAATCCTTCCTTTTACCTGTTGAAAGCAACAAAGCAGAAAAAATCAATAATATTCCTGCTGAAATTACTAGATTGCCTCAACCTGTATCTGAAGCGATTAAATATTTCGAATCTTTAGTTCGAGTATCAGATGTAGTTGTTGCTCACAATGCAGAATTTGATATGAAATGGTTTGGTTTTAAAAAATTGCCTCAAATTGAAAAAAAATGGATTTGCTCTATGGATGATATAACTTGGCCAGCTGATAGACAATTGAAGACGCGCCCATCAGTAAGAGATCTTGCATTGGCTTATGGTGTACCAGTTTGGAATGCACACAGAGCTTTGACAGATTGCATATATTTGGCAGAGGTCTTCAAAAGATGTGGTGAACTTGAAAAATTGTTGATTAGAGCGCTAGAACCAAAAGTTTTGCTTCGTGCTGAGATCTCCTATGAGAAAAGGCATCTGGCAAAAGACGCTGGTTTTAGGTGGAATGATGCAATTAAGGGTGCCTGGTCTAGAAAAATGAGTCGTAGGGATATGGAAAAATTAGAATTCCCCGTACAGGTTGTTGATTTTTATGATTGAAGCGGATTTTTCATAAAGTACTCATTTCAAATCTTTGCTATATGTTTAATGTATTGATAAATGAGTTTTTTAGAGTTCTTTCCATGATTGATTTATGAGAAAATATTTCACTAAGGAAAATATAGTTGGTCAGTTTGGTCTTGTTAAAAGTAAGACTGACGGTAATGAATTAAAAAAGCGTCTCAGGCAATGGCAGTATTCAAGAAGTTGGGCTCGTTTGATTTGTGAAGCGGAAAAAATGTGGAGTCTTGAGTCAAAAGAACTAAAACGACTAGGAGCTATAGAGTTAATTCAACTCCAAAATGAAATGCCTTTTAATGTGAGAAGAAGAGTTAATTATTGGTTGATTAAATATTCAGGTGCTACCCGATTAGAGGATTAGACTCAAATCTCTTTCTAAATTTAGTCTTAACAATTTGGTTTAGCAGAATCACTTAATAAATATTATTTAATAGTTTACGTATTCAATTACTATAAAAACAAACAACAAATAATTTTGCTGAAGCTACTTTGACTAATTTCAAGAATTTAAGAGGAATGGTAGATCTTTTACCTGCTCAAAGTCAGGGTTGGCAAAAGGTTGAATCAATTGCACTAAAAAATTTTAGTCTGGCTGGGATTAATGAAATTAGAACACCGATTATCGAGCAAACTGAATTGTTTTCAAGGGGAATTGGAGAAAATACTGATGTTGTGGGCAAAGAAATGTACAGCTTTGACGATAGAGGTGGTCGTTCTTGCACTTTGAGACCTGAGGGAACAGCTTCTGTTGCGAGGTCAATAGTTCAACATGGATTATTAAATAATGGACCTCAAAGACTTTGGTATAGAGGTCCAATGTTCCGATACGAGCGACCTCAAGCAGGAAGACAAAGGCAGTTCCATCAGATTGGAGTTGAATTTGTTGGATTGTCTTCTGTTATTAGTGACGCTGAGGTTATTTCAATTGCTTGGGACTTTTTAAAGGATGTTGGTCTAGTTGATTTGACTTTAGAAATTAATAGTCTTGGAAGTAATGAAGACCGAAATATTTTCAAAGAAGAGTTAAAGAATTGGCTTAATCAGAGATTTGATTTGTTGGATGAAGATTCCCAGAAAAGAATAAATGTTAATCCCCTAAGAATATTAGATAGTAAAAATAATTCCACGAAAGAACTTTTATTTGAAGCTCCTTCTTTAAACGACTTTTTATCGAAAAAAAGTAAGATTAGATTTGATTCTTTATTGAATCTACTCGACAAGCTAAAGATCCCGTACAAAATCAACAATAATTTGGTAAGGGGACTTGATTATTATTCACATACAGCCTTTGAAATCACAAGTGATCTTTTAGGCTCTCAAGCGACTGTCTGTGGTGGAGGTCGTTACGATGGGCTAATAAGCGAATTAGGAGGTCCTCAAACCCCGTCAATTGGATGGGCTATTGGGATGGAAAGGCTCATAATACTTGCTGGAGAAAAAATTTTAGACTCTAAATCTCCAGACATTTATGTCATTCATAGAGGCGAAAACGCCGAGCAACTTGCTTTGGAAATTACTTGTAAGTTAAGATCATTCAACTTGAAAATTGAATTGGATTACTCAGGCTCATCTTTCTCTAAACAATTTAAGCGTGCAGATAAGAGCAAGGCAAAATGGGCATTAATTATAGGGGAGGATGAAGCATCAAAAGGTCAATTATTGATGAAGAAATTAAGAGATAAATCAAATGATGTCGAGAATAATGAATGTATTTTTTTAAAGGAGGATCTAGATCAGTTAGTTAAAATATTGATTGATTAATAAAATGATGGATAGTTTTAAATGAGCTCTATTAAAATTCAAAAAATATGTTGTATTGGTGCTGGTTATGTTGGGGGGCCAACAATGTCTGTTATTGCAGATAAATGTCCCGATATAGAAGTCAGGGTCGTTGATATCAATAAAGAACGAATTGACGCATGGAATAATTCAGATCTCAACAAATTGCCAATATTTGAACCTGGACTAGATCGAATAATTTCACGAACGAGAGGACGAAACCTTTTTTTTAGCTCGGAAATGGCAAAGGCAATATCTCATGCTGATATGGTTTTTATTTCAGTTAACACTCCAACAAAAACAAAAGGTCTTGGGGCTGGACAAGCAAGTGATCTTAGTTGGGTAGAAGCTAGTGCCAGGCAAGTAGCTAAATATTCAAAAGGGCACACAATAGTAATAGAAAAAAGTACTCTTCCAGTCCGTACTGCTCAAGCAATAAACGAGATACTTAAGACAACAAATAGAGATAACAATAAAAATGAAATATCAAAAACTTTCTCTGTTTTATCGAATCCTGAATTCTTGGCTGAGGGAACTGCTATTAATGACTTGGAAAATCCCGATAGGGTTTTAATTGGAGGAGAAGATCCTGAGGCTGTGGAGGCGCTAGTTAATATTTATTTGAATTGGGTTCCTCATGAACAGATTATTTGTACGAATTTATGGAGTAGCGAGCTTTCAAAATTAGCTGCGAATGCATTTCTTGCGCAAAGAATTAGTTCCATAAATTCTATTTCCGCTTTTTGTGAAGCTACTGGGGCTGATGTTACGGAAGTTGCAAAAGCAATAGGAACAGATAAAAGGATAGGTAATCAGTTTCTTAGTGCAGGCCCTGGCTTTGGAGGAAGCTGCTTTAAAAAGGACATTTTGAATTTGGTTTATTTAAGTGGATATTTTGGGTTGCCAGAGGTTGCAAAATACTGGAGTCAAGTTGTGGAATTAAATACTTGGCAGCAAGATAGGATTTACAAAATTGTTCTTGAGAAGCTTTTCGGTACAGTTAATGGAAAGAACATAGCAATACTCGGCTTTTCCTTTAAAGCAAATACAAACGACACTCGAGAGTCTCCTGCAATAAGTATTTCTGGTGATTTGCTCGAAGAAGGGGCTATTTTATCAATTTATGACCCAAAGGTGTCATTTGAGAGAATAGAGGAAGATCTAGAAAAGTTTTCATTAAATAATCAAGGGATTTGGAAAATGGCCAATTCCATTCCAGAAGCATTGAAAAATGCTGATGCTGTTTTAATTCTTACAGCTTGGGATGAATTCTTTGGACTTGATTGGAATTATTTAGCTTCTTTAATGAGATCACCAGCTTGGATCTTTGATACTAGATCAGTTGTCAGTCGACAAGAAATCGAGAATACAGACATAAATCTCTGGAAGCTAGGTGAAGGGAGTTAAAATAAATTAATACAAACTATATTTTTTTGATTTATTCTTAAATTAAAAAAATATGTTTAGTTTTTAATTAATTTATTTTTACAAAAAGATGATCCTTGAATTTATTTTTAAAAGACAGAGAAAAAGAAATCAAAAAGAAATTAAATCTACTTCTAATATATATGGATGGATGGACCTATCCAAAGAAGAAAGGCTGGAAATAGATTCAAAAGAAAAGGACGAATCAATGAAAAAGAAAAAAGAATTATTGAAATCAATTAGAAAAGAATATATCAAATTAAAGAATAATAAAAAATAATTTTTATTTATTAAATCTAAAAGATTGATACATTAAAATTCCAATGAAAAATCAACCTTTTTTATGATTTGGCCTCCTTTAAAAGCATGGACTAGTAAATTTTTAATTGAAGGGCAGACTCATTTTGTCGCTATAAGTTATGGAGGCACACTTGAGGATAGATGGGTTATCTTGATTTCTGTTCTTGAATCGAGTTTGGTTGTGAAAGTTTCTTGGTCTCAATTAATTGATTCGTCTCATTGGGAACCTGGATGGAGTGAAAGAAATTGTTCAAAGAATTTTCAGAGTATTCAAAGTATTGAGAAAATAACTGATTCATTTACGCATCTATCTATTGATTCTGGCTTAACAATACCCATAACGAAGGATTTCATTAGACCCTGGTTTCGGAATACATAACCTTTCTTTTTTGAGGTCTTTACGTTAAAAAAAGAGAAAGATTTACTAAAGATGATAGAGCTTTCCAATTGGTTGTCAGAAAAAGAAGCTAGTGCTTTTTTAAAATTAAATGAGCAAACGTTAGAATCTTTGAGAGAAGAAGGATATTTAAAACCTGGCTTTCATTGGAGAAGTTCGACTGATCCAGATCAATTGCCATGGAAACCAATACCTTTTTATCATATAAGTCTATGTAAAGAAGTTATTCAAAATTGGAAAGAAAATCATGTTTCGGTTAAGCAAATAGCTGCTTAACCAATATAAAGATTTCAATGAGTAGATTTTATAAAAACATTGTGTTCTAAGCTACCAAATTTTCTCCTTTACAGTCTTTTATAGTCCACTCAAGAACTGGATAAAGAGAAATCATTTTCCCGTATTGAGGGGAAGTTCTATAGGAATTCGCTTTTTCTCTATAATGATCCTCTGTCTCCATCTCTAGGCCATTAAGTGGTTTCAATGCCATGGCATTAACATAAATGTATTTAATTATTTAATAGTTGTAAATAAAGACAGCAAATTGATCTTTTATATTAATTACATATTTGAGTGTGATTATATTGATTTTTCCCCTTGATTGGTCTCGAATGCCTGATATAAATATTTTTTATGTATCAATTAATTCTTTAACTAAAAGATTCTTAGTTTGAGGGAATGCATGGTTTCATATGTAATTAATACTCTGCGTTCAGTTTTTTCTATTTCAAAAATTATTTTTCTGATAATTTTTTTTGTTCTGTCGGATTTAAATAATAAAAAAAATTTACAGATTCTTTCTCTTGCATGTTTATTTCGTGAATTTGCAGTAATCTCCGATCGGTTTTGAAAAAATTGCACTTCTAATGCAGACCTATGGAAATCCAGGTGTCACCTACGGGTGGTGGGCTGGCAACTCAGGGGTCACCAACCGCTCAGGCAAATTTATTGCTGCACATGCCGCTCATACCGGCTTGATTGCTTTCTGGGCTGGTGCCTTCACGTTATTTGAATTGGCTCGTTTTGACCCATCTGTACCAATGGGTCATCAGCCTTTAATTGCGCTTCCTCATTTAGCAGCTCTAGGTTTAGGTTTTGATGAGACAGGTACTTTTGTGGGTGGTACTGCAGTCGTTTCAATTGCAGTCGTTCACTTAGTTTTGTCTATGGTTTATGGTGCTGGTGGATTAATGCATTCATTGCTTTTCTCTAGTGATATGCAGGACTCTTCAGTAGTTCAAGCTAGGAAATTTAAACTTGAATGGGATAACCCTGACAACCAGACTTTCATCCTTGGACATCATTTGATTTTCTTTGGAGTTGCTTGTATTTGGTTTGTTGAATGGGCCAGAATTCATGGAATTTATGATCCTGCTGTTGGTGCTATTCGCCAGGTTGAATATGATCTTAATTTGAGTCATATTTGGGACCACCAGTTTGACTTCCTTACAATTGACAGTTTGGAAGATGTTATGGGAGGTCATGCTTTCTTGGCTTTCTTGGAAATTACTGGTGGAGCCTTCCATATCGCTACAAAGCAAGTTGGAGAATATACGAAGTTCAAAGGAGCTGGTCTTCTTTCCGCAGAAGCTATTCTTTCTTGGTCTCTAGCTGGTATTGGCTGGATGGCAGTTGTTGCAGCATTCTGGTGCGCGCAAAACACTACTGTCTATCCGGTTGAATGGTTCGGTGAACCATTGGCGCTTAAGTTTGGCATTTCTCCTTATTGGATAGATACTGTTGATCTCCCTAACGGAGCTCATACATCTCGTGCTTGGCTCTCTAACGTTCATTATTACTTTGGGTTCTTCTTTATCCAAGGTCATCTTTGGCATGCTCTAAGGGCAATGGGATTCGATTTCAAACGAGTAACAAATGCTTTGAGTAATCTTGATACTGCTTCTGTATCATTAAAGTAGTTAAATAAAATTAACTCAATAAAAAAGGCCCCTCTTTATCTGGGGCCTTTTTTATTAGGCAGTGTTATTTTTTATTGCTTGATGTTTAAGTTATGGATTATGTAAAATGAATGATTTATTTAAATTTAATAATTAGAGAGTTATAATTCCTAAATATGGAAAAAAGCAATTAGTTAGATTTAATATTAAAAATTGGTTTGGATGAGCTCATTTCAAATGCTGATGTTTTTTTATTACTTAAGTATATATAGAATTTTATTTTTATTTTAAATAAATTTATTTATCATGAGCTAATTCATGCTTAATCAGATATTTACTAAAAAATTAAGGGTAAGTAAAAGAGTTGGTTGAGATATAATAAGAACAAAATTTGATTTGGATATTTAATATTCATATGGGATATTATTTTTTTAGGTTTTATTTATTTCGTAAGTGAATTAATAGATGAGCCAGTTGATTTTTGGTTTTGATGACCTATATAAAATTAATGCAATCCCAACATTAGTTCTTTCTTTGGGTTTGCTTGGAATCATAGGGATTCTTTTAACCCTGGGTAGACGATTGGATTCTGCGATGAAGTTAGAAAGATTTGGTATTCCAATAGCCCTATTAGTTGGAGCCTTAGGCTTTTTAATTGGTCCTTATGGACCTTTTTCATTATTGCCAGAAAGGGTTTTGAGTACTTGGATGCAATTACCAACTCCTTTGCTTACCTTGGTGTTTGCGACTTTAATGTTAGGAAGGCCTATTCCGAGAATCAGCGTTTTATGGAAACCAGTTGCCTCGCAGGCATTGTTGGGACTTGTTCTGGGTTTTGGCCAATATGTTGTTGGCGGCATAATTGTATTGTCATTTCTACTTCCTTATTTAGGGGTAGATCCACTGATGGGATGCATTATTGAGGTTGGGTTTGAAGGAGGACATGGGGCCGCCGCAATAATGGGAGACACTTTTAGGCAGTTAGGTTTCCCAGAGGGATTAGATCTAGGTTTTGCTATGGCAACTGTAGGCTTACTATCTTCAACTTTATTAGGGAGCTGTTTGGTCGTGCTAGGTAGGTTCTTTGGATGGCTAGTACCTGCTGAAAAGGAGATCATCAATGATTTAAATGATACAAATTTAGAATTCAAACCAATTGAACAATTTAAGTTGCTTCTGTATAACTTTGCTCTGGCAGGATTAGCGGTATTAGTTGGTATTTTTTTACTCTATTGTTTAAGACTATCTTCTCAATACTTAGGAGATATAACTAAACAGGTGATGTTAGCTTTCCCTCTATTTCCGTTGGCTTTAATTGGTTCATTTCTTATAAGATTTTCATTGGAAAAAACTGGGAATACAAAATTTGTCTCATCACTTTTTCAACGTGAGATTGGGATACTCTCAACAGATTTGCTTATCATTACTGCTATGGCGGGATTGAATTTACCTTTATTGCTTGACTACTGGCTACCCATAACTATTTTGGCCATTGGGGGTTTGATTTGGAATCTTGCAGGGATGTTGATTTTTTCTAGATTATTTTTTAAAGAAGAATGGTTTGAAAGAGCGATAGCAGAGTTTGGAAATTCAACGGGGGTTGCAGCCAGTGGACTATTGCTTTTGAGATTGGCTGATCCAAGAAACTCTACTAATACTTTACCTGTATTTTCTATTAAGCAATTATTTCTTCAACCACTTCTTTCTGGAGGATTAATTACTGTAATAGCACCTTTGTTTATTAGTAATTTTGGGCTTAGGGAGTGGACTGAATTTTGTGGAGTAATTTCATTATCATTATGCGCAGTCGCAATATCTTTGCAGTTCAAATATACTAAAGCCTCAGCATGACAATTAATACACTTAGAAGAAGTTATAACTTGTAAAAATGTTAGTTTTAATAAACTATTTCTCCCCCCTTTTATATGAACCGACAAATTTACAAAGATATTCCTCCACAAGAATTAAAAGAAAAATGGTTTAAAAGTCATCTTTTAGGAAAAGAGGTTGAATTAAGAGAACTCTATGAGTTGCCTCAAGATCAGTTAGATTTGGTTATGGCAGAGACTGCTGAGTTTAGGAGTGATATAGGGAACAGAGATAGAAATTTAGGTAAATTCTGCACAGCTGGCTATTTCTTAGAGCTATCAAGAATCATTGACAAAAGAAGGTCTTCAGAATGACTTTCTACTTTATTCTCCAAAGATGATTGGATTATTTTGCTTACTCCAAGGTTCATTCTTTTTCATGACTACTGAATACTTTTTGTGAGTTAAATAATAATTTAACCAATTCCTTAAGAACGTAATTTCATGGTTTTGATCAAACTTTTTGATTTCCGCAATTCTAAATTGCCTCACAAATGGCCAGATAGACCAATCGGCTAAAGTTTCTTTTGCATCAACAAGAAATAGAGGTTTACCTTTATTTGAAAATTCTTTTAATCTATTGTTTAAAGATAAAAGTATTTTCATACAAGCAGTTCGATGAGTTTTTGATTCCTCTAAATCGAATCTAGATGCATATTTATATCGATCCAAATGATATTTAAATATTTTATCATTTGTTTGTATGAGACTAAATATTTCTTGTGATTGAGCACTATTTTTACCAAGCAATGCATGCTTATTTGATCTTTCAATACTCCAGATCATTATGTCTAGACTCTCATCAATTACTTTATTTAAACTAGTTTTCAATACAGGTACAGTTGCTTTCTTTGAGATTTGAATTAATTCAATAGGTTTGTTCTTTAGTATTACCTCTCTTAACTCCACTATCTGATTTGTATTTACTAAAGCCCATCTAGCTCTAATGGCGTAAGGACATCGTCTGAAGCTATATAGAATATTGTGCTTCATAATTTTCCTGTTAAAATCAACTTGTGACCTATTCCAATATATGTTTAGTCAATCCTATAAATCGTAAAGAATGTGCTTCATAAGCGTATCCTTTACGTTTTTCCTTGGAAATTATATTTTACTATAAAGATATAATCCATTTTTTTATATTTCAATCGTATCATTTCTCAAGAAAATTAAGTTATGTCAGAATTTGTTTATTTAATGAAAAATGGTGATTTATATAAACTCGGATGTACTTCTGATTTGAAAAGTGAGGCTAGTAAAATGAAACCTTGTGAAATAATCTCTTCTTTCAAGACTAAAGACCCCAAATCCTTTCAGGTGAGATTGCTAAGACTTTATAAGAAAAAAAGAATCCCAGATACGAACTATTTTCGTTTGTCCGAATCAGAAGTTAATAATTGTAGAAAACATTTAGAAGGTAAAAGTAAATTACCAAAAACTTTAAATGATGAGTTAAGAATAGGTTTAAATGGGTCTTTGTTATTTGCAACCATAGCTTTTTTGATTTCATTTATAATAAATAATATGTTTATTTTTAGTTTTTTTCTTTCAATATTATTTTCCTCTCTTCCTATGTGGTCACTTGCAATTTTTGGTAGCTTTGGAGGTTACGATGTTGATGATCTTCCGCTTTTTTCGACAGTTCTTACCAGAATAAAAGGCTTTTTGATTGCTATTTCGATGACTTCATCGGCATATGTACTATATACTCTTTCCCATTTTTCAATTGCATTTTGATCAGAGTCCCTTTTTGTTTCTATACATATTATTTCTTGCTTGATAATTGAACTATGGCTATTAAAATAATTAGTGATAAGGTTCTTTAGCAAATATGAACATTTCTGATTATCTTCAATTTTTAGAACCAATACAAGAACAGCTTAATAAGGTCTACTCTATCGCTTCTTTGGCTATTACTGTTTTGCTATGTTTGTGGCTTTTTAATTTTATAGTTGGGCTCATACAACGAACATATTCTGTAGGTAAAGCCATTGGAAGTTTTTATAGAAATTACTTTCATAAGTATCTCCGTAAGGCAATTCTGGGAGTCTTGGGCACATTCAAGAAAACTACTAATCCTATTTAGGGAAAGAAACCTTTTTTCTAAATTGATTTTTCAAGTTGACAATTTATGGCGATTTCGAAGGGAACAGCACTGTTTGGTAAATCAAGTAAATTTGAACAAATATTTGCAATATCATTTGCTTGGGTCATATCTTTTTTCGGAAAATGATTTATTTCTTTAGCCATATCTGTGTTTACCCATCCTGGGCAAATAGCAGTAACTCTAATACCTTTTCCCCATCCTTCATTTCGCATGGTTTGGCATAGACTCATTAAAGCGAATTTGCTCATAGAATAACCAGCTAAGTTGCCTTTTGATCGTTTTCCACTCATCGATACTAATACAATTATTCGTCCTGAATTATTGCTTGATAAGTACTTCCATGCATTTTTTGTTAATATCCAAGGTCCCATTACATTAACTTTCCATAAATTTTCAATATCTTGCATATCATTATCATTAAAAATAAGACTTGTTCTTTTAAAAATTCCTGCGCAATGAATTATAGTGTCAATATTGTTAAAAGTTTTTACCGTTCTTTCTATCCATTCCTTTGATGAATTTTCATTTGTTGCATCGTAGGTGTTTACAATTAATCTATTTGACTTATTTAACTTTGGATCTAAAGTTGTATTGATTAAATCCTCTTTCTTTCTTACTCCTAAGCTTATGTAATGTCCTTCCTTAAGTAATTTTAAAGCTATCGCTTTACCTATTCCTCTACTTGATCCACTTATAAGAATCTTTCTCATTTATTATTAATTAGTAACGCTTTAAATAATAAATTTAATTCTCTACCATGCATGTTCATCAAGCCTTGTTTGATAGACCAAGGTGATTTTCTAAACATTTTCCACATAGCAAATATTAATTCTTTAAGGCTAAGTGTATTTGTAAGGAATCCATACCATTGTTTATTAGGCAAACTAAAAAACTCAACAAAAAATCCTCTAAGTAACTTCTCTTCAAATCGCATTAATTTTTCTAATCCAAATTTATAAATAGCCTGTTTTCTTCTAAGTTCCGATGGCCATAATACTTGCCATCCTTTCTTAGCAAGTGAGGCTGAGGATGCTTTTTGATCTTTCATTGCCAATGAAAGGGCTTTAGCAACTTTAGGAGCCCTTCTTAGAAGACTGCCAACCATATATCCCGATGCAGGATGAACCATTCCAGCTGAGCCTCCAAAGCCAAGGACCGGTTGCGTTAAGTCAGGGATAGGCATGTTCATTGGCAAATATGATCCGTGCTCTTCATGCTCAAGACTTTTAATTTTTATACCTCTGGTCGCTAATCTTTTTTCCAGTCTTCTTTTTAACTCATCAAGTGAGACTGGTGGAAAAAGACCTAGGGATGTTTCTTCTAAAAAAAACTTTCCATCTCCCATGTCCATAGCGTATAAAAATGTTGGAGCTTCTTTTCTTTCTTCTGGATCCAAATGGTCACAACGATAATCCATTAGTACAAATTGACCTTTTTCAACGGGTGGGGTATTGAATTCTCCTACAATTCCATAACAAGTTTGAACTGCTACTGGCCCTTGGTTAGGAGCTTTAATAAAAACTGGTTTGTAACCCGTTGCATCTATTACTAATCGAGCATTTAGTTCTTTACCATTAGAAGTTTTAACTGTGCTAATTAAATGATTGGTTTCTAAGTTGATTGCTGATCCTTTATGCCATTCTATTTCAGCTTTATTGCATTGTTGTAACCAATACGCTTGCAATTTATTTTTATCAAAAAGACCATAATCTCGATTATGCTTTGTAACTTCATTCTTCTTGGAATTGGGATCCTTGTCGCCTTCTCCAAAATAACTAATGGTGTTAATCCATCGATGTTCTAGCAAATGACTTAGTCCAAGCTCGTCAACCTCTTCACCCCAAATGCCATACGTGAAGGGCCATGGCTCCTTTGGAGATTGTTCCGATAAGAGTTCAACATTTAAGTTTTCACTTGCTAATGCTGCCGCAATTGATAATGCACCTGGGCCTGAACCTAGTATTAGAGCATCTTTTAATGCACTAGCTTTCATGGTTCCTCTTGAGGAACATTGCCGTTTTGTTGGAGTCGAAAAATAGAAGTTAAATTCTTGTAATAATATTTAGTTATTTGTTTGCCTCCTTGAATTTCCACTTTAATCACCTCTGCCTATAGAATCAACAATAGCTGTTGATGGCATTAACAATGAATAGTATTAATGTTTTTTATCAACTTAATGATTTTATTTTGTTTTTAAGTATATATGAAGACTTTTTGATTAAAAATTGAACTAATAAACAATTGAATTTAAATCCAAAATCATTTAAATATCAAAACTACAAACTTATGGAAAGTAAATCAGATAATTTAAAAAAGTATAAACCTTTAACTATTTTTATCACCGGTGGCTCATCAGGTATTGGTTATCAAGCAGCTTTAAAATTAATTTCTCTTGGCCATAATCTAATTTTACCATGCAAAAATATTTATAGAGCGAATGAATTATTAACTAATATTTTCAATCAATTTCCAGCGAAATTATCTAGAAAAGGAGAAATCTATACTCCAATAATGGATCTTTCTGATTTGAAAAGCATTGACTCTCTTTGTTTAGAAATTAAGAAAAGACGATTGAAGATTGATATTCTAATTATGAATGCGGGCCTTCAATATACAGGATCAAAAAAACCTAGATGGTCAACGCAGGGAATTGAATTAACTTTTGCCGTTAACCATTTATCACATTTCTATCTGACACAAAAGATTTTCCCGTTGATAGATAAAAGTAATGATCCAAAAATAATTATTACCTCATCAGAGGTTCATAATCCTAACAGTGGCGGAGGTAGAGTAGGAGCTAGGGCTAGCTTAGGGAACTTAGAAGGATTAGCATTAGGTGCTGGATTTGAGATGATTGATGGAAGTAAATTTAATGCTGATAAAGCATATAAGGATAGTAAATTGTGTAATATTCTTTTTGCAAAAAAATTAAGTAGTAATTTGATAGCAAAAAACTTATCAATCCCAGTTATTGCCTGGGCGCCAGGCTTAGTTATCTCTAGAGATAGTCAAGGTTTTTTTAGGTATAGTAGGAAATACAATCAATTAGGTCAGGTATTATTTGCTTTTTTAGCCAGAGATGTTTTAAGGATAACTACCTCAAATAAGCAAGCAGGTTTACTTCTGACTGATTTGGCTTGTTCAACTAAATATAAGAAACCAGCTTTCAATTACTATAGTAATAAAATTATTTCATCAGGTAAATTTATTTTTGAGAAAACGAATATAAGTAATGATGCCCAGAGAGAAGATTTATCTGATAAATTATGGGAGTTATCTAAATTAATAATTGATAAAAAACTTAAATAAATACACTTTATTTATTAACATGGATTGTTTGAGTTGGGTATGCAAAGCTAATATTTTCATGTTGGAACTTCTTCATTATTTCTAGATTAATCTCTTGTTGAGCTGACATTGCTTGACGATAATCACTTGTGGGAATGTAATAAACAAGTTCAAAATCAAGACTGCTATTAGCGAATTCGATAAAATGACACCGATCGAAGATTGCATTTTCAGTATTGTCAACGATATTTTTGATCATTTCAGGTATTTTTTTTGTTTGCTCGTATGTGGTTTCATAGACCACTCCCAATTTATGAACCAGTCTTCTTTTTTTCATCTCAGCATAATTTGAGATTACTCCATTAGTGAGTCTGCTATTACTCATAACTATTGCTTCTCCATTAATACTCCTTAAACGTGTTGATCTAACACCTACACTCTCAACTTTTGCCCAGATTCCATCAATATGAATAAACTGACCACTTTGAAATGGTTTGTCAAGGAGGATAGTTATGTATTCGAAGAACTCTTGCACGGGTTCCTTTAAGGCGAGTCCGGCTCCTATCCCCCCTGCACTTAATAGAGCCCAAATAGCTGCCATTTGTACACCCATATTTTGAAGATAAAAAATTACTCCTAGACTCCAAACAGATGCACCAACCATTGGACTGAGAGAACGAATCATTTCACTGATAGATTGATCATTGATTTTGGACGCCCATCTTTGAATTATTTTTAAAAAGACTCTATTTACAAATCTGACTATATAAATAAGGCATAAAAACTTGCTTATTCCAATAAATGTCTTGTCTACTATTCCACCTATGAGTAAAACTTTCCATGCGACAATGAAACTTAAGATAAAGCCTAAAGGCTTAATAGTTTCAATTAAAAGAGTAGCTATGTAGTCATCTGTTTTGCTTTGTGTCGCAGAGGTTATTCTCCGTAAAACCTTTTTTAGGACTTTTGGACTTACTAGGGAAATAATGCAACCTAAACTAAAAGTAAGTAATGAGATAATTATGTTTTTATAAAAATCATCCATGATGTCAGATTACTTTTATTTTAGATTGCCTGAAAAAAATTTTTTGTCTAGCTATTTTCTTATTATTTAATTTGAAAATGAATTTTTTAAAATTTTACTAATCTCCCTAAATTCTTTTCTATTAGAGCTCTTACATAATTCACATATTAGACTTTCAGTCGTTGCCGCAACTGCTCCAGAAGATATGAGGCGTAAAAAGGCAGTATCATTATCTATATCACTTCTACTCCCGATAGCATCTCTTGGGATAAGGACGTTAAACCCTTTTGTTAAAAGATCAATCGATGTTTGTAGAATACATATATGACTCTCAATGCCACAAACTATTATATTTTTAAAATCATATTTTTTTATGTAATTTATAAACCGATCGTTTTTGCTACAACTGAATTCCATTTTTTCAAATTTAGGATATTTATTGTTGTCTATAACTGATTCTAAAGTCATGCCTAGCTTTAATGGATTTTGTTCAGTAATGGCAATACGAACATTTAGTAAATTGCATGCATCTATTAGTTTTTTTATGTTAAATATTAGTAGTTGATCCCCTTTTATATTTTTAATAAGCTTTTCTTGCATATCCATAATAAGTAGTAATGTTTCATCCTCTAAGATTACTTGCCTATTATTATTTAATATATTTAAGGGAGGAGTCTTCCTTGAAAACTGATCCATTTTCGGATATTTTTTGTATAAATTAAATATAAATCATTTAATAAAAATAGACATCATTTACAACTAAAACACTTTGTTGTATTTCGCTTGTGTTGCAGGTGGTTCTCATTACGCTATGCTATTGAGAAAATAAAGCTGATATTGATTTCTCCTTCTTCTTACCGTACGCATCCTTCTCCTTTTGAATCTGGTCTTAGATCAGATGGTAAAAGAATGACTCCTCAAAGGAAAAAAGTTCTTTCTTTATTTGAGGAAATTGGATCCGGAATACATCTCAGCGCGGAGGATGTGCATTCCAAGCTGACAGATTCTGGGGAAAAAGTTTCTCTTGCGACTATTTACAGAACTTTAAGACTCTTAGTCAAAATGACTTTTCTTAATGAACTTGACTTAAGTGAGGGGGGAAATAGGTTTGAATTGCTTAGTCATGATCATCCAGATCATCATCATTTGATTTGTATTCGCTGTGGCAGGACAGAAGAGTTTGAAAATAATGAAGTTATTAATGCTGGTAAAGCAGCAGCTAAAAAATTTGGATTTAAATTATTAGAATCAACGCTAAATGTAAGAGCATTATGTCCAATGTGTCTTAACAAATAAACCTTGTTTTAAGTTAATTCTCCTCCACAACTAGAACCAGATCCAGCAGTACAGCCAAAACAATGATTTCCTATTGAAATAGGATTGTTCTTCAAGGAAACCAATGGAATCAATAGATCACCCAAGTGCTTTATTTCACCATCTCTCCTCATCCCAAGTTGTTGGTTGAAATCACAATCATATAGATAACCTTCCCAATCAACACTCAATGTTGTTCTACACATTACTGAACTAAGGTTGACGGGGTTATGATTATCTTTAAGTAGTTTATTATATTCGTTTAGTTTTCCAATTAGTTTTAAATATTTTTCGTATCTATTAATTGGCATATTCGCTAAAACAAATAAATTTGAAAAATAAATACCGTGCCTTTCTTTAAGCTCTCTTCTATAAGTATCTTCTAGTTCTATTTGTGATGGTGGAAGTTGTGGGCCGCTGGGATTGTAAACAAGATTCAAAACTAGATCACTATCTTGAATACCGTATCCAAGAGAATTAAGCTGTTTAAGACCTAATATGCTTTTTTCAAAAACACCTTTTCCCCTTTGTTTATCAACATTTTCTTCGAGATAACATGGAAGGGAGGCTGTTATTTGAACTTTATTTGATGATAAAAAACTTGCTAAGTTTTTATGATCTGGTTCTGTAAGTATTGTTAAATTACATCTGTCCATTACTTCAACATTAAGACTACGCACTTCTTTTACTAATTGTTTAAATTTAGGATGCAGCTCGGGTGCTCCTCCGGTAATGTCTAATAGCTTAATTTTATTAGCTTTTATAACTTTCGGTATAAGTTCTATAATGTCATCACTCATCATTTCTGTCCTGCTTGGACTTGCATCAACGTGACAATGACTACAAGCTTGATTACATTTATATCCTATATTTATTTGTAAAGTATCCAGACTATCTCTTTTGATTTTTGGGAACTTTGTTTTAGTTATTTCCATAAAACTATATATATGATTAATGTCATTTACATTATAGTTTAAATCTTTATTTCTGTGAAAATATTTTATTAATAATCTAGAATTTGCCAGCTAATTGTCTAAACCAATTTATATATTCTTGTGGCCCATCATTGATAATCATATTGAATTTTAAATCATCATTAGGGTCACTAACGCCTTTCATGTCAGTTCCATTAACTCTTGGTCTTGATACTTGATCATTACAGCTGTTGACAAATATAACTTGATTATCTTTCTTATATGATTCTCCTAGCCGTTGTATCAAGGTTAAGAAGCCTCTGTCACTTCCACCTCTTAACCATATATTTTTTTTATCATCTTTGACGGAAGTAACTGTATCACCAATACCTACTAGCAGAGGCATCTGATCACGAGGAATTTTCTCTCTGCATAGGTCTATTAATTTATTAAGTGTCTTTGGAGCATTTCTAACATTGAAGCTTGCGCCAAAAGGATAGACGCCAGTTTTGTTTGAAATATATTTATTTAATAACAATAAAAGGCCTGCCTCTTTTATTGCGCCCTTGATAATAAACTGTATATCTGTTGTTCCGAAATCATTTTGAGTCGCATATTTCATAATTTCTTTGCCATTTTTTAACCCTAAGTTTGGCATTAAATGTAGATGAAAGGAGTTTTCCAATCCAATACTTTTAGAATCTTCTATTAAATTATTCATTATTTTTTCCATAAGCAATTGCAAACTTTTTACTTTTTTTAAATCATTCTTAACCAAGGTAAAGATTTCATTGAAATTAAGAGTGGGAGTGAAACGTGTATCACATACAGCTACATCAATTAATTTGGTTCTTAAGTTATTTGAAAGATTTGGTAAAAATTTCTTTAGTTCATTAGTTAACATCAATCGCATCATCTTTGGCACTTTTGTTAAAAAATCAATCTCATTATCATTAAGCCCTGGATAGGAAGAATTGCTAAATCTATCTTGAAACTCAACTCCACAAGCAGCAAGACCAGGAAGGTAAAAGCCATTTTCTTTAGCTTTTGTTCTTGAATTAAGTGCCTTTTCTACTAAACGATTAACACCTCTTCTGCCTTCATGCTCGCCACAGGTTAGTACTGAAAACTTCTCTCTTAATTTTGAAACGTCTTCCACATATCCTTTTTCGAGCTCTCTTTTTAGAGGGTCTTGTACAAGGGGTATACATACCCCGTCAAGATCCTGAACTATTAGAATATTTTCTTCATTTGTTATTGTATTGATAATTTCTTCTTTTGTTTTACGAATATTCATAAAAAAAGCTTTAAAATTTTGTTTAGTATATTTCAAATAAATATACTCTTTCTTGTAGTTCTTATCCTTAAATAAGTATATAGATATATATTCAGTATTATTAAAACTCTTTTTTAAAAATTTCTTCTTTTTGTATATAATGAAATTGAATCCAAATAAACTGTGTTTGAGAAGAATTTAACTAATAGCTTCTTTACTGAGCCTTATTCGAGTGAGCCTATAGCTAAAAGAATTAGTGAGGTTTTGAACGGAAAAGTTGGATTTTATAGCGTTGGTTTATATCCTGCCTCTCTTGCCTATAATTGTGCATTGCATAATCAAGGATTAAACATTCTTTTAGCTCCTAGAGAAGGAAGAGAACTTTTTGGGGCTTTTTCTGATGTTGATCTTTCAGAAATGGATAACGTTATAAAAACTAAAATTGAATCTATGGCAGTTTCCAGTGTTGATAATTCCGGAACATATAATACTCTTGAAGATTTAATAATTAACTGTGAATTGGTTGTTTTAGGCTCAAATAGTAAGCATATAATAAACGATGTTGACTTAGCATTTAAGCTCAGAAAAAAGCTTAATCGAGATAATGTTTTAATTGCATGCTTGGTGGGATCATTTTGTCATGATGAAGAAAAGAATGAATCTTTTGTATTGTGTGAAAAAATCAACAATTTAGCTTTCTTTTCTGGCTTCCATCGACACGGCGCTCTTCGAAATCCATTAGATAGTTTTACTGCTAATTTTTGTCATCCAGATGCTATGAATGCAATATTAGGTTCAAAATTATTAAATAAAATTTCCCCAAATATTCAAGTTTCTTCAGGTGTTCATAACGTCGAAGGTCAATATATAAAAGCTGCTAAAAATATATCTTCTATTTTGGCGGGTTTTGGTCATGCTTTTCATAAGAATAATCCTGGATTACTTCCAACTTTATTAACCCTTTTATTAGATCAATGTCTAGATCAGGCTGCTTATGTTTCTATGCGTCGCGCTGATAGAGATAAGTTATATACAAAACAACCTTTCCCAATTACAGAGCTTGGATATATTGTCCAACGTATAGATGCATCCTTCCTTAAGGATGGAGACTTCGTCCCGGTAAGGGATCATACTTTTAGTCAATTGACAGCTATGGTTGCTGATGTCAGAGGGAGCATGATGTTGCCTGTAAGTGGTAATCCAACAAGAAACTTTCAGGCTGGTGAAGTCCTTGCTAAGAAGATGATTGAGTTAAAAAGATGTCCAAAAGGGGTAGATGAGTTTATAGAATGGTGCGAACAATCTGGTCTAAAACGTGGAGCTTTAGAGGGAATAAATTCTTTAAATTATTGGCCACATATCTTGAGGAAATATGAAATACCTTTAAGTAATTCTTCAATGATAAATCTTTTATATATGTGTATTATGGGACCTGCTGGGATTAAAAAAGATATTTTTACTGTCATGACAAAGAGTCCTGAATTGACTAACTATTGTCAAGAATCTGTTAAGTCATTTCAGAGTAAGAAGATATCTGATTCGCTAGATAATTTCCATTTAAAAACTTCTATTGATTTTATAACTAAGTCACTTACTGATGAGAGTCGACTATTTTTTGATTTGAATTCTATTGATTTTTATGATCCATTCAAGTCAGAAAATAAGGCGACTTATAACAAGGTCATTGATTATATTGAAACTAACTTAATAGAATCTGATTTATAAACGAAATTCTATGGATGTTCAAAAAATAAAACTGATTACAAATAATTTTTTCAATAATAGTAAAGTATTAAAGATAGATTTGATAGATTTTGGTCTTATCAATAAAACCTATATTATTCATCATTCTATAGATGGGGTAAAGTCTAAATTTATCTTACAGTGCCTAAGTAATATATTCGAATCGCATGAGATAGTTAACATAAATCATAAATTAATAACAGATCATATCAGAAAAAATATTAATAAAAACTATCTTGATTTTCATTCTCAAAGGTGGGAAGTTCCAACATTGATTAGGTGTAGATCTAACAACCTTTTTGCGTTCCCATTTTGTTCTGAATTTTGGCGAGCAATGTTATATATAGATGATACTTATAGCTTAGATACTTTAGAAGATAAAGAAATGGCTTATCAGGCTGGTCTTGGTCTTGCTAAGTTTCATATAAATTGCTCTGATTTTGATTCTTCAAAATTAGGAACCAGTATAAAAAATTTCCATAATACTAAGTACTATATTGATCAGTATATGATAAATCTTAAAGATTATAACTTTCTCAAGTTAGATTATAAAGTAAATAAAAGGGTTCAAAAATTAATTTTTTGTCTATCTAATCACATTTTATATGCTAGTTCAATCCTAAGATCTATAGAGAACAAATCAATAGATCGTAACGTTATACATGGTGATCCTAAACTAAGTAATTTTCTTTTTGATATTAACTCAAAATATGTTGTTTCTTTGATTGATCTTGATACTGTCTCTTCTGGTTATCTTCTTACTGACTTGGCTGACTGTATTCGTTCAATTTGTAATCTGGCAGGCGGAGACCCAGAAAATATAGAGAATGTATCCTTTGATATTAACGCTTGTAAGTATTTTCTTGAAGGATATTTCTCAGTATCAAATCAAAACGGCAATTACTATTTTGAATTCCTTCCCGAATTTATTTATTTGATCATAATTGAATTAACAATTAGATTTTTGAACGACTTTTTACAATCAAATACGTACTTTAAAATAAAATACCAAACTCAAAATCTATATAGAGCAGAGGTTCAATACAAATTACTTTCAAGTTTCGTTGCTCAAATTCCTACTTTATCAAATTTACTTCATGAAATTGGGATTTTCTCAAACCAAACTTTTGTCTCAGATGTACAAAAAATTGTTTAGGGTTTTCACATACCCCATCTTGTCACTAAAGTAAAATTGATATCTATTTTTTCTTGTGGTAAAGGAATTAACCCATAGGGCTGATGAGCTCAAGCAGTTAGGTTGGAACCAGGAAGATTTGTATAAATATATTGAATTATGGGATTACAGACAAAGGTGGGGCTCTATCAATTTAGAGAGAGAAGATAGATTGTTTCTGAGAAAAGCAGAATCTTTATTGCCTGAAATTTCTAAAAACAAACTTTCAGTTAAAAAACCTCTCAAGGAAAAGTCATATTATTGTTGGATTCAGTTTTTCTTGAATGAAATGAATAATTTTGAGTTAAATGAAAATCTTGATGATGGTATGAGAGGGGTTTGGCCAATTTTTTTAGAAGAGGAACTCCGTGTTATTGATTATTTTGAGCCAGTACTAGGATTGCCAGATACTATAAAAGCTAAATTAATTGGTCCTATTAGAGAGGATTTAGTCAAAACAGCTTTGGAAATCTATAAAGACTCATTTATCACAAAGCAATTTGATTTCCAAGGTGCTTTGGCTAGTGCAAAATCAAGTGGTAAAAACGCTAGTTGGAGATCTCTTCGAGATGTTGATCATGAAGGCAATCAAGATTATCAAATTCTTGATAAAGCAAGTGTTCTTGAATTTCGTAAAATAGTGAATGAAAAACTTTTGACATTTATTAAAGATAATTTACCATCATTAGCCGAGTCGGATAAATCTTTACCTCCTAATGATTGGATTAATTAAGTAGGCATTTTTCGACTTATGTGGCTAAAAAGAAAATAGAGATAATTAATTCTTTGACTTCCCAACGTTTTGAAACGCTTCAATTGCATGCAGGCCAAGTGCCAGATCCTGCTACCAACTCAAGGGCGGTTCCTATTTATCAGACAAGTTCATATGTTTTTAACGATGTTGATCATGGTGCGAACTTATTCGGCTTAAAGGAATTCGGAAATATATATACCCGTTTGATGAATCCTACAACTGATGTTTTTGAGAAAAGAATTGCTGCACTTGAAGGAGGAGTCGCTGCTTTAGCTACTGCATCAGGACAGTCTGCACAATTTATCGCAATTACCAATTTCCTTACTGCTGGAGATAGTTTTGTATCAACTTCGTTTTTGTATGGAGGTAGTTATAACCAATTTAAAGTTCAATTTCCACGCTTAGGAATTAATGTCAAGTTTGCTGATGGGGATGATGCCGAGAGCTTTGAAGAACAAATTGATTCATCTACAAAAGCAATTTATGTGGAATCAATGGGGAATCCTAGATTTAATATCCCTGATTTTGAGGGACTTTCGAAGTTGGCAAAATCGAAAAACATACCTTTAATTGTTGATAACACTCTTGGAGCTGCTGGGGCTTTGATTCGTCCTATTGAGCATGGAGCTGATGTGGTTGTTCAAAGTGCTACAAAATGGATAGGAGGTCATGGCACTAGCCTTGGAGGCGTAATTGTTGATGCAGGAACTTTTGATTGGGGAAATGGGAAATACCCTTTAATGAGTCAACCCAGTGCGGCTTATCATGGTTTAGTTCATTGGGATGCTTTTGGATTTGGTAGTGATATTTGCGGAATGCTTGGAGTCCCTGCGGATCGAAATATTGCTTTTGCTTTAAGAGCTCGGCTTGAGGGGTTAAGAGATTGGGGACCAGCAATTAGTCCTTTTAACTCGTTTTTATTACTTCAAGGATTAGAAACTTTAAGTTTAAGAATAGAAAGACATTGTTCTAATGCTCTTTCATTGGCTAAGTGGTTAGATGATCACTCAAAAGTTGATAATGTTAGTTATCCAGGATTGCCTACCGACAAATACCATTCAAGAGCCTCTACTTATACGACCAATAGAGGAAAAGGTTCCATGTTGATATTCTCTCTGAAAGGTGGCTTTGATGATGCTGTGACTTTTATAAATTCTTTGAAACTTTCTAGTCATTTAGCAAATGTTGGCGATGCTAAAACATTAGTAATTCATCCTGCTTCAACAACTCATCAACAATTATCTCCTGAGGAACAGTTGTCCGCAGGCGTTACTCCTACTATGGTAAGGGTATCAGTTGGAATTGAGCATATTGACGATATTTTAGATGACTTTGAGCAGGCCTTAAATTTAATTTGACTTCCAAGTAGTTATACTGATATGGCTTTAATACTTCCACGTAGTTATCATAAAATATCCTCAATTGAAAAAAATCATATTTCATGGATTGAACCTGAACTAGCAGAAAGGCAGGATATTAGACCTCTTAGGATTGGGATATTAAATATTATGCCATTGGGAAAACAATATGAATTTAATTTATTGCACCCCTTGGGACTGTCTCCTCTGCAAATAGAACCTATTTGGATAAGGTTAAAATCCCATTCATATAAAACATGGGACTTAGAACATCTAAAAAACTTATATGTTCACTGGGAAGAGGCAATGTCTCCAAGGCCTCTCGATGGGTTGATTATTACTGGAGCTCCTGTGGAGCATCTCCCTTTCGAAAAGGTTAATTATTGGAAAGAATTAGTAAGTCTAATCGAGGAATCAAAATTAAAATGTGCAAGTACCCTAGGTTTATGTTGGGCTGGTTTCGCAATGGCATATATGGCTGGAGTTGAGAAAAATAATTTTAATAAAAAGCTATTTGGTGTATATCCAATGAGGAGTCTTGTGCCTGGCCATTCTTTAATGGGAACACAAGATGATGAGTTCCTTTGCCCACAAAGTAGACATGCTGGCTTATCAGATATTGAAA
This sequence comes from Prochlorococcus sp. MIT2304, assembly GCF_059772405.1. Classification (NCBI taxonomy): domain Bacteria; kingdom Bacillati; phylum Cyanobacteriota; class Cyanophyceae; order Synechococcales; family Prochlorococcaceae; genus Prochlorococcus; species Prochlorococcus sp. MIT2304. The sequence continues at coordinate 88,218 of NZ_CM186286.1, forward strand.
TGGAAAAAGCAGAAAAGAATGGCAAACTTAGGTTATTGGCCCATGGGGAAAAAGTAGGATATACAATTTTTGAAACACCTGACCAAAGGCAATTAATGCACTTAGGCCATCCAGAATATAATGTTGATAGATTGAAATCTGAGATGGAGAGAGATAAAAAAAGAGGTGATGTCCCTCCTCCAGAAAACTTTGATTTGACTAAATCAAATACCTCTTGGCGATCACATAGGAACTTATTATTTCAACAATGGTTGTGGTTCTGTTATCAACATGTAAGTCTAACTATTTGACTTTATTAAATTCGTTAGGCAAGTAATTATATTCGATATATATAGTCAATTATTTTAAAGGGGGCATTAAATTTCTTGGATCATAAATCCCTTTGATTTTTTGTAATGTCGGAAGCCATTCTTTAAATGCTGAGGATAATTCTCTTTGATGCCAATCTAAGTGGGGGTGTATTTGAGCAAGATGGACACCAGGGCATATGAATTCAAGGTTATTCCAAGCCTCCTCCATCCATTCGAGCGTTCTTTTCCTTTTTGATTGATCGAAGGCATCCCAAGCTCCATTAATCCAAGGTTTCCATGTCGCTTCACGATGAATAAATGAAGTATCTCTATAATTTATATGTGTTATGCCTCCTAATTGTTGAGAAGCTAAATAACAACTTTTATTGGGCCTTTTATTTATTATTTCACGAATAATTTTTAATACTTTTGAATTATTCTTTTGCCAAGCAGGACCAAGTAAACCTAATACTTCAGAGTGCTTTGAATTATTATTTTTAGTCTTTCCTAAGCTTAGATTTGGTAAAGAATTCATATCGTTGACTTTATTAATTATTCTATTTCGCGAGTATGGCAATTTCTCTAATAGCTTAATTAAGATGGACTCGTCATCTGCATTTATAACTTCACCAATTGCATGAGCAAAAATGTCATCTCCACAAATCCATTGCAAGCTAAGTGAATTAGGCCAACTTTCGGCTTGATTAATACATTCTGATAGCTGAGCAAATGAAAGGTTTGCTGTCCAACTTAATAATGGTCTTAACGGCTGAGTCCTCAGCTTGACTTTTGTAATTATGCCTAGAAATATAGCGGCTCCGCAAAGGGCTTTCCATTCGAAGAATGATTCTTTTTGTGTATTTGGTTGAAATAAATGAAACTCCTTCCCATTTCCCCAAAACCCCTTAATTTCAACGATCTGATCAATTGCTAATCCTCTGCTTCTACTAAGTGGACTTATGCCACCGGTCAAAACATATCCTATCCCTGTCTTCCCGGATAAACCAATTGGAAAACTTCTATTATGATTTTTTAAAAAATCGGATAACTCGCCCATAGTTACTCCGGCTTCAATTTCTACAAGCTTTTTGTCTAGATCGAAAGATATGTTTTGGTAGTTCTTCCTTAGATCTAATATCCAATGTTTATCTGCTGCAGCTCTACTTGTAGTACCTCCACTAGAAACTAAAAAAGGATTGGACTTTTGTTCAGATCCTTTTAGGGATTGGAATAGTTCTGTGTTGACAGCTTCAAAAACGCCAAGGACATCACTGTCATTGGAATTTTGATTTTGTAGTGATATTAAATCTTTAATAATTTGCTCCTTTTTCTATAATGTGTTTCTTAAGTTGATATTTTATAAAAATATAATCAATTAAAGTAGTTTTTGGTATCATTTTGGTTTCCCCCGCTTCAATTAAATATCAATATCCATCTGATATTGGGATTGTTTTATGTGGGCATGGGAGTAGAGATTCTCAAGCAGTTAAAGAGTTTATTAATGTTGTAGACAAAATAAAAGCCAGAATACCTGATATTCCTGTTGTATTTGGTTTCCTAGAGTTTAATCGTCCGATCATTAGTGAAGCGTTAGATCAACTTAGAAATATGGGAATAAGGAGAATAATTGCTTTGCCAGCAATGTTATTTGCTGCTGGACATACTAAAAATGATATTCCTGCACTTTTAAATAAATATTCCTCTGAAAGTGGAATTCCTATTCAATACGGTAGGGAGCTTGGCCTAAATTCGTTAATGATTGGAGCAGCAGGCGCAAGACTTAAAGAAACAATAGATAGTAATCCAATTTTCCCTCTTTCTCAAACATTGCTTGTTGTAGCCGGTAGAGGCTCTTCAGATCCAGATGCTAATTCAAATGTTTGTAAAATCACAAGGATGCTTGTCGAAGGTTTTGGTTTTGGATGGGGGGAAACCGTTTTTTCAGGAGTAACATTCCCTCTTGTTGATCCTGGGTTGAGACATGCTCTTAAATTGGGTTTTAAAAGAGTAATTCTTTTACCATATTTTCTTTTCTCCGGAGTTTTGGTAAGTCGAGTTAGAGTTCATTCTTTAAGAGTTTCAAATGATAACCCTGACGTACAGTTTCTAAATGCAAGTTACCTCTCAGATCAAGATTTGGTTATTGATACCTTCATGGAAAGAATTCAAGAAGTTTTGAGTGGAGAGAATTTTATGAATTGCGCCTTATGTAAATACCGCTCCAATTTATTAGGCTTTGAGAGTGAGGTTGGATATGAGCAGAAAAGTCATCATGATCATGTTGAAGGGTGTCTAGATATTCAACCTAATTTCTGCGATGAGGGCAAAAATAAGAAAAGAAATTTATCGGAGAATAAAACACACGAGCACTCACACGAACATTTTCCTTATCCACATGCTCAGCATCCTTTAGGACCTGTCACGCTTCGCTCTTTAAATAAAAGCCAAATATAAAAAAAATAGGTTCAAATCGAAGGCTCATTTGTCTCTTTCTTATCTGCGACGCAATGGACTCGTTATCTATATGTTTTTTTAATGTTTACTTTCAGCTCTTTTCCCCAAGTGATTTCCACAGCAAGTGTGTAGTTTTCCACTGAAAAATACTAAGACCCTAGCTTTAGTGAAGAACTTGTGGGATTCATTGAAAATTTTAATAGTAATTTACACTTAGATACTTTCAATATATAAACCTATTCCTTTTGAGATTATTTCTCAAAAAACCTTTTTGATAAATGAGTCTAGTTCTGTCTCGTTTTCTTTGTATAGCTTTTCTTTATCTTTGACGTTTTATTGAAAATTTAAGATCCTTATCTCATAGATATTGAACTTTTACAAGGAAATGGAGTTTAATCAAATTGAAACCCGTGTTGAAGAAATAAAAACCGATGAGGTTAAATGTTGTGAAAATGAATTGGACCTTATGTCTATAAGTCTTGAGGCTGAGGTGCCTGAGGCTCTATATATTGGCATGAAGGATTTTATTAGTGGAAATGAGAAGTGGGATCAGTCCAAGCTTATTAGCTCAGCCATTGCAAATTTTCTTTTTCAAAATGGTTCTGAAGATAGGGCCGTTACTGAGAAATACTTAAATGATATTTTTAACCTTTAAAGTCAAAAATTGCCTTTTCACAAGCTCTTTTAGTTATTGCCATCATAGTTAAGGTTGGGCTTTGCCAAGAAGAAGTTGGCCAGCAAGCTCCGTCAACTACTAATACATTTCGGCATTCCCAGAGACGATTCCAATTGTCTACAACACTCTTCTCTTTGTTGTCTCCCATAGGTGCACCTCCTACCTCATGGATGTAATAACCTGGAGGTGGAGCATCCTTATTAACGGCAACAGATTTATTTAAAATTTGTTTAGCAAAAGGAATATTTACTATTTCATTTGCTGGGATAATGTTTCCATTGCCAGAATTGATAATTAGTTCAATCATTCTATTCATTTCTTTGACCATTTGTTTTTCATTTTCACGCCACACTATCGATATGTGTGGAATAGCAATATCGTATTGATCTGTGTTTTTTGAAAGAGAAACAGTGTTATTAATATTAGGGAGTACTTCACCGTGACCAATAAGAAATCCTGTTTTTGTATCGTTGTATTTTTTTAAGAAGTCTGGTGGTTCAAATCTATCGATTCCTCCCCAGATACCATAACCTCCAACAAAGCTTTTTTTAGTTGATTGTCCTCTTCCTATTGGAATAAAGAAGCTCCCAGCGCCTGTTAAAAGATTTTTGCGATGTTTGTTAGAGTAATTTTTCATATTCTTATCAATCGGGACAGTAAAAAATCTACAAGTTGATATATGATCCATTAAGTTCCTTCCCAATGATTGAGATGGATCTATTAGCCCGTTTTGATTATTGCTCTCTTCGGAACTTAGTAGAATTCTAATTGTTTGGATTGTTGATGAACATAATATGATTAATTTACTTTCTATTTCACTTCTTTCTCCATTCCTTTGGTTAACAACAATAACACTCTTTGCAGACTTTCTATCCTTATTTAATACTAATTTCTCTACAATATGATTTGATAGTATTTCTACTTTTTCTAATCTAATTGCTTCTTTTAATGTACTACCTAGACTACTATATTTGGGCCATTTAGTTTTATCTTCATTGGCCCCAAATCCTCTAGAGTGTATAAAAGGAAGATTTAATTTTTCTTTTATATTGGAGGCGAATATTTCTTCGCTTTCTGTGAATGGAAGTTTGCCAATATATTCACCATTAGGAAGTTGATTTAGATCGTCTTTGTTTCCAAATACCCCTAGAAAATTTTCTACATCTGAGTAATGTGTTTCAAGATCTTTATAACTAATAGGCCATTTAAGATTGTATTCTTTCTCTTTTGAGGCTTCAAAATCTTCTTTGGCTAATCTTAAAGTTATTCCTCCCCATGTAAGACTTCTTCCACCAACTTGATTTCCTTGAGTCCACATGAAAGGAGCTCTCGGTGGGTGAGTGTATGGATTTGCTTTTTTGTTGGCGTACAACAATGGATTTGATTTCCAAAACCCTGGATGTTGAGGTTGGTTTTGATAATTGCCAGTTGTAACTCCTATTAGTCTCCGAATCATATTGCAAGGCTCTGTTCCGTTTGCTCTCTTTATTTCTAGTTCTGGCCCTCTTTCAATTACTAATACTCTTACTCCTGCCTTGGCCATTGTTAAGGCAGCCATCCCTCCGGTTGCACCAGAACCAATAATTATGACTTCATATGGCTTGTTAATCATTAATGGGGAATTTGATATTTTAGATTTAGTAAATTTAGCTAATAAATTTTTCTTTATATAGAAAATATATATTAAAGTATATGAATTTTGCTAGATAGTTGGAAATTTTTATTAAGTTATATCTTTTTTGTTGACACTATAACAACTCTATTATTGAATATTTTTTATTATATAATTTAAAAATTATATAATACAGGGATTAAGATGATTAGATTAACTTAAAATAAATGCAACGTAAATATTTTTTTGCTAAGGTTTAAGAGAGATTATAGAAATATTTTTTTTGATATAAAAGATATTAAATTCAATATTTATATCTTTTATATCCATTTGGAATTAAAATATAATCAATAGTAGTTTTAAGAAATTTATGTTTAAACTTCTTTTTGTTTTTGTAAGCTCATTCCTGGTTTTCTATTGTTCTCTTCCCGTTTTTGGAGCTTTGGACTATGGAAAGCAAACCTTGATAGGCGCTGATTTTTCTAACATTGATCTAAAAGGCGCCACTTTCTATTTAAGTGATCTCCAGGATGCTGACTTTTCAGGCAGTGATCTTCAAGGAGCTAGCTTTTTTGATGCAAAGCTTGAAAACGCCAACTTAAGTAATACAAATATGAGAGATGTGACAATGGATGCGGCCATCCTTAATGGAGCAAATCTTTCAAATAGTGTGTTAGAAGGTGCTTTTGCTTATAATGCTAAATTCGAAAACGTTATTATTGATGGTGCCGATTTTACTGATGTTTTAATTGCTAATGATGTTAAGAAAAAATTGTGTGCCATAGCAGAGGGGACAAATAGTATTACTAATAAAAAAACAAGTGATTCATTGGATTGTTAGTAAAAATCAAGCTTTTATACACATACGATAATGATCTTAAAAGTATGTTATGGTTTTGATTATTTTCATATTTTTAATTATTTACTAATTCTTTTTATATATTTTTTATGTACATTTTATGCCTACAATATTTTAAAGATTTGTCAGTTAAATCAAAATATATAATTGGCATTGTCATTTTAGTTATCTACTCATCATAAAGATAGACTTTTAATCTCTTTTTGTCATTTTTGAAATGCTTTACTCCAGCAATGAGAAGCTAGACCAAGAGACATTAGTACTTCAAATATTTCCTGATCATTGCGAATTTGACTTATTGTTGATGCCTGAGAGATATCAAAATAGAAATAAAATAAAGCTACAAATAGGAAATAAAGACTATATCTTCTTGAGGGGAAAGCATCAATTGAGGGCCATGCTCTCCAACCAATCCATCCAAGAAAGAGACAAGAAATCTCGAAAGATGGATCTAATAGATAATTATGAAAAAAGTGAATATTATGAATGCTGGTCTCACCTTGACTATTTATTGCTCTAATAGAATCTATTCCTATCCCCGTTATACGCTCTCCCCAACTTATTTCTTCTCCAGCGACAAAAAAACAAACCAATGCTAAAATCAACCAAGCTATCCATCTTTTATTAATTCCTATTCTTCTGCGTTTAAAAAGGATAAGACTTGAACAAATAAAACCTAAAAAATATCCTATAAACTGTATCCACTCTAAAGGTCCATCCTCGCTTCTAAACCAATCAAACCAGCTCATGCCTACGACGTCTCTGCCATAAGGAAATATATATATAAAACCGTAAATAAATAATAGATAAACGACAGGGAAAATATCTACAGTAGGCTCAATATTTCCCCAACTTGTGTAAATGGTTTTCGGCTTGCTGATGGTGAATGGATTTAGGTACTTAAGAATTGAGATCATATTAGGCTTTAAATATTTTAACCTTATTATAAATTCTTACTACCTTTCATAGAGTATTTAACTTATTAGTAATTTATAAAACTACATTAGATCTTTTATTATACTAAAGTGATTTCATTTTTTTTGTCTAATATAAATTTAGAAAAATAATACTTTATTTTAAAATTCTAGTACAAAATAGTTTCTTTACTTCAGTTTAGTTGTTTTGAGCCTAATATTGATTTATTAGTTTTTCAGACATTTTAGTTTTTAATTGTCAAAAATCCTTTTCCTAAGTAATGGGCACGGAGAAGACCTTTCAGGTTCTCTTATGGGAGATGCATTTAAGAAGCTTGGACATGAAGTAAAGGCCCTACCCCTTGTTGGCAATGGTGAATCTTACTTGAAGGCAGGGATAAAAGTTCTTGGAAAGACCAAATCATTTAGTACTGGTGGAATGGGATATACAAGTCTGAAAGGTCGAATTCTTGAATTAATCCAAGGCCAGATCATTTATCTAATAAAACGGATTTACCTTTTATTTTTGATTTCATCTAAATATGATTTGTTGGTTGTCGTAGGGGATGTGCTCCCCGTTACGGTAGCGTGGTTTACAAGATTGCCAGTAGTAACTTATCTGGTAGCGTATTCAAGCCATTATGAAGGAAAGTTAAAGCTACCTTGGCCTTGTTCTAATTGTTTGTCTAGCGATAAATTTTTAAAAGTTTATACGAGAGATAAACTTACTGCAGATGATTTGAAAAAAATAATATTTGGCAAAGTTGAATTTATTGGCAACCCTTTTATGGACCCATTTTTAACTAGACATCAAATTTTGCCAAAACATAATAAGCGTTTGGGAATATTGCCTGGCAGCAGAATGCCTGAAGTAGGTGAGAATTTATGTCTAATCCTTAAAGTTATTGAAAATGTCACGAATTTAAAAAGTAAAAATACTGATATAAGTTTTGATGTTGCATTGGTCCACACATTGGATGACTATTCTTTAAAAAATATAATAACTTTGGATGGATGGAGATTGTGTTTTCCAACTAACAAGGACCATCCATTAAAAATAATAAAAAATCATTCAATTGTTAATGTCTATAGAAATTCATTTGTCAAAGTTGTTCAAAGCAGTAATGTATTAATTAGTATGGCTGGAACTGCCACTGAGCAAGCAGCTCTTCTAGGAAAGTTAATTATTCAGATAGAAGGAAAAGGACCGCAGTTTAATGCATCCTTTGCTGAAGCACAGAGGAGGTTACTAGGACGTAATGTGTTTTGTGCTGATGGGTCAGTACAAGAGGATAAATATATGCTTTCAACCTGCAAATTGATTCTTAATTTGTTAGATAGAACCTGTCAGTTTGACTTTTTAAAAGAAAATGAAAAGCAACAAATTTATGGAAGAAGGAATGTTGAAGGAATATCAGAAATGATGGCTAAATCAATAACAAATTCTTTTTTAAACCATTAAAACGTAATAAATCTCTTAAATAATTTAAATGTTTGATTTAATATATTATCGCTAATATCTTTCAGGATCGTATTCTGTCCATGAAGATTTTAATTTATTTTCTTTTTTAAACTTATCAGCTATATATTGCAACCTTAAAATTTCAACACGCCATACATTATAAATTCCAAATCTACCCAATTTTTCTGGATTAAGTAATTTCCAATGACTTAATTTTGAAGTCGAATTATCTATTAGAATTAATATGCTCTCTGAGGCTTTAGGATTTCGCATTTGATATCCTTCCCATCCGATTCTCTTTTCAAGATATAATCTTTCTGATAAATTAATTACATTAACATTTGTATTAGATTCATATAAAATTACCTCATTTGTATAAAAGTGAATAGATGGTTTTTCTATCCCAACCATTGCAATTGCCTCATTAGGCTTCCTTGAAAGGGTTATAAACTTAGATGCTTCTCTTAATGGTAATTGCCTATTAAAATCGATTAATCTAAATAAAGGATTAATAGCTAGTAATTGAAAGAATATAATTGGAATTTGAAGGCTTAATAAATTAATTTTTAGTGATTTTCTTGAGATAATCCCTAGAATCCCAGAAACCAAAAAACATATTCCCCCTCTTGTTAATATTCCACTGCTAATCAGTTGGGTTGATAAATTATTCATTTCATTATCGTTTATTTTATTTAATAAACTCAAATTAGGTATCAATACTGGTAATAAAAAAACAATAGCGATCAAAAATAAGAATAAGATAGTTAGCCACCAACAAGTATTAAATAATTTACTTTTGTTGTTGCCTTGATTAATTTCGAAACTTTCAGCTTGTCCTATAATTATTGCTGCTGCTGGTATTGCAGGTAGCCAATAACTTGGAAGTTTCGTGCCGGATAAAGTAAAGAATATAAAGACAGATAACAGCCAAGATATGGAGAAAATCAATAAGGAATTAGATGGTTCAAGAGTCTGCTTAAGGAAATTTCTTTTTATATCTTTTGTGCCTTGGATAATCCCTAGAATTAAAAGAGGAGTAAAAGGTAAGGAGGCTATGATTAACATTAAAACAAAAAAGAAAATGCCTTCTTCATGTGAATTTACAATACTCGTATATCTTTGAAAATTGTGATATCCAAAAAAACTTTTTAGAAATTTATTCCCTTCTAAAATATATTCAATAATAAACCATGGCATACTTACAATCATTGCAACTAAAAGTCCATAAACAGGCTTTATATGACTTCTTAATCGACTAAAATCATTTTGAAAGAGTCCAAAGAGAAAAAGTGAAAAGATCATTAGTACAACTGCTACTGGACCTTTTGTAAGAATCGAAAAACCTAAAATTATCCATCCATAAACCCACGAATTTTGTCTAGGTTTTACATAACAACGCCATTGCAAAAGCATGCTTAAACCAAATGTCCCACAGAGTAAAGCATCTGATACTGCCGTACGACTCCATATCATTACAAATGGAGAAAGAGCAAATGCAAGAGCAGTTAATACAGCAGTTCTTCTTTGATTAATATTTTTCTTTTGAGGCCATCTCAACAATGTCTCCCCCAAGATTGTCATCAATAAGAGAGAAGAAATAGCCGAGGGAAATCGAGCTGCAAAAGATCCTAAAGGATCCCAAGAAGATTGATTAGGTATTGAATAAATCAATCCCATTAACCAATAAATTAGGGGTGGTTTATCAAATCTCGGTATTCCATTGGAAACGGGTGTTAGCCAATTTCCGGATACACTCATTGAACGTCCTGCCGCAGCAAATTTTGCGGGTGTTTCGTCTATCAATCCTGTCGCTCCAAGCCCCCAAAAGAAAAGGATTATTCCAAGAAATGCTATAAAAGTTAGACTTGCGAAGTCACGTTTACTAAAAGAAAACACTACTTACTGGTCCTCTTTTATGTTATTAAACAATTTTAGATTCATATTCTAAAAGTCAAAAACTTGATTATATCTTCTATAAATTTTATCAAATAGGTTCAATGAATCATTTCGCTTGTAAAAAAATTTGGAAATATTGGCTTAGAATAAATCTCACAATTAGTAAATATAGGGATGTTGTTAATGTATGGATTTGTATTTATTGAGAATTATGCTTAATAGCTGACAAAACTTATAGATAAAATATAAAAATATTTTTTGAAGTTTCAGAAATGATGAATAAGTAAAAAATAAATAATAACTCAATAATGTAGATAAATAATTGTCGAATTTAAAGTTGATCTCTTTCAAATGTCTTTGTTATTTCTTTTAAAAATTCTACTATTTGAATGTTTGTATAGCCCAGCTCAGTTCTTAGTCCTTTGCATGATGACGTGATCTCTTTCCAAATGTCAGCTCTTACAATAGCTTCTCTGTCTTTTAGGTAGCGCTCTTCTCTCATTTTGATTTTAATTAAGTAATGTATGGCGTTCTGAATTTTTTTAGAAAAAACAAATAAATAACTTTTTGAAATTTATTTATTTGTTTCAATTGATATTAGATCAGTTTCTTAAAAATCAAAAAAGCCAAATTCAAAAATACATTAACGAAAAAATAAAAAAATCATGGGAATTTCAAGATTCTTATCTGAATAAGATATTTGATTTTCTTATGTTAGTAGACTTAAGAATAAATAAAATTTAAGAAGATTTGGCTTTGAACCATTTCTTCGAGGCTTGGAGCTTGCTTTTTAAATTAAAAATTTCTCTTGTATTTCGCAACGTATCAACCAGTAAATATATATTTATGGATTCCCCACTCTCCATAGTAAGAACGGAGAGTGGGGGATTCGAACCCCCGATGGAGTTGCCCCCATGCTAGTTTTCAAGACTAGAGCCATAAACCACTCGACCAACTCTCCACTTACAATTTTACCTTATTAACTTCTGAAATTTTAAATAAATTAGTCAAATAACATCTTCCTCCCTTTAAGCAATTAATTCATTTTTAAAGTAAATCCTTTTTTCTAAAAAATTTCAGAACCTATAGATTCTTTGTCTGCATAAATACCAATGATATTATTTGTGCGATAATTTCAGGCATTGGTAAATCACATTCATGGCAAGCAACAAGAGCCCGCAATCCCGTTTCCTTGGAGACCTTCCTATGGAAGGTGGCATTAGTCAAAAAGAGAAATATCGCTATGTAGCTCACTTGATGTTCTTTATTGGATGCGCTCTGTTTTCGTTTGGTATTTGGGCATTGTCAGGATTTACTTCTTCTAGTGGAGCATCAGGACCATTCCCTTTCTAGAAGAAAGGGATACGGAACTGTTTTTTTATTAGTAGAATGAATTAAAGATTGATTTAAAGATTGATTTAAAGATTATTTAACTGACAACTTTTTTATAGTATTTTCTCTATCTTCAATAAGTACCAGTAGCCATTTTGAACCTAATGCTCTAGAGATACTTCTACTTTTCAGTAGTTGGCAGATCCTTTTATAAAGTTTTTCAGATTCTATATTTGAATTAAACCATTTTTCGAATTTCAGAATTTCCTCAGGGTTTTGACAAGCTCTCAATTGGTCTATAAGTGCATCATTAGCACTCTTGTTACTTGTATTTAATGGTTTATTGATCGTAGTCATTTAAATTTTAAGAAACACAATACCTATTTAATAGTTAGCCAAAATTTTTCATTTGGACAATTTTCTTTAAAACTTCTATGAAAAAATTATTTTATTTAATCAAGTGCTTAATTTGGTTTAGATAAAAACATCTGCCGCATCAACGATTGAGAAACTGGTCTTAAGAGGGTTTAGCAAGTGGAAGTAAGCACTTATCAGAATCGCACCCAGCTGGACCCGCCTCAGCAAGTTCACCTTGATCATATTTACTAAGAGCATCAAAGAAATCACAATCTTCTCTTCTTTCTATTACCTCTGCTTGCAGCTTTGTATAGGATTCTTCATCAATAGGCTCAAAAGGGAGCCTGGGGAAGGTTGCATTCGCATCAAATCTTGCTAGCAAAGCTGCTGAAATATAACCTTTGTTTTCATTTATAGAGCTATGAAGAGCTTTGGCTAAATCCCCTATCTCATTTTCTCTGAATTCAATTGTGGCTGAAGTATTGTGGTCAGTATAGTTGGTTTGAACTTGCATATAAAAATCAAATTGTGCAAGAGCTGAGAAGTTATTTATATCTATTTGATCTGCACCAGGTATATTTGCCCAACTTACCTCAGTTGGAATTTCAACTAACCACTCAGTACATTTTGGATCAAATGGGTTGTCTAGTAGCTTTCCGTTCTCATCTTTATCTGACTGAGAAGGAACAATCGTGTATCCATAATCCATGCAAGCTAGTGCGACTGGATCGTTCTTCCGAAAAGTGATTCTTCTTATAAAACGCTGCGCTTTTGGAGGATGCCATCCTGGGGAAGCCCCAGTTAGAAGGCTCTTTGTACCAGCTGGTTGAACTGTTGTGCAACGACTTGGACGACGTATATTATGTCTATCACAATAATCAAATACTGTATCGTTGACGATTTTTCTCCATCGACTCAAAAAAGTAGCTTCTTTATTTTTAAAATCTTGACCTTCTTTTGTCTCAGGTCGTCCGGCTTCCCACCATTTCAACCAGGGGGTTCCAAATGCATGAACAAAAAAGTCAAAAAGTCCTGTGAAGCTTACCCCAACAATTGGATCCCATTCACGACTTTTTCTGTATCGCTCTACTTCAAATCGATGGTTAAGAAGACATGCAACTGACAAAGCTGCTGCTCTGAAGGCATCTTCTTGTTTATTTATGTCTAATGGATCAATTTGATTAAGATGGATCTCCGCAAGATTACAGTGGAAATCTGAGCCTAAAATTTCACCGCATGGATTAAGACCATATCTACTGAGTCTGTGAGAGAGTTCTTTTGCATCAAATGGACCGTAATTTGATTGAATCCATTTAGAGGCCTCTTCTTTGCCTTGATCGCAATAGATATTTATAAATTCATTCCTTAGTTCGACTGTTGAAAGTATGTCTGCATTAGAGCGAGCAATTGCTTCTGGTGCAAATTGAATAGCACCTTCTCCTGAATGAAATTGCTTGGTAACGGCTTCGATAAGAATACTTAATTCAGGTTTGGTGTGGTAAACACGAGTATGATTAGCCATCCTTAAGGCATCCTTTTCTGGGTCTATACTCCAATTTCCATCTTTGTCTTGCTTCCATAAATTTTCTTTGGCGCCAGCAGCTTCTAAATCGTTCGATGAAAATTGTCGCATACCTGCACTTCTTCTGATATTGCCAGCAACTATTGTGACCGCTGCTTCGTCGATTAGTAGACAACATTCAATTGAAGTTAGTTTCCTGCCTACGGCTTTGTTTAAAAGATTTGCCACACGAGGGTATAAATCTTTCAGTTTTACAGGGTTTGCCATGCCTCCAAAACCTTTTAGTGATTCACCTGCTGGCCTTACATCTTTTAAATCAATAGAGATATTAATAATTTTAGAATTGAAACTAATGTCACTACTCAGTTCTAGGATTTTTTGATAGCTATCCACCCATCCACGTCTACTATCACCCACTTTGATGAGTACATTATTGTCTTGAATGGAGAATGTAGTGTTTTCATTTCTCTCTTCAGAAGGGGTTAATCCAATATCTGAAACATTTTGAATATTAATTGTATTTTTAACCTCTGGCAGTTGATCAATCAAGTGAGGCTCAATTATTGCACCCGTCCCACAACCCATCATCGCTAAATCCATCATAAGTCCGAAGGCTTGCCAATCAACAAGATTTGTTGAGGTGCAATTGTAGGCTCCAGAAAAATTCTTCTCTTTCTCAATCCATTCTGTTCCGCCTATCCAAAGCCATCGGCCTGAGGGAAGAGCTTTTTTCTCCTGTTGCATTCTTTGCATTAAATTTATTTCTGCTTCGTTTAATCCTCCAAGTTTCTTTAGACCATCGAGATTTCGTGTATTTACTTGTTCCCAGCTTTCACGACCTGCTGGAAGTTTCCTGCTATAAGTTCTGTAAAAGACAGGATTGGCTGCAGGTGCAGTTATTGGAAAATCAGTTGTGACATTTTTTTTACCCGATTCTGAATTATTGGTTTCGGGCTGGCTTGTTGCGATTGTCAAAATCTTTTATCCCTTGAGTAACTACTACGGTAACGCCATGTATAGCGTTAGCAAGTTTTTTTAACACCATCTACAGGGCTCCAAGGGAAAACAAATTGTTTTTTTGTTAGTAATGAAGAGAACACCGGAACCAGAACTTATGCAAATCCCTTCGCAGGTAAGGGCTTATGCGGATGCGGACTTCTCTAGGAGTGATTCTATGGTTGTTAAATCGCTTGAAGAATATTTAAAAAAAGCAGGAAGAACTCTTAATAAAAATGATGTGATTTTTGATATGGCATGTGGGCCAGGAAATATTGCAGAGAGAATTGCCAAAAATTGGCCTTTTGTAAATGTTGTTGGAATTGATGGCTCAAAGGAAATGTTGAATGAAGCAGAAAACAGACTTTCCGGCAATCTTACTAAGAATCTTTCTTATAAATTGATTGACATCAATTCGATAGCCTCAGGTGATATAAATCTTCCTGATAAAGCTGATGTCCTAGTCAGTAATAGTGCCTTGCATCATTTTCACGATCCTTATTGTTTTTGGGATGCATTAAAAAAACTTGGTAAAACAAAGTCTATTCATATTCATCGTGATTTAATAAGGCCTGCTTCTCTGAAAAAAGCATTTGAGCTAAAAGAAAAACATCTTTCAAATTCTCCAGAAATTCTGAAAAAGGATTTTTATGCATCTCTCAAGGCATCATTTACAGTTGAGGAAGTATCTCAACAGCTCGTTGATGCAGGGTTGTCTCATTTAGAGGTTTTTCAAATTGATGAGCTTTATTTTGAGATTATTGGGTGTATTTAATCTTTTCCCTGAACAATTGAACAACCAAAAACAATAATGAAATCAAATCCCCAAGACAAAACTAATTTAGATCAAATTTTAGAAGAAGAGATAACTATACCTTTAAGTACGGAGGTTGCTAAAAGAAGAAATTTTGCGATTATTTCCCACCCTGATGCAGGGAAGACCACTTTGACAGAAAAACTTTTACTTTATGGCGGAGCTATACAACAAGCAGGAGCAGTAAAAGCTAGAGGAGAGCAGAGAAAAGTCACTTCTGACTGGATGGAGCTTGAAAAACAAAGAGGCATATCAATTACATCAACTGTTTTACAATTTGCATACAAGGAAAAGACTATTAATTTGTTAGATACCCCTGGGCACCAAGATTTTTCGGAAGATACATATAGGACACTTGCCGCTGCTGATAATGCTGTGATGCTTGAGGATGCAGCTAAAGGACTTGAACCTCAAACAAGAAAGCTTTTTGAGGTTTGCAGAATGCGTCAAATTCCAATTTTTACCTTTATCAATAAGATGGATAGGCCAGGTCAAGAACCACTGGAATTATTAGATGAGATTGAGTCTGAATTAGGATTATCAACCTTTGCAGTCAATTGGCCAATAGGAAGTGGTGAGCTTTTTAGAGGTGTTGTTGAGCGTGCAACCAACGAGGTCATTTTATTCTCTCGAGCAGAAAGAGGAAAGCAATCTAGTGAAATAAGGTTGAAAATTAATGATCCTGAACTTAAAAATTTAGTAGAAGAAGAACTATTGAAAAAAGCATTTGAAGAGATTGAGATACTTGATGAGGCTGGTTCTGACCTGGATAAAGAATTAATATCATCTGGCGAATTAACTCCTGTATTTTTTGGATCTGCAATGACCAACTTCGGGGTTAGGCCGTTTCTAGATAATTTTCTTGAGCTATCTCAGGGACCCGTTGCTCGAAATAGCTTTGATGGGCCAATCTCACCTACAAGAGAATCATTTAGTGGATTTGTATTTAAATTACAAGCCAATATGGATCCAAAACATAGAGATAGAGTTGCCTTCGTGCGGGTTTGTAGTGGAAGGTTTAAAAAAGATATGACAGTTCAACACGCTAGGACGGGTAAACAAATCAGACTTTCAAGGCCCCAAAAGATTTTTGGACAAGATAGGGCCGTTGTTGATGATGCTTACCCTGGGGATGTTATTGGTTTGAATAATCCAGGAATGTTCTCTATTGGAGATACATTATTTATTGGATCTAGAGTTGAATTTGAGGGTATTCCTTGTTTTAGCCCCGAGATATTTAGCTGGCTACGAAATCCAAATCCTTCAGCTTTTAAAAACTTTAGAAAAGGTGTTAATGAATTGAGAGAGGAGGGAGCAGTCCAAATTCTTTACGATAAAGATCAAAGCAAAAGAGATCCAATTTTGGCCGCAGTTGGTCAGCTTCAGCTTGAGGTAGTACAACATCGACTTGCTAGTGAATATGGAGTGGAAACCAGGCTTGAACCAATGGGTTTCCAAGTTGCTAGATGGGTAAAAGGGGGATGGCCTGTTTTAGAGGAGGTTGGTAGAATTTTTAATTGCAAAACTGTTCAGGATGCTTGGCTTAGACCAGTACTGCTTTTTAAAAATGAATGGAATTTAAATCAGTTAAAGGAAGATCATCCTGAAATGGAATTAAATTCAGTTGCTCCTGTTGTCAGTGGTGTTGATCCTGTTTCCCTTTAAAATAGATTAATATCTAACTAATAAAGAGAGTTCATAAATCTTTTTTGAAAATCTATGGATCCTGGTACTAATTCACAATCAAATTCAAATTCACAAGATCCATATTTGATACTTGGAATAAACGAGGGTGCAAGTTTTGATGCTATTCAAGAAGCAAGGGATAAAAAATTAATAGAGGCAGGACAAGACCAAATCACTAAAGCAAAAATAGAAGCTGCTTACGATTCGTTGCTAATGGTAAGTCTTAAGTCAAGACAACTTGGTAATGCAAGTAACGAGGCAATAACCGCATCAAAGAAAGAAAATGAAGCAAAGAAAGTTGGTGACATAGGACCTAGTTCTCTTCTCACTAGGTTGAAAAATTTCAATCTTCCTAAATATGAGGCATCAACATCTAATTTTTTACCAAGCTTAGAGTTGCCCTCTGGACAAGAATTAAATATAAGAATTTCTTGTGGAATATTGGCTTTTTTACTCATTTTAATTGTGCCTTCTGAAAGTGTTGAATTAATACTTTCATTCTCAACAATAGCCTTATTCATTAGTCAGTCTCGCAGAGGCAGGCCTTTCTTTTCTTCTATCCTCTGGTGCATTCTTCTTCTTAGTATTGGACTTCTATCCGGTGCATTACTTTTGGGCGGTGCTGAATCATTTATTGACAACGCTGGATCATTGTCTTCAGATAAATTTGAGGCGATACCCGCAGTATTTTTACTTTGGTTAGGAGTGATTTTCCTTGATTAATCCTCTAATCGATTAAAGATAACAATTCATCTTCTTTAATAATATAAATACTTTTGCAGAATTGACATGTAAGTTCTGCTTTCCCATCCTGTTTTATCATTTCCTGAAGCTCTTTTTTCCCCAATATCTTCAATGCTGATAGGCTTCTTTCTCTTGAGCATCTACATTTAAAATGAACTTCTTGAGATGTGCTAGTAATATCTGAATGTGATTGATCAAGATCAGGAAAAATTTCTTCAATTAGTGAAATAAGGTTTGTCCTTTTTTTGTTTAATAATTCACTAAAAGAGTTGATTTCTTTACATCTATCTTCGAGTAGGGCTATTAATGAATAGTCTCGTTCAGCTTTGGGTAGTATTTGAGCTAAAAGTCCTCCGCTACAAACTATTCCATCCTGATTAATTCTTTCTCCAACAAACACAGCTGATGGAGTTTGTTCAGAATGAAGTAAATAGGAAGCTATGTCTTCACCTATACCTCCATTAATTAATTCAACTGTGCTGTTGTGCGGTTCACCTTTGCCATCATCTCTAATAACGTGAAGATAGCCAATGCCTGTAGCTTTTTTAAAATCAAATGTATATTGATTGCTTTTATTTTTAATTAGGTCTAATTCAAGACTTGGGTTGCCAACGAAACCTCTCACGCTTCCATCTCTACCTGCATCAATAGTTAATCCTTTTAGGGGTCCATTTGAGCTTACCCTCAAAGTCACCCTTCCATGATTTACCTTCATTGAGCTTGCAAGTAAGAGGCTTGCACTCATGGCCCTACCTACAATTGCAGAAGTTAAATATGAAAGAGAATGTCTTTCTTTTGCCTCTTTTGTTGATTCAGTTGTTGATACGGCGACTAGCCTGATCCCTCCTTTCGCAGCAGTAGCTCTAACTAGTGAATCTGTCATTGATTAATTGAATTGTTTACTCAGGGAAAAGTTGACCATTGTGCAACTCATAATTTTCGGTATTCAAATTTTTAAAAAGTTCTGGTTCATGTGTAACTATTAGAATAGTTTGCTTGTTTTTAAGCTTTACGAGTAATTCTATAATTCCGTTTTTTACTGACCAATCTAAACCTGCTGTTGGCTCGTCCAATAAAAGTACTTTTGGACTCCTTAATAATTGAACAGCAATAGCTAGTCGGCGTTGTTGTCCTCCACTAAGAGATTCTGGCGGCTTCTTTAAATCTAAATTGATTAACCCCACTTTTGTGAGAGCTGAAATTTGTTCTTCTGTCGTTAACCTCTTATGTCCAAGTAGTAATTCTTGAGCTACCGATAATCCAAGAAAATATCTTTCTGGAAATTGAAAAACTAATCCACATAACGACCTGCGCTGACGTGCATTTAGAGTTTTGTTGAACCATGTTATTTCTCCTTTTTGATATCCCGATAGACCGCTAATGATTTCTACTAGTGTAGTTTTTCCACTTCCACTGGGTCCTCTAACTATTGTTATTTTTCCAGTATTTGATTTTAAACACAAATCTCTAAGGATTGGTTTCTCTGCTGTTGAGGGATGGTAATAAATATTTTTTAAACAAAGCATTCTTTTTTATTGAGATTTAGATCAATTAAATAAAGATTTTTTGATTTTCTTTAATCAATTTACATTAGATTATGTTTGATATCTTTTAGTTTTTCTTTTTTAAGATCTATTGTTTATGGAAGTTCGATTTCGTGAAGTTGATCCTTTCAATTGTTGGATATGGCTTAGATATTCAGAGGTTCCAAGTCAGGGAGAAAAAGAATACGTTGATGGTATTTTTGATTCTTGGTATGTGCTGGGCAGACTTGGGGGATTTAATTCTGAAAATTTGCAAACTCATGAAATTGGTTCTGATGTCAGTTGGATGAGCTATGAAAATGAAGATACATCTTCTAGTCTTCCATCATTAATGCATAATCTTGGAGAATTTGAATTTAACGAGTGTTGGGCTAGATGTTGGGTCGATTTAGGTACTTCTGACCTCATCGCAATAGATGTTTTGATAAATGTACTTAAACAAATGGATGTTGATGTTGTGAAAATAGAGGAACTAATTATCGGAGGAGTAAATGAAGATTGGCCAGTAGAAGAACATCCTGATGCAATTTTTCCTTCAACAGATTAATTTTCTATGGCTGAGAAAAGAAGATTATTTATAAATCCAAATCGATTAAGTGATGAAATCGATTCAAATGGAGAGTTGATATTGACCTCCAATGAATCACATTATTTATCTAGGGTTATGAGGATGAGATCGGAAGATCTTTTAGAGGTTATTGATGGAAAAGGTCATCTTTGGAACGCAAAAATTGTTGAAAAAAAAACTATAAAACTTACTAATGGTTTTGATAAACCTATTCAAGTCGTTTCAAGAGAGATTCCATTAGTAGGCATTGCTGTAGTTATTCCTAAAAAAGGTTTTGAAAACATTTTGCAAATGAGTTGTGAGATAGGTGTTGATATTATTCAACCATTATTTTCAAAACGATCAGTAGTTAAAGAATGCAATAACGAAAAATTTATTAGATTTCAAAAAATTATTCATGAAGCCGTTGAGCAATCTGAAAGGCTCTGGAGTCCAGAACTAATGCAGGCATTGACATTTCCCCATTGGATAAGTGATTTGCCTTCCAAAGCTCAAATCGGATTTGCCACTACACGCATTCAGAACTTACAAGATTGTGTGAATTGGTTAAAAGAAACACCAAATAAAGTCAATCAAGTTTGGGTGGTAGTTGGCCCTGAGGGAGGCTGGAATAAAGATGAAGAGGCATTAGCTTTTGAATCTGGCTTGTCTGGGGTGTCTATGGGAGAAACTATTTTGAGGACATCAACAGCTGCAGTTAGTGCCTGTCAGTTAATGACTTCATGGAGAAGAGTTAAATCATCCCTTTAAGATTGAAAATTTTTGAACATATAACCGTCTATTGTTTAGAAACAGGCATGCTGATTAGAAACTATGGCCAACTTCTCTTTTATTAGCGGTATTTGGGTTAATGCTTTTTTGGTTAATTTCTTGTTGGTATTTTTAGGACATAGGCTTCCATTTTTAACTAGGCAAGGTTGGATTCATGCTGGAATACTTGGCACACTTTTATTAGGATCTGTTGGATGGAATGGTTGGATATCAGTTTGTGTATATCTCTTGTTGGGAACTTTAGTTACAAAAATTGGATACAAAAATAAAGCTTCCCGAGGGATTGCTGAAGCAAGAGGTGGTCAACGTGGGCCTGAAAATGTATGGGGGTCTGCAGCCACAGGTTGCTCGCTCGCTTTATTAAGTTGTCTTTGGCCAAATTTTTTAAATTTATTCATGGTAGGTTTTGCTTCTAGTTTTAGTGCAAAACTTTCCGATACGTTTTCAAGTGAAATTGGCAAAAGATTTGGTAAAAGAACTTTTCTAATTACGACCTTAAAGCCTGTATCACCAGGGACAGAAGGGGCAATAAGCATCGAAGGTTCGATGGCAGGGTTGTTGGGAAGTCTAATCATGACCCTGTTTATGCTTAATCTATCCATCATTTCTGGATTATCTGTTGCTTTTATAGTTTTCTTATCTGGCTATTTGGCAACTTTTCTAGAGAGTTATATTGGAGCAGTGGTGCAAAATCAGATTGATTGGATGACTAATGAATTAGTTAACTCTATACAAACATCTATAGCAGCTGTTATTTCTATCTTTTTTTACTTGAATTTTGTATAAATATTCACCTTAAATCAGCCCAACTCTTTAATGCTGGCCATTCACTAATTTGTTCGTAAATCCATTTATGACCCTTAGTATTCAGATGTATTCCGTCTGATGAGAGTAGTTCCTTATAAGATAATAACTTAATCATTTTTTCATGAATAGATAAAAATGGGACATTTAATTCTAAGCAAGTTTCTTCTATTTTATTTTCATACTTAGAACAAGCTTGGTTTGAATACCAAAGACATTCTGCAAAAGGCATTGAGTCTTCATTAACAGGTGTTAATCCAGTGACCATTATATGTACTTCATTCTTAATTTCGTATACTAATTGTTTTAAGCCAAATTTAAAAGCATCCTCGGAAAGTTGGGGCCTGCCATCTTTTCTTCCAATTCTAGCTGTATCATTCAATCCAATTGATAACAAAATACCTTCAGGAACTTTTCTTCTTAACTCTCCCCTTGTTGCCCACTCATTCTTGTATCTTATAGCAACTTTCTCTAATCCATCTCCTCTTACTCCAAGAGAATAAATGATAGGAGCACCATCTAAATTTAACCAATTTTGTCTTAATCTCTCAGACCATCCTCCTCCCTCTAGATCTCCCCATCCGTAAACCCCACTATCTCCAATTATGATTAATTTTTTCTGATATTTATTCATAAGTCGATATGTTTAATAAAATAATTAACTAATGAAATTGTTGGTTGAATTATTTAACCAATAATTTTGAGAAGTGTTAAATAGAAATTCTCCTGATATTGTTAATAAAGAGAAAGTAGCAGTTATTACCATGACTTGAGCCCAATCGAATGAGCTTAGTGATTCCTGTAATTGCCACCCTAATCCTACTCCTCCAACTGCACCTATAATTGCTGTTTCCTTTAGGATTACGTCACTTCTATATGCTCCATAAGCTAAATAACTATTACTTTGGGGGGCTAATATTCCATAAAGAGTTGCTGATTTCTTTTTTGATCCATTGCTTTTAATTGCTCGATAAATGGTTTTTTCTTGATTTAGTATGTTATCTGTAAGTAATCTTCCCATGGCCCCCATATGTGTAATTCCTAGTGATAATGCGGCTACAGATATATTAGGATTAGTAAAAAGAAGAATAAGTATAGTGGTCAATGGAGGAGGTATCAATCTAAAGAAGATCCAAATAAGATTTTGAACTTTTAGAGAGAATTTACCTGGTAATAATACTAGTAAAAGAGGAGGTGTACCTATTGCAATCCCAGACGCAAAAAAAGTTATTAAAATAGTTGTAATTATTAGATTAAACAGAGGTAAGGTATTAAATCCATTTCTTATTTCTACGAATGAAGGGAAATTCAAATACGAAAAGCTTAATGGAGTAAATATCTCAAAATTTAGATTATAAAGCCAACTAATACCTAATGATAAAGATAGTGAAAATATTAAGATTGAAATTAAGAAAGAATTCTTAAGAATAATTTTTTTAGATAAATGATTTCTTAAAAATCTTATAAATTTCTCAAATAAAATTATTACTAACCAAAGCATCCACAAACAAGTCCACATTTCATTGAACTCAAAGGACTTTAAGGTTAAATATAGTTCTGTTCCTATACCTCCTAATCCAAATATTCCAAGTAATGTTACACTTCTAATTGCACATTCAAATCTGTAACTTCCATATGTAGATACAATGGGTATTAACTTTGGAAGTAAAATAGTTATAAATGAGCTCATAAAATTAGATCCGGTTTGCTTGATTGCTAATAGGGCTTCTATGTCAAAACTATCTAATTGCTCTGAAATTACTCTTGCGGTTAAGGCTGAATAGGGAATGACTATAGATATAATTGCCACCCAAATATTCAAGCCTAAGATTTGTATAAATAGCAAGCCCCAAACTACTTCATGTATTGATCTTGGAATTGCTAATGAGTATTTTATGAATTTACCTAAATAAGAAAATTTAGAAATACTTTTCCAAAATAAATCTGTAGATAGTACACCTAAAAGAATTCCAATAAGTATACTGATAACCCAGCTAATTAAAGCAGTAGCAATTGTTATTTGAAGTCCTTCCCATGCGCTTTTAACTACTTCTAGATTTAAAGATGGTTTAATTGCTGATCTTATGAAGAGAAATATGATACCTAGACCCCCAAGATGAAGCCCTTTAATGATTTCTATTAGAATGGGGATGTAGGCTATTGATGGGATTAATGTTAATAAAGTTGATACTGGTTTTATTAATTTCATCATCAATTAAATATGCAATCAAATTCTGATTGCTTAATATTATAAATTTCTCTATCTATTACAATCTTTCCATCTTTTAACGCAATAACTCTATTGAAATAATTTATTAGATTTATTTGATGAAGACTTATAAGTATGGTCTCAGGGATTTTGATTCTAAGATAATTTTTTTGATTAATAAATAAATTTAAGATATTTTTTGATAATAGAGGGTCTAAATTTGAGAAAGGTTCGTCTCCAAGAAGAATCTCTGGTTCTTGTCTTAAAAGACGCGCAATTGCTATTCTTTTTTTTTGCCCACCAGAAAGTTTATTTATATAGGAATAAATAGTTTCTTTAGGCAGAGAGACTGCTGCTAAGCACTCTTGGCATAAACCTTTGTCTACGACTCCTAGGAGATTTTTTAAAGCCCATATGAAATTGTGTTTACCTAATGCACCGCAGTTTATATTCTGTGCGACATTTAGCTCTTCTATTAAAGATAAATCCTGCCATATAGTTCCTATTTTTGACGACTCAATATTTGAGATACTGTTAATGTGAGAACCTTTCCATGTTACATCCCCTTCGTTTGGGATTAGTGATCCATTCGCGATCGAGATTAAAGTACTTTTGCCAGATCCACTCTTGCCAATAAGCGCTATCTTCTCACCTTGATTTATTGTTAAATTAATATCTTTTAATCTAATAATTTCTTTACTTTTATGGCTTATATTCTTTAATTCTAGTAACTTAGTCACTTAATCTTCCCAATTTTTCTACCTACTTTTTCTATTTTATTATAATTCTCGTTTTTTGATATTGTAAATTTCTTTGCGCTAAATAATTCGAGAATTTGTTTTTGTTTCTTTGACTTTTCATTGAAACTTAAAAATACATTTGTAAGCTCTTTCGTAAAATCTCTTCTGAACTTTTTATCTAGGTTTCTTTGAGCAAGCCAATGATAATTATGATAAGAAGGAGTCTTCCAAATTACAAAGACTTTTGAGGGATCTACGCGTCCTTTCTCAAGATTTCTCTTCCACACTTCTTCGCTAAGAGCACCTGCCTCATATGAACCACTTTGCACGAGAATTAGTGTTGTATCGTGACTACCACTAAAGCCAGGGCTTCTACCTTTGAAATCTTTAAGTTGAACTCCTGCTTCGTTTAAAAAATATTGTGGCATCAATCTTCCTGATGTTGAATTTTCAGAGCCAAAAGTAAAACGCTTACCTTTTAGTGCTTTTAAGTCATTTATGTTGTTTATTTTTTTGATTGAACTTTTCTTGTTTGCAATAAAAACGCTATGGAATTTTTCATCAATATCTCTTTGAGCTATTACCTTGGATCCTTTACTTTGAAGTCTTGCTTGTACACCCGTTAAACCACCAAACCATACTAAATCTAGATTCCCGGTTCTAAAAGCTGTTACAGCTGAAGCATAGTTAGTTACTGGTTTATAACGGACTTGAACATTGAGTTGCTCGCTTAATTCAGAGGATAATATTTTATATAAACGATTCAGGTGCTCTGGGTTTTGATCTGGTATCGCCCCAATGCGAAGTATTTCTTCTGCTTTTAATGAGCCAATATTAGATAAATTAAGTATTGATAAAAGAGCAATGGTTATTTTCGTAAACTTTATTTTTCTTATGGCTTGGTTCATTTTATTTATTTAAAAATCATTCAAGAGCTTTTCTAATCTATCAACTCCATCATTGATCATTTCATTTGAGGATGCATATGAGATTCTTATGCATTTGTCATCTCCGAAAGCAATCCCTGGAACTATCGCTAGGCCAACCTTCTCTAGCGCCAATTTACAGAAACTTATTGAATCTATTTCCTCTAGATTAATTTCTGGGAAAACATAGAAGGCTCCAGTAGGAGGGACAAATGAAATAGTTTTTATTTTTTTTAGTCTTTCTGTTATCAACAACCGCCTTTTGTTATAAATTTCTGCCATTTGATGAACGCAATCTTTTGAGCCCTGAAGTGCGGCAATAGCTCCTTTTTGAGCAAAACTACATACATTGCTAGTACTTTGACTTTGTAAAGCAATTGCTTTCTTTATTACCTCTGTATTTCCTGTTAGGTATCCAATCCTCCAGCCAGTCATTGCCCAGGCCTTGGCAAAACCGTTGACTGTGAAAATTCTATTTTTTAAATCTGGTGCTATTTTTGCGAAACTGTGATGAACTTGATTTGGAGAAATAAGAAATTCATAAATTTCATCACTCATTAAAAAAATTCTTGGATGTCTTCTTAAAAACTCAGAAATAATATTCATTTCTTGCTCGGTTAAAACGCAGCCTGTTGGATTACTTGGAGAGTTGATAATTAATAACCTTGTTTTATCAGTTACGTTTTCTTCTAGAGAATTGATATCTATTTTGAAATTATCTTTAGTTGAAGATTTAATTTTAATTGGCTTGGCACCAGCTAAAAGGGTTATCTCTGGATAACTAAGCCAATATGGTGCAGGTATAAGAACTTCATCTCCAGGATTAAGTACTACTTGAAATAAATTGTATATTGCCTGTTTCCCTCCATTTGTTACCAAAACATTGTCTGTTTTTGTAGGAACTTTATTAATATCTGATTGCTTTTGGGCAATGGCTTCTCTTAATACTGGATCTCCAGCAGCAGGTCCATAACGTGTTTTTCCATCTTTTAATGCTTTTAAAGTGGCATCGATAATAAATTCTGGGGTATCGAAATCAGGTTCTCCAGCGCTTAAACTACAAATGTTTTTTCCTTCAGCTTTTAAAGCCTTAGCTTTTGCGCTGATCTCAAGAGTTAGAGAAGGTTTTATTGAGAGAGCTCTTTTAGATATCTGTGATTTTTCAGTCATCTTCGAAGCATAACTTCAAAATGTATTTCTTAGATTCACTTTTAAAGTGAATTGATGTAATTACAAATTTACTACTTAATCAGATACTTGCATGCCTTTGATGAACATAAACTTTGTAATCGCTTCTAAAAACCCAAAAGAATTGTCTGGATTTTATGCCAAGATCAACTCTGACAAGGTGAATAAAGGTTTCAATGAAACTCATTATTTTATTTCATTAAGTAATCGATCCAAAATACATTTTTATCTACCTAATGAAAATCACGAATGGCAAAGGAAAGGAAACTCAACTTCACTGTGTTTTCAACGCGAACCTTGTGAAGATCCATCAAGAATTATAGAAAGCTGGACATCTGAGATCTTGAAAATAGGAGGTAGTGCTAAGGGAATCCCAAAATTGGCAAACTTTGGTTCTGAGCAATGGATGCTTGATCCAGAAAAAAACCAATTCTTAATTTTGGTGCCATATCTTTCAAGTAGATCAGATATGGAGGCCTTGATTTGAGCAATAACACTCCCCCTGAAAAGGGTATTTCTGATTTTCTAAATTTAGGCAATCCCATAAACAAAATCGTTGTATCAAGAGGAACCCCCTTAGCTAAGTTGATGATTGTTGGAGAGGCTCCGGGCGCAAAGGAGGAGGAGTTAGGAGAGCCTTTTGTCGGAAGATCTGGAAAGTTACTAGATCAATTGCTTCAAAATGTGGGGATTGATATCAGCCAAGATGTTTATTTTTGCAACGTGGTCAAATGTAGACCGCCAAAAAATAGACGCCCAACAAAGATTGAAATTCAAGAAAACCTTCCCTGGTTGTATCAACAAATTAAACTTATAAATCCAGAAATCATAGCTCTTGTTGGGTCTACAGCATTACAAGCACTTTTAAAAAATAAGTCCCCAATAAGCATTCTCAGGGGTAAATGGATTAATTGGGATGGAAGACTTGTTATGCCTATTTTTCATCCAGCTTATTTACTTAGAAATCAATCAAAAGAGGATGGTTCTCCAATGAGGTTAACTAAATCGGATTTTCTAAAAATCAAAGAAAAAATTGATACTTTAAAATAGCCCTCAGATATGTCATTCTTGTTTATTAAAGAGGCTCAATTGTTAACTCATGATTGCGACCCTGGAAAAAGATAAGAAAGAAAATAATGTTTCACAGCGTTATAGCACCAGAATTATTCGTAGAGATACTAGACCTGTAATGGTTGGAGATATTGGCATCGGAGGGGATAATCCAGTTCGTGTTCAGTCAATGATTAATGAAGATACGATGGATATTGAGGGTTCTACTGCTGCTATAAGAAGATTGCATGAAATAGGATGTGAGATTGTCAGATTAACGGTCCCCACTCTTGCAAGCGCAAAAGCTGTTGGAGAAATCAAGAAACTCTTAGCTAGTACTTATCAACCAGTTCCATTAGTAGCGGATGTTCACCACAATGGAATGAAAATAGCTTTAGAGGTTGCAAAGCATGTAGATAAAGTTCGTATTAATCCAGGATTATTTGTCTTTGAAAGACCTGATCCAAATAGAACTGAATTTACAGATGATGAAATAAAAGCAATTAAAAAGAAGATTATTCAAAAATTTGAACCAATTGTTAATACTTTAAAAGAGCAAAACAAGGCACTTAGAATAGGAGTTAATCATGGATCATTAGCAGAGAGAATGTTATTTGCGTATGGAGATACACCTTATGGGATGGTTGAATCAGCAATGGAATTTATAAGAATTTGTGATTCATTAGATTTTCATAATATTGTTGTTTCAATGAAGGCTTCGCGACCTCCAGTCATGCTCGCTGCTTATAGAATGATGGCAGACACTATGGATAAAGAGGGATTTAATTACCCTTTGCATTTGGGAGTAACTGAAGCTGGTGATGGAGATTATGGAAGAATAAAAAGTACAGCTGGAATAGGAACGTTATTATCGGAGGGGATTGGTGACACGATAAGAGTTTCCCTTACTGAGGCACCTGAGAAGGAAATACCTGTTGCTTATTCAATTTTGCAAGCAGTTGGACTTAGAAAAACCATGGTTGAATATATTAGTTGTCCTAGCTGCGGTAGAACATTGTTTAACTTAGAGGAAGTTGTAGCAAAAGTAAGAGCAGCTACTGTTCATTTGACAGGACTAGATATAGCAGTTATGGGTTGTATAGTTAATGGACCTGGAGAGATGGCTGATGCTGACTATGGTTATGTAGGTAAAGGAGTTGGAACCATTGCCCTTTATAGAAATAGAGATGAAATAAAGAGGGTACCTGAGGATGAAGGTGTTCAGGCTTTGGTTGATTTAATCAAAGAAGATGGTAAATGGGTAGACCCATAAAAATAGAAATATATTTTAATTGTTTTATTATTAGAAAAATTATTTGATAATTATGTTTAATAGGTTTTTAAAAATATTTTTATTAATAGCTATTTCCCCTTCGCCATCTTTTTCCTTCCAGTCTAATTCTTCTACTTTGATTACTAATAATCCAAAGGAGGTTATTGATCAGGTATGGCAAATTATATATCGCGACTTTTTGGACTATTCAGGAAAATATAATCCAGAAGATTGGATTAAATTAAGAAAGGAAATACTAACAACTAAATATTTTGATAATGAAGATGCATATATTGCAATAAAAGATATGTTGAAGGGATTAGATGATCCTTATACAAGATTTTTAGATCCTAAAGAATTCAATGAAATGAGAATAGATACAACTGGTGAGTTGATGGGAGTAGGTATTCAAATTTCTCTAGATGAAGTTACTAATCAAATTGTTGTTGTCTCACCAATAGAGGGAACTCCAGCTTTTCAAGCAGGAATAAAACCAAATGACATAATTGTATCTATAGACGGTAATCCAATCAAAGGTCTGAGTATAGATAGTACCGTTAAACTTATTCGAGGTAAAAAAGGAACTAAAGTTGAACTAGGTATTATTAGAGATGAAGAGTTATTAAATGTCTCATTAATAAGAGATAGAATTGAAATTAATGTGGTTGATAGTCGAATTAACAATACAGTTATTGGTGCAAAAATTGGTTATCTAAGGTTGAAACAATTTAATGCAAAATCACCAAAAGAAATGAGTTTATCGATTAATAAATTAGAAAAACAACAACCTTTTGGTTATGTATTAGATCTTAGAAGTAACCCTGGTGGTTTACTTGAGGCAAGCATTGAAATAGCTAGACAATGGATAAACACAGGAATTATTGTTAGTACTAAAACAAAAGATGGTATTACTGATATTAGAAAAGCAGAAAGTAGAGCTCTAACTAAAAGACCAGTGGTAGTTTTAATCGATGAAGGATCTGCGAGTGCTAGCGAGATTCTCTCTGGAGCAATTAAAGATAACAAAAGAGGAGTATTGGTTGGGAAGAAGACTTTTGGTAAGGGACTAGTTCAGTCTGTCAGATCTCTATCTGATGGCTCTGGTCTAACAGTTACAGTCGCTAAATATTTAACACCAAGTGGTAAAGATATTAATAAAAATGGAATAGAACCTGATATTAGAGTAGATCTTTTGTTGAATGATAAAAATAGATTAACAAATTCAGATCTAGGAACTTTAAAAGATAGTCAATATGTTGCAGCTGAGGGTATATTACTTAAAAAGTATAAGTTTGAAGGTAATAAAAATTCTTATAATCCATTAAAATCTAATTTAGGATTCGCCCTGAAAAAATAGCTAAAACTAATCAATTCTTTTGTATCCATACCAATCTGGAATAAGCTTTTCACTTCTTTTTTCTGGATCTGGGATTAAATTTATTTCCCAATTCTTTATTTTTATAGGATGTAAATCGTCAACTTTTTCTAAATAATTTATACCGGAGTAATTATCATTATGTTTTAAATCTAAATTTGACAACCAAATTTTTTTGGCTTTTCTTTTTGCCTCAATAGCTTTTTTTGCGACAATTAAATTGAATTCGTGTTCCTCATACATCTTTTTTGGATTGTATCCACCTAAATTAACAAACCAAAGTGAAAAATCTTCAATTCGTTTAGGAATTAAACTATCTTTATTGGATTTAGATATGATTATTTCATATCCATCAACATATTTAACACACTTATAACTATCAATGTGAAGTCCGCTTCTCTTCCCTAGCCATTGTTTTCTAAGCTCAGGAAATGTATCCTCTATTGTTTCACCTAGAACCCACCTTACATCGTGTATTTCTATATTACTTTTTAAGCATCTTCCCCCTAATACAACAATAAAAAGGGATAAATTCATAAGTTAATTTAATTACTCATATCCAACATCTTTTTCAGTGGCTTGTAGGCCATTGATCTGATTTGTTCGTCCATGTGTAATTCTGGTTTCATTTCTTTTAGACAATTTAATACTTTTTCTAAGGTATTCATTCTCATGTATGGACATTCATTGCAACTACACCCATCTAGTCCAGGTACTTCTATGTAGGTCTTTAAAGGGTCTGTTAATCTCATTTGATGAATTATTCCTGGCTCAGTGAGAACGATAAATTTATCATTCTCGCTCTCTTTAGAGTAATTCAGTAATTTGCTTGTTGAACCTATGAAATCTGCCAAATCTAATAGGTTCTCCTGACATTCTGGGTGGGCAAGTACTTCTGCTGTTGGGTTCTTTATTTTTAACTTTAAAAGAGATTCTTCGTTGAAAGTTTCATGAACAAGACATCTCCCAGGCCATAAGGTTAACTTTCGGCCACTTTGACGTTCAACCCATCTACCAAGATTCCTGTCTGGGGAGAATAAAATTGGTAAATCTTTGGGTAATTGTTTTACAAGATCAACAGCGTTACTACTTGTACAAATTAAATCGCTTTTTGCTTTTACCGCTGCGCTGCAATTTATGTAACTAATCGCAAAATGATTTGGATGTTTATCTAAGAATTTCTGGAAGTCATTTGGCTGGCAGTCGTCTGCAAGTGTGCACCCAGCATCAAAGTCAGGAAGAAGAACAGTTTTATCTGGACATAAGATTTTTGCTGTTTCAGCCATGAAATGAACGCCACAAAAAACAATTACGTCGGCATTCGTCTCCGAGGCTTTTCTGGATAACTCAAGAGAATCTCCAATGAAATCAGCTATGTCTTGTATCTCAGGCTCTTGATAATAATGAGCAAGAATTATTGCATTTCTTTTTTTACGCAAAAAATTGATCTCATCAATGAGATTATTGCTTGTATTTGAGACTGATGTATCAGTCTTGTAATAGGAAACAGTGGTAATTAGTTTCCAAATGAACGTGTTGGGGCAGTATAGAGGTTAATTTCCTAAATAATCTGTCAGATATCCGAATTGCTATCGCTGGGGATTTGCATGGGTCATGGAGTCAGGATGATCTGGATTTGCTTTTGGCGTTAAATCCTGATGGGGTTTTATTTGTTGGCGACTTATCAGATGGTGATTTAAGAATTGTTAGGGCAATAAGTAAAATTTCTATTCCCACATCAGTAATACTTGGAAATCACGATAGAGGGAAAGACGGGTCTGGCGAAATTTTAAAAGCACAACTGGATTTGTTAGGTGATAAGAATTGTGCCTGGAAATTGTCTAAATGGAAATTAAATGAGTTGTCAGTCGTTGGCGCCAGACCTTGCAGTGGCGGTGGTGGTTTTTTCTTAACACAAGAAGTCAAGTCTGTGTTCGGGGAGGTAAGCCTTGATGAATCTGTCTTTAGGATTGTTACTGCTGCCAAGTCTGCACCATTAGATTTCCCTTTATTAATACTTGCTCACTCAGGACCAGTTGGGCTTGGGTCAGAGTCATCAAGCCTTTGTGGCAGAGATTGGAAATTGCCATCAATGGATTGGGGAGATAAAGATCTTGGTATCGCAATAGATCAAATTCGTAAATTTAGGGTCCCAGAATTAGTCGTTTTCGGTCATACGCATCATCAATTAAGAATTGGGGGAAATCGTACAAGAAAAACTTTTACTCAAGATCTATGGGGGACATCATATTTAAATGCCGCTTGTGTTCCCAGAAGAGGTATTGATTCTGCAGGAGAAAATTTATGTCATTTCTCTTGGGTTGAGTTCTCGAACGGAAAGCTGATGCATGCATCCCATAGATGGTTCAGGAATGATGCATCATTAGCCTATAAAGAGATTTTATTGAATCAAAACAATTAGTATTGATTTAATTTAAATTATGTCTGAACGAGTTTCATTTAATTTGCTCATTTAAATCAGGGTCCTTAAATTTTTTTTCTGCAATCAAATAAGCACCTACAGCAGAACCTATAAATCCCAAAATATTTCTCATTAATGGCAAAACATCATTAGTTCTTGTTACGACAGGAGCAATACCAAAAATTCCAAATAGCATTATCCAAAGAGGAGAGAGGAGCAATAGCCAGCCTATTGAAAATGATTCATCAGCTTTTCTTGGTGAGGCAGCAAAACCTGCAATAATTCCACCCAAGAGAGAGGTTAATAATGTCCATTGCCATTGTTCCTGAGGTAAGCCAGGTACCACTTCGCAACCACCACGATCTAAGCAGGTTTCTACTGCTTTGATTGAAGCTAAGATTGCACCATCCTCACCGTTATCTCTTACATAAAATTGGTTTCCAAATCTTGTTTGTAATTCCACCCAGAAAATTCTTGGCATTAGGGCAAAATATGCATCTCCAACATTAAAACTAAGCAAATTCCCTCCTCTTGGGTCGGCAATTATGAGTAAGCTTGTCTCATCAAGATCCCAATAGTCTTTGACAGCCAAACCAGGAGTTTGTTCAAATTGCGACAAAACCCTTATTTTCCAGCCAGTTTCTTGTTCATAAGTATTAAGTGAGGTTTCTAAGTCTAATCTTTGTTTCTGACTAAGAGCTTTAGCAAGATCGATTATTGGTGTTTGTTCTTTTGGTAAGAGTTCAGGATTATCGTAAGCAAATGTTCTTTCTCCCATTGAAAACATAATCACTAGCCCCAAGCAGAAAATTATGACCTTCTTAAATGATTTTTTTAGCATGTGCTTAATTCTCTTTAAACCTATTCTCCATCATGATTGACCCGACTGCGAGATGCCCAAAGTGGTTGATCGAAAGGATTGTTGATTGTGGTGGCTCAATAAGTTTCCACAAGTATATGGATTTAGTTTTAAATGATCCTGAAAATGGATTTTATTCAACTGGGAGATTAAATATTGGAAGGGATGGAGATTTTTGCACTTCACCATCTTTGGGTAATGATTTTGCACGTTTATTAGCTATTCAAATTGTTGATTGGTTTTTAGATTTAGAAAAATCAGGAACTAAATCCGAATTACTTTCTCTTGTTGAGATTGGACCAGGAGAGGGAACTTTATCAAGAGATTTAATAGTCGCTATTGCAGAAATTTCACCTGCTTTAATCAGTAGAATTGAGCTTGTTTTAATTGAGTTAAATTTAGGTATGAAAAAACGACAAGAAAAAGTAGTTAATAACTTAGAGGGGATTAATTTTCGGTGGAGCAACATAGAAGATCTTATTTTAAGGCCAGTGACAGGTGTAGTTATTGCAAATGAGTTTTTAGATGCTTTACCAGTAGAGAGATTAGTCTTTACCGAAAATAATGTATTTAGACAAGGAGTTTCTTTGAGAAAAGTAAATGATGAATATTTTTTGGAGTTTGTTGACCTCAGTCCGACTTCAGAAATTATGAAATTCTTGCAGAATTCGAAAAGTCTTTTAAACATTGATTTTCCACCAAAGGGTATTTGTGACAGATGGATTACTGAATGGCATTGTGATTTGCCAATTTTGTTTGGAAAATTATCTAAGATATTAATGAATGGCTCTTTATTAGTTGTCGATTATGCGATGGAATCGAGGCGATATTACAGCCCAATGAGAAAGGACGGTACTCTTATTTCTTACAGGAATCAAAAAGCCAATTCAGATATTTTGAAAGACCCTGGTTTCAGTGATTTAACAGCTCATTTATGTATTGAATCAACTATTAATTATGCCATGACTAACGGATGGAAGTTTATGGGTGAGACTAGGCAGGGACAGGCTTTATTGGCATTAGGACTTTCAAAATTTCTTTTTTCTCTTCAAAATATAAGTAGTCAAGATTTATCGGCCGCTTTAAATCGAAGGGAGTCATTGTTGAGGCTCGTTGATCCAACGGGACTGGGGGAATTTAGGTGGTTAGCTTTCCAAAAGGAGAATAGTTATGATCTGGTTTTAAGCAATCGTTTTCTTGAAGAGCCAATTAACTAAGATTTTGCAAGCATTCATGTATTTCTTGGTTAGAGATATCGTTAAATAAACTTACTTCTCCAATTTTTAAGGGCATAACGAAACTCACTTTGCCGTTTTTGACTTTTTTGTCTCCCTTAAGTGAACTTAGAACACTTTCTAGTTCAAGCCCAGGCCACTTTGTTGGTAAACCTACTTTCTCTATTAATCTTTTTTGCCTGTTTGCGTCAATCTTTTCCCATAGTCCCCTTTGAAGCGCTAGTTGACCCACAGCAACCATCCCCATTGCTACAGCCTCACCATGAAGCCATTTCCCATAACCACATAGATTTTCTATTACGTGGCCAAATGTATGTCCATAATTTAAGAATGCTCTAACTCCACTTTCCTTTTCATCTTTTACAACAATTTCTGCCTTGGATTTTGCAGAACGCTTAATTATCTCTATTAGCAGCCTCTCATTTATTCTTGAAAGATCAGATATATTATCTTCCTTTTCAAGAAGTTCGAATAGTTCTAGGTCTGATATGATTCCGTACTTTATTATTTCGGCCATACCTGCTTTGAATTCTCTGGCTGGGAGAGTAAATAATGTCTTGGGGTCTATCAACACTAATTTAGGTTGATGAAAAGCACCAATAAGATTTTTACCTTTTGAATGATTTATGCCTGTTTTACCGCCAATTGATGCATCAACCATAGCAAGTAAAGTTGTTGGGATTTGGACTACATGTATTCCACGCAACCAAGTTGCAGCGGCAAATCCAGTCATGTCTCCAATTACACCACCTCCAAGCGCAATCATTAATGATCCTCTCTCTAACCTCGCTTCATAAGCCGCATCGTGGATTAAATCTATAGAAAGTTGATTTTTTTGCTCTTCGCCTGCTTTTAATATTAGAAGTCTTGGTTTGAATTTATTTTTAATCAGACTTTTTATTACACAATCACCATAATGATCTGAGACTTCCTTATTAGAAACGACTAATATTTTTAGTCCATCATTAAAACCAATTTTACGCAGCTCATCTCCTAAACATTCAAGGCTATTTTCCCCAATCACTATCTCGTATGGATTGCTGGTTAAAGAGACTTTTATATGGAGGTTGTCTTTATTCACAATTGTAAAGATGTAAGATTCTTTTTTTAATGACTTGTTTAGGCTAAACCACCAAAAGTGGAAGTAACTTTATAGTTGATGAACATAACTCATAAACCAATGATATATGTTCGTATGCGTTAAGTATTTATTTCAGGATCATAATAATCACACAGTGGAATATTCTTTAGGTTGTTAATAAAGGATGTTTTTATTAAAATCAAAATTCGTACTTATTTGTTTTTGTTAGTACGAAATTTTTGATGTTTGTCTGCAAGTGCACAAAGCTTTAAAAATGAGGTTTTGAACTAATGATTGGGGTTGTGGGTGGAGGACAGTTGGCAATGCTTCTTGTTGAGGCTGGAAAAAAAAGAGATGTTGATGTCGTTGTTCAGACGGCAGCTAAAACTGATCCTGCTGCCAAAAAGACAAACCAAGTAGTTCTTCTTAATCCTACTAATGCAGAGGGTACAAAACTTCTTGCGGAAAAGACTCGCTTGATTACTTTTGAAAATGAGTGGATTGATATACCAAGCTTACTTTCTCTTCAAAATAATGGAGTTTCTTTTGTCCCCAGGCTTCAATCAATAAAACCTTTGATTAACAAAATAACTCAAAGAGAGTTTTTAAACAGTCTTGATATTCCCTGCCCTGATTGGTTGCCTATACCTTTGGAAAAATCATCGAAGCTTGAAATTCCTTCTGATTGGGAATTTCCATTGATGGCAAAAGCTGCCAAAGGCGGATATGACGGGAAAGGAACTAAAATTATTAAAAATTTAAAACAACTTCAAGAATTTTTTCTGGTTCAAAGGGAGGAGCAATGGATGTTAGAAAAATGGGTCTCTTTCGATAAAGAATTATCAATTGTTTCCAGTAGGGATTCAAAGGGAATTGTTAGAAGTTTGCCAATCGTAGAGACATACCAATCTAAACAAGTATGTGACTGGGTCTTGGCTCCAGCAGATATAAATCATGACGTTGATCTTATGGTAAAAAACATCGTATCTTCCTTGTTGGCTGAGTTGGATTATGTTGGAGTTATTGCTATTGAATTTTTCTATGGATCTGAAGGATTACTTGTAAATGAAATAGCTCCCAGGACTCATAACTCAGGTCATTTCTCGATAGATGCTTGTACTAGCAGCCAGTTTGATCAGCAAATATGCGTCACTTCTGGTATTGATGTGCCTACGCCTGAAATGCTTGTTAATGGCGCCTTAATGGCAAACTTGCTTGGTTTGCAAGCTAACTATCCCATAACACTCGCTCAGAGGTTGGATAATTTAAGGGCTATTCCTGGTGTGAATCTTCATTGGTATGAAAAAGAAGAAGAAAAAAAAGGAAGGAAGCTTGGACACGTTACTTATCTCTTGAATCATAAAGATGCCATGTCTAGAAAAAAAGAAGCATTAGATGTTTTAAAAACCATAAGGTCAATATGGCCTACTTCTTGATGAGATTTGGTTTAGATTGTTTTAGTACTGCTTTGTTGGTAAAAGCCTTCTAAAGTGCTCTGATCTGACTCTCTTTCGATTTGGGGACGCTGTCGTGAAAGCAACGTATACCAGCTGGTTCTGGAAACGAAGCTTCACTTTGATTCCCCCTCTGGTTCTTCCAGGTCGATGCTTCTTGGGCTTTACGGCAAAGCGGTACTAACTCCTTATCAACTTCCATAGTTGCCTTCGTAGTTTTCCTTGAGTTGAGATATCGAGTTTGCTCTACATAATTGCAGATCCATTTGCACTATTAAGCATTTACTTCCATTAGGTGAATCAATCAACAGATTTATGTGATGTGATAATTAAGGGACTTATCGCTAAACAAATAAATCATTCTCAAGCATGAGTTACTTTTTTCTTTGATAGATTGGGCTTTATCTGATGTTTTGCTCCTTCTGTTTTTTTAAGTAGATTGATTTTTTATGTAGTAATGAATTAATGCGATTGGTTGTATCCAAATTTGGAAGGATGATTTAAGAACAGCAGCGTCATGTCTATTTAAAAATCTTGTCCAAAGCTTTTTTATTCAATTAAAGCTAGGCTTTATTCCCCTGACCTAATCCAAATATTATTAGTAAAAAATTAATCAAATACACAAAAATATTTTGTGTTATGTATTGCGTTTTGGAGAATATGAACAATTGTTATCAAGAGGCCAGTCCTTTAGCTTGGCGAACCTTTCTAAGTAACTCATGATCTTCTCGTGCCCTTTTATCAAGAATGGCAAGATCTCTTCTGGCTTTTTGATCAACTTTTTGTATATCTTCTCTTGCTCTTTGATCGAGAAGCGCAACGTCTTTTCTTGCCCTTTGATCTATGTTTTCTAGATCGGCTCTAGCTCGTTGATCAGCATTCTCTAAATCAATTTTTGCTCTTTCTACCATGCTAGTCATTGAGTCGACCATCATTGTTAAAGCTGCGGGAACCTGCTTCTCAGTTGATGAAAATGGGGATTTTTCATTCATACCAATACCAGTGTTTCCTTGATTCGAAGCCATAGATTTGATTAAAATAGCCTCCCATTAATTAGAAGCCTTACTTTTATCATCCTATTATCTCTTTTTATTAGCCCAAAAAACCAAAATCTTCAGAAGAAAAACGAGATGTAATAGAAGCTTGATCAGTCTGCTTTAAAAACTTATTTCTCATCTTTTGAGCTCTTTTTGACTTTTCATAAGATTTACGTCTTAGGGCCTATTAAAAAGAGATCAAAAATTTAGAAGTTAATTATGCATTTTTTAGCTAAATATTAATCTATTTTGATTATTCAGAGCTAAACTTTATGGCCTAATATATTTAAATTGATAGTGTTTTATTTAGGATAAAGCCTAGCTATCTTTTGTTTTTGATTTTCTATTTCTAGTTTTTTCCTTTCCTTATCCTTGTATGAATCTTTATCTTCATTAAGCCTAAAGAAGACGAAATAGAACAAAACACCTGTAAAGATTAATCCTATGAATAAGATCCAAAAACCAATTAATCCTGTAGGAGATAAATAGTTAATATTAAAAGAATTAAAGCTCATTTCTATTACGCAAAAATCAGTCCTCTTATTCTATCTACGAAAAATAGAAAAAGCAGGAATATCATTTCATTTTTAAAATCAAAAATTATTGCACTGTATTTAAATGGCTCATTAACCTTAATGAGGATTTCTACGCATTAACACATTTTAAAATTTTACTAGAATTTATAATTATCAATATTTTTAAAATGGAAGAAACCCATAACTATGCAATGAATCTCGTCGTACCATTGATGGGAATTGGTCCACTGCTAATGCTTTTTGTACTTAGAGGCGATAAAAAAACTAAGGCTAGGAAAAATTGGACAAGATCGACTAACTAAATGTTAACGATAAGTTTAAATATTTTTTATTAGACGGATTTTAATTTTATGTGTGATATTTTTCTCGCTCTTAATTTATTTTTTTTATCTATGTACGGGTTTAGAAGAAATCAATAAACCTTAGATGTGAAAAATAAATCAAACCTTCAATATAGCTCTGTTCGGTTTTCACACACGGAATTCAATTCTTTTAGCTATCTTATAAAAAACTAAATCTTGACTTTAGTTTATAAAACATTTAGTTTATCTTCGATGCCAAAAAAAGAAACTCAGCAATTTGCAAAGTTCTTTATCAAAGACTTGAAAATAAAAACGCATAACTATCAGAGTGAAAAATCTGATATACCTAAATTCACTTCTTCATCATCCAGTTAACTCTTTATCTTACATACCAATTGCCAATCAAATATTTAGTAGACCTTTTTTGCTAAACTGATATACCTGAAAATAATAGTTAATACTTTTCAAATAAAATTCATCTAGCCTTTTATCAAATTTATTAAAAATAATTATATATATATATTGATAGACTAAATATTGATATTTAGTTTTTATTTTTTAAAAAATAAAGATAATCTAAAAAAAATTTAGATTTTTAAAAATTATGCTAATTGTAACTTAGTTTCATTTGAGTGACATGACTAAACCCATTCAAAGAAAAACCACTCTTAAATGGAGTCCTGATGGAGAATTATCTTCTGTTGATATGACTAGAATCATTCAACTTCTTGCTAATAAGGAATTAACAGAATGTGCATTAGCATGTGATGCTAATAAAAGATCTTCAGAGATATTATTTCACTTAAAAGACCGTTGATAAGTGCATTTACCTAAAAAAGTTTTGTTAATATATTCGCAAATTTAATTGTTCAATAGTATATTTAGATACTTCTGATTAAAAAAAATATGAAAACGGCACAAGACAGATATTTTGAATGTTTAGAAGTTTGTATTGAGGATGAGCAGGGTAAGTCTTGTCGTCAAGTATGTGCACCTATTTTGAATGATGATCCATATGATCATCCTACAGTTCCAATTATTAATAGTAAGTA
This sequence comes from Prochlorococcus sp. MIT2304, assembly GCF_059772405.1. Classification (NCBI taxonomy): domain Bacteria; kingdom Bacillati; phylum Cyanobacteriota; class Cyanophyceae; order Synechococcales; family Prochlorococcaceae; genus Prochlorococcus; species Prochlorococcus sp. MIT2304. The sequence goes on from NZ_CM186286.1 coordinate 128,258, forward strand.
AATACTTATTTCTGAAATATTGAATTTCTAATGTTAATTAAATATATTTGGATTTTTAAATAGTTAATTATTAACCCATACTAATTTATACATTAATGGCCACTTTTTTGATTGGGAGTTCAATTTTAGAATTATTATAGCTACAATTAAACGACAAATTATCAGACTATGGATACACCTATTTCGCATATCAATTTATTTAATGCAATTCTTGCTTTGTACGTAATTGGTTATCAGATATCTATATGCACAGATTGGAGTTGGATCCCGATGAGTAAGGAAGATTATCAATTACCTTATCAAGACAAATGGAGTCGTACTGGTTAAGAATTAACTTCAAATTACTATTCCTATGTTTTTTTAGCTAGATATTAACCAAAATTACCATTATCAAATCTTTAATAATACGCATAACAATTTGATTAACTAGTTAAATGAAATTATTACTAATGGATTAGGATACTTGTATTTGATTAGATGTTCTGAACTACGTGAAACAAGCCAAATGAATATCCGCCAATAAGTATCCAACCTAGTATTGCTGAAATGATAGTAGATCTTCTGTTATGCCTTCTAATGGCGTTCTCGATCATTTCATTTACATCTTCTCTGTTAATCAAATTTGTAGATTTTGGATTGGTAGAAGTCATTGTTTTATGTAAATTTGATGCTTTGGGATTAAAATTGAAATCTTGCCTAAAAAAATCCTTTCAAGGATGAATTTGCTTGCAGGAAAGAAGGTGCAATTAATCACATAAGATGTCCGACGAGTTAAGAGGGAAGAATTTGTGTAAACATTTGTAAAGACTATAATAGATTTTTTTGCTGATCGTGTAGGTAAAATCACTTGATTGTGATTTTTCGTCTAAGTTCTTGTTGTTGTATCAGATTTTTTGCGGTTATCGAGATTTAATTGAATTTTCAACAAAGCCCGATTTTCTAAATTCATCCTGAAATGATTGAAATCAAGATCAAGCTTCTTAAAGAGATATTAATTATCAACTATTATGTTTAATTAAGTGTTTTGAATACTGTCTTATTAGTTCAATACCTTTGCCATAAAGCTTAAATATATAAATGAGTTTTTGAAGTTAATATTAAAGAGTAAATATATGAAATACAGTGACTTATTAAATGCAAAATCTTAGCTAACATTATTTCACAGGTGATGGTTATTTAATGAGTTGTTAGATTATATTAAAGTAGTAAATTAATCCTGTAATGCAATATAAAGATTAACTTGCCAGTTCTTATTCAAGAGTGGCTTATCTATTTATAAACAGTTAAGAAGTATTTTCGTTATTGTCTTTTTCATACTTCTCTAATAGTTTTCTAGTTAGAAATGGATATGAAGCTTGATGCTTTTCTTTCCATTCTTTGTGTTCTTTTATCTGCTTCTTTAACTTTTCTAGACTTTCTTTTTCTTCTGGGTAAAACCTTTCTAAATATTCAGGACTTAGATTTATATTGCCTTCAAATTCATATACCATTTCTTCGAATGACTCACATATTCCTAGTATATCTGCCATGAAATCCTCGAACTCATCGATATTTATTTCTTGAAGTACTTTCCTTAATTTACTTTGACTTGTTTCCTCAGGTTCCCATTCTTTTTTTAATACGTGTAGTAGATTTAGTTGACCAACCCTATCAAGAAGATCCCATTTGGAGGCATCATCAGCGGAATAAAAATAAGAGCCATCCCCAGACTGATAGAATTTTACTCTTTCTTTATCCATTTATACTAAAAAAAGACTCTATTAAATCTTCTCTAATAGGTTTTAAGTGCGTAAACATTTGCTTCATTTACTTATCATTGATTTTTGTGTTTTGTAATGTATTAAAAAATTAATTTGTATTATCCTTATTACAATAGCATTTCTTTTGTCACGAATCTATTTTTGTTTATTTCTAGATTCAATTCTTTGAGGTGTTCATATTATATTCTGATTTATTAATTATAATTTTTTATTCAAAGAAATTTAATGGAAAGGGACCAGTAGTTTTTGAACTTAATGAATTATCATAATTTTGACAGCTAATTAATATCCCTTCTCCCAATCCATATTCAATTCTTGCGTGAATTTCACCTGTTTTTTGATTCGCTTTTAAGAAGACTGGGCCCTCAGAACTTGGCAATGTGATGCATTTCATCGCTTTGTATTTAAATTTTTTTTCTAACCTTCTAATTGCATTAAGGCCTTTTTGTAAGGAAGGTGCCATAATTCCGATAGTTATCCAATCTGATTTATTAACAAGATTCCTAAGTTCATTAAGAAGTATTGTTGATTGTTTTTTATTTAATGTAGGGGCTGATCTCAATTTATCAAGATCTTCTAATTTGCATATTTTAAGATCTAGATTTGACATTTACATTTAAATTTTAGCTATTTTATCAGCTATATCTCACATTTGCTATTATTTAATTGGTTAATACTAATTTTATGTTTATTTAATTCAGGGTATTTCTAATTAAATTTATTAACAGTATCAAGTCTACAATCCACAAATTATTATATCTAAATAAAAAATATAAATTCTTTTATTTAGGATATTCTTCAATTAATTATTGGAATCTATATATCCACATATTCAATTTAGATTGTTTGATTCTTTTCTCCTTCTGGATTCATGGAGTATTTCCAATTCATTATAGATATCACGCAATGTTTGTTGTATGTGCTCTGTCTTTTCTATTGCTCCAAGAGAGTTCATGGCTTTTATAAGGCTTTCTTTGGCTTCTATCAAACCTCTACATTGCGTGCTGCCAGCTTCGGATGACATCTTATTATGTTGATTCTATGAAATTATTATATCTATTTTTTCAACCTTTTTAAATATTTATTTTTTTATTTCTTCATCTTCACTTTAGATTCTGAGACTTGACGAAACCTATTTTTTTATTTAAAAACACAAATAAGACTTTATTTTTTGATGGCAAAAGTAGAAAACTTAGAAGCTCCTATTGGTTGGCTTATAGATCCTCACAATAAATGGGCTATTCATTTTGATTTTAAAAAGGGATCAAATGAAAAGGAAGTGAATACTACAGATTTCACTATAGATATGTGGGGAGTTGTTCCAAACGGAAAACCTATGAAGTTTAAAAGCAGAAGAAAGGTCACAAAACAGGACTCTCAAAAGACTTGGCAGCAATTGATTGATTCCAATTGGGTTGAATTTGATTTCAAAACGACTAAGACAGCATGAAACAAAATTAAGATTTTGCATTCTTCTGTTTACTAGATATCATCAATTCGGTTACTTTATGGGGTTAAAAATTGCTATATACGCTCAATAAACTTTTCAAGCTATGTATCATATTTTTAGCTGTAATTTCTTCTTGGACATCAATCATTTTGTTATCTAATTCAACATTTAATTTAGAAATTAAGGAATTAATAAATAAAATTTACCTTAATCAAAAGAATTTTATTTATAATGTAAAGGATTTGTCTGTTTTATTGGTAAAAGACGCCAATCAACGTTTTTCTGAGAATAATCAAGAATTATTTAATAAACCAATCAACAAAAATAGATAAATAATTAAGATCTTTCAAATTTTATTGATAAATGAAGAAAACCACTATTAATTTTTAAGTAACTATTTTTTTTGATTTATTAAATGATCAAAAATTTACCATTCCCTTTCGGGATTTAAATTCAAGTATTTTTCTTTACATTTATAGTTCCCTACAAATTTTGACTATGATAGGTGTTTGCTATGACTACTAAACTCACTTTTCAATGATATCCATGCTAGCTCTTTAGATGAGTTTAAATGTTTAAAAAGCTGTCTATAATATTTAAACTAATTAGATACAACTTATATATACACTTCCTACTCAATCCAGATTTAATCCTCTTTTTTTAATAATCATGTTAGATTATATAAAACAATCTATTTGAATGTACAGCAAATGAATGATAATTTATTTAAGTTGAAGAATATAAGGACAGAAATATCTTTTAAATCATTTGATGAACTTCGTGGGATTTTGTCTTTTTATCAAAAAAACAATCTTTATAAAATTAATATACCCTGTAAAAACAATTTAAAAAAAGATTTTCTATTAAAGTCAATTAAAATAGCAAAAGAAGAGTTTTCGAATGTTGATATTGTCCCTCATTTTAGTATTCTTCATGAATTCAGAAGAAATAGACAAAATACTCAAAATTCGTTTATTAAATTCCTGCAAATTGTGAGATATTTGGGCTGTAAGGAAGTACTTCTTGTATCTGGTTCTCAAAAAAGGTCCACTTTAGATTCTGTTTCAGCTTTAACCTTTCTCAAGGACAATCCCGTATCTCATACTAAAGGCCTATCTATTGGAGTAGCATTTAATCCTTATTTGCCTACCTTTTTGTTTGAAGAAGAGATTATTAGACTGGAAAAGAAACTTGAGTCCGGTTTAGTAGGCTCTGTCTGGATCCAATTTGGCACAGATCACAACCTTCTACAAAACAGAATTAAAATTTTAACAAATACTCTTAATAATAGTATGAAAAATAATTCTAAGAATTCAAATATTAAGCTTTTTGGGAGTATTTTATTTCCTTCAAGGCAATTTTTAGCACGATTTAAGTACAGGCCATGGAAAGGAGTATATTGTTCTACTGAATTCTTAGAATCGTTAGACTTTGCTAACAGCGTAGTGAAAGATATATTATTAATTTATAAACAGAATATGATCTATCCAATAATTGAAACAAAGATTCTTTCCGATGATCATTTGAAAACATTAAATAATAACTTTCTAAATATATAGTAGTAATAACTTAAAAACATCACCAATATATGTTTTTTATTCTCATTTATTTTTAAATTTACCTTTTTTCTCGCTGAACAAGTTATCTATTCTCTTTTATTTTTATATTAAGTCCTTTGATTGGATGAAAATCGTCTTCTCTTAAATTTTTAAAAAATTGTACAATTGATTTAAATAAATGAATCTTTTGCCTTTTCATTACTCTTATCTTTTTTTTGTTAAATAATATTTTTTTCTTTTACAGCATTTGATTTCGATACTTCTTTTAGTTGTTTCATTATAAGTGTACTTGGTTTTTTGTTGACGAATTTATCTATGTCTTTACGTTTGTTTTTTTAACCCATCACCTATTTTTATTGCCTTGCACTTATTTTTAGTTCAGATATTCTTCGCGGTCGAAGCAAAATTCTATTAATTTGTAAGAAGGATATATCAAAAAATGTTTTCATCACAAAAAAACAAAGTACAAAAAACCGTTCCTCAAACCACTTCTTTTGCTGCTGAGACCTTTTTGTTAAGACGAGGTTCCGAGGCTACTCGCTACAAGGTTGTTGCATTGATGATGTTCATTGCTGGATTTGGTCTGCTTACTTTAGGTACTTGGGTACTCAATGATTTTAATTTTCTCACCTTCACCAATTAAAAAAGTTTCAAATTTGTTTATATCTATTTTGACTAATTCAAGTTCTTTATATATTTAATAGTTCTCTTTTTTATTTCTGCTGCAGATCTGTTTTTATCTAGTATTCTAGTTCGTAGTCTTTATTTATTGAATGACAAATTCTTGGGATAAATATTTCTCCCACTATTCTGACTGGGATGAGGCTCATTGCTTTAATGTAAGACTGAAACTCAATTTTGAAGAGAATATAAAAGGCTTAGGTTATGTTGAATACGTTAATCCAGACGATTTATATAGATATGAAAATAATATTGCTAACAAAGCTTTCCCTAAAAGTAAAACATATATCAAAAATAAAAATGAGATAAAGTTGTCTTTTGAAGTCCCTTACGATTGGTCAATAGATACAGATTGGGAGGATAAAGCTCTTGTTCTGCTTGGATTGCCTGAAGAATGGGTCATAGACTCATCAGTAGAAGATAACTAAAATTTTGAATACAATATTTTTAGCTATGATTTGATAAATTTTTTGGTTTACTTCTAAGAATAGAAAATAAGTGCAAGTCCTTTTTGGGTGAGATGAAATTCTCGCTCTTCACGACTTAAATCCATAGATAATTCCTCCCCTTCTTTAATTGCTTGCTCATATGGAGGTTTTGAAGGGGAAATTCCTTTGTAAATCGCTGCAATTCCTAGTGGAGTTGCATTCCATGCGAAATTAGCTGTTTCTCCAATGGGAGGCTGATTTAATGCTTCTTCAAGGAGATTAGATGAGTTTGATTTTGGGCGAGTTGTTGTTGTCATGTTTATATTTAAGATTTCTTATAAAAAAAACTTTTTGGGTGATCCTTAGAAGAACTAATATGATTACTTTCTAATCCATTGATTTGATTTATGTGTGATTTTTGTTGATCTCTGCATTCTTTAAAGTACCTTCCTGTTTTCATTTCTTTTTTAAATCGGCCAAATTTTATCAATAATTTTAAATAATTTTTATTATTTTTTTAAACATAATGAACTGCTGAAACTCTCGAAATAACTATTGATTATAGTTTTCTCTTTGGTCATATAATTAAATCTTTGTCTGATATCAATTTATAAAAATCCCTATGGTTGAAAGATGATCTATTTTTATTATTTTTTTGGCTTAAAAAGTTTTTTCTATGAAATCATTACAATTTATAATATCAAATTAATTAATGGCAATCAAGTTTTCCTCAATTGATATACCTAATACCTTTGTTTGATTCTTTCTCCTTTTACTTGAAATTATGATTATCATCTCATGAGCATTCTTTAGGGAAGAAAGCCAATCCTTTTTCTTATGAAGGGTAATTAAATTTATTTATACCAAAATATTTGATTTATTCTTTACTTATTATTTTTTATAAAATCCATTCATCTATCATTATTTGGGCTTTTTCGAGTTCATTATTAGCTTTATGTTCATTAATTCTTCTTAGCGCTGTAAATGCCATCTCTCCTTTTTCCCAAAAAGTAATCCCACTCATAGGGCTTAGAAGATTAGATTCACTACTAGAGTTTGTATGTTTTTTTGGCATTAGTTCTTCAAAAAATAGGTATTTTTTTGTTTGGGCTTTATTGTTAGTTAACTTCATTATCAGAATAGACTACTGCGGCCCACTCATATGAAAAAACAAAAAAAGGTGAATATATTTTTTAAGTTTTTATTCTTCAAACAATGGATTTCTTGATTTATTAGTTTTTTGGCTTTTTAAAGTTTTTTGTCTTCAGGAAATTCAGGCTTCTCTTTCTTTTTTCTCCTGCCATCTGAAAGCTCCAGTAAAGTTGAAAGTTGCTCGTATACTGATCTAAGTGATGACAACTCGGGAAGTAGACCATCGTTCCTTAGATCTTCATCCATGTATCTAAGCTCTTGTCGTACATACGAGAGAATAGATTTTGCCTCATCTCTTTTAGGACCAGCCATATTTTTTTATTTTTTGAAAAGATACAACAAAAAAGAACTGAATTAAGATTTCAACTGCGTATCAAGACAATGTGTTTGTCGGTAAAATCTGCTGTTTAATTTAAATGAAGTCAACTTATTTTATGATTTTATTTAAATCTATCTTTTATTTATTGAATAAAAGTTTGATTTAAATAAAATGTATATTATTTATTTAAACTATAATTTACTGGAGTCTACCGTTTGGTCTCGTCAAATCTTGTCATTATTGGTGGTGGTGCTTCTGGCTTTATGGGAGCAATTACAGCCATTAATAAAGGACTTGGTTCTGTTGTTGTACTAGAAGGCACCTCAAAGGTTCTTGAGAAAGTTAGAATTAGTGGTGGCGGTAGATGTAATTTAACGAACTCCTGTTGGGATATTTCTAATTTGGTAAATAATTACCCTAGAGGAGAAAAACAACTAATAGGCTTGTTTAATAGATTTTCTACAGTCGAAGCTTTTGATTGGTTTCAAAAAAAAGGACTTAGTCTTAAGATAGAGAAGGATGGACGTGTATTTCCTCGTTCTGATTCTTCTGAAGACGTAATAAAATGTTTAACAGCTGTTGCAAAAAAATCTGGTGTAAAGATATTTACTAATTCTCATGTAAAGAAAATAACAAAAAAAAAAAATTGTTTTAATTTATTAGTTAATGGTAATAATTACTTTGAAGCTAAAAATATTTTAATTTGCACTGGGAGCCATCCCAGTGGGCGCAGACTAGCTATAAGTCTTGGTCACTCAATTGTTCAGCCTGTGCCATCTCTTTTTTCATTATCAACTTCTGAAAAATCATTAACTTCTTGTTCAGGCATTACTTTAAATGTTCATGCTGAACTTACCGTTAACAAAAAAAAGTTTGCTGAAACAGGTTCTATCCTGATTACTCATAAAGGCTTTAGTGGCCCTGTTGTTTTACGCCTCTCTGCATTTAGTGCTAGAAATTTATATTCAAATAAATATAAGGGTGAACTAAGAATCAATTGGCTATGTATGAGTGAAAATGAGGTTAGGGAAAAACTTGATTTGTATAAATTAGAAAATGGTAAGAAGGTGGTAATAAATAATAAACCCTTTCATAATTTGCCAAGAGGCTTATGGAGAGCACTTCTCTTAACCTTAAACCTTGATAGTAAATTAAAATGGGCGGATTTATCTAAAAGCCAAATATATTCGATAGTAAAATGTTTAACAATGAATAGTTATTTAATAAATAGTCGTGGCCCTTATGGAGAAGAATTCGTAACAGCTGGTGGAGTATCTCTTGATGAAATTAATTTTAAAACCATGGAAAGTAAGATTTGTAAGGGTTTATTTTTTGCAGGCGAGGTATTAAATATTGATGGTATTACGGGTGGTTTCAACTTTCAGCATTGTTGGACAAGTGCTTGGGTAGCAGGAAATGGAATTTCGGTTAAATGAATTAAAATTTGATTTGATTTAATTTTTATGCGATAAATTTAGCTAAGCGAAGCAATCAAAGCTGGTATTGCAATTATAATGATTCCTATGGATGCTGTAGCCGCAAGAAGGGACGTGCTCACGAGTACTTGTAAAAATTTTCAAAATTTTAATACCCCAGTGAAGATCTTGTTGTGAGTATTAATACGTTTTAAAGTAATCATAGACTCTATAATTGAGTGATTTTGAACTTTTAATAGAACAATTTCTTGATGAAAACTTCTTCAAAAATTAGGATCTTAAATTAACCAGTACATTGGTTCTCAAATTTCTAGGGTTTTAACCAGAAATACACTGGCCGCTTGGTAAGTATTAATACTTATCGTCCTCCCTGAGGTGACTTTCGTCCACGCTTGCATGCTTCTGCAACTAAAGTTCTTTCAAGTGAATTTGGTTCAAGTTGCTTAGTTCCATCATCTATAAAACTATATTTAAGGATTTAGCAATCCTTGTTTTAAGAGTTTTTACTGGTGCGCTGCTCATCCACCATGGATTTGAAAAATTAAATGATATAAACAATTTTGCTGACGCTTTCGTTCGTCCTCTTCATTTGCCTTTCCCAATTACTCTATCCTATGTGGCTGCTGCCTCCGAGATAGTAGGTAGTTGGTCATTAATTATCGGCCTTGGTACAAGACTAGGGGCTTCCGCGATTTTAGGTACAATGAGTGTGGCCATCTACCATGCTTTAGTTACTTCAGGTTTTAATATTTATCTTTTAGAACTTCTCGCTTTATATTTCTCTTCAGCTATTTCAATAATTTGTTTAGGCCCTGGAAAATTCTCAGCTGATTATTTGATAAATGAAATTTTTATCAATAAAACAAATCCTGTGGGAAGTCCATCCAAGAAGAGTTCTATTCAGAGTAAAAGACCTGATAATGCAAAAAATACTATAAAAAAATCAAAGCAAGATAAATTTTTCGAATTTCCTTTCTCTAGTTTCTTGTCATCTTAAGCCAATGCTTATTATTTTAAACTATTTTCTCTCTTTTTCATTGACAAGTAAAACCACATCCAAGTAGGTAAAGTAATAAAAAAGCCAATTAAAAATATATAACTTTTTGTGGTTTCCCATGAAGCTTCATAACAATTTTCTTTGATTTCTCTAGTACTTGTAACTTTTGAGCTCAGGGTTCTACAAATATTAAGACCATGAATGCTCAGAGTTCCATAAGTTATTGCAGTGGGTACAATAGCTAGGAATATTGCAATTATTAAATTGCCTATTCTGAGATTGAGTTCTTTTCTTTTTTTATGATCCATATATATATTCTTAACCATCTATTACTAATAGCCCAGTATAGTTCTTATTTTTTTACAAAATAGGAATTACTCTTTCTTAATAGTGTTTTGAATTAAGCGGGCTCGCATATAGAGAAGTTGATTCTGGTAAAAATTTCATAATCAATATTTTATAAATAATTAAGTGTGTTTGAAAAATTTTGATTTAGTCGAACTTTATAAACTTTGTAAAATTCCAGATGCTTATCATACTTATTTTAAGCTAAAATCAAATTATTGAAGCAATTTAATCTATTTTATAATGTCTACTAGTAAGAGAGAGGAAGTTAGTTCTCATTTGCGTTATATCAGGCAGGAACTTAGAGACTTGGATCAAATGCTTGGTCAATACGGCTTGTTGCCTGAGTTGTCAGAGCTTAAAGAGGTATATAATTCCTTAGATGCTTTACATCAATTGCTTTCAGGTAAAGTTAAAAAGAAACCCAAACCTGAATTTGATGATTAATAAAATTAACTAGTTAACAATTTTTATTTTGAATTATTTCTTAGAGGATTAATTGATTAATTTTAAATTTTATATAATTAACATTATATATTTGGGCTTGCAAAAAAAAAGAACTACTAACAATATACAAACAAGGTAATCAATCAAGCTAATGACTGAAGAAACTTGGAAAAATCAGTATAAGCAGTGGAAAGATTTAAAACCATATCAAATCAGATTGATTGACGAGGGCCCTAAAAGTCAATCTCAGGCATGGCTTTTGAACTCAATGTGGTGTGAATGGATGGATTTGAAGAAAAGAAATGTATCTGAAACTTCAGCAAAAGACATTTCTTTATGGACTGATCCTTGGGAAGCATAACAATCGTTTCTAACCTTTTTTAGGCTTAGTTAGAAGAATAATTTCTTTCTAAAATGTCATTAACAATAACTTCTTTCACAAATACTTGGATTACCACAGCCATTGGAATTGCTAATAATAAGCCTATTGGTCCAAAAATGATAGTAAATATAAATTGCGCGGTAATTGTTAGTCCAGGAAGTAACTTAACTTGTTTGTGCATTATTGAGGGTGTTATTACATAGCTTTCAATATTTTGAATTACGATGTATAGACCTAAAACAGCAAGTGATTTCCATGGTGTATCTAGTAAAGCAACAGAAAGAGGGAAAATTGTACTAATTGTTGGCCCTACATTTGGGATAACATTTAAAATACCTGCGATTAAAGCATTAGCAATTACTAATTTTATTCCCAATAAATATAGTCCAATAGAAGCAAGAATCGCTACACAGATTGAGCTAAGTACAACACCAGCCATCCAACTACTTAAGGCATTACCACATGTCGATAAAATTGTTCTTGCTCTCCTTCTGTAAAATGAAGGGACTAACAATATGGCAACTTCTCTATATGAATTTGGCTGTAAAGCTATCATTAATCCAACAGAGATTATGAATAATAGTTGAATAATTCCTATGCCAACATTACTTACTAAATTTATTAACTTTGTAATGCTATCTGTTACACCACTGGCAAGGGTTGCACTGTCTGGGATAATACTAAGCTGATTAGATAATAATGTCCTGTCAGTTAGATTTGGAATACTATCTTTATATATGATTTCTGCAAAATTAAAAAATGAATTTATCATAAGCTCCCATAGCTTGCTTGCTGCTGATGGTATCTGATTTATTAGCTCCTGAAATTCACTGATGAACTGAGGTATTATTAAAACTATTAAAATACTTGATATTAATATTATAGTTATTATTGTTATTCCTAAAGAAAGCCATCTTGGGATATGAAAAACCTCACGAATTTTGCCAGTAATAGTGCATAGCGCCATTGCTATAACTATCGAAGCAAAAAATAGTATAATTATTTCTTTTAAGCTCCATAAAATTAATAACGAAATGATTAAAGATGTAAAAGATAGTAAGTTAGTGAGTTTCAATTTTGGAGTTTAATTATTAGTCAATGATTTTGCATATCTTATAGAAAAACGCATGAACCTTTCAAATTCTTTTTCTGAATTCCAGCAATATGTTGACGTTACTTCTTTAATATAATTTTCTGAAATATACAAATCAATTTTTTTTGTTAGAAGCTCACCTTCTTTATCGATTAAATACATTTTTTTTATCGATTTGAAGTTTTCTAGTGTGATTGTTTTAGGGGTGAAAAATTTATACACCGCTTTACCTTTTTTGCCATCGAAGTCTCTAAACATACGTATTTCAGGATGACCTTTTTCGATTTCTCCTTTGACAAATTGAATTGAAACAGTCTCCTGGATCCCTTTCATCTCTCCTTTAGATTCTAGTGATAGATATCCTCTTGTATGTAACTATAAGGGATTGAGGTTCTTCTTTAAGATTTTAGTTAAAGACGATTTTAGACTTAGGCCGCTAAGATCAATAGAGTCTATATTTTTTGTTTTTTTAAGTTCGTATTCATAGCATTTATCGTAATAATCCAGCATCGCTTCACAGGCTTTTTGCCATTCTTTTTGCCTGATCGCAAGTAGTGCTTCTTTTGTCCTTTGTGGACCTAATCTTTTTTGTATTCTCTCTACCGCTTCTTCTAATTCATTTTGAGAGTTTTGACTATAAAGATTCACTAAATTTTCTATACGCTCATTCTTAGTTTTTATTATTTCAAGAATTGGTGCTTTCTTCATTTTTAAATACAACATATTTGGTATGCGACATTTCCCTAAATTAGAACTTTCAGCCTCTATCCATATCTCAATAGCTTTATTGTTTTTGTGAAATTCATCAAGAGACTCTGCGAGGATGTTTTCAAATTGTTGAGTTGTAGGTTGCTTCTTCATGCCTAATGAACCAAAACTACTTCCTCTATGATTGGCAATTCCTTCTAGGTCAATGACATATATATCTTCTTTATTGATGTAATTGAGTAAATCTGTTTTTCTTGTGCCTGTTTTACCTCCTATTAGTCTTATGGGTAAATCAGCCTCAAACTGATTTAAAACCCATTTCCTATAACTTTTATATCCACCTTCTAATAAATAGGTCTTAATTCCGATTGTTCTTGCAAGCCATGCAAAAGCACCAGATCTCATTCCACCTCTCCAGCAATAAATTCTTAATGATTTATCCCCCCCCTTTTTTTCTGTAATTGTTTTTATCATTTTCTCAAGTAGCTTCGAAGTACTTGGGAGTGTCACTTTTAAACCCATAAGGACTGCTTTTAAGCGACTCTCTCTTTTATAGCTTTTCCCTATCGTTTCTCTTTCCAAGTCTGAAAACAAAGGAATATTGATAGCGCCTGGCCAATGACCTTGAGAAAATTCGCTAGGGCTTCTTACATCAACTATTGGGCTGGTTAAATTCCGAAAATCCGTTACGGGATAGCCTGAATTGGTAGGTTTCTCTGACATAGTATTAGTGCTTAGGTCATTTTAGGCCGGCAGTAGATTATGACTGAAGAAAAATCAAATCCAAATAAAGAAAGCATAGAGGAGTTCTTGGAGTCTCTCAGAATGGCTTCAGAAAGGAAGCAGCTTGGCTCGTTGAGTGTTTTAGAAGAACGAGTTGAGGAGCTTCTTTCCTTAGGATCGTCTTTAATGTCTAGATTTGATCCCTGTTCCTGTGACTGGGTTGCTGGTTTTATTTTGCAACTAATTCATAAAACCGATGGAAATTTTATAAAAAATATTCTTAATTGCGAAGACTTTTCTTGGTTCACAGCATCTTCAGAAGTTGGGTTTGATTATTCGCCTTTACAGCAATATTTATTAAATGAAAGTTTTGAGGATGCTGACCGTTTTACAAGCTCGAAACTTAGAGAGCTTGCAGGAGAAAAGGCCGTAAAAAGAGGATATGTTTATTTTTCTGAGGTTGACTTAATACCTACTATTGATTTATCAACTTTGAATAAATTGTGGGTTGTCTATTCTAGAGGGAAATTTGGTTTTACAGTTCAAGCAAAAATACTAGATTCCGTAGGGGGAAGATATGACAAACTTTGGCCTCGAATAGGATGGAAAAAAGATGGAGTTTGGACTAGATATCCCAAAGCATTTAATTGGTCTATTGAAGCACCAAATGGTCATATGCCATTAGTTAACCAGCTTAGAGGAGTTCGATTGATGGATGCCTTGCTAAATCATCAAGCATTAAAAGATAAAACCTAACCATTTAATTATGAATGTTTAATTTTTTATCACTGAATACTATTTATGACCTAAATTTAATTTATGAATTTTATTTATATACTAATTCTTTGTTCAGAAAATTAATTTACTAAGGATGTTTTAATTAATTGTGGAGCCTTCTAAAAACTGGGCTGTATTTATTCAACCCTCTACATTGCAACTAGCATCATTTGTTGAGACTCTTTTAGAGCCTGTAATATGCAAAGAAACTGCACAAAAAGTTGAATTGGGTTTGCATGAGGCTCTTGTTAACGCTGTTGTTCATGGAAACTTATCAAATCCTAATAAAGTAGTTCGAGTTAGAAGAATCCTCACTCCCAAATGGTTTGTATGGCAAATTCAAGATGAGGGAATTGGAATAGTTAAAAACAAAAGGCTAAGTTCTTTGCCTCAAGAAATTGATGCAAATAGTGGAAGAGGAATATATTTAATTCATAAATGTTTTGATGATGTTAGATGGAGTAACAAAGGAAATAGATTGCAACTATCACTAAAAAAGTAATGCTTTAGTGGTTTTTACACCCTGTATCCCTTACCTCTTCTTTTATCCATAAGATTGCTTGATTGAGTAGGTTTTCTATTTCTATTTCGTCTCCATCATTAACTAATTGTGATATTGCAGAAATAATCAACTCAGCACTTCTCCTTCTTTTATTTCCCCTGAGTTCATGCCAATTATAATTGTCGATACTAATTTCCTTGTGAAGATCTTTAGCTAAAGATTTGGCTTTTTCTGACCAGATGCATTTATTTTTTTTGACCATAATACTAACAAGTTTTAAGGTGTTTTTAGATACTTTTTATAAAATTAAATTGGTTTATTCGCTTTCCATACTTTAGTCATGAAATGTGATTCAGAAGTTATTGATGAAAACCCACTTTCATTTAATCTTAAATTTATATCGTCTATAATGTAATCCCTGTAATAAGGTTCGTGAAATATTTTATGAAAGTTTTCCATAATTGAAGTGAATTTTGGAGAATCCTCTATCTGTATGGAGTCAGCAAGAACAATAGTACCTCCAGGCTCTAACAACCTAAAGCATTCATCTAAAACATTCTGTCGTGCATCTCTAGGAAGCTCATGAAAAAGGAAAACACAAGTCAATGCTTGAAAACTGTTTGATGAGAAAGGCATATTTTCTGCATTTCCTTTTGTGAGTTGGACGAGATCACCACTTCTCGAACTTAGATATTTACTAGCCTGTTTTAGGTATGAACCTGATAAGTCCAGGCCATAGAGTTCTACTTCAGGTAAAGCACTTTGTATTTGCTGGAGAGTTCTTCCTGTACCAGTCGCAATATCTAAAACTTTTACTTTTTTTGAGCTTTCAGATAAATATTTTTTTAGACCACTTTTTAAGGGAGATAAAATTCTTCTTCGCATAGCATCAGCTGTTCCGTTAAAAAGTATCTCGACTTGTAAGTCGTAAATTTCAGCGGAATGATCACTTAAATATCCATCTGTTTGATGATGAAAATTTTGTAAATAGTAACTTGGGTAATCTTCCTCTTTAACATTTCGCGGAATTTCTCTCGTTTTATTCTTTTTACGTCTTTCCCAGGTTTTGGGCATATCAAGCCAAATTAAAGGATATTTTTTTGCCCATTCCAACCAAGGTGCTTCGAAAAGTTGAGATTTCGGATAAATGCCTGCCTCTGCGTCCTGCCAATCAACTTTTTCAAGTCGTTCCATCGATTTTCTAACTTCTTTAATTAACTCTGGATCGATTGGAAAATTATCGGGTACAGCTTCTGGTGCAAAAACTTCCATTAATTTAGTACTCAACTCTTTATGAGCTAAGCCAGCCAGTGTTTTACCCTGTTGAAGAGTGTGATAAGCAATTTTTTTTAGGCTTGGCGTTGCCATAAACCGTTGATTAATTTTTTTTATTATCTAACAGATTCGATTAATTAGTGACCAGTTAACTAAAACAATTAAGGACAATGCAAAAATTTTTGCTTTATCCTTTATTGCTTTAGCTTTAATTTTAGACTTAAGAATTTTTTTTAGGCGTCGTAGTACATAGTGAATTCATGAGGGTGAGGTCTTTGCCTTAACTGTTGAACTTCTTCGTATTTAAGATCTATCCAGTTGTCAATGAAATCGTTAGTAAATACTCCTCCCTCAGTTAAATATTTGTTGTCACTTTTCAATGCCTCCAATGCATCATTCAAAGAGGATGGAACAGTATCTATTTTTGATAATTCCTCTGAGGGAAGTTCGAAAAGGTCAACATCAACTCCATCACCAGGATCAATTTGATTTTTGATCCCATCAATACCTGCCATCATCATTGCAGAGAAAGCAATGTAAGGGTTGGCTAATGCATCACCTGATCGGAATTCAAGTCTCTTTGCTTTTGGACTTGGCCCAGTCAAAGGAATTCTGACAGCCGCTGATCTATTGCCCTGTGAATAAACTAAATTAACAGGTGCTTCAAAACCAGGAACTAATCTTTTGTAACTGTTGGTAGTTGGGTTTGTAAATGCAAGGAATGAAGGCGCATGTTTCAGGATCCCTCCTATGTACCATTTAGCTGTTTGAGATAAATTGGCATAAGTACCTTCTCCGAAGAATAAAGGCTGACCACTTTTCCATAAACTTTGATGTACATGCATTCCTGTTCCATTGTCATTGAAAACTGGCTTAGGCATAAAAGTTGCGGTCTTGCCATATTTCTTGGCTACGTTTCTGACAACATATTTGTAAATCATCACATTGTCTGCAGCGTTGATTAAGGGTGCAAACTTCATCCCCAGTTCATGCTGCCCAGCTCCTGCTACTTCATGGTGATGTTTTTCAATTGGTATTCCTAGTTCACCCATCAAAAGAAGCATTTCAGACCTCATGTCTTGAGCGGTGTCATTTGGAGAGACAGGGAAATATCCTTCTTTAAGTTGAATCTTGTATCCAAGGTTTCCACCCTCCTCAACTCTACCTGTGTTCCAGGGAGCCTCAATGGTGTCTACGCTATAAAAACTTCCACCTTCCCCTGAGTTATATCTAACGTCATCAAAAATAAAAAATTCTGGTTCAGGACCAAAGAATGCAGCATCTGCGACACTTGTGCTTCCTAAATAATCCAATGCTTTTTGTGCCAAAGCTCTTGGACATCTGGAATATGGTTCTCCACTTCTTGGCTCCTGAATTGAACAAATTAAGCTAAGAGTTTTGTGATAGTAGAAAGGGTCTATCCAGCTTGTTGATGGATCTGGAACCATTGCCATATCTGATTCGTTTATGGCTTTCCATCCGCGAATAGAAGAACCATCAAAAGCAAGACCTTCTGAGAAAGTGCTCTCTTCAATAAGATCTGAAGCTACGGTTAAATGTTGCCACTTGCCATGTAAGTCAGTGAATTTTAGATCTATTAGCTCAATGCCCTCATCCTTAATTTGACGAAGAACATCTTGAGAGGTCTTGCTCATGATGAATTTGATTTACAACATAGTTAATCAATTATGAACGTAATAAGTGATTGCATCTCTTTTTGTATTAAGAAGCACTTTTTTCAGATTTTTAACAGAAAAATATGATTATTTTTTGGCTTCTAGGGCATATCTAGCAAATTCCTATTGCAATCCCTAAAAAAAACACCCCGACTTTGCCTATCGCCTTTTAGGCTCAAAGATATATAAACCGATCTGTTTTCTTGGCCACTCAAATTCTTCCTTCTGTTGATAATCAACATCGTAAAGATTTTGGTCCAACTGTTTCCCCTGAAAGGTTATTGCTTGGGCCAGGCCCATCAAATGCAGATCCTGCTGTTTTGAAAGCGCTCTCTCAGCCACCAATTGGTCATTTAGACCCTTTTTATGTGGCCTTGATGAGTGAGGTACAAGAGTTACTTAGATATGCGTGGCAAACCAGTAATCGATTAACACTCCCTATGAGTGGGACAGGAAGCGCCGCGATGGAGGCAACATTGGCAAATGTCGTCGAGCCAGAGGATACGGTTTTAGTAGCCATAAAAGGATATTTTGGCCATCGTCTTGCTGATATGGCAGGCAGATATAAGGCAAATGTAGAAACCATTCACAAAGATTGGGGTAATGCTTTTTCACTTGATGAAATAGAAGATGCACTGAAAAAACATAATCCAGCTGTTTTAGCAATTGTTCATGCCGAAACTTCAACAGGTGTTTGTCAACCCATGGATGGAATTGGTGATTTATGCAGAAAATATAATTGTTTACTTCTTGTAGATACTGTAACTTCTTTGGGAGGCGTTCCTCTTTATTTGGATAAATGGAAAATTGATCTGGCTTACAGTTGTAGTCAAAAAGGACTAAGTTGCCCGCCAGGATTAGGACCTTTTTCAATGAATGAAAGGGCTGAAAATAAAATGAGCAACAGAAAAGATAAGGTTCCCAACTGGTATTTAGATGTATCTTTACTTAATAAATATTGGGGTAGTGATCGTGTATATCATCACACTGCTCCAGTAAACATGAACTTTGGTATTCGAGAAGCGCTTAGATTGTTGGCTAAAGAAGGATTGGAGGTTTCATGGGATAGACACAGAAAGAATGCAAAATCGCTTTGGAATTCTTTGGAAAATATTGGCTTAGAGTTACATGTTGAAGAAGAATTGCGCCTACCTACTCTTACTACTGTTAAAATACCTAATGGTATTGATGGTAAGGCTTTTACTAATCATTTACTAAGTAAATTTGGTATCGAGATAGGAGGTGGTCTTGGTGATCTGGCTGGAAAAGTATGGAGAATAGGATTAATGGGATACAACTCGACTTCTACAAATGTAGATAGAATATTAAACATTTTCGAAACTGAACTACCTAAGTTTAGATAATATATTTTCTTTGGTAAATTCTTTTTTCTTTGAACCAATCCACGATAATCTTTCTTGATTCTTCTTCCATTAGACCTTTCTCGATAATCATTTTGTGATGGGCACTTTTATGTTCCGCGAGATTTATAGTTCCACCTAGTGCACCTCTTTTTGGGTCTTCCGATCCATAGATTATCTTCCCCATCCTTGCTTGTATTAAAGCGCCTGCGCACATTGGACATGGCTCTAGATTTACTATCAATGTACAGTCATTAAATCTCCAATCACTATTTATCCAAGTGGCTTGTCGGAGGGCTACTAACTCAGCATGACCTAAAGGATCTTTCATTGTTTCCCTTCTATTTCCCCCATAGCCAATACATCTTCCTCTTTTGTCGAGAATTACTGCAGCAATAGGGACTTCACCTCTCTCTCCTACAAGGTTTGCTTTGATGAGCAATCTTGTCATCCACTTTATTTTTTCTTCCTGACTCAGAGCGATTGGTTTTGACAATTTTTTAGGTCTTTGGAGAATTATCAAATAAAATGTTTATCTACAGATTAATCATTTTTTTTGTTTGAACTTGATCATCCAATACCACTAATAGAGACTCATTTTCTTTGGACCCTTTCGCATCTCCTCACAATTTAGATAGAGAATTGCATTCTTTACTTGCACAAGCCTCAAGTAATCTTTGTGATTGGTTTGCTGAATCGGGTAGTCAAGCTCCAATGCCTGACTCCGTTGAATTACCTGATGTTTTTCCAGGGAGAGAAGGCGTCTCTAATAATGTTTTGTTGAGCGAACTTAAATTGATAATGAATGGTTCCTATCGACCATCCCATCCAGGATCGCTTGCTCATTTGGACCCACCCCCTTTATCAGCTTCAATAGTAGGAGAACTGATTTGTGCAGGTTTAAACAATAATCTTTTGGCAGAAGAATTATCGCCCAGCTTGTCATCCTTGGAAAGAAACCTTTGCAAATGGTTTTGTCAGAGATTGGGTTTGGGTAATTCGTCTGGAGGTGTGGCAGCTAGCGGAGGAAGTTTAAGTAATTTAATGGCTTTAGTAATGGCAAGAAATATTGCTGGTTTAGAAAGCGATCCTAGTGCTGTCTTTTTTGCTAGTGATGATTGTCATGTTTCATTCTTGAAAGCTCTAAAGATTATGGGTTTAAAAAAGGAATCTCTACAAAAAATTCCTACAGATGAAAATGGTGAATTAAAAATTTCTTGTTTACGTTCAAGTTTAAATAAAATCAAATCTGAAGGGAAGAAATGCTTCGCTGTAGTCGCCACAGCAGGAAGTACTGTTAGAGGAGCTATTGATCCACTGTCTGAAATTGCTCAATTTTGTCAAAAAGAGAAAGTTTGGCTTCATGTTGATGCCGCAATAGGTGGAATTTTTGGTCTATCACCAATTACCTCAGAAATTGTTAATGGGTTAGGTTCCGCTGACTCCTTAACCGTTAACCCACAAAAATTATTGGGAATCACAAAAACTTCTTCTTTGTTACTTGTTGCTAATAAAAACCATCTTGCTTCTACATTTTCAACTGGACTACCTTATGCCGAACCAAGTATCGGTAATGACTTTCATGGAGGAGAACTTGGAATTCAAGGAACTAGATCCGCCGAGTCATTGAAATTGTGGATTGGTTTAAGACAATTGGGCGAAGATGGTATTGATAAAATACTTTTGGAGTCTATTAAAAAAAGATGTTATTTAGAATCATTAATTGATTCGTCAAAATTTAAAATAATATCAGGACCTCTACATCTGTTGGCATTAACACCGTTAAATCATAGTTCTTCTCAAGCTTCCGAATGGTCTATAAAAACTAGAAACGCTTTGTTGGCTAATAAGTTTATGCTCTCTAGGCCAATGTACGAGGATACATATTATTTAAAGGCTGTTATGGGTAACCCTAATACTAAATTTGATGATTTAAAACTTTTAGCTAATCTTATTAATCATTCAATTATTTGATTTTAAAATGAATAATGATTTTTTTAATAAAAAAAATATTTTAGCTTTAACAACAGCATTTATATCAATTTTGATTGGCCTGATTTATTTGGCAATCGTTTTTGCTTTAGACTTTAGAGGTCCAATGAGTCCTCCCCCCTCGGAGGCCTTGATCTCGGTGGTAGTTTTTTGAATTTTTTTTCAACTAAAGGATCAATAACTCTCTCATAAGCCCTGCGAATAAAACTTTTGAAATACTCATCTCTTTTGTTTAAGTTGTAATGATATTCAACAACTTCTTGGATCCCACCATCTCCCCAGTTTTGGTCTTGCTGGAAATAAGTTATAAAACTTGCTCCAGCAACTCTTGTAAGCCAAGATACACTTACTCCTTGAATCACTTTACTAACAACTAATGTTGGAAGTGATAAACTTAATGTGGAGCTTATTAGAGAAACTCCCCCTTTAACTAAACCCATAGTTGCAAGTATTTTACCGACCGAAAATGCTAAGTTTTTTGCTTTTTCTTTTGTGATTTCAACACCATAAATTTTTGCAATTTCAATAACCATTTGTGCATTCACCGCAGCAGCAGCGATCATATCTATAAATGGTAACGGTGTTAATATTAATACTCCGCTACTAAGCCAACCATACTTATCAATACATTTTTTAGCTGATTGACTTCTCTGCTTAACTAATAACCTTTTCCCTTCTTTACCAAGATTACTGCATTGAAGTAATATATTATCTGCTATCAACTCTTCACCTTCTTCATGTAATATATTTGCTAGTCTTCTAATTAAACTATTGACTTCAGGCTCTGGCTGATAAGGTTTTTCTCCAGGGATTGCAATTGTCTGAGGTGATGCTGATGTACAAATAATATCTTTTGATTCAATAAAATCACAACATCTAGAATTAAGAATTTCAATTAATCTTTTTTCCTCATTTTCTCCTCTTAAGTCTATTTTATTCAGAACTAGTAAAAGTCTTTTCCCTAATTTAGATAAAGCTCTAATTGTTCTTGTTTCGGTAGAACGTAAATCACTTTCTATTACTACTAACATTAAATCAGATTTACGTGCTTCTATTAACGCATTCTTTTCCCTTTCTCTTCCTCTTTCACCTGCTTCTAGTATCCCTGGTGTGTCAATTATTTTAATTCCTCTTTTAAGACCTTTGAGCTTGAGCCTATAGGTCTCTTGTGCTTTTGTTGAGCCCATTTCAGGACTAACTTTACCTACTATTCTTTTTAGCAGAGCTCTTATTAATGAGGTTTTGCCACTTGAGCCGATTCCAAAAACTACTAAAATAATATCGCCTCTATCTAATTCTAATGAAACTCTATTTTTTTCATCCATTAGTGCCTTTGCCTTTACTTTGTCGTTAATTAACATGATTAACTGATCAATTGTCTCTAGTGATTTACCTGCAGCCTCTTTCTTGCTTATGAGTGAAAGGTCTAATAATTTTTCCTCCTTTTTATTTTTGAAAATAGGTTGAAGCATTTTTTTTAACCTATCTATTTTTTTTGTATAAATTAAACCACCTATTATAAAAACTGTAATAAATATTGCAGGAATATTTATTAATCTAATTATTGCCCCGATCAAGCCTACAAGGATCAAACTAATGAATACTATGAATATATAAAATATTATTTTTTTTGAATTATAGATTTTCATATGATAACTATCATTATATTTTTTTTGAATACTTTGGACTTGATTTATCTTTAGTTTTGATTATATCAATTATAAAACATAATATAGCAATATTTATTGATATATCTGCTACATTGAAAATAGGAAAATTAATTGGAACTAACTCGAAAAAATCTAGAACATAGCCTTTGAATAATCTATCAATTCCATTGCCTAAAGTCCCACCCAAAAGATATGTAAGTCCAATAAAATTCCAAAAAGATTTTGGTGGAAATTTTAATATAATAACAATTAATATTAATGTAGCTAGAATACTTATGGTAGTAAGAATGTTTGTTGAATTGCTGAAAAGACTAAATGCAGCGCCTTTGTTTTTTACTAGTGTGAAATTTAATAAATTAGGAAAAATAGTTTTTGATCTTTCAAAGCCTAATATACTTAACATTAAAAACTTACTAACTTGATCTAATAAAACAATAAAAAAAGAGTATATAATCATTTTCATTCTTCTACTCTTTAACTGATTCATCTTACTATTAATATAGGTTTTAGTAATATTGATAATAGACTAATTGATATGCATAGTAATAATTGAGTTGGGAAAGGTACAATAGTATTTATCAAAATAAGATCGGATAATTTATCTGACCAATTCCCAAACATTTTACCAAAAATTAGATAAATAATACCTATAAAATGCAAAATGCATAATGATAGTATTGTATAAAGTGAATAATTAATTAAAGTAGCTTTTGAATTTTTTTTAGCTAAAAAACCAGATGTCCAAGCAGCAGGAATAAATCCTAACAAGTAACCAAATTCATGAGTTAAGATATAACCAACACTCCCCCCTCCATGAAAAACGGGTAAATAGAATAAACCTATAATCAGATAGGAAATTGCAGAAATTGTTCCTATTTGAGGTCCGCAAAGCAATGAAGTTAAAAGAAGCCCTTGAATTTGCCAATTGCTATGAAGTGGGATGATTGAGAGAGATAGGTCCTCTTTAGGAAAAATTATAGAGGATGGTAACATTGCGAATATTATGATTAACATTACGCCTGTTATTGCTTTTAACCCGCTGCTAAATTTTTTCAATGAATTTAATGAGCAGATCTCATATATTAATTATTTACAAATTGCTTGATATGTCAATAAGATAATTTAGGGCCATTTAATTATAATGAAATTTTCAATTGGAGAAAAAGTATCCTTACAAGTTCCTCTGCCCTATTTGAAGACAGCAGATTCTATTTCAATTTTAAGACCTCCAGATCTAGTATCTCTTGATGAGGTTGGCGTAATTATTGGTATAAGGTCAAAAGATATATTAGAAGTGAAATTTAGAAGGGGGAATTTCTTGATTCCTTCTGAAAGACTTAAGATTTTAAATGATGGTAACTGAAAATCAAATTACGCTTGCCAGTCTTTACTGATTTTCCGTATAACTTCTTTGTTGCTACAAACGCTAAGCATTGGTTCCTGTAAATATTTATTTGCAGCATATTTGATTTCTTTACTACTAATACTATCAAGGCTTAGTAGTACTTCTTTATCGTGATCTTTTGTTAAACCAATTCCTAAAAGATGTGCTTTATGCTCAGCTCTTTGACTAACACTTTGCAATGAATGGGCCACTTGCCCTCGATATTTTATCTTTACAAGATCTAATTCTTCTGGAGATATTTCACTATTTAGAATTTTTTCCCAACATTCTTTCAGTAACTGGAGAGTTAGAATTGCCTTGTCTTCAGTTGTAGACGCGTGCACAATAAATGGTGCTTGACTCTCTCTAATAGGGTGATAAACTCCTGCTTCATATACTACTCCATGCTTTTCTCTGAGAACCTTAAATAATAAACTTGACATTCCATAGCCTAGGTAACATGATAATAATCTAAGTAAAATGTCAGATTGATTATCATATCTTATTGTTGCTTTGCCTAATAGTAGAATAACTTGATTTGTATTTAATGAGCGTGCACACATACTAGTTTTTTTGTTATCTAGGATTTGAGTTCTAGTAAAACTATTTATCTTTGATATTTTATTTTGATTTGTATAATTTTCATTAATGCCCTTAAAAGCAATTGAATTTTTTATATAATTTTCTACGTTAAAAGGAAACTTTCCTGAAATTACTAAGTTCTTTTTTCTATGAATTAATGAGCTTGCAATTGGCAATATATGTTCTTTATTGAGTTTATTTATATCATTGATTGAACCTAGTGGGTCATGTCCATATGGTCCGTCACGGTATACCATCTTTCTCCAGCCATCAAAAGCTAATTGATAAGTACTTTCTTTTTGTCTTTTAATTGCTTTTATCGTTAAATCTTTTTCTAATTGAATCTGATCTTGCTGAAGTTTAGGTTTCGTAATCATCCAACCAATTAAAGGAAGAAGTTTATAAGCATCACTCTCGATACATTTAAGACTTATTAGAAGACCATCTTCAAATGTATCACAGTTTAAATTTGCACCAGAACCCTCTACAATTTCAGCAATTTGATTATTGTTGTATGGCCCACAACCTCTTAGCATTGTTGAGCTTAGAATTTGATGAATCCCCTTCTGATTTTTTGGATCATTTCTGCTACCATTTTCTATCCATAGTTTTGCGGACATTATATTTTTGCTATTAATTTTGTCTAGGATTATGTTCATATTTATTTCTCAGGTTCGGCAATAAATGTAAATGCATTTTCTGGATTAAATAATGGAAAAATTAATTCATTTAAACGTGAAGTTGTCCAATATGAAATATCATCTATTGATTTTAATACTGATTGGTGTCGTCCCCATAGAGCTTGATTTCCTAAAGTTGAGGCAATTTGAGTGCTCAACTCAAGACCAAAATAAATATTATTTACAACTAATCTTTTAGCACGTTCTAAATCTTTATCAGCAACTAAATACCTGTTTAATTTTTTAAGAATACTATTAACTTCACTTTCGGCAAGTTTAAGATTCTCATTTTGACAACTTATGTCTAGAAGAATTAATCCACCTTCTTCCAGAATTTGTAAATCTATGTCTATTGATTCTATAATTCTTTTTTCTTCTCTTAACTTTTTAACAATAATACTACTTTTACCTTCGCATAAAATTGTGGCAGCAATTTCTGCACCTAAAATTAATATCTGTTCTTTTGCAGGGGGAAGTTTCCAGGCTTTCAGTATTCTTCCTCCCTCAAGCCTAGGGATAGTTTCTTTCTTGTAGCCTCTATTAAAAGTGGTTTTTGTAGAAATATTTGTTTCCTTTGTAATTTTTTTTAATTCATTAAGTTTACTATTGCTAACGATTGAAATAATTTCGTTTGGTAATTCTCCTGCTATAGAAAGTGTACAGTTTCTACCTACATAATGATTTTTATGAAATTGTTTCATTTGTCTAGGATTTATACTTTTTACAGTTTTTTTATCACCCAGTATTGGTTTTGAGTATCTATGTGGCGTTAAGCATCCCTTTAATAATTTCATATAAATAATTTCATCTGGTTGCTCAATATTTTGTGCGATTTCTTCTAAAACTACTTCTTTCTCCACCTCAAATGCTGCTTTTTCAATTTTAGGAAATAATAATAATTCTAATATCAGATTTAGTCCTTGTTCTATCTTCTCTGGTGGTACTAGAACGTGATAATGAACATCGTCCAACCCAGTCGCAGCATTACTACTTCCACCAAGAGATTCAATTCTTAAATCGAATTCGCCTTCTTTAAGGTTTTTACTCCCTTTAAATATCATATGCTCTAAGAAATGTGCCATTCCTTCTTCATCTTCCTTTTCATAAAGACTTCCTCCCTTGCACCAAAAGTCAATACAAGTCAATGTTGATTGTTCTATATCAGCTACGACACAGGTAGCACCATTAGGCAATGACCAGTGATTTACTTTCATCCTTAATATCTTATAGTACGCTAAATCTTTATGCTATCTCAATCCATGCATAAAATATCTATGATTTTAAATGAGATTGTTCAAATCTTTTAAATTATAAAAGATTTTTTTAATAGTTATCTATTTTGTATGTCTAATTTTTATTTATAATTGAATTATCCTTGTTTACTTGTTTTTTCTTTTTATTCTTTTTCTAAATTCAATCATTGAACCCTTGCACCTTAGTTAACTCTACTTTGCATAAAAAAATCTCTTGTCAGGCCTTCTTTTTTCCTTAATAATCATATAATATTGTTTGAGAATATTTCTGAATAAAACTTCTCTATGATTCTTATCCATCCCTTTTAGTTTGAGTTATTAGTTTTGAAGTCAGTATTTTGCACTCGTAGTAAATTGAATCCTCTTTTGTTTGAAGCTTTCGAACTTATCAAGAACAAAATCATTTCGTTGACTGATGTTCAACCTCTAAATATTGACTCTAAGTCCAAAAGGATTTATGCCAATCTAAATAAGGAGGAATTATTTATCAGTAACGAGTTTTATCAAGCAAAAGGATTTAGAAAAATTCATTTGGAGGTCGCAAAGCTTGGCAAAAAATTGGAAATACTTCACTGTGTCTTTTTCCCTGATCCATGCTTTGAACTTCCAATATTTGGCGCTGATTTGGTAGTTAATTCAAATAATATTTCTGCCGCCATTGTTGACTTGTCACCTGTGGGGGAGAACTTACCTGATTACCTTGTGTCTCAAATGAGATCATTACAAATTCCTGAATTTAACGAACCTGGGAAGCTGCCTAAGTGGGGATGTATCTTCTCTCCATATGTTTGCTTTATTCGTCCTGTTGATTTGTTCGAAGAAAAATTATTTTTAAAACTCATTGACCAATATCTGTCACTACTATTATCTTTATTGGTTAGCGGCAAGGAAGACGTAATCGATTCGTCAGATACAATTAATAGACTTAATTATCAAAAAAGATATTGCTCTAATCAAAAACTTAATGATAAGACCAGAGCTATTCTAACTAAATTTTTCGGTTCATCTTGGGCAGATGAATACATTAACAAAATTCTTTTTGAATGTTAATTATGTTTAAATACGCATCTTTGAAAATTTTCTATTTTATTGGTATAACACCCTTGTGCATGCTTTTAATTAGTGGATGTAATAATAAAGATTTAGAAGTAAATCAAACTCTTATGAATAATGAAGTCGTTGATAGAATTGAAGGTGTGGCAGCATTAGGTCAATTAAATCCTTTTGGAGAAATAAGAAAATTAGCAGCTCCAACCAGTGGAAAGGGTGGCACTCCAAGATTATCTAAATTATTAGTTCGAGAGGGTGACTCTATTATTAAGGATCAAATCTTAGCTGTTTTTGATAATCGTCCGAAACTTGAAGCTGACTTGAAATCTGCACAAGCAAATTTAAATATATTAATCAATGAAATCCGGATAAAAAATAGGGAAATCAATAGATATCAATCTCTGGTAGATAAAGGCGCAGTTGCGTTGATTGTTTTAGATAAGATGAAAGATGATTTGTTCATTTCTGAGACTAGAATTTCAAAGCTTCAATCTGCCATAGATGCAATAAACGTCGATTTAGAGCAAACACAATTAAAAAGTCCAATTGATGGGATTGTGCTTCAAATCTTGATTCGTGAGGGAGAGAGGCCAAATTCTTCTGGTGTAATTAATGTTGGCGCTAATCAATTAATGGAAGCTCTTATTGAAGTCTATGAATCCGATATAGACAGAGTTCAAGTGGGTCAGTCTGTTGATTTAATTAGTGAGAATGGAGGCTTTAATGGATCTTTAAGAGGTCAAGTTAGTTTGATTAGCCCACAAGTCAGGCAAAGAAGAGTGCTTGCAACTGATCCAACCGGCGATGCTGACTCAAGAATTATCGAGGTCAGAGTCAAACTTGATAATGCATCTGCTCAAAAAGTTTCTCATTTAACTGGAATGAAAGTCATTGCTCGTTTTCAGCCCTAGTGGAAATAAATAATCTTTTTAAAAAAAGGAAAATACCTCTTGCCTGGCTTTTGCTGACAAGACAACCTTTAAGGATATTGGTGGCTATTGCAGGAATAGCATTTGCTGGGATTTTGATGTTTATGCAACTAGGTTTTAGAGATGGATTGTTTGACGCAAGTGTTACTGTTCATAAGTTATTTGATGCAGATTTGGTATTAATTAGTCCTCGCTCAAAAAGTTCAATAAGTATGAGTGGTTTTCCTCGAAGAAGATTAATTCAAGCAATGGCCCATAAGGACGTTACTGGAACAACCGCTGTTAATTGGAATTTTCTCCTTTGGCGAAATCCTGAAAATTTATCCACAAGATCTATTCTTGCTTTAGGTTTTGAGCCAAGTAAGCCATTATTAATTGATTCTGATTTTGAAAGGAAGGCAGAAACTTTAAAAAATAAAGGAAGAGTTTTATTTGATGATCTTTCTAGGGATGAGTTTGGCCCAATCTCTAAATGGTTTAAAGCAGGGCGTTTAGTTGAAACTGAAGTTGCAGGAAAAAGAGTTAGAGTTTCTGGAATAGTTAGTTTAGGTCCTTCCTTTGGTGCAGATGGGAATTTAATAACAAGCAGTGAGACATACTTAGAACTATCTCCAGGTAATCCCAAAGGAAGTATTGAAATCGGTTTAGTAAGGTTAAAGAAGGGTTCTAATATTGAAAAGGTGGTTCGCTCATTGAATTTAAGTTTACCTAGTGACGTTAAAGTTATGTCTTTAAAATCATTTATAGATTTTGAAAAGAATTATTGGAAAAGTAGTACATCGATTGGATTTATTTTTACATTAGGTGCTGCAATGGGATTTATTGTTGGTTGTGTAATTGTTTATCAAATTCTTTATAGTGATGTTAGTGATCATTTGCCTGAATATGCAACATTAATGGCTATGGGATATAATTTAAAAAGCCTTTTAGGAGTAGTGGCTAGAGAAGGATTAATCTTATCAATAATTGGATATATTCCTGCTTATGTTTCAGGTCAAGCTTTATATGCTTTAGTTAGATCATCAACTAAATTACCTGTTGAAATGAGTTTTAGCAGAGCATCAATTATATTTTGCTTAATACTTTTTATGTGTATGGGATCAGCATTAGCAGCCATGAAGAAATTGGCAGATGCTGATCCTGCTGAAATATTTTAATGAATAATCTAATGCTTAATTTAAATAATTCATGAAAAATATTAACAACAATACTTTAAAAATTGTTGCTTTGAATCATTGGTATGGTCATGGAGAAATGAGAAGGCATGTCCTTCAGTCTGTCTCAATGGAAATTTCTCCTGGTGAGGTTGTTTTACTGACAGGACCCTCAGGATGTGGAAAGACTACTCTTTTAACTTTGATTGGAGCTCTTCGTAAAGTTCAAGATGGCGACCTTAAAGTGTTTGGTAAACAACTTTTTGGAGCGAGCAGGAAAACTAGGCAGAATCTTAGAAAAAATATTGGAATGATTTTCCAGGGACATAATCTTTTGAGATGTCTTACCGCTGAGCAAAATGTTCAAATGGGAGCCGACCTTTTAAATGGATTTTCATACAAGGCTCGTAGAGCTCAGGCAAGAGAGTGGCTGAGAGCTGTTGGATTAGAGGACCACTTATCTAAGCTGCCTCATGACTTATCAGGTGGGCAAAAACAACGAGTTGCAATTGCCAGAGCTCTTGCGGCTAGACCAAAATTACTATTAGCGGATGAACCCACATCTGCATTGGATAGTTCAACTGGTAGAGAAATAGTTGATTTGTTGAAAAAATTAGCTTCAGAACAATCTTGCTCAGTGTTGATGGTTACTCATGATTCGAGAATATTGGATGTAGCAGATCGTCTTTTGCGAATGGAAGATGGCCAAATATTGCCCTCAGTTTAGTAAATTGGTTAGATATAAAAAAATTGTAGGAATCTAGTATGTCCAAAAGACGAAATCTTAAGAAAGAGAAGCAAGAGAGAAATCGAGCTTATGCCAGGAAATTTAAGAAACGTAAGCTTCGTAATGATGGCAGAGGAGAAGGAGCAGGTAATGGTGTTACTGGAACTGCAAATAACGGTGGGGCTGCCGATTAATAAACCCCTATTCAAATCAGATAATCAATTTTTAAATACTTTATTTTAAAGTGTTTAAAGACAATATTTTTGATTTTATTTTTTAATTAAAGATGTTAGTAAGCGTTGTTATACCCACCTACAACAGACTTCCGATACTAAAAAAGTGTCTAGATGCATTAGAAAAACAATTTTTAAATAATGAAATTCAAAATTTTGAAATTGTCATAGTCGATGATGGATCAACAGATGGGACGGTTGATTGGTTGAGAAATAATGCTGAGACTTATCCTCATTCTAGACTTTTTGAACAATCTCATGGAGGGCCAGCTTTAGGAAGAAATCTTGGAGTTGAAAAGTCAAGAGGAGACCTAATTGTTTTTATAGACAGTGATCTTGTTGTTGATAGATATTTTCTAATGTGCCATGTTGATGCTCTGTTAAAAGCTTGGAAAAAACTTGGTAATAGAAAATGTTTTACCTATGGATCTGTCATAAATACTTCTAATTTTAATAATCCAAATTCTGAGCCTTTTAAACTTCGAGACTTGTCCTGGGCCTACTTTGCTACTGGAAATGTTGCTATTGATAAAAAGGTTTTAGAAAAATCAGGCCTTTTTGACACATCTTTTCGACTATATGGTTGGGAAGATTTGGAATTAGGGGAAAGATTAAGAAATATGGGCGTTAAACTTATCAAATGTCCAAGAGCTATTGGATTTCATTGGCATCCAGCATTAGCTCTTGATCAAATTCCTCATTTGATTCGAATTGAAAAAGAGAGATCAAAAATGGGATTAGTTTTTTATCGTAAGCATCCAACTTTGAGAGTGAAATTTATAATTCAATACACTTTCTTTCATCGTTGCTTGTGGGAACTTTTAACTTTAGGCGGACTTATTAACACAAAGACACTCAGACCTCTTTTGGCTTTTCTAATCAATAATGGTAGATCTGGTTTGGCTATGGAATTGTTAAGACTGCCTCTTAATTTGATTGGAGTGAGACAAATTTTTAGAGAAGCATCATTATTGGGACTTCGGTGAGCAATCGTTTGTTAGAATTATCATTGCAAACTAAAAACCGCACACCTGACTGTTTCGGGTGATAAAAAATATTGATTTCTTAATCACTATTTAATTTATCCCTGTTGGGTGGAGGCGAACCCGGAACTTACAAAAAAAATGGCTGTAGTTTCTCTTTCAGAGATGATGGAAGCTGGTGCTCACTTCGGGCATCAGACAAGAAGATGGAACCCCAAGATGTCCCGCTACATCTACTCCGCTCGCAATGGTGTTCATATCATTGATCTAGTCAAGACCGCTGTTTGTATGAATAGTGCTTATAAATGGACTAGGGGAGCTGCAAGAAGTGGTAAAAGATTCCTTTTTGTAGGAACTAAAAAACAAGCTTCTGAAGTCGTTGCTCAAGAAGCCATTAGATGTGGAGCATCCTACGTTAATCAAAGGTGGCTTGGAGGGATGCTTACAAATTGGACAACAATGAAAGCGAGAATCGATCGACTAAAAGATCTTGAAAGAATGGAATCAAGTGGTGCTATTGCAATGCGCCCAAAGAAAGAGGGTGCCGTTTTACGAAGAGAATTAGAACGATTACAAAAATATCTTGGTGGACTAAAAGGAATGAGACGTCTACCTGATGTTGTAGTTTTAGTAGATCAGAGGCGGGAAACAAATGCTGTTCTAGAGGCTAGAAAGCTTGATATCCCACTAGTGTCAATGCTTGATACTAATTGCGATCCCGATCTATGCGAAATCCCCATACCATGTAATGATGATGCAGTTCGATCCGTTCAACTCGTTTTGGGCAGATTAGCTGATGCTATAAATGAAGGGAGACATGGCACTAATGAGTAGCTAATATACTTGTGTTATAAATTTTTAACTTAATCTAATTCTTTACTACACCTACATAAAATGGCGGAGATAACAGCAAAACTCGTTAAAGAACTTCGAGACAAAACATCTGCTGGAATGATGGATTGTAAGAAAGCCCTAATTGAGAACAAGGGTGATATGGAAAAATCTATTGAATGGTTAAGACAAAAAGGTATAGCCAGTGCTGAAAAGAAATCAGGTAGAGTCGCCGCCGAGGGAGCTGTCGGTAGTTACATCCATACAGGCTCTCGTGTTGGTGTCCTTTTAGAGTTGAACTGTGAGACAGACTTTGTAGCTAGAGGAGATTTATTCCAAGGTCTTTTGAGAGATCTTTCAATGCAAATAGCCGCTTGTCCAAGTGTTGAGTATGTAAGCGTCGATCAAATTCCAGAAGCTATTGCAAGCAAGGAGAAGGAAATTGAGATGGGAAGAGATGACCTCTCAGGTAAGCCTGATCAAATAAAAGAAAAAATTGTAGAAGGACGAATAGGAAAGAGATTAAAAGAGATGGCTCTTTTAGAACAACCATTCATAAAGGACAGTTCAATAAATGTTGAAGAGCTTGTAAAACAAGTTGCTGGTAAAATAGGAGAGAACATAAAGGTTCGTAGATTTACTAGATACACTCTTGGCGAGGGGATTGATGTTAAAGAGTCTGATTTTGCAGAAGAGGTTGCATCAATGACCTCTGATTAATTTTGTCTAAAAAAAAGTATTGTTTGGATTCTAAGTTTGATCCTTTAGATCAAATAGGTTTATTAAAGGAAAAATGTAATAACATATCGCCCATTATTTATAGAGTTACTTCTGTGTATCTTGAGGAGCTGAGAAAATTGCTACCTCAAACTATAAGAACCACATTATTCTCTCTAATCACTGATCGGCCTGGAGATGATTTTGGTTTCTCAACATTTAATTCAAGAAAGCTATTTCAGTTGAAAATTGACAAATTAGTTTCGGATAATATTTCTCTCATAACAATTGAACACTTAATCGAGTTGGCCAAGAAAATTGATCAAGAAAATATTCGTCATTTAAATAATGTTAAAGATGAAATGTCAAATGCACTAAATTTGAAAAATGATTCTGAAAAATCCGAGTCATTTAGCAATGTTAATTCAATTCATATAAGTTCAATACCGCCATTGGAAAATTTATCAATTATTGAAGGTTGGAATGGTGAATTAAAAGCTCCATATGCTATTGATAATAAAGAAATTTATATGAAAAGTACAAAATCTGAAAATGAGTTTCGAAGTAAAAATACAAATAAGGATTATAAGCAATTAAAAGAAGATGAAAAGATTACTGATACTTTTAATTTAAAAAGTAAAGATATTGAAGTTTTGCAGTCAATATTTGCATTGTCCGATGAATCTAATTCAACTGATTTTGATTCCAACAAAAGGGATTCTTCTCATGACTCCGATGATGTTATAAGCAATAGGTTTCTTCCACAATCACCAATTGGACTATATGAGTGGATTATTTCTATAGATACAGCTTTGATTCGAAGATTGCGTGACCTATCAGATTCCATTAACACTGAGCTTTTAAAATCAGGTATTGTAAATACCCTGATACCAATAAATATTTTAGATGCGGCTTTGTCTGGTCAATTAATTTCTTCTAAATCTGTATCCAATATTCTTACTTTTAAATTGCCAACCAATAATCCATTAGTTCCTTCTGGAGGATTAGATATTGATTGCTTGCTAATTACTCCCTCGGATATGGAATTTGATAATCCAAGACTTAGAAAAAATAGAACTAACATTAAACATTATCAAAATGTACTTTTAGGTATGATTAAACAGCAACGTTATTGGCAAGGTCGCTCATTAGCAGAAGAGGTTAATAAAGAATGGTGGAAGGACACAACCAAAATTTAAGTAGTAATGATTCAATACCTACTCCTGGTAGCAAATCAGTTGAACTAGTAACATGGGTTCGACCTTTACAACAAGCATTAACAGTTGAAGTTGATCACGGTTGTAATAATATTCAAGGTAGAACTAATAAATTTTCTAATTTTGTAATTGGGTATTTATTAAACTTCCCTTCTATAATTGTTCCAGAATCTGATCTTTCTAAATTAAAGAAATTAGCTCTGGATTATGAAAAATATCCATCTTTGTCCATTGATGAAAGGCGAAGAATTATAGTCAAGACAAGACAGACTCTTCATAATCTATATACATATCAAGAAAACAAAGAGAAAACAGAGCCAAAAAAATTAAAAATAAGAAGTGTGTATGATTCTGTTGGGTCTACGAGAAGTTCTTCGACTGATTTATTAAATTTAAAAAGTTCGATTTCAGCCGTTAAGGGTGTTGGACCAAAACAAGCTGAAAGATTGTCTAGACTAGGCCTTTTTCTAATTCGTGATCTCTTAAATTATTTCCCTCGTGATTATGTTGATTACACCTCTTTGAAAACTATAGATAAAACTCAAGCAGGTCAGAATGTAACGATCGTCGCTAAAGTTATACGATGCAGTTCATTTAAAAGTCCTAAAAATCCAAATCTTTCTATTCTTGAACTGTTTTTAAAAGATAGGACAGGAGGAATTAAAGTTACAAGATTTTTTGCAGGTAGTCGTGGTAGGAGTATTGCCTATGCAAAATCTCAACAAAGTTTGTATACTTTTGGTTCGACTGTTGCGGTAAGTGGGCTAGTTAAAGAAAGTAAATATGGCAAATCATTAAACGATCCTTTGATAGAAATTATTGATTGTCCTAACAGTTATTTGAAATCTAGAACTATTGGTCAGATATTCCCTATTTATTCTTTAACTGAAGGTGTTACTGCCGACAAATTTAGAGCTCTAATCCAGTCTATTCTTTATTTAACATCTGAGATTAAGGACCCACTTCCTAAAGACACAGTAAATAGACTAGATCTACTGACTAAGAAAGAAGCTTTTTTTCATATTCATAACCCTGAGAATGCAAAAATTTTAGCTAAAGCAAAGAGAAGAATTGTATTCGAAGAGTTTCTGTTATTGCAGTTAAGTCTGCTTTTAAGACGTGATCAGCATAAGAAACGTAATTCTCCTCAACTAAGTATTGAACTCAGTAGTAATAGCCTTGTAAGGAAATTCTTGAGTATTCTGCCTTTCTCTCTAACAAATGCCCAAACAAGAGTTTTGGAGGAAATTGAATCAGACATAGTCAAAGCTGAGCCAATGTCTCGATTATTACAAGGCGATGTTGGTAGTGGGAAGACCGTCATCGCGATAGCAGCACTACTCAGTGCCGTTCAATCTGGATGGCAAGGTGCTCTTATGGCACCCACCGAGGTGCTTGCTACTCAACACTATCAAACACTAAGTAAATGGATCCCTCAACTTGAGGTTAACGTAGATTTGTTGACTGGTTCTACAGCCAAGTCTCGACGTAAACAAATTTTCACAGATTTAGTAAATGGTTCTACTAAGATTCTGGTAGGAACACATGCAATATTTGAAGACAAAGTCATCTTTGAACGACTTGGTCTTGTCGTCGTAGATGAGCAGCATCGCTTTGGTGTTAAACAGAGGAACAGACTTTTGAATAAAGGTTTGCAACCTCACTTGCTTACGATGACGGCTACGCCTATTCCGAGAACACTTGCACTTACTTTGCATGGAGATCTCGATGTTAGTCAATTAGATGAGCTTCCACCTGGTCGAACTCCTATAGATACTAAGCTGATCACACCAAAAGAAAAGAATTATGCATATGAATTAATCAGGACTGAAATTAATAAAGGACATCAAATTTATGTTGTTCTACCTTTGATTGAAGAATCTGAAAAACTTGAAATTAGTTCGGCAATTGATGTACATTATCAGTTGTCTACAGAAGTTTTTCCAGATTTTGTTGTTGACTTACTTCATGGCAAAATGAAGAGTGTTAAAAAGCAAGAGGTCATACAGAATTTTATCAACAAAAAATGTGACATACTGGTTTCTACTACGGTTATAGAAGTAGGTGTTGACGTGCCAAATGCAAGTGTAATGCTAATTGAGGATTCTGATCGTTTTGGTCTTGCTCAATTACATCAATTAAGGGGTCGAGTTGGAAGGGGAGCCTCCAAGTCATATTGTCTCCTGAGTCATCAAAATAAAAATAAAACATCTCGACAAAGATTGGAAGTTCTAGCTAATTCCAATGACGGATTTGAAATTTCAGAAATTGACTTGCGTTTTCGCGGGCCTGGACAAGTTTTAGGTACAAAACAATCAGGTTTACCTGATTTTGCACTGGCATCATTAGCTGATGATGCTGACGTGCTTGAGCTTGCGCGCAATGAGGCTCGTCAGATTTTAGATAACGATTCTGAGCTTAAAAACAACTCTATACTTCGGTTGTTAATAAAAGAACAGTGGGACAAACTTAAAATAGCTAATAAACTAAATTAATATTTTGGTTAAATAACTATTGAATTTATTTAATTTTAAAGTTATAATTTAATAAAATTTTTACAAAAACGAGATTTTTTATTTACATTTTCTACAAATTATCAAGATGAAACCTTGGAGTAATTTAAAAATAAATGAATGTAAAGAGCCTTTAATTTCTATTCCACAATCAATATTTCGATTAACGCCTCATCCTTATATGTCTTTAGGTGCTCCATATTTGACTGGCTCAGATCCATGGGTTTTACGTAGTAGTGTTTTAAGAAGATTGATGCAAGCACAACAATATCTTTCAGAGATTAATCCTCAATTACAGTTGGCTTTGTTTGATGCTTGGAGGCCTATTTCTGTTCAAAGATTTATGTTTGATTACACCATACAAGAAATTTGTAGGTCAAGAGGAATTGATATTAATAATATCTCTGATAATGTAGACATAACTAATATAGTTTCTGAAGTAGCTCAGTTCTGGGCGAAACCGTCATATGATCCCCTTACGCCTCCTCCTCATAGTACTGGTGGCGCGATTGATTTGACTCTAGCTGATATGACAGGAAAAACACTAGATCTTGGCGGGGAAATTGATTTTATTGGAGCTGAATCATCACCTGACTTTTATAAGAAAAACTATTCCAGGAGTCCTGGTTGCAAGCATCAAGTTTTTCAATATAGAAGGTCTCTTTTATTTGCAGTTATGGAAAGGGCTGGATTTGTTCAACATCCAAACGAATGGTGGCATTTTAGCTATGGAGATCAATTGTGGTCTTGGTTAAGTAAGAAAGGGCATGCTATTTATGGAGCTGCACTTGAAGTTAGTAAAGACATTACCATTTCAGAACCAAGTTTAGTCACATGATCTCCAAGACTTGATGAGGTGCCAGTATCTTTCCAGCTAAGGAATAAAGGCTCTAATGTTTTCTCTAATTCATTGATAGGCATTTTTTGCAAATAAGGAGTCGCCAATCTTTTTAAATTAGTACTACCACCAAGCCATAGTTGATATTGATTTAAACCACTACCAACCAGAGCTAATTCTGCCATGTATGGGCGAGCACATCCATTTGGACAGCCTGTAACTCTTACTAATATTGACTTACTGATCTCTAATCTTTTTAATTGATTGTTCAATCGCTCTAGGAGATCTGGTAAAAATCTCTCTGCTTCAGTCATCGCAAGTCCACATAATGGTAGGGCTGGACAAGCCATTGCATGTCTAGCTATTGGGTCAGGGCTTTCTGGATTATTAAAACCAATATTAATCAGATCATTATTTACACTGACTTTTTGATAATTACCAATGTTACACAATAGTAAATCTTGGTTGGGAGTTAAACGTACATCCAATGCATATTTTTCAACTATATTTCTTAACTCTTTCTTTGTTCCTCCATTTAGCCTACCTGATAATAGTGGTAGACCAACAAACCATAATTTCTCAGATTGTCTATGCCACCCTAGATAATCTTCAAGTTTTGTATCCCCTTCGTCCCTTAAGGTGCCAATCTTTTTTGTGAAATATTTTTTTGTTAACTGTTTTTTAAACCAATCGACACCCATGTCATGTAGAACATATTTAAGCCTAGAATGTCTTCTTGTTTTTCTATCTCCATAATCTCTTTGAAGTGCGAGAATAGATTGAACAAGTTCTAGGATGTATTCCCCTTCTACAAAACCAATTGGATCTGCTATCCTCGCAAATGTCGTATCTAAATTGTGTGTTCTACCCATACCTCCTCCTACGTAGACATTACATCCTTCTAGTATTCCTTTTGAATTCGTGAACGTCACTAGACCTATATCATGGGTAAGGATATCCACAGAGTTATCTCCTGGCACTGTAGTTGCACATTTGAATTTTCTTGGTAAGTAGGTTGCACCATATAAAGGTTCATTTTGGTCCCCACTAAAAACACCCGAATTTTGTTGTAGCTTCCTTTTCTTTTTGACTTCAGAAGATGGCTTAATAGCATATTTCATCTCGCCATCAACCCATAAATCAAGGTATGTTTTCTCAGCTTTTTGGGGCGATAAAATATCGGCAATATCATTAGCTAATTTTCTAGCAGCAGGGTAAGATCCCTTTTCGTACGGTGCCGCTGGAGCCATTACATTTCTATTGACGTCTCCACAGGCCGCTAGGGTAGATCCCATTGACTGCACTATCGTTCCGATTACTTCTTTAATATTCCCTTTTTTTATTCCATGCATTTGAAAGCATTGCCGAGTAGTAGCTCTAAGCGTTTTGTTACCTAGTCGATCAGAGAGATCATCTAAGGCAACAAAAAGTGGACCTGGGACAAAACCAGCTGGATTTCTTAGCCTTAGCATCATTTGCCAGTCTTTGCCTGTGCCTCCTCTCTTTCTATGTTCCCGATCATCTTGTTGATAACTACCATGAAATTTTAAAAGTTGTACTGCGTCGTTCGTAAAGTGATCGCTGTCGTTTGATAATTCACTTTGTAGAGGTTCTTGTAAGTAATTACTATCGGCTTTAAATTGTTCAAATTTCGCTCGGGGAGAATTATTTGCTATGCAGGGAGAAGGAACAGTTTTTTCTATTCCTCGATCATTTTTACTTTCCTGTTCTTCAAAATTCATCAGAGCCTCTATAGCTGCATTACTAAATCCAGCCTCTTTCAAGTCTTTTTCTATGTTTTTTTGAGATTCATTTGAATTACTATTTTTGACAGCCTCAAGTTTTATTCCCTTGGGTAAGGATTTGTTTATCTGTTTTGCCTCTTCTTCTCTGAGCTTTTCATCAAATTTTTCTTGAATAGCTTTTTCTGCTGAGCTTATGTTCTCCTCGGCTTCCTCTTTTGTGTTACCAATTTTTTTTACTACATCACATGTTCCAAAAGCATCTCTTAATTTACCTCTCGGCACAGCAACTCTGAGGTAAAAACCGGATCTTCCAGGTATTTGAATTATCTTAGGCAATGGTACCTACAACGGTACCTACAGTGTATCATTTTCCGTGTTGATTAGTGCCTAATTGTTCAAATGAAGCTATTAGTGATCAAAGCTCCATTTATTGAATATTAAATTTTTTCTAGGACACAGAATGTAGAAGTAATTCAGATTTAGATCTAATCTTGTCATAAATATAAGGAATTTTTTTGTCTACTTACCTTTTAGAAATCGGCACTGAGGAATTGCCAGCAGATTTGGCTGAATCTGTTATTTCTCAGCTTGAATTAACTGTAAATAATGATTTGAATTCTTATCCAATAAAATTTAGTGAAATAAGAGTTACTACTACTCCAAGAAGAATCGCATTAACAATTGAAGGGATTGCTCCATTCTCTGAGGATAATATTGCAGAACGAAAAGGCCCCCCTTTTTCTCAAGCTTTTCATGATGGTAAACCTACAAAAGCAGCAATTGGCTTTGCTAAAAGATACGGTCTGGCCCCTGAGAACTTAGAGATTCGAGAAACGCCAAAGGGTTCATTCGTTTTCGCTAATTTAATTGAAAAAGGCAAGCCTGTTGAGAGATTGTTGGCTGATTCTTTACCTGGTTGGATCACTAAAATTCAAGGAAGAAGGTTTATGAGATGGGGAAAAGGTGATTTCCGTTTTTCCAGACCTATACGTTGGATTGTTTCTTTGATTGATTCAGAGGTTTTACCTTTTAGTTTTTCTGGTTGCGATCCGGAAATTCAAGTTAGCAATACCACAAGACCACATAGGTTACATGGATCAGAATTAACCATAAAGAATGCGAAAACTTATTTTGATCAATTGAAGGATGTGGGAGTCACAGTTGACAGGAATAGTCGTCTTTCCCAAATCAATGATTTAGTTCTCAATCAAGAAATACTCAAAAAAGTCAAGGCAGATCTTACTGAACCTCTTTTAAAAGAACTTACAGATTTAGTTGAATCTCCTTTGCTTTTGACTGGGGGGTTTGATGAGTCTTACCTCGATTTGCCTCCTGAGGTTTTGTCCACAGTGATGAAGGTTCATCAAAGATACATACCAATATATAAAGTAAATGTTGATTTTGATCCATTGTCACTTGACTCTAGAGACGTATTATTGCCTAGCTTTTTTTGTATTAGCAATGGATTATCATCAGCAAAAGAAAATATTATTTTAGGAAATGAAAAAGTATTAAAAGCAAGGTTTTCTGATGCATCATTTTTTATAAAATCAGATTTATTAATAAATAGCTCGTCGCGTATTGATAAATTAAAAGATGTAACTTTTGCTCAAGGATTAGGTTCTTTATATGAACGTGTAAGTCGGATTGAATGGCTTGCTAAATTATTGACATCAAAACTTAGATTTGTTGAAGAGGATATTGATAAATCTGTTAAAGTTGCACACTTTTGTAAACATGATTTGGTTAGTAACATGGTTGACGAATTTCCAGAGTTGCAAGGAATTATTGGATCTAAGTACTTACTTCATGAGGGTGAATCTAGAGATGTATGTCTTGGAGTTTTAGAACATTACAAACCCAAAGGAAGTTCAGATTCTCTTCCCTCAAATAATCTTGGGAATGCCGTTTCATTGGCTGAACGTTTTGAATTGCTTTTCAGCATTTATGCTAAAGGCGAAAGACCATCTGGATCATCTGATCCATATGCCTTGAGGAGGGCAGCTAATGGAATATTGTTGATTTTATGGAATAAAGATTGGCAATTAGATATTAATGAAATAATAAATGATTCACTAATATATTGGAAGCAGGTTTTTCCTTCTCT
Source organism: Prochlorococcus sp. MIT2304 (assembly GCF_059772405.1). Taxonomy (NCBI): domain Bacteria; kingdom Bacillati; phylum Cyanobacteriota; class Cyanophyceae; order Synechococcales; family Prochlorococcaceae; genus Prochlorococcus; species Prochlorococcus sp. MIT2304. The sequence continues at coordinate 169,934 of NZ_CM186286.1, forward strand.
TTCTTTTGAAATAAATAGTCTTACGTCTGAGCTAAAGGAATTCTTTCGTCAAAGAATAATTAGTTTATTAGAAGAGAAAAATATAGACTTTGATATTATTCAGGCAATTTCGGGAGATACAACTTCAACATCAAAATTATTAGATGATCCAACAGATGTTGATTTTCGTACTTCATTATTAATGAATATGCGAAAAAATAATACACTTAATTTATTGCAAGCTGTAGTGTCTAGGGCCTCTAAGTTGGCAGAAAAAAGTTCAATAGCCAAAGATGTGATAGATCCTTTAGGGTTTGTCGATAAGTCATTATTTGAAAAGGGTTGTGAAAGCGAAATGTTAAATATATTAGAGAAATTAAAACCTTTAGCCACTAATTGTGATCGTGTAAAATATAAATTGTTGGCTGAAGGTCTAGTATCAAGTACTGAAACCTTGGCCAACTTTTTTGATGGAGATGAAAGTGTAATGGTTATGACAGATGATATTAATTTAAGAAATAACAGGCTTAATCTACTAACGATCCTTAGAAATCAGTCTTTGAAGCTTGCTGACTTTAGCAAGCTTAGTTAATTATGTATATTATTTCTTACTGCTTTTTATACCACCTTTAATTGAACTTACTGCCAACATTTTATTAACTTCTTTATCATCTCTAACTGCACTAGGGACTGGCTTGTATGAGCTTGGTGCTAAGGCCTTTCCTCTTAAAACAGAGCCAATTGTTAATAGCGTGAGTTTTAATTGTTGAAGCGGCTTCATTGCAACTACAGTTTTGTATAGATAACTATCAAATGTAAGTCTTTGTACATCCATGTCACCACACATTTCAACAAAGGCTTCCCTTGCTCCATCACTTGTGTAGAAAATTCTTTGGAGAATATCTAAAACTGTATAAGTAGTTCCATACTTTTTATCCCATTTCTTTAAATATTTTTTGAGATCATTTTCTGTGGGTATAATTCTTCCATTTTGACTTGATTCAACGATCTGCTCGGCACACATTCTTCCGCTTTTGGCAGCAAAATAAATTCCCTCTCCTGAACTTTTTGTTACATAACCTGCGGCATCACCAACTAGAGCCATCCGCCCAACAACTCTTCTTGGCCTGGGATGTTCCGGGATTGGATGAGCTTCTACTTTGATTACTTCTCCGTTTACTAGTCTCTTCTTTGCTCTCTCTCTGACACCAATCTGAAGGCTTTTTATTAAACCACCATTTTCTTTCATTGTTCCTGTTCCAGCAGCAACATGGTCGTATTTTGGAAAGACCCAACCATAGAAATCTGGCGATACATCAGTGCCTACATACATTTCAGCCCTGTCTTCGTAATACTTCATTTCCTCTTTAGGAAGTTTTATTCTTTCTTGAATTGCTACTGCATAGTTGTAATCACCAGCGTCCATTGCTTTTGCAACTCTGCTTGTTGCACCATCTGCCCCAATAATTAAATCCACCTCAAGTTGCTTACCTTTCTCTTCAGTTTGGTCGTTAAGGATTTGGGTGTAATGAAGGGTATATGGACCTTGTTTGTTTGTACCAGTTTCTATTTTTGATACCAATCCATTTACTAATGTTGCGCCAAGTTCTGCGGCGCGATTTCTCATAAATGAATCCATTACTTCACGCCTCAACATGCCTATGTACTCTTTATCACTTCCTGGATAAATGTCATCCAAGATAATATCTACTTCTCTGTTTGATGGGGATATCATTTTCATGTTCCTGACTTTCCTATCAATAATTGATTCAGGAAGGTCAAATTCAGAAACCATACACAATGGAATCGCACCTCCACATGGTTTTGCATTATCAAGCTTTCTCTCGAAAATCCAAGTTTTAATTCCCGCTTTAGCTAAAATCTCTGCAGCGCATGATCCACTTGGACCACCACCAATAACAGCAACTCTTAACATCTTTGGATGAAAAATTTAGTTCTCTACATATAAAACTTACATCCTTATCTCATGGAAAGTATAAAGATTGGAGATACTCGTTACTATCGAAACATCATTTTTGTGAATTCCAATTGTTTTGACCATAAGCAGATCATATGAATTATCAAGATGAAATCCCTCTTGCTAAAAGGATTAGATCCATCAAAACCCTTACTATTAAGTCTTTTTTGCGTTTCGGACTTCTATTCGTAGGACTTGGCATATCCTTAACGTTTCTAGCTGATAAATCATTTTTACGCCAAACAAAATCTTTAGATGATTCGATTAACTCTACTGAGACAAATCAAAATAAAAGTTTGTTGGGCCATCTTCCCTATCCTGAGGCTTCAAAAAATGATTTAATTCTTTTCTCTTCAGGTATTTACGTACATAGAGAAATTTATGAAAATTTTAAGGAAATGCAATTTATGGCGGCCCAAAGAGGGATTTCTCTACAACTATTAAGTGGTTTTAGATCAATAGATTTGCAAAGAGAAATTTTTTATGAAAATAAATCTATTAGAAATCAAACTGCAGTTGAGCGCTCAATGGATTCAGCTCCTCCTGGCTATTCTGAACACAGCACAGGGTATGCAATTGATGTTGGTGATGGGAATTTCCCAGAGACTCATTTTGAGGTTGAATTTGAACAAACGCCTGCTTTTAAGTGGATGAAGAGGTTTGCTCCCAAATATCATTTCGTTCTTTCTTTTCCACCCAACAACAAACAAGGAGTAACTTATGAGCCATGGCATTGGAGATTTGAAGGGACCGTTAATGCTTTGAGGGAATTTGAGGCTGCCAATAAAATTACAAAATTCAAGTAACTTTGACTTAATTTTTTTTACTTCCAATTTTATATTCGATATTTTAATTGGCATTTAAAACAGCTAAATGAAGTCACGGTGAGATATTCTTTATGTCTCTATTAATCAAAGAATTTTTAATTTTTTTAAATTATGAGTTTTGATATACAAGCCATAAGGAATATCGCAATAATTGCCCATGTTGATCACGGTAAGACAACTTTGGTTGATGCACTTTTAAATCAATCAGGAACTTTTCGAGATAATGAAGAAGTCCCAACTTGTGCTATGGATTCCAACGATTTGGAACGTGAAAGAGGAATAACTATTCTTTCGAAAAATACAGCTGTCACATACAACGATACCAGGATAAACATTGTCGACACACCAGGTCACGCTGATTTTGGAGGAGAAGTCGAAAGGGTTTTGGGTATGGTAGATGGCTGTCTTCTCGTGGTTGATGCCAACGAGGGACCAATGCCTCAAACCCGATTCGTTCTGAAAAAAGCTTTAGAGCAGGGCTTAAGACCCATTGTTTTTGTGAATAAAATTGATCGTGCAAGAGTAGAACCTGAAACCGCGGTAGATAAAGTCTTAGATCTATTTTTGGAATTAGGAGCGGATGATGATCAGTGTGATTTCCCTTATTTGTTTGGGAGTGGATTGGGTGGTTTTGCAAAGACTGAAGTAAAAAGTGAAAGCGATAATATGAAACCTTTATTTGATGCAATTATTAGGCAGGTCCCTCCTCCTGTCGGGGATCAGAATAAGCCTTTACAATTACAAGTTACCACTCTTGATTACTCTGATTTTTTAGGAACGATTATTATTGGGAGAGTACATAATGGTGTAATTAAAAATGGTCAAAGGACATGCTTGATAAAAGAAGATGGGAGCCTAAAAAAAGGAAGGATTAACAAACTATTAGGATTTAAAGGATTAAAAAGAATTGAAATAGACGAAGCAAATGCTGGCGACATAGTTGCCTTGGCTGGATTTGAGGATGTTTCTATTGGAGAAACTGTAGCTTGTCCTGATGAACCGAAGCCTTTACCTCTAATAAAGGTAGATGAGCCAACATTGCAGATGACTTTTGTCGTAAATGATTCTCCATTTGCAGGCAAAGAGGGCAAGTTTGTTACAAGTCGTCAGCTGAGGGATCGTTTAAACAAAGAACTTCTTACTAATGTTGCATTAAGAGTAGAAGATACAGATTCTCCCGATCGCTTTTCTGTAAGCGGAAGAGGTGAGTTACATCTGGGAATTCTGATCGAGACCATGAGAAGAGAGGGGTATGAATTTCAAGTTTCTCAACCACAAGTAATTTTTCGGACCATTGATGAAATTAAATGCGAACCTGTTGAGACCCTAGTTCTTGATGTCCCAGAAGCTTCAGTTGGCGCTTGTATTGAAAGCCTTGGTGTCAGAAAAGGTGAAATGCAAAATATGGAAACGGGCACGGATCACAGAACCCAACTTGAATTTGTTATCCCATCCAGAGGCTTAATTGGATTTAGGGGTGAATTTATTCGTGCAACCAGGGGTGAAGGAATTATGAGCCATTCGTTTTTTGAATACAGGCCATCTGCTGGAGATTTTGAACAAAGGAGAAATGGAGTACTTATTTCATTTGAGGAGGGTGTAGCTACTTTTTATTCCTTAAAAAATGCAGAAGACCGTGGTCAATTTTTTATTACTCCTGGAGCTAAAGTTTATAAAGGAATGATTATTGGGGAGAATAATCGACCACAAGATCTTGAATTAAACATTTGCAAGGCTAAACAACTTACCAATATGAGATCAGCTGGTGCAGATGAGTTAGATCAATTGCAATCCCCAATTGAAATGACACTAGAAAGAGCACTTGAATATATTGGACCAGGAGAAATGTTGGAAGTTACACCAGAATCTATAAGGTTGAGAAAAATTAATGCAAAGAAAAATTTGAAAAAATAATGATTCGAATAGATAAACAGGATGATTTATTTATAAATGATTCTCGCTTTGAAATAGGAATGAAATTATTTAATTCTTGTCAATGGTATCAAGCTCATGATGTTTTTGAAGAGATATGGCATGAGACTGGCGGACCTGAAAGACAGTTGATACAGGGCATATTGCAAGTTGCTGTTGCACAAGTGCATTTAGAAAATAGTAATACCAATGGTGCAACGATACTTTATGGAGAAGCATTGGGTAGGTTGAAAAGATATCAATTAAATAATTTAGGATTAGATATTGAAGGACTTTGTAAATGCATCAGCAGGAGATTGGAATTTCTTCAAATTGGTAATGACATAGCTAGTTGCAGCTTGCCAGTTCTCTATTTCCTATAAAACCTTGTTAAACCTCTTACTCTTTTGCTATTAAAAGTGAGATGAGTTAATATAATTTAATTGTTATATTTTTTAGCTTTATTTTAATTTTTAATAAAAAATAGAAATTAAATTTTGATTAATTTAAATATATTTAATGCATCCCTCGTTAATTAAAATGGAATTTAAAAGAATCAATCAAATACAATTACCTGGTAAGAAATTTTTTGAGATATTTTTACCTTTTTTGTTTATAATAATAGGCTTATTCGGTGCATTTAATCATGCACTTTGGAGGGATGAGATGCAAGGATGGCTGGTAGCCTGGCAAAGCGATACTCTGATAGATTTATGGAGAAATAACGCACCATCTGGGCATCCTATCCTCTGGTCACTATTAATTTATTTTTCGAAAAATATTACTGGTACACCGGTAAGTATGCAACTTTTGCATTGGCTTTTAGGTAGTTTAGCGATTTTAGTTTTTTGGAGATTTAGCCCTTTTAATTTATTAACTAAAGCTTTATTTACTTTTGGATATTTTCCTTTTTGGGAATATTTCTTTGTATGTCGTCATTATGTAATTGCAGAATTAATAATATTTATTTTTTGTTCTATTTATCATTTAAAACAAAAAACCTATATTCCATTTGCTTTATGTATCGGCCTTTTGGCTAATACACAAGCTTTTTCCTGGTCATTAGCATTTGCAATTGGAATGACTCTTGTCTTTGATTGGTTTGTAAACCCTAATCAGAGAGAAAATTATATGAAAAATAAAAAATGGATTTATGATTTGATTTCAAGTGCCGCTATTTCTTTCGCTTTATTGTGTTTTGGAGCTTTTAGTCTTTTCCAAGTCAGAGATTCCATTAAATTAGTTTCTTCCGTAATCGATTTTCGTCATTTTCTAAGAGTAATAGGACAGCTTTTTGGTGGATATGTACTTATTATCCCTGATTCAAGTAGGCTTTTTGATCTTGGTATATGTGCTTTAATTACTTTGTTTTTAGTGTTAAGTACAATTGTCTTTATTAAACATTATCCCCCGGCTTTGATTTATTTTTTTAGTGGTTTAATTTTTTTATTTCTTTTTAACTATTTTTTATATTTTGGTATTGGATCAAGACATTATGGATATTATTTCCTTTTGATTATCTCATCAGTCTGGTTATCACAATCTAATGAAGAGCAACAATTTAACTCTTCTAGTAATCAAAATCTTTTCACTAAGGGTAATTTATTGTATTTCCCAAGGTTGCTAACTTTTTGTTTAACAATTCATATGGTTGTTGGTGTGCATATGGTCTTAAATGATTTTCTTTTGCCTTATTCAGGTGGAAAGGCAACCGCTGAATATATAGAAGCTAAAGGATGGCAGGATTTCCCAATATTTGCAACGAGAGATGTTGAAGTAGCGACTGTATCAGGATACCTTTCTAGAGAATTCTATTTGCCTGAGTTGAATGGATTAGGTAGTTATGCACAGTGGGCTAATAGGGTTGAATTAGAAAGAAATAAGACACTAGATGCAGTTCAAGTTTATTTAGATAAATTCCCCAATGTAAATAAATTATTATTACTTTTAAGTAAGGAATCAGCTATCAATAACCTGGAGCCTGGTGAATCTCTTTATTTTGATGAATTTAGTGTAATTGCCGATTCTAAATTTGAAAATTCCTTTCATGATTCAGAGAGATTCTACTTGTATTGGGTTGAAAGGATTATTGATTAATTTTGTAGATGTTAGGTATAATTAATTATCAGATAATTCTTATGTATAAGCTTTTCCCTGATAGGTTTTAATGAAATGACTCTAGTTATTGAGAGTTTGGATTTAACTTTGTCCAAGAGAAATATTCTAAAAAACGTCACTTTGAATGTTAATCGTGGTGAGGTGGTTGGTCTTTTGGGGCCAAATGGCGCAGGTAAGACAAGTACTTTTAATATGATTGTGGGTTTGATTAAGCCAAACAAAGGCAATATTTACTTGGAGGGAAAAAGTATAAAAAACTTCTCAATGACAAAAAGAGTTCAATTTGGTATTGGATATTTACCCCAAGAACCAAGTGTTTTCAGAAACCTTACAGTTATTGAGAATTTGGATATTGCTCTTTCTCAAGCTAACTTATCAATATCTTTACATAGGAAAAAGCGTGAAGAATTGATCGAGGAATTTAATTTAGTATCTTTTCTTTATCGTTTTGGCCATCAACTTTCAGGTGGAGAAAGACGCAGATGTGAAGTCGCCAGAGCTTTAGCTGTAGGAAGATTAGGTCCCAAATACTTACTTTTAGATGAGCCTTTTGCGGGAGTAGATCCTATTGCTATTAATGATCTACAGAATTTAATTGGGAAATTAAAAAACAAAAATATAGGAATATTAATTACTGATCACAATGTTAGAGCAACGTTGGCGATAACAAACCGCTCTTATATTCTTAACAAAGGGGAAATCCTTGCTGATGGATCTTCTGAAAAGCTCAAGAGTAATCAAGTAGTAAAAGAGAATTATCTTGGCAATTCATTTGAATAATTACTATGCTAAAAAAACCATTTTTTTTAACTAGATTTCACGACTTATTAGAAAAAAAGTCGAAATTAATTCCGTTGTTAGATAGATGGATATTTTTTGAATTATTACCACCTTTGTTTTTTTCGATTGCTGCTTTTACGGTGGTGTCTCTCTCTTTAGGCGTTATTTTCGATCTAATAAGGAAAATAGTTGAGATTGGGCTTCCGATATCTATTGCTATTAAGATTTTAATTCTAAGGCTCCCTAGCTTTATTGTTATCTCTTTTCCAATGGCGATGCTACTTTCAACATTGTTAGCTTATGGAAGTCTAAATGATAATAGTGAGATTAAGGCTTTAAAAAGTATTGGTGTATCAATTTATAGAATTGTATTGCCAGGATTAATTTTATCAATATTTATGTCATATATGACTTTCCTATTTAATAACAATATTGTTCCAATTGCAAATAAAAATGCTGAAATAGTCTTATCTAATTCTTTAGGAAGATCTTTTGCAAATGAACAGGGAGAGGATATTATTTTTTCAAAGAAAGGCGAAATTATAGATCCATATTCAAGTTACAAAAAAAGAGGAGTTACTCATCTTTTTTATGCTCGAAGGTTTTTTGAGGGAGAGATGTCGGATGTCACAGTAATTGATTTCTCTAAACTAGGTTTTACTCAAATGCTTAAGGCGAAAAAAGGAATCTGGAATAGTGACAAAAAAAATTGGGAATTTTTTGAGGGAAATATTTTGACTTTAATTCCTGATGGTAGTAACACAAGAACTAAATTTTTGAGCTTTTTGTATCCATTAGGCGTTGAACTTACGAATATTGCACAATTACCTAAAGATGCTAATGACATGAACCTTGGAGAGGCTAATACGGCCATGAAGCTATATCAAAGAAGTGGCAATATCAAAGAAGCAAGAAAAATGAGGGTAAGAATTCAAGAAAAATTTACTTTGCCAATTGCGTGTACGGTCTTTGCTTTGATCGGCTGTAGCTTTGGAGTAATGCAAAAGAATGGAGGAGGCAGGAGTCAAAGTTTTGGATTAAGTATAATTTTGATACTTACCTATTACATCCTAAGTTTTAGTTTTAGCTCACTCGGAGTCAAAGGAATAATAAATCCTTTCCTAGCTGCTTGGACCCCTGTTTTTTTGTCTATGCTAGGAGGAGGTTTTTTGTTAAAACAAGCAAGCAAATGATCTGGTCTTTATCAAATAAACTTTAGTAGCTTTTTATAAATGTTTGATTTTCTTTTAAATATATTTTCTTTTGATCCTGTTATTCTTCTTGGATTTGTTGCTTTCTTTTCTTTATTAATTGCTTTGCCTATTTCTTTTTGGTCAGTTGCTGGGAGCAGTAATTCCACCAAATCTAAATTTTTAGTTGCAGTAGCAAATCTTTTTCTAACTAGTCAATTGATACTTAGATGGTGGCAATCAGGACATTTTCCAATTAGTAATCTCTATGAATCACTTTGCTTTTTGACTTGGGGTTGTACGTTGACTCAACTTTTTGTCGAAAGGGCATGGAAGTCTCCAATTGTCTCTGCGGTTGCGACTCCTATTTCATTGCTTTCAATAGGTTTTGCCAGCTTTGTTTTGCCAGAGAATTTGCAATCTTCGGCTCCTTTAGTTCCAGCACTTCGTTCTAGTTGGTTGGTAATGCATGTCAGTGTAATTATGTGTTCATACGCGGCATTACTAGTAGGTTCGATTTTGTCTTTTGGAGTATTTCTTGTTGATTGGAATAAGCAATTTAATATTCGAAATAGCTCTTTTGGGTCGGGTTCATTTAGGAAAAGTACTGAATTATATTTAAATGATAAGAATGGGAACTTAAATTCAATACAACCGGTCGAATTTACAAATGCTGAGCAACTTGATTCTTTGAGTTACAGGTCAATAACTGCAGGATTTTTATTACTTACAGTTGGTCTTATTAGTGGTGCTGTTTGGGCTAACGAGGCTTGGGGTAGTTGGTGGAGTTGGGATCCTAAAGAGACTTGGGCTTTAATATGTTGGTTGGTCTATGCGGCTTATTTGCATACAAGAATAACAAAAGGATGGGAGGGGAAAAAGCCTGCATTGGTTGCTATTGCAGGCTTTTTTGTTATTATTATTTGCTATATTGGAGTCAATCTTCTAGGAGTTGGCTTGCACAGCTATGGTTGGTTCTTTGATACGTAGTGGTTGATAATTAATTAATTATTTGTCTAAGATTATTCCATTTTGTGCATCATTAGCAACTTTTCTTAGAGCATCACATCCTTCTTTGAGTGTTGGATAAGCAAACATACCACTACCTGCAATAAAACAATTTGCCCCTGCAGCACAGCATTGAGATAATGACCAATCTGCTTTTATCCCTCCATCAACTTCTATATCTACGTTGAATCCATTTTCTAAAATCATTTTTCTTAATTGAGTTATTTTGTTGAGCATTGTTGGTATGTAAGCTTGTCCACCAAACCCAGGGTTAACAGTCATGACTAATACGTGATCAACCATGTCAAGAACATCCTTAACCATATCCATTGGAGTATGAGGATTAAGTGCTACTGAGGGTGACCCTCCTAGTTGACGAATTCTTCCAAGAATTCGATGAAGATGAACATTTGCTTCAGCATGAGCAATTACAACCCCTGGCTCTCCGTTTGCACCCTTACTTGCTTCTACATATCCCTCAAGCATGGTTTCACAGTTGTATTGGCTAACCATTAGTTGAGTTTCAAATGGAACTTTGCAATATTTTCGGCAGGCGGAGATCATATCTGGTCCGAATGTGAGATTTGGAACAAAGTTTCCATCCATTACATCAAATTGAATTCTGTCTACACCTGCTAATTCAAGGTCTTTTACGCATTGCCCCATATTTGCCCAGTCTGCTGGCAGGACCGAAGGGATTATTTGAACTGGACGGTGTTCAGAAAAAATCGCTGACGAAATGGATTGGATCATTGTTTTTGTCTTTTGGCAAAGATTCTATTAATTCATGGTCCCAAGTTCTAGTGTGACCATGCACTGATACAGTAATTATTGCTTATCAACAGATAATAAGTTTTTTGTGAGTACTTTTTTCTGAGCATTTTTCAATGCCCTCAATTACTTACAATATTGTCTGCCTTAAGGCGTAAATTTCTTTACCTAGCTGCAAAAAGTGGATCGTACTCTCGTCCAAGAAATTCTTGAAGTAGTTGAGCAAGCTGCAATTGCTTCGGCTCAATTGACTGGTTTGGGTCAAAAAGATGAGGCTGATGCCGCAGCCGTTGAGGCAATGCGAAAGAGAATGGGAACCATTCAGATGCAAGGAAGGATTGTTATTGGAGAAGGAGAAAGAGATGAAGCTCCTATGCTTTACATAGGTGAAGAGGTTGGATCAGGCTCAGGTCCTGGAGTTGATTTCGCCGTAGATCCTTGCGAAGGAACAAATTTATGTGCAAACAGCCAGCGTGGATCGATGGCTGTTTTGGCGGCCTCAGATAGGGGTGGTCTATTTAATGCTCCAGATTTTTATATGAATAAATTAGCTGCTCCTCCAGCAGCTAAGGGGAAAGTTGATATAAGGAAAACTCCTACAGAAAACATAAGAATCTTGAGTGATTGCCTTGGTATCGGAATTAGCGATTTAACTATTGTTGTTATGGATAGAGCTAGGCACAAAAATTTAGTTTCCGAGATCAGGTCTACTGGTGCCAGGATTCAGCCCATCTCTGATGGAGATGTACAGGCAGCCATAGCATGTGGATTTGAGGGGACTGGCACGCATTGTTTGATGGGTATTGGGGCTGCTCCTGAGGGGGTTATTTCAGCGGCAGCTATGAGGGCACTTGGTGGGCATTTTCAGGGGCAACTTGTTTATGATCCTGCAATAGCTCAAACATCAGAATGGGCAGATTATACAAAAGAGGGAAATATAAAAAGATTGAACGAAATGGGCATAACTGATATTGACAAGATCTATGAAGCAAATGAACTTGCCTCAGGAGAAAATGTTGCTTTTGCTGGTAGTGGAATTACAGATGGATTGCTTTTTGATGGAGTTAAATTTGAAAAAGATTGCATCAGAACTAGTAGTCTTGTGATTAGTACGCTTGATCAAACAGCAAGATTTACCAATACAGTTCACATCAAAGATGGTGCTCAAAGCATCTCTTTGAAGTGAGATTTAAGTAAATGATCGAAGGGGCTATTTATGCATATTGCTGTCGTCGGTCTTAGCCATCGCACGGCCCCAGTCGAAGTGCGTGAGAAGCTAAGTATTCCAGAGGAGTTAATTGAAAAATCGTTTGATAATTTAAAGAAAATTGATCAAATATTAGAAGTTTCTATCTTGAGTACCTGCAACAGACTTGAGATTTATAGCTTAGTTAAGGACCCTAAATTGGGAATAGAAGCAATTAAATCTTTTCTTCTTGAATTTTCGGGTCTTGAGGATGAAATTCTTTCACCACATTTATTTAACTTTGTCCAGGAGAAGGCCGTTTCTCATGTGATGAGGGTCTCTGCTGGTTTGGATAGTTTGGTCTTAGGAGAGGGACAAATTCTCTCTCAGGTTAAGAAAATGGTCCGACTTGGCCAAGACCATCAAAGTTTAGGTCCTATTTTGAACAGATTATTAACACAGGCAGTTAGCACTGGAAAAAGAGTTAGAAGCGAGACAAATTTAGGCACTGGAGCAGTTTCTATAAGTTCTGCGGCTGTAGAACTAGCTCAATTAAAACTTGGACAAGCGCACGGAAGAGATGAATTAATGAGTCTAGAAACTGAAAAGGTTGCAGTAGTTGGCGCGGGAAGGATGAGCCGTCTATTGCTTCAGCATCTTCAATCAAAAGGTTGTTGCTCGCTTACTCTTTTAAATAGAACAAAAAAAAGGGCTTTAGAGCTTTCAGAAGCATTTCCTGATATTCAAATTGATTGTCAATTAATAGATCAGCTTGATACTTGTCTCTCACTAAGTACACTTGTTTTTACAAGTACTGCAGCTAATGAACCAATTATTGATGCTGAGAAATTGATTAAAATTGATAGAAAACCTTTGCTTAGACTAATTGATATTGGAGTTCCCAGAAATATTTCTTCTGATGCAAAGTCAGTATCTGGGATTGAATCTCATGATGTGGATGACCTTCAAGAAGTAGTTTCAAGAAATCAAGAAGCAAGACAAAAGCTCGCCTTGGAGGCAGAGGGATTGATAGAAGAGGAATGTCGCATCTTTCTAGAATGGTGGGATTCTCTAGCTGCTGTTCCCACTATTAACTGTCTTAGGTCTGGTTTGGAGTCAATCAGAAAAGAAGAACTTCAGAAGGCATTAAGCCGAATGGGACCTGATTTCTCCGCTAGAGAACGAAAAGTTGTTGAGGCATTAAGCAAGGGTATTATTAACAAAATACTTCATACACCCGTAACAAAATTGAGAGCACCTCAATCAAGGAGTGATAGAAGAGATTCTCTTGATGTGATTGAAAAACTTTTCAATCTTGATGTTTCAAGTTCTCTAAACAAGCCTAAAAACAACTGATATTGTTATTTACTTTTGAAATTCTTACTACATATCACTTCTTACTAGATTAATGAGCACTCTATCCAGTAGGTTTGCTCCGAATAGCCGATTAATAGTGCCTTCATGAAGAGAGTACTTGCCATAATTCTTGGCGGTGGAAAAGGATCACGCCTATATCCATTAACAAAAATGAGAGCAAAACCTGCTGTCCCATTGGCGGGTAAATATCGTTTAATTGATATTCCAATAAGTAATTGCATAAATTCGGACATCAGCAAAATGTATGTCCTTACGCAATTTATTAGCGCATCACTTAATAGGCATATTGCACAGACTTATAATCTGAGCGGACCTTTTGGCCAAGGTTTCGTTGAAGTTCTAGCTGCTCAACAAACACCCGAAACACCTTCTTGGTTTGAGGGGACTGCAGATGCTGTAAGAAAATATCAATGGCTTTTTCAAGAGTGGGATGTTGATGAATATTTGATTCTTTCAGGAGATCAGCTTTATCGGATGGATTACAGCTTGTTTGTTGAGCAACATAGAAAAACTGGTGCTGATTTAACGGTTGCTGCTTTGCCAGTTGATTCAGCGCAAGCGGAAGCATTTGGTTTGATGCGAACTGATGAATCTGGCAATATTAAAGAATTTCGCGAAAAACCCTCTGGCGAATCATTGAAAGCAATGGCTGTAGATACTTCAAGGTTTGGATTGGAAGCAAATGAGGCAAAAGATAAACCTTATTTAGCTTCTATGGGTATATATGTTTTTAGTCGTGCCACTCTTTTTGACTTATTAAATAAATTTCCTTCGTATACAGATTTTGGAAAAGAAATCATACCTGAGGCTTTAGGTAGAGGTGACAAACTTAAAAGTTATGTTTTTAATGATTATTGGGAGGATATAGGAACAATTGGTGCATTCTTTGAATCGAACCTAGCGTTAACTCAGCAACCAACCCCTCCGTTTAGTTTTTATGATGAAAAATTTCCTATTTATACAAGGCCTAGATATTTGCCACCTTCAAAAATTGTAGATACACAAATAACAGATTCAATAGTTTCCGAAGGTTCAATACTTAAGTCTTGTAGCATTCACCATTGTGTTTTAGGAGTTAGGAGTCGGATTGAAAGTGATGTTGTACTAAATGAAACCCTTGTTATGGGATCTGATTTTTACGAATCTTATGAGGAGAGAATAGCTCTAAGAAATGGTGGAGGTATTCCTTTAGGGGTTGGGCAGGGAACAACGGTTAAAAGAGCAATACTCGATAAAAATGCGCGAATTGGAGATAATGTGACGATAGTCAATAAAGATAATGTTGAAGAAGCTGATAGAGCTGATCAAGGTTTTTATATTCGCAATGGGATCGTTGTGATTGTCAAAAACGCCACAATTCCTGATGGAACCATTATTTGATTTTATTTAACACTCATGGAAATTAATAGGTCTAGTTTTTTCATGATTTTGTTATCAAGTATTTATTAAAGAATCCTTCATCCCTGACATTTAGCTCTTTCCTGCAGCGAAATGATTCGACAGTCGTCACACTGGCTCAAGTAGAAACTTATTAACTTAATGACCAAGGCACATTTTGGATTAGTCGGTCTTGGAGTAATGGGAGAGAACCTTGTTCTTAATGCAGAGCGAAATGGTTTTTCTAGTGTGGTTTATAACCGCACTTATCAAAAAACTGAAGATTTTCTTTTAGGTAGAGGATTCAACAAATCAATTCAAGGAGCCAAAGATCTTCAAGAATTTGTATCAAAGTTGGAACGTCCAAGAAGAGTATTGATGATGGTTAAAGCGGGTGCGGCAACTGATGCTGTCATTAATCAAATTTCCCCCTTCCTCGAGGAAGGGGACTTGCTTATCGATGGTGGTAATGCCCAATTTATGGATACAGAAAGAAGAGTAAAAGAACTTGAGAGTAAGAGTTTTGGATATATTGGGATGGGTGTATCAGGTGGAGCGAAGGGCGCATTGGAAGGACCTAGCATGATGCCTGGTGGCACAAAGGCCTCTTACGATGCAATTGAGAGCTTGTTGAACAAAATGGCAGCTCAGGTAGAAGATGGACCTTGCGTGTCTTACATGGGTCCAGGGGGGTCAGGGCATTTTGTTAAGACTGTTCACAATGGAATTGAATATGGGATCGAGCAAATATTGGCTGAGGCTTATGACTTGATGAAGAGAGTTTGCGGGATGACGGGTGATGATATGGCATCTGTTATGGGCTATTGGAATAAAACCGAGGAACTTTCTTCCTATCTTGTCGAAATTACAGAAGCATGTTTGCGAGTTAAGGATCCAGATGACGGTTCTGATCTTGTTGAAAAGATAATGGATAAGGCGGGCCAAAAAGGTACTGGCTTATGGACAGTCGTCAGTGCACTTGAACTTGGAGCTTCTGTCCCAACTATTTATGCATCTTTGAATGGAAGAGTTATGAGCTCGATGAAAGATCAAAGAAATTATGCAGAAACGATTTTGAACGGAAATCAGCCTTCATTTGTAGATTTTGGAAAGCCCTCTGATGGCATGCCATTGCTAATGGATGCAGTCGTATTGGCTACAATAGCCAGCTATGCCCAAGGCATGGATATTCTGAGGTTAGCTTCTGATGAATATGATTATGATCTTGATATGACCTCCATTGCTCAAATATGGAAAGGGGGTTGCATAATAAGGTCTACTCTTTTGAGTCGTATTCAGGATTCATTTAAAAAAGATCCGAAGTTAAGCAATCTTATTCTAGATAGTTGGTTTGCTGAACAGGTAAATAATCGTCTTTTTGGTCTGACCCAGGTTGTCTCTGCTGCTGCTAATGCTGGAATTCCAGTTCCGTGTTTAAGTAGCACTCTTGATTATTTAAATAGCTTTAGAACCTCGAGACTGCCTCAGAACTTGGTTCAGGCAATGAGAGATTGTTTTGGGTCTCATACTTATGAGCGCGTCGACAAAGCAGGAACATTTCACACTGAATGGATTGATTGATACTAATGACTAAATACCTAATTCAAGTTTCAGAAGATAAAAACTCTCTTGCTCAAGCTGCCTCTGATTTGATTGCTCAGATTGTTGAGTCAACTTTAAATATTAAAAATAGAGCCAAAATTGCCCTTTGCGGTGGTTCGACTCCTGAAGCTGCATATTCTTTATTGGGTAAAAGAAATATTGATTGGATGAACGTCGATTTGTTTCTTGGAGATGAAAGATGGGTTGACAATGAATCTCAAGATAGTAATTGCTTCCTATTGAATAATTCATTATTTAAAGAAGGTAACCCTTCTCAAGAGGCATCATTCTTTAGTGTTTCAACCGTTGAATTAGCATCGCCAGAGGATAGTGCTAAAGATTATGAAAAAATTTTGAAAAATAATTTAGATGGTGATCCACCAAAATTTGATTTGATTTTATTAGGCTTAGGAGATGATGGGCACACAGCCTCCCTCTTTCCTGGTTCGGATGCATTATTTGAAAGAGATAGGCTAATTACTGTTGGCGAAGGCAAAGGTCATAAAAGAATCACCTTTACAAGTAAATTACTCAGTTCAGCTGACAATGTGGTATTCCTAATAAGTGGATCTGCCAAACAAACTGCTCTTAAACGTCTACTTGATCAATCAGAATCGTGGGAGCGAACACCCGCAAAATTAGTTTCACCAAACATTGAAATTATTGTCTTAGCTGATAAAGATGCTTACCCATCTTCCTAGTCGATTATTGTATGAGTAGAGCATACTTCTTAATTGATTCCTGATTCACCACCGACTGAAATTTCAATAACTCCCATCATACAGGGGTCAGAATTTTCAGATTGGAAATCACTGAATGACACAATTATGGGCGGATCAAGTCTCGCAAAGTGTCGTTCTTCAGAGAAAGGCTTGTTTCTTGAGGGTAACTTAGTAGAAGAAGGCGGTGGCTTTGTTAGTTGCCGCTCTCCAATTTTTGATAAGCCTTTAAATCTTTCCAAATATTCCGGTCTAATTCTTGATGTTGTAGGAGAAGGGAGAACATTGAAATTTGCGATTGCTTGTGAAAAGAAACCTTTATCACTATCAAATTTTCTAAAAGGTGATATTCGTTGGGTTGCATCAATACCCACAAAGAAGAATGGAGTTAGTAGAATAAAAATACCTTTTAAAGATTTGGAACCGGCTAGTCGAGCTAAGCCTGTTCGGCTACCTATTAGTTTTGATCCCACTTGTATCAATAGATTTCAAGTTCTCCATTCAAAATTTGGTCAGCCAGGTAAAATGAACTCAGGATTTTTTGCTGGTCCAATCAAATTTTTAATTAAGTCAATTAGTGCATACTCCTGATTCTAAAGATAGCTTGATAGCTGAAGTTGCCAAAGCAGCAGATCTTTGTATGAAGCCATATGTTCATTCTGTTTTTTTAGAAAATCAACTAGATGATAAAGATGAGCTTGATGATTTGATTTTTAAAATTCAATCTAGAAATATAGATGGTGAAAGAGAAGAATCTATGGATATTGAACTTGAAGTGTATAAAAGTGGGAATGAGGTAAATATGACTATATCTTGGAAATCACTAAATGAGAGGCCGATATTGTGGCAAGGCAAGCATGCTGTTTGGATGGATAGCTCTTCTGGGGTGCAATGCGAAACACCATCATATGGAAAGCTTTTTGAGTCACTTGCAAGAAGACTTAGGACGGTTTTTAAGACTTCATTGACCTGAATTATATTTGATCTGTTGTAGCTCCTTGGCTTGATGAACTAACTAATCTGGAATACTTTCCTAGAATTCCAGTCTTATATCGAGGTTGTGGCTTTTTCCACTTCTCTCTCCTTCTGGCAAGTTCATTTTCCTCGACATTTAATTGAATTAACAACTTATTGGCGTCAACGGTAATACTATCTCCTTCCTCTACTAATCCAATAGTTCCTCCCACGGCTGCTTCAGGAGCAACGTGGCCAACAACTAATCCATATGAACCGCCACTAAAGCGGCCGTCAGTTATTAGGGCAACTTTCTCTCCCAATCCTTGGCCCACAATCGCTGAAGTTGGGGAGAGCATTTCTCTCATGCCCGGTCCACCTACCGGGCCTTCATATCTAACGACTACTACATCCCCAGCTTTGACTTTATTATCAAGAATTGCAGTTAAGCATTCCTCTTCACTTTCAAACACTCTTGCAGGTCCGGTTAAAACAGGTGTCTTTACCCCACTAATTTTTGCGACACTTCCTTCACTTGCTAAATTGCCTTTAAGTATAGCTAGATGTCCTTTTTTATAAATTGGGTTAGATATTGATCTGATAACGTCTTGATTATCTTTAGGTTTCGCGGGGATATCCTTTAGTACATCTTTAATTGTTTTTCCTTCAATAGTTTTGCATTCTCCATGTAACATTCCTGCCTCTAGAAGTTGTTTCATTACTTGAGGTATCCCTCCAGCTTTATGTAAGTCGACAGTTACATATTTTCCACTGGGTTTGAGGTCGCAGAACACAGGAACTTCTTGTCTAATTCTTTCAAAATCATCAATTGTTAAATCAATCCCTGCAGTCCTAGCTATTGCAAGTAGGTGTAGAACTGAATTTGTCGACCCACCAACAGCCATTATGACACTAATTGCATTTTCAAAGGCTTTCTTTGTTAATAAATCAAGGGGCCTGATGTTGTTCTTTACTGCCTCAACAAGTACCTGAGCGCTTTTTTCTGCACTGTCAGCCTTTTCATCATCCTCTGCAGCCATTGTTGAACTAAATGGCAAACTTAAGCCCATTGTCTCTATGGCTGCTGACATTGTGTTTGCAGTAAACATCCCTCCGCAACTACCAGGACCAGGAATAGCATTTTTCTCTACTGCCATTAACCTTTCTTCGTTAATTTTTCCACTTGTTAATTGTCCTACGGCCTCAAACGAACTAACCACGGTTAAATCACATCCGTCTAGTTTTCCTGGCTTAATTGTTCCCCCATATACAAAGATTGATGGAATGTTCATGCGTGCCATCGATAACATTGCGCCAGGCATGTTTTTGTCGCAGCCACCAATAGCTAATACACCATCCATGCTTTGCCCATTGCAAGCTGTCTCAATTGCATCTGCAATAACTTCACGAGAGACCAATGAATATTTCATTCCCTCTGTTCCCATTGAGATCCCATCACTAACAGTTATTGTTCCGAATAGTTGTGGCATTGCCCCTGCTTCTTTCAATGCTGACTCTGCTCTAATTGCCAGATCCATTAATCCCATGTTGCATGGAGTAATAGTGCTATAGCCATTTGCAATTCCAATTATTGGTTTATTAAAATCATCATCTCCAAAGCCAACGGCCCTAAGCATTGCCCTGTTTGGTGAGCGTTGAATTCCCTGGGTTATTGCATTTGATCTAAGCATTTGATTGTTATTTATTTGTTTTTAATAAATTAAATTAATTGGAGGCACCAAGATCCTCTAACTGTTTCCTTACGTCTGCAATAGCAGAATTTAGCTGCTCAACACGTTGTTCAAGCTGATCGTTACTTTGACTCCCCCCAGAATCTGATACTAATTCAGTTGCTTCTGATCCATCTTGAATCCTTGGTGCGTAAAGCATTGCTTTTTGCTTTCTTGTCTCATTTCTTTTCTCGGCTTCTGAAAGCAACCACCAAGCTAAACCTGCAGCACCAAGTACAGCCCCACTAATTAATGAAGCCAAACTTCCTGAATTTGAATCTCGGTATTGGCTCATAACTTAGAAAAACTTCGGAAAATGCTAGTTCGATGAGGTGACTCTGGTCTTGATACGTAATGATGGATCACCAATTCCAGGTGAGAGTTCACTTTCTGATATTAATTCAGGATCTATACAAGCACAATAAATATTTAAATCTTGAATATTTTCTCCTATTTCCTTGAGGCCTTTGTTAGATGCCAATGCTGTAATTACTCTTATTCTCCTTGAATCAATTTTTTTTTCTTTTAAACAATTTAAATCTTTAAGAAGATTTTTACCGGTTGTTATTTGGTCTATGAAAAAAATAATTCCTGCATTTTCTTCTATGTCTTTTGGAAGTCCTCCGATACACAAATTTGAATTAGGAATTAAATTTCTTGCACCTCTATGTAGCTCAAGCCCAGCTGGTAAATAAGGAATTGCCAAAATAGGTATGTTTGGATCAATAATTGAGCATTCAGTAGTTCCAGTTGAAGTGGTGACCTGTTCTTTTTTACTTGGAATCCAATCTCTTAGCGCTTCATATGTCAGCCAAGTGCCAAGTTGTTCTAATCCTGTTGCGTAAAGGATTTCCGGGGTAGTAGGGTTCCTTAAAATAGTTAACCAATGTGATATGAGTGGGTGTGGAGGGACTATTACTCTTAAGCTCATTGACATAATTCATTCTTGGCCTTATTTGCCATAACGTGAATAATTAAATTACCTGTTAAAAGACCTTTTTAGCTCCAATGAACAAAAAAACTTTTTTCATCTCTGATTTTAAAACAATTGTTTTTGCTGTATTACTTATCTTTATTTTGATGTTCCCTGCTCAAAGGGTGTTCGCTAGAACGCCTGCTGAGATTCGTAATCAAGAAGAACTCAATATTTCCCAGGATATGTCTGGTCAAGATTTAAGTGGAAATGATTTCGTGAAATTAGATCTGAAGGGCATAAATTTCAGTGGATCAAACCTCACAGGAGCAGTTTTTAATAATAGTAAATTGAATGGAGCAGATTTGCATGGTGCTCAGCTTAATGACGCATTGGCATATGCAACTGATTTTGAAGGTGCTGATTTAAGAGATGTCGATTTCAATGGTGCATTATTGATGGAAAGTACCTTCACCGATGCTCTTATTGAAGGAGCCGATTTTACCGATGCGGTGATAAGTCGAATACAACAAAAAGAACTTTGTTCCATGGCCTCTGGGAAAAATACAAAGACCGAGGAAGATACAACCTATAGTCTTGGTTGTTAACTTGTTGATCAAAATTAGTGATGGGTAATAGTCGTCTACCAGTGACCGTAGTTACTGGATTCTTAGGTTCAGGTAAAACAACACTTTTGAGACATCTTTTAAGCGAAGGACATCAACGTCTAGCTGTAATAGTTAATGAATTTGGAACAGTTGGCTTAGATGGAGACCTTCTTAAAAACTGTGGGCTATGCCCTGATAGTGAAGGAAATGAAAGAATAGTCGAGTTAAATAATGGCTGCTTATGTTGCACTGTTCAAGAAGATTTCCTACCTGCAATGGAAGCTTTGCTCCTTAGATCAGCTCAGCTTGATGGAATCATTATTGAAACCAGTGGCCTTGCTTTGCCACAGCCTTTGCTTAAAGCTCTAAATTGGCCTGCAATAAGAAATAAGGTTTTCATTAATGGAGTCGTAACTTTGGTTGATGGATATGCCCTCTCGAATGGAAGCCCAGTGAGTGATTTAACAAGTATTCATGAACAAATTACCAACGATAATAGTATTGATCATCTAACCCCAATAAATGAACTTTTTAGGGATCAATTGATATCTGCTGATCTCGTTCTGATTAGTAGGTCAGATTTGATTTCTGCTAAAGAATTTTCAACTGTTGAGGTTCAGGTGAAGAAACAAGGGAATTCGAGTACTAACATCCTGCCGTTATCTAATGGGAAAATTGAACCTTCAGTAATTCTTGGCCTTTGCAAAGAAAAAAACAATTTTTCTCCTCTAAATCAAAATAACCATAACCATAACCACAGCCATGACCATGTTGATGTGATCAGTGAGCATTTTAGATTTGAATTCCCAATTGAACTGGATGTGTTAAAAGAAATACTTGTAAATCTTGTCTCGAAATACCAAATTCTTCGTATAAAAGGGAGATTCTGGATAGAAGGGAAAGCTTTGCCTCTCCAGATTCAAATGGTTGGGTCTCGATTTGATTCGTGGTATGAGCGCGCAAATGATGATTCCTGGAAACCTTCGAAGGCTGGGCTTGAGTTAGTCTTTCTTAGTCTTAAAGGCGGAGTGAAAAAAGCTTTTGAAGACTCTTTTAGTTAGTCAGTTCAAATTATTATATTTATATTAAAAATAGGTTGTTTTTTTGTTTTTATCCGCGATTCTTTGTGGTGTAAGAGATAATTTCCTTACACCAATTTTTGAGTAGTTTCTAACCCGACTTGTTGTTGTGAGTAACGCCGTTTCCACTACCGAAACAAATAATGTTCAGCGTCTCTCAGATGCTTTCAACTATAAGAATTGCAATAAATGTGGCGGTAATGGTTACATGAAATCTAGTCCAAATTGTTATCACACTTGTTTGACATGTCTAGGCAAAGGACTAATAAGTGATCAAAAAGCAAATATCAATTAGAAATTTATCAAATATTACCTAGAATAATTTGGATCCCTCTTTCTTTGTTTAACCAATGAAAAAGGTAACTAAAAATTCCACTTATTTATAAAAGTGTCTTTATTTAAAGCAAGTGTTTTTGTTCATTTAAGACCTTCAGTTTTAGATCCTGCTGGAGAGGCTACTAGGTCAGCTACTAAGAGATTGGGAATAGAGGGGGTAACGCAGCTGAGAATTGGCAAATCTATTGAACTTGAGATCGAAGCTGAAAATAAGGAGGATGCTCGATCGAAGATTGAATTAATGAGTGATCGATTGCTTGCAAATCCCGTAATTGAGGATTGGAGGTTCGAATTTAAGGACGAAAAGAATGTAATCACTAATGAAAACAAATGAAAATCGGAATAATTGTTTTTCCTGGATCTAACTGCGACAGGGATGTTAGATGGGCTACTGAAGGTTGTCTTGGGATTTCTACAAGTTTTCTATGGCATGAAACTACTGATTTGAATGGTTATGACGCAATCGTTATCCCAGGGGGGTTTAGTTATGGTGACTATTTACGTTGTGGAGCCATAGCAAGATTTGCACCTGTTTTAAATTCTTTAATCTCTTTTGTTGATAAAGGAGGAAAAGTTCTTGGTATTTGTAATGGTTTTCAAATACTTACTGAACTTGGTCTCCTACAAGGAGCTTTGACAAGAAATAAAAATCTTCATTTTATTTGTGATAGAGCAAATCTATCTATTGAAAGTATAAAATCAACTTGGATGAAAAATTATAAAAAACATGATTCTATTTCACTACCTATCGCTCATGGAGAGGGTAGATATCAATGTAGCTCAGACGTTTTGAAAAAATTGCAGGATGATGATTCGGTGGCTCTTAGATACGCGAAAAATCCAAATGGATCAATCTATGATATTGCTGGAATTACAAATAAAAAGGGAAATGTTTTGGGGATGATGCCACATCCCGAAAGAGCTTGTGACGAGGCTTTAGGGAATATTGATGGTAAATCAATTCTTAGTACGCTTCTTTCTTAAACTTATAAATCAATGCATTAAAAAAGCTGCTATCACAACTAGTGATAGCAGCTTTTTATTAGCCTTTTGCTTAGTACTTGTATCCCGCTACAAATAGTTGTTCGTCAGAAGAAGGCTGAGAACCAGCAACATATAATCCTTTTGATGCCTCAGAGTTTGCTTGAGCTCTTGCAATAAGTGCTTTTTGTCCATCAGCAGTATTTGAGCCTTTCCATGCTTTTAGACATGAATGTTGTAAAGCACGACCATACGAGAATGAAACATTCCACTTAGCTTTTCTATCGATTTTATTCATCAGATTTAAATAAACTGATGCGGCTTCCTCGCTCAAGCCACCTGAAAGAAAAGTAATCCCAGGGACACTTGCTGGTACACAGCGTTCCATTGTGCGAATTGTCATTTCAGCAACTTGTTGTGGATCAGCTTTTGTTGAGCTGTCAGCACCTTGTACTGTCATGGATGGCTTTAGAAGAGTTCCTTCTAGAAGTACACCATTAACCTGGCAAGCCAAATAAACCTCTTTAATTACTTCTTCTTGAACTGCTGCTGTCTTTTCAATTGAATGTGAACCATCCATAAGGATTTCTGGTTCAATAATCGGGACCAATCCAGATTCTTGTACTGATCTAGCGTATCTTGCTAACCCCCAAGCATTTTCTCTTATAGAAAGTTTAGAAGGACAACCATCATCTGTAATTTGAAGCACTGCTCTCCACTTAGCAAATCTTGCACCTTGCTCGTAATAATCAGCAGCTCTTTCAACAAGGCCGTCTAAACCTGAACAAAAAGTTTCTACATCGTGTCCACCAGCTAATGGTCTTAGACCTTTGTCAACCTTGATTCCTGGGATTATTCCAAGCTTCTCAAGTTTTTTGACCATCGGCTCACCATCTGGATGGTTCTGGAAAAGAGTCTCTTCAAAAAGAATTGCTCCACTTATGAAGTTTCCAAGACCTTCTGTGGTGAAAAGCATACCTCTATATGCTTTTCTATTGTCCTCAGTGTTCTCAACACCTATAGAAGCAAGTCTTTTCCCTACTGTTTTGGTTGATTCGTCAACAGCAAGAATCCCTTTGCCTGGCTGGGCTATGGCACTTGCTGTTTTCTTTAGTTCTTCTGCGTAGTACGAGAGTGCCATTTATGCAACAAAAATTTCCTTAAGATTATTCCATATCAACGGCCCTTTTTGTGGCTTATTACACCTAAAAAATTGTTTTTTGTTTTTTAAGCGAATTTTTTTAATTGATTTCTAGCTTCATACCTATTGAGTTTGATTCTTGTACCTTGTCGCAAACTTTTTGGCTAGCTAATCCCTCAGCTAAGCCTGGGATAACAGGTGTACCGTCTTTTATGCTTTCAGCCCACCAGCTTTGTATTCTTGCTACTGGAGCAATTCGTCCATCAGTCCATGTTTTTGAAAAGGAGAGATCTGCATCTGGTTGAATATTTTTAAGAACTTCTCCTTTGGTTGAGTACCACAAACCAAATCCATGAACATAATCGTTCTGATTGTCGCTGCTAAGCACAAGAGTTCCATTACCACCATATATTTCTAGACTAAAACCCCTGCTTTTTTTTGTAACTGCAGAGAGATTTACTTGTACTGGAATCAAATTGTTATTAATACTTTTTATTTGTAGTTGAGAAATACTTACATCTTCACTTGTCACTTTCTTAGTGGTTTTTGATTGTGTACAAACTCTCTCTTTGATTGAAGTTGAATTTATTGCGCTCAAAGAATGAGTTGGACCAATTAGCCAATGAATCATGTCAAAAGCATGGGTACCTAAAGCGCCCAAGACCCCTCCACCAGAATCTTTATCTGAATACCAATTCCATGGCCTATCGGGGTTGGCTCTACTACTCATTAGCCAGTCTAGTTTTACAAAATAAGGTTCATCTAATTTCTTATCGTTAATTATTCGTTTTGCTTGCATGAACAGAGGAACCGCTCGATATTCATAATCGACAGCTATTTTTAAATTTCTTTGGAGAGAATTTCTTTGAAGCTCTTCTACCGCGTCAGAGTTTAAGCAAGTTGGCTTTTCCAGTAACAGGTGTTTTCCCTTCTTTATTGCATCTAGTGCCAGCTTGTATCTTGGGGCTGGTGGCGTGGCTATTATTATTCCATCTATTTCGGAATCATTGACAAGATCTTCCCAGGTCTCATAAGCACGAAGATTGTGCTTATTGCATGCTTCTTTAAGCCTTTCTGGCCGAGGATGCCACAACCCCACAAGCTCGATATTCTTATTAGACATTGAGGCAGGAATATGAACACTTTCACCGAAACCTAGTCCTGCAATAGCTATGCGGAGAGGATGATCTGAATTGATCATCCTTTTAAAAAATTAATGAGTTTAAACATTTTTGCAGCTATCTGAAATCACATCATCAAGTAGTTTATCCCCGTTGGGGTCTTCCCATTTTGCGGTTAATTTCTTTTTACCATTAACTGAAACATCTTTAAATTTATGAGTTAAACAATTGATGTTCATTACATAAATGTTATCTTCTATTTTCTCTGATGTAGAAGGGTCGATTTTTAGGTATTTTGTGGTTAATTCTATTATTCCTTTTCCTTTGATATGAATATTGTCTCTGTCTAAATATTGGACTCCTGCAGGCGTTTTACTAACTTCAACCCAATTAATATTTTCTGCATATACTAAATTTGTACTATTGAATAAAAATATTAATATTACAATGAAGATATTCAAGAGATAATATAGTTTATTTTTTATCCTTTGATTTCTTTTATGCATTAGTTCGTGATTTCACTTCTTGTGTCTTGTGTAATCGAAGTAACTTTGCCAAAGTTTCTTTAAGTTCTGTTCTAGGTACGATGGTATCTACGAAGCCATGATCTTGAAGATACTCTGCGGTTTGGAAATTATCAGGTAGTTTTTCTCTCAATGTTTGTTCAATTACTCTTCTCCCTGCAAATCCAATCAGTGCTTTTGGCTCAGCAAGGATTAAATCTCCAAGCATGGCAAAACTAGCAGTAACTCCCCCGGTGGTGGGATGGGTAAGTAAAGGCATATAGAGCAATTGAGCATCTCTATGTCTTTCTAGTGCTCCTGAAATCTTTGCCATTTGCATCAGGCTTAACATCCCTTCTTGCATTCGAGCACCACCAGATGCACAAACAATTAGTAATGGTAATTTTTCTTTGGTTGAATGTTCAATGAGCCGTGTAATTTTTTCTCCTACAACAGATCCCATTGAACCACCCATGAACCTAAAATCCATTACGGCTAATGCCATGGGAATAGAATCTACCTCGCATGTACCTGTGAGTACACCATCTTTGAGTCCAGTACTTGCTTGACTTTCTCTCAGTCTGTCTGCGTAAGCTCTTCGATCTTTAAACCCGAGAGGATCAACGGGTGTTATGTGATTATTGATTGATTTAAATGTGCTTGGATCAGTGATTAGTCTTATTCTCTCTTCGCTATCTATTCGATTGTGGTGATTGCAGTTGCTACAAACACTGCAATTATCTATTAAATCTTTTCTATAAACAACTTGTCCACATTCTGGACATTTTTCCCATAGTCCATCACTTTCTTCAGATTCCTGAGTTACTTTGCCAACAAATTGCCCTTTTCTTCTATCAGCAAACCAGTCGAATAATGACACAGCTATTTAGTGATTGAATTTAATTTAGTACCCTAAGTCCCATTAAAGGAATCAGAAAGTTTAAATCTTATCTATGATCCAAGAGCAAAATATCCCAATTGAGAGGAATGGTGCAAAAGGATACTGGTGTAATGGTTTAAATTTTTTTGTAAGTTTTCCACTCAAACTATATATAGCTGAGAGTAAGAATGAAATGCATAATGATAAAAAACTCAATTCAATACCAAGCCATATTGTACTAAAAGAAGAGAGTTTTATATCACCCATGCCTAATGAATTTACTCCAAAAATCTTATAACTTACACTACTGATAAAATACATAATTAGAAAGATAATAATCATTGATAAAGAATTATTTATTATTAGCCATTTAACATCTATCCCTTTATTTGATATGCCAATGCATAACAAATAAAGAATACCGTAGAAAATAAATAATTTTAATTTATTTTCACTTATTAGTAATGTATTTATGTCTTCTATAGATATAGAAGACAATAAATATAAAAGTATCAAAGTAAATAATATACTAATCAAAGTTATTTATTAGCTTTATCTATTATATTTTATTTGATTAGCTTGAATTAATTTGACTTATTATCCTGCAGCTTTTTTCTCTTCTATCATTTTATGAATAATAGGTGTAAGAATAAGTTCCATCGCAAATCCCATTTTCCCTCCGTTAACAACAATACTTGTGGGACTTGACATAAATGAATCGTGTATCATTCCTAATAAGTACTGGAAGTCAATTCCCCATTTTTCTCTTGAACCTTTTCTGAAATGAATAATTACAAAACTTTCGTCAGGTGTTGGAATATTTCTGCAAATAAATGGGTTTGAAGTATCAATTGTCGGAACTCTTTGGAAGTTAATATCTGTACGGCTAAATTGGGGACATATATGATTAATGTAATCAGGCATTCTTCTCAGAATCGTATCAACGATCGTCTCGGCTGAGTAACCCCTTTCTGCATTATCTCGGTGAATTTTTTGTATCCACTCTAAATTTGTAATTGGTACTACACCAACAAGTAAATCAGCAAATGATGCTACGTCATAATCTTTTCCTACAACGCCACCATGGAGACCCTCATAAAACAATAGATCTGTTCCTGTTGGAATGTCTTCCCAGGGAGTGAATTGGCCTGGATCTAATTTGGTTCCTAATCGAGTGTTATGTTCCTCTGCTTCTTCAGGACTATGCAAATAATATCTTTTCTGGCCCCCACCAGTTTTGCCGTATTGACTAAAGAGGTCTTCAAGTTTATCGAATAAATTTGCCTCTGGTCCAAAATGTGAAAAGTTTTCACCTCTTGAAAGTGCCTCAGACATTGCCTTCTTCATAGGCATTCTTTCGAAACGGTGATAACTATCTCCTTCAACAACTGCAGGAACAATCTTTTCGCGAGCAAAGATATGCTCAAAAGCTCTTTTAACTGTGCTTGTTCCTGCACCTGACGAACCAGTTACAGCCACTACTGGGTGAAGCTTTGACATCGACGCTTATGCATTGACTTTTTATTTTTACAGGTCGACTGACCATCAAAGGGAATCTATTTAAAGAGTTCTTAAATTTGTGAATTAATTATTTTAATTTTTTTGCTAAAAGTTCCCCCATTTGGGAACAACTAACCTGTTTCACTGTCTCAGTGCTCATCAAGTCGGAAGTTCTATAACCCTCATTCAGAAGCTCGTTAATTGCATTTTCTAAATAATTGCCTGCTTGTGTTTCATTAAAGGCAATTTTTAACATCATTGAAGCAGATAAAAGCATTGCTATTGGATTAGCTATGTCTTTCCCCGCTATGTCAGGAGCTGAACCATGAACAGGTTCAAAGACACCTGGACCATTAGTGGTTAACGACGCAGAGGGAAGCATGCCAATTGATCCAGTAAGCATGGCTGCAATGTCGCTAAGAATGTCTCCGAATAAATTGCTTGTAAGCATCACATCAAATTGGCTTGGATTTCTAACAAGTTGCATCGCAGCATTATCCACATATTGATGAGTTAGCTCTACTTCTTTGTGATTTTTAGATACCAATATTGTTTCATCTCTCCATAGCTGACTTACATCTAGAACATTAGCTTTATCGACTGAGCAAACTTTGTAATTTCTTTGTTTGGCCAATTTAAAAGCAATTTCTGCTATTCGATTGACCTCCTCTGAGGTGTAGGTCATCGTGTTAAATGCCCTTTCTCCTTTTTCTGTTTTTATCCTTCCTTTTGGTTCACCAAAGTAAATCCCGCTGGTAAGTTCTCTTACTACTACCAAATCAACTTCTTTAACAAACTCCTCTTTTAAGCTACTTGCTTTTGTTAAGGAGGGAATTATTTTTACTGGTCTTATATTTGCGAAAAGATCTAAAGAAGATCTGAGATTAAGTAAACCTGTCTCAGGTCTTTTCTCCCTGGGCAATTTGTCATACTTTGGGTCTCCTATAGCAGCTAACAAAATCGCATTAGAGTTTTTACATTCTTGAAGGGTTCTATCTGGAAAGGGCACACCCTCTGAACTTATAGCCGATCCACCAAAAGGCATTTCTTTGAATTTAAGCCCAAAACCAAATTTCCTTGAGACAAGGTCAAGGATTTTATGAGTGACGTTTGTTATCTCTGGACCAATTCCATCGCCTGGCAATAATGTTATTTTGTAAGACTTCATTTTTTCATTTTAATTAAAGGAAAAACTTACCTGGAGTTTTTTCGATCTAATTTACGAATGGTTTTTGCTATATCAGGTAGTTTTTTAAAATTAGCAGAACACCTTAGCCATAGTTTATTAGGAATAGCTGGGAATCCACTAACAACTTTTCCAGTCTCAATATCAGATACGATTCCTGTTTTTGAGCTGGCTATAACTCTATCTCCGATTTTGACTTTATTACCTACTCCTACTTGTCCAGCAAGAATTACTGCGTCTCCAATCTGAGCTCCTCCAGCAATACCTACTTGGGCAGCCATAGCACATCCCTTACCGGTTGATACTCCATGACCAATTTGAACTAGATTATCAATTTTTGTATCTTCACCAATTATGGTTTCTCCTACTGAAGGTCTATCAATTGTTGACCCACTACCAACTTCTACTTTGTTTCTTAAAACAACTATTCCCACTTGAGGCATTTTTTTCCATCCGTTTGATGTTTGCACGAATCCAAAACCTTCACCACCAATAACGGCATTAGCATTAATTACACATTCGTTTTCAATTTTAGATCCAGAATGAATAACACTGTTTGCGTGAATTAAATTCTTAGCACCAATGGTTACATTTTTATAGACAACCACGCCAGGATGAATGAAAGTCTCGTCCCCAATTTCTGTATTATCTCCAATGTAAGTATTAGCTCCGATTGAAACACCAACACCGATTTTTACATTCTCTCCGATGATTGCACTTTGATGTATGCCTTCATTTTTTATCTCAGAAGGATAAAGAAAGTCTAATGTTTCAGCAAAAGCAATCTTGGGCTCTTTAAGTATTATCCAATCAGCTGAAATCTTCTTTGCTATTTCAATTATATAAGTATCGTTTGCTGGTAGTAATAGAGCAGAGGCTTTTGATGTCTTGATGAGATTTCTCAGATTTATTGGACTATTGTTGTCTAGAAAACTGATTTCATTTTTCTCGGCTTTTTCTAAAGAAGCTGCAGTTAAAATAACTGGATTGTTTTGAACCTTAAAGTCAACCACACCGGATTGACCTTGCTTCAGATTTTCGACAATTTCCTTGAATTGCATGATTTAATTGGGGAGTGAAAGTTACTATTTTATTTGAGTTATTCACTGGTCAGAACCAGAACATCTCTGTGAATAACAAGGGGAGATCCTGTTGCTTTCGATTTAGATTTGATTCCTATTTTTATAGCATCGCTGCTCATTGAGCAAATCCCCTTAGCAATTTCTTCCCCTTTGGTGTTGATAACTTTTACAGGTTGATTAGAAATAAAATTCCCATTAACTTTTTTTACTCCAACTAGTAGTAGTGAAGCTCCTTTATTTTTGATGGCTTCACTTGCACCATCATCTAGATGAATTTCCCCTACTGGTTTGATCGCATGTGATAACCAACTTTTTCTGTTTCCTATTGGATTGGGATGAGGATGGAAAACAGTTCCTATTTTTTTTCCATTAAGTAATTCACCTAATGTTTTTGGATCTCTACCATCTGCTAATTGAACTTTTATACCGCTTTCAGTGGCTATCTTTGCAGCAGTTAGTTTGGTTTTTATTCCTCCGGTTCCCCAAGATGTTTGTACATTTGTTAGCTCTAATTTATTTAATTCAACTGAATTATTAATATCTTTAATGGGCTTGGCTTTGCTATTTGTTTTTGGATCAGAGGAGTAAAGATGATCGATATCAGTTAACAATATTAGTTGATCGGCAGATATCGCTGTTGCAACTAATGCAGATAAAGTGTCATTATCTCCATATTTTAATTCTTCATCTGAGGTAATATCATTTTCATTTACTATTGGTATGACATCCCATTCAATCAATCTTTTTAGTGTCTGCGAGGCAGATTTATAACTATTTCTTGAACCCAATTCTGACCTGGTTAATAGTATTTGTGCAACTTTATATCCAAGCCTACTCATGGCCTTTTCATACAAAGCCATTAAATGAAGTTGTCCTATTGCTGCAGAAGCTTGTAGAGAAATAATTTCTTTAGGTCTTAACTTGAAGTTCATTTTATGACATCCCAGACCTACAGCACCACTGGAGACTAAAATAATTTTATCCCCATTTTTTTGTGCTCTTGATATGTATGAACAATAATCATTAATGATGTCAAAAGTTGTATATTTATCGCCTCCTCTTAACAGGCTTGTGCCAATTTTTATCACCCAAGTTGTCATATCAAATCTCCACTTATAATTTTAGCCAAAAATCTTTCTATTGATTGAAATTTATTTTTCTCAATTTTTTTTCCATAGTAATCTACTGAATCTACTAATATTGTATACATTCCTAATCTGTTGCCTACCAAAATATCTGTAAAAACTCTATCTCCAATAATTGCTATTTTATCTGTTGAACAAGGAATTGTATCTAATATCTTCTTTAATTTTTTTTTACTTGGTTTTCCGCCTGAATGTGTGAATTCTAAATCTAATTGATCAGCAATTTTTTTTATTCTACTTCTAGAGGGGTTATTGCTGAATAAATAAGTATAAAAGAATTTCTTAGAGTTGATCACCCAATTTTGTATATCATTTGAGATTACTGGCTTTTTCCCAGAAGTTAATGTTCCATCTACATCAAGTATTAATGCTTTTACATTTTTCGATAACAATTCATTTATCGAAATCTTTGAAATTTTATCGTTTACTTTCCAATGGGGTTTAAGTAATTTTTGTATGTTTATTCTGATAATCCTCTCTCCTCAAGTTCAGCTTCAATTCCGGATTGTATCTTGTCAAACTCTTCGCCTTCAACAAGCTTTATTTCACCTTCTTCTAATTTCCCAACTATGAAGAAAGGATCAAGCGGTATGTATAGACCATACTCATTGTTTTCCACTCTAAAATTTACAAGAAGTTCATATGTCTCTGACTCATCATCAATGTCCTCTTCTTCAATTTCTTCAGGTTCTGGCTCATCTAGTTCGCCTGAGACTGTAAGTGTGATAGCTGAGCGAACAAGTCTAAGATCATGTTCTTGAAGGACAACATCAGCCACCTCTAGTATTGGTTCATTTTTTTCAATTGTCTCGATTAGCTTTGGATCTTGATCATCAATTAATTGAAACAGAGATACAGGAGTGTCTACAGGTGTTAACAGGGCATATTCATTACCTTCTAGAGGAACTACTTGTTCAAGAAAACATAAGAGATCCGAACCTTGAGAATCTTTAACTAAAAGTGTAGGTACTTCGTCGTTTTTATTTGTTGTTGACATAGGTGAGTTTTTATTAGTCAGTATCTAGTTTTATTTGATAGTGTTTTTTACATCATATTCAAAATTTAATTTGAGTCACCTAGATTAGGTCCCTCAATAAGCCATTGTTGTAAAAGTATAGCGGCAGCAGCACTGTCTATTTTCCCAGTCTTGTCTGATTTTATAGAGAATTTCTCTTTAGCCTCGACGGTTGAGCAATGTTCATTTACAAAAGCCACAGGAAGTTTTAGGCATTTCGATAATTTAATCCCATATTTTTTACATCGAAAAGATTGATTAGTCTCTTTGCCGTGCATATCAAGAGGATTACCAATAATGAGACCTTCAACTTTTCGGTCGGAGCATATCTTCGATAATTCTCTAAGATCTTCTTCAAAGCTTCTTCTGAAAATTGCAGGGAGATGAGTTATTGATATTCCAAGTGAATCACAACCCGCAACACCTATTCTTTTATTTCCAATATCAAGACTTAAAACCGAACAAGGATTTGGCTGAATCATTTGTTTTTTCCAATTTGAATGGTTGAGGGGAGTTCAGGTTGTTGTTGTAAATTTCCGACAAGACTATTTATTAGTTCATTTTCAAGGGACTTTAATTTGTATCCATTTTGTCTCTTCCATACACTTCTTCCAAGAAGGACTCGCTCTTCTTTTATTTCCCAATTGCTATTACTTAATATTTCAATTAACTTTTTATCTTCACTTGTTGTTTCTACATAACATTTATTTTTGCCAATCTTTATGTTATTAATTCTTTGTGGAATTGATTGATTGAGTCTTTCATCCCATGCCAAACCTCTAATCAATTCTAGTGTGTATTCATATTTAGGACAAATGGATGGTATTAATCCCGCAATAACATTATTTTCTTTAGACTTAATTACACCAGTTAAAATATTCCTTTTTTCGTAAATATCTTGCCATTGCCTATCAAATATTGAACGAAAGTTGATCGACTCTCTGGCTTGTTCAAGTCTCCATATTTGTTGACTATTCTCTTCTGTTAGTTTTTCCCAGATAAAATTATCTTTGGTTTCGTTTTTTTGGTGTTTTATACTTTCTTTTTTCTTCCAATAATTTATTATTCTTAAGGGCTGAAATCCCGATTGTCTTATTACTGATAAATTCTGATTGTCATTTGTATTTATAGAAATTAAAAAACTTTGTGTATTAATATTGCTTTCATAGAGAACTTTGCGTAGTAGATTTTGTAATAAATTATAACGGCTATATGATATTGATTCTCCGATAAAGTATGGTTCTGAAATAGACCAACATGTACCTCTTCTGTTGATTGGAGTAGCTAAAATATATGCAATTATATTGTTTCTTTCAACTGCAACAATGCATTTTGAATTTCTAGTTGGTATTAAATTTATGAGATTTGATTCTAATAAAGAAAACCATTTTTTGCACAATAGTATTTGAAATACACCGAGGTACTTAGAATTATTTTCTGCCTTAAGCATTGATAAATGCTTGAGCTGAAGTGGCTCGATTAATAAATCTGAAGGTAAAGCTTCATCTTTTTGCATTTAACTATTTTATTGGATTTTTAATTATCATGTGACTTCGAAACTATTTCATCTGTTCTGATCATTACTATTGGAGTTTGTTGGTTAGCATTGCCAGCTGGGTTGGATGTTAGTGCTTTTTTGATTATTTTTGTGTTTTCAATATTATTTGTTGATAAGATTTTAACTCTTCCTAGATCATTTACATCTACAACAGCCACATCTATGCATAATTCTTTTGAGGCTTCGATACAAAAGGTCTTTGTATCTTTAGGTCCTAAAACTATACTTTTATCATAGGGTGGTGTAGTACCAGTAATGTCATCAATCAATCTTGCTTGTTCACCTGCTAAACGATAAAACATACCTTTAGCGCCAAAAAGTTTTAAAATTCCTGCTATTAACCACGAAATTATTATCCGAGTTGGACTAGAAATATTTATTAGGGTTTGCATTCCGCATGCACTCGCTAAGCTGCTAGTTGGATGAAATCCTTTGCAAAGTAACCTTGAAAGCAGACTTGCCTTTACGTTCCTGTAGTCTATATATTTCCCTTGCATAATTGCTAAGGGTGATTCTCCTATTGTAAGAATATCTCTAGCTAGGTAATTTTTGGGTATATAGGATTTTAATATGCTAATAGGATCATCTAAGGTACCAAGAATATGAGTTTTAATTGGATAAACTAAATTACTATTAGAGGAAATTTCTTTATGTGAGTTTATATAATTAGGTAAGACGAAACCATCAAATTTTTTTAAAAAACCGAATGGTCCATAATTAACCCATTCAATATCGATCCATAAACATTTGAGATTATCTATTGCAGAATCCTCAATCTCAAATTCAACTTCAATTCTGATAAATGTTGATTTTTGACTTTTTATTATATATGCAGACCAGTAGTCATTTTTTTGCTCGTCTTCATCATCAGGGTGAAGAGGTGTGATATTTGTATTAATCTTTAGTATCTCGTTTTTTGATATACCTATTAACTGAGGATTAACTTTTAAAGAAGGAATCATAACCTCCATTCTTTTATGCAAATTCTTAATCTCAACCCAGGCAATATATTTCTGCGTAGAAGCTTGAATGATTCTTTTGAATTCTTTGGGCTTCAGAACTAAGGGCGAATTTTGTCTGAAATAATGATTTATTTCGATCAAAAGAAACGTTATTATTATGAGAAAAAGATAGTTTGATAACATTTTTTAAGAAAGATATTTGATAATTTAAATAAAAAAATTATTTCTCCTATTGCATTTTAGCTGCCTCTAGGACTGGTGTAACCATCTTTAGAAGGCTCGCTATTATATTCGTTAAAGCTTTTGACTGTTAGATCAAAATCAGGTTTCTTGAGACCTGTCCCTCTTGTTATTGCATTGTTAATGTCTTCGAACGAAACTTGCCCTTCTTCGTCTAAGAGAACATTACCTTTGCCATCAATAATCACAGTTTGAGGTATCTTCCCATGCCAGTAATAACCAGGATCCTTAAAAGTTTTTTGATCATCATTGTCTAATTCGTCAATTGATAGAGGAATTAAATCAACAGATGAACTCCACAATAATTTAATACCAGAGACTACTGGTGCATATTGTTTACTAACAGCACTATCGTCTAGATAGAAAACTAAAACACTGGTTCTTTCGTTCTTTAATGATTCTGATAATGTGCTTGCTGGTGGAACTAATGATCCGTTACCAGCATAAATTGGATATATATTTCCATCATAACTATCAGTATCTCTCGCAGAATATGCTGGATTTACAAATAGAAAAAAAAGTATTAGTAGTGAGTAGAGTACTCTTAAGAAAGTCAATGTAAAGTACTATTTATTTAATTCTAAAGTCTTAAAGCTAACCTTGCTATATTTATTAATAAATAAATTATCCTTTAGATAGGTTCCTCCCCATACCTTGAGCTATACCTCTACCTATTAATCCAATAGATCTTCCAACAACTTTTGTGAGAATTAGAACTATTAAATCACCTAAGTATTGAATAATTGCTTGTACTTGTGGAGCCAATGCATCTCTTAACTCTATTATAAATGCTATTTGTCTCTGTGCCCAGTCTAATTTCTTTAATTCATCATCTCTAGGTTCAAGGATGATAATCTTTTCAATTTTATTATTTTTTACTGTATAATATAATCTTTTACTTTCGTATAATCTAACAGGTTTTTTGAATAGACTTTGAAGTTGATTATTTGTATTGATATGATTTCTTTTACGTTCAAGTTCCCTGGTTGAAACTAATTCCTTATTTAGAAAGTATTTACGCAATTCTGGCCATTCAGAACATGAAGATATAATTTCTTCACTAACTATTTCAGCTGTCCTGAATATCCAATTTAGAATCAAAGTTTCTAGTTGAATAATAGAT
This sequence comes from Prochlorococcus sp. MIT2304, assembly GCF_059772405.1. Lineage (NCBI taxonomy): Bacteria > Bacillati > Cyanobacteriota > Cyanophyceae > Synechococcales > Prochlorococcaceae > Prochlorococcus > Prochlorococcus sp. MIT2304. The sequence continues at coordinate 206,814 of NZ_CM186286.1, forward strand.
CGAGGGTCCTCTATTGATAAATACTCTCCATCGATGAGGATCGGCTTATTATTTAATATTGGATCTATTATCAATGCAATTGAAGGTAGTTCATCATCAAGTATTCCAAGCTCTGCATTATTTACTAGAAAGTCCGCAATGAAAACTTCATCACCATTCTTTTGAAGACGATCATATGAATCTATGAAATTGCGTAATGTATTAGAACGTAATTCAGGAGTGATAGATTGTAAAATCTCTTCCAGTTCTTCTTTGCGATTATTTTTAGAATCAAGTTTTTTGATAACAATTGAAAATTCTTGTAAAAGAGTTTTCAAGAGATTAGTTCTTTTGCTTTTATTTAACGAAAAAAGAGCGGTTAGTTCATCTGTAGAATTAGTCAGATCATCTTGAAGTCTCTCCTTTGCCCGCTTGTATATTGCATTCCATAACTCATTAGTTGAGGGGTTTTTTATTGTTATGTCAGTACTATATTTGTTGATTAGATTTATATTTTTCGAGCTATTAGTTATAATTGGAGACTTTATTAATACCTCTAGAGGCCCCCATAACCAGATGATTAATCTTTTCGCCGTTAATAGTTCCCTTCTTCTGCCAATTAATACTAAAAGATAAAATGTATTTATTGATTTCTTAGCTATCAGATGGTTTATCGTGTGTAGATCTTTATTTATTTGTGATATACCACTAGTTAATAACCAATGCCCTAATCCATATGAATTAGAAATTGAGTCAGCATTGTAATTCGATTCATTATTGATTTTAAATACTCTGCCTCCTCCAAGTAAAATATTGATTGCATCTCTTAAAAGTTCAATAGTAGGATCTTGAATAATTCCTTCACTACCAAAAGTCATCAAATCTGCAGATGATAATTTAATGCTTTTTGGTATTACAATTAAAATAGGAGCTTGATCCCATTTTTCTTTTAACTTAATGATTTCTAGTTTAATTGAGTTTGAGAGCTCTACTTCTTCAAGACAAAATAGAATAAGTTTTGGGAATCCAATTATATCTTTTTTGTCTAGGATTATTTCTAAATTATTATCCTGCGATGTTAGTTGCAAAGCCAAAGATTCGCCCAGAAGTGAAGGCGCTATCATTAAAATTTGTTTTGGTCTTCCTTCGATCAATTTAAATTTAAGAACTTATCCTTTTAAAGATAACTTGATTTAAGAATAGTTCCAGTCCTATTCAATAAATCGAAAGAACCAATTATTTTTTTAAATGTTAGACAAGAAATTTATCTTTATCATTTAATGAATCTTGAATAAGAAGATTTTTTAATGTTAATATCGCCTCTTTTAAATCTATTGAGCCGTCATATAGGGCTCTGCCTACGATTATTCCTTCAATACCTTCATTTTCTAAATCTGCAAGGGAAATTAAATCAGCTATTGAACCTACCCCTCCTGAGGCAATTACTGGATTAATACTTGCCTCGGCTATTTCACTTAAGGCTTTTATATTTGGTCCTTCTAGAGTTCCATCAGTTGTAATATCGGTTGATATGATTGCAGCTAAATCAATATCGTTAAGTTGTTTAGCTAAGTCTAAAGAAGATATGTCGCTTTGTTTTAACCAACCTCGAGTAGCTACCATTCCCTTTTTAGCATCAATCCCTACTGCAACTCTTTTTGGATATTCTCCAGATAGATCTTTAACTAATTGCAGGTTCTCTATCGCAACTGTACCTAAAATAACTCTGTCTATTCCTATCCCAAATAATTCTTTTGCTCTCTTAATGCTCCTGATACCACCACCAACCTGAATGGGTATCGTAATGGATTTTTTTATTTCTTTTATTGTTGAATCATTTATGGGTTCACCAGTCCTGGCCCCATCAAGATCTACAAGATGTAGTCGTTTTGCTCCCTGGCTTTCCCAAACCTGAGCTTGTTTTACTGGATCACTATTGAAATTAGTAACTTGATTATAATTTCCTTGATTTAGCCGAACACATTTTCCATTCAGTAGATCTATTGCAGGTATGATTTCCATTAAGAATAAAATTATTACTATTCATCTAACATCATTTATGTAGCTCTGGGAGATTATCTATAGGCTTTAATATAATTTTTTTAATAAAGTATCTTGAAAGTTCTTTTTTTCGGTGGAACTAGGTTTGTTGGAAAAGCTCTTGTCTCTAGCCTGCTATCAAAAGGACATGAGATATTTGTTTTTACGCGTGGAAATCTACCAGTACCAAAAAATATAAATCACGTAAAGGGGGACAGGTCAGATGATGAGGATTTAAAAAAACTATCTGGTCATTCTTTTGACATTATTGTTGACAGTTCTGGACGGAAGTTGGAAGATACACAAAGATTTCTTCAATTTTCTGGCCTTCCTAGTTTTAGATTTATCTATATAAGTTCCGCAGGAGTATATGACAACACACAATTATTTCCTGTTAGTGAAGAGAGTTCAATAGATCTTGAAAGCCGTCATATAGGTAAAGCAAAAACAGAGCATTGGCTTAAGGCAGAAGGTATTCCTTTTACAAGTTTTCGTCCAACATATATATATGGCCCTGGTAACTACAACCCTATTGAAAAATGGTTTTTTGATCGTATAATTAATGGCCGATCTATTCCTGTTCCTTTTGATGGTCAAACCATCACGCAATTAGGACATGTTTCCGATTTGGCCGAAGCTATTTCTAAATCTCTTGAGACAGATAAAGCGATTAATCAAATTTATAATTGTTCAGGAAGCAAGGCCGTAACTTTCAAAGGTTTAATTGAAACAGCAATTGTAGCTACCGGAAATAAAGTCGATGATTTTCATTTACGTTCTTTTGATCCTTCAAAACTTGATCCCAAGGCTAGAAAACTTTTTCCTCTAAGATTAACTAATTTCTTTACAGACACTTCTAAAATAGAAAAAGATTTATCTTGGGAGCCTAAATTCGATTTGTTAAATGGTTTAATTGATAGCTATAAGAATGATTATCTCTTGGCTAATCATGAAAAAGTTGATTTTAGTTCTGATGAACTTCTTTTTGATTGAATACATACTTTATGGCAGAGCTTAAAGTAAGAAATAATGCTATCCAAAATGAAATATAACCAATTGTATTAATAATATATAGGATATAAGCTGTTCCCCAACTTTTTGGCCATAGTAATAGAATTATACTGGTAAATTGAAATGTGGTTTTATATTTACCTTGAATTGAGGCTGGAGCACCTAAGGTTTTATCGGAACGCCAACTAGTTATTAAGAGTTCTCTAGATATTATTAACCATACTGTCCATAATGGTACTAGATCCTCATGGACCAACCATATCATTGGTCCAATTAGAAGTATCTTGTCTGCTAGAGGATCTAACTTTGCGCCAAAAACAGATTCGTGATCATGTTTACGTGCAAAATAACCGTCAAGAAAATCAGTAAGACCCGCTATAACTATTAGAAGAATAAAGATATAATTGTTACCACTTTTAAGTGAAATAATTATTGGTAATCCTAGCAATATCCTTGAGATTGTTAGTCCATTTATGATTATTGGCCAAGTGATAAATCTTTTGGAATCAATAATTTTCTTGTTCATTCTATTTTGAATTAGGTTTATTTAAAAATCTTTAAGTATAGCCTACTTAGAATCTATTATATTATACTATCTATCAATAGAGTAAAGCTATGACTACATTTCTTATTTTCATGTTTTTCTTATCATTAGGAGCAATGGCATTTATCGTGAGAAAATTAGATCAAGAATAACTTAAATATTTTAGTTGCTAATAACGTTAATATTATGGAACATTATTTTTATGATTATTTTAAAGGAGTAGATATTTATAATTCATTGATTGAGTTATATAGAAGAAATAATTATACATTCTTTTTAATAAGCGATGTTGGAGACCTTTCAAGAGTTACATTTAAATGTCCTTAAAATGATAAGCGGGTAATTTTGAAAAGAAGTTATAGATAATAACTTAAGTGGTTATGTAAGATCATTCGAGTCTCATCTTTATATAAGTGTATCTGATGAAAATTGTAGTGTATTTGGTGGGCACCTTCTACCTGGATCAATAGTTCTAGAATCTTTAGATGTATTGATTGTCCTTGCTCAAAAAGAGTTATTAAGCTTCTACACTCTTTTAGTATAAAATAAAACTTTATGTAATTAGCAACGATGAATAATACAAAAATATTATTAATAAAACAAGTATTTAACTTACCCATAAATATTTATAGATAATCAGTTTATTGATTGTTATTCAGAACTATCAAATATTTCTATAAGAGGAGATTTGTCGAAGATTATTACTTAATTTCTATTGTAAATCCCTATTCAATATTTTTTATTATATTAAGGATTTTTTTTATTTACAGATATTATGTATATTTCTAATTAGATGTTTTTTTGCTCATATTTATAGATTTATTATCTATTTTTATTAGATTTGTTATTATTAAAAGAATATATTTTATGGGTGATTTTTTATCTATTAAACCTTTATGTAATTCAGATATTGATTTTGTTACTGAAATATCTAGAAAGGAAGGTTTTGCACCAGGAGTGGGCGATTTAGCTATTTATCAAAATACAGACAAACAGGGGCTTTGGGTTGGTTGGTTGAATGGCAATCCTATTGGGTGCATTGCTGGTGTTCGATATAATCAAGATTATGGATTCCTTGGATTGTTTTTGGTAATTGAGAAGTATAGAGGTAGAGGTTTTGGTGTCCAGCTTTGGAAAAAGGCTCTAAGTCATTTAAGTGATTTACCTTGTGTTGGTTTAGAGGCCGCTCCAGAGAGAATCGCTGATTACTCAAAATGGGGTTTTACAATTTCTTCGAAAACAACAAGATGGCAATGGTTGGGTGATGGTAAATTACTTCAAGATAGCTATGGGCATGGTGATTTAGATCAATTTAGTTTTGTTGAAGGTTCCTTAATTCCACAAGATGCCGTTGAGAAATTTGACGAAAAAAGAGAAACAACTCCTAGACCTCATTTTTTATCAAATTGGCTTAATCATCCAGCTGGAAAAGTAATAGCAGTTATTGATAAAGAAAAAAAATGTCATGGTTTTGGTCGAATCAGACCATGTCTTTTGCAAAATGGTGATGGATGGAGAATAGGTCCTTTAATGGCTGATACTCCTGACCTTTTAAAAATTTTGTTGAAGAAATTAATAGAGAGTCATCCTGGTTTAGTAATTATCGATTCTCCTGGTCTAAATAAGTCAGCTTCTGAAGTCTTTGAAAAATTAGGTTTTAAATCAGAATCTGAAACTTTCAGGATGTATAGAGGTTCTCAACCTCCTGTTTCAATGAGCGATGTATATGGTTTGGCTTGTTTGGAATTAGGTTAAGACTTTTTTTATCCAACAGTATTTGGTTTTCCTCTTTGAATTTGCTTCTCTTCATTCAATTGTGTTTCCAATTGATCAATAAGTGCCGTAACTAATGATTGGAATTCTGGTTGGCATCCTCTGAAAGCAGCTTTATGTCTTATTGATTCGTTCCTTGTTCTTAGATCAGTGAGCATTAGCTGCAACGCGTCAATTTTAGCGTTGGTGTTCATGGTGAATTTAGGTTTTTATAGTCAAATATTAAACGTCTTTATAGCCTTACTCATATTTGTTTTGGGATTCTCTTCGCTACTAGTAATCTCGATGATTTTTTCTATTGAATCTTTTGTTTTTAAAGCTTCAATACATGCTTTGGCAACTAGTCTTCTAGGAATCGAGCCTTCTTCTTGAGTTTTCTCACCAGAAAACAAAATGTTCTGATTATTTAAATTAGTTTCATTCTCATTCAAACCTCCAGGTCGTATAACAGTCCAATCTAGCCCACTTTTTTGCAGAGATCTCTCACCTAATTTTTTCCATATAAGTATGAGCCCAAATAAATTTAGAGGGTGTATCAATTTGCCGGCACAAAGTGAACTAACAAGAACAACCCGTCTTAACTTTTGCCTCTTGCAGCTTTCAATTTGTTTTTTGATATTTAAGTAATCTACTTTTGCTGGACCTGTTAAATCTATAGATGGTCTCGCGCCTGTAGCTATAACAAGACTTTCACAACCTTTTAATGCATAATCAAGTGTGGTTCCATTAGTGTCAGATAATACGTACCTTTCGCAACCTTTTATTGATTCAGGTATCTCAGATTGAGATCTAACTATTAATCTAACCTCATATCCAGATGATATTGCTTCCTCTGCCACTCTAAAACCTGTTTTCCCTGAAGCTCCTGTTATGGCTAATTTCATTTGAATTTAATTTCTTTGATATGTTTCTAGCAAGAAATAGTCCTTTTTGTTGAGATAGTAAAATTAATAGATAATTATTAAGCCTTTGAACAAATAATTGCTTTCTTTCTATTTGGGTAAAGTTCCCTGCACAAGTTACAGATTTTACCGTTACATCCTCTCGCTGAGCAATATTCTCTTCCATAAAAAATAATTTGTAAATGTAACTTATTCCAAAGATTCTTTGGAAATAATTTTTTAAGATCCATTTCCGTTTGGATAATATTTTTACCTGAGGTTAATCCCCAGCGCTGAGATAACCTGTGTATATGTGTATCGACAGGAAATGATGGGACATTAAAGACTTGAGACATAACAACACTAGCTGTCTTATGACCGACTCCAGGTAGTGACTCAAGTTCCTGAAATGAATTTGGAACTCTATTATTGAATTTTTCAAAAATAATCTTTGATAAGTTATGAGTATTTTTTGCTTTGGTTTTTGCCAGACCTAGTTGTTTTATATAGTTATATATTTTTTGCTCACCTAATTTATACATTTCTTCAGCAGAGCTGGCAACATTGAAAAGATCTTTAGTTAATTCATTGACTTTCTTGTCGGTTGATTGTGCACTTAATACAACTGCTACGAGTAATGTGAAACCATTTCGATGATCTAAGGGAATAGGTGTTTCAGGATATAATTCTTCAAGTCTCTTAATTATTATTTTTACCCTTTCATCTTTTCTCATGGCAGTATTAATAAAAATGTGTTTTAAAGTTAACTAATTAAAAACCTTTGAATCGAAGTCAGAGACTTTGATAAGAGAAGATTAGCATCATTTTATACTTATCCTAGTGATTTTTGTTCAATGACTTTTCCTTTTGTGGTTAGTTTGTTTTTTATGGATTTCTTATGAATAGAATATACAAAAAAGTTTTGGTTAATACTGAATTAGAAATTAAAAATTTATGGCATGAGTTTAAACCTAATAAAAATGATAATTGGGTTTTAAAGGATATTAATATATCTCTAAGACCTGGAGAATTGGTTGGATTGTTAGGTCCCTCGGGGTGCGGAAAAACTACTCTTCTTAGATTGATAGCAGGTTTTGATAAGCCTAGGCGCGGATCAATAAAAAAAAATGGGCAAACAATCTCAAATAAACATTATGTCCTTTCTCCTGAGAGAAGACAAATAGGTATGGTTTTTCAAGACTATGCGCTTTTCCCTCATTTGAATGTTTGGGATAATGTTTGCTTTGGCATTGACAAGAAAGAACAGTCTATTAAAAGGGCAAACTGGCTATTAAATTTATTGGATATTTATGAGTTTAAAAAAAGATATCCACACGAACTCTCTGGTGGCCAGAGTCAAAGAGTTGCCTTGGCTCGTGCCCTGGCTCCTGGTACCTCGTTGGTTTTGTTGGATGAACCTTTTTGTTCTTTAGATGTTGAAGTTAGATCTAGATTGAGGTCAGAATTATCTTCTGTTTTAAAATCCTGTTCAGCATCTGCGCTTTTAGTAACTCATGACCCTCATGAAGCATTGGCTATTTGTGATCGGATTGCTGTATTAAGAACTGGTGAAATTCAACAATACTCAACACCCCTTGAGATGGTTTCAAGCCCATCAAATGATTTTGTAGCACAATTTGTATTGCAAAAAAATATCTTGCCTATTAAATACATTGATGATTCCTATTCCACATGTATTGGAAAATTGAATTTTCCTTCAGACACATCGATCTCATCCAAATCAGTTTGCATATTCGATCAAAACTCTATCAGAATTGAAGCTTGTATTAATGGTATTTTTACAGTATTATCAAAAGAATATCGTATCAATTGTTTTGTCTATACTGTGATTAGTAATGGTCTAAAGTTAAGGTCGGAGATGAGCTTAGATGTACATTTATCTATTGGAGATAAATGTAAAGTTGAAGCAATTCATGAAAAAAAATTTATAATTCTTCCAGAAAAAATTAAATCTAATTTCTAAATAGTTTAATATTATGTAGATTGTATTCAATCTTTTTTCGCAATTGAGATTCATTTTCAAATTAAAAAAAATTAAATTTTAGCTTAATGACAACAAAATGATACAAAAGGGCCTATCATTTGGGCAATGTACTTTCTCTCTGGCCTAGCTATTTTGCGATGCAATCAGTTACATCCACTTCAGTAGGTCTTCACGTTGGTCCTTCAGGCCGTGCTATAGCGCAGCCGATGGATGTTGATCTTCTTGAGGCTCTTTGTCAACATACTTCTCTTGAAAGGGTCTCAAGTGCGCAATATCTTGCTATGTCCCTTTGGTTCCTTGAGAGAGAACTGAGAGGGTTTTCTTCATTTTTCAAAAGGGAATCCTTATCTGAGCAAGAGCATGGATTTAACTTCGCGAAATATATGATTGCTCGTGGTCAAACTGTTGAACTTGAAGAAGTTACTAAACCAATACAAGAATGGAATACAGTTAAAGAATTAGTAACTTTGTCTTTCCAAATGGAGGCTGACGTAACAACCTCTATTCAACAACTTTATTCTTTAGCAGAGAGATCGAATGATACTCGTACCACTGTATTCCTTGATCCTGTTATTGACGAACAAATTAAATCAGAAGATGAAATGGCTTACTTGCTAGGTAAAGTCAAATTTGCTAACAATGATCCTTCCGCATTGTTCCTTATTGATAACGAATTAAATAAAAAATAAATTTAATAAAACTTCTCTTCTAAATTGATTTTATGTTTGTTGAATCAAATTAGATCTTTTTGTTATTTCTAACAAAAATTCATAAGATAAATCATTAGAATTTATTTCGAACATATTTTTAGATATATTTAAAATTTTTAATCTATTTTTGTTCAACTTCTCAAGCTCCAAAATTAACCTTTTTGAAAGAATTTTGTTATGACAAGTTTTAAGAGAGTTGTTTATATCCTTTGATCTAATTCTAATGTACTCTATCTCTTTGCAAAGTGATAAAACAATAGATTCAGAATAAGAGTACCTGTATTGATTCATTATCTCTAAGCAGTTAAAGGTGCTGTCTCAATAAACTCTGGCGAAAGACTTAGTGTTGGATCACCCGATGGTGCTTTTAGTAATTCAGCAGTTCTCAGTCTTGAAATTAAACGAGTGGAAGTGACTCTAGTAGAACCTATTAATTCTCCAATTCTTTCATGTGTAAGCCTAAAGGGTAATTTGCACCAGTCACCACATCTTCTCCCTAATCGATTAACTAGTAAAGCAAATAAGGCTTGAAGTCTTTGTTCTGCATTCCCTAAGTGTCTAATTCTGAGTAGTTGCAGAGTCCACTCATTAACTGGATCATAACCTCCTGATTCTGCTGATGTTTCAGCGTCACTTATAAAGCAAAGAGGGGTTAAAGCTTCTACGCAAACTCCTTCACTACATAAACGATCAGTTCTTAATTGGTCGCCTGATTGCAAGAAAGCCAGTGTCATTCCTTCTGTCTCTTCGCAAGGACAGTAAACACGAGCTATGCCGTCTATAACTTCTAGGCATGTATCTCCTCTTCTCGAGGATGGGTCTATGAGTACGGATTGTCCTGTAGCCATCCTAACCGCTGAAGAAGGTGGCTCTGAGTAGCTTCTAAAGCTCATTGAATTTTTAAAGGAGCTTGAATTAATTTCTAACTTACACAGGAAAAGATGCTTTTTGCAACCGATTCTCAATAGCAACAAGCTCTTGAGAGTTTTTGCGACCTTATGTATAAAAAATCACATCAAAACGAATTTTATTTTTCACTATTTTAGTTTTGGGTTAGTCAATTGTGACATAAGTGTGAGAAGGTTTGTATTTATTTCTACTACAAGATTGCAAAAAAAAAGACCCGCTTGCGGGTCTTTTTTCTCATTAATGAAATCAAATCAATGATTAACCATTAGTGATTTTTGCGTTTTCCATATTGTCGAACGCTTTACCTACGCGTCTGAAATCAAATCCCATAGCTCTTAATGCATGCCAGAGATGTCCCTGGATGAAGAAGAAGCCAAGATAGAAGTGAACGTTTGCAAGCCAAGCTCTTGCTGTATGAGCTCCGGTCGCAAGTGATGCGTCGGTATCGATAAAATAAGGAGCGAAATCAAATTTGAGTTGAAGTACGTCTCCAAAGAATTCTGTTGAATAAACAGTTGTGTTTGTTGAACTCCAGAAAGCTGCAACAAGTGCACAGTAGCCAACACCAGCTAGTGAGTAGGAAAGAACAGCTTCTGCTGAAAGAAGTCCTTTACCTTTGAATTCTGTGTACTCACCGAATTGCTTAGTAATGATATGGAATGTACCACCAATCATTAGGAAGAATGCTAGAAAAGCATGGCCGCCCATAACATCTTCTAAACTAGTGATTTGAAGGAAATCAGCTTGGTGATTCCAAACCATTCCTAGATCTAGGTTGTATACAACTTTACGTGTAACACCTTGAGCACTATCCCAAATTCCATGATATTGAGCCCATTCAACGAATTGAATGTTTGCCAAACCTAGGAAAAGAAGATGATGGCCAAGAATAAATGTAAGTTTGTCTGGATCGTCCCACTCGAAGTCAAACTTTTTAGGACGACTTCCTTCAGGATAATTTCCTAAATCACCGTCATATCTTGTTGAGTGAAGAATTCCACCAGCACCAAGAACACCTGAGAAAATTAGGTGAAGTACAGCAATAACCGTGCAACCATAAGGCTCAGTTATTACTCCGTTTTCGATTCCACCTATTCCAAGTTGTGCAAGGTGAGGTAAGCAGATCAAGTTTTGATTACCCATCGCGACGGATGAGTCATAACGAGCTAGCTCAAATAAAGTGAACGCACCTGCCCAGAACATCATCAAACCAGCATGGGCAGCATGCGCAGCGATGAATTTTCCGGAGCGATTGGCCGTCCCTGAATTACCCGCGTACCAGTCATAGGTAACGCTAGGATTCCCGTAGGTCTGCACGAGAAATAAACAAAGAACAGTAAGAGGATATATTTATAGGTCTTTAAGTTCCATATCCCTTCACATTGCTTATTGAAATTGTAGGTTTTGTACATATTTCAAGAACATCTGCTACTTAATATGATCTTCATGTTATGGGTCGATTTTGTATGCAAAGTCCCTATAGACACTATGATTTTTGCTTATACTGAAGATAAAATTTGTTGTTTCACGTTCAAACTTTGTTATTTTGAAAACAAAGACAAATCTATGAATTACAAAAATATCATCGAAGAGTTTCTTGGAAGTGAAAATATATTTCTCGATAAAAGAAAAACCCTAATAGTTTTGCTGGGCTCTTTTGCTGATTTTGATAGTTTTGAATATGCGCAACAATTATCTGGTCAAGTAAAGAGACTTACAGAGAACTCAGTTGATTTGATGTTGGCGGGTATTGGTAGTGAAGAGTCTAAAGAGTTTTTTTGTAGGTTCAATAAGATAGATATTGAAAATGTCGTTGCCTTGAGGAATGCTGATCTTCATAAAAAACTTAATCTCAATGTTGGATTTGTCTCGCCACTTCCATCAATAATTAATTTATTGATCATGTGTGCTGGTATAAATTCTAGAGGTACAATTAAGGAGGTTTTAAGAGGTTACTTGGGGGATAGAAATTCTAAGAGCTTATTTGATTATGATGAGGATATAAAAATAGGACCTTTCACTTTATTAAAAGGTGATATGTTTGATATTTTTTCTAAAAAACAAAATTTACGTCCTTTTGAGCTTGCCACAAGGAGACTTATGAATATGATTGAAATTCTTTCCAATTGGAAAATATATGTTCCTGAACCATCTTTCTTAACGCAGAGAGGGGCGACAATACTTTTTAATGAAAAAGATGAGGTCTTATATAAATTTATTCCTGAAAGTTTATTAGTTTACTCAAGTAATATGACTACACCATTATCATTCTTAGAAGAAAATTTGATTTAATTCAACTCTAATGATTTCAAATAAATGTTTGGTTTGTGGAAGCTATAATTTGAGAGCTGACCGTGCTTTGTCAGGAAGATTAGTATGTAATTCATGTGGAACCCCCTTTGGTCTTAGAAGATCAGGGTATAATCAAAGAAATAACTTTAGTATTTCTTTGATTAACAATAAATATTTTTTCTTTATTTGCATAATAATTATTTCTTTTCTTCTGGTGATAATTTAGTTTCCCAGAGGAATACCTCTCCAGTACCCATTTTGTTTTACTATATTTATTGATATTTCAAAAAGATCACTGATTACTTTTGAATTTATTATGTCATTTGGGTCACCTTCTTCTATGATCTTTCCTTTTTTTATTAGAATTACTCTATTAGTTTTAGGTAGAATTGATTCTAATTTATGTGTCACATAAATTATATCTACTGAGTTTTCGATTAATTTATTTAAGTTTTTATTTAATATGAAATTTGACTTTATATCTAAATTACAAAATGGCTCATCTAGCACTAATATACTTGGTTCATAAACAAGAGCTCTAGCAAGTAAAGCCCTTCTTTTCTGTCCATCAGATAATGTATTGAAATCATTTTGAATAATATTATCTAGTTCCCATTCATTTATTAAATTTTTAACTTTAGTTCTTTGTATTTCTGTAAGAAATTTGGAATACCTAGAATTAAATGTGCCAGAAAATCCTGATGTGATTACATCATAAAGTTTTACTCCATTATTTACCCTTTTCTCCATTTCTTTGAAGAGAAATCCAATTCTTCTTCTTACATCCCAAATATTTATGTTTTCCTTGCTAAAAAGTTTTAACGAGCTGTCATTTTGGGAAATCGGATATATGGATCTATTTAATAACTTTAAAAAAGTTGATTTACCGGAACCATTTGGGCCTAAGATTACTGTATTTTCACTATAGTTTAGATTAATACTTATATTCGATAGTATTTCTTTTTGATCAATATATACAGTTATATTTTTAAAACTAGCCCAGGCTAACAGATTTTTCTGAGGATCAACTCTCATTTATATAGGTATTTAAAGTTATAATTGATCTTAATTAAATGAATAATAGAATAAAACTTATTGGGAATAATAAGCGAGTTAAAAGCTTGATATTTATTTTTCTATTATTCTTTATAGCCATATTAGGATTTTCTGGTGGATATAGCATGCCTCTGTCTTCATGAACTGAATTAGTTAATGAATTAGTTGGATGCAAATCCCAAGGTTTTTCTTTATTTAATGCATTTTGAAGCCAATCCCAATAATATTGAACCATTTTATCTTCACCTAATAACTTAACATTATCCTTTTGTATATAACCCATTTGTTCATTAAAAGTTTGGGTTTTTAAGACTAAATAATCTTCAGTAAAAATCTTATAAAATGTCTTTCTTTGAAGATGACTAAATAAAACTAGTTTTGTGAAAAGTTTATTTTTAAGGAACTTTCTATAATGCCTTACAATAACTCTTGCTTTATTATTTCCGAGTGGAATATGATCAAGAACTTGAATATATCTTGTGCTTTCTGGCGATCCCTTATATATAAAAATCCTGCCAGGAGGCACAAACTTTATTCTTATAAACTCTTCCTGCCCATTTGTTTTATATGAATATATACTCTCTATCTGCCTATTATCTCGTTTAATCTTTTGATTAAAGCTAGTTATAGTATCTCTATTTACATTTTTGTCGGGGATAGTGTCTCCGTGCATCCAGAATACATGTAATATATCTAAGTGATTCTCAATGATTCTTGCCCAATCGGCTTTAAAATCTACATATACCTCTTCATATTCATATTCTAAAGAAGGAAATCCATAAGAATCAGGAAGCAGGCTATTGATAGAAGACTTTATTTCAAAGTCTTCTATGTTTGCAAGAGGTTTACCATTATAATAAATATAGATATAACCTTCTTTTTCTACACATGGATACTGGAAAAGCTTTATGCTTTTTGCGTAATTATCATAATTAGAGTCAATAATATGCTGACAAGTTATTCTATCTAAATTTGTACAACTACCTTGAGAGGAGAACCTGGCACCATGATAAGGACAAACAAGTTGACCGTTTATAACTTCACCTCCTAAAAAAGATGCTCCTCTATGTGGGCATACATCTTTTACGCATCTAACAATGCCTTCTCTATCACGATACAAAACTAGTGGTTCATTATAAATCGTGAAGTGATTTAATTTTCCATCTTTTACTGACTCGCTGCTAGATACTGAATACCACCCTAAAAGTCCATTGGTTAATTGATTGGAAGGCTTTTGAGAAATATTCTCAAGATTATTTACGCTTTGATTCTCATTAAAACTAGATCTAATGAGATTATTCTTCTCATATTCAAATGTTTTATTAATTTTTCTTTTTTCTTCTTTCATAACTGAGTAGATCTTTTAATGAGATGATTTTCATCTCATTAAAAGAGTTTTCTCCTTATGTGCTTAAAGACTCAAAAAAAATAGCATCTAATGCCTTCGAGTATCGATTAAATTTACATAAAAAAACTTGAACGTATTTTTATCGTTGAAGCATGTACTGTTGTATCTTTTCTGTGTTATGAAATCTATTTTTCAAAGGGTTTTGGGAGAAAGCTCTATGCTTGATATGAATTCAGATGCTTCTTCAATATCATTGCAGAATTTACATGTGCCAAGGTAGCAACCTAGATATCTCATGAAAGAAGTTTTTCCGCCAGAAAGTTGATATTTATGAATAGTGCCTCCCTGGGGGGTGGCTTTTACAAGTTGAGGGAAAGTAGGCATAGGATTTTCTCACTTTCACATAATTTGCTTTTGAAATTCCTCTAGAGCAATAGGTAGTTGTACTAAAAAAAGGAAAACGGATTGTTCTTTACACTTTTTTTATTTTTCCTGTTTCTTGTTAGCTAATCGGCGTAACCGTCATCGTCTTCTGTATTGATAATTCTAGGCGTGTTTTTCATATGTTCATCCCACGGATGAACATATGAATCTTTGTCAGAATAGACCTCACTTTTCAACTCTTCTAGCAAGGTTTCGAACTGTTTTATAATTCTCTTTAGATTATCTTTTTTCATATGTATAGTTTGGGCTTAGAATTTTTTTTTATACTATAGTAAGTAGTCTTTCTGATCGATTGGTTAACTTTATCTATAAATTTGTAAAAATAAATAATTATATAATTTCCCTTGCTGAGTATAAAAAATAGGATTAAAGAAGAGATTATCCGAATGGCTTCTTTGATTATTGATTGGATGAAGATCTAAACTTCTGAGCATCGTTTCGCAAGCACTCAGGTTGAGAATTGAACCCCCCTTTCCTGACTATGTTTATGATGTTTGGATTATATCTGTGGTTTGAACATGGGGTACTTTAAAAAGACCAAGCTATAATTTGAATTTGCCTTTTCCTAATCTTTGTTTAAGCTTGTTAATTTGAATATGAAAAAAATGCATTAAATAAGCCCCTAAGGGCTTTGTTTTAATTGGTGGCGGGGGGAAGATTTGAACTTCCGACCTTCGGGTTATGAGCCCGACGAGCTACCAGACTGCTCTACCCCGCGTCGCAAATAAAGCATACATCTTTATGTGGCTAAAAAGATCGATTTGTTTGAGTTAAGGGATCTTTAATTTTCCTTCAACTTCGAAATAGATTCCAGGTTTTTTCTGGAGAATCATCTCATCAAGTTCCTCTATCGCTGATGGAGTGATCCATTCAAGCTGACGAAGGAGATGAATGGCTACAGCATGCTTTGCTCTTTTCGATCCATCTTCTACCTTTATTGAGAGTCCAAGTCCTTCACCCAATAGGCCAATACATTGAATACCTTCACTTCCTCCTTTGCTGATTATTTGCTTATGACCTCTTTTTATTAATTCCGAATCAAAATACCCTTCACCAGCTACTAGGTCTGGGTGTTGAGTCATTGCGCGAGTTATTTTTTCAAATTCTGGCTGGTCTGATCTAGATAAATGTGCGTATAAAATAGCCATCTGTGACAAGCGCAAAAGTAGTGTTGGTGCTCCACAATCATCTCTTTCGGCAATTAATTCCTCAACTGGAATTTTCAATAAATCAGACACTCTTCTGAATATTTCTTTCTGAAGTGGATGATGTCCCATTAAATAGCTGTCTAGATCCCAGTTCATTTTTTTGCAAGTTGCCAGAAATGCCGAATGTTTACCTGAGCAATTGTGTTGAAGCCTGCTTTCTTTATTTTGAGGGATGGGGCATTTGAGTTCTTCTATATCTATGTCAGCACTCCATAAGAGTTTGAAAGCTGTTCTGGCTTGATTCGCAGAACCACAATGTGAACCGCATGCGAGAGCCAAGGTTCTATTGTCTAAATTGAATTTTTCTGAAGTTCCACTCGTAAGAAATGGCAATGCCTGAAATGGTTTCAATGCTGACCTTATAAAAGTTTCATATTCACTCGAACCTGCTTTCATTAATGTCCTCCCTTTCGTATCACAAATTGAGGCGTGAGCTCTATGAATTGATTCAACGCTTGAACCTCTTTTCACGAGTACTTTCATAGAATTTGTATTGTTACTTTCTAATTTGCTTTGTATATTCATGAGTTAATTCATTTCTAAAACTATAAATAACAATGAAAATAAAATAATTGAGAAGAGTATTATTATTATTATTATTTCTAAATGATTTAGGATAGGTTTTACTTGGTGCTGAGCTATAAGTAAATCCTTGGATCTCCACTCAATTGGTTTTTCCCAAATTTGACCATCATACCAACCAGATTCTTCATATTCAATGGTTTCAGAATTTAGTCGATTATATATATATAACCAACTCAACCATTGCCTAATTAATAATAATATAGGGAAAAGAAGAGAGGCAGTGAAACTTACAAAAGTAAGGTCAAAAATATTATTTTTTAGGTAATCGCTTCCATAAGATATTGTAAAGCTAATTGGTGTAATTAAGAACCAACTAAGTACTAGTTTTCTGTAGAAAATACTTCTTTTTAAAAAAGGCCAGGAGATTATCCAGGAATTTCTAATACTATTAAATTCATTTAATGGCCTTTGATTTGAAGGAACAGGACATATTTTATTATCCATCTTTTAATACTATCAATTGATTATTAGTAAAACCATGAAAGATTCCATTGCTCCAAAATGATTCTAAATCATAGAATTTTCTTTCATAAGGTTGAAAAACATTAATTATCAGATCTCCGTAATCTAATAATGCCCATTTTGCTTCATTAATTCCTTCCTTTCTGAGAGGGAGTAGATTTGCTTCTTCTTTTAACGTCTTTTCCACATTGTTAACTATTGCCCTTACTTGAACATCGGAAAGACCTTCTGTAATTAATATCCAATCGGCAATACTAGAAACTTGATCTACCTTTAAAATTTTTGTATCCCCAGCTTTTCTATCATCGCAAGCTCCTGCAGCTAGTTCAATCAACCTACTATTATCCATAAACATTTTCACTTGTAACTGATTTTTTAGAACCTTCTTGAGATGCCATTTCTGCTCTTGCTCTTTCAGCACTTTTCCTCAATGCTTCTAATCTGTCTTCGTAAAATGTTCTCTTTTTTTTCTTTCTAGATTTTTCTACTAAATCTTTTAAGGCACCACCAAGACTTTTATAAGCATTTGGAACGCTATACCCGAATCGACAAGCTAAATCAATAGCTCTCTCATCAGCTGCGATTGCGTCTTGTAAACGTTTCTCTGAATTGTTTTTTAAATATAATCTGTAGCCCGCAAACCCTGACAATCCAAGAGCCATTAAAAGCAACAGTCCATCTTGCACCCATAACTCCCCAATTGCTCCACCTAAACCTATTGCTAGAGCTGCCATTTCCCAACCATCTCTAGGGATGGTGTCATTCTGAATGCGTCCCACCTCATGCCAAAACAATAAATTTCTATGATCTTGAGCTAAGTAATCCCATTGCTCCAGATCAACTTGAATTTCCACTTCATCTCGCCCAATTTCTTCGAGCGTGATTAAGGGAGGATCTATTGCTGCCGCGGCTTCAATAAATACCCAGCTTTGGTTTTCTGGTGGCAGCAGCCCTTTGAGGCGCTGTAGTTCGCTCATACTCTTTGTTTCTTGTTCGGATAGTTAGTTAAACTTTAGTGGTAGTTTGCCGATCTAGACAGTAGATGATAGACAGATACCTAGAATGCGTGACATAAATGAAGTTTACAAGAGATTCAAATGCCACGGCGTAAAGATATACGTCGGATTTTGATACTAGGGTCTGGACCCATTGTTATTGGCCAGGCCTGTGAATTCGATTATTCCGGTACCCAGGCATGTAAAGCGCTTAGAAGCGAGGGCTTTGAAGTCATTTTAGTTAATTCAAATCCAGCTTCAATAATGACCGACCCAGAAACGGCAAATAGGACATATGTAGAACCTCTCACAGCTTCAGTCGTTGAACAAATCATAGAAAAAGAACGACCTGATGCTCTTTTGCCCACTATGGGAGGCCAAACTGCATTGAATATTTCAGTTGAATTGGCAGAGTCTGGAATTTTAGATAAGTACAACATTGAATTAATAGGTGCAGATCTAAATGCAATTAAGAAAGCAGAGGATAGGAATTTATTTAAAATAGCGATGAATAATATTGGGGTTAAAGTATGTCCATCTGGCATTGCTTCTGATCTTCAAGAAGCTGAAATAGTAGGAAATAAAATTTCTACATTTCCCAAAATCATCAGACCTGCTTTCACATTAGGCGGAAGCGGAGGAGGTATTGCTTATAACCAGGATGAATTTTTAGAATTATGCAAAACAGGTTTAGATGCTAGTCCTGTTTCTCAAATACTTATCGAAAAATCTCTTTTAGGTTGGAAAGAATTTGAGCTGGAAGTTATGAGAGATTTATCAGATAATGTTGTGATTATATGCAGTATTGAGAATGTTGATCCTATGGGAGTTCATACTGGAGATTCTATTACAGTAGCTCCTGCTCAAACTCTAACTGACAGAGAATATCAACGTTTACGAGATTATTCAATTTCAATAATTAGAGAAATTGGTGTTGCTACTGGTGGAAGCAATATTCAGTTTGCAATTAATCCAGTTGATGGTGAAATTATAGTAATTGAAATGAACCCCCGTGTTAGCAGATCGTCTGCTTTAGCAAGTAAAGCTACAGGTTTTCCAATAGCAAAAATTGCCGCTCTTTTGGCCGTTGGTTATAGATTAGATGAGATTATTAATGATATTACCGGTAAAACCCCCGCATGTTTTGAACCTTCAATTGATTATGTGGTTACTAAAATTCCTCGTTTTGCATTCGAAAAATTCTCAGGAAGTTCCTCAATACTTACCACCTCGATGAAGTCAGTTGGAGAGGCTATGGCAATAGGAAGATGTTTTGAAGAATCTTTTCAAAAGGCAATAAGATCTCTAGAGACTGGATTAAGTGGTTGGGGTTGTGATCGTGATGATGAAAAGCTTTCATCTGTTGACTTGGAAAGACAATTAAGGACCCCTTCTCCTGAAAGAATAATGTATGTGCGATTAGCTATGAAGAACGGTCGTAGTGATAATGATATATATTCTTTCTCTAAAATAGACCCTTGGTTTTTGTCAAAATTGAGGAATATAGTAAATGCAGAGGAAAAATTACTTAAGTATAAAAATATTAAGGATTTAGAGCCTAATTTCTTATTCAATCTTAAACAAATTGGTTTCTCTGATTGTCAGATTGCATTTGCTCTTAATACTGATGAATTATCAATTAGATCTATAAGAACTTCTCTTAAAATATTACCTGTTTATAAAACAGTTGACACATGCGCCTCTGAATTCTCCTCGAAAACACCATATCATTATTCTACATATGAAAGACCAGTTCGCACGATTGATAAAGATGGAAATATAATCAAAAACCTTAAACTCAGTGAAATTAAAAAAGATAATAAAAATAAAATTTTAATTCTGGGTGGAGGACCAAATCGTATTGGTCAAGGCATTGAATTTGATTATTGTTGTTGCCATGCTTCTTATCAAGCTCAAGAGGAAGAATATATAACTATAATGATAAATAGTAACCCCGAAACGGTCTCAACTGATTATGACACAAGCGACATACTTTATTTTGAACCTTTAACTCTAGAAGATGTTCTGAATGTTATTGAGTTTGAGGAACCCTATGGGATAGTTGTTCAATTTGGAGGGCAAACACCTTTAAAACTTTCCTTACCAATAGTCAATTGGTTGAAGAAACCCGAAAACACAAAGTTCACAACAAAAGTATTAGGAACATCCCCGTTTTCAATTGACTTGGCTGAAGATAGAGAGCAATTTGACAAGGTTTTGAGAACATTGAATATCAGGCAACCTAAGAATGGAATCGCTAGAACTTTCGAAGAATCTTTGGATGTCGCTAATAAAGTTGGCTATCCCTTGGTCGTTAGACCCTCATATGTTCTAGGTGGTAGAGCTATGGAAATTGTTTATGAGCAAGATGAGTTGGAAAGATACATCAAGGAAGCAGTAAACGTTGAACCTGATCATCCAATCCTTATTGATCAATATTTAGAGAATGCCATTGAGGTAGATGTTGATGCTTTGTGTGATGTTAACAAGGATGTTGTGATTGGAGGATTAATGGAGCATATTGAGCCTGCTGGAATTCATTCTGGTGATTCAGCCTGCTGCCTCCCCTCCATAACGCTATCTAGTGACTCCATTAAAACAATCAAGCGTTGGACAAAATCTTTAGCTACTGAGCTAGATGTCGTAGGTCTAATTAATCTTCAATATGCTGTCAAAAGAGATGATGAAGGTAATGAGATTGTTTACATTATTGAGGCTAATCCAAGGGCTTCAAGAACTGTTCCTTTCGTTTCTAAAGCTACTGGAATCCCTCTTGCAAAAATTGCTACCCAGCTGATTTTGAGTAAAAGCCTCAAGGATATTGGTTTAAATCAAGAACCAATTCCACCTCTTCAAGCAATAAAAGAGGCGGTTATGCCTTTTAGACGTTTTCCTGGCTCAGACAGTGTTTTAGGACCAGAAATGCGTTCAACAGGTGAGGTAATGGGATCTGCAAATACTTTTGGAATGGCCTATGCGAAATCTGAACTCGCCGCCGGTGAGGGATTACCTACTTCTGGTTTTGTTTTCTTATCTACTCATGATAGAGACAAACCAGCATTGATTCCCGTAGCAAAAAAATTAATTGAATTAGGTTTTTCAGTTTTGGCAACATCTGGCACTTCCAAGTATCTCGAGAAATTTAATTTAAAGGTTGAGAGGGTTCTTAAGGTTCATGAAGGAAGACCAAATATCGAGGATATGATTCGATCTGGAAAGGTTCAGTTGGTAATAAATACTCCGATTGGACGTCAAGCAATTTATGATGATAAATATCTTAGGAAAGCAGCTCTAGACTATTCAGTTCCAACTTTGACAACCTTAAAAGGAGCTAGTGCTGCAGTGAAGGGAATTGAGGCACTGCAAAATCAAGTTTTATCAGTTTCAGCCTTACAAGATATTCATTCGTAATCGATCTTTCGTTAGAAAGGTTATTAAATTAATAGTAATATTTCTATTTTAAATATTATCAACTCTAATGGTTTTTTTCTGTAAATCCTTAAATATTAATTTTGTATATATTTTTTTAGTTCCTTTTTTTGTCGTTTTACGCAAAGCTCTATTACTACCTCATTAAAAATTCACCTTTTTTTCTAATTAAGACATACAATTATTTTCTTGCTTGATAATTTGAATGACCGCTACAGCTTCTTCTTCCCCAAAACTAAGAGTTGATACACGCGGAACTAACGAGTTGCCGCCTCATTTAGATGAAAACCTTTTAACACCTCGTTTTTATGTAACCGAATTTAAGAAAGCTGCCAAGACAGAATTAACTGATGCTCGTGAAGAGTTTGAAGCGATGCTTTCAGAGATGAAGGCTGATTATAATTGTACTCATTTCGATAGAAAAGCAAGTTTAGACAGATTAAAAGAATTGCCTCAGAAGGCCAAAGAAACTTATGAGAGCTATTTGGTTAGATCAGTTATTTCAGAGTTTTCAGGCTTCCTTCTTTTTAAAGAGATTTCAAATCGTTTAAAGAAAGAGGGTAACAGGGACCTTGGCAAACTATTTCAATTTTTAGCCAGAGACGAAGCAAGACATGCGGGATTCCTTAGTAGAGCACTTGTCGCTGAGGGGATTGAGGTGGATTTACCTCATTTAGGAGGGAAAAGAGCTGCTACTTGGTTCCCCATAAGTTGGGTTATTTACTCTGTATACCTTTCAGAAAAAATTGGTTATTGGAGATATATTTTGATGGATAGGCATCTTAAAGCTAATCCAGGAGAAGCTTTTGCTCCTTTGTTTGACTTTTTTGAACCTTGGTGTCAAGACGAAAACAGACATGGAGATTGCTTTACTGTAATGATGAGATGCTGGCCTGGAATCACAAAAGGTTGGAGAGGAAAGCTTCTAAGTCGTTTTTTCCTTTGGAGTGTTTTTCTTACTCATACTTTGACAGTTTGTGAGAGAGGAGAATTTTATGAGCTATTGGGGATAGTGCCCAGAGAATTTGATGAGGAAGTTATCAAAAGAACAAACCACACCGCTAAAAATGCATTTCCATGGGTATTTAATCTTGAAGACAACAGATTTTGGGACTTAAGAAATAACATAATCGATGCCTTTAGAGCCTTTGTCTCTACAAAAGGTATAGCCAAACCAATTAAATTCGTTAACTTTGTCTCTTTAATATTTAAGCAATTTGCTTTGCCGATGGAGCCAACTAATGCTTTGAGATACGACAAAGATGTTAGTTTTACAGGTGGAGATATCTTGAATTTTTGGACTGACAAATAAGAATTTTTGGGATTTAAATATCAAACGGATTGCCTGCTTGGGTATCCAGTCCTTTAAAATATTTGCCAAATTGGGCGTTGTAAACCTCATCCTCTTCTTGTGTTTCACATTCCAAAGGTCCTATTGCTTTAGAAACGCATAGCAAACCGAAGCCCTTAGCTCTAAGCTCTTTTGATAAACCAATACAAGCTTCTTGATCCATTTCACCCGAGATTATTTTAACTGCGCACTCTGAGCAGCAACCGTTTCTGCAGGAGAATGGAAGCCTGTCTCCAATAATTTCACCATTCTCATCTTTGGACTCGAAATTTCTCAAAATATACTCTCCCTCTGGAACGTCAAAGGAATATGTTTTTCCTTCCTGCTTGTGGTGAATAGTTATTTTATGAACTGGCTTCATAGTGCTATTTATTTCTTAATTGCTATATTTTTTATCTCTGGTGGTTCAGGGGGTGAACTTGCATGCTCCCAAAGCTCATCGATGCTGAGTTCTTTACTTAACTTTTCTCCTCCGAATCGAAGCTTCAGCCAGGCTATTGTCGTAGGATCCTCTGCAACAACAGCCTCATATCCTTCTTTATCAGTAATTCTGAATTTTCTTACTAATGAGGAATTTAAATACCACATTGGATAATCGGACCCCCTTCGATCCCTTCTCTCATGAAAGGATTCCCTTAATTGTCCATTACCCTGCAATTGGCCTTCGGGGGCGATAAGTACATTTAGGGCTTTGGTCTCTGACATTATTTAGGATCAGATATGTATTTATCTTAGGCTTTGTCTTGCCTAAGACCTTAATTAAATAACCTTAGTAAAGTGACTCACATTGATGCAACTAGTTTGATAGATCTTCACAAGATTTTTCCTCCTTATCTGTCAGTAAGTTACCTAATTATTTGGAGGTATATATTTTTCTCTTAATTAAAAATTATTTATTTAAGCCTCTTTTTTGGCAGCCTCAGCCTTTGCTTTAAGAGCTTCAGCTTCAGCTGCTTTTTTTGCTTCTTCAAAATCAATTCTGTTTTGTAGTTGCCCTGAAGCTCTCATCCAATCATTAACACTAGCTTCCTTGCCAGCGGCTTCACATTCCTCTTGATACTTCAAGAATGGATACCAATGATGAGTAGCATTCTTGGAATCTGTAAAATTAGTCAATTTCTTAAGTATTCAATGAGATGATTATCGCATCATATTTTCTTCTTTTGGCAGCATATTAATTTTTTATAGTAATAGTTCAAATCTTTGTTGTACTTATTACTCTTAGTTCGTTTTGAATGAAAATCCAATTTTGATGAAACTAGCTTTTATTGGCCTTGGAGCTATTGGGAAGCCAATGTCTCAGCGCCTAATTGATAATGGCTATGATTTGAATTTATATCAGAGAAATAAATTAAATAATGACGTAAAAAGAAACTATTTTTTTGACCCTATAGAAGCTGTTAGTGACTGCGATGGCCTTTTGATTTGCGTGACTGATGATAATGCAGTTGAATCTGTTTTGTTTGGGGATAATGGAGTATCAGGATCACTAAAGCCTAATTCATTTGTTATTGATTTTTCTACAATAAGTCCTAATAAATCTATCTCAATACATGAACGATTAGGTCGACAAAATATTTTTTATGTTGACTGTCCAGTTTCAGGAGGAACAGAGGGTGCTCATAACGGTTCACTATCTTTATTTATTGGTGCAAATGAAAAAGAGTGTTTATCTTTTGAACATATATTTAAAGTACTAGGTAAATCAATTAATTACTTTAATGGAGTAGGTAAAGGTCAGCAAGTCAAAGCGCTCAATCAGATTCTGGTTGCAGGAACATATGCTGCTGTAGCCGAGGCAATGGAATTAGGTAAATTGCTTGATTTGCCAATGGATGATGTCGTTGCTGCTTTAAAAGTAGGAGCAGCGAATTCATGGCCATTAGAAAATAGATCAAAAGCAATGTTGATTGATAAACATCCATTGGGATTTAAATTAGAGTTGCATCATAAGGATTTATCTATTGCCATTGAGTTAGCTAAATCTATAAATATTGATTTACCCATTGCATCTAGAGTAAAAGAAATCGAGCAAAGATTAATTCAGGCTGGTTTAGGTGAATTAGATGTTTCTGTCCTTCATAGGTTCATCTCAAATAAAAGAATAGATCTATAGAATTATTGTAAATATTGGTTTTTAATAACTTACGTTATTTACAAATTCAAAGAAGTATGTTATATTTATGTTAATTATTTAATTCTTAAATTTGGTTTATGAAGTTGGAGAAGCAGCATGCGAAACTTATAAAGTTGCAAACCAAAGCTGAGTCTTGCATGTCTCGTGAAGAAGCTCAGAAGATTATTCGTAAGGCTGAGAAAGCTCAATCCAAGATTTCAGGATAGTTTCTTATTTTTCAAGTCATTAAAAATTATTCCTTCATGTTTTTGGAATTTAATGCTCCAAAGATTTGAACATATTGATTTTAATTTTTCTATTAAAGTATCTGTATCTCCACTATTAATCCAATTTGATTTAATTACTGGAATATTATTATGCATGCTATCAAAACTAATTTCTGCTAGTAATAATCCAGTTTCATCGTTTGATATTTTAAGACTACCTTCAGTTGTTCTTTGAAATACCCTTAGTAATAAATCAAGTATTATCTTTTCGACTTCTTTTTCAGACGATTGACTTAAGGTATCAACTCCAGAAAAAGTTTTTCCTCCAAGAGGCATTAATCTTTTATTATTTTGCTCAGCAAGAGCTATGGCTATTACATATTTTTGTTCATCCATTTAGTTTTAAAACCTATTGATTTTTCTTTGATTTGATTTTATCTGCTATTAACGCAAAAATGTTTTATCTTAATGTTGCAGCATTTGACATTTAATTGCCTAATAATCCAAGTGACTTGATCCTTGTAGATCAGCTGAGTAAATATTATCGAGTTGCAAACAAACAGCCGGGGTTTAAAGGCACTCTTAAGCATTTTTTTGATCGAAAGACTAATGATGTTGCTGCTGTAACTGATATAAGTTTCAAAATCACTCGAGGAGAAATAGTTGGCTTTCTTGGAGCTAATGGGGCAGGTAAAACCACATTATTAAAAATGATGTGTGGTCTTATTCACCCTTCGAGAGGCTTGGTTGATGTCTGTGGTTTTTCTCCTCAACGAAGGCAAACGGCTTTTCTGAATGAGATAACTTTGGTGATGGGTCAAAAGCAACAGTTGATTTGGGACCTTCCTCCAATGGACTCTTTGTATGTAAATGCTGCTGTGTATGGTTTGTCTGACTACGAAGCAAAAGAAAGAATAAATGAATTGGCCGATATGCTTGAACTTGGAGAAGAACTTACAAGACCTGTCAGAAAGTTATCTTTAGGACAAAGAATGAAAGCTGAAATACTCGTTGCCTTATTACATAAGCCATCTGTTCTTTTTCTAGATGAACCTACCCTAGGACTAGACGTAAATGCTCAAGCAAGAGTTCGTAGCTTTTTATCCGAATACAATAAAAGAACTGGCGCGACAATTTTACTAACTAGTCATTACATGGCTGACATAACAGCGTTATGTCCAAGAGTAATTTGTATTCACAAAGGGAAACTTTTTTACGATGGCGATCTTGATTCGCTTGCTAATTCATTATCACCCTCAAGAGAGGTAAAAGTTGAATTGAAAAATCCATGTATAAGAGATCAATTTGTTAAATATGGTGAGATTCAAGATTTGAATGATCGTTTTATATCTTTGTTAGTTTCAAGGGATAAATTAACAGAAGTAGTAAGTAACCTTTTAACTGATTTTGATATTATAGATTTAGAGATTAGTGACCCTCCTATTGATCAATTGATCGGAGAATTATTTAAAAAAGGAGAAGTCAATTGAGAATATTTGGATTGTCTTTCAAGGTTATTAAGACTTTACTTACAACACAATATGCATACATGTTGGAATATCGCATCGAAATAGCTTTGTGGGCTCTTTCGGGGGTGCTTCCTTTTATAATGTTTTCCCTTTGGAGTCAAAATGATGTTGGTAATACATTTGGTCTAAATGATATTGGCTTGGCAAGATATTTTTTGAGTGCTTTTCTGGTTAGGCAGTTTTCTGTAGTGTGGGTTGTTTTTTCTTTTGAAGAAGACTCACTCTCCGGTCGATTATCACCGTATTTGCTTCAGCCTCTGCATCCCCTTTTGAGATATGTAGCGGCTCACTTAGCAGAGCAGGCAACAAGACTTCCTTTCGCAATAGCTATCGCCATAACTTTTTTCTTACTAAATCCTTCATCTTTTTGGATTCCTTCACTAGCTCAAGTTTTTCTTGCATACTTATCAACTCATTTGGCTTTTTCTATTGCATTTCTTCTTCAAAGTTTAGTTGCTGCTCTTTGTTTTTGGACTGAAAAATCTAGTTCTCTCGAGAGATTAATATTTGTTCCTTATCTTTTTCTCTCTGGTTTATTGGTACCCTTATCAGCCTTTCCTTCTAATGTTCTAAAAGTTGCAATGCTAACGCCATTTCCTTATCTAATTAATTTCCCAGCAAAGATATTATCAGGCATGCCAGTTGATATCTTTAATGGCTTTTTAGCACAAATTTTGTGGATCTCAATTCTCATTCCTTCAGTAAATATTCTTTGGAAACTTGGTGTGAAAAGATATACAGCTATGGGAGCATAATATGTATCGTTATTTTAAAACAATTAGATTATTTTGGTCTACAGCTTTTGCATCTCAACTTGAATATCAATTAAATTTTTTAATTGAGTTGCTAGCTATGTTGGGCACACTCTTGGGAAGTGTTTTTATATTATCTCTTTTCTTTACGGGAGGGAGACAATTAGGAGATTGGACATGGGAATCGGCTTTAGTTATTCAAGGTGTTTATACCTTTTTGGATGGTTTAACAAATGCTCTATTACGACCAAATTTAACCGAAATAGTTAATTATGTTAGAGAGGGTACTTTAGATTATGTTTTATTAAAACCTATAGATAGTCAATTTTGGTTATCAGTTAAAAAGTTTTCTTTTGCAGGATTACCTGAAATCATTTTGGGACTTTCTATTGTTTTTTGGGCGTCCATTCAAACTGGCTCCTCTTTTTCAATTTACTCCCTATCTGTATTCATTATTTCCTTATTCATTGGTTTTGTTATTCTTTATTCAGTCTGGTTCCTAATTGCTGCATCTAGTATTTGGTTTGTTAAGACATGGAATGCAACAGAAGTACTTAGAGCTTTGTTGGCTGCAGGTAGATATCCCATTTCAGCTTACCCAGTTATTTTGAGATTCGTATTTACATTGGTTTTACCTGTAGCCTTTTTAACCACATTCCCAGCTGAAGCAATTTTAGGTGATCTGAAATTAAATATAATGTTATTTGGTTTATTATTAAGTAGTTTATTTTTTATTCTTAGTAGATTATTCTGGAAATTTGCTCTTAAACACTATACTTCTGCTTCAAGTTAAATAAAAATAAATATATTTTGATTTTTATTTTTAATTGTATTCATAATCAATTAATTAATAGATTGATTTATTGTCCAATACCAAAGAATGTATTGATTATGAATAATAAACTAAAGATTGTGAGAAATGAAATTCCAAACCAACAAATTGTTTTTAGAACAAGGCCATAACGAAATTGACTTTTTACTAATGGACTATTCATTGTATCCATAGCCATCCAGGCAAAGAGAGGAGCTGATAGAAAACTACCGGTCATAGCCCCAAATACATAGTCTTTAACTCCAATCCCGCCAGATTTGGCAATCAAAAGTGCACAAAGCGATGCAAACACATGAAATATGATCCATTTTTTTAGACGTTTCTTTTCTGTCAAAGTAGTGCTATTTCCCTTGTCTGAACGAGTTATCAATCCATGAGCTGATGAAATGCTTCTCGGATATGCGTCTAGACATGTAAGTGTGGTACTAAACATAGCTGCAAAGGCTGCAGGAACAATTATCCACTTTGCCCATCCACCAATTGATTCTGTGTATAAACGTATTAAATTCTGAGCAAAACTAACACCTGAACCAGTAAGCATCTCATCGCCAGTACCGTACATTGTGTAGGCACCAAGAGTTAGAAAGAAAATAGCAGTTAAGACTGTGATGAAATATCCAAGATTGAAATCAAATTCAGCTTCTTTCAAAGTAGCGGTATGTTCTGTCTCTTTAGCTCGAGAAAACATCCATAGTGATGGCCATATACAAAGTTCTACTGGACCAGGCATCCAACCCATCAAGGGAATTAAAAATCCTAAGTTTGAGAGGGTCCATGGAGAGGGATTGCTGTTTAATAATGAAAGATTGATATCTCCTGCAGGTCCTTTTATTACTAAGGATATAACAGCAAAAAATGTTAATAATGTAAGCAAAAATACAAGAATCTTGGAAATCCTATCAAGGGCTTTATATTGACCTATAAATAATATTAACGAACATACTATTAAAATACCTATAGCTAAATCTAAAGGAGGAAAGGATGAAAAAATTATTATATTTTTTAATAAAAGCCCCGTAACAAAACTAACTGCGGAAATAGTAAATGTACCAGTAATTAATCCAACTATTAAATATAATGGCAAATAAAATTTATTACGTTTTTGAAAGCCCTCTAGAAGCGATAGTCCCGTAACAGCTGTAAATCTTGTACCGACAAGTAAAAATGGATATTTGACTAAATTTGTTAATAAGATTAGTCCAATAAGCGAAAATCCAAATTTAGCTCCTGCTGTAGTAGATGACATCAGGTGAGATCCGCCTATACATGCTGCAGCTAAAAGGATTCCAGGGCCAAGACTTTTTCTATAACCACTATATCCATTGGAACTTGGAACTACTTTTTCCATATTTTTGAGAAGTTATTTTATTTTTGCAATAAAAATAACTTTTTCAATTTAAGTACATAAACATTATTATTTTATAGGAAGATATCTTTTTATTAAACTAGCTTTTTCTAAATTCTATTTATTTCCAAGCGTCTCTATAATTTTCATAATGACTAAATCAGTAAATCTATATTTAGCTTCAGGTGTAAGTGAAGGTAAAGGCTTTTGGCTGGTTAACTTTACTGAGGAGGAGGATATTTACAATTCTCTTGGTACTAAATTACTTGAGTGTTACAGAAAGGAGTTATTTGGTCTTGAAGGAGCAGTTGAAGTTAAGAAAGCAATTAATACAACCTTAGATATTCTCTCTTTCTATTCTCAATTAGATCGATTTAAATTAGATAGTTCAAATACAGCTTATTCTTCTGAGATTCCCATTAACCTCATTGAGGATATTTTTGATCTATGGGCAAATAATTATAATAATCAAATTATATGGAATAAATATATTGGTGTATTGAACTTTAGAAAAAAAATTAAAACAAAAAATAATTATATTTACATAGGATTAAAAGGAGATACTTATGACTTTGCTATGAAATTAGAAGAATTACTAAATTTCAAACCTTGTAATTACTCATATAGAAAAGATAGAAATAATGAATTAATGTGGTAAAACTTTAGTTTCTAGATTGGTAATATCTCTCTCTATCTTTGTCAGCGGCAATTATATTTTCCCAAGTGATATTATCAATTCATTATCTTTGATGTATTTATAGCTATTCCACTATGAGGATTGTTTTTGCTTATCCATACATTAGCTTCTGAACCCTTTATATGCTTTATCTTCTCAAGTTTATGTTCAGTATCGTAAAAATCATCAACTATGAGTGAATAATTTTTAGGTTTGACTAATAAGAGAAGTCCGAGTGAATGACTTAATGCAACAGCAAAAGATAATACGCCTTGGAAAATCCATAAACCCCATTAAATCTTTAATTTTTGAGAATAATATATATTTAATATATTTTTTCATAAAAATCTATTCCCTTTAACTTTATCATTTATTTATTATTTATATCTATTATTTCCTTTTGATGGATTACATCTAAAACTTCCTAGATAAACTGTAATAACCCATAAAGCCACCTATTGTTATTATTCCAGCTATTGGAGCTGATAAATTTAATGGTGTCGCCCATTCATGAACCATCAAGGAAGCCAACATAACTAGGTATTAATAGATATATCTTAAAATACTACATATAATATTGGTTTGTTATTTTAGGTTGTAATAATTCACATCTTTATTTTTTTATTAAATAATTAACCTTTTTTAAATGTGTTTATTTTATAGATATAAATGTTTTGAATCTGATATTATCTCCTAATCATTTTTATTAGTGCTTTCGAATATTTTGGAGATTTGTGCGTATATTTTTCCAAACAACCATGAGATAGCAATTAGGCCAACAATACCTAGAATTATTGATATTGCTGATATGCCAGCATCATTCGGACCATAATTTATTGCTGGGTCAAATCCTTCCACGTTCATCTTAATTCATTTTTTACATATTAATATTTTTTTGACTAAAGATCTGATTTTTAACTTTTTTGAAATCTGAATACATCAAATTCGCTTTTAGTTTAATAATGTATAATACATATTATCTTAAATTATATTTATGAAGTGGGAATATCATGTAGTGCATCTAAACGTCGATGATTCATCAATTAATCATGAAGAAGCAAGCAATCCTGAGGTGGCGAGCGAAAAACTTAAAGGCTCACTGAGTCCAGATTTTCTTAAAAATCAATTTCCAGAACAATATCTGGAAAAAGAAGGTTCCGAACATCCTGCTATTCAACTAAGTAAATTTCTAAATCAAAAGGGGCTGGAGAGATGGGAACTTTCAGAAACAATTAAGATTGGGAAAATGTTATTTCTTATCTTGAAAAGACAAGTTGATTAGTATTTTAGAAAATATCTTTCATCGTAAATATTAACCAATTGATTAGATTTAATGGATTTGCTATCGCTTTAATATTCCTATTTCCATTTATTTCGTAAGTCATTTTATATTTTCCTAGTATTAGATCACTATTTTTGGGTTTATAATATTTATTAGTCTCTTCCAAGCTATATTCTTTCAGTGTTTGTTCATTTAATTCCGTGTTGAAAATCCAAATTCTTAGATCATCTTCGGTCATTAATACATAGCCAATACCCATCCCATCTGTCATTTTATAATCAACAATTTCTCCATCTATCATTTGCGGTAAGTCATCCAATAATTTATTTGGCAATAGATTTTCTATTTTCGACTTATCTACTTTTATCTTTGCTCCAATTGGTATTAGTGGATTTACTTCCATTATGAATAACTTTGGATTTGACTAAATTAACATATTTTTCGTATGAATGAATTAATTATCAATCTACTAATAATTCTTTTATGTGTTGGAAAGCCTGTTTTTTGTCTTCAAAAACCTTTGCTCTTGCTTTTGTCTACCTTTTTCAAGCTTTCCTCTACTTCTTCTTTTGAATAATTAATTTTAATATAGTTAATTCCAATTATCGTTAGCCTTATAAAAACAAAAGCCGTAGCTATGAATCCGATTAATATAAAAGTCGATAATAGGGCAGATCCTAGATCTATTTCAGATAATTTTATCATGTGAATCATTTTACTAATTTATTTAATTTTTATAAAACAAATTTTAATTTGAATTCAAATTCTAAATAAATTTTAATTTATATTGGTTACAAGACATCTGTAGAAAAATTTTTCTAATGGATGCATAACTGAAATAGGAATATAAATTGAAAATGGATCAAACTCAATTTAAAATCCCACTTTCAAGCTTAAGGCCTTACACAGTTCATTACAGAAACTGTGATAATCAGCGTCTTGAGAATTGCTTTTATGCATGTGATGCTTACGAGGCAAGATTACTTGCGATGGAATTTAATAGGTATATTCATGAACACCCAAATTGTATTGACCTTATTAGAAGGGAAATGATTAAGAATATTTAGATCATTTCACCAGAACTAATTTTTTATAATATATATTTAGATTTATATGTTAAATAATGATTTTATTTCTCAAATCTCTTTGGGATTTATATCATTTTTATCTAATTTCATTTCTGCTTTATCTGGAGGTGGAGCAGGTTTAATACAACTTCCAGCTCTCATATTTTTCGGTCTACCTTTCTCAAAAGCTTTGGCAACTCACAAAGTTGCTAGTGTTGCGCTAGGTATAGGTGCTTCAGTCCCACACTTAAAGAAAAATAGCTTACAAATAAAATATGCTTTTTTAATATTAATTTCGGGGATACCTGGTGTTTTATTAGGGGCATATACTTCCTCCATTCTACCCAATAATTTCTCTACTACCTTATTAGGTTTTTTGACTTTGTTTCTTAGCTTTTACTCAATAAAGCAGAAAAAACTTGGAAGTTCAAATAAAAAAATTCGAATTAATAAGTTAAGAATAATAATTGGCTCATTAGGCCTTTTTACTATTGGTTTCTTCAATGGCTATCTTTCTTCTGGTACTGGACTTTTTGTAACGATTTGGATGATAACAGTATTTGATTTAACTTTTTCTGTGGCGGTTGCTTATACCTTGATTTTTGTTGGAATTTTTTGGAATGGCATTGGTGCACTTTCTTTAGGATTAAGGGGAAATATTATTTGGAGCTATATACCTGTCTTGATTCTAGGTTCACTTCTAGGTGGCTATTTTGGAGCTTATTTCTCAATAATTAAAGGGTCTAAATTTATTAAAGTTGTTTTTGAGTTAGTTTCTTTTTCTGTTGGAATTTCATTACTTATTAAAGCCTTTTTATGAGTGTTGATTTGTTATTAGTTTTTTAAGCGCAACCAGCCTTTTCTAAATCATCTTGCAATTTACTTTCACAATCTAAAACCCTCGCCCAGCATGGCAATTGCTGCTTGACAGGTGATTCCAGGAATTTATTTATTGCGGGTCTTAATAGTTTTCCAAAAGT
Organism: Prochlorococcus sp. MIT2304; assembly: GCF_059772405.1. Taxonomy (NCBI): domain Bacteria; kingdom Bacillati; phylum Cyanobacteriota; class Cyanophyceae; order Synechococcales; family Prochlorococcaceae; genus Prochlorococcus; species Prochlorococcus sp. MIT2304. The sequence continues at coordinate 240,642 of NZ_CM186286.1, forward strand.
ATGAACCGCTAGTTCCTCTTTATGTCGACTGTAGGGCAATTGATTAACTGAGGAATCTAAACTGAACTGTTTAACTCTGTCTTCTCCTGCTCTTCTATATAAAACCTCCAAGTTTGCTAATTGAGAACTTGTAAGTGTTCTTGCTTCGTGTTCCATCAATCCTCTCAATACGCTCGAAAGAATTTCCGTAGACATTTTTTGAAGACCCTCATTTGCCTTTGAACCTATATCTTTATGTTTATGGTCGAAGATACCAAGATCAACTTGTGCGATTCTTGATATCCTTACGTTTTTATAAACCTCTGATAGAAGCCCTATCTCTAATCCCCAGTCACAAGGAATTCTTAAATTCATTGCCAAGTCTGTGGTAAAAGCAAACTCTCCAGCAAGTGGATATCTAAATGATTGTAAATATTGAAGGAATGGGGCATTCCCCATCAATTGTTCCAAACTTGATAGAAGTGGACCTACAAATAATCTCGTAGCTCTACCTTGAAGTGCATTTGTCTCGAGAGATAGGCGGCTGTAAAAAGCTTTTACATATGAAATCCCATTAGATTTTTCTAGTAAAGGGCCCAACATTCTTGCTGGATAATTAGAGTTGAATGTTCTGATATCAGCATCGAAAAGTGCTACAACCTCTGAACTTTTCGTAGCAACACCAACTCCTTGCCATACTGCCCATCCTTTTCCTGGAACACCTAATAAATCTAGTCCATTCTTTTCTTGGTCTTTTAGTAATTCAATAACCAATGGACTATTAGTCCATTGGACGTGAACTGGATATGGCATTTCTTTAAAGAAATCTCTTGCTTTCTTGACCTCGTTTTGATTACTTGCAGATAGGGCTATGACAAGCTGATTTAAATTTTTTAATTGTTTTAAAGTTGTTCTTATAAGTTTTAATGCTGGCCTACTGAACTCATCATATAGGCATGGAATAAGTATTGATGTTGGTCGTTTTAAGAGGTCTTTATTTAGTTGAGTTAATGGATCTTTTGCTAATCCATACTCATGAATAGTTGTGATTAAACCCTGCTGAAAGTCCATTCAATAAAAAAGTTTTACAGATTCAAGGTGGGAGCTACGATGAGGTAGAGAAGATTGTTTTCCTTTAAAGAGTGTCTGAGTTGGATAGTGAATTAGCTGAGCTGAGATTGTCTCTCAGAGAAATTTATCCTGACCACTCTGAACAAGAAATCAATTCAGTGTGGTCACAATTGTTGCAGATACTCGATCCATTTCGTGTTAATCAGGACACCAGAGAATTAGAGATCGAATCAGTTTGGGATTCTTCTAGTGTTGTTTTGATTACTTACCCAGATTCAATTTATAGGAAAGATGAATCAACTTTAAAAACATTAACTGAATTCGTAAAAAATAGATTAAGTGGTCTTTCTTCAGTCATCCATGTTTTACCATTTCTCCCTTCTACAAGTGATGGAGGATTTGCAGTCTCTAATCATGAAAAAATTGAAGATGTTTTTGGGAATTGGAATGATTTAAAGAATTTATCAAGTAAGCAGAAAATAATGGCAGATCTTGTTTTAAATCATGTTTCTTCTTCTCATCCTTGGGTTCGTCAATTTATCAAATCAGAGGATCCTGGCAAGTCGTACATTGTTGCTCCTTCTGAGACTGATATTTGGGAGAAAGTTATAAGGCCTAGAAATTCATCTCTCTTCACTAACGTAAATACTAATCAAGGCTTTAGGAACGTATGGACAACGTTTGGACCAGATCAAATTGATGTTGATTGGAGAAATCCACATATTTTTATTGAGTTTTTGAAACTATTGGTTAGATACATATCTAATGGAGTTGAATGGATTCGACTTGACGCAATTGCATTTGTTTGGAAGGAACCATATACGACTTGTTTACATTTAGATCCAGTACACTCAATAGTTAAGCTCTTAAATAAATGCCTGAAGGTTATTAAACCTTCGGCTGTATTAATTACCGAGACTAATGTTCCAGAAAAAGAAAATCTTTCTTATTTAATTGATGGTAATGAAGCCAACCTTGCTTATAATTTTACGTTACCTCCTCTATTATTAGAAGCTATTTATACTGGAAAAACTGATTTATTGAATGATTGGTTATCTAATTGGAATGAGTTACCGAAAGATACATCACTGCTCAACTTCACTTCTTCACATGATGGGATTGGATTGAGAGCATTAGAAGGAATTATGGACGATAACAGAGTCCATAATCTCTTGGTTGAATCAGAGAAACGCGGAGGACTAGTTAGTCATCGCCGGCTTTCAAATGGAGAGGATCAACCTTATGAATTAAATATTAGTTGGTGGAGTGCAATGTCCAACGAAGGTTCTGATAATACTGTATTTCAATTTGAACGTTTTTTGTTAAGTCAGCTTTTTACTTTATCTATAAAAGGGGTTCCAGCTTTTTATCTTCCAGCTATTTTAGCCTCCCCTAATGATATTGATTCTTTTAGAAAAACAGGGCAAAGAAGAGATTTAAATCGAGAAAAATTTGAAGCAAACAAATTACTTTTGGCACTTAAAAACTTTGATTCTCCAGCTAGTAAAAATATTTCATACCTCACTCATATAGTTAAAGTCAGGTCAAGACTTAAAGCTTTTCATCCGGAGGCGAGTATGAAATGCATCTCTACAAATATAGCTAATTGTGTAATTCTTCAAAGAGGTTTGGCTGAGGACAGTGTCTATGTTATCTGTAATATGTCTCCTGAATTTTTACGTATTTCTCCATTCAATGAACCTAATTTAGCAGATTTAAGTTCTCATAAGCGTTTACTAGATAATATTTCAGGTTCTTATTTGAATACTGATACTTTCAAGCTTAATCCGTATCAAGTAGTTTGGCTTACATTGTTTGATTAGCCTTATGAAAAATAATTCTAAATATTGGATTGTTACTGATCTCGATGGGACATTAATGGATGAAGACTACGATATTTCTCCAGCAAAAAAAACAATAAAAATGTTAGCTGAATTGAATATTCCTGTAATACCTTGTACTAGTAAAACTGCTTCTGAAGTTAGATATTTTCGAAAAGAGAATGGGTTGACAGATCCTTTTATTGTAGAAAATGGAGCGGCTATTTATGGGTGTTATGATCAAAACACGTCAGAATGGGAATTGATCTTAGGAAAAAGCTATAAGGAATTAAAAATTATTTTATTTAATATATCTAAAACAGTTAACTACCACTTAACCCCATTAAATGATTTAAGTATAAATGAAATATTTGAACTCACTGGTTTATCTGATCAAAGTATTACCAGAGCTCTTGATAGGCGATGGAGTGTTCCTTTCTTAAATCCTCCTGATGATATTTTTGAAAAAGTAAAGCTTATTTGTGATTCTTATAATGTTCATGTTTTTAAAGGAAATAGAATGAGTCATTTGCTCTCCAGTGAAAGTCACAAAGGCCAGGCCGTTAATAAATTGAAAGTTCATCTACAGAACAATGATGTAAAGATTATTGCACTTGGTGATTCGCAAAATGATCTCCCTTTGCTTGAATATGCTGATATATCTATTGTTATCCCTGGTAAAAATGGACCAAATAAGTATTTACAGAATGGTATTGATAACGGTTCTTTTCGATTAGCAAATGCTCCTCACGCTGAGGGCTGGTCAAAGAGTGTAGAGGATGTTATTAAGGAATTTAAGGTTTTATGAAAGAAAACGGTATTAATTATGATCTAAATTGTATTTTTCCTAAGGATTTAAGGAAAGACTTCCTTTTTTCCCTTGATACTTATGGTTTATTTCTTGAAGGATTGTCTATTAATCCTTCACTCTTTTATCAAAAATGGTCTGATGTTAATCTTCAATCCAATATTGATAAATATTGGACAAAAAATCAAAAATCAGATTGGAAATGGTCTTTGACATTTCCGTTTTTTTCTCTATTAGAAAATTATATAAATACAATTAATAAGCCAGTAATAATAGGTTTTTCTGGGCTACCTGGATCTGGAAAGTCTACTCTTGGATTTTGGATTGATAATGTAGCTAGAGAACTGTCTTTAGATATTAAAGTTATATCTTTGGATGATTTTTATTTGCCTGCCCAAGAAATGGATTTTGCAATGAAGGGTAATCCATGGAATGTTCCTAGAGGTTTTCCAGGTAGTCATTCTTTAGATTTATTGCATCAATCATTAGACACTTTTTTAGAAACAGGTGTTTTAAGCAGTCCTACTTTTGATAAGTCTTTAAGAGACGGAAAAGGAGATAGATCAGCTTGGTGTAACTATCAACCTAAAGTTTTAATCTTAGAAGGATGGTTTGTTGGTTGCGTTCCCGTTTCAGATTTATTTAAAATTGATTATCTTGATCAGGATGAACTTAACTTGTCCCTGAGCCAGTCTGAAAAGGATTATCGTGCGTTGATCCAAGAATCACTATTAGAATATAGTGAAATTTGGAAAAAATTTCATAAAATATGGCATCTTAAATCTTCTGAATTTAATAATACAGTTCTGTGGAAATCTAATCAAGAAAATGAAATGATTAAATTAAAAGGATCAGGTTTAAAAGGTAATAATTTATCTAATTTTGTACGTATGATTCAAACCGCAATCCCACAGCAATCTTTGTCATTTATTAATTCAGATACTTCAGTAGAAATCAATCAAAATCGTCGCATTAAAAAACTAAAGTCAACTAAATACCAATTTTAATATAATAATATATATTAGTTAGTTTTTATCTTAATTATTATTATTTTGTTCACTAGTTTATCTTTTGTTAAACTTTTATCTTTTAATCTAATTACACACTATTATCATTAAATATAAATCTTACAAATACCGATAAAATGACTTCATATATCTATTTGATTCAAAACGGCGATTTATTCAATATTGGTTTTACTAACAACCTTGAACGCACAAGAATTGATTTAAGACCTGGAGAATTGGTCGCTTTCTTAATTACCGAAAAACCTGAACCGATTATTAAAAATCTTAGGAAAACATATGTTGATTACAGATTACCTGGTTCAGATTACTATCGACTTGCTAATTCGCAGGTAAAAGAATGCAAGTCTCTTCTAGATGGAGACGGATCTAATAATTATTTTCAACCTTTTCTCAAAGGTCCAAGTTTAGTTATATTCTTTATCCTTTCTTGGTTTGCCCTAACGTTTATCATTATTGAGTTTGCAGTAGATCCAATACTTTCTAGGTTTAGCTAACACGTACTTTTTTAATAGATTAATTATTTATAAAGATTTTTTAATGTAAAAAAATTGATTTTCTTGTTAGATTCATTAGTAGTGAACTGTTTAGATTAATTTGAATTTATCTAGTTTTTTAATTTTTGTGGCAGTACCTTTCGTTGTCTCAGCCGTTTTTTTTGGCACTAAGAATGGATATTACAATAGCGATGATTATGAGGGGGATGGATGTGCTCATGATGTACAGAGATAGTAATTTTTACCCAATTCATAGCTATTATTATGATTTTCTTTAATTAACTGAATTTTTGATGCAGGTCCATTTGCTGTCAAATTGCCATACAGGTTTGTAGATATCATTCTCGATTTTCTTTCCAGCTTCCATACACATCCTTTCGGACCCAATAGGAATAGCAAATAATGATGGACTTGTGATTCCACTTACTTGTGGTTTTCCTCCAGGACCTTGTCTGTAGCTGCCTATAACTAACCAGTAATCTGCTTTAGCCTTTCCTTGTAATCCAGCCAATGATGTTAGAACAAGAATTAATGATAATATAAATTTTTTACCCATGATTTATTCTTGAAATTATATCTATACTAATTGAAAATTAGAAGAAAATTAACGAGTTTCTCTTTTTATTATTTTCAAAATATGCACGAAGACATTAGTCCTTATGTATTTATTTACCTTAAATCAATTTTCTTAGGTATTATTCAAGGTCTTACTGAGTTTCTTCCTATTAGTAGTACAGCTCATTTAAAAGTTGTTCCTTATTTTTTGGGATGGAATGATCCTGGTGTCTCTTTCTCAGCTTCCATCCAATTAGGAAGTGCAGTTGCTATTATTTATTATTTTCGATATCAGATTAGTTCAATTATTGTTTCCTTTATTTTGAATTTTAAAAAGCGAAAAATTTTGAAGGACGATAATACTAGACTTGCTACTTTTATCTTTATATCCAATATTCCAATATGTATTTTGGGGTTTCTTATCAAATTATACTGGCCCTATTTTTCTGAATCGAACTTGAGAGGTTTATTTTCCATAGCTATTACATCTATTTTTATGGGATCATTATTAGCACTTTCGGAAATTTATGGTAAAAGAAAAAAGAAAATTAATGATATTAATTTAAAAGATATTATGTTTTTAGGCCTTGCTCAATCACTTGCTTTAATCCCTGGAGTTTCGAGATCTGGTATTACTCTGACCTCAGCTCTATTTTCTGGAATTGAAAGAAAAACGGCAGCTCGCCTTTCTTTTCTGGTTGGGATCCCAGCCATTTCAATTTCCGGACTAGTTGAATTTTTTACTTTATTTAAAACATTATCTGCTACGGATATTATACCAACAGTTATTGGGATTATTTCATCCTTCTTTTCTTCATTATTTGCTATTGACCTACTTCTGAAGTTCTTAGCTAAAAATAATACTTTTATTTTTGTCTATTATCGTTTAGCTTTTGGTGTTTTTATATTATCAGCTTTATAAATTTTAATTTTCTATATTCTTTAGTTTAATATTGATTTATGATATTGATTTGTTCTTGATGAGGCTTTTAACTAATTTATTCATCGTTTCTTTTGGGGAGATTGAAATACCACCATATCTCTTTGCGCTAATTATTTTTTTAAGTCTTTTTGTTTTTTTGGCTGTTTTGATCAGTACAACGAAATTAATCCAATCTTTAGTCAAAGAAACTGATTAGTAATACATTTTCTAGTCTATCGGAACGGCGGGATTTGAACCCACGACCCCCACTACCCCAAAGTGGTGCGCTACCAAACTGCGCTACGTCCCGTTTTTTAAAATTATCACAAGGTCTTGCTAATAGTTCCATTTTTTAATGATTTCCATTTAATTCTATTTTTAGTCTTTCTATTTATTCGTCTAATGAGTGAATTCCTGTTTTCACTAGAATATCCATGAATAGATAGTCTTTTAGCAATTAATCTTAACTCGTAGATATTTTTTTTTGAGAGTATTAATTCAGTATCGTTTTCCCAGGCATCCCCCTCGTTTGGCAAAATATCTTTGTGTTGCGATGCTTCGATTGAATAGATTAACTCTGCAAAGTATTCTGGAATAATTACAATTAAAATTGCAAGAATATTATATATATTTATCCTGGCCCTCTCTAAATTTCTTTCTAATTTATTATTTTTCATATATCTAAAAAAATATAATTAAAGTTAAATATAATTTTCTTTAGTTTGGATAAACTAATTCCGTATTTAGTGAACTATCCATCCATTGAATTGTTTTTTCTTGTTCAATTTTTGGAGATTTGAAGCTAAATACTATGAAAAATACTAGCAACAACGTTGCTAATATTATTAGTAAAACCGTTTTATCAGGTAATTGATCATTCATTATAAATTTGATTCGATCGGTGTATTCTCGCCTCTAAGAATACAATGACTTATGTCCCAATTATAGTTAGTCCAAATTTTTTCATTTAGTTTAAAGTTTGCCCCAGTAAAGTCATTAAATTTTACCTTGGTTGGCATTGCTGAGCAATATGGTCTGCTACCAGGTTTTGCTAAATATTGTTGATGATAATCCTCCGCAAAATAAAACTTAATTCCATTTTGAATCTCTGTGGTGATTTCTCCAAATCCATTATTTTCTAGCTCTTTTTGATAGCTATTTTTGCTTTCTGATGCTTTAGTAAGTTGTTCTTTGCTAGTTGTATAAATCGCTGATCTATATTGACTTCCACAATCGTTACCCTGACGATTGCCTTGTGTTGGATCATGGCATTCCCAGAATAATTTTAGTAAATCGCTTAGATCAATTTTATTATTATTCCAAACAACTCTTACGACTTCAGTGTGTCCTGTTAGGCCAGAACATACTTCTCTATAGTTCGGATTTTCCCTCTCTCCGCCAGCATAGCCAACGGCAGTATTAACTACACCTGGAAGCCTCCAGAAACCTTTCTCTGCCCCCCAAAAACAACCACAACCAAAAAGTATTTCTTCCTCATTGTCTTTTGGTTGTGCGTGTAGATCAGTTTTTAATATTGTATGGAGCACTTTCTTATTTTGCATTTCTAAACTTTTTTTAGAATATAGCTTCTCAATTATTAATGTTAAATATTCACTGATTTTTTTAATCATAATCTTAATTTATAGTTTCTATTTTAATATGATTAATTAATGTAGTAACAAATGCAAATAATAAGAAAGGAAGGCTTAATACAAGGATTAATCCAACACCCAAGAGAGCAAAAATAGGCCTTGATGAGCCCATCAAGGCAAGGCCTGCAGCAAGACTTACAAAAATCACACCCATCCATGCAAGGATTTGTATGTAAATATCACCAAATGCAAGATCGCAAATAAGTTTATATTTTGTTAATGCGCTCATGATTAAATAATTATTTCTATGAACATAATAGTTCTAATATCTTATATCTAAATTAATTTAGATTAATTAAAAAAATATAATAAGTAATGATTAATCATCTGACTGAAGTTGCTCTTTAGCTTTTTCTCTTTCCCACATGCTTTTATAAAGACCCTCTTTCATAATTAAGTGTTTATGAGTGCCTTCCTGAACAATTCTCCCTTCCTGCATTACTAATATGCGATCACACGATGCAGCAGCTGAAAGTTGATGACTAATCATTAAAACAGTTTTATTGTATTGGTTTTTTATTGTTTGAAGTATTGCTGAGGCTGTTTTGTTGTCGACGCTTGCTAAAGCATCATCAAGAACGATTATTTTTGAATTTACCAGTAATGCTCTACTTAGGGCCGTTCGTTGTCTTTGCCCACCGCTAAGAGTTATCCCTCTTTCACCGACGAGAGTTTTAAAACCATCAGGAAAACCTTTTATGTCTTCTGTCATTCGTGCTTCATAAGCTGATTCTTGTACTCTCGATATAGAAGCATTTGGATCTCCATATCTAATATTTTCTGTAAGTGTTTCTGTAAAAAGATATCCCTCTTGAGGTACCAAAGCAATATTGCTTCTTAGCTGCTTTAGCTTTAAATCAGTGACATCATTGTCATCCAAAAATAATGTCCCTTCCTTAATGTTTATCATTCTTCCTAAAGCTCTTGCCAATGTGGTTTTTCCGCAACCTACAGGTCCAACTAATGCAACTATTTCTCCTGGATTTATTTTAAAAGAAATTTCATTAAGTATTTTCCTAGAAGAATCTTCATACTTTATTGATAGATTTTTAGCTTCTAATTTGCCTAAAATAGGTTTAGATATATTGACCGTATTATCTTTGTCTTTAATTGTTGGTTCATGCTTTAAAAGTTCTTCTACTCTTTCTAAACTTACTTGACCCAATTGAAAGGTATTAAGTGTAAAACCTAATAAGGCCGTTGGGAAAACTAGTCTTTCTACATAGAGAATTAAAGCTACTAACCCTCCTACTGTAAGACTTCCGCTGTTTAATCGACCACTCCCAATCGCAATAAGTAAAAGTAATGAGATTGAGGATAAACCTTGAAGAAGTGGAAATAAAGTACTTGCAGTTCTTGCTAGATTGATTGCAGAATCTCTATATCTAATGTTTAATTTCTTAAATTCTTCTTGTTCAGCTTTTTCTTGTCCATAAATCTTAATGGCGCTAATCCCAGATAGATCTTCTTGGATTAATTCACTTAATTCTGATAATGCTTTTTGTTGCCTCTTTCTTTGTTTAACCATTTTTCCGCCGAATAATCCTACGGTGCCAAGCAAAACTGGATAGACAGAAATAGCAAAAAAGGTTAAAAGTGGATCTATGCTCAACATTGCTGGCAAGGTGAAAGTGTATGCCAACAATGTGTTTGTAAGACTTAGAACCGTAAAGCCAAGCAATCTTCGAATGTTTTCTAGATCACTAGTTGCTCTTGTTATTACTTCTCCAGTCCCAATGGTTTGAACCCATGCTGGATCTTGTTCCAGCATTCGATCAAATAATTTTTGTCTTAATGAAACTTCTACTTGTCTACCAACTCCAAATACGAGTTGCCGTGATAGTAACCTTGCTCCTCCCATTACTGTTGCCAAGAGTATTAGCCATGTCGACTTATTAAAGACATATGAAAATGTAAAACCCTCCTTTAGATCATCAACAATATTTCTAACTTCCATTGGTATTGCAACACTTAAAATATTTACAAAAATTAGACAAAAAGCACCAGCTATAAGCTTTCTTTTATGTGGTCTTAAATAGTTTTTTACTAGATCTAGTCTTAATGCAGCCATTCTTTTATTAATATGCTCAATAGCCTAGGCAATATAAGCCCATGGACGTGACCAAAATTGAATTTAGCTAATTTATGAACGAGGCTCAAAATCATCCGCTGTACTCAACAGATCGTGAAAATCTTGATCGTTTATGTGCCATAGATTCCCCCACTTCTAATAATTTTGTTGAATTAGCTAGATTATTAATCCGCTATCAAGATTTCATAGGTGCCGAAGATCTAAATTCTGACATGGATAAATTATTAAAAAAATGGAGTATTAATCGAGATGAATTAGAGAAAATAACAAGAAAGATTTGGTCGGATGGATTTCGTCCTACAAGTCACTCAAGTCCTGAAAACGTTGGATCTGGCTTTGATACGTCAGATTCCTCTCAAGCTTAATGTTAGGAAATTATTTTTTTATTTAAATAACTTCAATAATGGATATATTAATGATTAAGTTGTAAAAAATATTTTGCCAGGATCGAATAGTGCCCTAGCATTTTTTAAATAAATGAACCCACTAAATCCTATAACTTTTTCAGTAATTCTTGAATCACTTCTTTCAGCCAATGATTTAAATGAAGAGCAATGTAATTATTTAATGAATTCATGGCTTGAAAACAAAGTTGAACCAGTTCTAACAGGTGCATTCTTGGCTGCATTTAGAGCAAAGGGGGTTTCTGGTGCTGAACTTTCAGCCATGGCAAAAATCCTTCAAAATGCCTCACTAACCCCATCAGAGTTTCCATCTTTTGATTTGGTTGATACATGTGGAACTGGTGGAGACGGGGCTAATACATTCAATATTTCCACAGCGGTTGCTTTTGTCTCAGCTGCTTTAGGAGTGAAAATCGCTAAACACGGAAATCGTAGTGCAAGTGGGAAGGTTGGATCAGCTGACGTATTAGAAAAATTGGGATTACCTTTGAATGTCTCTTCGGGAAAAGTCCTTGAGGCTCTAAATAATCTGGGGATTACATTTCTTTTTGCGCCTTCTTGGCATCCCGCATTGGTAAATCTTGCTCCTTTACGAAAAAGCTTAGGGGTTAGAACCGTTTTTAATCTGTTGGGCCCATTAGTTAACCCGTTTAGGCCAAAGTCTCAAGTATTAGGAGTTGCCAAAGCTGATTTGCTTGATCCAATATCTGCAGCTTTAAGAGGAATGGGGCTCAAAAGAGCTGTAGTGGTCCATGGCGCAGGCGGGCTTGATGAGGCTTCACTAGCTGGGCCTAATCAATTTCGTTTCCTAGATAAAGGTATTATTAGATCAGAAAATATTAATCCTAGTGCTCTTGGGCTTACTGAAATTTCTAATGAAAGTTTAAAAGGTGATGATTTGGAAACCAATTCTCAAATTTTAATGTCTTTACTCAAAGGAGAAGGAAATAAATGTCATAAAGAAGTCGTAGCATTAAATACAGCTCTTGTTTTATGGGTATCAGGAGCTGAAGATGATTTGCATTTAGGTGTAAAAAGATCCTTAGATTGTTTGAATACAGACAAATCATGGCTTCTCTTTAAAAAGTTAAAAGATTTTTTAGCTACCTAATTCTTTTAACCTTATAAACTCAATTACTTATGTTTTTTGATACTGATTGTTCTGCAATATTATTATTAGAGGATGGTACCTATTTTGAAGGAATATCTTTTGGAGCAATAGGGACTATTTCTGGAGAAGTGGTATTCAATACTGGTATGACAGGATATCAAGAGGTCATAACTGATCCGAGCTATTATGGACAACTAATTACATTTACGTACCCAGAGATAGGTAATACAGGGGTTAATTCTGAGGATAATGAATCATCCCATCCTTCTGTTAAAGGTGTTATTACTAGACAAATATCAGCTACTTCCAGTAACTGGAGGCATGAAAATTTGTTTGAGAAATGGTTAAAGGACGAAAATGTTGTTGGAATTCATGGAGTAGATACAAGAGCACTAGTAAGGCATCTCAGAGAGTATGGTTCTTTGAATGGAATCATTTCATCAGAGTCAAACCTTTCGATTGCTGAATTGTTTTCAATTTTAAAAAGATCACCTTCAATGAGTGGTTTAAATCTTGTAGATAAAGTAACAACTAAGAACACTTATAAGGTTAATTCAACTTGTCTTGTTTCGTTCGATAAGAGGATTAAAAATATAAAAAACAACCCATATAAAGTTGTTGCTATAGATTTTGGAATAAAGCAATCGATTTTGGATCGATTAGTAGCACACGGTTGTGAAGTGACTGTGTTGCCATCAAATTCATCAATTTCCGACGTTTTATCTTTGTCTCCCGAGGGGGTTTTCCTTTCCAATGGCCCTGGTGATCCATCCACAGTTGAGTGTGGTATTGAACTTGCAAAGAATTTAATTGAATACGCAAAACTTCCTGTGTTTGGAATCTGCTTAGGCCATCAAATTCTGGGATTGGCTCTTGGTGGAAAAACTTTTAAACTTTCTTATGGACACAGAGGACTCAATCACCCGTGTGGATTGAATGGAAAAGTTGAAATTACAAGTCAAAATCATGGCTTTGCGCTTAATTCAGAATCTTTAAATTCCGAAAAAGTAAAAATCACCCGATTCAATTTAAATGACCAAACAGTTGCCGCTATTTCAGTAATAGATAGGCCTTTCTTTGGTGTGCAATATCACCCTGAGGCAAGCCCTGGTCCTCATGACGCTGATCATCATTTTAATCATTTCGTAACCTTAATAGAAGAACGACGATGAATCGTGGATTAATTTGGTTTCTATCACTACACTTCCATCAAGAAGTCTTAGGGGACTAATCCCATAGCTGAATTACAACGACTTACTGTTTCTCTTAGAGGTGGTCACAACCAGCAAAATGGTTGTTTGGTTTTAAATTTCACTGGTCAACTGGATGCCTATTCAGAGAAGCAATTCACTACGTATATCAATGAAGTTTTAGGTTCAAATCAACTATCAGTAGTTATTGATTTAACCAATATTGATTTCATTGATTCTTGTGGACTAGGGGCAATGGTTCAAGCTGCTAAAAAATGTTCAAAGTCGAAAAGAGCCTTTAATGTTGTTGGGAACCCGCGAGTTATTCAAACGATTAAACTTGTCCGCCTTGAGGAATACCTTCATTTAGTACCAGATTTGAATACAGCAATTAGTAAGTTATCAGCTTGACTGATTGGATTCGCTCTTGCAAATCATCCATTTCTCCTGATGGATTAGGTCCTTTGCAACTGGCCTGGCTAGGCGATGCAGTATGGGAAATGCATCAAAGGTTGCGATATTGCAGTAGTCCAATGCGATCAAAGGATCTACATAATGCTGTAGTTAAAGAGGTAAATGCATCCAGTCAAGCCAGGGTAATTAGAAAAATAGAGCCATACCTTACTGATATTGAAAAGGATTTTCTTAGAAAAGGCAGAAACAAAGCTGGAAGAGGTCCTAAAAATGTAGATGCAGCCACATATGCAATTGCTACCGGATTTGAGACTATTGTTGGATGGTTGTTTTTAAAAAATCCAAACCGCCTTGCAGATTTATTTGATCTTCTTGATCGACCTATTAACTAGAAAATAGTTCTTATAAAAATGAGTTATCGTTTCAATAAAGACACAAGGAATTCCAAAAATTCTTCATTTGATAAACGAAATCGTAATTATTATCGTCAGGATAATGATGCTAATAAATCAAACTTTAAAGATCGCAGAAGAACAAATAATAAAATTAATCGTCTTTCCTCTGATCAAGTAAATCAATATTCATCAGATAAAGAATCTTCTGAACGATCAAAAAGTAGTCATCAATCAAACTACACATTCAAAGGATCTAATCGATTTGAGAGAAAATCGACCAACTCTTCATACAGAAATCAAAACACTCAAGACAATAACATTTACAGAGGGTCTAACCGATTCGAGAGAAAATCCGCTGACCCGTCATATAAAAATCAAAATACTCGTGGAACTTATAATTCCAGAAGAGTTGAAAATAAAGACCTGCTTTCATATTCGGAAAGTTTTACCAAAACTTTAAGTGATGATTTGATTTGGGGTCGTCATTCAACCGAGGCAGCTCTTTTGGCTGGCAGGGCAATTCACAGAATTTGGTGTACCTCAGAATTACGCAGTGCTCCAAAGTTTTTTCAGCTTCTCAAAGATTCAAAAGCTTCTGGGGTCTTAGTTGAAGAAGTTTCTTGGTCCAGACTTGGGCAACTCACCAATGGAGCAGTTCATCAAGGGATAGTTTTACAAATTGCTGCATCAAAGACACATGATTTGAAGAATTTAATTGATGCATGCAAAGCTTTTGGAGATTCATCATTGCTTCTAGCTTTAGATGGTTTAACTGATCCTCAGAATCTTGGGGCAATAATTCGATCTGCAGAGGCCTTAGGTGCTCAAGGTTTAATACTTCCACAAAGACGAAGTGCTGGTTTAACTGGATCAGTAGCAAAAGTTGCTGCCGGAGCTTTGGAACATCTTCCTGTGGCAAGAGTTGTAAATTTAAATAGGGCTTTGGAGAAATTGAAAGATGCAGGTTATACCGTAGTGGGCCTTGCAGAGGAAGGACCTTCAACTTTGTCTGAAATTAAATACCAAGGGCCACTAGTAGTAGTAATTGGGTCAGAAGATAAAGGAATTTCCCTCATAACGAGAAGGTTGTGTGATCAGTTGGTAAGGATTCCTCTTAAAGGAGTAACTACAAGCCTCAATGCATCAGTTGCTACTTCTATTTTCTTATATGAAGTAGCTAGATCTAGATGGATGCGATCTCTATCAGGACAAGACCCATCACCTAGATTACAAAAACCTCAGATTTCTATTGAAACTAATAACTAATAGTTTTTTTTTAATCTTGAAAAGGAGAAAATATTTTTTATAATTTTACTATAATTTTTAATACTTCATTATCAAATTAGATATAAAAGTTTTTAACGCACAGCTTTTTATATTCAATATTTTTTTGCTTCAAATATATGTTTCATCATCAAGTGAACATAATATTCCTTTTTCCTTTGATAAAAATCACGTTAAGAAACTATAATAAAGCAAACGCAGTCTACTTATGGGTCCCATTAGGGCTCTTCGAAGCTTAGGTAATAGTTTTGGCTTGGCCTGGTGGGCCAAGGTTGAGACAATTCAACCTGAGGTAACCTATTGGTTTGGTCCATTTCTTACTCGTCGAAGCTTGAAAGTCAGATTAAATGGTTTTGTAGAAGATCTTTCTGCAGAATCACCTCAGAAAATAAGCCATAGTTTAATTAGGTGTCGCCGTAATGAGCCTCTAACGTCATAAGCTTAAAAATATTTTTTTCATAATTTAATAATGACTTTTGCAGACTTACGCCAGAAATTGAAAAGTGGTGAAGTATCTTGCAAGGAGCTTGTTCAAGAAAAACTAAATCGAATAAAGAAATTAGATACAACTCTGAATTCCTTCCTAACTGTTAATGCCGATCAGGCATTAAATAATGCTGACCATATAGATAAACAAATTGCCTCTGGCGATTCTCTCCCGACTTTATCGGGCATACCATTGGCCATTAAAGATAACCTTTGTACTAAAGGAATTAAAACAACTTGTGCAAGCAAGATTCTCGGCAATTTTGTTCCCCCATATGAGTCAACTGTCACAAAAAGGCTTTTGAAAGCTGGAGCAATAATGATTGGCAAAACAAATATGGACGAATTTGCAATGGGGAGTTCTACAGAAACCTCTGCATTTGGTCCTACTTTAAATCCATGGGACATAACAAAAGTTCCTGGAGGTAGCTCTGGTGGTAGCGCGGCTTCAGTTGCTGCTGGATTGTGTTATGGCTCACTTGGTTCTGATACTGGTGGTTCAATTCGACAACCAGCAGCATTTTGCGGAGTGGTTGGAATGAAACCTACTTATGGGCGCGTGAGTAGATGGGGGTTAATAGCTTTTGCCAGCTCTTTAGATCAGGTTGGTCCATTTGCAAATAACGTTGTAGACGCAGCTGAAATTTTGCAAGTAATTTCAGGTAAAGATGAGTTTGATTCAACTACTGTTGATGTTCCTGTTCCCAATTATTTAGAAACCCTTTCTAAGTCAATTAAGGGCCTGAAAATAGGTTTGATTGACAACTGCTTTGAACATGAAGGTTTGGCGACTGATGTTAAGGATTCTGTTCTTGCATCTGCCTCACTTCTCGAAAACTTAGGTGCCGAGATTACTAGTGTTTCTTGCCCTCGCTTTAATGATGGAATTGCCACTTATTACGTTATTGCCCCATCTGAAGCTTCAGCGAATTTAGCTAGATATGACGGTGTCAAATATGGATTCCGCTCTGAGGATGAACAATCTCTCATGGAAATGACCTCTAAAAGTCGAGCGCTTGGTTTTGGAAGCGAAGTTAAACGAAGAATTCTTATAGGAACATATGCTCTTTCTGCAGGTTATGTTGATGCTTACTACAAGAAAGCCCAGCAGGTTCGAACGTTGATACGTAAAGACTTTGACGATGCTTTCAAAAAAGTTGATATTTTGTTAGCTCCTACGGCCCCTACTACTGCTTTTGGCTCTAGAGAAAATATTGACAACCCTATGGCAATGTATTTATCAGATTTATTAACTATTCCAGCAAATCTGGCTGGGTTACCAGCTATCAGCTTGCCATGCGGGTTTGATAAATCAGGTCTTCCAATAGGCTTACAGCTAATAGGTAATGTTTTTGAAGAAGCGAAGCTACTTCAAGTAGCCAGTCAATTTGAAGACGCTGCTGCGGTTTATAAAAATAGACCTAAGACAGAATTCACGTTATAAAGATTAAACCACTTTATGTGGAGTGTATGATTGTCGCTACACTATATGCAGTGTAGCTCTATAGGGTATAAATGGCTTTTGTGCCAATCCACAATCATAGTGATTACAGCCTTCTTGATGGAGCTAGTCAACTCCCTTTGATGGTACAAAGGGCAAAGGATTTGGGTATGCCAG
Source organism: Prochlorococcus sp. MIT2304 (assembly GCF_059772405.1). Taxonomy (NCBI): domain Bacteria; kingdom Bacillati; phylum Cyanobacteriota; class Cyanophyceae; order Synechococcales; family Prochlorococcaceae; genus Prochlorococcus; species Prochlorococcus sp. MIT2304. Next base: position 257,965 of record NZ_CM186286.1, read on the forward strand.
CTTTAGCCCTTACCGATCATGGGGTTATGTATGGAGCCATTGAATTATTGAAGTTATGTAAGGCAGCAAATATAAAGCCAATTATTGGCAATGAGATGTACGTCATTAACGGTTCAATTGATGACCCTCAACCCAAAAAAGAGAAAAGATATCATCTTGTGGTTGTTGCGAAAAACCAAATAGGTTATGAAAACCTAGTAAAATTAACAACCCTTAGTCATTTGAATGGAGTAAGGGGGAGAGGTATATTTTCAAGACCATGCATAGACAAGGATTTATTTAAAAAATATAGTGAGGGTTTGATTTGTTCAACAGCTTGTCTAGGCGGTGAAATTCCACAAGCGATATTAAAAGGTAGAAATGATATAGCTAGGGAGGTAGCTGCTTGGTATAAAGAAATTTTGGGTAATGATTTTTACCTTGAAATTCAAGACCATGGATCTATTGAGGATAGAATTGTTAATAGTGAAATAGTCAAAATATCTAAGGAACTTGATATCCAAATTATTGCTACCAATGATGCACATTATGTATCAAAGAATGATATAGAAGCACATGACGCACTGATTTGTGTTTTGACTGGAAAATTAATTAGTGATCATAAAAGATTAAGATATACAGGCACAGAATATATTAAATCTGAGGATGAAATGAGATGTTTGTTTACTGATCATTTAGACAGTAAAGTAATAAATAGTGCAATAGAAAATACAGTTAAACTATCAAATAAGATTGAAGAATATAAGATATTAGGCACTTATAAGATGCCAAATTTTCCTATACCTAATGGATACAAACCAATCGAATATCTTAAGGAAATAACTATCAATGGTTTGAAAGAAATCCTAGATATTTCAGAATTTGATAATTTCCCAAATGTTTATAAGGAAAGACTTGAGTATGAGTTAAACGTGATTGAACAAATGGGTTTTCCCACATATTTTCTTGTTGTGTGGGATTATATAAGATTTGCAAGAGAACAAAATATTCCTGTAGGTCCTGGTAGAGGTTCTGCAGCAGGTTCTCTAGTAGCTTTTTCTCTTCACATAACTAATATTGATCCAGTTGAAAATGGATTATTATTTGAAAGATTTCTCAATCCTGAGAGGAAGTCTATGCCTGATATTGATACCGACTTTTGTATTGAAAGACGTGGAGAAGTTATCGATTATGTTACCAATAAGTATGGTGAAGACAAGGTCGCACAGATAATTACATTTAACAGAATGACATCTAAGGCTGTTTTGAAAGATGTAGCTCGTGTACTTGATATTCCCTATGGAGATGCAGATCGTTTGGCGAAATTAATTCCAGTTGTAAGGGGTAAACCTGCAAAATTGTCATCTATGATTTCAAAGGAATCGCCAAATAAGGAATTCTATGAAAAATACAACAATGATTCAAAAGTAAAGAAATGGGTTGATATGGCAATGAGGATAGAAGGAACAAATAAGACTTTTGGTGTGCATGCAGCAGGTGTAGTTATAGCTGCTAATTCACTTGATAATTTAGTTCCTCTTCAACGAAATAATGACGGACAAATAATCACTCAATATTTTATGGAAGATATTGAATCACTTGGCCTTTTGAAGATGGACTTTTTAGGACTTAGAAATCTTACAATGATAGAAAAGACAATTAATTTAGTTGAGAAATCTATTGGTGAGAGATTAGATCCTGATTCATTTCCTTTTACAGATGAAAAAACATTTGAATTACTTTCTAGGGGTGATTTAGAAGGAATCTTTCAACTTGAATCTAGTGGAATGAGACAAATAGTAAAAGATTTAAAGCCCTCATCTCTGGAGGATATTTCTTCAATTCTTGCTCTTTACCGTCCTGGTCCTCTTGATGCGGGATTAATCCCTAAATTTATAAATAGAAAACATGGTAAGGAAAGTATTGATTTTCAACATCAATCACTTGAACCTATTTTAAGTGAAACTTATGGAATCATGGTATATCAAGAGCAGATCATGAAAATCGCACAGGATTTAGCAGGATATTCGCTTGGTCAAGCAGATTTATTAAGAAGGGCAATGGGTAAGAAAAAAGTATCCGAAATGCAGCGTCATAGAAATCTCTTTGTTGAGGGGGCAGTTAAGAATGGCGTTTCTGCCATTGTTGCTGAACAGTTATTTGATCAAATGGTTTTATTTGCTGAATATTGCTTTAACAAAAGTCATTCAACTGCTTATGGCGCGGTTACTTATCAAACTGCTTATTTGAAAGCACATTATCCCATAGCCTATATGGCGGCATTGCTTACTGTTAATGCTGGCTCGGCTGACAAGGTTCAAAGATACATTTCTAACTGTAATTCAATGGGCATAAACGTAATGCCACCCAATATAAATACTTCTGGGGTTGATTTCACTCCAAATGATAATTCAATTCTTTTTGGTTTTTCAGCGGTAAAAAATTTGGGTGATGGTGCAATTAGAAAAATTATTACCTCTAGAGATAAAGATGGCGAATTTAGTTCATTAGCAGAATTCTGTGACCGAATTTCACTTAGTTCTATTAACCGAAGAGGTCTTGAGGCTTTGATACATTCAGGAGCTCTTGATTGTCTTGAGGAAAATGCAAATCGCGGTCAGCTTATTGCTGATTTGGATTTAACTATTGAATGGGCTTCTTCAAGGGCAAAAGATAGAATTAGTGGCCAAGGAAACCTTTTTGATCTTTCATCCTCGACTGATGATTATTCATCTGCTCCAAAGGCAAAACCAGTTAAAGAGTACCCTCCCTCAGAGAAGCTCAAATTAGAAAAAGAGCATGTTGGCTTCTATCTATCGGATCATCCTTTGAAACAACTTTCAGAACCTGCAAAATTGATTGCTCCTATCAGCCTTTGCTCTTTAGAAGATCAGAAGGATAAGTCAAAGGTTAGTGTAATAGCAATGATTCCGGAAATGAGACAAGTCACAACAAGAAAAGGTGACAGAATGGCGATTATTCAACTAGAGGATTTAACTGGTTCTTGTGAAGCGGTTGTCTTCCCCAAAAGTTATGAAAGATTGTCTGATCATTTGATGGTTGAAACTAGATTATTGATTTGGGGCAGCGTCGATAGGAGAGATGAGACTGTTCAATTGATTATTGATGATTGTCGTGAAATTGATGATTTAAGATTTCTTCTGATAGATCTACGCCCTGAACAAGCTACTGATATCAATGTGCAGCATAAATTAAGAGAATGTCTTTCAAATATTAGACCCGCTAGAAATGAATTAGGCGTTCGTATCCCTGTCGTAGCTTGCCTTAAGGACAATGATAACACTAGGTATGTAAGGTTAGGCGATCAATTCTGTGTAAAAGATGCTGACTTGGCTTTAGATTCTTTATCTAAGAATTCCTTCATAGCGAGAACAAGTCAAAGTCTTGTAATTTAAATTTTATATTTAACTAGTAATATCTTTTTGACTTGTTTTGAATGCGTCTTTCATCCTATTAATGTTTGGCTTTATATTTTCAAAACCAAGCAAACTACCTGGATTAAAATCCCAACTGGCAGAGAGTATTCCATAACTTAATCCTAATAAGCCAATGAGAAAACATATTGCTGAACTGACTAGAGTGAGTGTTGGAGATATATCAGCAATACCTTTGCTTATTAAAAAATAACTTCCAATAAAAACTCCCATACCACTTAGGGTTGGAATACCTGTAGTAAAAGCTATTCTCCTTGCCATTCTATTTGCGACATAGCTTGGAATACCTGACTTCTTATTAGTACTTTTTGATGATTTCTTTGAAACTATTTTTGGGGCTGAGTTATTACTGGAAAATCCTATTTTAACTTCTTTAGGTTGTTCCTTTTTGTTTTTTTTTGTACCTTTCATTAGCTTCTAACAATTCAATACAAGTCATTATCCTCTAATTGCTAATTTTTCAATAAGCTCTGTATATCTTTTTTCACTTTTAGTACGTACATAACCTAAAAGTCTTTTACGCTGACCAATCATTTTAAGCAATCCTTGTCTTGAGGAGAAATCATGTATGTTCCCCTGAAGATGTTTGCTTAATTTTGAGATCCTTGTAGTAAGCATCGCCACTTGGACTTCTACTGAACCCGTATCAGTTGGGTGTACTTGATGTGTGTTGATTAGCTTTTGTTTCTCTTCTGTGCCTAGTGACATTTGATTTGGCTTTTCTATCTTTTCAAGTCTAATTTAATCCCTAGCCTTCTATCAAGTACTCTTTTCACTCAATTTCATAAGAATCTCTTTGAGATGTTTATCCATTAGCTTTGCTTTTTCTTCTGATGATAGAGAGTTCAGTAATAAAGAATTTTCTTTTTCGTTGGTTGTTATGATTTTAATTGAATCTTTTATTTCATTATCTACATAGCCAAGTGAATTCAGAATTAGATATATTTCATCAATATATTTTGAAAATTGATTAGACTCTTTGTCTTTTTTATTGTTATTATTTGTTTCATTAGTCACTATAAATCTTTGAAGTTTGTTTCTTCGCTCAACTATTAATCTCTCTGCGATACGTTTACCTATTCCTTGACTTTTTGTTAATAAATTAGACTCTTTATTTTCTATAGCATTAATTAATTGAGCAACTTCAAAGTCCTCTAACAAAGCTATGCCAATTTGTGGACCTATACCATTAACACTGATGATTTCTCTAAATAAATCTCTTTGATTAACCTCTATAAAACCATATAAACTTGTACCATCTTCACGATCTATTTGGTGAATCCATAATTCAATCTCATTAAAGACTTCAAACTCTTCTAAGTGTTTTGGTAATAGTTGTATTTCATAACCAATGCCACCAACATTTAGTACAATTCCTTTTTTGGTGGATGTCTTCCACTTATGTACTATTTTACCTTTCAACCAACTAATCATTATTTATTCTGATTAAGTTCCTGCAAAAGTTTAAAACTCAACCACCATCAATCTGACATCCGACCATTGATCCACCTACTAAACCAGCAGGGATTGCCCACCAACGATCTTTACCTCTGGATATTGCTGTAGCGAAGCCAGCACCTAAAATGCCACCTGCGACTTTGCCTTCAGAGCAATCATTGTTATCAAAATCACTGTTTTTGTTTGTTAAGCCAATACCTGGGCAGGGGACTTCAACCGTTTCCTCCCATTTTTTTACATATCCAGGATCCTTTCTTGTTCCTGGAACATATTCTTCTCTATATTCGTTTCTCGTACAAGTTCTACTTGAGGAGTAACCTCTCTGATAATCATCTGCAAGAATCGATGTCGATCCAGTGCAAATAAGCACTATCGCAAAAATCATTGATTTACATTTCATATTTTTGTTTGCGAGGTTTTGGATGCACTTATACTAATAATAGTGGAAATTAGTACACAAAAACCACCCAAGTAAATTGAACTTGTTATTGATTCTTTGAAAATTAATATTCCCCATATACTTGCAAAGATAACCTGTGAATAATTTAATGAGGTCGCTTGGCCAGCTGGTAGTAGTCTTAAACCCTCCGTTATACAGAGTTGACCAATTTGTGTGAAAATACCAATGCCTGCTATCCAAAGCCATTCTGCTCCGGTTGGTAATACAAAATCATTAATGATAAAAGGAATAGATAAGGGTATAGAAACCAAAGGAAAATAGAAAATAATTACAAGTGGGTGTTCTTTATAAGAAAGTTTTCTTACACATATGTATGCTAATGACGTCATTAAAGCGCCTAATATTGCAATGATTAGTGCTAATATTGTTTCTTCAATATTACTATTGGAGTTGAATTCTGGTTGACTAACTAAAAGAATTCCTATCCAGCCAATAATGATTGAATAAACTATTCTCTTTAATATAAATTCTTTTAAAAATATGTATGCACATATAACTGTAAATGTAGGGTAAGTGTATTGAATTACTGTTGCTGTTGCTATTGGTAATATTGTTAAGGCTTTGAATATACAAAATAAGGCTAATGTTCCTGACAAACCTCTTATAATTAATAATCTTTTCTGATATCCCCAGGGATTGATTTTATTTTTATATAAGAAAAATCTTGTTATTATTATACTTATGCTAGCCCTAGCAAAAACAAGTTCTGAAATAGGGATCCTCCCTCCAATGGCTTTAACGCATACACTCATAAGGCTAAACGCTAACCCACTTCCTATTAAAAATTTGATCCCTTCTAGATTTTTTCCAATATTAAATTCACCTGTAAGTTTTTTTTCTCTCAATTTCTAAATCTCTTAACTAAATATTTAAACTTCAATTAAAATTATCATATGGCTTCTGCTCGACTACATCCTAGAACAATTGAGTCTGTAAAAGAGCGTGTAGATATTGTTGATGTTGTTGGTGAACATGTTGTTTTAAAGAAAAAAGGTAAAGAATATGTTGGAATATGTCCTTTTCATGATGATAGTAAGCCTTCAATGTCAGTAATCCCTGGTAAACAATTTTATTATTGCTTTTCATGTGGAGCTGGTGGAAATGCCATTAAATTTTTAATGGAGTTTCAGAGACAAAGTTTTAGTGATGTTGTTCTTGAGCTGGCTAAAAAATATCAAGTACCAATCGATACAGTTGAAGGACCGCAACAAGAAAGACTAAAGCAACAGATCTCACGAAGAGATACGCTCTATCGTGTTTTGAAACTGGCTACAGGTTGGTTTAGAAATCAATTAAACTCTCCATGTGGGGAAAATGCCCTTAATTATCTTAAAAATAAACGTCACTTGAGTGATGGCACTTTAATCAATTTTGAGCTTGGGTTTGCCCCAGATAATTGGGATTCATTACTCCAATATTTTGTAGATATAGAAAAAGTCAGTGTTGAGATCCTTGAATCGGCTGGTTTAATCGTACCTCGAAAGGGTGGTAATGGTTTTTATGATCGATTTCGTAATCGTATTATTGTTCCCATACATGATAGGCAAAAAAGAGTTATTGGTTTTGGAGGAAGAAGTCTTGATGGGTCAGAGCCTAAGTATTTAAATTCACCTGAGACTGAAATTTTTGAAAAAGGTAAAAATCTTTTTGGTTTAGATAAATCAGCTATTTCAATTAGGAAAAAAGATTATGCAGTTGTAGTTGAAGGATATTTTGATGTGATGGCACTTCATGATTCTGGTATTACAAATGTTGTCGCCTCTTTAGGAACCGCATTAAGTAGTAATCAAATAACGCTGCTATCTCGTTCTACCGATAGTAAAAAAATTCTTTTAAATTTTGATTCAGATAATGCTGGAATTCGAGCGGCTAATCGCGCTATTAGTGAGGTTGAAAACCTTGCTATTCAAGGTCAGTTAGATTTAAGAGTTCTTCAATTACCTTTAGGTAAAGATCCAGATGAGTTTCTTAAGGATAATTCACCCTCTGAATATGAAGCATTAGCAGCTAAATCACCTCTTTGGATGGATTGGCAAATAGATCAATCATTGAAGGATTTAGATTTAAATAAATCTGATCAATTTCAGGAAGCTGTTAGTACTTTAGTAAGTCTTCTTGGCAAACTACCTCAAACAGCCATCAGAACCCACTATCTACAGAAGGTCGCTCAGCGTCTTAGTGGAGGTCAAGCTAGATTCGCTCTACAACTAGAAGAAGATTTACGTAATCAAATTAGTGGTCAAAGATGGCACGGACGTTCTAAAAAGTATGAAAAACCCCAAGAAGTTAGTCTAAGAGAAAGAAGCGAAGCAGATATACTTTTTACTTATATTCACTGTCCTAATTATCGATCTTATATTCGTTATGAATTGCGATTAAGAGAATTAGACGATTTTGCAATCAATCATCATCGAGCGATATGGTCAACTATATGTAATATTGAGGAGAATAAGTTCGGGTCTGAAACTGTTGAGAAGATAAATCGTTCTAATGATTCAAATAATATTCTAGCCGATGTCGATTTAATTAAAAACTTGTTAGATAGCTTTCTCGTGAGTAACAATGAACATCTTCCTAAGCTTACTCCCTTACTAGAGGCTGATGAACTTCGTTTAGCAACACTAACTGATCCCGAAGCGCTCATTCGTGGATCTCTAGCTGCTCTTGAAAAGCAAAAATCTTTAAAACGTTGTAGACATCTAATTGAGGCATGGAGTTCTCAACGATTACAAACTCTTGAGAACTGTATTGCTTCTCTGATTGTTCAGGAATCTTCTAAGCCTAGTAATTCATCTGATATGGAAAAGAAAGTGATTAGCATGTTTGAAGAGTTAAATAATGATGCTATAAATTTTCAGCAACTTTATTACGCCGAAAGGAAGCATATATTAAGTTTAGATCAACAGCGATGTTACAAATAATTTTCTATAGTTATATCTAAAAGTGATATATTCCTCTTCTTTTAATTTAGATGAATGTTCTTTATCTAATGATCTATGGCCAGACTTTATTAATAAAATTGGTTTTATAAAAGCAAAATTAGCTATACGTCAGTCTCTCGATCTTCAGAGAATGCAGGGATCTAATTTAACGATACCCGTCCTTTTTCTTGATACATGTGGAACGGCTCTGGTTGATGCAAATGCTGTTAAGACTTATATTGGTTTTTCTTATTTGGATCCAGGAATGGTTTTGATTTTTAGTGGTAAAACAAAAGCTATTCAACTACTTAGAGAAAATTAATTTTATTCAACTACTATAAACAATATTTTTTCAATTCTTTCACTACTAATTTTGGTTTATTTTCTAATATATACGCTTGTCTTTCTTTCTCTTCCTCGCCGGATATTCTTATAGATTCTTTTAAAGCCTTTATCTTTGAGGGACTTATTGATAACTTTTGATCTATGTTTAATAACTTTCCATCATTGCATTCTTGTGCAACATGAACAGCTTCATGTCTTAAAGCTTTTTTTATATGTAATGCTGTCCTTTCAAGAATATCCTTATCTTTCTTTCGTAAATTTATATAGCCTTCTCTCTTCTTGGCATTGTTGGTGCAAATGACAAGTACTTTCGTCCTCTTATTTAAGAAACCTACATAGTTATTACTTGCTAAGCATAGTGTTGTATTCTCGGCTGTTTTGTAACCAGCTTGTTCAACTAGCTTTATTATTTCTAGTTCTATTTTATCTAGAAAATCTACGAATTCCATTATTCTTTTAATGCTTATGATTTTTACTGAGTTTACTCTATCATAACTTTCTATTTCATTTATTGTGAAAATGATCATTCTTTTTTTAAGTATAATATTAAATATTAATTAGCATATATTGTTGGAATATTTTCTATGTTTGTTGTCTTTATACGAGATAATTTTTCCCTTCGCGGGCTCCATTCCTTTTCAATGATAGATGATCCCCAATTTATTGTATCTCTACCATTTCTATTGTTGATTTCATCTATTAAATAATTTATTTTTTGTTGAGATAACTCTTTTTCAATTGATTGTTGGTTAAATAATTGTTTTTGTTCATATTGGTTACTTTGTAGTTTATGTAATATTACACCTGCTTTTATTAACCTTTTATATGGTCTAAATATTTTCCGTGTTAAGTCTAAACTTGTTTCAAGTATAATTCTTGAATCAGAGGTTGGGACATTTATTTTTCCTGTTGCTTCGCTTTTATAAAAGTCTTTTGAATGAATATTTGTATTCGTGAATATTGTAATAGCTGAAGATAATTGATTGTATTTTCGAAGCTTAGCACTTGCGATTAAAACATATTTAATGATTATCTGCCTCAACTCTTCTAAGCTATCTATTGGATCTGAAAGACTCCTGCTTACACAGATTTGTTTTCTATTTGATGATGTTTCTTTTATTGGGATACAGAGGTTTCCTTTTAATTCGTTTTGAATGCGTAGACCAACCACACCATATTTTTCTTTAATTTGGTTACTTGACATATCTCTAAGTTCTAGGGCATTAGAGATCCCTTTTTCTTTTAGCCATATGGACATTCTTTTACCTATCCCCCAAACTTGATCTACTTTAATTAGATTAAGATAAGGGTCTTTATTTTCAATAATACCGATGTCAAATATGCCTGAATTATTTTGTATTTTTTTTGCTAGATGATTAGAAATTTTTGATAAAACTTTTGTCTCACCAATACCGATTGTTATTGGTATTCCGACGTTTTTGTAAACTAAGGCTCTTAAATCTTTTCCCCATTGATATAAGCACTTTTCTTTAGGACGTTTTATCGTTCCAAAGGCTTCATCTATAGAGTAGATTTCCAGTTCTTCACAATTTTTTCTTAGTAGCTGCATTAATCTATTACTTAGATCACCGTAAAGCTCGTAATTCGAACTTCTCACTTTTATATTTAATTGAGTTAGCTTATTCTTTAACTTGAAATAAGGTTGTCCCATAGGAATTCCCATTTTTCTAGCCTCTGAATTTCGAGCTATTATGCATCCATCATTATTTGAAAGTACAACTAAGCCTTTTCCTCTTATAGATGGATCGACTAATTGTTCACACGAGGCATAGAAATTATTCCCATCAACCTGAAGTATTACTTTTGACATAATTAGACTTTTGTTTTTTGTAATTCATGTATCGAATAAGTGGCTACCCCCCATATTTGTATATCTATATATTCATATAAGTTTATTGCTGGATAATTTTCTTTCTCTGCTCTTAGATAATAATTATCTTGCTTTTTTATAAGTCTTTTCAAAGTAAATTCTCCATCCAAGAGAGCAACTACAATATGCCCAGGCTTTGGATTTATACTGCGATCTATTATTAATAAATCATTGTTATAAATTCCTGCGTTATTCATTGAACTACCGCTTACACGTAGAAAGAAAGTACTTATTGGATTTTTGATTAAGTATTTATTTAGATCGATCCCGAGTTCTATGTGGTCTTCCGCAGGAGAAGGGAAACCTGCAGAAATAGTTTCTGTTGCTAATGGAATTAATAATGTCGATAAGTCCTCCTTTGATGGAGAGTATGAACTCTTTGAATACATAGACCTAGACCAATACAGCCAATATAGTACATGCGAACTACTCTGGCTGCGCTCGTGCTCCTTCTATCCTTTATGGTATGGCCCGCCTTGGACTATTGTTTTTGCGCGGTAGAGTTGTTCTATTAGTAAAAGACGAGCTATTTCATGCGGAAAAGTTAAAGGTGAAAGGCTTAGTTGCCAAGAGGCCAAATTATTGAGGGAAGGTGCAAGACCTAATGCGCCTCCAATAAAAAAAATAATATTTTGATTATGAGAGTTTAGAAGTTTTGTTGCTAGTTGCTTTGATGTGAAAGATTGACCATTTTCATTGAGAGTTACGAGAATTTCGTTTTTGCTAATGATTTCTCTGATCGTATTTTCTTCTTTTGTTTGGTTGTTGTCTTTAATTTCTATAACTTCTAAGCCAGGTAATCTTTTTAAGTACATATCTATACCTTCTTGAATCCACTTTTTCTTTATTTTCCCAACGGCAATGATTTTGTAGCGTGAAATATTAATCATAAAAAAGATATTTCTAATCGATATCATCTTCGAGTAGAAATTGTTGAAATTGAGTATAAAGATTTAGTGAATCTACGCTGGAAAAATCTTTAGAATTTTTATTAATATTTGGATCTGCATAGGCAGAAATATTCAGATTTTTTGATTCAAGTTTTTTCAGCCTTTCTAGTAAATGAGGCGGTACGTTCCCATCTGGACTTATTTCCATCAACTCTCGAAAGAGCTGTTCAGGGTTGGTTTCGATTTCAACTGGGTGTAACTTATGGTTTTTTGCTTTTTTTTGACTTTTTAATTCATTTGATTCAGGTTTTGATATCTCTTTAGGAAGTTTTCGTCCTAGTTGTTTTAAGCGTTCAAGGCTATGGCTATTAAAAGTCATTTTGGAAAATGTATATTGATTGGAGATCTTTTTGTAAGTATATTTTAAATAATTTATTTTTACTTGAGTGAAATATGTGATCTTTTCTAATGAGGTTTTGGGATTGTTCGTATGGGTGATAACGCTTTGAATAATTTTAGGCATATTCCTAGAAAACGTTTTGGTCAGCATTGGTTGAATGATCAAGATGTCTTGAATCAAATAGTTAAGGCTGCTGAATTGAATTCCGAAGATTGCGTATTAGAAGTTGGTCCAGGTAAAGGTGCTTTAACTGAAAAATTAATTGAATCCCAAGCAAAATTCATCCAAGCAATTGAGTTGGATAGAGATTTGGTCTTTGGTTTGAAGAAACGTTTTAGTCATCAAAATAAATTTGGTTTGAGAGAGGGGGATGTTCTATCTGTTCCACTAGAAGCTGAAAATGGACTGATTATTAACAAAGTAGTCGCTAATATTCCATACAACATTACGGGCCCACTATTAAAAAGATTGATTGGTGAATTAAGAAAAGCCCCTGACAATCGTTTTGAAACTTTAGTTTTACTTGTGCAAAAAGAAGTTGCACAAAGACTTGTTGCTTTGCCAGGAAGTAGTAATTTTAGTGCTTTAAGCGTACGTATTCAGCTTCTAGCAAAATGTCAGAACGTTTGCGATGTGCCCTCTAAATGTTTTCAACCGGCACCAAAGGTCGATTCCAAAGTAGTCATGATAAAGCCCTTTGTACCTAGTGATCCAGAGTTTTATGAGATAGGAAATTTATTAGAGAAACTTTTGAAGCATGCATTTAGTGGTAGAAGAAAGAAATTAAGAAACACGATTGGAAGTTTTGTTACTCCCAATGATCAGATAGAGGAATTTTTCGCCCATAGAGGTATTAGTCTTGATCAAAGACCACAGGAAATTTCACCTTCCAATTGGTTTGCCTTGGCAAAAGCTTTAAAAGAAACGTGTGTTATTGAAAATGTTTCCTCCCAAAGAAAATGAAGATGTTCTTATTGCAGAAGCACATGCAAAAATTAATCTACATTTAGAAGTCTTAGGGATTAGGGACGATGGCTTTCATGAATTGGCAATGGTTATGCAAAGTATTAATTTAAGTGATCAGTTGAGGATGGTAAAGAATGAAGATAATAATATTACTCTAAAAACAAATACTAATGAGATTAGTAATGGTGATGATAATTTAATAATAAAAGCTGCCAGGCTATTGAGAAATAAAGTTGGAAATACTCAATTAGGCGCTGATATTGAACTTGTAAAAAATATTCCTATTGGAGCAGGATTAGCGGGTGGATCTGCTGATGCGGCTGCAACATTAGTTGGATTAAATAAGCTCTGGAAATTAAATCTTGAGATTTCTGAATTAGAGAAGTTATCAAAAGAAATCGGATCGGATATACCTTTTTGCGTATCAGGAGGTAGACAGATATGTTTTGGTCGAGGAGAAATCTTAGAAAGATTAAATCTTGATCGTTTTGATTTAGGTCTCATTTTAGTTAAAGATCCTTCTATACAAGTTTCTACACCAGTTGCATATAAAAAATATAAAGAAGAGTTTGGGAATAGATATCTTGAAAATGATAGGGATTTTGAAATCAAGAGAAACATTGTCAGATCAATTAACTGGTCGGATCAGTCGCTTTTAGATAATCGAAAAAAAGTACAAAATGATTTGCAAAAAGTTGTTTGCCCTCTGTCACCAGAGGTTGAAAAGTCTTTAAATATATTGTCTCGGTTACCTGATTCCCGTCTTGTTTCAATGAGTGGTTCTGGTCCAAGTTGTTTTGCCTTGTTTGAAAATTATAAGCAAGCAAATACAGTACTAAATGAACATGTTAATGAATTTGAAAAAGCTGGTTTATCCGCTTGGGCATGTTCAATGAAATCTAATGGAGTTCAATTAAGAAATGAATTCACCTAGTAATGGGTTTAAAAATGAATCTGATGATTTAGCTAATTCATCAGCAAGTTCAATATCTTCCGCTAGTTCTGAACCAAAGAAAGGTCCCTTAAGCTTTCTCTCAGGTTCTATTACCAGTTTATCTTTTGGCTTTATAAGCCTCTTTATTAGTAAAAAAATAGTTTTATATTTTTCGATTCATACACCGAATTATTCTTCGCCAATTGCCCAGAGTATTGCTTCTGGTTTTAAAACACTAATTATTGGAATTAGTTTTCTTTCAACTTTTACCTTTGGTTTTATTGGACTTGGTTTGTTTTTAGTATTTATTCGAAGTTTGATTGAAGGCAACAAGGACAAAACTGATTAGGATTTAACTATTAAATTGTCATATTTAGATGTTTCTATGACTCTTCATGATTTAGGACTTCTCGTTTTATTACTCTCTCCTGGAATGTTGCTCTCCATATTGCTGTTATCGACTTTTGCGGCAGGTGGGTAATTAGGCACTGATTGAGATAGTTTGGAATAACAAACCGGTAATCCGGACGATCTGTTAATTCTGTGAAAGGGACTCTTTTATTTAATGCTCTTCGTGAAGCAATTGATGAAGAAATGGACAGAGATCCTTTGGTCTGTGTAATGGGAGAGGATGTCGGACAATATGGCGGCTCTTATAAGGTTACAAAAGATCTGTATGAAAAATACGGAGAGTTCAGAGTCTTAGATACACCAATCGCTGAAAATAGTTTTACTGGTATGGCTGTTGGTGCTGCTATGACAGGGTTAAGACCAATTGTGGAAGGGATGAATATGGGGTTTTTGTTACTTGCGTTTAACCAAATATCCAACAATATGGGAATGCTTAGATATACGAGCGGTGGAAATTTTACTATTCCAACAGTTGTTAGAGGTCCTGGTGGCGTTGGAAGGCAATTAGGTGCTGAACACAGTCAAAGACTTGAAGCCTATTTTCATGCTGTTCCTGGTATCAAAATTGTGGCTTGTAGTACTCCCACGAATGCTAAAGGTCTAATGAAGGCTGCTATTAGAGACAATAATCCTGTTCTCTTTTTTGAACATGTTCTTCTTTACAACCTTACTGAAGAGCTTCCTGAGGGTGATTATGTCTGTGCCTTAGATCAAGCCGATCTTGTAAAGCAAGGAAGTGACATTACGATTTTGACTTATTCGAGAATGCGTCACCACTGCTTGAAAGCAGTTGAACTTCTTGAAGGGAAAGGAATTGATGCTGAATTGATTGATTTAATTAGCCTTAAGCCTTTTGATATGGAAACCATATCTAAATCTATTAGAAAAACTCATAGAGTAATAATTGTTGAAGAGTGTATGAAAACAGGTGGTATTGCCGCTGAGTTAATGTCATTGATTACTGAGAATTGCTTCGATGATTTAGATTCTCCTCCTGTTCGTTTAAGCAGTCAGGATATTCCAACTCCTTATAATGGAAACTTAGAAAACTTAACTATTATTCAACCTCATCAAATAGTAGACGCTGCAGAAAAAATTATTAATAATGGTGGAGTTGATTAATAATGGGTAGAAAAAACTATTGGTTTTTTATAGTTATCATTTTTGCAGTATTAAGTATTTTCATATGCACCAATATACCATTCCAATTAGGATTGGATCTACGCGGAGGTAGTCAACTTACTCTAGAGGTTCAACCTACTGAGGAAATTACAAAAATTACCCCCAACGAAATTGAAGGGGTAAAAGCTGTCCTTGATAAGAGGGTAAACGGATTAGGAGTTTCAGATTCACAACTTCAAACAGTAGGAACAAACCAATTGTTATTAGAACTTCCTGGAGAGCAAGATCCCTCCGCGGCAGCGAAGGTATTAGGAGAAACTGCTCTATTGGAATTCAGAATTCAGAAAAATGGGACAGCGGCGCTGTTAAGAGACTTACAAAATCAACGAAATAGCGTTGAATCTATTATTAAATTATTAGAAGAGAATAATAATTCAGCCCAATTAATAAAGGAGATCAATATTAACAAGGAAATTAATCAATTATTTGAAAAATATAATATTCAATCCGATCAGATACTAAATTTAGATCAGTTTAATCTTTTAAGGAATAAAATAAGTACTGACATTGCAGCTCTGTTTGAACCAACATCATTAACTGGAAAATATCTTACAAATGCAGGCAGACGACAAGATCAAAATACTAATAATTGGGAAGTTACTTTAAGCTTCAATAATGAAGGAGGTGAATTATTTGCAGACCTCACAAAATCTATAGCTGGCACCCCTAGATTGCTTGGAATTATTATTGATGGTATTTCATATAGCGAAGCAAGTGTTGGTAAGCAATTTGAAACTGCCGGCATTACTGGTGGTGCAGCAACAATAAGCGGCAATTTTACTGCTGATGATGCTAGAAATTTAGAAGTTCAATTAAGGGGAGGAGCTTTGCCTCTACCTATTGAGATTATTCAGATAAGAACGATAGGTCCTTCTCTAGGGACTCAAAATATCCGTCTTAGTCTTTTTGCTGCCCTCACAGGCTTGCTTTTTGTAGGTGTTTTTATGATCTTTATCTATAAACTAGCTGGATTTGTTGCCGTCTTGGCATTGTCTTTTTACTCGCTATTCACCCTCTCTATTTATGCACTACTCCCAGTGACTCTTACTCTTCCAGGTATAGCGGGATTTATCTTAAGCATAGGAATGGCTGTTGACGCTAATGTTCTTATTTTTGAAAGATTAAAGGAAGAATTGCGCAATGGAAATACTTTGATTCGATCAATAGACGCAAGTTTTAAAAACGCTTTTTCATCAATAATTGATGGTCATTTAACCACTTTGATAAGCTGTATAACATTATTTTATTTGGGTACTGGATTTGTAAAAGGTTTCGCAGCTACCTTGGGTATTGGTGTTGTGTTGAGCTTGTTTACGGCCTTAACATGTACAAAAGCAATATTGAAGTTCCTAATGAGTTATCAAGGCCTTAGAAAAATTTCTAACTTTATTAACCCTAATCAGATTTCATCACCATCTACCAACGTTCAATAACAACTAATTCAAATCAACTAAATTATGAATTCTTATTTTAATGTTCAACTCTATAAAAATAGAAAAAATGTTTGGCTTGTTTCATTTTCTTTATGTTTAATATCAATAATTGGGATGCTAATTTGCCTTAAAACTACTTCTATTAAGGCACCTTTAAATCTTGGTTTAGATTATACCGGAGGAACTCAAATAACCTTAGAGAGGAGTTGTGCTGATGAATGTATTACTTTAAATACAAGTGATATATCTAATAAGATAACAGGTCTAAGAAATCTAGATAAAAACTTTATTTCAAATACATCTCCTAATTTAACTAGGTCACAAATACAATTACTCGATAATTCAAAGTTAATATCCATCAGGCTTCCATTTTTATCTGCAGCTCAATCTGAGTCTGTAGTGTCAGTGATTAATAAATCTTTTGGCCCGTTTAACAATGAAAATACTTCAGTTGAAATTATTGGTCCAAGTCTTGGGAAGCAGTTACTTAAAAGTAGTTTAATTTCTCTTATCTTTGCTTTCCTTGGAATAGCTTTATATATTAACTTTAGATATGACCGAAGATACTCATTCCTAGCTTTATTTGCACTTTTGCATGACATACTTATTGTTTGCGGTGTATTTGCATGGTTGGGATATTTCTTTAATGTAGAGGTCGACTCTTTGTTCGCTGTTTCTCTTTTGACAATTGCAGGTTATTCAGTAAACAATACTGTTGTAGTTTTTGACAGGATCAGAGAAAAAAGTTTAGTAGAGAAACAATTAAGTTTTAAGTATCAAATTGATAAAGCTGTTAGTGCAACGTTAACTAGGACTCTATATACAAGTCTTACCACACTACTTCCTTTAATATGTATATTGATTTGGGGTGGATCAACATTGTATTGGTTCGCATTTGCTTTATTAATAGGTGTTATAGCCGGTTCTTGGTCGAGTATAGCTTTAGCACCTTCATTGTTATCAATAACCAGCAACAAACAGCTTGAATGATTGAATATGTTCTTCATTTCTATAGATAAAATATTTGTTTATATAAAATATAATTGGTTACAAATTATTCTAATTTTACTATCAATTTATGATTTAAGAACTGACCTCAGGATATTAATAGATTTTTTCACTTTCTCTACTTTCTTTTATACTATTTTTGAACACCCTCTTGCTATTACAATATTAATTTCAAGCCCTATTCTTTTTACTAAGAATAAAAAAAGCTCGAATAAATAATAATTTTGTTTATTCGAGCTTTTACAGTCAGTTAAAACTTCTAAAAAAAATAATTGGACTGTTATCTTACTTTTTTGCCTTCCGAGATGACTTGGGTTCAATCACTAATAATAGCTCCTCCATTTGAGTCATTAATTTTTTAACTTCTGTTGGCTCTGGGAGTGATAGCTCTTCTGTTACGCCTAAATGCATTTTTCTAAGTTCTGCACGTAAAATCTTTAGAGACGCTTTTACTTCTTCTTTCTTTTCCTTTGCGGTTGCCATCTTTTCTATGTCTTAAAATATCTATTATTATACATGATGTTATTAATTCACAGCCTCATAGATTCCCAAATCAAATTACTAAGGATATAATTTAATTTAAAGTATGGTTCATTAAAATTGAACGTATGAATTTTTAATCATATTCAAAAATGCAAATTCTTCCATCTAATGTTATTAGCTATATAAAAATTAAAGTAGGAGTTACTAATTTTTTCTCAAAGAATAAGAGAATTATCTTACCACTACTTGTTGTTATTTTTTGTAGTTTACTTTATTTTCTTATCGACTTTTCTACTCAAAGCCTCGTCGCTCATGATGAGGGGCTTTACGCTAGAAGAGCTAGGTTGATTGAAAACTCTGAAAACTGGTTTTCACCTCCATTCCCTTCCCCTCATCATAAGACATTAGGAAGTTATTGGTTAATAGCATTAGCCATTAGGTTGTTTGGAAGTAGTGAACTAGCTCTAAGAATTCCAAGTATCATTTCTTCATTCCTTTGTTTGATTAGCTCGTACTTAATTGCAGTAAAAATTACAGACAAAAAGTCTGCATTGATTTCTTTATTTTCACTTTCTTCAATGCCATTGTGGATTCAATATTCAAGATATGCGAGTCCAGATATTCCATTCGTATTGTGTATCCTTTTGACAATTTTATTTTTTCTTAAATCTCTAGATTCTTTGCAATACATAAGAAAGTGTTTTTATATATTAATTTCTGGTTTTTTTATTTCTACTTCTTTTTTTCTTAGAAGTTATATGACATTTGTTCCTTTGATAGGACTCTCACCTTTTATTTATTATAACTTAAAAAATAAGGATAATCTTTTGAAAATACTTTTTGCTACTGGAATATTAATTGGCTCAATTCCAACTTACTTTAATCTTTATTTTTCATTTCAAAAGTTTGGGGTCAATGGAATTACATCGCTCTTTGATTTTGTAAGGAAACAAGCTATTGGAGACTTTGACTTTGGCAATTTATTACTTATACCTTTTAATTTTCTGTATTTAACTTTTCCAGTTGGTATATTATTTATTATCCTTTTTGTTTTTACTAGACCAAGGGAAAAAATTAAATATCCATTATTAATTTATTCTTACCCTCTTATATCTTTATTAATTTTATTATGCATGTCGACCACATATCCACATTATTACCTTTTTCTCTTACCTTCTTTATCAATTTTGTTTGCCGTCTTGCTTACATCAAATACATTAAGATACTCATTTTCTAAAACGAGCATTAAATATTTATTATCCTTGTTAATTATATTAATAACATCTATTATATTATTCTTTATTTTTAATTACAATGATTTTATAATAGAGCATTCTAATGGAAATAACTCGTTAATATATTTAGTATCTTTATTTTTAATACTATCTTATATTAGATCAATTCAACTTCTTTTTAATATATATGATTTTCGAAGAGACTTAATCAATTTCTTCTATAGTATAATTATACCTCAATATATTTCTATCTTGTTGCTGTTTAACTTTGGTCTACTTGGTAGTCCAAACTTAAGTATAAAGTTATTTTTAAGAGATGAGCTTGTATCTTCGATTATCACCTCAAACACTATTTATTTATTTGAAGTTGAAAGTAAAATCCGGACTTTATTATCATTTTATTTGCCTTCCTCCCAAGTCGTTCAAAAGTTAGATGATATTAGTAACTATAAATATTTAATTACTTCCGATATCAATAGTTTAAATGCTTTAAATATTAGACCTTTATTCAAGTCTATTAAAAAATTTGACAATCAGTTCTTATTGATAAATGTTAGTAAATAATATTATATTATCTATAATATTAAAAAACAAAAATGAATAAGGTACTTAAAAATGCTTACAAGAACATTTGGGTGCCAGTATTTGGTAGGTTGATTTCGGGCTTAATTCCTTTACTTGAAGGAAAGTCTCCTGAAAAAAAACCTACATATGATATTGACGGTGAAAAGAAATTTAAAAACTAATTATTCTGGTAAAGTACCACCATGACAATATCCAACTGCCATCGAATTTATATCCATTTCATTTTGAGATTTATTTACTCTGCTTGATTTTAGATATTTTGTGGTTTTATCTATGCATGAAGCACTTGATGATGTGTATCTTACTATTGGGTATATGTACAATACACCTGCAATTAATAAGGCAGAATAGGCTATATATTTCTTATTTAGATCAATAAAATTCAATGTTTGTTTTTTCTTCTTGAGATATTTTGAAAGCCATGAATCAGGTAACCCGATTTGAACAAACAAAAGTTCGACCCACCATGGCAGTTTAGTTTGATTTTTATCTGAATTACTTTTCATAGTGATAGTAAGATTAGATAGCCCTTTACTAACAATGTTTTGGGCTAATATCACATCAATATTATACCAACTAAAATATATACCATTTTTATAAAAATGGAATACTCTTCTATGGCTTTTATGAGTATTTACTCTTATTTAACTTGTTTTTACATTCCATGACTTCTCTCATTGATTTTTCGAATATAAATAGTGTATTATTTTTTTTAAGATGAATTGTATTCATGGCAAAAAAAAGACGTAAACTTAGTCCTGAATTAGAGAAAAACATTTCATTAGCCAAGAAGCAAATTGAATTGATTACAGCAATAATTCATGATATAGATGAGGATGATATTCAAGAAGAATATAAATCTGCTTTTTTACCTGTAATGAGTGCCTATATGTCTCTTGATCAAATGTATAAAGACGTGGGTTTTAATGATGATACTACTAACCTTCATCAACTCTATTTGACTAATTTGGATAAATTTAAAGATGAATATGAGCTATAGTTTATATTCTTTTTATTGCTGTTCTTACTTATTTATATCTGTCGATAATTAGATAAAAATTTAGTTAATTATATTTTTCCTAAGAATCTAATTTTCTAATTGAATTTGTAGCACAATAAAGCTTTAGTTTTTATAAATCTGATTTTTTTATTAATTAATAGAGTTTCTTTTGTTTTTGCGATTAAATTATAAAAAATTATTGTTTCCATGGCAGATAACCTTTACGAAATTGATTCGGCTATGAATATGATCAAAGAAGAAATAATACGAGAACTTTCTGAATCTGTTTCTAAGCAAAATAAAATGTCATATTTTCACCCATCTACATCTAAAAACCTTTCTTTTTCCGAGAAGGCTTCGGATTAGTTTCTTCTAAAATTTCTTTAACTTTACTCTCGTCTAAGTTTGTCACAAGAAATACCTCTTGTACGAGCTTACCCTTTCTTGCTAGGAGCTTATATCCTTCACTTGTTTTAACAGTTACTTTTAGAATAAGATTTTCACCTCTACCGTTGGTTTTTGACAGCGAAGCAGGTGTAACTGTCTTGATTTCATCTTTTTCTGATATCTTTTTTAACCATTTGATTAAGCCTTTTATGTGCGTGCTGTGGTTTTGAACAAGTCTTCCCATAGATTTAATGATTTTCGTATGATTTCTTAATTGGGTATAGTTTTTTTATAGGTACACAATTCAAACCTATCTAGTAAGTTATAATTGAATAAAATTAAAAATGTAATGATCTTCACATTGGGTTGGGCATCTTTGGCTGCTATTTTCACTTTTTCTATAGCAATGGTTGTTTGGGGTAGAAATGGTGATGGTTCAATTGATATTTAGTAATTGTGATGTCTATAGATTTTAATTTCTATAGCTTTCTATCTTTTTTTTCTATTTTTCTACTTTCATTTATAACAATAAGTGTGATTTACATTAGTTATATTGATTGGAAGGATAAGAGAAGAAAATAATTAATAGAATTATTATTTGGATTTTACGTTTAATGCGATAATTTCTAATGCTTGTTTCATTTTCTCAATATTTGACTTATACATACTTATATCTTTTTCTACTCTTGAATTTTGGTAGCCAAGTGAATTAGAAATATTTACTATCTCCTTATTAATATCTTCTTCTTTTAGGTCCTTAAGTGAAGGTATCTCATTAACCAACTTGTAGATACCAATTGCATTTATACGGCTATAGTAATTTTCTTCTTTTGTTCCTTTTTCTTTTGTTGATAAAAAATTCATTAGATCATCTTTTGTGAATTCTTTTACTTTATTTATTAATTGTTCAGAAGAGCTTTTGATTTCTGTAGGATTAAAGCCATTGCAATTGCAAATAGCGTCGAAAAGTTTCTCTGTATGTTCGCTAGGCTTATATCCATTAGTGAATTTACTGAATATTTCCTTTAATCCAGTTGCAAAAATGGCGTCATTTTTAAAGTTTTTTTGATGACTTAACAAATGAAGTTCAACAAGCAGTTCGTCTGCGAGTTTTCTATAAATTGATGGAATGACATAAGGAAATTCCTTATGGAAATCAGATTTGCTGTCTGAAATTGTTGCTCTAACGCTCAATGCCAAACCTAGATAATTCTTAAGAACCTTAGCTTACCCCGTGACTTAGCTAGGATCATGAAAACCGACCATCACATCGTTCGATGATTCCAATTGTTATTGAAGAATCTGGAAGAGGAGAAAGAGCCTTTGACATTTATTCAAGGCTCCTAAGGGAAAGAATAGTGTTTTTGGGTGAACCAGTAACAAGTGATTCTGCAAACCGCATTGTTGCTCAACTGCTTTTCTTAGAAGCTGATGATCCCGATAAAGATATTTTTCTCTATATCAACTCACCAGGTGGATCTGTTTATGATGGCCTTGGTATCTTTGACACCATGCAACATGTTAAGCCTGACATACATACTGTTTGTGTTGGTCTTGCTGCCAGTATGGGAGCTTTTTTGTTATGCGCTGGCGCGAAAGGAAAGAGAAGCAGTTTGCTTCATTCGAGAATAATGATTCATCAACCACTTGGAGGAGCTAGAGGGCAAGCTAGTGACATCAGGATTCAAGCAGATGAAATATTATTTATTAAGGACAAGTTGAATAAGGAATTGTCAGAAAGGACTGGTCAACCTCTTGAGAGAATCAGGGAAGATACAGACAGGGATTTTTACATGTCTCCCACTGAAGCTGTGGAATACGGAATTATAGACAATGTTTTTAATAAAAGGCCTATTAATTCAGTCTAGGCCTTACTTCTCTTTATCTGGCAATACTGGTATAAACCTGTCTTTTTCAGGGATATCAGTATAATTTGACAATATTTCGCAAAATTCGTCTCCATCCATAGTTTCTTTCTCAATTAATATCTCAACTAATTTATCCATTGCTGATCTATTTTTTGATACCAGTTCAAGTGTTTCTTCATAGCATTTTTTAACTATTGACCTGACTTGCTCATCAATTTGCTTTGAGATTTCATCTGATATGTCAGATGTATTCATTAGACTTCTTCCAACAAACACTTCTTGACTATCCCCTTCTAATGAAACGGGTCCAAGACTACTCATGCCAAATCGAGTAACCATTTGTCTTGCCATGGATGCGACCATTTGAACATCACCTCCAGCACCAGTTGTTACTTCTTCTCTTCCAAAAATGATATCTTCTGCAGCACGTCCACCTAGCGCTCCCATGATTCTAGCTTTTAATTGAGCTCTACTAATTAATGTTTGGTCATCATCAGGTGAGAACCACGTTAAACCTTGCGCCTGTCCCCTGGGAATAACTGTGACTTTTTGAACAGGATCATGATCTTTGACTAGAGAACCAATTAAAGCGTGACCAACCTCATGATATGCAATTAGTCTTTTACTTCTTCCATCAACAAGAGGAGTTCCTTCCATTCCAGCGATAATTCTATCAACGGCGTCATCAATTTCAGAGAGACCTATCTGATTTTTCCTTCTCCTTGCTGTAAGAATAGCTGCTTCATTTAATAAATTTGCTAGATCTGCTCCGGTAAAACCAGGAGTTCTTCTTGCGATGCTTTCTAAAGTTAAGTCTTTTTCTAATTTTTTATTTCTAGAGTGTACTTTAAGTATTGATAATCTTCCTGAAATATCTGGCGCGTCAACAGTCACCTGTCTATCAAATCTTCCTGGTCTCATCAATGCTGAGTCAAGAACATCAGGTCTGTTTGTTGCTGCAATGATAATGATTCCACTATTTCCTTCAAACCCATCCATTTCAGTAAGTAGTTGATTAAGAGTTTGTTCTCTTTCATCGTTTCCACCTCCAATTCCAGCACCTCTCTGTCTTCCGACTGCATCAATTTCATCAATAAAAATTAAGCAAGGGCTGTTTTCTTTGGCTCTTTTGAATAAATCCCTAACTCTGCTGGCACCAACGCCAACAAACATTTCTACAAATTCTGATCCTGAAAGGGAGAAAAAAGGTACTCCTGCCTCACCAGCGATTGCTTTAGCTAAGAGTGTTTTTCCTGTTCCTGGGGGCCCAACTAGTAATACCCCTCTAGGAATTTGAGCGCCAACAGAGGTAAATCTTTCAGGTTGCTTTAAAAAAGTAACTACCTCCTCTAAATCTTGCTTAGCTTCATTTACTCCTGCTACATCATCAAATTTGACACCTGTCTCGGCTTCCATCGCAAATCTTGCCTTTGTTTTTCCAAATTGCATTGCCTGCCCTGGTCCACCTGGCATTGAGTTTGATCGCCTGGAGAGTAAAATTAGACCCCCAATAAGGATTAGTGGAAATAAGAGATTGCCAAGTATTCCAATACCAGCTGGAGCAGTTTTAGGTGGATGGATGTCAAAGCTTATTCCCTCTTCTTTTAAAGATGAAACTAATTCAGGAGCCAATCCAGGAAGATCAACTCTTAATCTTTGGACTCTGTTATCTATTTCCGGATCAACTGATTCGACGATTGCATTTCTACCACCTTCGTAAATATCTACTGATGTGACTCTTCCAGCCTTGACATAATCAAGGAACCTTCCGTAACTAATTTTCCCAACTGGTGCAGTTCTTGCTGCTGAAGATGAAGCGGCTTGATTAACCTGATTGTTTGTTGCGGAGCCAAGTATTTGCCATGTAATTAAAACTACTATCGTTATGGGTAAGACCCAAAGAGCTATAACTTTCCATTTCTTATCCATAAATCTTAAAACTTTTTGGATGATTCTAGTAGTGTAATGCCCCTTTCTGTTGGATGATTCCAACAGTTTCTAAGAAATATTCAAAAAATAATTTTTGCAGATGAAATTTTGAAAAATTATTTTTTAGTAAAGATTAGTTCTTATAAACTTCTTAATGCTGTAATTGGATCGAGCTTTGCAGCTCTTTTTGCTGGAAGAACACCAAATGTCAAACCTATTGTGCCTGAAATAATAACTGTTATGAAAATAGTTCCAAATCCAATTGTTGCTGGTAAAGGTGTTAATAAAGCTACTATCTTTACAGTTGTAAGTCCTAAGCCTGTTCCAGCAATTCCACCTAAACTTGATAGAATCAATGATTCTATTAAGAATTGGGTCGATATATCTAATCTTCTCGCTCCTAGTGCTTTTCTAAGCCCAATCTCTTCAGTTCTTTCACTTACAGAAACCAGCATTATATTCATAATTCCTATTCCCCCAACCAACAATGATATTCCTCCTATCGCAGCAAGCATTAATGTTAAACCACCTGTAATTGTCGATACTATTTGTAAAGCATCTTTTTGGGATCTAACAGCAAAGTCATCATCTCTAATGATTTTGTGTCTTTGTCTTAATAAGTTTGTTATTTGAAATTTTGCAGCCTTTGTTGATTTTTCATTTATGGCTTCAACACTTATGAAACTAAGACTGATTCCATAAGTTGGATCCTTACCAGTAATTCTGCTGACCATTGTTGATAGAGGAATATATGCATTCTCATCTTGATTACTTCCAAAAACAGCACCTTTAGGTTTCATTACTCCAACAATTTCAAAAGACTGATCTTTTATTCTTATTTTTTCCCCTAAGCCTTCTTTTTCATTAAATAGCTTCTCCTCAAGATCTGGTCCTATAACAACTACATTCTTGGCCCCTTTTGTATCTTGATCATTAATAAAACGACCTTTAGCAATTTCAAAGCTTCTAACAACTAAAAAATCATTTGTTACTCCTGAAATAGAACTACTTGTACTTTTCGACCCACTTTGTATGACTTCATTTGTTGAGATTTGAGGGGCTACTCTTTTAACAGTTGGAACTTGTTCCTCTATGGCTTTTGCATCTTTAAGAACAAGATTTTTAGGGAAAGCCACTCCTCTTCTTCTTGTGTCATTATTCCCAGGTACGACAAATAAAACATTTGCTCCCAAATTGCTTAGCTGGTTTTCTGCAAGATTTTGAGCGCCTCTGCCCACTCCTACAAGCGTTATTACCGAGGCATTACCAATTACTATTCCAAGCATTGTTAATAGGCTTCTAAATTTATTAGATTTAAGATTTTTTATTGCCATTCCCGATGTTTCAGTAAGCGGGAGTTTCCTTTTCATATTTTTTAAATAAATAAAGTTTCAGTTTCTTCTTCTGAACTAACTATCCCGACTTTTACTAGGTCAGTTGATCCACTTACTCCAGATAAGGTCCCTGCTGTCTCTACTACAAGATCACCCTGTTTTAAAATATTCATTTTTTTTGCCATAGCCATGGCATCATCAAATGTTTTAGATGTGCTTGTTTGATTCTCAATCAAAATTGGCGTGACTCCCCAGACAAGTTGAAGTGTGCTCGCTACACCCCTTTCATTCGTTACCGCTAGCACTGGAGTAGCAGGTCTAAATTTACTTACATTTTTTGCTGTGGCGCCACTTTTTGTTAGAGGAATTATTGCGGCTGCGTTGATTTGTCTGGCAATACTGCTTACAGCTGCACTTATTGCATTTGGGATAGTGCTTGGAAGATGACTTTCTAATGCTTTTTGCGGATAATCTCTTTCGATTCTTTTCGCAATAGTGGCCATAGTTGCTACAGCTTCAATGGGATAATCACCAACAGCAGTCTCATTGGAAAGCATCACAGCATCTGTACCGTCAAGTATCGCATTTGCTACATCACTCACTTCGGCTCTTGTAGGCCTTGGGCTTGAAGCCATTGAATCAAGCATTTGTGTGGCAGTTATGATTGGAATCCCAAGGCTATTGGCCTTTTTAATGAGTTGTTTTTGTAGCAATGGAACTTCTTCTGCAGGCATCTCAACACCAAGATCACCTCTGGCAACCATCACTCCATCACAAAGTTTTAAAACAGCATCTATTTGATCAATTGCTTCAAATTTTTCAATCTTTGCTACTACAGGTGTATCAAAACCATGATTTCTAATTAAATCTTTTATTTCAATTAGATCTGATGGATTTCTTACAAAACTGAGTGCTACCCAATCAACACCTTTTTTTAGACCAAATGCTAAATCTTTTTTATCTTTTTCTGTTAAGGCCCTAATTGATAATTGAACATCTGGAAAATTAACTCCTTTGTTATTGGAGAGCACTCCGCCAACAGTTACTTTGCAAATTAATCTTTGTTCTTTTAGTTCAACTTTTTCAACTTTCATTTCTACTCTTCCGTCGTCCAAGAGAATCCTATTTCCTACATTTACTTCTTCAGCTAATTTGTCATAAGTGACATTTGCCTGATCTTTATTACATTCAATATTTTTTGATGTAAGAATAAACTTATCTCCATTTTTGACATTAACTGGACCGTTCTTAAACTTTCCAAGTCTAATCTTAGGTCCCTGCAGATCTTGGAGTATTCCAATGTGAATTCCTAAATCATTTGAAACTTGTCTAATTGTTTTTATCCTTTCAGCATGTTCATCATGGTCACCATGGCTAAAATTTAGACGAAATGTAGTAGCACCTGCTTCTACTAATTTAGTTATTTGACTCGCACTCTCAGTTGCGGGGCCTATTGTGGCAACGATTTTGGTCCTTCGGGCTAGGTCGAGTATCGTCATTTATTTGGCTTGTGATAACAAAAAACTAACATCTTGTTGTGTTTTATTTGTCAACTTTGCTTTTTCAAGTAAATAAAAATGGAATTAAATGATTATCAAAGAGAATCTCGCAAGACAGCTCTTTATCCTGAAGTCGGTAGCAATGCTATTTATCCAACGTTAGGTCTGGTTGGTGAGGCCGGTGAGGTCGCTGATAAAGTTAAGAAAATTCTGAGAGATAAAAAAGGTGTATTTGATAAAGATAGTAAGGATGCAATTAAATTTGAACTAGGTGATGTTCTTTGGTACATATCACAACTTTCTAGCGAATTGGGATATGAATTGGAAGAGGTTGCTCATGCAAACTTGCAGAAGCTGAACAGTCGAAAATTTCGAGGGAAAATCCAAGGTAGCGGCGATAATCGGTGAATTTTAAATTATCCATACATTTGAAATCCTCCCATTGCGAGTGCTGCTGCATTTCCAAGTATTCCTTGAACAACTCTAATTACTACAAAGGCCAAAATAGGAGATAAATCTAAGCCTCCTAGTGGAGGAATTATACCTCTGAAAAAATTCAGGTAAGGATCGGTAATAGCGCATAAATTTTGTAGTATTGGGTTACTCATATCAAGATTTGGGAACCAAGTCAGTAAAACCCTAATGATCAATATTGTTGAATAAATTCCAAGTGTTTTTAAAAGTACAAGCAGAATTGTTGGAATAATTTCGTAACCCATTGGCAATCAATTTTTTATATTATATTACGCCGCATTTTTGTCTTCTGCTTGATCTGGTTCAGGTAATACGGAAAATGTTTGGTGAAATTTTTCTGAGAGGGTTAACCAGAAAGAACGACCATCCTTTTGACGTCTTCTTTCCACGAAATTTTTATCCACAAGTTCTTTAATGTGATCGTATGCTCCAGAACCTCTAAGATCAACTAATTCTGATTGGAGTATTTTCTTCTTCAGCGCAACAGTAGCCAACGTTCTTAGGGTTGCAATCGATAAATCTGCTGGGAGAAGATCCTGAACCAACTCACCTAGTCCTTGTTTTAATTCTAAGCTGTAATAATTTTTGTTTTCAATTATTTCTAAAGAAGTGTCGCGCTGAGCATATCCAGCCTTAAGTTCCCAGAGTGCTTTTTCAATTTCATCTATATCTTTTTCAAGTAATTCAGCCATCTCTTTTGATGATGTTGGTCTTCCTTTTAGATAAAGGATTGCTTCAATCTTCGCTGGTATAGAAATTTGTATGTTCTCACTCATAATTTTGAAATTAAAAATTATTTTTTTTGATATCCAAAATTAACGTGTCTAATTGAAGTGTGCACCTAAAAATAATTCATATGCTGGATTATTTGTCTCTTCCCAACTTTTATAACCTATTTTTTCAACAAATTCATTCCAAGCTGGAATGTCGGAATCATTGACAAGCACTCCTATTACTATTCTTCCAGTATCAGCGCCATGATTTCGATAATGGAAAATGCTTATTGTCCATTCTGGTCTCATTGAATTGACAAATCTCATTAATGCTCCAGGTCTTTCCGGAAATTCAAATCTGTATAGTAATTCTCTATATTCTCCATTTGATAGTTGATTTATTGATCTTGGTAGCCTGCCCCCAACCATGTGCCTGAGATGAACCTTAGATAATTCATCATTACTTAAATCACAACAATCAAAACCCTTCTTTTTAATTTCATTTATTAATAGTTCCCTGTCATTTATGTTCGACACTTCAACACCCATAAATATTTGTGCTGTTTTACCTTCTGACATTCTGTAACTAAATTCAGTTAAACTTCTTGATCCAAGTGTTTGACATAAAAGTTTTAAACTTCCTGCTTTTTCAGGAATCCCTACTGCAATCATTGCTTCCTTTTCTTCTCCTAATTCAGCTCTTTCTGCTACAAATCTTAATCTTTCAAAGTTCATATTTGCACCACAAGCAATGGCAACCAGATTGTTATTTTTTAACTTATTGTTAACAACATGTTTTTTTAAACCAGCAATAGATAAAGCACCTGCTGGTTCTAGAATTGATCGGGTATCCTCGAAAACATCTTTTATAGCTGCGCAAATTTCGTCAGTATTAACTGTAATCATTTCATCAACATTCTTTTTGCAAATTGAGAAAGTCTTTTCTCCTACCTTTCTCACAGCAACACCGTCTGCAAAAAGGCCAACACTTTCAAGCTCAACGGTTTTGTTTTCTTTTATTGAAAGTGTCATTGCGCAAGCATCTTCAGGTTCAACACCAATAATCTTTGTGTCTGGCCAAATTGCTTTTACGTATGCACTTACTCCTGCTATGAGTCCTCCTCCTCCAACTGCGATGTATATTGCGTCAGGTGGTGTATGACTTTGTCTAAGTATTTCAAGACCTATTGTCCCCTGTCCAGCAATAACCTCGGGATCATCAAAAGGATGAATAAAAGTTAGATTTTCTTTTTTGGATATTTCTAAAGCTTTTTCGTAACATTCATCATATGTTTCACCAAAAAGAATTACTTCTGCTTTAAGTGATTCAACTGCTTTTACCTTCATTATGGGAGTTGTTAAAGGCATTACAATCACTGACCTGCAATTAAGGAATGATGCACTTAAAGCAACTCCTTGCGCATGGTTCCCAGCGCTTGATGCAATTACACCCTTGGATAGCTCTTTTTTAGATAACTGAGACATGCGATTAAATGCACCTCTTAATTTGAATGAGAAGACTGGTTGAAGGTCTTCTCTCTTTAGCCAGATGTCATTTTTAAATTTTTTACTTAAGTTTTTTGCCCTTTCTAGGGGTGTTTCTTCAGCAACGTCATAAACACGGGCTCTTAGTATTTTCTGTAGATAGTCCTCCATATCTAGTTTTTCGCCGATTTTGGGTTTATGTATTTTCTACATTCCATTTGTTCTTGTGCAAGTTTTATCAAAATGTAGGGTAGACCTCGTAGATTGGAGAGATTAAATCTCAGAGTTGTATGCGTCTGAGCCAGTTAAGTCATCCGAATGAGCTTCATGGCTTAGCCATTAGTGAATTGGAAGATGTTGCTTGCCAAATTAGAGAAAGGCATCTTCAAGTTGTTTCTACTAGTGGTGGGCACTTAGGTCCAGGTCTTGGTGTTGTTGAGTTAACAATTGCTCTTTATCAGACTCTAGATTTAGATGTCGATAAAGTTATATGGGATGTTGGACATCAAGCTTACCCTCACAAGTTACTCACAGGAAGATATGGGCGATTTGATACGCTTAGGCAGCAAAAAGGAGTAGCTGGTTATCTAAAAAGAACAGAAAGTAAGTTTGATCATTTTGGAGCGGGGCATGCGAGCACATCTATTTCTGCTGCTCTTGGTATGGCTATTGCTAGAGATCGAAAAGGAGAAAATTATAAGTGTGTGGCTGTAATTGGCGATGGAGCCTTGACTGGTGGAATGGCTTTAGAGGCAATAAACCATGCTGGACATTTACCTAAAACCCCACTTTTGGTTGTTTTAAATGACAATGACATGTCAATCTCTCCTCCAGTTGGTGCATTGTCCACTTATTTAAATCGTATGCGGCATAGCCCACCTGTCCAATTCATTTCGGACAGTGTTCAAGAAAGTGTGAAAAATCTTCCTTTTATGGGAGATGCTATCCAAGAAGAATTTAAATCTCTTACTGGTAGTGTTAGACGATTAGCAGTTCCTAAGGTTGGAGCTGTTTTTGAAGAATTGGGTTTTACTTATATGGGGCCTGTGGATGGTCATGATATTGCTGAATTAACTAGGACATTTAATGCAGCGCATAAAGTTGGCGGACCAGTAATGGTTCATGTGGCTACTACTAAGGGG
Source organism: Prochlorococcus sp. MIT2304 (assembly GCF_059772405.1). NCBI lineage: Bacteria > Bacillati > Cyanobacteriota > Cyanophyceae > Synechococcales > Prochlorococcaceae > Prochlorococcus > Prochlorococcus sp. MIT2304. Next base: position 289,832 of record NZ_CM186286.1, read on the forward strand.
AAAGGTTATCCATATGCTGAGGCTGACCAGGTTGGTTACCATGCTCAGTCCTCCTTTGATTTAACGACGGGTAAATCTATACCTTCTAAAACTCCTAAACCTCCTAGTTTTAGTAAAGTTTTTGGTCAAACTTTAGTAAAGCTTTGCGAGCAAGACAGCAAAATTGTAGGTATTACAGCAGCGATGGCTGAAGGTACTGCTTTAAATCTCTTACAGAAAGCTATTCCAGATCAATATGTAGATGTTGGAATAGCTGAACAACATGCTGTAACTCTTGCTGGAGGAATGGCTTGCGAGGGTTTGAAGCCAGTAGTGGCTATTTACAGTACTTTTTTACAACGAGCATATGATCAGTTGATACACGATATCGGAATACAGAATTTACCCGTAACTTTCGTATTAGATAGAGCTGGAATAGTTGGTGCTGATGGGCCTACTCATCAAGGACAATATGACATTAGTTATTTAAGATGTGTACCTAATTTCACCGTTATGGCTCCCAAAGATGAGTCAGAATTACAGAGAATGTTAGTTACATGTATTAACCACAATGGTCCGTCAGCTTTAAGAATACCTCGAGGTTCTGGAGAAGGGGCCGCATTGATGGAGGAAGGATGGGAGACCTTAGAAATTGGTAAGGCTGAGATAATAGAAGAGGGGGATAATTTATTAATCGTTGGTTATGGCTCTATGGTATGCCCAGCAATAAAAACAGCAGAAATACTTAAAGAATTTGGTGTAAATAGCACTGTTATTAACGCTCGCTTTATAAGACCATTAGATGAGGAAACGATTCATAATGCTGCTAAAAAGATTGGTAAAGTAGTAACAATGGAAGAAGGTACATTGTTGGGTGGTTTTGGTTCAGCAGTGGTTGAATCATTTAATGATAATGATATTTTTGTTCCCACATTAAGAATTGGAATACCAGATAAATTAGTTGATCATGCAACTCCACAGCAAAGTAAAGAATCCCTTGGTTTAACTCCCGAGATGATGGCTGATCAAATAAGAAATAAATTTAATTTTAATTAATTAACTAATAATAAAAATAAAAAAAAGGATTATTAACTAACAATCCCTTTTTTTTTTTATAGAACGCCTCTAGCTGCTAGACCCAAAATTGAACCTATTCCTAAAACATGACCTAAGCAATTTGCAGCTACAAAAGATCCATGGCTTAGACCGCCATAGAACTGAGCATTGGGCATAGGAAAACCTTCGTTTGGCTTTTCAATATTTGATCTAGCTATTGCATATGCAAGTAAATTGCAAATGATCATCACAACGGCACATTTTGGAGACCACTGAAATGTCACAGGATCAGCAGCAGCTAGTAATGTTGTGAACATCTTTTATACCTATTGAATATTATTCATTATCGACCATAAACAATGCTTTTGCGTCAAATGTTACTCACCTCTTAAGAGTTTTTTACTTCTGTTTTAGTTTTGATTGACTGCATCATCAAAACAAAACCGTAAACAACAAATGCATCGCTAATGGTTAAAAACGATTCTGCTAGTCCGTGTAGTACATCTACATTTGTTAATTCATCTCCAAAATAAATTTGTGCGATTATTGCAAAAACTATTGTCATGAATACAAATAAGAGAGTTAATTTAAAACCTAAAAATGATATTTTTGGTATCGTTTTTGATTTACCAGCGTAACGCAGGAATATGAGATAAGGAATTAGAGAAAGAATGAAAAATGGACTAGGATCAACTCGTGCAATTGATTCAAGACTAAGCATTGAAATACTCATTGGTTTGGTTGTGATGACTCAGATCTAAACAAGTTCCATGCAGCAAAAGCAAGACATATATTTCCTATTGTTGTAAGAGCTGCCTGTAATACAACCAATCCTTTTAATTCAATACTATTGTCAAATACATGCCAAGTGATTGCGGCCATAGCGCTAGCTAGATTTGGCAACATTGCTAAAGCGAAATAACCTAATGCCTTATTATTGGATATTGATGAAATATAGTCAATTATTATTATTGCAATCCCCCACTCAAATAGGGTTGCAATATGGATAAACCAAGTTCCCAAGGAAAGTTCATGCATATATTTTCTTTTGTTTAATAAGCTCTTCTAAAACTTCTTGAGCATGTCCTATTGGCCTTACCCCTATCCATTTATATACAACTATACCCTTAGGATTGATCATAAATGTATTTCTTTTTGAATAAGGATCCAACCATGAATCATATGATTTACTTGTTTCTCCACTTGGATCTGAAAGTAAGGTGTATCCAAGTTTTTCGGATGTACAAAATGATTCATGTTCTTCTTCATTGTCAGCAGAGATTCCAACTATGGAGGAATTAAGTTTTTTAAACTTAGAAAGATTATCTTGAAAATTTTTAGCTTGTAATGTACAACCGCTAGAGAAATCCTTAGGATAAAAATATAAAATTAACCATTGACCAGAAAAATCATCTAGAGACCATTCCTTTTTGTTGGGATTTTTTTTGTTGAAACCATTTAATAAGAAAAAAGGTGCTCTTTGACCAATTCCAACCGAATTAATACTTGCAAATAATCTTGAAGGTTTAATAAATAAAATACTGGAAAATAAAATAAGAGATTTTATAAATTTTCTTCTTTTCATTTGACTAATAAATCAAATTTAAAGTTTGTTTAAATCTACCCCTAATGATTTGGCATAGCTTCCTAATCCCTTCTTCTGAATAGTTTTTAGTGCTCTTGTGGTTACTCTTATATTTACCCATTTGTTTTCTTCTTCCCACCATAATCTACGCTGCTGCAAATTTGCTTGCTGCAATTTCTTGGTTCTAATATGGGAATGGCTGACTGACATTCCGTTGTTAGCTCTAGTACCTGTAAGTTGGCAAACCCTAGACATTTTTCAAACTTTATCGTCTTAATATTCTATCAAATGAGGTTCAGTTTAAACGAATTTTTGCATTAATTTTCCTAAAACCTCAGCGTTCCTAGTTTGAAAAGTTGCGATATCTTTATTCTCGAGACCTCCGATTGACAGTTTTGCCATCTCATAAACATGGATTGCGATTTCACTAGCCAACTGTCCTTCTTCGGAATTGTTGGATCCTTCCATAATTATTGGGTTGGAATTTAACTTTAGTAGTCCTTGAATAAGTGGATGGTTTGAATTGACGATTAAATTGTGATATTCAGGTAAACCAGGTAGTTTTTGTTCCATTAATGCTGTTATGTCATTAATTCTTCTCATTTGCTCTGGTAATAATATTAATGAAGGGGGAGAATTCTTACCTTTAAGGCTTTGAATTTGTACCGTCACTTTTTCATTGTTTAGAGCTGCACTAATAATCTTTTTTAGGGTTTCTGACTTTGTATTTCCATCTTTATCTGCAATTTCAGGCGAATCTTCTTTAAGACTTTCATCAAGTTCTGAGTCGACTCTGACAAAATTTATGTCTTTATTTTTTTCTTCTAGCCAAGGAATAAATTGGGTATCAATGACAGTATCAAGTTTTAAAACTTCATTGCCTTGTGAAGTCCACATATTGAGTGCAGTGGATTGAGAAACTTCATCCGTTGAATATAAAACCTTTTTGTTCTCATCAGTGAGCCGATTCTTATAACCATCAAGTGTGGTAAAAGTCTTTGAACCAGATTTTATTAGTTCTTCAGCGTCTTTATTATCCTCTGAAATGTTTTTAGTTGTGGAATATAAAATTATATCTTTTACTTGCTCAGAAAATTTTTCATCTTCCATCGCACCTATTTTTATAAAAGGAGATATGGAGTCCCAAATATCAGCATAAAATTGGCTTTCATCTTTCTTCAATGTTTTAAGTTTATCGGCTAATTTCTTTGCTATAAAGTTTCCAATAGATTTTACTCTTCTATCTGATTGTAATGCGCTTCTGCTTACATTTAAGGGTATGTCAGGTGAATCAATTACTCCCCTCAAAGGTAATAGATATCTAGGAACAATTTCTTTAATTGAGTCACTTACAAATACCTGATTACAGAAAAGTTTTATTTCACCACTTTCCCAATCTGCTCTGCCACTTATCTTTGGAAAATATAATATGCCCTGCAAATTATATGGATAGTCAGTGTTTAGATGAACCCATAAAAGAGGATCGCCTTGAAAAGGGTAGAGGTACTTGTAGAGTTCAATATAATCTTCATCTTTCAGATTTTGTTTGCTTTCTCTCCATGGTGGATTCATTTTGTTGATAACTTCTTCTTCAAGAGAGATTTCAATCGGCATGAAATCACAATATTTTTTTATTAATGTTTTAATCCTGGTTGGTTCAATGTATTCAACTTCTTCTTCCATTAAATGTAAAATTATATCTGTACCTATTTCTTCTTTATCTGATTCATCAAGTGAATATTGAGGAGAACCATTACATTTCCATTGAATAGCTTGTGAATCTTTCTTTGCTGATTTGGTTATTATTTCAACTTCTTCTGCAACCATAAAACTTGAATAAAAACCGAGTCCAAAATGACCAATGAATCCGTCATCAGGTTGTTTATATTTTTCAAGAAATTCTTCTGCACTTGAAAAAGCTACTTGATTAATATATTTTTTGATTTCATCGCTAGTCATTCCTATTCCATTGTCACTAATTGTCAATGTCTTTTTTTCTCTGTCAATTGAGATTTTTATTTTTTCATCTTCAGATGCGACACAATCACCTGCAAACGCGGCCATTTTCCTTTTCTTGATTGCATCTACTGAGTTACTTATAAGCTCTCTAATAAATATTTCATGATCTGAGTAAACTGCTTTCTTTATTATTGGAAATATATTTTCTGTGTGAATTAGAATAGTTCCTTCTTCTTTAACAGGCATGAGTTAACTAAATTTTCATCATCATAGCGATACAAATTTATATTTAGGTGTTAAGAGCAAAAGTGTCATTAATAAAGGCTCAATAGTTTTCGATCCCTGACAATTATTAAAAATATATTGTTGTTTGATATCAATCTATCCATTCAATTTTAGTACATCTGTTTGATTTTAAAAGTTGATCTTTTTCATCATTTGTCTTTAAAGGTTCATGTGAAATTAATGAAACAATTCCTTTAACATGAAATTCTTTCTGACGTTTTAAGGCTTGATATAAACTTGCACTTTTCTTATATGCTATTAATACTTTTTCATTATTACTTTTCATTCCCTCTCTTGAGGATATTAATTCCCTAACTTTATCAATGCTAATACTAAATCCAATTCCGAAACAGTTAAGATCGCTTGAACTAAATTTTTTCACTAAATCATCATATCTACCTCCTTTGGCTAGGATAACAGGAGCACTTGATGATGATGAAACAAGAGAAAATGTTAATCCACTATATAATTTATATTTTGTTCCTAACGTAGGGTCTAGTTGTACTTCTATCCTTTTCTCTTTAGCTAGTGGTTCAATAATTGTGAATAATTCCTTTAAGTTATCAATGTTGGAATCTGAGCCATAAATTTTTTTTAGATTAGTTAGTATTTTTTCTGGTTCTCCTCTCATATTCATTATATTTTTTATAAACTTTCTTTGTTCATCTTTTACATCAAGTGTACTCAATGCTATGTAATTAAGATCGCAGAGAATATTTTTTATTTGGTCTATTCGGGTTGAATCAAATATGCTTAAAATAAGTTCCAATAGATATGTATTTCCAATAAGCAATGTCAATTTATATTTCTGATCAATTTCAATTACTTCTAATGATTCGATCAGCAGAGATAAAAGTTCTATCTCTGCATTAATAGCTTTAGTGCCTATTAATTCAACTCCGCTTTGAAATGACTCTTCAATATCAACACCACCATCAATGCTTTGATTGCACTTAAACGAAGTCCCTGTTGACCAAAAACGAAGTGGCCTTTCATATTCATTGAATCTAGTTGAAGCGGCACGAACAATTGACGCTGTTATTTCAGGCCTTAATCCTAGTGGCTCATCAGAGACAATTTTTAGTATTTCATTGTTCGAAATTCCACCAGCTGCCATAAGTGTGTCTAGACGTTCAATATGTGGTGGTGATATTCGCTCATATCCCCATAGTTGATATAAAGATGAAAGTTTTGATGCAATGAGATGGTTTTTTCTTACTTGCTGAGGATTTAAGTCGCGCGCACCCGAGGCAGGTTGCAATGTCATTATTTGAATCTTTTTATTACTTAAGGATCACATAAATTAGGACTATTTTCCACCATAAGAGTTAGGTGTTAATGGTCTAATTTTTTCAAATTCTTTTAGAAGCTCATTTCTTATCTTTGGGTTAGAAGCGAGAATTCTCCCAGTATTAAGATCAAAATCTCCGGAGGGGTAATTGGAAACTATTCCACCTGCCATTTCAACCAGTGGTACCCCTGCTGCCATATCCCACTTCGCAAGGCCACGTTCCCAAAAACCATCCACTTTGCCTGAGGCTACAAATGCTAGATCTACTGCGGCTGCTCCTCCTCTCCTAACGCCATGAGTCCGATGTGTTAGCCAACAGAATTCGGAATAATTATTATCTAATACTTCTCGTCTGTCATAAGCGAAACCAGTAACTAAGAGCGAATCTGATAAGGAATTTGTGTCAGTAACATTTATCTTCTCGCCATTACAAAATGATCCATGCTCTGGAGAGGCATAATAAATTTCATTTAAAGAAGGTACTGATATCGCTCCTAATATTGGATTGCTATTCCAAATTAAACCAATTGAAGTCGCGTAAAATGGATATCCATGTGCATAGTTTGTTGTTCCATCAAGAGGGTCTATACACCATTTTAATTCTCCATCTTTTAACTTATATCCACTTTCTTCAGCAAGAATAGAAATGTTTGGAGTCTCTTTTTCTAAATAATCTATTACTATCTTTTCACATTCTATATCTGCGTTAGTAACGAGATCTCCAGTAGTCCCCTTACATTTTATCGTTTTAATTCTGCCATAATTATTCATTAGCGATTCACCGCCTTTTTCAGCGGCCTGTTTTGCAATTTCTAATAATTTATTAATTTCAGATTTATTTAGCCCTGCATCCACGGCTGCGCTTTTACAAATAGGTATAATCATAACTTTAGTTTTATTTATAATAATCGTCGCCTTTTGGAAGATTCTATTTATCTTTAAATCAATTTATTTTCATTAATATTTTACTGATTTCTGGGTCCTATTTTATTATAAAAAAAATTAATAAATAAATCCAACATTTAAATTTTTAACAACCGCTCTCTTGTGGTATATATTTAAATTCAGCAATCGAAAAAAACGATTTCATTGCTGAATTAAAGGAGAGGTGGCCGAGTGGTTGAAGGCGCAGCACTGGAAATGCTGTATAGGGGCAACTCTATCGAGGGTTCGAATCCCTCTCTCTCCGTGCCTTACTTAGATCGCGTTTACATTGAAGTCTTTAGATATTATCCAAATTTACCAGAGATGTAGTCTTGAGTTGATTTTTGCTTTGGTGAATTGAAAATATTTTTTGTTTTACTAAACTCTACCAAGAATCCAACTTTTCCTCCGAGATCTTTCCCTTTCTTTTCTGTATTAAAAAAGGCTGTAAAATCACTCACCCTATTGGCTTGTTGCATATTGTGAGTGACAATAATGATTGTAAAATTCCTTTTCAATTCATGTATTGTTTCTTCAATTTTTAATGTAGATAACGGATCAAGTGCTGAACAAGGTTCGTCCATTAAAATCACTTCAGGTTCGATGGCAATTGTCCTTGCGATACATAATCTTTGTTGTTGTCCTCCAGATAATGAATAACCACTTTCGTTTAATTTATCCTTGCATTCATCCCAAACCGCTGCCTTGATAAGAGATTCCTCTACTAATTGATCCATGTCACCTCCATAACCATTTACTCTCGCTCCGAAAGCAATATTCTCATAAATGCTTTTTGGGAAAGGATTAGGTTGCTGAAATACCATTCCAATTCTTCTTCTAACTTCTACTGGATCAATGTCTTTTGCATATATATCTGTACCTTCAAAAATGACACTTCCTGATAATTCGCAGCCTTCAATTAAATCGTTCATGCGATTTATTGCTCTAATAACGGTTGATTTCCCACATCCTGATGGACCGATAAAAGAGGTAACTTGATGTTTTTTTATATCACAAAAGATATTTTTTACAGCTACTGAATTTCCATATTTTATCGAAACATTATCTAGGGAAACAGAGATAGAAGAGTCGTTTTTAAATTTTTTGTTGTTTGGACTTTTTTTTTCAAGCATTTTATTATTTACTATGTTCATAATTATACTTTATTTTTAGAAAAAGCACCACGTTTATTGATCCATCTTGAGAGAATATTTAGACCTAATAGTACAACAACTAAAATAAAAGATGCGGCCCAAGCTAGTTGATTTTGTGATTCATATGGTTCAAGTGCAAAATTATAAATTAGCACCGATAATGAACCCATTTCATAAAAAATATCGTTAAAACTTGTTATGTAATATCTAGAAAATAATGCTGTAAAGATTAATGGAGCTGTCTCGCCTGCGGCCCTTGCAAGTGCTAAAAGTATACCCGTAGATATAGAACTTATTGCTGCTGGCAAAGTGATATTATATATCATCGTAAATTTTGATGCACCAACTCCAAAGGCAGCCCTTCTTAGATTATCTGGAACTAATTTTAATGCTTCATCAGTTGTCTTAATTATTGTTGGCAACATTAAAATAGACAAAGAAATACCTCCTGCAATACCACTAAACATTGAACCAAACAATATTTTAGTAGAAACAATTATTGCGTATATAAATACACCAGCGATTATAGATGGAACTCCGGCAAGTACATTTGATCCAAACCTAACAAAGCTTGCAAATCTTCCAGACTTAGAATATTCAGCAAGATAAATTCCACCCCCTACTCCTACAGGTATGGATATTATTGAAGCAATCAATGTCATTATAAAAGTACCAGTAATTGCAGGTCCTATCCCTCCTGCAGATAGAAGATCATCGCCCGGAGGTTCAGGTTCAAGTATTAATGTCTCAAAATTTATATAGCTTCCTCCTTTGATTAACACATAGCTTATGACTAATATTAAAGGAAGTACAGAAATTATGGCAAAAAGAGCAGAAATAATACTTAACGCTTTGTTCCCAATATTTCTATTTAGAGAGGGATTATAAGTTAGATTTTTTTGTGAATTATTTTTCATTTATTAATATTTTAAGCTCAGTTTTTTAACAATCCACTGAGCAAATACATTTACCATTAATGTTAGTATCATAAGGATTAATGCCGCATACATCAGAGAAGAGACCTGGCTGCCATCTGCCTCCCCAAATTGATTAGCTAACATTGATGAAATAGTATATGAAGGAGCAAAGATTGACCAGCTAAAGTTATTTGAATTGCCAATAATCATAGTTACTGCCATTGTCTCACCCATGGCTCTACCGAGAGCTAGTAAAACACCCCCAGTTATTCCAGAAATTGCTGCTGGAATAATTACTTTAAAAATTGTTGTCCATCTTGTTGCTCCAATCCCATAGGCTGCTTGTCTAAGATTTGATGGAACTTGATTTAATGAATCTTTTGAAATAGATGTAATTATAGGTAATATCATTACAACTAAAATTAATATTGCAGGCATCATTCCAGCTCCCAGAGGCTCAGTCCCAAAAAAAGGTATAAAACCAAATATTTCGTGGACCATGTTCAAAAATGGTCTTATAAATGGCTCCATAATAAACAGTGCCCAGAGTCCTAAAACTACTGATGGAATAGCTGCTAAAAGCTCAACCATTATTCCGATAACATTTCTTATATTTTTAGGGATTATATTTTCAGTTATAAATATTGCAGTGCCTACGCCCAATGGAATAGCAATTAATAAAGATGCTATTGATGTAAAAAGAGTACCATATATTGCAGTGAATGCTCCATACTCATCTGTCACAGGATTCCACGCTGAGCTAAAAAGAAACCTCAATCCATATTTTGAAATTGATTCGGTTGATTCATAGTAAACAACTGCAAATATCGAAAAAAGTATGATAGCTACCATTGAAGCCATAGCAATAACAAAATTTTTAAAGCTAATATCTACCAACTTTTCTGAAGTTGGCCTTCTTCTAAGCAAAAATTTTGTTGTACTAGCTTTGTCCACTTGCAAAAGCATTTACATTATGAATCTATATCTAATTTCAAATTTTTCATTAACAGGGGGTTAATGATTGGCTTTAAGTGTTGAAGGGTACATAATAAGTATTGAATACCCTTGAATGCTATTTACTGTGAGGCTTAAATAAGTATTGCCATGGGGAGAATCGTTGGCATTGATTTGGGAACTACTAATTCCGTCGTAGCGGTGTTAGAGGCTGGTAGGCCAGTAGTAATTTCTAATGCTGAAGGTTCCAGAACTACTCCATCAGTTGTGGGCTTTACTAAGGAATCTGAATTATTGGTGGGTCAACTAGCCAGAAGACAATTAGTACTTAATCCAAAAAATACTTTCTCAAATTTAAAAAGATTTGTTGGTAGAGCATGGGATGAGCTTGAAGACGCAAGTCTCTCTGTTCCCTATAGCGTTCGCTCAAATGATCAGGGTAATGTTCGAATTACTTCTCCAGTGACAAAAAGAGAATATGCCCCAGAAGAATTGATTGGCAATATTATTAGGAAGTTAATAGATGATGCAGAAACCTATTTAGGTGAAAATGTTGATTCTGCTGTTATTACTGTTCCCGCCTACTTCAACGATTCGCAAAGACAAGCAACTCGAGATGCTGCAATATTGGCGGGTATATCCGTTGAAAGGATTCTGAATGAGCCAACCTCAGCTGCTCTTGCTTATGGTTTTGATAAGAGTTCTTCTCGAAAAGTATTGGTTTTTGATTTAGGCGGTGGAACATTTGATGTCTCTTTAATGTCAATTTCAAATGGTGTTTTTGACGTAAAGGCAACTTCAGGCGATACCCAATTAGGTGGTAATGATTTTGATCAAAGAATTGTTGATTGGCTCGCTGAAGATTTTTTAGAAAAAAATAAAATTGATCTAAGAAGAGATAGGCAATCTTTACAAAGACTAACTGAAGCAGCTGAAAAAGCTAAACAAGAACTTTCTGGTGTACAAACAACGCCAATATCACTACCTTTTATTTCCACAGGCAAAGACGGTCCATTACACATAGAGACGACTCTTACTAGAAAAATGTACGAGAGTCTTTGCAGTGATCTCTTGGATAGATTGTTTGATCCTGTTAATACTGTAATTGATGATTCAGGATGGAATCCTGAGGAAATTGATGAAGTAGTGCTTGTAGGAGGAAGCACTCGTATGCCAATGGTAAAGCAATTAGTTAAGACATTGGTACCAAATCCACCTTGTCAATCTGTCAACCCTGATGAAGTAGTCGCTATTGGGGCCGCAATACAAGGCGGAATCCTTTCAGGAGAATTAAGAGACCTTTTATTAAATGATGTAACTCCTCTTTCGTTAGGGCTTGAAACCGTCGGAGGTTTAATGAAAGTTTTAATTCCTCGTAATACCTCAATACCAGTCAGACAATCCGATGTTTTTAGTACATCGGCCTCCAACCAATCATCAGTAGAAATTCATATATGGCAAGGAGAGAGACAAATGGCCTCAGATAACAAATCACTGGGTAAATTCAGATTGTCTGGTATACCTCCAGCACCTAGAGGAGTGCCTCAAGTTCAGGTTGCCTTTGATATCGATGCCAATGGTTTATTAGAAGTTAGTGCAACGGATAGAACTACTGGAAGGAAACAATCCGTAAGTGTTACTGGTGGTTCCAACCTGAATCAAAATGAAGTTAATAAATTGATTGAAGAGTCCAAAATAAAAGCATCTGAGGATAGAAAGAAGCGTGCCTCTATTGATCAAAAGAATAATGCTTTAACACTTGTTGCCCAAGCTGAAAGACGATTAAGAGATGCTTCTCTGGAATTAGGACCTTATGGTGCAGAAAGACAACAAAGATCAGTTGAAGTTGCGATGAGGGACGTTGAGGATTTGCTAGAAGATGATGATTTACAAGAACTTGAATACGCCGTTGGTGCTCTGCAAGAGGCATTATTTGGTTTGAATCGTCGCTTATCAGCGGAAAGAAAAACTGAATCTAATCCAATACAAGGGATTAAAAATACTTTTGGATCTTTAAAGGATGAATTATTTTCTGATGATTATTGGGATGATGATCCATGGGATTATTCTCAAAGAGGTCAAGATAGAAGTGGTGAAAATAATTATGGAAGAAGGGATATAGATCCTTGGGATAATGACTACTACCGTTGATCCTAACTATTGGTCTTTACTGGGTGTCTCACCTGAATGTAATTCTACTGAACTTAAATTAGCCTTTAGAAAAGAGGCTAGAAAATGGCACCCTGATTTAAATAAAAATGATGCCAATGCTGAAGAAAGATTCAAATTAATTAATGAAGCCTATGCAATTTTAAGTGATCCAAAAAAGAGAAAAGAATGGGAAAAATTACATAATAAAAGTCAAGATATCTTTGAAAATAGATTTCCTTCTTATGAAGAATATTTAGATGTCGTATTGGGTATAAAAACAAATTTTAATAACGATAAAGATGACATTAATGATCCATATTCCGACCTTTCTGAAGATGAATACGATGACTATGAAGAATCTAATTTTAATGAATATGTTCCTACTACAAGTTATCCTTCACCACCACCAACATTAATTTATGAAGACCAAGAATCAGTTGTAGAAATAACGCCAGATCAAGCTCTTTATGGTTCAACAGTTGAGATTCAGTTACAAGACGGGACTCTTGTAGAAGTTTTAACGCCCCCTTTTGCTGGCGATGGTTGGAGGCTAAGGATAGAAGGTGCTGCAATTGGTTGCCGAGATCATTTTGTTCAACTAAAGGTTCAAACCGATGATGGGTTAAGAATTGATGGATTAAGAGTTATGTATCGTCTTGAATTATTCCCTCATGATGCTTTGTTGGGATGTGCAGTTGATATCCCAACTCTAAATGGATCGGTAACCTTACAAGTTCCCCCTAATTCCTCCACAGGAAGGTTGTTAAGACTTAGAGGTCGTGGATTGAAGTATGATGAATATCGAGGTGATCAAATTGTTGAAATAATTATTGTATTACCAGATAATTTGAGTGATTCTGAACTTGCATTGTATCAACGTCTAAATGAAATATCACTAGAGTCTTATTAGTAGCATATTGTGTATTTATTTTATCTATTTATAATGTATTTGATTATTTAATTCCTATGTTAGTTAATGTCCTTTTATATGATGCAGGGACTGAAAATGAGGGGATACACTCCCTTGAGCTTAAGGGCAAAACGGTAATCCTTATGTTCGAAGATAAGGACGATGCTGAGAGATATTGTGGCCTTTTAGAAGCTCAGGATTTTCCTATACCATCCGTTGAGCTTTTGACGAAGATCGATATTGAAGCTTTTTGTGTTGAAGCAGGTTATGAAGCTCGTTATGTCGAAAAAGGTTTTATTCCAAGAAACGATGAGGAACGCTTAATGATTTCTCCACCTCTTTCAAATTTAGAAGTTGGAAATTGGAAGGATCAAGATAAAAGAGATGATAATTTATCCACTAATGATCAACTCGAAGAGATAAAAAAAAGATTAGAAAATCTTTTATGAAAGATTTAAATAACAACTTAAATAATAATTATCGAATATTAACTGAGCAGATTAATTTATCTTCTGTAAATTTAGATACTAAATCGACCTATGAAATAGTCAATCTTTTTTCCACCGCAGATAAAGAGCCTCAAAAGGCAGTTGAGAAAGCTATCCCAGAGATAGTTAAAGCTATTGATGAAATCACTTTAAGATTAAAATCAAATGGTAGATTATTTTATATAGGTACTGGTACATCTGGAAGATTGGGGGTTCTCGATGCCTCTGAATGTCCTCCGACTTTTTGTACAGATCCAGATCTTATTCAAGGTTTAATTGCTGGGGGTGAACCCTCACTCACAAGAAGTTCTGAATCTCTAGAAGATTTATCTCAGCCTGCTATTTTTGATCTTAAAGATAAAAAGTTTTCTAATAAAGATGTCTTAATTGGAATTACTGCAAGTGGACGAACTCCTTATGTTCTTGCCGCATTAAATTATTCTAAAAGCATAAATGCTCTATCAATTTCTATTTCATCTGTTCCCTTCCGTGATTCAACCATATCAACTGATATTGATATAAGACTGATTACGGGACCAGAGATTCTTGCAGGCTCAACAAGATTAAAAGCAGGAACTGCAACGAAGATGGCTCTCAACATTATTTCTACATCTGTGATGATTCAGTTAGGTAAGGTTTATGGCAATAGGATGATTGATTTATCAGTAACGAACGATAAGTTATTAGAGAGAGCGCTTGGAATTCTGTTGGATATAGGCTCAGTTGATAGAGAAGAAGGTCTTGAATTATTAAACAAAACAAATGGATCGGTAAAACTATCTTTATTAATTGCTTTGTCTGGTCTGGATGTTATCAATGCCAAGAAGATACTTGATGATTCCCAAGGCAACTTGAGAACAGCACTAAGTAAATTTTGTTGTGATTGAATTATTTTCTAAATTTAAATTTAGATACACAGAATAATCATTCTGCATTTAATTTTAAAAGCAGTTAATATAGAAAAAAAAATTTATTTGAGCTATGTCCAAAGTATTGATGAAAACAGATAAAGGCCAATTAACTATTGACCTATTTGATAATGATGCGCCAAAAACCGTACAAAATTTTTTGAAGCTAGTAAAAGATGGTTTTTATGATGGCCTTTCTTTTCACAGGGTAATTAATGGCTTTATGGCTCAGGGCGGATGTCCAAATACAAGAGAAGGATCAAAAGGTATTCCTGGTACAGGGGGACCTGGCTATTCCATTAATTGTGAAATTAATTCCAATAAACATGTAGCTGGATCTCTTTCTATGGCACATGCAGGAAAAAATACTGGAGGAAGTCAATTCTTTTTAGTTCATGCTCCACAGCCTCACTTGGATGGAGTTCATACAGTTTTTGGTAAAACAGATGACATGGAAATTGTACTATCTATAACTAATGGAACAAAGATTAATAGTGTAAGTATAATCAAGTAAAAGTATTTTTTTATTTGGTTTGCATGTTTAATTCCATTCAATTGTACTTGTTTTATCTTTAAAGTCCCAATCAAATAATGGCGAATTTTCAAAATTTGTAAGTTCGATCATTTTTTTCTCCTCAATTAATAAGTTTGAAGAAGGGTGCATAAGTCTTTCGTAATTATCAGTTTTAATTATTCCAATTCTTTCTGTATGTTTCCAATTACTTAGTTCTTTAAGGAGTGATTCCAGTAATCTTTTATCTATCAAATTGCCTTCTAAATGGTTTTTAATGTCTCTATGTCGTACATTCCAAATAAATAATGGGTTTTTACAAAGAGCTACCAACCTTTGTGAATTTTGAATAGAAATATTTAAAAAATGATTTTCTGACCATTTATTTGCCTTGTCTTCAAAATGTTTTAAATCATTATTGTTGACTTTACCATCCCAATAAACAACAATATTTTGTCTTTCATTGCTTAAACTTGCCTTGAGATTATTATCAAATAAGTGGCCAAGTTTTTCTCTTTTTACCTCCAGATAAGCAGCATTATGATCTCCAGGGCAAATCACCAAAGGTACTCTTGATTCAACCTGTAATCCGTAACCTCCAAGTCCTGCAATTTTTCTTGGATTATTAGTTAATAACTTAAGCCTGTTAATTCCTAAATCAGTCAGTATTTGTGCACCTACCCCATAATTTCTTAGATCTGCTGGAAAACCCAACTTCTCATTAGCTTCAACAGTATCTAATCCCCCATCTTGCAAATTGTAGGCTTTTAATTTGTTTACTAAACCTATTCCTCTGCCTTCCTGCCTTAGATATACAACAACTCCTTCTCCTTCTTCAGATATTCTTGATAAAGCAGCCTCCAATTGAGGTCTGCAATCGCACCTTAATGAGCCAAAAGCATCTCCTGTTAGACATTCTGAATGCATACGGACCAATACTGGCTCTTTTAAATTTTCTGGTTCTCCTTTTATTATTGCTACATGCTCTGATCCATCCAATTCATTCTTATAACCTATAGCCTTGAAATCTCCAAATAGGCTTGGCAACTTAGCTACTGCTTGTCTATATACAAACCTCTCATTTTCTAGTCTGTAATGAATCAAATCAGCAATACTTATAAGTTTTAAATTTCGTTCCTTCGCATATGTTTTTAATTCCGGAAGTCTTGCCATTGATCCATCTTGATTTTGGATTTCACAAATAACGCCTGCAGGAGATAGGCCAGCTAACAACGATAAATCTACTGCTGCTTCAGTATGTCCAGCTCTTTTTAATACCCCACCTATTTTGGCTCTTAATGGAAAAATATGTCCGGGTCTTCTCAAATCTATTGGTCTTGTTTGACTATTAAGAGCAACTTGAATTGTCTTAGCTCTATCTTCAGCTGATATACCAGTTGATACACCAAATTCAGGACCTGCATCAATGCTTACTGTGAAGGCTGTTTGGTTTGAATCAGTGTTTCTGTCTACCATTAAAGGAAGATCTAACTGGTCTAGTCGTTCCCCTTGCATTGCTAGGCATATTAAACCTCTAGCTTCTGTTGCCATAAAATTTATTTGCTGAGGAGTCGCAAATTGAGCAGCACAGATTAAATCTCCTTCGTTTTCTCTTTTTTCATCATCAACTACAACAACACACTCACCGTTCCTAATAGCAGCAAGAGCATCCGCTATATCATCAAATTCAATTTCATAGCAATCTTCTGATTTCAACTTATTCCTCGTGTTTGTGGTGAAATGGTTCTTTGCTAATTATTCTCAAATGAATATCTCATCATTCTACGAAATAACCTTGATGTTATGGCAATTAGCACTTCGAAAACTGGGAGGATCGCAATTATTGGAGCATCTGGATATGGAGGACTTCAACTCGTTAAGTTAATTAATGAGCATCCAAAATTTGAGATATCAACTTTAAATGGGGAGCGATCAGCAGGTAAAAGCTGGAATGAAATAAATCCTTTTATGAAACTTATGGTGGATAAAGACATAACAAAAAGCAATATTGATGAAATCGCTCAAGATTCAGATTATGCAATATTGAGTCTGCCTAATGGATTGTCTTCACAACTAACCCCTTTGTTATTAGAAAAGGGTATTAAGGTACTTGATTTATCAGCTGATTATAGATTTAAATCATTAGATAAATGGAAAGAAGTATATTCTAATGAAGCTGCAAAATATCAAAGATATGACCATGAATTGTGTGAGGAGGCTGTTTATGGCTTTTCAGAAGAATTTAGTAGTGAAATCTCAAAATCTAGATTGATAGCTTGTCCAGGTTGCTATCCAACCGCATCTCTGAGTGTCCTTATTCCATTCTTAAAACAAGGGTTAATAGAAAGTGAAGGAATTATTATTGATGCAAAATCTGGGACATCCGGCGGCGGGAGAAATCCAAGTGAACAACTTTTGTTGTCTGAATGTTCTGAATCAATTAAGCCCTATGGAGTCATTGGGCATAGACATACGGCAGAGATAGAGAGGATCGCTAGTCAATTTGCTGGTCATGAAGTGAATTTACAATTTACGCCTCATTTGGTACCAATGGTTAGAGGGATTTTATCTACTGTTTATGCTCGCTTAAGAGATCCTGGATTAACAGCAGAAGACTGCAAAATTGTCATTGAAGCTTTTTATAAAAATCAACCATTTGTTGATATTTTGCCTGTCGGAACATATCCAGCTACTAAATGGGTTAAAAATACTAATAAAGTTATGATTTCAGTAGAAGTTGATAAACGTAATGGAAGAATAGTACTTATGAGTGTTATTGATAACTTATTAAAAGGTCAAGCGGGACAAGCAATACAAAATTTAAATATTATGCAAGGACTTGAATCAGATATTGGTCTTCCAAAAATTACTTATTATCCTTGAAATTAGCTCTTATTACCATTGCTACTTTTGCAATAGCTAAAGGTAATATTATATGTTCCATATCTTGAATTCTTTTTTTTAGAGTCTCTTTACTATCTTTTTCCTGAAGGGGGACTGCCGCTTGAATAATTATTGATCCGGAATCAACCTCCTTTTGAACATAGTGAACAGTGCAGCCAGTAATAGTTACTCTTTTGTCCATTGCTTGCTGTATTGCATCAACGCCCTTAAAAGATGGTAAAAGTGATGGATGAATATTAATAATCCTTTTCTCAAACCTATTAATTAATTCTTCACCAACAATTCTCATCCATCCAGCCATAACAACAAGTTCTACTGATGATTCCTCTAGTTTTTTTAATACCAACATGTCGTGTCCTGATCTCGAATTACAATCTCTATGATTTAAAACTACATAAGGTATTTTGTATTTGATTGCCTTTTTTATTGCTAAACAATTAGGATTATTGACGATTAATATAGAAATTTCCGCATTAAGTTGTTTATTTTGTATTGATTTAATAATGTACTCAAAATTAGATCCATTACCAGACGCCAGGATACCTAATCTTATCTTTTGACCAAATATAAGGTTTGATTTTTCTAATGGACTAATTATACACTGTTCATTTAAATCATAAGACATATGATTCTCACTATATTCTCTATTATACTGCTTCATCAAAAAATGATTATTTACAACTTAATATATGACCTTTAGAAGAAATTACAATATCTAAATATAAAGACATATTTAATAGTAATGAAGGTTAAATCAATACTTAGATATCCCGAACTTAAATAATAATAATAATTATCAAGCTTAGTTTATTCCTATTTGTCAATTACTAAACATTCACCACTTGAAAACCAATCTTGACTAATATAAATTAAATCAATTTGCTTAGCGGTTCTCATTTGAGAATACCTGCTAACAGAACTCATTAAGGAGTATTCTCTTATCAATAATGGCAATAACTGACATCTTCCAGTTGAATAACAACGATAAATGGTTAAGGTACTGCGATCTTTTATTTTGCAATGATTCATTAGGTTTTTGGCTAGATATAAGCAGAATGGATGTGGAGAAGAGCGATTTTGAGAAATTTAAGGACATTTATTCCCATGCTTTTGATTCTTTAGAAAGTCTTGAGAATGGATCGATTGCCAACATCGACGAAGATAGACAAGTTGGTCATTATTGGCTTCGAAATCCCAAGATTGCTCCAACTCAACAAATTTCAGACTCTATCACCAAAGAAATTGAAGACATATCAAAATTTGGAGCTTCAATATTAAATGGTGAAATAACTAACACTGATGGAAAAAAATATACCGATGTTTTTTGGATAGGAATAGGTGGTAGTGGTTTGGGTCCCTTACTTATTAAAGAGTCATTTAAGAGAGACTCAATCGGATTGAATCTTCATTTTCTAGACAATGTAGACCCAGAGGGGATTTCACATAAATTAAATTCCATTCTTCCTAATATTGAATCAACTTTGTTTGTAGTTGTTAGTAAATCAGGTGGCACTCCTGAACCTTTGATAGGAATGGAGCAAGCAATGAAGTTTGTCCAAGATAACAATCAGATTTGGTCATCTCGAGCTATAGCAATTACATCAAAAGGTAGCAAATTAGATGATTTAGCAGTAAATGAAAATTGGTTAAATGTTTTTGATTTACCTGATTGGGTTGGTGGAAGGACAAGTATTACTGGTGCCGTTGGATTATTGCCTGCCGTCCTAATTGGCGCTGACATAAACAAGTTTTTAGATGGTGCATCTCAAATGGATGCTCTAACGAGAGAAAAAGACATTAAAAATAATCCAGCAGGACTTTTATCCTTAGCTTGGTACAAATCCGGAAATGGAAAGGGTTTAAGAGATATGGTTGTGCTTCCATATAGAGACAGGTTAGAAGTTTTCAGTAGATATCTTCAACAATTAGTAATGGAATCTTTAGGCAAGAAGTTAGATAGAGATGGTAAACAAGTTAATCAAGGTATCGCAGTTTATGGAAATAAAGGTTCTACAGATCAGCATGCATATGTGCAGCAATTAAGAGATGGTGTTGATAATTTCTTTGTTAATTTTATTGAGATTCTACACGATCCATCTGAGATAGTAGAAGTAAAAAATAAACAACCAGGAGACTATTTGTCAGGCTTTCTTCATGGAACTCGATCAGCATTAACAGAAGGGGGCAGACAGAATCTGACAATCACATTTAAATCATTTGATGAATCTAGTCTTGGGGCTTTAATTGCTTTATTTGAGCGAGCAGTAAGTTTATATGCAGAACTGATTAATGTTAATGCTTACAATCAACCAGGTGTTGAATCTGGGAAAAAAGCCGCTACAAGCATAATTAATCTACAAAAAGAAATTCAGGAGCTTTTGGAAGATGGAAAGGAAAGAACTGTAAGTCAAATTAATGATGCATTGTCAACTGACTCAACTGAGTCGATTTATTTAATTCTGAGGAAACTTTCGGAAAATTCAGATCACTATTTAATAAATGGAAATCAATCAAATCCAGATCATTTAACTATTTCGAAAAATTGATTTCTAAATAACTATATTTACTAGTTTATTCGGAACAACAATTATTCGTTTTGGTTCATTTCCATCTATCCATTTTTGAGCGGCCTCACTTTTAATAGCTATATCCCCTAATTCGTCTTTAGATAGATTTTTACTTGCATCGATTGATCCTCTAACTTTTCCATTAATTTGAATCATTAATCTAAAAGTATCTTGTTCAATTGCACCTTCATCGAATTTTGGCCATGACTGAAGATGAATACTTTGAGTATTTCCTATTGTCTTCCAAAGCTCCTCTGCAATATGAGGAGAAAATGGAGAGGTTATTCTAACTAACATTGAAATAACATTATTTAGAGTTTCATTACTACAGTAATTAACTATTGAACTTAGGCCATTCACAGCTTTCATAAGTTCAGATATTGCTGTGTTAAATTGAAGGTTGTCTAGATCATCAGTAATTTCTTTAATAGCAATATTAATTAAACGTAAAGCCTCATCATCTTTTGACTTTTCTTTTTCTATCTTTAATCTTGAATTAGTTTTTGTTAGTTCTAAAGTATTAACAACAAATTTCCAGAGTCTCTGTATAAATCTATATTGTCCCTCTACATCTGAGTCATCCCATTCTAAATCTTTTTCAGGAGGAGCCTTAAAAAGAATAAACATTCTGGCTGTGTCAGCACCGTATTTGTCTATGACCAATGATGGGTCTACACCATTATATTTTGACTTTGACATCTTTTCATAGATAATTTCAATATTTTCTCCAGTAATTGGGTCTTTAGGGTCATTCATATCTTTGATTTGATCTTTTGAAAAATATTTATTATTTTTTGGATTTTTAAAAGTAACAGCTTGGACCATACCCTGAGTTAATAGTTTCTTAAAGGGTTCATCAATATTTAATAATCCACAGCTTTTTAGAGCTTTGGTTAAAAATCTTGAATAAAGTAAATGAAGAATTGCGTGTTCAATACCACCAACGTATTGTTTAACTGGGAGCCATTTATCTATTTCACTTTTTATAAATGGATCTTCCTCATTCTCGGGGTTTATATATCTAAGAAAGTACCATGATGAACACATAAAAGTATCCATCGTATCAGTTTCTCTTTTTGCTTTAAGTCCACATTTTGGACAAAAAGTATTTATCCATTCTGTTTTTTTAGTTAGAGGTGAGTTGCCTTTACCAGTTAATTTTATATCAACAGGAAGAGAAACAGGTAGATCTTTGTCAGGTACTCTTACTTGACCACACTTCTTGCAATTAATAATCGGAATTGGGCAACCCCAATATCTTTGTCTAGATATAAGCCAATCCCTTAACTTATAAGTAATTTTTGATTTTGCCCAATGGGCATTGGATCCTAATTCAAGTATTTTTGCTTTTGCAATATCAGATTCAATCCCATTAAATATATCAGAATTTATCATTATTCCCTTATCTACATACTCAGCATTTAAATAATTATCATCTTGATCATTATTGGGCTTAATTACATAATTAATTGGTAAATTATAGGATTTAGCAAACTTATAATCTCTACTATCATGTGCTGGAACGCCCATGACAGCTCCAGTCCCATATTCCATAATCACATAATCGCCAATCCAAATAGGGATCTCTTTATTATTTGCTGGATTTACTGCATTTTTTCCTAAATACATTCCAAGTTTTTGTCTACTATCTGAATTACGTTCTAGATCACTTAACTTTTCTTGTTTTTGTCTGAATTCTATTAATTTATCAATATCTTTATCACTTATTAATTGATCAATTATTGGATGATTTGATGCTAAGACAAGATAACTTACTCCATAGATTGTATCGATCCTTGTGGTAAAAGCGGTTATTTTTTGAGAATGATTTTTTATATCAAATGTTATTTCCGCGCCGATTGATTTGCCAATCCAATTTTTTTGCATAACCCTGACTCTTTCTGGCCAGTCATTAAGCTTAACTAAATCATTATTTAAATCTTCGGCAAAACTAGTAATTCTTAAAAACCACTGATTTAATTCTTTTTTCTCAACTTTTGCTCCAGATCTCCAAGATTTACCATCAGTATCTACTTGTTCATTAGCAAGCACGGTTTGATCAATTGGATCCCAATTTACTGTC
The DNA here is from genome assembly GCF_059772405.1 of Prochlorococcus sp. MIT2304. Classification (NCBI taxonomy): domain Bacteria; kingdom Bacillati; phylum Cyanobacteriota; class Cyanophyceae; order Synechococcales; family Prochlorococcaceae; genus Prochlorococcus; species Prochlorococcus sp. MIT2304. The sequence continues at coordinate 312,458 of NZ_CM186286.1, forward strand.
GCTTTTTTTTGATAGGCAAGATTATTTTTATGTAATTGATTAAATATATATTGAGTCCATTTATAATAATCTTCTTTGCAAGTAGTAACTTCTTTAGACCAATCTATTGATAATCCAAGTCGATCTAATTGATCTTTCATTTGTGAAATATTTTTATCTGTCCAGGCAGATGGACTTGTTTCTCTTTCTATTGCTGCATTTTCAGCCGGTAGACCGAATGCATCCCATCCCATTGGATGAAGAACGTGATAACCTTGCATCCTTTTATATCTAGCTAGTACATCCGTAATGACATAATTCCTCACATGCCCCATGTGTAAAGAACCTGAAGGGTAAGGAAACATAGACAATGCATAAAAGGTATTGTCTTTGTTTACATCCGTTTTTGTTTTATAAATCCCTTGATTAGCCCACTCTTTTTGCCAATACCCCTCCACATTACGTGGCTCGTAACGCTGGTCGATAATCTCTGAAGTAGTATTATTCAAGGAAGATCTCCTTCAGTAGTTGATTTGCCAATCAGATAATATTCTCATAAATTGATGCCCAATATGCGAATAGTTCTGAAATTACTACCAAGAAAGCTTAATTTACTAAGAACATAGTAAAACAAACATTAAATCATGAAAAATAATTTCTCAAAATATCAAGGACTAGGTAATGATTTTATTATCTTTGATGCACGTGGTAATAATTTAGATAATTTCTTTACTGAAAATAAGGATAACTTTATTGAACATCTATGTAATAGAAATTTTGGCATTGGAGCTGACGGCATTATTCTTATATTAGAATCCAAAGATGAATGTTTTGTTAGAATGCGGATATTTAATTCTGATGGTTCTGAGCCAGAAATGTGTGGCAATGGTATAAGATGCTTGATTGCTTTCTTAAACGATAATAATGAAATTAATGAGATGTCTGAGATCAAAATTGAAACTAAAGCCGGTCCTATACTTACCTCTATTGATGTTAATAAAAATATTAAAGTAAATATGGGAGAACCTATCCTTTCCCCCGAAGATATACCTACAAAATTGTTAATGAATAATTTAAAAGTTCCTAATGGAAAGATTACTATAAATGATCAAAAATTAAATATTTATGCTGCTAGCATGGGTAATCCTCATATGATAGTATTTGTTAATAACATTGATGAGATACCATTTGAAGAGTGGGGGGAATATCTTGAAAAACACAATACATTTCCCAACGATACGAATGTTCACTTTATTGAATTAATTGATAAATCAAATATTAAAGTTAAAGTATGGGAAAGGGGTTGCGGTCCAACATTAGCATGTGGCACAGGAGCGTGCGCGTGTCTGGTCGTAACATCTAAGCTAGGTAAAACTTTTAACAACGCTAACGTTTATTTACCTGGCGGTAAATTAGAGATTGACTGGCCCAATCAAACCGGGCCAGTCTTAATGAATGGCCCTGCATTAAAGGTATTTAGTGGAGAGATTGATATTTAATTTCTCATCAATATGAATAATATTTATCTCGATGCATCAGCGACCACTCCGCCACATATAGATGTTATTAATAAACTAAAGGATATTCAATTGGAATGCTGGGGGAATCCATCAAGTATCCATAAAGTTGGTATTATTGCAAGTGAGATTTTGGAAAGATCTAGATTATCAATAGCTAATAAATTACAAGCTTCACCTGACGATATTTTTTTTACATCTGGGGCAACTGAGTCAAATTATCTTTCTCTAAAAGTTGTATCTAATAATCTTAATAAGGGAAGACTTGTTATAAGTAGCGTTGAACACCCTTCGATTAACTTAATCGCCAAACAATTACTTAATGATGGCTGGGATATTAAATACTGGCCTGTAGATCGTTATGGAATTATTGACTTAGATTTGTTGGAGGAGATGTTATCTCCTCCAACAAAATTGGTTTCGATAATCTGGGGCCAAAGTGAAATTGGGTCAATTCAGCCCATAAATCTCATAGGTATGGAATGTAAAAAACGAAATATACTTTTTCATACTGATGCAACACAGGTTCTCCCAAGTGGACTAATTGATTGGGGTAATTTAAATGTTGATATGCTTAGTGCTTCTGCACATAAACTTCAAGGACCTAAAGGTATTGGCTTATTGATTTTGCGAAAGGGTGTTCGAGATTTATTAATGAATGATCTTTCATATGGATTTAAGAGTGGCTCTATAAGATCTGGTACTGAATCGGTTCCCCTTATCGCAGGGTTTTCTACAGCAATTGACCTGCTAAATGGATACATAGAGGTTAATGATAATCAAACATTATTCCCTGAGAATAATGTTTCCAAAATGACTGCTCTGTTAAAAAAAAATCTAGTTAAGAATAAACAACTTACTTTTATTGGGCCTCATAAAGAACGACTACCTAATAATATTTCATTTCTCTGTCATACAAAATCAATGATACCGATTAAAGGTAGAGAAATGGTTCGATTATTGTCACAACATGGCGTTTATACAAGTAGTGGTAGTGCTTGCTCTTCATCTAGTCAAGGACCTAATCCTATATTGGTAGCAATTAATGTTGATAAATCACTTCAAGAATCCGGATTGAGAATAACTGTTGGTCCATGGATTTCAAATTATGATATTAATTCAGTTTCAAATATAATATATGAATCATTGCAATCTTTAGAACTCGAAAAGCAATGATTATCAAATGATCAATAAGCTACCCTCAGATCTTAAAGAAGCAGAATCAAATATATATGAATCAATTCAAAGTTATTTTTTATCTAATTCTGAACAATCTTTTCTTTCTATTAACCTTAAATTTGAAGGATTAAGAATCAATCCAATTATCTTTCGTTTGTCCGATAAACTAACTGAATTCAAATTCGATAATATTTTATTGTGGGCCGATGCTGGTGGAGCGGCTCTTGCTAAAAGGGATAACCCCGGCCTAGCGAATAAGATTTTTACATTTAAGGAGTTTATTAATTCTACAGATTATCTGAATTCAGTATTAATAGTCTGTTCCCCTCAACCATATGATATTGAGATGTTTGAGGAGGTATGTTCGCATACAAATACAACCGTTATTATGATAAATGGTAAATTGGAAGATCCCATTGTAGGAATCGGAAGTGTAGGTAGGGAGATGAGAAAAAGATTTGCTGAAAAATGGAAAGTTCTTTATTTTGTTCAACCATTATCTATGGGAGCGTTGTTAAAGAAATTTCCTAATAACTGGGAACTTTTCAAATTAAATCCTAATGGTTATTCTTTTGTGAAATCATTCGATAAGCGTCCTGACGATGAAACTATAATCCTTAATCTATAACGGGATGATTAAAAAGATTTGTTTATATAGTAGCTTGATTTTATTATCAGCGAATATAATTAATGGTAATATCTTTTCATTATTTTTATACATTAGACAAAGGGTAAATATTTATTCTTTAAGCCCTGAAAAGATAAATATATGTGAGCCTTTGCAAAATAAATTGGTTGATTATACTTATAATTTTAATTCTAAAATCAGTATTAGTATTTTGAATGAATCTGGCGACTTTATTGCAGATATTAATGGCAAAATACCTAGGATCCCTGCTTCTAATCAGAAGATTCTTTCAAGTGCTTTCTCTTTAGATATATTAGGACCTCAGTATACTCTTAATACAACTTTAAAAGAGATAAATGATGGCAGCTTTTTTATTGAGGCATCTGGTGATCCAGATTTCGAAACAAGTCATTTAGAGGAGTTGATTATCGATCTTAATAATATTCTTTCTAATCCTAATTTCAAATATCCAATAATTATTAAAGGTAGCAATAAAAAAAATTGGTGGCCTTCTAGCTGGTCATATGCCGATCGAAAAGAAGAATATGGAGCACCTATAACTAAATATTCAATAGCTAGTAATTCAAGTATTAACTCTTTAATTAATCCAATTGATAATTTTGTTTATGAGTTAGAGACTGCTTTAAGAAAAAAAGATTTATCTAAAAGATATTTTGTAAAAGTCGTAAGTGAAGACTATCCTATTGATTATATTTCAACGATTAACGTTATCAATTCTGCTCCTTTATTTATTTTACTAAATCTTGTTAACTCAGAGAGCCATAATTTTACTGCTGAAGTTATTTTCAGACATGCATTAAATAACTGGTCCCATGATTTTCCTAATATAAAATACAGTAATTGGATAGCAGATCAAAACTTTAATTCTGATAATTTTATCTTTGCAGATGCCAGTGGTTTATCAAGAAAAAATAGAGTAACTACCTATGGTTTATCTCAGTTTTTGAGAAGAATGAAGCTTAATAGATTTTCTGACTATTATTTCTCGTCTTTTTCAATTTTAGGTGTTAGGGGCTCATTATCTAATTTAAGTGCTCCAATAAGCCTTAAAGGTAGAATTTTGGCTAAATCTGGAAGACTAAATAACGTTAGATCTTTTTCCGGTCTTATATTAGGTGAGGGTAAAATTTTTAGTATTATAGTTAACAATATGGATGATTCAACTAAACATATAATGAAAATTTTATCAATAGTAGATAATACTGAAGATTGTAGTTAATTAGTATTTAGTGCCATTAGATCTTTGGCTATAAACTCAGGAACCATGTGGCGAATCTCGCCACCAAATCTTGCGACTTCTTTGACTACAGAACTACTTAAAAAACTATGATGTGTTTCTGTCGCGAGGAAAATTGTTTCGTATTTACTATTTAAAGATCTATTTGTATGAGCTACCTGTAATTCATATTCAAAATCACTCATAGCTCTTAAGCCTCTTAAAATAAGGTGAGCATTATGTTCTTTAGCACAATCCACAGTTAGACCTTTAAAAGCTATTGTTCTACAACCTGGTATATCTCTGGTGGCATCATTAATCTGCTCTATTCTCCTCTCGCATGAGAAGGTTGCCTTTTTTGAAGGATTTTCCAAAACCGCAATGAGAACTTCTCCAAATAAATCACTTCCTCTTTGAATTAGATCAAGGTGCCCAAAGGTTAACGGGTCGAAACTACCGGGATAAAGCGCCTTCATGGTTTTTTAACTTTAAAAAAGTCCATTTCTTTCTTAGAATCACATATCTATAAACGTATCAAAGCGCATGACTCTTAATCAGGATGCCAAAAAAGTTCTTTTGCGCAAAATCCCTCATGGATTATTTATATGTGCGGTAAGAGAAGGAGATGAAATAAATGGTTTTACTGCTAGTTGGGTAACCCAAGGATCATTTACGCCTCCTTTAGTTGTAATGGCTGTTCGCGCTGATGGATCCAGTCATGGAATTATTCAAAGAACGAAGATGTTTTCTCTAAATGTTTTGAGAGAAGATCAAAAGGATCTAGCAGCTGTGTTCTTTAAGCCACAAAAAGGATTAGGGGGACGATTTGAAGCTTGTAAATTCACTTATGGAGAGTTTGGTATGCCGTTAATCGAGGATGTAATAGGTGGAGTTGAATGTGAAGTTATTTCGGGCGTAGAACACGGCGACCATACAGTCTTTGTCGCTGAAGTAAAGAGTGCAGTGTTGAATAAAGATGGATCTGCTTTAAATTTAGCGAGTACAGGTTGGAACTATGGCGGCTAATTTAACGAGACATGATCGGTGGAATTAACGCCGTTAATTAAGGACAAGTCAAGACTATCGAATTTTTTGAAGGATATACCAAACGATCCTGGTTGTTATTTGATGAAAGATCGTGAGGACAGATTGTTATATGTTGGTAAGTCAAAAAAGTTAAGAAATAGAGTTAGAAGTTATTTTCGAGCAAGTGATGAATTGAGTCCAAGAATATCTTTAATGGTTAGGCAAGTTGTAGATATTGAGTTGATAGTTACTGATACCGAAAGTGAAGCTTTAACTCTAGAATCAAATTTAATAAAATCTAATCAACCCTATTTTAATGTTCTATTAAAAGATGATAAGAAATATCCCTATATTTGTATAACCTGGGGTGATAAATATCCAAGAATATTTTTAACTAGGAAAAGAAGGGAAAGACAGAAAAAAGATAAATATTATGGTCCATACGTTGATGTTTATTTACTTAGACAGACCCTTTTTAGTATAAAAAAACTGTTTCCTCTTAGACAAAGAAGAATACCACTTTACAAAGATAGAACGTGTCTTAACTATTCAATTGGAAGATGTCCAGGCGTTTGTCAAGAAGAAATAAGTTCAGAAGATTATAAAAATACACTAAAACGTGTTGAAATGATATTTCAAGGGAGAACTGAAGAATTGAGACTATTATTAGAAAAACAGATGCATTCTTTTTCAGAGTCATTGAAGTTTGAAGAAGCTGGATCTGTCAGAGATCAGCTAAAGGGTATAGATAGATTGTATGAATCTCAAAAGATGATTATTCCTGATTCATCTGTATGCAGAGATATAATCGCATTGGCATCAGAAGAGAATATATCCTCTATTCAAATTTTTCAAATGCGCTCAGGAAAATTAATTGGAAGACTTGGATATTTCTCAGATAATAATAATCTCAGTACTTCTCAAATACTTCAAAAAGTTGTAGAAAATCATTACTCAAATGTTGATCCGATTGAAATACCTTCTGAAATATTAGTTCAACATCAATTACAAAATACAGATATAATATCGGATTGGCTAAGTGAATTAAAAAAGCAAAAAGTTAACATAACAATCCCAAAAAGATCTAAGAAGGCGGAAATTATAAAATTAGTAGAAAAGAATGCAAATATGGAGTTACAAAGAATTAGACAATCTCATGATAAAAATTTACTTGAGCTTGACGATTTGACCAATATTCTTGAGTTAGTAAAAATTCCAAAAAGAATTGAATGTTACGATATTAGTCATATACAAGGTAGTGATGCTGTCGCTTCTCAGGTAGTATTTATTGATGGTATTGCGGCTAGACAACATTACAGAAAATATAAAATTAAAAGTTCAAATATAAAACTAGGACATAGTGACGATTTCGAATCAATGGCTGAAGTTATTACTAGGAGATTTAAAAGATGGGCTCGTTATAAAGATGATGGAGGTGATATGAATAATCTATCAAGTAATGAATCTAGTGTTTTAGACAAGGATAATTTAAATGATTGGCCTGATTTAGTTGTAATAGATGGAGGTAAAGGGCAATTAAGTTCGGTATTAGAGGCTTTAGAAGATTTGAATCTAGATCAAAATATAAATCTCATATCTTTAGCCAAGAAGAAAGAAGAGATATTTATTCCAAATGTTAAGCAATCATTAGACACTGACCCTAATCAACCTGGAATGCTTTTGTTAAGAAGAATTAGAGATGAAGCTCATAGGTTTGCAATTACCTTTCACAGACAAAAAAGAAGTCAACGTATGAAACGTTCTCAATTAAATGAGATACCAGGATTGGGACCACAAAGAATCAAATTGTTATTGGAGCATTTTAGATCAATTGAGGCTATCCAAATGGCATCTCTTTCTGAACTTTCATCAACACCAGGATTAGGGTCATCTACTGCTGGTGTTATCCGAAAATATTTTCATCCAGACGAAAATGATTAATTTATCGATAAATTATAACGAATCAAAGATAGTTAATCATTATTGATATACTATCAATAATTCATAGAAATTGATAATTCAGGTTTTTATTGAAAATTAGAAGTAAAATGTATGCAAGTATCAAAAACTAACCGTGACTGAAGAAAAGTCTAAACTTTTAATTTTATATTCAACCGTTGACGGACATACAAAACACATATGTGAATATATGTCAGACAAACTTAATAAAGATAAGGATATAACAATTTCTTCTCTTGAGGAATCCGATAAATTTAACTTGTCAGATTTTAGCGAAATCGTTCTTGGAGCGAGTGTAAGATATGGTTATCATCGCAAGAATGTTTATGAGTTTATTAATACCAATAAAGAAACATTAGAGAAAAAAAAGACTGCCTTCTTTTCATTAAATCTTACTGCCCGGAAACCCGAAAAAAACACACCAGAAACTAATCCTTATATTATAAAATTTCTTAAAAAAGTACAATGGGAACCAACCATAAAAGGGGTTTTTGCTGGGAGACTAGATTACCCTAGTCTAGATTGTGCAAATAAATTAGCAATATTATTCATAATGGTTATTACAAATGGACCAAAGGATATCTCGCAAGTTTATGAATTAACAGATTTTAAAAAGGTTGATGAATTGATTGAATCAGTATCCAAATTTTGATTTAATTAATATGTCTAATTTTGATAAGCATAAGTTAATTAAAATAATTAAATCAATTACTAAATATAGTTGTCCAAATTCAATTAACTTTCATTTGCATTCAACATATAGTGATGGAAGCTTAACTGCTATAGAAATTTATAAACAAGCAATTGAACTAAATATTGATCATTATGCAATTACAGATCATCATTCAGTTGATGCATATATTGAATTAAGTAAATCTAACGATTCTATATATAAAGGTAGATCTAATTTCCCTAAACTTTGGACTGGAATTGAAATTACTTGTCTGTTAAGGGGTTGTTTAGTTCATGTTTTAGGTCTTGGTTTTGATCATAAATCAAAATACTTATTACCTTATGTTGACCATAAGTCTGCTATTGGAAATGAATTATTAGCTTCGACTGTAGTTGATTCGATTCATAAAGCTAATGGAATTGCTGTGTTAGCTCATCCTGCTAGATATAGGCTTCCATTTGATCTACTGATTAACGAAGCATCAAAACTAAATTTTGATGGTGTTGAAACCTGGTATAACTACGAAAGAGCGCATGATTGGATCCCATCGGAATTTGTCTGCGATAAAATATTTGATTGTGCAAACTCCTATTCATTATTATCAACGTGTGGTACCGATAGCCACGGACTATCTCTTCTTAGGCGTTAAATAATTTATAAATTATTACTAGACGAATAGGTTTCAATTTTACTATCTATATCTGATAGAATTTTTTTTATAGATGATATTTCTTCAATAGTTGCATTTGTCCAAAGTTTTCTGTTAGAGGCCTCTAGTAATCTTTCAGCGATATCTCTTAAGGCCCAAGGATTGTTTTCACTAATAAAATTTTTCGTATTATTATTCATTAACCAATTATTCACTATAGATTGATAACACCAATTAGGAACTAAGTTTGTTGTTGCATCATAAGAGAATAAATAGTCAAGGCTAGCTGACATTTCAAAAGCTCCTTTATATCCATGTTTTTTAATCCCCTCTATCCATTTAGGGTTTAATAATCTGCTACGAACGACTTTATCAATTTCTTTTGAGAGTTTGTGAATTCTTGGCCGTTGATACCTTGAATTATCTGCAAAATAGGCTTGAGGATTTGTTCCACTAGTTTTTTTAATCGCGGAAATTAACCCACCCTGAAATTGATAGTAATCATCTGAATCAAGTATATCGTGTTCTCTATTGTCCTGACTATGCAGTACTACTTTTACCTTTGATAAATTACTTTCTAATCCATCTTTGTCTTTTATGATTTTACTTGAACCTTCATATCTCCATTTACTCCATTCGATAAAAGCATCAGCGAGTTCTGATTGATTCTCCCAAGATCCACTATTGATTATTTCTTGTAATCCTGCTCCGTATGATCCGGGGGCAGATCCATATATTCTTGATTTTGTATTTCCATTTCTGTATGACTCAGCAAGTGGATTATTAGAAGAGGATTCTTTTAAATTTCCAATAAGATTTTGACCTCTTCGAATCAATTCAATTATCTGTGGAAATGCATCCCTGAATAAACCAGAAATTCTTAATGTTACGTCTACTCTTGGTCTGTTCAATACACTTAGGGGAATGACCTCAACGTCAACTACTCTTCTTAAAGTTCCGTCCCATATTGGTCTTAAACCCATGAGAGCAAAAAGCTGACAAATATCTTCTCCACCATTTCTCATTGTTGAAGTACCCCAAATTGAAATAGCAAGGTGTGAAAGGTGTTCACCATTTTCTTGTAGGTAAAGTTCCATTATTTGTTCAGCACTTCTTTTCCCTAAGTCCCAAGCTGTTTCAGTTGGTATTGCTCTTATATCAACAGAAAAGAAATTCTTGCCTGTGGGTAAAACTTCTAATTTCCCTCTTGTAGGCGCCCCAGAAGGACCGCTAGAAATTCTTTTACCGTCTAAAGCCTCGAGAAAATTTATTTTTTCGTTAACTGAACTATTTAATAGTTTGGGTAAAATATTATTTAGTAAATGATTTATAAAAATATTCGGTTTTTCGAGATCTAGGTAATTTAAAATTTTACTATTTAGTTTTATCTTCTTTTTTGATTTAATCTTGTAATTAAGTATTTTAAAACAATGAAACTCTATTATATATTTCCCGATATCATTCAACCATTCAACTACTTTACCGACTTTCCTAGCATTAATATCTGTATACTCTTTAAATAAATCAATGTCAACTTGGTTTAAGTTTTTACTCTCTTCGTCACTCCAAGGGTCGAACGTAAAACCTAAATCTTCTGCTAAACCCTGTGTAAGACCGAGAATTTTTCCTGTAGGTACATTAGAAATTGTGAGTGTTAATTCTAATAATTTATCTATACTCTGATTAACTCCAAACACATGAAGACCAGTTCTAATTTGAGAATTCTTAATTTCACATAAATAACTCTCTGCATTATCAATTAGATCTTGTATAATTAACTTATCTTTTTCTGCTTTTAATTTATTTGATTCAATGCCTGGCCATGAATTTTTAATTAAAAGATCTAGTATCTTTTTTTCTAATAATTCATTTCTATTATCGTTAATTAATTTAGATTCATAATATTCATCAATTAAATTTTCAATTATTAGTAGGTCATTAAAACTACCGGCATGAGATAGTGGTGGGGTTAAATGATCTATAATGATTGCATGTGTTCTCCTTTTAGCTTGGGAGCCTTCGCCAGGATCATTTACAATAAATGGATATATATTTGGAATAGGAGGACAAAGAATAAATGGGAAACAATTATGACCTAAACCAACCCCTTTTCCTGGTAACCATTCCAAACTTCCATGTTTACCCAGATGTACAATTGCATTCGCTTTAAATGTATTATATAGCCAACAATATTGTGCAATATATTTATGTGTAGGAGGTAAGTCGGGCGAGTGTAAATCAGATAAATTATCGCTCTCATAACCCCTATTTGACTGAATTAAAATTGTTATATTTCCAAAGTTTATTCCATTAATAGGAAAGCCAGACTTTTCTAATTGAAATGAATCAAGTGGGTCTCCCCATCGATTTGATATCTTTTCTTTAACGTTAGAGTCGAGATCTTTCCAATAATTTAAATAATCTTGAATATTTAAATATGATTGAGGTTCATTTGAGATTGTCTCTTCAGAATTTGTCCTATGACTTAATAGAAGGTTAATTAATTCTTTACTATTATCAGGAATATCTTCATTCCCTAGATTATATCCCTCGTCTTTAAGCCAGTTCAAAATATTTAATAGGCTTTCGGGTGTATCTAAACCAACTCCATTCGCAATTCTTGAGTCTTTTACTGGGTAGTTTGCTATCACGAGAGCTATCTTTTTATTTGAATTATTCGTTTGTTGTAGATAAGTTAGATTTTTTATATATTTTATGCACCATTCAATATGTTTATCATATGGCTCTGTTTTATATACAGCAATTGATAATTCATTATCTGTATAAGACAGGTTTTTAAATGCAACTGGTATTGTACATATTCGACCATCCACTTCTGGTAAAACAACTTGAATTGATAAGTCAATGGGGTTAAGACCTACTGTAGATTCTTTCCACTCAGTTATAGATGAGCTAGATATTAGTAATTGATATACAGGTATATCTAATCTGTCCCACAAGTTTTTCTTCACATCATCATGCTTATATTCAACTGATGAAAATGAGGTTGTAGTTATTATTGCTTTTATGTTCTCTTTCTCTAATAAACTTATTATTTGATTCTCTATATTTTTAGATTTAAAACTTGTAATCCATATTATTTTGGCATTTAAGTTATATTTATTAGATATATCATTTATTTTATCAGCTAACTCTGTATTACCCGATTGTAAAAGTGATTTATAGAGAAATACAGCAATAGATGGATTACCATTATTTTTCCATTTCCATTTTATTAACTCTTGATGATATTCAATTAAATCTGAATTTAAATTAATTTCTTTAAAATTAATTATTTTCTCTAAGGTTTGAAGCATATTATTATAATTTTTTATACCTCCTTGATTTAAAAGTGTTTGAATTAAATCAACTTTCTCTTGATTTAGGCTACTAATTTCTTGAACATCATTTGCTGTACTTTCAATTCCAGAGACTACTATCAGATGTCTATTTGGTTTCTCTAATTGCCATAAACCTAATTGTTCAAAGCCATAAGACCAGTATGATCTTGACCCTAAAAATCTAACAAGAATAATTTCAGCTGTATTACATGTATTAGTTATATAATGATCAATTGATGCATTTGATGATAAATAAGATATGGGTAATGCTCTTATTTTATTTTTCCACTTATTGTTTTCAGGGAGCTTTAATACTGTAGATAAACAGGTTATATCAGTTGTAGCGCTAGTTAGGAAGACAACTGGAGCTGATGGCTGTTCGATAAATGTATTTTCTTCTTGAGGTTCATTCCCTGGAAGGGTGGAAATTCTATGCATTCATTTATTATGTGTAATAAGAGCAGTAAAAACTGAAATGCTGATTGTTTTCATCTTAGCTGGAACTAATAATGCATAATTTTCTTCCATTTGCTTGGTTTGAAGGGCAATGTATACCATTTGATGAGGCGAAGCTATCTATAGCTACTCATGCACTTCATTATGGAACTGCAGCTTTTGGAGGAATGCGGGCTATTCCTGATCCAAATAATAGTAAATCATTTTTATTATTTAGAGCAGACAAACACGCAAAAAGATTATGTCAAAGTGCTAGATTTTTGATGACTGAATTAGATGAGGATTTTGTATTAAAGTCTCTTGAAACATTTCTTGTTAAAAACAAACCGACTCAACCTGTTTACATCAGACCATTTGTATATACTAGTGACTTAGGAATTGCACCAAGGTTACATAATATAGAAACTAATTTCTTTATTTATGGAATAGAACTAGGTGATTATCTGTCACCAGATGGGGTTACTTGTCGCGTTAGTAGCTGGACTCGTCAGCAAGACAACTCACTTCCATTAAGAGGTAAAATTAGTGGAGCTTATATCACTAGCTCCTTAGCCAAAACTGAAGCAGTAAAAAGTGGATTTGATGAAGCACTATTATTAAATAGTCAGGGAAAAATCAGTGAAGCAAGTGGTATGAACATTTTTATAGTACGTAATGGTGAATTAATTACACCTGGTGTTGATCAAGATATTCTTGAAGGTATAACTCGTTCAAGTGTTATAGAACTGGCAAAAAAAGATGGTTTAAAAGTTATAGAAAGACCAGTTGATAAAACAGAATTGTTTATATCTGATGAAGTATTCCTTACAGGAACTGCGGCAAAAATTACCCCTATAAAAATGATTGAAACCACATCAATGAGCAAAGAGATGCCAATAATGAATTCATTAAGAACGAAGTTGACTAAAATTACAGAAGGTTTAGTTCCTGAATATGAAAATTGGGTCAAACGTGTACATATAGATTAAAATAAGATTATATAACTTATTTAAATTAATGATTTTCATTCTAATAAGTTAAATATATAATTTATGACTGATTTTTTAGGTTATCTCAACTCTGAAAAGAGACCGATATTAGTCTTTGATGGCGCCACAGGCACGTCTCTGCAAGATCAACAACTTAATGCAGAAGACTATGGCGGAGCTTCATTAGAGGGTTGTAATGAAAACCTTGTACTGACATCAGTCTCCAGCGTCGAAAAAGTACATGAATCATTTTTAAATGCAGGTTGTGATGTAATCGAAACAAATACATTTGGTGCTACTTCAATTGTTCTAGATGAATATGGAATTGGTAATAAAGCTTATGAGATCAATTTAAAAGCAGCACAAATAGCAAGGAATGTTGCAAATAAATATCAATCAGATGAGAAACCACGATTTGTAGCTGGATCTATTGGACCAACAACCAAACTACCAACCCTAGGTCATATCAGTTTTGATGAGCTAAAAAATTCTTATCTTGAGCAAGCTAAAGCACTAATTGAGGGTGGAATTGATCTTTTTATTATTGAAACTTGCCAAGATGTCCTTCAAATCAAGGCTGCTCTGCAAAGCGTAAATGAAGCTATTGGTTCTGGAAAGAAAATTCCATTAATGGTGTCAGTAACCATGGAGACCACCGGCCAGATGCTTATTGGTAGTGATATTTCTTCTATTACAACAATACTGGAGCCATTTAACATTGATATTTTGGGCCTTAATTGTGCAACTGGCCCTGAAGAAATGAAAGATCATATTAAATATTTATCGCAACATTCACCATTTCATATAAGTTGTATACCAAATGCAGGACTTCCAGAAAATGTTGGTGGCAAGGCTCATTATCGATTAACTCCAATGGAACTTAAGTTCCAACTTAGTCATTTTATTAATGATTTAGGAGTTCAACTAATAGGAGGTTGTTGTGGAACCAGACCGGAACATATTAAGCAACTTTCAGATTTATCTAAAGAGCTTTTATCTTCTGAGCAAAGATTGGATTCTCTTTCAAAAGAAAGATCTATAATTCCAGCTGCATCATCAATATATGAGTCTATTCCCTATGAGCAAGATAATTCTTTCTTGATCGTAGGTGAGAGATTAAATGCTAGTGGATCTAAAAAAGTAAGAGAACTACTAAACGATGAGGATTGGGACGGACTTGTTGGAATAGCAAAATCTCAACTGAAGGAAAATGCTCATGTTTTAGATGTAAATGTAGATTTTGTTGGAAGAAATGGTATCGAAGATATGTCTATGTTAGTCAAAAGACTTGTAAATAATATTAATTTGCCTTTAATGCTTGATTCAACAGATTATGAAAAAATGGAGAGTGGGTTAAAGCATGCTGGCGGAAAATGTATTTTAAATTCTACTAATTATGAGGATGGACCAGATAGATTTTATAAAGTTATTGATCTTGCTAAAAGTTACGGGTCAGCGGTAGTGATTGGAACAATTGACGAAGATGGAATGGCTAGATCTGCTGATAAAAAAGCAGAAATAGCAACAAGAGCATATAAGGATGCGACTAATTCTGGATTAAAATCTTATGAACTTTTTTATGATCCGTTAGCATTACCTATCTCAACTGGATTAGAAGAAGATAGAAAGAATGGTTTAGAAACTATAAATGCAATTAAGTTAATAAAAGATAAATATCCAGAAGTTCATTTAATCCTTGGAATTTCAAATGTAAGTTTTGGTTTATCTTCTAGTGCAAGAATTGTTCTTAATTCTATCTTTCTTGATGAAGCAATTAAGGCCGGTCTTGATTCTGCAATTGTTTCTCCGTCCAAGATTTTACCTCTAAACAAAATAAGTGAAGAAGAGATAAAAATCTGCATGGATCTTATTTATGATAGAAGAATATTTGAAAATAAAGTATGTACATATGATCCTTTAACAACATTAACTAGTTATTTCGAAGATTCAAAGACACTTTTAAATAAAAGTACAAATAATGATGATATTAAATTACCAATAGAAGAAAAACTAAAGAATCATATTATTGATGGTGAAAAAACTAATTTACATTCAAATCTTGATTTCGCATTAAAGAAATATAAACCTTTGATAATAATTAATGAATATTTATTGGATGGTATGAAAGTAGTTGGTGAATTATTTGGGTCGGGTCAAATGCAATTACCCTTTGTTCTCCAATCTGCGGAAACAATGAAATTTGCTGTTTCGTATTTAGAGGATTTCATGGATAAATCTGAGGTTAATCAATCAAAAGGAAAATTTATTATCGCTACAGTTAAGGGTGATGTTCATGATATTGGTAAAAATCTAGTAGATATAATTTTATCTAATAACGGTTATGAAGTTATTAATTTAGGAATTAAGCAAGAAGTCAATTCAATAATTAATGCTCAGAAAGAGCATAACGCTGATTGTATTGCTATGAGTGGACTACTAGTTAAATCCACTGCATTTATGAAAGATAATCTTAAAGCATTAAATGAAGAAGATATATCTGTGCCTATTATTCTTGGAGGAGCAGCTTTGACTCCAAAGTTTGTTAATCAAGATTGTGCAAGTGTTTATAAAGGGAAGGTTATTTACGGTAAAGATGCTTTTACAGATTTAAAATTTATGGATTCATATATGAAGGCAAAGGAATTAAATAATTGGGATAATTTCTCGGGTTTTAAAGAAGGTGCTCCCGAGGGGATTACTATTGGTAATTATAAAAATAAAAATACTCATCAGGAAATTAATATCAATAAAATAAAAGAAAATCCTATTGAAGATAAATCAAGATCAAAAAATATTCCTCAAATAGATCCTATTAAACCGCCATTCATAGGCCCAAAGTTTTTATTAGAAAAAGATATTGATATAGCTAAGGTTTATAATTTCCTAGATCGTAATGCTTTATTTGCAGGCCAATGGCAAATGAAACGTTCCAAGGAGATGTCTGCATCCGACTATAAGAATTTTTTACTAGAGAAGGCAGAACCGAAATTGGATTACTGGATGAATAAAATAATCAATGAAAAGCTTATTAAACCCTCTTTAGTCTATGGGTATTTCCCTTGTGGTAGAGATGGTAATTCTTTAAATATATATGATAAAGATCACCAAAGTCTATTGGGTAATTTTTTATTACCTAGGCAAAGATCCGGAAAAAGATTTTGCATAGCAGATTTTTATAATGATTTAAATAACAATCAGCCTAGTGATTATTTGCCAATGCAAGCTGTAACAATGGGAGAATCAGCTAGTGAATATTCCCATAAATTATTTAGTCAGGATTCATACTCAGATTATCTATTCTTTCATGGTTTGACAGTCCAGCTAGCGGAAGCACTTGCTGAATATATACATTCTGTAATTAGGATTGAATGTGGATTTAAAGACTGTGAACCAAATAATATAAAGGATATCTTAGATGTTAAATATCGAGGATGTCGTTATTCTTTTGGCTACCCAGCTTGTCCTGAAGTTTCTGATTCTAGAAAACAATTGTTATGGCTTGATGCTAAAAAAATTAATATCTCTATGGATGAAAGTGAGCAACTGCATCCTGAACAAAGTACAACAGCTATTGTTGCATTACATCCAGTAGCTAAATACTTTGGTATTTAAATTATTTAAATATTTTCTTCAATTTATAAACTAATTTAGAAAATTAGTTATTCATTTCATCGATAGTTTCTAATACTTCCATCTGAAACTCAGCCATTGATTCTGAGTCACTCAAATCAATCCCCTCCCCGGCAGCATTTTGAGTTAATTCCTGAAAGTGAAAAGCACCTTCACCTGTTGCTAAAAATTCCATAGCAGACGTTTCCCCGCTCTCGCGAAACGCATCGCAAAGAGCCAAAAAAGCTTCGTCTTCAGAAAAGTCCCAATCCATCGAGGACACATTACTGAAAGAGGTTTTACCTCTTTCCCCCCTGCTTTCGTCAACCTTATTTGCTAATAATCTGAAACTATTTTGCAAATTGATAAATTTGAATTGTCTTTGTGTATACCAAAAACCTTTCCAGTACAACTGATCTCGGGATTATGCTCATTTAATTACCAAATGATTATTCACGACTTTTTTTCTTTTTGATTTTTGTAAATTTGATTTTATGAACTTTCGTACAATAATTTTTCAAAAAGATCTTGTAAGTAATAAATCGGTCTGTAGGTGCCCATAAATCGTCTCTAGAGCACCAAACCATTCAACTAGAACTAAATCAACTTTCAAACCTTGGAACCCCTGATAGGCATAAATTGCATGATTTGAAGAAGCTTTATTTTGTTCATCGAGTACTTGGTAATTGATTATTAGTGGTTAGTTACTAAGCTTTTTATTATTCTTTATATTTTTGAATATTAATAATATAATTGCATTAGATTATTTATTAAAGGACTATTTGAGGTGAAGAGCCAAATTATATGGGCCAAAGCTCTTCAAATTAGTCGAGAAGCTGTTTATTCTGGGGCTGTAATTCCTCTAGAAACCAAAAAATATAAAACAAGCAAGCTATTTTGTGATTATGAATTACGTTTTCTTTTAAGTCCTATCCCAAGGCATTTTATTGAATATGGTCCAAAAAGAAACCCATTTATTCCTTGGGATTCCAGGCTTGAAATACAATCTATACATAGTAATCATACATTAATTTTAAATAAATATCCAGTACAGATTGGACATATGTTGTTAATAACAAATAAATGGAAACCCCAAAATGGATGGCTTGATAATGATGATTTCGATGCTATAAAAAATGTTGATAATGATACTACTGGTTTATGGTTCTTTAATAGCAGTAAGGAAGCTGGAGCAAGTCAACCTCATCGACATTTTCAATTGTTACCAAGACATAATAATGAGAGTATTTGCCCTAGATATGATTGGTTCTGCTCATTAATTAGTAACGATATTAAAAACTCTCTGATTTCTTGTTGTGTTTCAATTAAACGAAGGAATAATAAATTAGACTCAAGCTCAAATGACCTATATAGTTTATATAAATCTATGATTAATGAGATGAATTTAGGTAATATTGAAGTAGATAGTAAACCTTTAAAACCGTATAATTTGATTATTACTCCAGAGTGGATTGCGCTTATAACGCGTAAAACAGATAGTGCATATGGATTTAGTATAAATGCTCTTGGTTTTGCTGGATATTTTCTTGGAACAAAAAGATCTGATGTAGATCAACTTATAAAGTTTGGTCCAGAACAAATATTAAAAGATGTAATTGAATAACTAGATCAGAGTTAATTTAGCTTTCAATACCTTGACTGTTTGTATTCATTTGTTCTTCGAGCTTTGATATTGATGCAGTAATAGCTGCAAGTTTTCTTTCATAGGATTCTTTAACAGAAATTAAAAAATTTAATTTCTTGGCTTGAAAAAATTTTTTTCTTTCGTTCCAATTTTGGGAGGATGTGCAAAAGTCCATTTAAATTTACTAATTTTTTTAAATAATACTTATAAGTCTTGATCGATGTGGCTATTTCCTAGTTTTTAAACAATATCACCATAATTATATTCATTTCATAATCATTTTAATTATATAAATTCAAAGCTAAAGGTGTGTGGAAAATAAAAAGGCCATTAATATATGAATAGTTATTATGATCTTGTGGCGGAAGGTGAAGAAAAAGATATTAAGAGAATTTCAATTGATTTACCAATTGATCTCATAGAAGGCGTCGACCGCCTTCGTAAAGAGTGGGGATTCAGAAGAAGAGGACAGGTTTTCGAGAGACTATTACAAGTTATTTTACCTAAGGATTTAGATGAAGATGTAATTGATAATGAACAATTAGATTTTACTCATAATGACCATCATGACTCTATAAGCGATCAAGGTGGAATTGAAAATAGTAAAAAAGAAGAAAAAGCATTAGTGATAGTAGGAAATAAAAATATTGAAATAAAAAATGTAACGGTAAATGATGTTAAAACTAATAATGCAAAAACAAATCAAAAGGGAACTGTCTCTACAGGCATTGAATTACCAGGTTTTATAAGAAAACAGACGACAAACCTTAAAAAAAGTTTGAGTAAAGACAAAACTTTTAAAAATATGGAAGACACTTCAATAACCACAATTAATATTGATGATTTAATAAAAGCTAAAGACGCTGTAGAAAAACATTGGATATACCTTTATGGGCAAAAACCGACTGAAAGTGTTATCGAGGCATCAATGATTTGGCTTGCAAGAGATATCTGGCCCCATGTCGATGGCACAGAAAACATACCTTTTACCTGGAATGCTGCTTGTAAGATGCTTAATTCATATTGTCGTGAATGGAATATCGGTTCAGTAACTTTTGATGATGTTGTCATCTTGGCGGGTGCTCTTGAAGACCCCTTTTCAACTAAAAACTTAAGAAATAGAATTCCCACTCTTATCCGAAGGTTTGTGAATAAATTCAAACGTAGTCAAAATGTGACTTCTTTCCAAACACTTGAGTCAACTATGACTGTTCATGGTGCTTTGAAGTTATTAGGTTTACCAACAAAAGCAGGATCATCTCTGACTCTTTCGTTCATCCGAGAGGCGTATAAAGAAAAAGCTCTTTCCAATCACCCTGATGCTGGAGGATCAAACGAAAATATGAGAAAATTAAACGAGGCTTATCAATTACTAAAAGATTTATACAAAAATTAGCTTCTACTAAGTATCGGATTGGTCTCAAAACTAGTCTAGTTACGCGACTTACATGAGACTTGAAAGACTTCTTTTTTTGCTTTTTTTATTCAGTGATGGGCTATTTGAATCGGCCGAATAAATTATTTGATTGTTTTCTGTATGAAAAACAAATCAAGATTACTAGACATCATCCAGTGCATTTTAAAATGCAGGAATATTCTGGATTTTGTTGAACAGTTTTAATCTAGTCTATATGCCTCTTCCGCCTGTAAATGTCCATATTTTGTCCAATCGGATTTTTTAGTTTCTCTAGCCCTGATATGACTAGCTTTTTTACTGTGCATAACTGCTTAATAGACAGTTATGCAGCATAGTCATCACATAAATCCCTGGCAGTTGGATTGGCCAGCAATTGGTTCTGAAATTTATTTATAATTTTCTAATTAATCTTAGATGAGACTATTTACGGGTCTAGAGTTGAATCTTAAATGAGATCAATAAGACCATTACTTTTTATTTCTTAATTTCCTGTCGAATTTAAAATTAAAATTTATCGATAATAAGGCAATTCTTATCAAGATAAAAAAGTTAAATGATCGACTAGATATTTTAAATGTTAAAATATTTTTTGGAATGAAAATTAGCGTCTAATTTGTCTATTTTAAGTCTTGATACTGGACTCATTGTGAGTCGTGAGTAAGATCCTCAAGACTAGCTTCTGAGGTCCGCATTTAATTTTTCTTTAAGAGCAGTTCTTATTTTTTCGTGTATTGGATTTATATCCTCTTCTATTAGTGTTTTTTTAGGATCTCTGTATTTTATTCTAAAAGCATGGCTAATTGAATCCTCGGGAATAGAGGATCCCTCGTAACGATCTATCAATTCCACTTTCTCTAAAAGTGGTCTTCCAGATTTCTTTATTAGATTTATTATTTCTAAGGAACTGTATTTTCTTGAATGAATAAGCGCAATATCCCTTTCCATGTAAGGAACAGTGGGGTAATCCTTGTAAATTCTTATCCAATTTGTTTTCCTTGTCGAGGCCTTAATCAATGAATCAAACTCAAGATTAAATAAGTATGTTTCTTTAATCAGATCATATTTCTCGGATAGAGAAGGGTGTATTTGTCCGAAGAAGCCGATACTTTTTCCTTCAACAAACAATTCTGATGTTCGACCCGGATGCATGAAATCTTTTTCGATAAGTTGCCTATCAATAGTTTCAATTCCGAGAACTTCAAGGCATTGCTTAAGTTTTCCTCTTGCTTCAAAATAATCTAAAGATATTAGTTTTGATGCTGAGCCCCACTTACTAAATCGTTTATTTCCAGTCAATGCTCCTGATAATAAATTTGTTTCAACAAAGCTTTCTTTATCTTTTTTGTATGTCTTTGCTATTTCAAAGATCCAACACCCTTCAGCTCCGAATGATACATTTCTCTGAAGAATTTTAAGATGTTCATCCCATACATTTGTTCTTAATCTACTAGTCTCTGATAATAATGGATTTTTGATTATTACAGCATTTCCATCAGTGTTATCAGGACCAACAAGTGATGAGGTCACTACTTCCTGAAAACCATTATGGATAAAGGAATTTCGTAAACGTCTTTCAACTAAATTTGCAGGTTTTAGTACTCCTGGCTCAAGAGGATTTGGCATATTTGAATCAAAATTATCATATCCAATTAGTCTTGCTATTTCTTCTATTAAATCAATTTCTCTAGTTAAATCAGATGATCTATAAGGAGGAATTTGTACATCCCAACCACTAGAAGTTGACGTAATTAGGCAGCCAAGTTTTGTGAGAAGAGGCTCAATCTCATCCTTATTAAGATAACGGTATGTATTAGAACTTTTATCTAACTGATTATTATCTATGTAAATCAATTTACCTAGAACCTTGTTTATTTTTTCTATTCTAAGATTGATACTAATATCTTTTCTAATAAATTCATTATTGACATGAGTCGATTTAATATTACCACCTAATTCCAAAGAAATAATATCACTAGCTCTTAGAGATACAGCAGTTGTCATATTAGGTGATATACCCTTTTCGTATCTACTGCTTGCCTCTGTTCTGAGTCCTATCTCTCTACTACTATTTCTAACAGATGTAGGAGTAAATACAGCTGCTTCCAACCAAACTCTTGTAGTTTTAGCAGTTACGGAACTGTTGTTTCCTCCGATAACCCCAGCTATTGCAATTGGAATATCGCCGCATGTAATTACCTTTATATTTTCATTTAATTTATATTCTTTTTTATCGAGTGCAATAAATGATTCGCCCTCTCTACCATTTCTAATACCAAAATCATTTGGCATAACTATTCTACCAACTATATTATCCAATAGATCTGCATCAAAGGCATGTAGTGGCTGGCCTTGCTCAAACATTAAAAAATTTGTTATGTCCACAACAGGGTTTATACAATTTTGTCTTAATGAATTTAATTTATTGGATATAGATTTATTTATCTTTCCATTATTGTCTATATTCTCTATGTATGTAAGTGAGTAAACAAAGTCTGATCCTATCGTTTCTTTTTCTTTTATTTGTGGATCAAATTTTTCAAAGTCTTTATTGAAATTTAAGGTTGGTAATCTTAATTTTGAATTTGTTAGTATTGATATTTCTCGTGCTATGCCAGCCAAAGACATACCATCAGGTCTGTTAGCCGTAATAGCTAATTCAATAATGGTGTCATTTAATCCAAGATAATCGACAGCATTTGAACCAATTGGAGGGATATTGGTTTCATTTTCTTCAAGAATTTCTATACCTTCATTACAACTTTCAATCCCTAATTCATCCAATGAACAAATCATTCCTGCGCTTTCTACGCCTCGTAAATTAGATAATTTTATTTTTAATGACTTTGATGATAAATAGGCTCCAACCTTAGCCACAAGGACGTGATACCCGGCTTTTACGTTTGGTGCACCACAAACAATACTTAACTTTTTGGGTAAACCAACATCTACTGAACAAACCTTGAGCTTTTCGGCATTTGGATGAGGTGTGATTTCTTCTACGTAACCAATAACAACATTTTTTGCTTGGGCTGATAAGTCTTCTAATGATTCAACTTCAAAGCCTGTCATTGAAAGCTTTTCAGCCAATTCATCAATATCATTGCTAAATTCGACATAATCTTTTAGCCAAGAGACTGATACCTTCATGATTTGCTCTTACAGGAGTTAAACATAGGTGATCGAATGAATTTATAAAAAAGGGTGCTTAGCCTAGTAAGATTGTACTTTGTTCCCTAGACTCACAAAAATTGAGCTAAGTTCGTATGGCTAAAAAAGGCACCAGAATAGTGGTCACTTTAGAATGTACTGAGTCTAGATCTGTACCTAGCTCAGAAAAGCGTTCTGCAGGAGTATCTAGATACACCACAGAAAAAAATCGTAGAAACACTACTGAAAGACTGGAACTTAAAAAATTCTGCCCTGAATTAAATAAGATGACGATTCATAGGGAAATCAAATAATTATTTCCTTTTATACACTTTTTAAAAATGACTAATTCACTATTCAAACAAAAGCTTTCTCCCATAAAGCCTGGAGATCCTATTGATTATAAGGACGTAGAATTATTAAAGAAATTTATTACAGATAGAGGAAAAATTTTACCTAGAAGGCTTACTGGATTAACAGCTAAGCAACAAAGAGATTTAACCACAGCAGTTAAAAGAGCACGAATTATTGCCTTACTTCCCTTTGTTAATCCAGAAGGGTAACTTAATATTCTATTAATAATAGAATGTACAATAAAATAATAGATAATGAAGTTAAAAATATAATTTCTAGATTTAAACAAACAGTTAATGTTAATGCTTCAGTCAAAGACCTAACACATCTTAAAACATTTTCAATAGATGATTCTGAAACTATTGAAATAGATGATGCTATTTCTTTAGAAAAATTATCTTATCAGCATAAGTTTTGGATCCACATTGCCTCCCCTACTTCATATTTTGAATATAAATCAGCTATTGATAAGAAGGCAAGGAAGCTTATTTCAACTGTTTATTTATCAGATAATACTTATTATATGCTTCCTGAAATATTAATAAATGATGTTTTTAGTCTAAGTGATAAAGAAAAAAGAAGATCATTAAGTATAGGTGTTATTTTTAATGAAGACGGTAGTATTAGTTCTACAGAAATAGTCCAGAGTATTATTAAAGTAGACTTCAGGTTAAATTATACAGAAGCTGATGAACTAATAGATTATGCGCCAAAAGAAGAAGAAGATTTAAGTATTATCTCTGAAATTTTACAAAGTAGAAAATGTTGGAGAAAGAATTTAGGTGCTACGGAAATATTAGAATCATTTGGAAAGATTATTGTAGAAAATAACAATCCTAGCCTCAAGATAATAGATCCAACGTTATCCAGACAATTAATAAGTGAAGCAATGATCTTGTATGGAAATCTAATTTCAGATTTTACTAAGGTCAATAAAATTCCTGTTCCATATAGAGTCCAACAACGTATAGATAAACTTTCTAAAGATAATATTCAAGATTCTAATAATAGAGTTTTATATAATTATTTTCTTAAGAAAACTATGGGAAAGTCATATTATTCGATAAACCCAATGCCGCATTCAAGTTTAGGATTAAAATCTTATTTACATGCCACATCTCCTATAAGGAGATATTCTGACTTGTTGGTTAACTACCAAATAAACAAATATCTAAATAATAAAGAACTTATTTCTAAAGAAGATGTTGATCAAATTACTCTTGAGATTAATAATCAAGCAAGACAAAATATGATGCGATATAGAGAGGATCAAAAATATTGGTTGATTAAATGGTTCAAAAAAAACTTTTTTAAGAAATATAATGTGATTTTACTAAATTGGATAAACAAATATAAATGTATTTGTATCTTATACTTTATTGAATATCATTTTTCTACTATATGTATTCTAAAATCAAAAAAGAACATAAATATCGGCGAGAGTTTTAACGTTAAAAATATGGTCAATAATAATAATAATATAATATATTTTGAATTAATTTCATTATAAAATAAGAGTTTATCATAATTGTGCAAGAGTTTTAAAAATACAATATAATAATTAGAATATATTATGAATATGAAATACACAATTACAACACCACTATATTATGTAAACGACAAGCCTCATCTTGGTAGTTCATATACAACAATCGCTTGTGATGCAATAGCTCGATTTCAAAGACTAAGTGGTAATACAGTACTATTTCTCACTGGAGTTGACGAACATGGCCAAAAAATAGAGCGAACCGCAGAAAGTAAAAATCTTCAACCACAACTGCATTGTGATGAAATCACAGAAAAGTATAAATATTTGTGGGATAAATTAAATATTAGTTATGATCGTTTTGTGAGAACAACCTCTGAAGATCACACATCACTAGTTCATCAATTTTACTCAAAAGTTTTGAATTCTGACGATGTTTATAT
This sequence comes from Prochlorococcus sp. MIT2304, assembly GCF_059772405.1. Classification (NCBI taxonomy): domain Bacteria; kingdom Bacillati; phylum Cyanobacteriota; class Cyanophyceae; order Synechococcales; family Prochlorococcaceae; genus Prochlorococcus; species Prochlorococcus sp. MIT2304. The sequence goes on from NZ_CM186286.1 coordinate 338,171, forward strand.
GGGTAGACAAAGTGGCTGGTATTGTGTTGGATGTGAAGAATATAAAGATGTAGATGTGGATGAAAAAAAACCAATATGTTCTATTCATAAAAAGGAATTAGAATGGAGAGATGAAGAAAATTTATTTTTTAAGTTATCAAAATATCAAGACCAAATTGAAAAATTAATTAAAATTGATGGTTTCATTTCTCCAAAAAGTAGAAAAAATGAAATTATCAATTTTGTCTCAAAAGGTTTAAGAGATTTCTCAATTTCTAGAGTAAACTTAAAATGGGGTATAAATGTTCCTGGAAACAATGATCACACTTTTTATGTATGGTTCGACGCTTTATTAGGTTATATTAGTGGGTCTCTTCGCGATCAAAACTCTCCTCAACTTACCGAGGAATCGTTATGTAATTGGCCTGCAAATATACATGTAATTGGGAAGGATATACTCAGATTTCATGCGGTTTATTGGCCAGCAATGCTACTTTCTGCTGGTTTGAAACCACCTTTAAGTGTTTTTGGTCATGGCTTTTTAACACGAGAAGGCCAGAAAATGGGTAAATCATTAGGTAACGTTCTTGACCCGATTGAACTTTTGGAATATGGGGGTATAGATGCAATGAGATGGTATCTTTTAAGAGATATTGAATTTGGAGAAGATGGTGATTTTCAAATGAGAAGATTTGTGGATATTGTTAATAGTGATTTAAGTAATACCATTGGAAATTTGTTAAACAGAACTATTACAATGTCAAAAAAATGGTTTAATGATAAAATTCCTATAGATTATTCTTTATTGGCTGAATCACCTCTTAAGGTTCAATCAGAGATAAAAATAAATGAATATATGCAATCATTTAAAGACAGCAATTTTAAAAATTCAGCAAATGCAATTATAGATTTAGCGAATAGCGCAAATCTTTACTTAAATGATCGTGCACCATGGAAGTTAATTAAAGATTTAAAAAATAAAAATGTTGTTGCTATTGATATATATTCTGTTCTAGAATCTTGCCGCATTATTGGAATTTTGTTATATCCTTTTGTACCCAATTTAAGTATTAGAATATTAAACCAATTAAATATTGATTCTTCAAATATAAATTTTGAAAAGTCATTACATTGGGGTTTGCTAGATCCGGATAATGGACTAGATGATCCTTGTCCTGTAATGAATAAAATTGAATTTAATGAGAAGTATTTATAGTGAAATATTTATCAATTTATTTTCTGATAATAATTGCTACATTACCTCTATTTGGTTGTCAAAAATCAAACAAATCTTCTACTCAGATAGATAATAAAAGCTACATTAAAGATTTTGAACTACTTCAGGAAAATCTCAATAATCAAAGCAGTGTAAGAATAACTAGTCCTAAAGCCACAATTGATCCAACAAATAATAATATAGATATATTTGACAGCACAATTGAATTACTTAATAAAAATGGTCAAGGCTTTAAAGTTAATTCTGGCAACTCAACTCTCACCAATTTAACTAACTCTATTAGGGTTTTTAATAGTGTAAACATATCATTTCTTGACAATCCCGATTATTATATAATTACTAATTCCTTTGATTGGGATTTAAATACCTCTATTATTAATATAAATAATCCACTCAATATTAATTTTGATAACACTAGAATCAACGCAACTAATGGATTATATAATATTAATGAAAAATTACTTAAAATAGACAATAGTAAATTTAATAGATATATATATAATTCAAAAGGTGAAGAGGATTATCAGATAATAATTTCTTCTGATTTTGCAAAATGGTTTAAAAAAGATAATACTTTAGTATTTACATCTAACGAGAAACAGGTTGAAACGACTATAAACTTCCTACTTACTGAGTAGTACGTATAACTTATCTGACCATCCTGATATCCATTTTTCATCTGAATTAGTAAACGATCTCTTTGACCAACCCCCAACTATTGTAAGGCCTCTATTTTCAAGAGGATAAACAATAACTGCAGGTAAATTATTCAATACTCCATCAAACTCATTTCTACCTGGAAATAATTCAGTATTAACTAGTGAGATTAATCGTCTTTGATCTATTGATCTCTTACATATTTCTCCAGGTTCAAATATTTTCTCAGATATCAAACCTCTTCTAAGTATTACTTTATTATCCCAATATATTAAAATTGTACTAGCTGCCGTTGCTGTAAGTATTTGCTGACTTCCCCATGCTAATTCATTTCTTTGATCGTCAGTTAATTTAGTACAAAGTTCAAAACCCTCTTTTCCATCCAAGCTAACCTTAGAAGGTTGTTTAGTTTTAATTTCAGTCCATAGATAACCTATTGTTATTAACGCTATTGAAGCAATTCCAGATATTGTCTCTGCTCTTACTAGAGTTGGATTAACTTGATTGGCAGACCCAATATTTATAATTGATAAAATTAGTAAAAAAGTTCCAAATATTATAACTATGTTAGAAAGTTTATACATTTATCTATTCAATATTTTAAATCAATATATTGATTCTTTATTATACATATCAAAGCCAACCTTATTTCTTAATCAATATCGATATAATATATTAAAAAACACTATTAATAGATTTATCCAATAGCTCAGAATATGATCACACCAATAGCCAAAAATTATAAAGGACTCATATCAATTACTGGACCAACGAGAAGTGGAAAAAGTAAATTAGCTGAATTTTTAATTTCGGAGCAAGATCGAGTCACTTACATAGCAACATCAAAACCAAGACCAAATGATTCAGATTGGCAAGATAGGATAGCTATCCACAGGGAAAGAAGACCTGATAGCTGGACGCTAATAGAGCATCCAAAAGACATTAGCAATGCAATTGAATCGATTAAAGGAAATGAGTCAATATTAATTGACTCGTTAGGTGGCTTAGTGGAACAGCACCTAATAAAAGATGACGATCAATGGAATTATTTCCAAATTAAATTTCTTAATTGCCTTTCAGAAAACAATTTATGTATTGTAGTTGTTTCAGAGGAAGTTGGTTGGGGAATTGTTCCTGCTACACCGATAGGTCATTTATTTCGTGAACGTCATAGCAAACTAACCTCTTTGATAAGTCGCTATTCAAAGCAAAGGTGGCTTGCTATCAATGGGACTGCAATTGACCTAGATAAATATGGTCATGTAATACCATGAATTCATTAAATAGTTCTAGACCAAGAGTCGCTTTATTTGAGCCAAGAATTCCTCAGAACACTGGAACAATTGGTAGGTCATGCTTAGCATTTAATATTTCATTAGACATTATTAAGCCAACTGGTTTTAGCTTTGAAGATAAATATTTAAAAAGAGCAGGTTTAGATTACTGGGCTAACGTAGATTTACATATATATGACTCATTTGAACAATATAAAAATTCTTTTAGCAACTCAAGAATTATCGCTCTAACAAAAAAAAGTAGCAATTCTATCTCAAAAGTCATTTATAAAAATACAGATATACTTTTATTCGGGAGAGAGGATACAGGTTTACCCGATAACATAATGAACGAGTGTGAAATAGTTGCGGGTATACCTATGCCAGGAGGTGAGAAAAATTTGAAAATGGGTGGAGTTCGAAGTTTGAATTTATCTGTTGCGTGTGGGATAGTGTGTTACTCCGCATGTTTACAATTAGATTTGCTAGGAAAATAGCTTTCCTCTTTATCCAAGATAATTACAATACAAAACTCCTTCATTGATTACATTATTATCATCAAGCTCAATCCATTCCTTGTATTCATCATAAAGTGCTTCCCTGTTATCTCCGTGCAAATTATTGAGACGTCGGAGTGATCCGTTAAGCATTACCTCAACTGCATGAAAAGCTCCAGATTGCATTGAAGACATAGATTAAATGAATCATTTTATATTTTAAATCATACAAGTACTAGTTTCAGTTTAAATTATTACATATTGCTAAATCATAGTAATATGTACATAAATTATATGTATTAGTATAAAAAAATTTTATTAATAAAATCTATTCTTATGTAATTTTGAACTGAGGATAAAATTTGCTATATTACGGGATTCACTAATTAACCTTATTAAGTTTAATCAATACAATATTCTGAGCAATATCAACTTGAATGTCAAAAGCAAACTTAATTAATAGCTGTGAGGTGACTATTAATTCTGTAATCAAGAGACTTTCTACTCTCAAAGGTAAAAATAAGAAAGCCCTAAAAAGCGAGTTCAAAGAGTGGATAGATGCTATTGAAAGTAACGACAAAAATTATGATATTTTATTTGTTAATAAAATTAGTTAATTTAGTTTTTGACTTAGGATCTAGGGTGTAAGTCTGGCAATCTAGTAGCCTGATCCTTAATTCTATTTGGATTCCCCGTCAGAACTTCTTGCTGAATTAAAGATAATCAAAAATGTAATAAAAATAGCGAAAGAAAATTAGAAGTATTTGATTCCAAGGACAAGGACAATGCCCTAAATAAGTTAAAAAAATGCAGTTGCTAACGAAAAAACTTAAGTCCTGAAAGTAGTATAAACATAACTACTATTAGTACTATTCGTGACTTATTCTATAGAAAAAAGGGTCAATCAAACGTGATTTTTTTACAATATTTAGTTTTTAGCTTAAATTATTTTTTATTTAATTTGTTGTAAATAAAATGTTTAATTAAATAGATTTTGAATATCATATGTTTTGATTAATTTAGTTCGGAAAATAAATAAAACTTTGCATAGATTTTAATAATGAATTATAATATATAAAATTAATTGTTTAAAATATGAAGCTAATGGGTTTGATACTAAAAAACATTAAAAATCTTATACCCTATTTATTGTTAATTGCATTGTATTTCTTTTTCATAAATCTTGAAACAATAGACGAACAAAAAAATAAATCTATTTTAAAATCTGAAAGTGAACTTTATGAAAAAAATTCAAGTAAAGACGATAAAAAACAAAAAAGAATTTCAATACCAGTATTCCCATATAGGGAATAATTTTTACCTAATATTTAATTTAGAACTCCTTTCTTTAATTAAAATTGCTTGCCTTTTTTCTGCTCTAATAATTTGTCTTTGAATTTCGACACAATGCTGACAGTTGCAATTCATTATTTAAAAATATTAGGGAAAAATCTAGAAATTTGAAAAACAGGTCTTTGATTCGACTAATTGGGTTTAAAAAAATCAAAGTAATTTTTTTTAATTTAGCAAAATCTAGTGTAATTTCAAGTTTACTTCTTGTTTTTTTGTTAGTCTTAATATTCTGTTTGATTACTAATCGTTAATACTTACTATTTTATTGTAGTTTATATTTGCTATTTTCTTCTAATTGTTTTTTACCCGTATATTATTTCAATATACGAAAAAAAAAATATGCTTAAGGTATACTATCTTGCTAGAAAAATACTATAAAGTAGATAAAACCCTACCTTATAAAATTATCAATAATTTTTTATGTTGTTAGATTGGCAATAAATGATAAAAGCTGTATTTGAAAATCAAGTCCTAATGACCTTTGTAATTGCAGGTTTTTGGATTATACCTGGAATACTTTTTACTTCAGCAACTAATCGTAAGTTCAAAAATCGTCAAAGGGACAGTCAACTAAAAAAAATATCTAAACTTTACCCATAGTTTATTGAGATTATTAGAACAATTCAATGTACACTTATAAGTCAATTTATAACTGAATTTATATATATATAAATTATTATGTTTTAAATATTGATTTTATAATTTTTTGCTTTTTAATGTTTGATTGCTCTTTTCTTTAACTTTTTGGCATTCAGCCAATGATAGGTTAGCCTCTATTTGGGCTAAAACCTGCTGGAGTTCAGCTGTTTTATTCAATGATTTCTCAGCCATGGTTCTAAGTTTCTGAACTTCTATATACGCAGTTTTCATAGACAAAGTAAGAATATGAATTTTTTCTAATAAGCATTAGCTAAGTAACTAATGAATTAATGAAAGAATACAAGAACAAACTTGCCAAAGATTTTCTAGATGTCAATAGTTGGAATCATGATCTTTGATTTATGTTTGTAGATTCATATATCCTTGGGCTCCTTGCTCAAATAATATATTACTTATAATTATATTTTTTCTGACATATAAAAAGAACACAAGTATGTTTACATCCCTGTGTTCTTTAATTAAAAAAATTAAGTAAACAGATTCAATAAAGTCTAACTGTCTTTCCCTTTCTTCTCGGAATCAACTGGTCTAACTGGCTTAGGCAATAGCATGATAGAAATCTAGTGTCTATTTTATTTATAGGTGGTTTTCAAAATTCGTAAATAAGAATTATAAGTTTGAAACTTCTTGACACAAGGGAAACTATTTTTTTTGAGATTTGTCTGTAACCTTTTGATTCTCTTCTCTGGAGAGGTTCGCCTCTAGTTGAGCTAACGCTTGTTGGACTTGAGCAGTATTAGTAAATGAAGCGTCACCATTTGAACGAAGCTTAAGAATCTGACTTGATTTGTTTTTCATATCGCTAAAAAGCTAACAGTTGAGCTTGTATCTTGGATTTAAATGTAGAAACCAAGACATTTAATAGCTTTCATAAAGGTAAAATTTTATTTGTGATGAAATATTTTACTATCAACAATTGATGGGGAGTTAATCTATGAAAGATGATTGGAAACCAGAAGATTCTCAAATTCTCGTTGATGCATGGGAAGATATCAAAGACTGTGCTGAAGCTATCCAAAAAGATCTTGCTTGCCCAGACGTAACTATTTCAAAAATTTTGAGGTCTGTAGCTGAAACCTTTGATAATACTGTTGAAGATTTTCTCGATAAGGCTGAAGAAGATTGGGAAGAAGAGAAATAGTTGTATCATTGAGTTATGATTCCAGATTTCTTTCAACCTCCTGATCCAGTAAGCCATACTGTTTTATGGAAATCGATTATTGGCTTATTCATAGTTTTATTTGCAACTTTTGTTGGTGTCGAGATTAGGGTTGAAAATGAAGATGAAGATTCCTAATAAATAAATTATCAAAAAATAAATAATTAATAGTTCGCTATTATTATTTAAAGCAACTAAATAGTATCAATCAAAAAATTAATCTGAATCTATAATTTTAATGTTATTTATATATAGTGTTGAACGTCTCTATTATGCCTCCATGGTTATCACTGCTAAGCTCTGCGCAGAAGAAAGAATCAAAATTTGATTCCTCAAATTGGATTCAATTAGCGACAATAGGAACAGATAATACACCAAGAGTTAGAACAGTAGTGTTTAGAGGATGGAGTAAATCCTTTGAAATGTTAATATATAGTGACAAAAGAAGTCAAAAATTTGATGAATTGGCTTTGAATAATAATGTTGAAATATGCTGGCTTTTTTTTAAATCACAATCTCAATTTAGGTTTCGAGGAAAATCAACAATAGAGATAAGCAGTAAAAATCTGCGTCATTGGGATCAACTAAGTGACAAATCGAAGGCAATGTGGAGCTGGCCATGTCCTGGGGATCAATTTGTCCGTGACCAATTAAATGACATATCATTTAATGCAAAGCAAGAAATATCATATAATTTTGCAATTTTAAAAATTGAAATAATTCAAGTTGATCAATTGCTTCTTCGTAAACCTGTCCATATAAGGAAAAGATGGATAAGAAAGAATGAATGGATAGAGGAGCGCATAAACCCATAAATTGTTGAGGATGACGAAGCTTGCTGTTGGGGAAGCTTCTTTAAATTCCGATCACCCTTAATTTATACATAGCAATATTATTTAGTAATTGCAACATCTAACAGATCACTAAGAGAATAAAAATGGAAAGTAATAATAAGAAATGAATTTTTGAATTTTTTACATTATATAATTTAATTGTTCTTGTTTATTATTTAAAGTATTCTTAAGAAGTTCAGGTTTGTATTCTTCTTAGAATAATGTATTTTTCTTAGGTTGCCACGCTAGTCTTAGAATAAACTTTTTAATATCTCCAATATCTTTCCTTTACAAACTTAACAAGTAATATGATGTATTTTGCCTAATACAATATTGTAAGATATTACTTATTTATATGTAACTTTTTTATATATAATTTATTTGTAGTTTTATCAGGCTGTTTGCTCTTTTTAATGAACTATACTGGGAAAAAACTTAAGTGATCGTTGATTATCAATAAATTCAATAACGCCAGCTTCATTAGATTTTCTTTATTCATAGACCTCAAAAAAATTTTGATCTAAAGATTTCTTCCGTAGATGACCATCCTGAATTATTATACTGAATGATACCTTATCCATTCAGAATTGATTACTCTGGTTCAAGGACTTTTTTCTTTGTAAAAGCTAGGGTAAATCTTATATTTGTTGTGGGTGTATCATCAAGTCAGTGTAGCTCAGCCGGTTAGAGCACAGCATTCATAACGCTGAGGTCGAGAGTTCAAGTCTCTCCACTGACATTTGATTTTTAGATTAAGGAAAATATCAAATAATGATGTTACGTATTCTTTTTAGTCTAACAATCTTATTTTAGTTTTTATTATTAAGATTAATTTTACAATGAGTTATTAAAAAAATAGCCACTATTTCATGTCTATCTGATTAAGACGTTCTTTAAAAGATATAGATGAGGATCCGTCATTTGAATTTGATTTATCACTTGATGTGCTATCGATTTGTCGAATCTTAGTTTGATCATTAGTTTGATTATATATAGAAAAATTCTTTGAATTATTAAAACTAACATTAGAGTTATTGATATTGTTTTCAACGTTATTATTAGAATAATTAGCCATTGATGTATTTTTATAGAGCTCAACATTTGTTTTATTTTTGAGATCTTGAATACTCTTCCTAGTTTGATCCGCTTTTAAATTCTTTTTATTATTTAAGGGATACTTTTTTACTTCACTTCTTAATTGATTTAACAACTTAAAATGATTTGATGAACTAAATTTTTTAACAAGGGATGGATCCCAACTTATTGGTTCATTCATTTTTATAGAATATTCTCCTTTAGTTAGAGAGACAAAGTTTCTTTGGTCTTAACATGATAAATTATAAAAAGGAAAAGGGGAAGTTCTCTACCTTCCAAACCAATCAAAATACGCAACAAGTTCCATGACGACAAATGAGTGCCTAAGGGTAGGTATGCAAGCTCCAGATTTTGCTGCTACTGCAGTCGTTGATCAAGAATTTAAGGATATTACTCTTTCTCAGTACAGAGGAAAGTATGTGGTTTTATTTTTCTATCCTTTGGATTTCACTTTTGTCTGTCCCACTGAGATCACAGCATTTAGCGACAGATACAGCGACTTTAGTAGTAAGAACACAGAAGTTTTGGGTGTATCTGTTGATAGTAAATTTACTCATCTAGCTTGGATTCAAACACCACGAAATGAAGGAGGTATTGGCGATATTAACTATCCTCTCGTATCAGACTTAAAGCGTGAAATCTGCCAATCTTATAATGTATTAAATGAGGATGGAGAGGCTGACAGGGGTTTATTCATAATTAACCCAAATGGAATCATCATGCACTCAACCATTAACAAAGCACCTGTTGGTAGAAATATTGATGAGACTCTAAGAATTTTACAAGCATACCAATATGTTGAATCTCACCCAGACGAGGTTTGTCCTGCAGGCTGGACGCCTGGTGACAAGACTATGAAAGAAGACCCTAAAGGAAGCAAAGAATACTTTTCCGCACTCTAAAATAAATATTTTGTAGTTGATTATTTTGCAGAAAGATAGGAGTTGAGTGAATTAATAACATATTCCGATTCAAGTGTTTCATTAACTATTAGTTCATCAACTAGTGTATCCATTAAAGTTACCTTATCTGATAATAGATCAATAGCATGTTCCAGAGCTTTTTTGGATATGGATATTATTTCTCTGTCAATAGCTTTACTTGTATGTTGAGAATATTCTTTTATATTTTTCATGATATCTTTTCCTAAGAATATTGAATCTTTATCTGAATCATAAGCAATTGGACCAAGGTCTGAGAAACCAAATCTCGTAACCATTTGGTTAGCCCAATAGTAAACATTCTCTAGATCTTTTTGCGAACCTTGCGTAACTTCCTTAGATCCAAAAACAACAATTTCGGCAGCTCTCGATCCGAGTAAAGTTACAATCTTATTATAAATGTAACGCCTTGTTAGAAGTCCACTATCTATAGTCTCCTCATCGGGTGTGAAATAAGTCATTCCATACATATCACCAAGTGACTTAAATAATGATATTTTTTCTAATTTATCCTGAGATGGAACTAATAAAGCTACTAATGTTTTACCAATAATTTGATATGCAATCTGTCTTTTCTTCGTGCTATTTGAAAGTGGTTTTGCTAATAAGCCGAAACGCGCTTTTTCAAGAGCTTTGTCTATATCAATAGAACTTATTTTTAATTTATTATTTCTGGCGGCATATATTGCAGCCTCATTTAGAAGATTTTGTAGGTCAGCTCCTGAAAAACCCGGAGTCCTAGTTGCCCATTCCATGAGATTAACAGAATCACATAGAGGTTTTGATCTTGCATGTACAGCCAAGATTTTATGCCTAGCTTTCCTATCAGGTAGTGAAATGTCGATACGACGGTCAAATCTTCCAGGCCTTGTTAAAGCTTGATCAAGAATATCCGGCCTATTTGTTGCTGCAATGACAATAACACCATTATTAGTTTTGAAACCATCCAACTCTGTAAGTAATTGGTTAAGTGTTTGTTCTCTTTCATCATTTCCCCCTCCGATTCCAGCTCCTCTCTGACGACCAATTGAATCAATTTCATCAATGAAAATTATGCATGGTGATTTTGATTTTGCACTTTTAAAAAGATCTCTGACTCTCCCAGCTCCAACACCAACAAACATTTCAACAAATTCTGATGCAGAAATGGAGAAGAATGGAACATTTGCTTCTCCTGCAATTGCGCGAGCTAATAAAGTTTTACCATTACCGGGTGGTCCTACCAACAAGACTCCTTTGGGAGCTTTCGCTCCAAGGTCAATGAGTTTATTTGGATTTTTTAAAAAGGTTACTATTTCTTTTAACTCATCAGATTCTTCATTTAACCCAGCTACATCATCAAACGTGATATTTCCAATATCATCTTCACTTACCTGAGAAGACCGGCGAGAAAAACTCTGCATGTTATTTAACAACTTGGAGGATCTTTTAATTAGAAATGAAAGCGATAAAATAAATATTAATGTTAGACCAAACCCAGTAATAAAAGTAGCTAACCGCTGTTCTGATCTAATATCTTTTACCGTAAGTGGAACACTATATTCCTCAGATAATCGGAGAATTTTCTGATCATTGTAAAATATTGGTATTACCTTCTTCTCTGAATTTCTAAATTCAACTATAACCTCTCTTCTGTTTGGGATTAAAATAATAGATACTATCTCACCATCTTCTATATCCTTTAATAATTTACTATAACTATTATTCATTTGATTATTAAATTTATAGATTCCAAAGTATTTATATAAACTATAGTCAAATTTTAAACTAACCAGAGTTTCTAAAGAAAAATAGACAAGACTTTAGTTTTATTTTAAAGGTATTTTGTTAAACTGGTGCTTGACGTTATAAGATATTATATTGTTAATGTTGAGTGGAAATGGCGGTACCAAAGAAAAAAACCTCTAAAGGAAAGAGAAATCAAAGACATGCAACCTGGAAAGGAAAAGCCGCTGTGGCTGCAGAAAAGGCTTTATCTATAGGAAAATCAGTTCTTACTGGAAGAGCACAAGGCTTTGTTTATCCAATGGATGAGACATCAGAGGAGGATTCTGATTGATTTAATTAAGAACCAAGTTTAAACGCTTCAAGAAGAAGGGCATAGGTTGAGCCAATTCTGAAATTATTAATTGAATTTATAATTATGGATAATTTACCATATTTTGACAATAGTGATGATCTTATAAATAACTCCATAATTATTAATATTAGAATTGCAAGAAATATTGTATTAACAGATTTATCTAATAAATAAGAAAGTATACTGTTAGTAAAATAAAAACCAAGGAGTAAAGATAGAAGAAGAACACTTCTCTTACTCCATGAATCAGATATTAGAGGATTAACAAATGTAAAAATAAAATTAATCAGTTTTCTAAATTTTGTTTTCTGCATTTTTATTAATAATAGCGGTCAAATATTTATAATCTACATTATTACTAATTAAACTTTCTCCGTAAATTAATTTAGAAGGATTATCTATATTTCCAAGGCTATCGACACAAGCATTAGCTTTATCAGATATTTTCTGTTTAGAGTTTGCCCATGGTGGCAGTGTCAATAGGCAAGAAAGATTTGCAGCCTTTGCAGCCTTTACACCAATTGTAGAATCTTCTATCGCTAGGCAATTTACCTCAGATTTCTTGCTCAATTGAACTGCTAAATTATATGCATCAGGAAAGGGTTTGTGTTTACTAACATCTTCGTAAGTAATTATTCCGGAAAAAAATTTAAAATGCGAGCTCAACGAAGCCTCTAAAAAAGGTTGCAAGGACTTTCTACTGCTGGTCGTAACAATGAATTGTTCTACATCAAAGTTTGCCAATTCATCAATTAGTCTTATTACGCCCTCTCTTACTTTAATCTTTCCAAATCGAATTAATTTCTCGTAATGTATGCGCTTTCTTGATTGAATTTTTGCACATTGGCTATCAGTAAGATTGCTGTGTATTTTGTTTCGATAGTGGATTATTCTGTTTAAGCCTCCTGATATTCCTAGAAGCTCCAAATATTCTTTCTCGCTCCAGTTCCAATCCAACTCATAATCTTTAAAGGCTAAATTAAAAGCAACTCTATGCCCACACAACTCAGTATCGGCTATTGTTCCATCTACATCCCAAAAGACAGCTTTTAACTCTTGCATGTTATTTTTGCATAATACAAATATAATTCTTACTAACAAAGAATCAAACTAGGTTAAGCTTTTGAAAACAGATAATAACCAAGTTAAAACATGGATATTACCAAAACCAGTAAAAGAAGCAGAAAAAGATAATTGCTCTTTAAACTACATTTTGCAGAAAGTATTAATTAGACGAGGTTTTGATTTAAATAAGGAACTGGATGACTACATAACACCTAAAGAACTTCCTAATCCAGAAGATCACTTCAATGACTTAAAGAAAGCAACAGACAGAATAATAGATGCTTGTTCTAGAAATGATCAAATCGCCATATGCGGAGATTATGATGCTGATGGTATGACAAGTACTGTCCTGTTAGTTGAATTATTAACTCTACATGGCGCTAAGGTAACCCCATATATACCTTCAAGACAGGAAGAGGGTTATGGCTTAAATGTGAATATGATCTCTGATATTAATAGTAAACAAATAAAATTGGTTATTACTGTAGATAATGGAGTTTCAGCCTTTGAGGCAATTAAAATGGCAAAAGAGTTTGGTATTGATCTAATTATTACAGATCATCATAAAATTCCTGATAAAAAATTAGATATTCACTCTTTAATTCACCCAGAAAATACTCCTAATGATTCTCCCTATAAATATCTAGCGGGTGTTGGAATTGCATACCTTTTAGGTAAAAACATATGTAAAAAATTAAATTATGATATCAAAAACACAACCGCAAATGTTCTTTTCAGTATTGGAACTGTTGCTGATATGGCTCCCCTCAAAGGAGCAAATAGAAAATGGCTTAAAGATTTTTTGCCCAAAATATCTAGCACAAATAATAAAGCAGTCAAATCTATTATAAAAAAACTTTCAATTAATGAAAATGACATAACATCAGAGGATATAGGTTATAAAATTGCTCCATTAATTAATTCCGTTGGTAGAATAAGTGATCCAAAGATAATAATAGATCTTCTAACAAATAAATCTAAAGAATCAATAGATAGAATTGCTAATAAGTGTTTTGAAATTAATAAAGAACGAAAAAGACTTACTGCCCTAATAGAAGAAGAGGCTCTTGAAATTGCAAAGACTCAATATTTTAATGGTAAAAAGTTTCTTGTACTCACTAAAAAAGAATGGCACCCAGGTATTATTGGAATTGTTGCTGCTCGAATTGTAGAAAAGTTTAATTTACCTACTGCAATACTTGCATTAGCAAATGATGGAAAATATAGAGGATCTATAAGATCTAATGCCAGGTTAAAAGTAAATCTGGCATTAGAAGATTGTAATGATCTTCTAATAGCTCATGGTGGACATTCTGATGCAGCAGGATTTTCAATAAAAGAAGAAAATATACATAAATTGATGGTAAGGCTAGACAATATAGCTAAAAATGAATTTAAAAATATTGATATAAATAAGGCTATAAAGCCAGACGCTTACATACGTCTTGTTGATATAAACTATGATTTTTATAGACAGTTATCTTTGATGGGTCCCTTTGGAATTATGAATCCAGCCCCGATTTTTTGGGCAAGAAAATGTAAAATTACAAATATTACTAAAATTAAAGGTGGACATATTAAGATGACTTTAAATGATGGTACCAGTTCAATTAATGCAATTAAATGGAATGAAACTAGTATACAAAAAAACAATGACTTAATAGATATAGCTTTTTATATTGAATTGAACAAATGGAAGCAAGCTAGCAATCTACAATTAAATATAATTGATATAAAAACTCACACTAACGTTATAGAATTAAAAATACATAAAAGTATTTATAAGTGTCAACTAAACGATAATAGCGACGTCTTAATAACTAATACCAAAGGCGAAGTCATCAGTTCAGACTTTACTATGAACTCTAAGAATATTGATAAAAATCAGTTAGCGTTTGCTAAAAAGATTCTTGCTTTTGCTGAAATTGCACTTGGTAAAGCTTCCTAGGGCTTTATACACCTCTTCTATAAAAGATCAATGCTATGATTGCTGGTCCTGCAAGAAATACTGCTACTAGGGGCAAGAGGTTTCCCATGATGATTTAAAAACTGAAGATATTTTACTAAACTATCTGGCTTTACTTCACAATAATTAAAAAATATTGATCTTAACTCAGTATTAGGTTGTATTTTTCTGATATTGAGATTCTTCAGCGACTACAATAAGTATAGGTACTAAAAACATTGATAGTGATGTATTCATAAATTTAGTAAAGTAATCTATGATTCTGAAAAAAAACATTAATCATAGTGAGATTAGTATTAGCTTGATCATTTTCAATATTTATCTAATATAGAATTAATGATAAGCAAAAAAAAAGATAACATCACTTAATTGGAAGTAATGGGTAATTCAAATTCAGAACCTGAAAAGACCGACACAAATGCTTCAACTTCCTTTTTAAGTATATTAATAACCACTTTTAGTACAATATTTCTGGCTGAGTTAGCAGATAAAACTCAACTTGCCACATTAATGCTATCTGCTCAGTCTGGCAGACCATTAATTATTTTCATAGGTGCAGCACTTGCACTTATCACAACAAGTCTTCTTGGAGTTCTTATCGGTAGATGGATCGCAAATAACCTTCCTAGGCAAAGGTTTACAGTTCTTTCAGGGGTAATTATGTTAAGTTTGGGCATATACTTGGTCACACAAGGTTTTATTGACTTTATGCAAAAATAGGATTTGTTCAAAATTTTTTATGATTCTAACGCTTCTTTTTACAACTTTTATTACTGTATTTCTAGCTGAGATGGGTGACAAAACGCAATTAACAACAATAACATTAAGTAGTACGACTAATAAGCCATTAGCAGTATTTATAGGATCCTCATTAGCCCTCATATTGGCTACACTTTTAGGAGCCTTAGCAGGAGGTTCTATTGCAAACCTCGTTCCTGCATTCATTCTCAAACTGCTATCTGGAATAGTATTCTTAATTATAGGTATTAAGCTTGTAGCAAAAAGCAAAAAAGAGTTTACTTGTGATAGCCAGTAAACCATTTTTCTTTAATAAGCAAGTCTTTTACTTTAAAGATTTAAAAAAATGAAATTTATTAATTAGCCATCCTATTATGACATCAGTTTTACAAATATTAGAAAGTCTTGATAGAGAGGGTGGATTAGAAGTATCTAAGTTAGAAAAGTCTTTAAAGCTTACAAAAAAAATTGATAGAGATAAATTACAAATAGCAATCAAGGCTCTTGCAAAGCTAGGTATAGTCCAATTTATTAGTGATGATAAATTAAAGGTTAATAGTGATATTGGTTTGATAAAAGGCAGAGTCCGCTGTAGCAGTAAGGGCTATTGTTTTGTTGTTAGAGAAGATCAAGGTGAAGATATTTACATCAGAGAGGCTAATTTGAATAATGCCTGGCATGGTGATTCTGTTATTGTATCAATTACAAAACAAGGTGTAAAAAGAAGAGCACCTGAGGGAACTATCCAATGTATATTAAACAGATATAATGATACTTTGCTTGCAAAGATAGAAGTAGATAAATCTACTGGGAACTTGAGGGCATTCCCTTTGGACGATAGGATTCCAGTTATTATTGAGTTAGAAAATGAAGAAGATAAAAGGGAATCAAGTAAAGATTATATTTATGAAATAAATATAATTAAATATCCAATTGCTCAATTTAATGCTAAAGGATATATAAGTAGAGAATTACCGATAAATGCCGGAGTAGAAGGTGACATAGAATTATTACTTTCAAAAAACAACATATCTAGAAACATAAGTCCACCAAAAGTTGCTCCAAAGAAAATTCTTATAAAAGGAAGAGAAGACTTAACTACTCAACCCTCATTATTATTTAAAAGTTGGGAATCTGAGAACTCTCCATCACTACCAGCTATATTTGCGCAACCAAATGAAGGGGGAAATAGAATTTGGATTCATTCTCCTACAGTTTCTGAAAGGATTAATTTAGGTGGAAAATTAGACCAATTTCTTAAAGATAAAGGGGAAATTATTTGTTTAGGAAATAATTGGCTTGATTTTTTAAATGAGTCTTTAAGCTTAGCTTCAAAATTCAAAATTAATGAGGTAAATGAAGCTATTTCTTTAATGGTGGATATTAATAGTGATGGGCATGTAATTGACTGGAAATTTAGCACCAGTGTTATTAAGCCAATAAAAATTATTACGACAAAGCACCTACAAACTATTGTCAATAGAAAATCGAAATCCAAGTCAATTCCAATTGCACTTAAAAATATTAAAGATAATCTAGAAGTTATTTATACAATTTTACATACATCAAAACAAATTAATTCAAATAACCAATCATCCATCAAATTAGACGAAAAAATTCCTCATTTAGAAAGGTTAAATGAATTACATAAAGCATTTCCTGGAAGGGACTTTCATGGATGGTCTAGAACATATAATTGCATTGACCCCCAATCAATTATTGATGTATATATTAGGCTCTCTAACAATATTCTGGCCAAGCATCTATTAGGATATAAATTACCATTTATTTTTAAAGAGCATGAGGAAATTGATTCATCGGCAATTAACGAGCTAACCAAATCTGCACTAGCATTAGATAATAATATAAACGTTAATATTGATGGGTCTGTTACAACATCAGAATTGATAAAATCATTCGAACAGAGTTCTGAGAAGAATATTCTTCATAAGCTTCTTAAACATATAATTCCAGGAATTCATTTAAAACTTTATAAACCAGATTGTCATAAAGAAACTATTGGTTTAGATTCTGAGATAACAGCAGTTAATATTGAATCTCCTTGGTGCTGTCCAACCTTAAATTATTGGAATATATTTAATCAATTTATATTAACCGCACTTTTAAATGATGGTAAAAATAAAGCATCAAGTAGAAGTAAGGATATCATTGAATTAGGGAAAAAAGATAGTTGGAAAGATTTAAAATGGGATGTCTTGTCACCTAAAATTAATGAAAATATTAATAATTATTCGAATTTACGTTTGGTTCATGATTTAAATGAAACCAGAAAAAAATCTAAAACATTTAGAAATAATCTTATTTCAATTGCCCAAGGTAGAGCAGCCCAGAAAATTGTTGGTAATGAGGTAGAAGCGATAATAACCGGTGTGCAAAGTTATGGTTTTTTTGCTGAAATAGATGATTTAACAGCAGAAGGTTTAGTTCACGTTAGTACTCTCGGTGACGATTGGTATGAATATAGGTCTAGACAAAACCTTTTAATCGGAAGGAAGAGCAAAAAGACATATCAACTTGGCCAAAAAGTAAATATCAGGGTCTTAAAAGTAGATATACTAAAAAATCAAATTGATTTAGAGCTTGTGAAGGACAAAGATAACGAATCAATTAGTAAAAATGACATTAGTATTGATTCTGACTCTGAAAATTAAAATAAATGAATAGTATTGTAATTGCCATCACAGGAGCCTCTGCTATGCAAATAGGGGAGCGGGCAATTCAATTATTGTTAGAAAATAATCGCTCTGTAGATTTAATACTGAGTAAAGGTGCATATGAAGTTGCTAAAAGTGAACGTAATATTAATATCCCAGTAGAACCAAATGCTCAAACTGATTATTGGAGAAATCTATTTAGAGTTAAATCAGGAAAGTTGAGATGTTATAGATGGAATGATCATTCATCCCCAATTGCAAGCGGAAGCCACAAAACAAAGGGAATGGTAATCGTTCCATGTTCAATGGGAACATTGGGAAGAATTGCATCTGGTTTTTCTCTAGATTTAATCGAGAGATGTGCCGATGTTCATTTAAAAGAAAACAGACCTTTAGTTATTTCTCCAAGAGAATCTCCATTAAATTTAATTC
This sequence comes from Prochlorococcus sp. MIT2304, assembly GCF_059772405.1. NCBI lineage: Bacteria > Bacillati > Cyanobacteriota > Cyanophyceae > Synechococcales > Prochlorococcaceae > Prochlorococcus > Prochlorococcus sp. MIT2304. The sequence goes on from NZ_CM186286.1 coordinate 356,812, forward strand.
ATATTGAAAACATAAAACGTTTAGCCATTGCAGGTGCATTAATTGTGCCACCAATTCCAGCATGGTATACAAATCCAAAAACTATTGATGATTTAATAGATTTTATTGTAGTTAGATTGTTTGATTCCCTTGGTGAAGATTTAAATCACATAAAAAGATGGAATGGTCCTAACAAATGAAATTAAACTTTTTAACTAAAACTATACCCTTTATATCAACCTTAGTATTAATATTTTTTTTATACAATAGTAATCAGAAAGAAAACACAAAATTAAGAATACTTATTTGGAATACTCCATCATACTCTTTAGGAACATATCTCGCAGCCTCGACAGGAATTGGATTCATAATCTCATATATCTTAACAACGAGTCTTGCAAATATTAATAAATCTATTAAGAATAACTCATTAGAATATAAGTATAAAAATTATAATGAAGATACAAGGCAATATAATGATTCATATTTCAGAGATTCTGAAGAAAAAACCTTAATCGAAAGAGATATTAATGATCCATCACCTACTGTAAATGCACAATTCAGAGTGATTGGTAAAACAGAAAGATATGATCCTGAGGATAAAGATTATCGAGAAAAATATGATACTGGTAATGACTATGAAGATTCGAACTTTGATAGTGATAGGAAAAGTGAATCTTTTAAACCAGAAACACAAAACTTTTCTGACTGGAATGATGATTCATTTTCAAGCTGGTAGTAAAAACACAAATATTTTTAATCAATAATAACTCAACAATGATCTTAAGATTTTTGCTAATATGAGTTTATGGAAAATAAAAAACAAATCAAAAAAATTGAATCCATCAAAGAAGTAGCTAATACGGTATCACCATCGTCACCGAAAGTAGAAGAATCATCAATTCCGAAAAAACCAGTTAAACCTCCTAAGCTTGAAGATAAACCCTTTGATGAGTTTATAAATAGTCATTTAATTCCTGATTTAAAGTCATCCATTGAAAACAAAGGTGTATCAGTTATAGACATTAAACTAATACAAGGTAACCGACCAGTCGTAGGAGGTAATTGTTGGATGGTTTTTTGTGAAATATCGGAACAAAGAAGATTCTGGCTTTGTTTTAATAAAGAAATTTTAACCTCAGATAAGACTATATTATTAGCAGAATCTAATTCAGCTCCAAGCGTTGTTGAATCCTTTCTGATTGATGAAAAGAAGACTACTTTAGCATTATTAATTTCTAGAGTACTACAAAGATTAAATGGTCAAAAATGGATTGGTGCGAACTGAATCTTTGCTTATTATTCTTATTTACTCTTAATCCATTTTATAGCTTCGATCAATAAATAAAAAAAAATATTTCTAAGTAATCTTCAAATACACAGTTAAGCCAATCAAATGCCATAATATGAAAAAAAAAAATTGACTAACTCATTACTAACTAAACAAGATGCAAATTTGTTATTTCATACATTTGACGAAACATTAAAGCCACAAATAGAAGATTTATTATCTCTTGGAAAATCAGCTGGAGCTGATCTGATAGAAATATTTCTTGAAAAATCAGACAACCTTTCGCTTCTAGCCGAACAAGAAAACATTTCCAATGTAAGCCCATCATTTGGAATTGGAGCCGGAATTAGGGTCTTTCTAGGAAAAAAAGATGGTTTTGTTAGCACTAATGATTTATCCAAAGCTGGGCTTCTCTTTGCTTTAAATCAAGCTCTGGGGATGCTAGGCCTAGTCTCTGGATCAATTAATAACAGTAATTTTGATGGCTTAGCAGATTTTAAGGATTTTGGGGCAAAAAAGAATGATTGGTTAACTCATTCACCAGGTCTCAAGGAATCAACTCACAAACTTTTGAATGCTACTAAAATTCTCTCTTTCAAAAACAAAAATCTTGAGGTAAGAAGAGCTAGCTATTCAAGAAATTGGCAAGAAGTTCTCGTTGCTGCCTCTGATGGTGTTTTTGCCAGGGATATTCGGCTTCATCAAACAGTTGGTATGAACGTAATTGCAGAACAAGACAAAAATAGGTCGACCTCTGCCAGAAGGTATGGAAGCTCTGGTAACCCTGATGATCTAAGAAATTGGAATATCGATCAAAGTGCCTACGAACTAAACGAGAGTGCACAGAAAATGCTCTATGCTGGATATGTAGAAGCAGGTCAAATGCCTGTTGTTCTTGCAAATAAATTTGGCGGTGTCATATTCCATGAAGCTTGTGGTCATCTTCTTGAAACTACACAGCTTGAGAGAGGGACCTCGCCTTTTCATGACTCAATAAATAAACCAATTGCTCATGAGGCTGTGAGTGCAGTAGATGAAGGACTTTCAAATCATGCCTTTGGTTCACTATCGATGGATGATGAAGGCATGGAACCTCAAAATACATTACTAATTGAAAATGGGATATTAAAACAATTCCTCTCTGATAGAGCAGGTTGTCTACGAACTGGTCATCCTAGAACTGGTAGTGGCCGGAGACAAAATTTTTCGTTTGCTGCTGCAAGTCGTATGAGAAATACTTACATTAAAGAAGGTAATTATTCTCCTGAAGAACTAATTAAAAGTGTTGATAATGGCCTTTACTGTAAGTCTATGGGTGGAGGTAGTGTTGGTCCAACTGGTCAATTCAACTTCTCAGTTGAGGAAGGTTATTTAATAAAGGATGGAAAGCTTGAGCAACCTGTTAAGGGCGCCACTTTAATTGGTGAGGCAAAAGAGATACTTCCAAGAATATCAATGTGCGCTAATGATCTTGATCTGGCAGCAGGTTTTTGTGGATCAGTAAGCGGAAGTGTCAACGTTACTGTAGGCCAACCTCACATAAAAGTTGATTCAATAACAGTTGGAGGGCGTTAAAATGACTGAAACATTTACTAATCAACAAGGATCTGAATTAGACCCTCAACTACTAAATAATATTTTAAAAGAATATATTCAACACTCAGTAATAAAAAAATGGGATTTGGGAGCATCATTAAGTAGAGATATATCGGTACAAGTTCAGCAAGGTAATGCAAAACAGCTAAAAGGCTCTCAAAGAAACTCAATGACATTAAGAGTGTGGAATAAAAATAATCAGGTTGGTATTACAAGCACTTCTGACTTGACGAGTGAAGGCATAAAAAAAGCCATGAAAGGTGCCATTGAAGCTAGCCATTTCGGTAACGAAAAAGAATCTCCAGAATTCTCTTCACTAGCAAAAACAGAATTAAATGTAATTGAACAAAAAGTATCGAATTCTCATTCAATTGACCACTTACTTAATATCCTTAAAAATGCAGAAAAACAATTAATTGATACTCATAAATCAATAGATTCTGTTCCATATAACGGATTAAATGAAACTTATATGGAAAGAATATATATAAATAGTGAGGGTGCTAGAAGGCATATGAAACTAACACAATCTTCTATATACTTATATGCAAAGGCCCAAGAGAAAAACAAAAAGCCAAGAAGTGCTGGTGGCATTAGAATTAATTCTAATTTAGAAGAGCTTGATATAGATTCTTGTATTATTGAAACATCAGAAAAGTTAATAAGTCATTTAAAATATAAACCCATAGAGACAAATAAGTATCTTATTTGTTTCACCCCTGATGCATTTCTTCAATTAATCAGTGCATTCAGTTCAATGTTTAACGCAAGATCAATTATTGATGGACTTAGTTTAATGCGTGAAGATTCAATAGGTAATAAAATTTCCGTTTCTAATTTAAATATAAGCGACGAGGGCCTTCATCCTGAAAATGTAGGAGCATTTAACTTTGATGGAGAAGGAACTCCTACACAAAACATTAACTTAGTAACTGATGGGGTACTAACTAATTTACTTCATTCAGAAGCAACAGCAAGAAGATTTGGTGTTAAACCCACAGGTCATGCAGGATTAGGAGCTAAGGTATCGGTTTCTCCCGATTGGCTAGTTGTAAGCAAAAGTCAATATTCAATCGATAAAGATGAAAGTCTAAGTGTTAAAAATACACTCAAAGAATATGTATTAATTGATGAACTATCAGCGATACATTCTGGAGTAAAATCAAGTCAAGGTTCATTCTCTTTACCATTTGATGGTTGGATTGTTAAAGATGGTATGAAGACATCCATTGAAGCTGCAACTATTGCAGGTGATATCTTAAAAGTTCTAAAGAGCATTGTGAAAATTGAAAATGAACAAATCGTCACTCATCAAGGTATCAGCCCCCATGTTTGGGTTGAAAACATGTCAATAACCGGCGAAGCGTGAAGATAGTTTTTTGGGGAACACCTAAATATGCTGCAGAAAATCTAGTAAAAATAGTAAATGCTGGATACGAAGTAATTGCTGTAGTTACACAACCAGATAGAAAGCGAGGTCGCGGGAAAAAATTAACACCATCTCCAGTAAAACAAACAGCAATAGATTTAGGTATACGTGTCCTGGCAACACCATCAATAAGAAAAGATCAAAATACGAAGGACATACTTATAGGTTTGAAAGCTGATATTTATATTGTTGTAGCTTTTGGTCAGATTCTTCCAAAAGAAATTTTAGATATTCCTAAACTTGGATGTTGGAATAGTCACGCCTCCTTATTACCTTTATGGAGAGGGGCAGCTCCAATTCAGTGGAGTATTCTAAATGACGATAAAAAGACTGGTATATGCATTATGTTGATGGAAGAGGGGTTAGACACAGGTCCGGTTGTTGAACAACAGCACACGGTTATAAATGATTTAGATAATCTAGAAATACTAACTAATAAACTATCCGATATCTCATCAAAGTTATTAGTAAAATTTCTAGGTAGGCTTACTTTTTTAAATTGTTTAAAGAAATCAACAATTATAGAAGAATTAAAACCTATTGATCAATCAAAATTAAATGTAAATCCTACTTATGCAAGACAAATTGAGAAAGAAGATTACATAATTGATTGGAATCAAAAAGCTAGAACCATCATAAAGAAAATTAATGGTTTATATCCTAACGCTTATACACTGCACAATGGTAAAAGAATTAAAATATTAAAGGCAGAAATTGTTTTACATAATGAAAAAAAACTTTATTATAACAATACAGATAATGAATCAATGGAAAATAATATACCTGGAGAAATTCTTACGATAAATAAACAAAATGGTTTAAAGATAATGTCTAATGATTATGCAATTCAAGTTAATTATGGTCAACTGGAAGGGAAGAGGGCGACAGATAGCTGCACTTTGTCAATACAGGCTGATCTAAGAGTAAAAAATATATTAGGAAGCTAAACATTATCGATTTTAATTTCTTTATTTGAAAACCCCCAAAGAAAAAGGCATAACATAACTAAAAAGAATAAATATTCAGGAATTACTAATTTGTATAAAATCAATTGAATAATTAACTTTAATCCAATAATGCCAACTGCAATATAACCAGCTTTTTCTAAATTAATATATATCTCTAGCCACCTAATGAACAATCCTGAAGTAAATCGTAGTGCTATAACCCCAATAATCGCTCCGGTAATAACCAAAAGAAATTGATCACTTATTGCTACAGCTGCCGTAATACTGTCTATAGAAAAGGCCAAATCTGTTGCTGCTAATAAAAGTATAACCCTAAATAATGAACTTATAGATTTGTGATTATTATCTATTTCATTACTAATTGAGGAATTATTATTTATAGTTCTGAATTTCGAAAATGATAGTGATATTAAATATATACCACCTAGTAACTTAACTGGCCAAAAATTTAAAAAGAATTGTGCAGTTAGGATTACAAGTATTCTTAATAATAAGGCAATAAAGATACCGATATTCAATGCTTTTTTTTGAAGTTCAATATTATTTAAATTCTTAGTTATGGAGGCTAGAGCCACTGCATTATCAGCAGAAAGCACAAGCTCTAAAGAAATTATAATTGGTAAAAGGGGAGCTAGTTCAACCCATCTATCGATACCATCTAGTAAGGGCGTTAAGGATCTAAGAGATGCTGAATCCATATAAATTACGAAAAAAGAGCTATTGCACTGTCTTTTTCATATATGTTAGCTGTAATGTTTCTAATTAGTGCTATTTCAAAAAGGACATGAGAATTGAATCAAAACTATGTCACGTATCTGAAAATAAAGCCATTGTTAAAGTATCTGGTTGGCTCAACGACCATAATCTAGGAAGTGCACTGGCTGAGGGCTTATCAGTAGAGGATGCAGAAGACAAAGCAATCTCTCGGTTACATAAGAGGTTAAATACAAAGAGAATTAATGAGCAGGGATTAAAGAGTATCAATGAAGATCAAATTATCACTCAATCGAGAGTAGAATTGCCTAAAAGTAATAAAATTGAAAAAACTAATATCTCAAAAGAACCAAGTGATTGGAGTGATGAACTAACAGCAATTGATGCAGAAATTGTACGATTAAAATGGTCAAGAGATGATGAAATTAATTTTCTAGAGAAAACCTTTGGTTATAACAATCGCAGCAAAATAACTAATTATAATGATATTGTAAAGTATCTCAATCTATTAAAAAAGTTAGATAAACCCACTCATACAAAATTTGTTGCAACTAATATTAATACTTTAATAAGAGAATCTGACAAAATACTTAGTGATTTGTCATGGGATCATATGCAGGGAAGAGAATATTTACTAAGGGAATTTAATGTTTCTACTAGAAAAGAACTAAATGAAGAACAATTATTATCTTTTGTCGAAAATCTAAAAATAATTAGAAATCAATATCAAAATCATTAGACCTTCTCAACAAGACAGATAAAATGTTAAGGTGATCTTGAAGAGATATGTAAAAGAGAAATAGTGTCTTTAGAGTCAATTACTAATTTTTTAGAAAGTCATCCATTAACAAATGAGTTAATTGAACGAACAAATAGAATAGAAAGATTAATATTAACAGGAGCCTCGAGAACAGCAAAAGCCTTAATCACTAGTTCTCTAGCTAAAAAAAATGCAAAAGTATTATTAGTAATTGTACCAACTTTAGAAGATGCAACTAGATGGTACCCATTAGTCAAAGATTGTGGCTGGACTAAAACATGCTTATATCCGACGAGTGAAGCTTCGCCATATGATTCCATACATGTAACATCAGAAATAATATGGGGTCAATTACAGGTTATCAGCGATATATTTGAGTTAAAAGAAAATGAGAAGATAGCAATAATCGCAACAGAAAGATCGTTACAACCACATCTTCCTCCATATGACTATCTTAAATCTATGTGTATTAAATTAAAGATAGGAGATGAAATAAATCTAAGTAATTTATCTGCTAGACTAAGTGAATCTGGATATATTAAGACTAATAATATTGATCAAGAAGGAACTTGGACAAGACGTGGAGATATAATTGATATTTATCCAGTTAGTAGTGAATTACCAATTAGATTGGAGTTGTTTGGTGATCAATTAGATAAGATCAAAGAATTTGACCCAATATCACAAAGATCATTAGATAAAATTGACAATATTTGTATTACACCAAGAGGTTTTGATCCACTAATTATTAAAAAACTTATTTCCATAAAAGATAAGGACATATCAATACTTTTTAAAGATGATGAGTATTCTGAGTTAGTCAATTCAAATAAATTACTTTCTGCAAGAAAATATCTAGGTGTAGCATTTGATAATCCATCTTCATTACTAGATTACTTAGATGAAAATCCATTTATTATTGTTGAAGAAAGGTCGCAATGTTTATCTCATGGAAATGCCTGGATTAAAATAGTTGAAGATAGTTATAATGAAGAAGTTAATGGTTTAAAAAGTTTAAAACAAATAAATAATATATTTAAACCAAACCTTCATAATGATCTTAATCAAATCTTTGAATCTCTGAATAATTATAAAGGAATTGATATTACAGACTTAGAAGATACCAAATCTAAAACAAATGTTTTTAATATTTCAAGCAAAACCCATCAATGGTTGCCAAATCAATATGGGAAAATAAGTTTATCATTAAATGATTTCATCAAAAATAAATATTCAGTTTGGATAATTTCAGCACAGCCAAGTCGTGCAGTTTCTCTTCTAGAGGAACATGAATGTATCTCAAAATTTATAGCTAATAACAATGATATTAATGGGATTAAAAGCGTTTTAAAGGACAATATACCCATAGCGATTAAAAATAATAATGAAGGTGAAATAGAGGGTTTTTATCTCCCAGCATGGAAAATCGCTTTATTAACCGATAAGGAATTTTTTGGTCAGAATAATTTTTCAAGTACAGGATATGTACGAAGAAGGAAACAATCTCAAAGTAAAAAAATCGATCCGAATAAGATGAAGCCTGGAGATTATGTAGTTCATAGAAACCATGGTATAGGCTTATTTCAAAAAATTCAGAAGTTAAGCATTAATGGTGAGTCTAGAGATTACTTAGTAATAAAATATATGGATGGAAAATTAAGTGTAGCAGCAGATCAACTAGGCAGTTTAGGTAGATATAGAAATTCTAATTCAAAGACTCCCACTATCAGTAAACTAGGTGGTGCAAATTGGAATAAAATCAAGGAAAAAGCAAAGAGATCTGTAAAAAAAGTTGCCCTTGATTTAATTAAGTTATATGCAGAAAGGAGTAAAGAAAAAGGGTTCAAGTTTCCAGATGATGGCCCTTGGCAAAGTGAATTAGAGGATTCATTTCCATACGCTTTAACGCCAGATCAGGCAAAAGCAACTGCTCAAGTAAAAGCTGACATGGAAACTGATAAGCCAATGGATAGATTAGTCTGTGGAGATGTTGGATTTGGAAAGACAGAGGTAGCAATAAGAGCAATATTTAAAGCTATTACATCAGGTAAACAAATAGCTTTGTTAGCACCTACAACTGTATTGTCTCAACAACATTGGAGAACTATCTCTGATAGATTTGCACCTTATCCAATAAGAGTTTCATTATTAAATAGATTTAAAACTATCAGTGAAAGAAAGCAAATAATAAATGGATTAAAAAATGGACAAATTGATGCTGTTGTCGGGACACATCAGCTCTTAAATAAAAAATTAGTTTATAAGGACCTTGGTCTTCTAGTTATCGATGAAGAACAAAGATTCGGTGTTAATCATAAGGAAAAAATTAAGGAGTTAAAAAAAAGTGTTGATGTATTAACTCTATCGGCAACTCCAATACCACGAACGCTCTATATGAGTCTTTCTGGTGTACGTGAAATGAGTTTAATTACCACACCGCCACCATTACGGAGACCAATTAAAACTCATTTAGCACCACTAGATAATGAAATAATTAGAAGCGCAATTTCACAAGAGATTGATAGAGGTGGTCAGATATTTTATATAGTTCCTCGAATAAAAGGGATAAATGATGTAGCAGAAAAATTAAAAGATATGATTCCAAATGTGAAATTATTGATAGCTCACGGTCAAATGGAGGAAGGAGCATTAGAAAATTCAATGCTAGCTTTTAATGCTGGAGAGGCTGATATTTTGCTTTGTACAACAATTGTTGAAAGTGGATTGGATATTCCTAGGGTCAATACTATTTTAATTGAGGATTCACATAAATTTGGCCTATCACAACTTTATCAATTAAGAGGAAGAGTAGGCCGTAGTGGTATACAAGCACACGCATGGTTGTTTTACCCAAGCAATGAAAAATTAAATGAAACATCAAGACAACGCTTAAAGGCCATAAAAGAATTTAGTGATTTAGGAAGTGGTTATCAGTTAGCAATGAGGGATATGGAAATTAGAGGCGTTGGAAATATTTTAGGTATTGAGCAAAGCGGGCAAATGGAAACAATAGGTTTTGATTTGTATATGGAATTATTGCAGGAAACAATTGCCGAAATACAAGGACAAGATATCCCTACAGTTGACGATACACAAATTGATTTACCTGTTACGGCCTTTATCCCTGGTGATTGGATAACAGATCCAGATGAAAAGATAAACTCTTATAGGTTAGCTACACAGTGTGAAAGCAATAAGGACTTACTTCAATTTGCTAGCAATTTGATTGATAGATATGGTGCATTACCAAAGGCTGTTGAATCATTAATTGAAGTTATGAAGTTAAAAATAATTGCCAAAAAGTGTGGTTTTTCGAGAATTAAGTTGTCTAAACCAAATCTTGAGCTTGAAACAATGATGGATGAACCAGCTTTTAAGGTGCTTAGGAATGGTTTAGCTAGTCATCTTCACGGAAGATTTATCTATAAAAAAGGCGATAGGTGCTCGACTGTGACTATAAGAGGTCTAGGTATATTGGATGGTGACAAACTTCTAGATCAATTGATTGAATGGCTAGAATTAATGAACTCCCAAATAAATAGTTAATAAATTCTAAATTATTTGGCATGTCAATCTTTCAATTGGTTGATAAAAACGCTTTAAAAAGAAAATATTGCTATAGTCACCAAAATTTGGGCATTTTTAATTTGGGTGAAGTAATAGATATTAGTACTAACCAATACGGACTAAGTTTTTTTAGCGGAATGATTAGTCTCATTGCTATTGGGATATATACGCTTTTAACTGTAGATACAGGTAATGATGACGATGATTCCGACTCAGGAGGGGGTGGATTAATGCAACCAGTGAATTAGTGAAAATTTATTTAGATATTAGGTTTGAAAGTTTTTCTCTAAAATCACCCTTAGGAATTCCACCCTTGAGCTCACCAATGATTTCGAATTCCCCTTCAGGATCATTAACTAGCAAATAAGTTGGCCATCCCATACCTTCTTTTGTAGGATATTGCTTTAATAATATTGGCCTATATTTTCTGTAAACCACAGTATCTTGTAGTTTCACACTAATAAATTCAAGACCTAATTCATTTGCAACTTTAGCGTCAAAGAAACTCATTCTGTGACATGTTCCACAATCTTCAGAGCTAAATTTAATTAGAGAATAGGACATAACAAAATTTTATTGTAATCTAATACTAAATATACATATTAATAACAACTACTTCAGTTATTAGTCTTATTGTTTCTTGCAATAATAGAAAAGAAAGGATCACCTTCTGCTGAATAAAACCCAAATAGCTTATCTTCATGGGTTTTTTCATTGAATATTTTATCTATTCTCCAACCGTTATCAGTAAGAACACTCTTTATGTATCCAATCCTATTTTCCTCAGATGAATATGTCCAGATATTTGGAGCTTTGGACCAGAAAGCACGATTGGTGAATGATATTATTAATAATGAATCAGATTTAATTATTCTTGATAGTTCTAATGAAACTTTTTCAGGATATTGAAGATATTGCCAACCCGCAACTATTAATCCAGCATCAATAGATGAATCTTCGATTGGCATATTTTGTATTTTATTAAAATTTTGTACCCAGAACTTATCAAGTCGGTTATTAGAACGCAATTCATCTTCATTCATTCCATGACCAATAACTTTTTTATATCTCATTTTTAATGGTAAATGACTAACCCAACTACTCATTAAATCTAAAATTACGTAGTGACTAAGAAGATATTCTGAGTAAATGGTTGTAAGTCTAGTTCTAAAAGATTGGCTAAGGTGATGTACGTATCTAGGTTGTTGGTAAAAGATTTGATCATCACTATTATCAATTTTCTCTCTATCATTAAAAGAAAGTTGCATTAATCCAAATTTTTTATTATTCTAGCTAACTTTTATTATATCGGTGAAATTTGTATGCAATGGAATATTTATCAGTTAGAATTAACAAAAATATTAATGTAATGATTATTTAAAATAAGAACTTTAATTTATTTATTCTTGAAAGAAAATAAAGAAAAATAAAGGTTAATTAGAAATAAAATGTAAATGTATTACTCATTTTGATTGGATAAGGATTGAGAGTTTTTAGTTGCTTCAATTATCTCATACTTATCATTTGTTGGGACAAATATTAGTATAGAACAAGAAAATAAAAATATAAGGATTGAAAATAAGAAGTTAAAATTTTTATTGGAATTTGATAAATTATTAAGTATATATTTTTTACTAAAGGGCAATTCTTGATCAATATTCCATTGAATACTAAATCTAGAATCATATCTTAAAAGATCCAAGCATCTTGTTAGGTCAGATAATTCAGAGTCATCTAAAATAATCTCTAATGGATTCACTCCTTCTTTTGTACTTTTAAGTAGTAATTTATGACTTATACCGAAGGGAGATATTGTGATAAGTTTTTTGTTAGATACAAATGTTTTTCTAATACCAGAGATATAGGATCTTGAATATAGAAATATTACTTGCATTAAGTTATCAAGATGTTCCTTCTCTCCCTCAAGTAAAGGTGATCCTATGATTTTTAATGACCATGAAGATAAAATTCCGATTGTATTTTCTGAATCACCATTTGATACATCGGGCATACCCGAAATTTTAAGAGATGAAGAGTTTTGATCAAATCTATAAGATAAATTAATCATTAATAAGTTCTATGATTGATAATACAAAGAGGCTTTCAAACGAGTAGCTCCTCCTTTTCCACAGGACAATGAGAGTATGACTAATAACTCTCGGAAAAGGTCGTTTTTATCTTCACTTAACAATGAAGCAATATAGCTACGTTTAACATTCATCCTTTCACGAATAAGTGACTTAAGACGTGAATTAAATAAAGACCAACGCTCTTGATTAAGTGTTATTGGCTCTTTTGAAGAAAGTAATTGCCTAATAAGAGGGTAGAGATTTTCTGCCATAGAAGAAATAAGTTCAACAAGTGAATCAATTTGCTCAGAAGATAGAGAAGAATATGTATATGTATTCCTCAGAGGATTGGAGCATCTGATTTTCCAAAACCCAACTCTATTTGAGAAATCATCTGACAAGCCAATATTTTTTGCCTTAAGTAAAAGGGAATCAGTTGCATTGATTTGAAGTGTCTCAATAGCCAAAATCAAAAAATCAACTTTTCTTGAAGCATCGCTTGATAACACGCAATTAAAAAAAGGGTCACTGATAGTTTTATCTTTTGGCTTTGAGGCATTATTGATGTGTGTAGAATTTAAATTGGATTTCTTCATACTTTAAATAATGACAGGAGATTGTTGATTGGCTAGCTTTGTTGTTAGGTTTAAAAAATCGCACACCAATAATTCCAAATATTGGACGAATTGAAAGTATAGATAAAAGAAATAAAAGATTTTCTAAAAGAATGAATAGTATTCATAGATATAAACCCCATATTAAACATCCAAACATATGGTATAAATTAATGTTGCCTTTACAAAAACTAATATCTTCTATTAAAACAGATTTTATAGCTGGCATAGAATCTAGATGATTTATTTCAGCAGCTGCTTTAGCTTTTCAATAAAAGGTTGGAGTTATTCCTATAAGAACAGCTGATAATCTAACAGTTAAGGTTTAGAGTGCTAAGAATCAGTTTGAGTATGGTTAAGGTAGATTAAAGATCCGGATGAATTCATTTGAAAAAGATATTTTAACTATTGTAATTTAATAATTTAGTTTCGACAGAAGCAACTGCAAATGCAACATGTAAATTGATTAGAAAAGTAGTATATGATTTGATTAGATATGACTTTCTTATTGAACATAGCGCACTTACAGGTAGGAGTAACTTTGATTCTTAATTGCTTGTTGAAAATATAATCAGGTACTAATTACTGTTTATCCACAAAAGTATCAATTTAAGTTGTGATTTCGTTATCAAACCATAACTCCACATAACAATAGGTAGTGGAGCATTATTAATAGAGGATCTTTTCAGTCCTAGTTCTAATGCACTCTTGCTTATCCCAAGTTTTTCAATTATAAAGTTGCAAAGCTCCTCAGAAGCTGGATTTATCTCATTATTAATATTAATCATTTTATAAGAAGTCAATTATAATCCATTTGTCATTAAATTAAGTACTTGCTTTCTGATTAAACTAGATTTTCTTAAAATCAAGAAAATAATTTTCCTTGCCGTAAAAAAAATATTAACATTACTTCTTGAATATCTCAATAAACTATCTGTCAAAATAGAAATTAAGAATACATCAAGAAACCTAGAGATAGAGTATAAAAAGGGAATAATAGTATAATTATTTTTTAAAAATGGTATCGAAACAATATCTGAAAGGCACTTAACATCTCTCCAACATAGATTTAACCCTTGACCCCCTACAGGGTGAACTTTGTGAGCAGATTCTCCAACATAAATATATTTACCCGAGAAAAATGAGTAGTTAAAAACAAATTTAATGGGAAAATAACTTGGTTCGTCAATTATTGTGTCAGGCTCTATACCATATGGAAGAATTGTAGATATGTAATCTAAAAATAATGATTTTGATAAACTCTTATTAAGTCTACCTTTAGCTATTGATTGACTGCATATGATTTGAAATAAATCTCCTCCAAGTGGTAGAATAGCAAAGGGGCCCTCAGAGTTTAATATTTCAAAAGCTTCATTAGATTTAGCACCTCTTAATAAAACTTTTGAAGTAATACAAATTTGATCATAATTAAGATTAAATGATGGAGTTTTCAACTTTTTTTTAATTGCTGAATTTGATCCATCTGCTGCAACAATTAAGTCGTAATTATTTGTGTTAGGTATAACAGATGTAGGAATTTTATTAATATTATCAATTTTTGATATAAATTCTAATATCGATAACATTAAATGTTTGTGTTCTGCAATCCAGCCTACAGCTGAATATTTTTGATTACATATATCTAAATCATTAACTAGAAATTGGACTGTTTTATTTAATTCATAATCTATAACATTTAGATATTGAAAAGGGACTAGATGAGATTTCATATGACTCCATAGTCCAAGACTTAATAGTATTTTTCTAGAAGAATGTGTGATTGCGTATGTTCTGTCTCTGTTTATAAGTTCATCATCAGACAATCTTTCATAAAGATCAACTCTACAGCCAGCATTTGCTAAAGATATTGCTGCTAATGATCCAGTTAATCCGGAACCTACAATTGCTATATTCATAGACTTTATTATATCAGTTATTAGAATTTATAATTAGTTGAAAATTCTCAAATTAACAAATTCCTCAAATGCAGGTCTGAGAAGATATGGATAAGTACCAACCCATAAATTAACATCTGGGCACCAGGCATCGCTTATTGCTTGAATCCTATCGAAATCTTTTCTATTACTAAAAACTACGCAGTTAATTCTCATTCCTTTAGTAAGTACATTGAACTTATTTTGTAATGGAAAACTTATGTTTCCTATAAATCCATCTTCATCCTCTATATCCAAAACAACCCATTTTCTTTTTTTCTTTAACACTTCTAACCTACCATCCTTATTTGCTTGTTCTTGTTCAATTTCGACCCTATCTTCTACAAAAACATCAGAAATGTAACCATCAACTAATGCTGAGAATGAGAAACTTTTAAACTTAGAATTTTTTCTACTAGCTTCAAGTATTGGTCCCCACAATATATACAAAAGAAAGACAACACCAAGGACCAACCATAAAGAGTAAAACTGACTAGTTACTTGACTTTGGCTTATGAGCAAAGTAATTACACCTCCAATGGAGGAAACCATAATCCGTTGAAAAATTTTCTGGGGATTACCCAAGGCTGAATTAAATTGTTTACCCGTTGCTACGGAGGGTATCAATTTATTTATTTCATTTTGCTTAATTGGAAATAACATTTGTATTAATAACTAAAGGATTTTCTCAAGTCCATAAACTAATTTATTGAATGATCTGATTTTTTTAACTACTAAAAGCACTCCAGGCATGTATGCAGATCGATCAATAGTATTGTGAGCCAACTCATAAGTCTCCCCATTGGAACCAAACATGACTTGTTGATGTGCAACGAGTCCAGGTAATCGAACCGAGTGAAGTCTCAAACCACTAGGTCGGGATCCGCCTCGAGAACCTTCGAGAGATTCTTCTTCATTTACAAAGGATTTGTTAAATGTTGATCTTTGCTCCTCCATCAATTCAGCTGTTTTAATACAGGTACCGCTTGGAGCATCAGCTTTTTTGTTGTGATGCATTTCGGTAAGTTCAGCGAACTCATAAAAACGAGCAGCCGCTGCTGCTGCTTGTTGAAGTAAAACCATACCAACTGAGAAGTTTGGAACAATTGCTGAACCAAGAGATGCTTTTTCTGCAAATCTGGAAAGATCATCTAATTGATCTGGTGTTATTCCTGTAGTACCAATTACAGGATGGACTCCGTAAGCAATGGATGTACGGGTGTGCTTATAAGCAACTTTTGGATGAGTGAAATCAACTAAAACAGGGGCTTTATGTGAATTATCGTTTGGAAAGTTTTGACTTGCAGCACATAAAGAGCCTTCTAAATCGCATGAAAGGAAAACATCTAATGGGCCCAAACCTATTAATGAGCCTATGTCTTGACCTTCTTTATCCTTTTGAGTATCAATTGCTCCAACAAGTTGATAATCATTGGATGAATTAATTGCCTTAATAACTTCAGATCCCATTCGACCTAAAGCTCCTGCGACTAAAACTGGTATTGATTGATTAGCAGAACTCATTGGATTTTTTTTTTACAATCATATTTGATATCGCTTGTAACACGCATTAACTAAATAACACACTAAAGGGCCACTGAACACTAGGCTTGGTCGAATTCCGATAGCAGAAAAGATGTTTACACAGGTTCGCTCAGCCAATCGCAGAGTTTCACCTGTTGAGAATCACAGCCATAAAGCAGTGATGAAGGCTGTTTATGTGGTTCTTGAGCCTCAATATCAAAATGCCCTTACACAGGCTGCGAACTCATTAAACGAGCAAAATGGTCCTATTGGAATAGAACTAAATGGGTATTTAATTGAAGAACTTAGAAATACAGATAATTATGAAAGCTTTAAAAAAGATATTGAAAAAGCAGATTTATTCGTAGCTTCATTGATTTTTATTGAAGATTTGGCTCAAAAAGTTGTTGAAGCAGTTGAACCTCATAAGGAAAATCTAAAAGCAGCGGTGGTATTTCCATCCATGCCAGAGGTTATGCGATTGAATAAATTGGGCACTTTCTCAATGGCTCAGTTAGGTCAAAGCAAAAGCATCATTGGGGATTTTATGAAGAAGAGGAAAGAAGCAGGCGGGGCTGGTTTTCAAGATTCAATGTTAAAGCTTCTAAATACTCTTCCATCAATTCTGAAGTATCTACCGGTTGACAAAGCTCAAGATGCTCGAAGTTTTATGCTTAGTTTTCAATACTGGTTAGGAGGTACCCCAGACAATCTAAGGAACTTCCTCCTAATGCTTGGAGATAAATATGTATTTCCAGAATTAACTATAGAACAAGAACAAATTAAAGTTGCAGAACCAGAGGTTTTTCCAGATTTGGGAATTTGGCATCCTTTAGCTCCAAGCATGTTTGAAGATAAAAAAGAATATTTAAATTGGATAGCATCAAGAGATGATTTATCAAATAAGGCAAAAGAAGGCCCAGTAATTGGTCTTGTGCTACAAAGAAGTCATATTGTTACTGGAGATGACGCGCACTACGTTGCAGTAATACAAGAACTGGAGTATCGAGGAGCAACAGTCATACCTATTTTTTGTGGTGGTTTAGATTTTTCAAAGCCGGTTAACGAATTTTATTACGACCCAATAAAACCAGACCAACCAATAGTAGATGGTGTTGTTTCTCTTACCGGTTTTGCACTTGTAGGGGGGCCTGCAAGACAGGATCATCCAAAAGCAGTAGAAGCATTAAAGAAACTCAACAGACCTTATATGGTTGCACTTCCACTCGTTTTCCAAACGACGCAGGAGTGGGAAGGTAGTGATTTAGGTCTTCATCCAGTTCAAGTTGCACTTCAGATTGCTATTCCTGAATTGGATGGTGCTATCGAGCCAATAGTCTTATCTGGTAGAGATGATGCAACTGGCAAAGCTCATACACTTCAGGACAGAGTAGACGCAATAGCTGAAAGGGCTATTAGATGGTCATCATTAAGAATTAAAAAACGAGATCAGAAGAAATTAGCTATTACTGTCTTTAGTTTTCCACCTGATAAAGGAAATGTTGGAACCGCTGCTTATTTAGATGTCTTTGGCTCTATTCATAGAGTTTTAGAAGAGATGAAGGAAAAAGGCTATTACATAAAAGATTTACCCAAGAATCCAAAAGAACTAATGGAGTCATTGATAAATGATCCTGAGGCATTACAAGGATCCCCTGAGCTATCAATAGCTCATCGAATGAGCGTAAAAGAATATGAAAAATTAACTCCATATTCTGAGCGCCTTGAAGATAACTGGGGAAAACCGCCAGGAAATTTAAATAGTGATGGACAAAATCTTCTTATCTACGGAAAAGAATTTGGGAATGTTTTTGTTGGAGTACAGCCTACTTTTGGATATGAAGGTGATCCTATGAGATTGCTCTATTCCAGAAGTGCGAGTCCTCATCATGGTTTTGCAGCCTATTACACTTATTTAGAAAAAGTCTGGAAAGCTGATGCTGTCCTTCATTTTGGAACTCATGGATCTCTGGAATTCATGCCCGGTAAACAAATGGGGATGAGTGAGACTTGTTACCCAGATTCATTAATTGGAGGTCTGCCTAATCTTTACTACTACGCAGCAAATAACCCCTCGGAAGCAACAATCGCAAAAAGAAGAGGTTACGCTTCAACAATTAGTTATTTAACTCCCCCAGCTGAAAATGCTGGACTGTACAAAGGTCTAAAAGAACTTGGAGAGTTAGTTGGTTCTTATCAGCAATTACGAGAAAGTGGAAGAGGAATTCAAATAGTTAACGCAATCGTTGAAACATCAAAAAAATGTAATCTTGATGAAGATGTAAAACTACCTGAAAAAGATGCTTCTGAATTAGAAATTGATGAAAGAGATTTGGTAGTTGGAAATGTTTACAAGCAATTAATGGAAATAGAAAGTCGATTGTTACCTTGCGGCTTACACACTATTGGAAAACCTGCCACTGCTGAGGAAGCGATTGCAACCCTAGTAAGTATTGCATCCATAGAAAGAGAAGATGATGGAATCAGATCCTTACCAGGTTTGTTAGCTGAATCAAAAGGAAAAACAATTGAAGAGGTCTATGAGGGTAATAACAAGGGCAAATTAGAGGATGTTGAACTTAATAAATTAATTACAGAAACATCAAGAGAGGCAGTTGGTTCAATGGTTAAGTCTCTGACTGGAAGAGATGGGAGAGTAAATATGAAGAAGAGTATTTGGACACTAATTGTTGAGTTCTTAAGAGGTATTGGTTTCTCAATCCCATCACCATGGCAAGCTTCAGCAAAGAAAGCAGGTTTTGAGAATGTAAATGCAAGTTCACTTGATAAATTATTTGACTATCTGAGATTTTGTTTAGAACAAATATGTGCTGATAAAGAAATGGAGAGCCTTTTAAAAGCTCTCGACGGAGATTATGTGATTCCTGGCCCAGGAGGAGATCCTATTAGAAATCCTGGAGTATTACCAAGTGGTAAAAATATTCATGCATTAGATCCACAGTCTATTCCAACTGTTGCCGCAGTTGCATCAGCTAAAGGAGTCGTTGACAAGCTTATAGAAAGGCAAAAAGAGGAGCAAGGCGCATGGCCTGAAACTATTGCCTGCGTTCTTTGGGGTACTGATAACATTAAAACTTATGGAGAATCATTAGCTCAGATACTTTGGTTTGTAGGTGTAAAGCCAAAGCCAGACTCAGTGGGTAGAGTGAATAAATTAGAGCTTCTCTCTCTAGAGGAATTAGGAAGACCAAGAATCGATGTAGTTGTTAACTGTTCTGGTGTATTTAGGGATTTGTTTATTAATCAAATGGCATTAATTGATCAAGCAGTAAAAATGGCTGCAGAGGCAGATGAACCACTTGATCAAAATTTTGTAAGGAAACATACAATCGAGCAAGCAGAAAAGGAAGGGAAAAGCATTAGAGAATCAGCAAGCAGAGTTTTTTCAAATGCGAGTGGAAGTTACAGCTCCAATGTCAATTTGGCAGTAGAGAATTCGACTTGGGAAGAAGAAAATGAGTTACAAGAAATGTACCTTTCAAGGAAGACTTATGCTTTCAATGCAGATAATCCAGGTGAAATGAATCAGAACAGAGATGTTTTTGAATCTGTTATGAAAACTGCAGATGTCACATTCCAAAATCTTGATTCGTCAGAAATATCACTAACTGATGTAAGTCATTACTTTGATTCTGATCCAACAAATTTAATCAAAAACCTAAGAGATGACGGTAAAGCACCAAGTAGTTATATAGCTGACACAA
The DNA here is from genome assembly GCF_059772405.1 of Prochlorococcus sp. MIT2304. Classification (NCBI taxonomy): domain Bacteria; kingdom Bacillati; phylum Cyanobacteriota; class Cyanophyceae; order Synechococcales; family Prochlorococcaceae; genus Prochlorococcus; species Prochlorococcus sp. MIT2304. The sequence continues at coordinate 376,982 of NZ_CM186286.1, forward strand.
CTACTGCAAATGCTCAGGTTAGATCATTAAGTGAAACAATTAGACTAGACTCTAGAACAAAATTACTTAACCCAAAATGGTACGAAGGTATGCTCAAGTCTGGATATGAAGGGGTGAGAGAGGTATCTAATAGACTTAACTACACATTAGGTTGGAGTGCAACTAGTGGCCAAGTTGATAATTTCGTATATGAAGAGTCAAACGAAACTTTTATAAACGATCCAGAGATGAGAAAAAGATTAATGGAATTGAATCCACATAGTTTCAGAAGAATAGTTGGTACATTATTAGAGGTTAATGGTCGAGGATATTGGGAAACATCAGATGAAAATATTGAACAATTAAAAGAACTTTATCAAGAAGTAGAAGATCGTATAGAAGGAGTTACAGCAGAGGATTAATTTAGTATTAAATTATTGATTTTGTCATTTTTATAACCTGAGAAATTTCTTTAATATCATGAACTCTTAAAATATCAACTCCAGCAATCACGCATCGAGAAGCAACTGCAGAGGTTCCAAATATTCTTTTAGTAGCCTCAGGTTCATTAATAACTGACCCAATAAATCTTTTTCTGGAAGCTCCTATTAATACTGGATATTTCATAGAAACAAATTGATCTATATTTTTAAGCAAAGTTAAGTTTTGATCTACATTCTTCGCAAAACCTAATCCGGGATCAATAATAATTTGTTTATTTTTTATACCTTTTGATACTGCTAAATCGATTTGATTTAATAATTCATTTTTCACATCATCAACAACGTTTGAATATGTAGCTAATGAATCCATTGTCTTGCTATTACCACGACTATGAGTCAATACATATGGGCAACCTTTATCAGCAATAACGTTAAATATTTCAGGATCATGACGTCCACCACTGATATCATTAATCCAATCGGCTCCAGCTTCTAATACTTTTTTTGCAACTGAATGGTGAAATGTATCGACAGAAATAGGAAATTGCGGATGTAATAATTTTAATTCTTTTATTAATGGAACCAATCTTTTAATCTCAATTTCGGCTCCAACCTCAGATGCACCAGGTCGCGTGCTCTGTGCCCCAATATCTAAAATTTGTGCACCTTGTTTAACACATAAAGATGAATGATTTATTGCAGCTGGTAAATCGATATAAAGACCTCCATCACTAAATGAATCTTCAGTGATATTTACTATTGCCATTAAATGGGTTTCTCTTTCCCCATGTTTAGGCATGAATTTATTAAATTGATTCGTAGTTAGCAATTCTTGCAAAATTTGAAGGATCTAAAGAAGCACCACCAACTAATACACCATCAATGTCTGACATAGACATTATTTCATCAATGTTATTTGATTTAACTGATCCCCCATATTGAATAATGACATCTTCGAAACCAATCCATTTACGAATGAGTGAACAAATCCTATTAGCTTCTTGGGATTCACAAGTTTTACCAGTTCCAATTGCCCATATTGGCTCATAAGCAACTATTAACCTTTTTACATCTATCCCTTCAAGGCCCTGATCAATTTGTCTTTTAATGACCCTTTCAGCTTCACCAAGCTCTCTTTGTTGAAAAGTTTCTCCAACACAAACAATGGGAATTAATTGATGATCTTGTGCTGATTGAGCTCTCTTATTTATCTGTTCATCACTTTCACTAAAATATTTTCTAGGCTCACTATGTCCAACAATTGCACATTTAACAGAAAGTTCATTAAGCATTAGAGGGGAGACCTCAGCTGTGTAGGCTCCACTGTCCTCCCAGTGAACATTTTGACTAGATAATGAAACATATTCGCTTTTGTCTTTAATAAGCTCAGACAAGGGGTAGAGAGCTGTAAAAGGAGGTGCGATAACAACTTCCCTATCTTTCTTTGGTATGTCTTTCAGTAATGGAATAAACACACGCATGTACTCAATAGCCTCAGCACATGTCATGTTCATCTTCCAATTCCCTGCAATGACCGGTTTACGCACTCTGCAAGCTCCTCATTTTTCGCTTCTTGCCAACTTACGGCCTAGAGGATCAGAATTTGGAACTATGTATGTTTCATTAGCAAAAATAATTTGATCACCATCAATCAATTTTCGTCCTCTTCTATTCTCTACTATGCCATTAACGCTTATTCTCCCTGATCTAATAACCATTTTCGCTTCTCCTCCAGTCTGAACGATCCCAATAAATTTTAGGTATTGATCCAGTTTCATTTACGTGCTTTTAAATTAAATATTGATATTTTGATGTAATGAACCAAAAAATCAAAATAGATCTTAACTACCTCTTAAGGAGACTTAAAGAACATATTCAGGTATTAATACTTGGTGGTATTAGCATGCTTGTATATGTTCTTTGCTGGCCTATTCTTGCATGGCTATCAGGTAAGTTAATACCGGCTATCGGTCAAGGGAATACAAAGCAAGTTTTAATTGTAATAATACAAGCATTAATTATTTTTATCATTCAAAAAACAGCTCAATATCTCCAAGATAGTCTTCTCGCTAAACCAGCATTATCACTAAGTCAAGATCTAAGAACGACACTTTTTAAAAAACTTCAGAGAACAAATATTCTTTTTATAGAAAAACTCTCATCTGGAGATATCGCCTACAGACTTACTGAGGATGTTGATCGTGTTGGTGAGGTTATTTACAAAACAATTCAAGATACTACACCATCTGCATTTCAATTATTAGCAGTATTTGGTTATATGATATTTATTGATTGGAATTTATCACTTTCAACTATTATTTTAGCTCCCTTGATTGCATTATTGGTAAGCGATTTTGGAGGAAGAGTATTAAAAGCTTCTGAGAAAAGCCAAAAGAAAATAAGTTCTTTAGCTGCTTTGCTGTCAGAAGCAATTCAAGGTCTGCCAATGGTTAAAGCTTTTGCAGTTGAAGAATGGTTGCAAAAAGATTTTGATAAACAAGTTAATTTACACAAAGAGGCTAAATATAAAATGCTTACTCTCGTTGCACTTCAGCACCCAATAGTTGGTTTAATTGAAATAATTGGTATTTTGAGCATACTTACAATCGGAACTTATAGAATACAAAGTGGAGAAATTTCTAATGAAGAATTTGGAAGCTATTTTACAGCATTAATAATGCTAATAGATCCAATAAGTCACATAACAGTCAACTACAATGAGTTAAAGCAAGGTCAAGCCTCACTAAGAAGATTAAATGAAATAACGACCAACCCATTAGAATTATCTTCATCAGATAAGGGTATTAGACCAAACGATATAACTGGTAAATTATCATTTAAAAATGTATTCTTCTCATATATTGATAAAAATAATGTATTAAACGATATAAATTTAGAGTTAGATTGCGGTCAAATAACGGCTTTGGTTGGCCCTTCAGGTGCAGGGAAAAGCACAATTTTTTCTTTGATATTAAAATTCATTGAGCCAAGCAATGGTTCAATATTTATTGATGACTATAAATTAAATGAAATCAACACTGACTACTTGAGAAAATTGATTGCTATAGTCCCACAAAAAACATTTATTTTTTCAGGTACAATAGCTGAAGCTATAAGATTTGGGAGAACAACTACCAGAAAAGATATTATTAATGCTGCAAAAATTGCCAATGCACATAACTTTATTGAAAGACTTCCCAATGGCTACGAAACACATATTGAGGAAAGAGGTAGCAATCTATCAGGAGGTCAATTGCAGAGAATATCAATAGCAAGAGCATTACTGGGCGATCCCACAATTTTATTGCTTGACGAAGCAACAAGTGCACTAGATGCAGAAGCAGAGGAATCAGTTCAAAAAGGACTTCAACAAGCTATGAGTAATCGAACTGTACTTGTGATTGCGCATAGATTATCCACGATACAAAAAGCAAATAAAATAGTAGTAATTGAAAAGGGTAGAGTTTGTGAAGTAGGTAATCATTTTGATTTAATCAAGAAACAAGGAAGATATAAAGAATTTTGCGATAAACAGTTTATAGAGACTTATTAATAATATATTTAATGTTATATTATTAATAACTAATACTAAATAAATGACAAATCTACCCTCAAATGAAAAAGAAGCAATACTTACCTTTGAGGATAAAAAGTATGATCTAAATAACCTACCTAAAGATGTACAAGAGCTTGTCAAAGGAATGCAGGTGGCTGATGCACAACTAAGAATGCACGAAGACACACTTAAAGTATTAGCAGTTGGACGCCAACATCTAGCAATGCAATTAAAGTCTAAACTAGAATCAATTGAACCAATAACTATTAAATAAGTGATTTATTAATTAGTAATTAAGTTATCAAAAGATATCTAATTTGCTAAAGCCTGAAATTTATAATTAAAACATTTAACTTTAGTAAATATTTTCTTTAACTAAAAACAATAAATAATTTTCAAATGCCTTCAAAAATGGAGAAAATTGTGAGAGAATCTAAATAAAATATAAAGGAAGTAAGAGATGGGCGCTAAAGGTTACTGGTTAAAACAGGCCAAAATTGAAAGCACTGCACAGTTTATCGAATACGTTAAAACCGTAGTTCCATGGCTTAGATCAGTTGGTGGAACAATAATTGCTAAAGATGTAAACCAAAATTCAGATCTAAATGAATGGGATGGTGGACAATTAGGAGTGATTGTCGAATTTGAATCTAAGGCCGCTGCACAAAAAGCCTTTAATTCATCTGAATTTCAGGAGTACATAAAATATAGTGGAATAGATAAACAGTTATCGCTGTCAATTATTGGATAATTGCATTATTCTCTTGATTAATTAGGTATAAATGATTAATTATGATAAAAGATTCCTCAACTCTTCAAAAAGGTCAAATACTAAGAATTGAAATAAACGAAGTCAAGGATCGTTTACCGCAGAACATTTTAGCATTAATTAAAAAGGAGCCTACAGTAGAATTAGTTGGTTATAAAATGGTAGATGGGAATCAATTTGGCCTAGTGGTTAAACTTAAAAATGGTCAAATAAATTGGTTTTTCGAAAAGGAGTTATCAGTATTGATGTAGTTTATACCTAGTGTAATAAAGATTTGTATGACTAAAAGATACATATCAGGATAACAAAAGATTAATAATGTATATTAATAGAAGATAGATAAAAAGATTATGCCGTATAACCAAGTTACAGTTGTAATTGGTGGACTAATTCATATACCTTTGATAATACTAGTTTTAAGATTTATTGAAAATAGATTTAATAATAGAAGCTGGACTAAAGAAGAACTTAATTACAATAAAATTTTATAATACATTATATGAAATTAAGATTTATTGTTAGACTTTAAAAAATGACGAATTGAATAAATAGTGAAAACAATTGTAATAACAGGTCCTTCAGGCTCTGGAAAGTCTTTTTTAAGCAATAAATTATCAAAACTATTTGATAATTCAATACTAATAAAAACAGACTCTTATTATAGAGATAATATATTAATCCGTTTTTTGTCTAAATTTCTATTTGATATTTATGATAGACCTTTGAGTATCAAGAAAAATGAATTAAAAAAAACTATAGAAGCTATTTATATGAGAAGTAGTGAAATTAAATGCTTCCAATATGACTTTATTAAAAAACAATCAAGTCATTCAATAAAAAAAATTAGTAATAAAGGTGATAATCAAATTTTAATATTGGAGGGAATATTTGCTCACAGACTTGATTTAAATTATAGTCATACTGTAAATATTCTTTGTAAAGAAGACAAAGCAATCTGTTTAAAAAGAAGATTGAGAAGAGATAAATCAAATAGAGGTAGATCTCAAGATGAAATTATGAAAAGATTTTGTAGAGCTTGGAATTTGTTTTATTTAAATTTAAAAAGCTATATTCATTATAATCAAGTTATAAAAATAAATACATCAGATAAAATTAACTATAAAAATTTAATTTATAAAATAAAACATCAATTTAATATATAACTAAGAAAAATAATTTGATATTTTTCTTAGTTAATATTAATTTTCAAAGATATATTTAAGTATTTATTTTTTTACCTCAGGAGCATTCATTCCATCATAGTCAGGTCCAACCATTAGACCAACAATAGCAAATAATGCAATTGATGCGACTCCAACTAAAACTGCTGTTGGCGCTGGTGTACTAGTAAGACCAGCAATCAATAAATTACCCATGTAAGTTAAATAAAGCAAGTTATAAATAGCAGAAAATGCAATAAATAAATTAATTAGTTACTGGTTTTGAATTAAATAATATAAAATAGAAAATTTTATACATTAATTAGAAACGATTGTTTAAAGTGCTTAAAATATTCTATACAAAATCATTAATTAATCGACAACACAAGAATAAAAATAATTGTTGAAAGCCACATTCAATAATTATTTATATCTAGATGAGCACAAAAATAGTGGGTAAACACGCAAAGCATATCAACCCACTTGATTCAGACTAGATAATCTAGTTATTTAGATGTGTTTGGATCGTTAAAACCCTCGTAATTAGGGCCAACTACGACAGCCATGATTCCAAACAAGGCCATAAAAGCGATACCTATGATTGGTGCGGTAGGAGCTGGTGTACTTAGTAGTCCAGCAAAGGTTAAAGGAAGCATGTTCTTTAGTAAGACCCAATATAAATACCAGTCATCAGGGGATATGACCATTGATATTTTACTTTGTAACATTTAGCTCTAACTAAAGTAAGCTATGACTGGCTTTATGAAGAGAATCATGAAGTAGATCTGTAAATTAAAAATTTTCTATGTAATTAAACCATCGCAACAGGAATAATTGGAATATTTGAGGATAAAAATGGAATAACAAAGACTAAAATATTAATAATGATCTATAAATTATTGAATATAATATTAATAACAAAAACATACATTCATAATATAAGATAATAAATATAATTTCAAAATGTCTAAGTGATTAAACATAAACGTCCAATAACGCCTGTGGAAGAATTTGAAGAAGCTTGTAGAAAAGCTAGATTAAATAATAATGAACAAAGAATCATTGATCATATAAGGTATGTTGGAGTATTTACACAACCGTCGCTAACAAAAGAACTTAAATTAGATTCCAAGCCTCCCATATTATCAGTGCTGTGCGAAATCTGTAGAAAGATTGGTAAATTTATGCCTGAACACTTTAGTGAGGTGAGAGTTTGGTCTAAAGCAATTAATGAGCATAAAGTAAAATGGGATGGAGATCTTATCTGTTCACTTGCATGGGACAAAGACGGAGAAAGATTATCACCAGAAAACGGTACTTGTCTTTACCATACTTTTGCCGTCCATAAAGAATTATTCCAAGGCCTAGATTAAAATTATTTTGTTTATAACTATAATAAAATCTTAGCCTTGACTTTGGTACTCAAACAAAACATTATTAAAACCTAGCTCCTCGGCTGAATATTCAAGCATTATATTATCAGATTCAATTTGAGAATAGAAGCATCTGATTTCATCGGATTCATCGCCTGATAGGGGGATGCCGTCGACAACATCAAAGATGATTTTTTGTCGATCAATTTCCTGAAGAACCTCATTTGCCATAGTGATCAAACTAAGTACTAACAAATTCATAGCCAATACTTTAAAACTAAAAAAGTAAATAAAACATTCCTTCACGAAAAGTTCAAACAGTTAAAATGAAGAAACTTCTAATCGAGTTAAAGAGGACTCATCGACTAGGACAGAAGATTATCAAACCCAGAAGAATCTACAACTTTACATAAATTCACCTATGCTTTACATTCCTTATTAATAACTTTTAGACCGTGCTTGAACAAGAGTCAAATGTTGATGTAAGTGCAAGAAGATCACCAGTCATAGCAGTAACTATGGCAACAAGTAGGCAAGGTATTGGAGTTGTAAAAGAATTAAGCAAATCAAATAAATATCAAATTCGTGCCATAACAAGAAATATAAAAAGTGAGAATGCTTTAGAGCTAGGGAGACTTCCAAACGTAGAACTAGTCAAAGGGGATTTAATGGATCCTGAAAGCTTGAGTAGAGCTTTTGATGGAGTTGACGCAATTTTTGGAAATACGACTCCTACAAAAGGATGGAAAGTATTCAGGGGAAGTATTGTAAGGTCTTATGAAATGGAACAAGGCTTTAACTTGATTAATCAAGTTAAAGTTGCTTATAAAAAAGGACAACTAAATCATTTCATATTCAGCTCAATTAGCAAGGCAAAAGATCCTTTAAAAAATGATCCTGCGCCAGGACATTTTACGAGTAAATGGGATATCGAAGAATATATAGAAAAATGCGATCTTAATGAAATTACTACAGTCTTAAGGCCAGTTAGTTATTTTGAAAATTTTGAAAACAAATTGCCTGGATACACTATTTCTAAAAAGATATTCCCAGGAATCGTTAAAAAGGATTTTAAGTGGCAGACAATTGCTGTTGAAGATGTAGGTAAATGGGTAAGAGGTGTATTATCAAAGCCTGAGAAATACAAGAATCAATCTATCAATATTGCAGGAGAGGAGCTAACAGGACTAGAAATGGCAATGACTCTCCAAAAGCTTGTTGCTGCAGAAGGACTTCAAACGAATTATGTAATGATTCCCAGACAAGCTATGAAGTTACTTGAAAACGACATAGGTGTTATGGCTGATTGGATTGAAAGAACTGGTTATGGAGCTGATATGAAAAAACTTAAGCTGATTCAGACTGATTTAAATATTATGCCAACTTCTCTAAAGGACTGGCTTAAAAGAAAACTTGAAGAACAGAATAAAGCACGAAATTCATGGACAAGGCAATGGAAATCTTCTCAATGGAAGTTGCAATGGGATAAATAATTTCGTAAGATTTTTTGGTTAAAGTAAAACTATAAACCATCAATCTCAATCGAATTTGCAATCGTTCTCAGTAACTCTACTATCTCATTATCATCACAACTTGTATCATCCTTAAGCTCTAAGCATAAATCTCTAATAGAAACATTAGTAGACCACCATATACCTGAGGTTTCAGTGTCATCAAAGTTTAAATCTGGCATTTGTTATGTGTGATTAGAAATTACGATATTTTTGAGCATCATTAGGTGAGTTGTCTAATGATTTTAATTCCTCAGGCAATTCCATATCTAAACCTTCTAACAATTTCTTTAAAAGGATTTTATTGTTTATTTCGCTTTTACCAGGTCTATAATTAAAAATAAAATAAAATATAATGATAAATACTGATAAGGTTAAAATAGAATATAAATAGGTACTGTTGATCATCAAAAAAATCTATTGCATATATATATTCATACCAAAACGTACAAAAATCAATAAAAGTTATAAAAAAAATAATATAAAGGCTATAGAAAAATAGAACATTATTCAAGACACATGCGATAAGTATTTATAACTAGTCAGAATGTTCTCTAGGCAAAGGATCTCATTCTTTCTAGTATATAAGGTAATAAATAAATTAAATTTGAAATATATCATAGAAATTAGAATGTATTAAAAAGATAAGCGCATGTTTATAATTTAGATTAACATTCTGTTAAACTAGCAAATAAAATTATAATATAGACAAAATTTTTTTGATTTATGCTTACTAATATAAGTTATTTATTTTTAATCTCAGCAGTATTAATTATGGGTGGGTGGGCTTTTAAAGCTTTGATATCATTAGCTCAAGGAAAACCTATAGAAATAAATCTAAAAAATCCACTTAATCTAAAGGCAAGATGGCCTAATGATACTAAAAAAAAGTAAAAAATTATCTAAGAACTCAAACATTAGTTTTCCTAAATGATATTAAGTCATTTGATAGATTATCATTGATAAAAGTTCCATAAGTTTAAAACAAGATAGATGCTAGAATCCTTAGATCCTTTTCAACAACTATTACTAGGTGTATCCAGCGTAGGGTTACTAATGATAGTTTTAGTGATTTTTCTTACAGCAAGTCCTAACTTTGAAAACACAGACAGATTAAAAAAGATTTTAGATTTTATTGAAAAAAAGAATTAATTTCCTTAATAAGAAATTATAGAAGCTAACCTTTTACAAAAAAATAAAAATTGAATAAGTTCTAATATTCTCAAAGGTTAACTTATTCTGATAAATCTATAAATCATAACTAATATTTAAAGTAATTAATCACCTCTAGAAATGCTAAAAGAATTAATCGAAAATAACAAATACTTGATTTGTGGAGGTCTAAGCACCTTATCTCTTTTATTCACTTCAATCTCAGTTTTTTCTCTATCAAAATCAGTTAACGAAATTTCTATTGATTTGGAACCGCTTTCAACGTGGGCTGAGTCACAAAATGAATGCATAACAAAGACATTTCGAATCGACGGAAAGAATACACAAGGAAAACCTTCAAAGGTATGGAGCTGTAATGGTGGTGGCCTATAGGTGCACTTTCATGGATTCGATGTGAAGCTTATTATTCCCCCCATCTTTTTCCAATTTCATATCCCAATTGTTTGGCAAGTTCCACGACATCTTCATGTGTTTGACATCTAATAATTAATTCATATTTATCTGGAGAATTTTTAATTATTTTAACAAACTGATTTAGTTGATCAATTTTGTATAGGAAACCTTCATAATCTTTTTTTGACATTTTTTTAAGTTTATATGTAGCTAATAAATAGTTATTTTATCCAAATATATATAAATTAAATAAGAGAAGGTAATTAAATTAAAAATAATATTATAAATTTGAAAATTAGGATTCTGAGTGATTGGGCTGTTTCCAAACATATCTATCGATTGCTGTTTCCTTCTTTACGGCAACACAGTTTGTTGCTATATGCCAAAGAGACTTATGAATGGGGGTCGGATTGTAGAGATATACTTTTGGAAATTTCTCTTTCAAAATTCTCGTTGCAAGTCTTGCATGATAGTGAGGTATGGTTGGTTCAATATGATGAATAGCATGAGTAGAACCTATTGAGTGATGCAGAAAATCTAAAATTCGTCCATATGGTCTATCTATAGATAAGAATGCTCCTCTCATGTACGAAAATTGACTTGAACCCAGATGTGGAACATCGGTGTCTGTGTGGTGAAGCCATGTATAAATAACCAGCCAAATATTAACAACGATTAGAGGCCCTAGGTAAAGAACAATCATTGAATTTATTCCAAAATAAAGAGTCCAAGAAGTTAATAACAGCAACATAAAAACAATTCCCCAATCTGAGATCCATACCTTTTTGGCCCAGATGGATGGCCATAGTTTTTTAGAGAACGGGGCAGCTGGCCAGAAATGATTGCTCGTACCATATTTAGGTCCACCTGTTTTGCCAAAAAGTAAGTACGCTGGCCATCCAAGAATCAAGTGAAGGAATAGTTGATTAAAGCCATACAGAATTTTCCCAAGGAATAATGATGATTCCATTTCATTTTCACCACCCTTTTTTTCAGATTTACCATCCCCGGAGATGACAACAGGAACATGCGTCTCCCCATCTGTTATGTGATTAGTAAACGCATGGTGAACTGCGTGTGATCTTTGCCATGAAAAGTAAGGGACAAGTAAAAAAGAATGAAGGCAATATCCGACAAGTGTTTCTAATCTACGATTATCTGAAAAAGCACCATGTCCACATTCATGAGCTAAGACCCACAGGCCCATAGATGTTGTTCCAGACAGGATTGCATATAAAATCCAAATAGGAGTCATTTCTTTAGTAAGAGGAATTGAAAGTCCAAGCAAAACTACAAATATCTGAATCCCTATCGTCCTTGAAAGATAAAAAAGAGATCTATTCGTCTGACGAGTAAAGCAATGCTTGGGGATGGCCCCTCTAACATCTTTTCTCGATGGAATATCTTCAAGTGAAATTTCTAATGCTTTCCCATTAAGCCCAGAGGGAAGGAAAGAAATTTTGTTATATTTTTTTGGGTTCATCTCGCATTTAGTAAGCAGACTTTTTTCCAATTTTTTTAATCACATGAATAGTTCTTATACGACGTTACTCTTCTTAGTCCTATGAGGCTATAGCAATTTCTGATATTCACAAAAATAGTTCCTGAAAGTACAACAAATTGTTATTAAAGAGTCTTTATTTAATCTAAACCTTTAGAAAAAAATAACTATAAGATTGATAAAAAATACTGATATATTTAAAATATATTATTTCTGCTTTCTGGATACTCAACTGATCCATCCTCCTTCCTAATAGGTTTTGAATATAGAACTCTTAATAAACCTTTGGTATCCATATTAGGACTTGTTATGAAAAAGCTAATAAGAAAGAAACCACCAAATATTATTAATAGAATTATGAGTGGTAAGGTAAGGCCCATTTCAGAGAATGATAATAAGAATAAAAACATTTTTGATAATACTAAATAAACGACTTTTAGATTTTAGACGATTTCTTAATGACAAAAACGATTGTAAATGATTACAAAATTATTTACAATTGAATTTTCTCGAAAGGAGTCTCAACTATCTCTTTATTTTTAAGGAATACATTGTATGTATTTTTATCATTTTTAAAACTTATATTTTTAAAAGGCTTTCCATCAATAAAATGTATTGCGGAACCACCTTCTATAGCAATACAATTACTTATTTTTTCATCATGTAATATTTTTTTTACATAGGGAATGCGTTCAGGTTCTTCATCGTAATGAGGACAGCATGTGCCTTTAACAAAATCTAAACAAGGCAAAGTCTTTAATTCATTATCCCATGAATCTGTAATTCCATTAGTAAACCAACATATTGCACCTGCACTTACTCCGCTCATTATTACCCCTTCATTGTATGCATAGTTAAGTAATGAACTCATACCCCAATCATTCCAGACAGCAAGCATACTTTTTGTATTTCCACCACCAACAAAGACGACATCCTGATTTAAAATATGATTACGTATATCAATAGTTCTTTTAAAAAATTCAAGATGAGATGGTATACAGTTTAATTGTGTAAAAATCGAATAAAAGCGGACAATATATGAATCATCGTCTCCAGTTGCAGTTGGTAAAAAACAGATTTTTGGGCAATTTTTTTCTGAAAGATTAAGGATATATTTTTCAATTAAGTAAGATGAATTACCTCTCCCAAAACCCCCACCACCTATTGAGACAATATGTTTGTTCATGATCTAGAGTATACCTTTTAACATAATAAGACTATAAAAAATAATTATGACAAAAACATATAAATTGTATTTAACTAGAATATTAATTAAATTAAACTAATCTCTACCAAGAAATAATACTCCCGTCCCACGCCAGAAACTTACCAGAATCTGATGGTTCTTGATCAGCAATAACATTAATCAAATATTCACAAGATTGAGAGGGAGTAAAAAGCTTTTCCTTTGGTACACCAGTTTGAAATGGTTTTGATAATTTAGTATCACAAGTACCTGGATGCAATATTGATACAATTGCAAGTGGATATTTTCGACGCCATTCAATACTCAGGGTTTTCAAAAATTGATTTTGAGCAGCCTTAGAAGCTCTGTACGAATACCAACCACCTAGCCTATTATCTCCAATACTACCAACTCTTGCGCTTAAACTTGCAAAAGAGAAAGGACAGTCTTTTCTTATAAATTTTTCAATACTTTTGGCAATTAAGATAGGAGCAATTGCATTAACTGAAAAATTCTTAATAATATTAGAGCGATTTATATGTGATAGTCTTTTTTCAGGTTTTATATAGTTTGAGTGAAGAAAACCACTTGTATTAATAACAAGTCGAAGGGGCTTATTAAAAATCTCAACTTGTTTTTGAAAAGAATTGAATGAACTGTCATTCTCCAAATCTAAATAAATAGCATTTTTATTATTATTTAGATTTCGACCACATATAAAAACATCAAGCTTTGGAGCTACTGTCGACAAATAATCAAAAACAGATCTACCAATGTCACCTGCACCAATAATTAGTGCAACTCCCTCCCAATCTCTAACCTTCATCTAATTAAGAAATTTAGATCAATGATAGAGAGGAATTACGTCAATCGGGATAAATAATCTTCAATGTACCTAGATTAAATCACTATTTGATGGATAAGGTATACAATAAAATAAATGTAGTGACAAAATGGAAAATGATTGGTTGTACGAATTTCAGCAATACATTAAAAAATTTGCAATTTTAATTATCCTAGTTTTTCTAATCATAATAATTTTAATATATTTATTTTAATTTTAAAAATTAAATAAATACATTAAAATCACAATATTCAATAAAAATGGTTATATTAATAATAAAAAAAAATGGCTATATCAGCAACTTATTACGGAGCGAATGGTTGGGTTATTGAATTGGATCAAACAAGAATTTTGATAGATCCTTGGTTGAATGGAGATCTGACTTTCCCCCCTGGAGACTGGCTAATAAAAGGTAAATTATCGAAACAAATTGATATTCCCAAAGATATTGATTATTTATTACTAACACAAGGCCAACCAGATCACGCACATCCTCCAACACTTCATAAAATAAACAAAAGTATTCCAGTAGTTGCCTCTCAGGCTGCAAGCAATGTTGTTCGCCAAGTGGGTTTTACCAAAATAAATACTCTAAGGCCCGGAGAAAACTTTAAAGATGGACAATTAAATATACTTGCCACTTCTGGAGCCTCAGTGCCAAATATTGAGAATGGTTACATCATTGATTCAGGCGAAGATTCAATTTACATTGAGCCACATGGCTTTCTTGATAAAAAAATAAAACCAAGAAATATAGATTTAGTAATAACACCAGTATTAGATTTTTCTTTACCTATTGCAGGTAAATTCATTAAAGGTAAAACTGTATTACCTCAATTACTAAAGCTATTTAACCCAAAATTAATTTTAGCTAGCACAACAGGTGGAGATATCACTTTTACGGGAATATTAAATAATCTAATAAAAGTCGATGGATCAGTTGAGGACATAAGTTTATCTAAAGATACAAGTACTATCTTTATTAATCCTAAACCTTTAAAAGAATACGAAATAAGAGAACAGCCATAAAGAGTTTAGTATTGTATTAGTCAATTTTATCATCCTGCATAATATAAAATTGTGATACTTCGTTTAACATCTTTATAACAACATCGTTTCCACACTTTGTTCTTTCTTGAAGTCTCATGCAGGCTTCTTTGATGTTTACAAAAGCGTCTTCTCTCATTTCTGATAACTGTTCTTCAGTGTACTCAGCTTTACTCATTGTGACTTATAAAATACTTTTTTGATAATAGTATACTAAAACCTTATAAAAAAAACAGTCTAAGTATTAACTAAATCGGATAATGACTTGATTTGTTTACGATATTTAATTAGGGTTTGTAAATCTGGAAAACCTTCTTTTGTTAGTTTAGATATGAATGATTTCTCAAAGCCTAATATTTGCTGAGTAGATCCATTTTCGGCATCAAGGTTAAATAAAGAATTTGTCTTTTCATATAACCTCTGATAGAGATCTAAATCTGACTGGTTATCAAAAACAGAACCATCTTTCGCTCTAAAAGATTTTTTATTAATACTTTTAAACAAAAAAAGGGTAAGAAATGCGATTGCAGCAAATAAAAAAATAGCTATAGCTATAAATGTAATATCCATGAATTTAGTAAGAAGTAGATTACATAATAGATGAAAATGATTAAAAATGGAAGATATTATTGCTAAAATGAGTATCGTAACTTAATTCATAATAAAAGTTAGCTGAAAGCTATACACAATATATAAAAATCTATATAATAAATGAGAAAGAACAATTAAGTAAAAATGTATTTTATTATTTTAATATTAATTATACTTTTATTAATTATCAGTATTTTTAATTATTTAATTAACAGGCAAAGAAGAGATTATTATATTAGAGCTGGTAAAAAATGGGATGGTATAGTTAAAGAGCTAAGAAAAAGAAAATAGATTTTTAGTTATATTCTCCTGGCACATCATTTTTTTGTACTGTAATTCTTCCAACCTTTTTACCAGAAAATCTTAGCAATTCATCACCAGAAAATTCATAACCCTTTCTTAATGCAATAATGGCAACATCATCTGCGGTAGAGGAAGACAGGACTTCCTCTTTTAGTGAGTCGTCATTCTGCATTTCCTTCAAGAATTTTCTTATTTGTTCTAATGACATTTAAGAAAATAGAATGCATTTGATATTATTATTTTAACATAGATCAATTCTGGACAGTATGAAAAAAAATAACTACAAAAATTAAATATTTAATACCGAGTTCAAAATAAATCACTGCAAGATGTATAGTTAAAAAAATGTTATATAAATATGAAAGGTTTCATAATAATATCAATTATAGTTCTTTTTAACATTAATCCAGCATACTCATATCCGGAGAGTCAAATGGATGACTGTATTTCAAGCGCTTTAAGTAATCCAGCAACTAAAAACATATCAAAACTCGCAATAACAAATTATTGCGATTGTGCACTTAAAGCAATCATTGATGAAAATAAAGACATTAAAGAGTCAGGCTATTCGTGTGCACTAAAAAACTTTAATGAATCCAGATAAAAATAAAAAATATCGACTTCCTCCTTTTTTTAAAGAAAACTAATAAAACCCTAGTCAGACTTTCCCCAATCATTAGGCAAAGCCAAAACCCAAACATCAATGGAAGTTCCTAGCCACTCTCTGTATTCTTGAAATAGACATTTTCTGATATTGGTATCAGATTCAGACTCTATTCGCCGCACAACATATGAAACAACATTATGGAGGGTTGATTTCAAATCCTTATCAACATTCATTTAATCAATTACAAATCTAATTCCCATAGACTTAGCAATAAAAAAAAGAAATAAAAACATAAATCGTTATAGGATCATAAAAACGTAAATTTTAATGTGGCTAAGTTGAGAGTAAAGGAACTCGCAGAGGCCTTAAGCATTGATTCTTCTGAGATAATTGCATCCTGTGCTCTTCTAGAAATCCCAGCATCCTCACCTCTATCATCACTTTCAATTGAGCAATGCAAAAAAATAATTAATCATATTGAAAAATACAAGAATTGAATTTTTGATGAGTGATAATTAAGTGTGAAAATATCTAAAATATAAAAGCCAAACTCCCATAGAGGAAAAAAAGAAAAAGAATGAATAAATTATAAATATATTATTTATTCATAAAGAATAATTTAGAAGTAAACTACAAATCATTAGCTTCTCTGAACAATGCGTCTTGATAATCGGAATCTTTTTTTAAATTTTCCATCTTGATCGGATCAAAATGATCTATTAATGACTTACCAAATTCAAAAATTTCCATATCAGATAAACCTTGATCGCGCAAGTTGGCTAAAATTGCTGATATGTCTTGGAAAGCATCCTTACATAATTCTTTTTTGTCTTCCGATGTAAGATCATCCATATTTGATAATTACAATCTGTACTAGTTTAATCATACAATCGATAAATATAGAAACTAATGATTAATCAAGAAAGTCGACTTAACGTATAGAAATAAAAACGAATAAATATTTTATTCATTCGTCACTATAGAATTAAAAATAAGACTTATGGATTAATTTGAATCTTATCAACTCAAATAAATTTAAAAACTATTTTAAGTTATGGGCGGGGCCAATAATATTACTCACATTTTTATTTTTATTTGGAGCATTGGGTTATCGAATTACAGAAGGATGGGATTGGGGGGATTGTCTATGGATGGTACTGATAACAGTTACTACAATAGGTTTTGGTGAGGTTGAAGTTTTAAGTTCTGCTGGCCGGATAATAACTTTTTTAATAATCGGAGGAGGACTATTTGTAATTCAATTAACACTGCAAAGGTTTATACAATTGTCTGAAATAGGCTATTTTATAAAGTTAAAGGAGATTAGACTAAAGAGGTTTATTAGAAGGATGAAGAATCATGTAATCATTTGCGGGTATGGGCGAACAGGCAAAGAAATCGCTGATCAATTAGAGGCTGAAAAAATATCAACTTTAATAATAGAAGTCGACCCTACAAGCAAGAGCCAGGCGGAGGATAAAGGTTTCAATGTCTTATTAGCTGACGCTACTATGGACGAATCACTTTTACTTGCTGGAATCAAAAATTGTCGAAGTTTAGTTGTTACTCTTCCAAGTGATGCAGCTAATTTATATGTTGTACTAAGTGCAAAAGCACTTAATGATAACTGTCGATTAATCGCGAGAGCTGCCAACGAAGAAGCAGCAAATAAATTAAAACTAGCAGGTGCTAATGCAGTAGTAAGTCCATATGTAGCAGCAGGAAGGACCATGGCCGCCTCTGCATTAAGACCTATCGCTGTAGACTTTATAGATTTACTAGCAGGTTCAGATTGCGAAATAGAAGAATTCAAAGTTACAGAAAATATAGATGTAATTAACAATTTTACAAGCAAAACAAATAAACTTTTTAATTTCTCAAAACAAGGAGAGGCTTTACTTCTAGCAACTAAAGTATCTGGAAAATTAACTGGTAATCCGATAGACAAGTTTTCAATCACAGCAGGTATGATTATGATATTTCTTGGAAGTAAAGAGCAATTGGACAGAGTTAGAGTTCAATTGAAGGACGTTCTAGTAAAAACAACATAAACGGTACTAATATATTTGTGGATGCGAGGGGGAAACACTACAAGGGGTACACTACAGCTTCGTAAATTTTACATTAGAACTTTTATATTCGATTTTAACGGATGAAATTACAAACAAAGGAAAGCAACGTTGAAGACAAAAGACATAAATTTGTTCCAACAAATATTAATGGGAGCATTTTCACTAAAGACTACGTAGATTTCTTAAACGAAGCTGGTTGGAGATTAGAAAAGAAATTTCCTTCAAACAATAATAATTATTCGGATCTGTTAGAAGACACAGACTGGAAGTCAAATAACGTAGACTTCAGTTGCTCAAAACATTACAGGAGAGATCTTGACGCATTGAGTTGAAACAAATTTTATTTATCAAAAGATAAAATTTATGAATAGATATCAAAAGCCCTTATACATAAATATAAATTAAAATTATTGATTCTTAAATTTAACCATGAAGTTATGGATTATTGTTTTGTGTCTTAATATTGTTGCTATCGGAGGGGCTTTTTACCTTAAGTCAAATGGAATTGATTTATACTCATTCAGAGGTGCCTCTTAATTTTTTAAAAAGAACTTAACATATCATATAATAAAGAATAATATGGAAAAAGAAAATGAAAGCAAATGGAAGAAAGCTTTAGATAATATATTAATCTACAATCTTTATGTATTGATAATAGGTTCTATATTCCTGGCGATAAGTTTTTTGATAAGTGTTAATGGTAACCCATATTTATATAGTTTATTTCAAAAGCTATGGTACCCAGTATTTATTCCCTCTTTAAGTCTCTTCTTTACTGCAATATTGATTGAAGCAATTTTGAATAATCTAATTGATAGAGATAATAAGTAAAATCATTCAAAGTTAAGCTTTCAAGATTTTAGATAAATAAAATGTTAAACATTGAACACAAATAAGATAGAGTATAGTATAAATAAAAAGAGATTAATAGATTTCATGATTAATGATCTTGGCAACTTACACGAAGAGACAGTTATTGCTAATATTGAAAGCGAAGCAAAAAGGAATGCAAAATTAATTTATACTTGTTCAAGTTTATAGAAAATAATTTGGTATAAAAATAGTTTCCTCTAATAACAACTAACAATGGAAGAATTAACTTATAAGGATCTAAGTAAAACTGAGTTAGATAATCTCAAAGATATTTATATATCAAGCAAGGTTGATTCAATGACTGAAAGCGATTTAAGGAAATTTGTGACGGAAATCATCATCGATCAAGTAAAAGGAACTGTAGGTAATGCAGAAGAAAAAGAGGTTTGGGATGAAATTAAAGATCATTTTTCAGAGGACTTAAGTACAAAGATTCTGGAAGTAAAACATAAATTCAGTAAAAATCGTCCGATAGAATTACAAAGTCAAGAAGAGATCGAATTCAAAAGAAGACTTGGTCTGTTAAAACAACAGCAGGATGAGAAACCAAGTAATGACATGTGGGAAGATTAAATATAATGTTTAATTTTTTAAGTAAATACTTAACATTATAATATATTAATCTTTCAAGTTAACTGTAGATAAGTTATTCGAATAAAGATTGCAAAAAATAAATATACAATAGATCTTATAGATCTGTATTTTAATTCATTTAAAAATATAAAATTTTTACCTGAAGGAATGATCAATGAAAAAATTGAAAAGAGTAATGTAATTTTCTCGCTAAATAAAAATGAATTTATGATTATTATTTTTGGATCATTAATATTTAAAGATAGAAGTAAGAAATTGAGAAAAAATATAATAGATAAAATTAACAATGATCTTATGAAAATCATTACATTAACAATCATTCTGTAATCAAGTTTAGAAATTCTTTTTTTTATCTCTCTAAGATGTGATTTTTCCAAACGAAAATATTCCGTTTGAGGAATCCTGTACTCCTTATAGCGATTGTGTAACTCTTTTTCTAATTTTATATAATCACTTGTATACAATTTAACAATTACATTATCAGGCTTAAGTTGTCGCATCCTATTGCTAAAATTTTTAGTTATTCCAATCTTATAAATATCTTTATTTCTAATTAAATATAGCCATCCACTCATTAATTTCTAATATTATTGTTTTTAAACATTTTATGCTGCCTTAGAGTTTCTTATTAAGTGAAATTTATCACGCATTGTGGGATTATTTCTAGTCAACCTTTTAACAGAAACTTCTTGCGCTTTATCGTTAGCCAACCTCAGATTTCTATCAGCACCAAGTAAGGCATCTTTGGTTTTTTGCAAATGATTAATAGATTTATCAATCTCCATAATTGCAGACTCAAAACGTTTTGAAGCTAGTGCATAGTTTTTACCAAAAGCAGCCTTGAATGTCTCAAGGCTATTTTCAAAATTGGTAATATCAATATTCTGTTCTTTTATAGCTGCTAATTCGGATTTGTACTGAAGTGCCTTAAGGGAAGCGTTTCTTAATAACGAAATAATAGATAAAAAGCATTGAGGTCTGACAACATACATCTTGGGAAATCGATATGAAAAATCAACAATTCCAGAATTAAACAAGTCATTATCTGACTCTAATAGAGAAACTAATACAGCGTATTCACAATTTTTTTCAAGGCGATCTTTATTTAGCTCTTTAAGGAAGTCCTCATTTTTCTTCTTGTAAGAAGTATTATCAGATTCATTTTTCATTTCAAACATAATAGAGACTATTTCGTTTCCTTCATTATCAAAATCTCGAAAAATATAATCACCTTTACTACCGAAACTAGTATCATTATCTTTTTCAAAATAAGAATTAGGGAAGGCTGTTGACCGTAATCTATTAAACTCATTTTCACAATGTTTTTCCAATGACTCCCCGACCATTTTTGTAGACAATTTAATTTTCAAATCTCGAAGTCTCTGAATCACATCATCACGTTCTTTTAGCTGAATCTCATATTTCATTTTTATAGATTTTTCTGACAACTCTTTTTGTAGTTCAACTTTGTCTAAATTATTTTTAATTTGTTCATAACCTTCTTTTAATTTTGTAATTGCATTCGAAACCGCAAGTTTTTTATCATATTCGTTCTTTTCTTTTGTTTTTTCCAATAAATAAGAAAGTGTGTCTCTCTCTTTTGCGAAGGAATGCTTAAGTTTGTTCACAGTTATATGCTTTTCAGTCTCAGCAGCAGTCAACTGAGACTCAAGAGCATGCAATTTTTGTTCATTGACAAAAGCTGCTTCTTGCATTTTCAATCGAATATCTTGAATGGCTAGCTCAACGGAGTTCTGTTTATCCTTTTCAAGTAGTTCAAGTCTTTTGCTCAGCTCCTCTTCAAACTGCTTATCTCTTACCTGCTTAGTTATATTTGAATATTTATCTTCGTCAATGCAAATCTTACTACCGCATTCAGGGCATTTGATTTCATTCATATCAGGCAAAAGAGAAAAACAATCTATTTTTCCTTTTTATCTGCTTTAACGTCGACAAGCAATAATTATGTTAATCCCAAAAGGCACTAGTAATTAAATATTCAAGTAAGTAATGACTGTTAAGACAATAAAAGTAACTTTAATTTTTATTTTTTGCTGTTGGATAAATTCTGGACAAATCACCTTTGTTTGTCTTAATGGCAGAAGTTTTCCATTTGTACCATTTTTTGTTTCTAGAGTAGTCTTCCTCCTCCCAAATCTGATTTTGAAATATCAGGATCCCACAAAGTATAAAAAATATAAGCGCACCTAGAAAGATATTCCAATCAAGCATTATTGAAGCGTTTGAATAACGAACATAGGCAACTATTTTTAACATAATTTCCTCATGCACAATTAAGTACCTACAAATTACTTTGAAATACTAATGAATTTTTTATGCAAGTGAGGTTTTGAACAAAAGCATATTCAAAAGGTTATATACGCATGACTGAATATATACTTACTAAATATAAGTTACAAGTAATGTCTTTGAGCAATAATTTTTACTACATAATATATATATATATACAAACTAAAATATAATTAGTGAGTATTTTATTAAAAAAAATGTCATTACAGAACTTAGCTCTTGCCCACTCTGAGTTTGGTATAAACCACTTCACAACGGATTTGATTCTTGTTCTATCTTTTGCAATAGTAACAGCACTTCCTATGTCTTTATTAAGACCTCAGATCCAAGAAAAGAATGTAAAGAGCAGTGTTTTCAAAAACTGATACTATAAAATCATACGCATAATAAACTAAAAATTATCAATTAAAATTATTTCTTAGTACAGATCAATATATTTACAGATTGATTTTAAAGCCAATCTTGAAAAGTATTGCCATGATATAATTTTTTATCTCTTTTAACGCTAATAACCATATAAATAAAATATTTTTAGTAATAGAAATATCTTTTATTAGATCATATTTTGTAAAAATTTAAAATTTTACTTCCTTTTTTTGAATAATTTGACACGTTTTCAAACAAAGTGTATGTACAATATCTATAATATTTAATAGTTATGTCAGAAAAAACTTTATTTATTTATGATGGTGAATGTCCTTTCTGCAATCACTTTGCACAATTACTTGAATTAAAAAGCAATCTTCATGAATTCGAAATATTAGATGGAAGAAAAAACCTTCCACTCCTATCTGAACTCTATAGTCAAGGCTACGATTTAAATAAAGGAGCCATTCTTAGAAATAATGAAAAGATCTTGCATGGTGCTGATGCTATAAATTGGATTTGCTCTCAAATTAAAGAACCCAGCGATTCTCTTCTAGAAATACTTCGGATTATTTTCAAATCAAACAAAAGGACGAATTTTTTATTCCCATTTCTTTTATGGGGTAGAAGATTAACACTTACAGTAAAAGGTAAGGTTTGGAAGCCAGTAAATGAAAATCTACAATTTTATTGAAAATTTCATACGACCAGAGTAAACATTTTATTGTTTACAAAAGATTTAAATTTTATATTTACGCAATTCATAGAAGTTATTTAATTTCTGAGAATCAACATAAAAGCCTACATTAACCAATATGTGGTATGTAAACCACGAATATTCAATAATTGCGTCAAATATACTTAATTAAATAACGCATTTGCCATGCATTTTGTTAAAGGATAAGTGTATTTTTTTACATGAATGTCATCTTGATATTAAGTTTGTAACATCATTTGATAATAAGATATTCCCTATACCTAGGATGGGTTTTAATATGTAAAAATAATACATTATACATTTAAGTTTAATATGCTTATAGAAATACTTGGGAATAGCAGTTCATTACTAGTTGTTCTTTTAATTGCGTTGTCTATATATTTTGGAATTCAAGCAAAAGCTAAAAATATAAAATGATTTTAAGTTATTTACATAATTAGATTGATGGCTAATAAACAAGTAAGGTTACAAAAAAAAATAATGAAACGATATCTTATTCAAGGAGATCTTTTTTAACTTGCTCAAGACTATGACCCCTTTCACGATCAATACTTGAAATAGGTATCCAACTCCAATCCACAAACAGAGTAAGCATTACACCAACAAAAATAGACAAAGGTAGAACAAGCTCAAAAAAAACGTGCTCAACGATATAAAAAATTAATTCCGAAGTATTAGTAACAATTTCTTCATAGAGCGGATCAAACAAGAATCTACTATCGATAACAGGTTTTAAGGATAACGAACAAAGATATTGGTCTGTGAATATAATTAATAACAGACAAGAGAAAAAAAGAGTATATACCTTATCAAATAAAAGCGGAATGGCTAGAAAAAAGAATGCCAGACAAGCATCTATCACAAACACAAAGGATGATCAAGAATTAAAAACAGAGATTTTATAAAGCAGAGAATCGACAAATGGCAAATCAAATATACTTAAAACAAGCATGAGCGAAAATCATGAAAAACTTAAATTTTGAAAAATCAAAAAGGTATATGTAATACTTTTTTTTAGGAGAAAATACAAATTTGACAAAAAAAAAAAGAACTCTCAAGAAAAAACGAATAATCCAGTTGCGGAAAAACAGAAAACGCTATGAATAAGAGAGTAAAGATCTTAGTCGGAAAATAAAATATAGATTAATAATCAGACCTATTTATTAAGAGAAATTAAGCAATAAAAAAGCCGAGTTGCACATATGCATCTCGGCTAAATCTAAATAGATTAATTCAGTTTTTCGGGAATTAACCTTCCCCTTCTGGAACCAAACGGAAACCTTTTCGTCCCATCTTAATCTCAAAATTATCTCCTGGTTTGAGATCTAAAAGAGCTGTATAGGCCTTTCCTATCAAGAGGTTTCCATTTCCTTGGACGGTAGCCACATAACTAAGCTTTCTTCCACCTTTACCAATACCACCAGCACTTTCAGCTGCTAGGTTTACACCTTTAGCTTCTAGAAGTGCTTCATAAAAGGCAGTGTAGTTAAGACGCTCTCCGCCTCCTTTCTTTGTGGAAACATATCCACAAGCTTTTACAAGATCAGATTTTGAGACATCTCCCAAGTCTTTGACCTTGGCTAATAAATCCTTACCAGTGAGCATGATAAATAAATGGCTGTACTTATAATAATAACTTACAATTAACAAACTTACAATATTTACATTAGTCCTAGACATTAAAGCTAAAAGTTATGGGAAGAGAAGTATCTAGATTAAACTCAGGAATTCAAGGTTATATTGAAAATTGTTCATGCTTAAAGGGATTGATTTATAGGAAATGACCGGTTTGGAAAGCTGAAAAATAAATGATTCGATGGATCATTTATCTATTCAAAAACGCTCAATCGCTAGCAATAGCAAGATTATTTTATAAATAACGAAAAATCTAAAAATTCATAAAGGTAGGTACGAGCCAAAAATAATTTCTCAAAAATTAGTTCGTTCGGTATATAAAGGTTTATATTTGAATATTTGCCAAGAGATGAATCAGAATATAATTACTTATTACAACAAAAAATGAATCTGTCTAAAATCCTTGCGATTTGTATCGTATCTGTATTCATCCTTTCAGCATTTGCGGGATTAATTGGAACTCTATTAAATTCCTAGTATCACAAGAAATTATTACATCTAGCTTTCCATGAGAACAATTATTCGGTCCGTTTAATCAAAATAAGACATTTAGAAGCTGACAATTTAATCCTCTCTGAAATTAAAAGTATTGGGAATAATTCCAACGCTTTATTGGATTATCGTCTTAATCTTTGGTTCAAAAACAGCACCATTACATATCATCACTGATAAAACTTCCTTGTTTTCATCATTCATCTTCTGTTCAGCTTTAACAGACTCAATGTCTCAGATGTTTCCTTGATAGACCTATTTCAGCTTGAGGCTTGCCTGGATAGAGGAATTAACTCAATAGCAATTATAGTAAAACAAAAAGGTAAAAGTCCTAGAAATAATCTGTATCAAATCTTTCCTTGGAAAATTCAAAAGAAGTAATCAATAAGATCTATTCAAGCAGTTCAAGGTAAGAAGTCATCATGTCACATTTACAAAGACAAAACATGAATGATCTTATTCTGCAAAGGTTAATAGATGAATATCAAAATAGAGAACACGTCAAATAATTCCAAGACATATAAATTTAAAAGTTTCAATCTGAATTGTCCCACTTACCAATTGCAAACTCAAGAAAACGATCAATATCATCATCTGGGCAGCCAGTCTTCGTTTGTAATTCCTTACATGCGTCAGAAATCTTATTAAAACAATTTTTTACATCGATATTTGCCTTTATTGCATCAAGCAGTTGCTTGTCGGTAAAGGTCATAATTGGTATTGCCGGGTGTAAGAAAGCAGGATATTTTCATTCAGCTTATCTAGCAATCCTGAAAAGAACAAATGAAAATAAGCTATAAATCAAAATCAATGACATCCACAATTAAATTGATAGATAAAACAATCAAAGAATTATCGTGTTAAGGCCAAAGCCCAATTGGGCGAGTATTGGCTAACACCTAAAATATTTTTGGTTAAAGAAGAATTGCATTTGGCGACTATTCCATTAGTAGGAAAATTAGAAAACAATTCATTTCTTAACCATTGAGAATGCCATATTTTGACTTGCCTTGGATCATGCGTTCTTAAGGTTATAGGTACTTCAAAACCCCAATTTTGAAGTTGTGTCAAATCTGACAATTCATCTCTATTAGATCTAAATATTTGAAATGCCAAAAAAGACAATGAGGAATTAATAGATTTTTCTGAAGTTGAGTTTGATAACAGTTTCTCAAATGAAAATTTAGAATTACAAAATTGAGAATATAAAACTCCCTCCAACTCAACTTCAACCTTTAACGTGTCATCAATATTCAATGGAATAGCCTTGATAGTTCTGATATTCTCAATAATTTCATTTTCATCTCGAGAAAAAGCATCTACTAATTGACCGTATTTGTATCTAAGACCTATTGCTAAACCTTCAATTTTTGGTTGAACCACCATAGTTGAACCCTCTGGTAATTTTGCCCACCAGCTTGAAAAACAATTTTTATCCAGTCCAAGTAACCTCATACACTTATCAATAGGAGAATGTCATGTCAAGTCGCTTCTTTAACCTCTTTTCTTAAGGAATCAAAAATGTCAATGGCTTTGCATTATTAAATATGGCGAATAAATAATTAAAGAAAATGAATAAAATAATTAAAAATATCTATCTTTTATATATTTCTATATAGAAATCAATTATTAAATATAAAACAAGTGTGCTATGGATGGACTTTTTTTATGGGCTATTATAGATTAATTTGATTGATTATAAAAAATCAGTTGCTAACATCAACATTCTATAAATATGTTTTTACAGAAAATACTATAAATATAAGAGAATGATATTTGAAGCAAATACAGTATTTATTCTCATGTTGCCATAGCTTTTATTACATATTTTTAAATAGAATATTCTATGGATATGACAATATTGGAAAAATACCCTGAACATGTCCCCTGGGATTTAGATATCGATCAAAACAACTTAAGATCAATTGAATGGATACTTTCAAGAGCTGACATCGTTTATACGTTTACGAGGAGTCGTATAAACGATAAATATATCTACATCCAGAAGAATGATGGTATCAGAAAGGCTATCAATGAGTATGAAGCCAGGTTTACATACCAAAGGTTATTTGACGAGGGATATTCATTAACTGCCTTTTCCTGATTAATAAATAATTCTTGACGTTGAAGATCATAAGTGTAGGCTTAAAGAAATACAAACTTTTAGTAAATGCCAAGGGTAAAAAGAGAGAAGTATCCAGAAAAGGCTCCTTGGGATTTAGGACCATTATCTGAACATAAAGCTCTAGAAAATTGGAGATTAGTAAGAGGATCTGAAATAGTAATTTTTGCAAGAAAAGGTGATGACAATCACTATTTCATTATGCAAAGAGACGATAAAGAACCTATTGAAATTCTCGCATTCCAAGCGAGGCTCACATATCAACAACTTTTAGATAAAGGTTTCAAGCTTGAAGTTTAATAAATTTATCGTGAATACCACTCATTATTTAAAAAAATATTATGACTGAATTAGAAGAGCTTGAAGACATTGTTGGAAGCTTAGAAAATATTGAACCTTTCGGAATTGAACCAGATTTCAGCTCACTTGGACTCGAACCAGCAGAAGTGCTAGGTTTCCAGACAGAAGAAGAGCTAGAAAAGGCAATTCACCTTCTCACTATAGAAGCTGACCAGAGACAAAATTTCTTAATTGATGTTTGATTAGTTAATTAGATACACCCAAACCGTTTGATAGTTGATAGACCTTGTTGATAAGTGTTTTTTTAAGGAATCCTAGCTTTATAATCTAATTTATAATTAATTAAACATAATCTCTCAGGATTAGAAGTTCAAGAATAATTAAGTTTAATCTTCTTGTTTTAGTTTTTTAAAACATTGTTTACAAAGGATTAAACCTTTTCTTCTATAAACAGAATCTGACAAAATAACCTTGCAAAGTTGACAATGAAATAATGTACTTTGCATTGCCAAAAAAACTGTTGTCTAAGCCCAATCAGTGTCTTCCAAAAGACTGGAATAATCTGAGCTATCGAAGAAAGTATCTTCGTTTAATAGATCGTCAACTTCAGCGCGAAGCCAATAACTTAGAGACATTGTATGAGGAGTGTGACTAAATAAAACCTGGAACTATCCAGCCAGTGAAACCGTAATTAATAACAGCTGCAAGAAGACCCATCATTGCAAGTCGACCATTCATTATTTCAGCTGTTTTCCAATAATTGTTTTCCATTACACAAAACCAGGAATGATTTGACCTGTTGTTGCATAAGCACCGACTAGAGCAATGCATCCAAATAATGCAGCATAGCCGTTCAGTCTTTCAGCAGTTACCTTTTCAGGATCAATTTTTCTGCTGGTGTTGTTGTTTGGAGTAGTCATTACACGACACCTGGGATAATTTGACCAGTTGTTAGATATGCACCGATGAGTGCCCAGCATCCAACAAATGCTGCGTAGCCGTTGAGTCTTTCAGCAATTACTTTGCCTTCTTCTACTCTTGGTGTTTCTGTAGTTTTGTTTTTCATCAAACAACTCCTGGGATAAGTTGACCGGTTGTTAAGTAGATACCTGTTAGTAGAACGAATGCCATCATGGCTGGTCTGCCGATGCTTCTTTCTAGAATTGTTTTGTTAGATGGTTGCATTTTTATTAGTAGTTGTTGGCTTAGAAAATCCCAGGAATGATTTGACCTGTTGTTGCGTATGCGCCGAATGCCGCTACGAAGCCAAGCATTGCTGCCCAACCATTGAACTTTTCTGCTTCTGGAGTCATGAGGTCTAAAAAAAATTATGTAAACAAATGTAAACCAATTATTAATCTATGTAAAGCAAAAAATGTACGGCTTGCCACCTCAATGCAGTATTTAGATGCAACAGATACAAGATTGGTTGCAATGAAATCAATTTTGGCACATTTGATGAAAAAACATTTATAAAAAACTGTCTTCAATAATGAGATAAAAAGCTAAAAAAGAGTATTTATTGTCTATATATTTTCGAACTTGTTAGATAATTGTTTGACTTTAACTATAAAAAAAATCAATTTCTTTTGTTTTTAATCCTTCCCAACCAGCTTTAATTAAACGAGCATTAAGGGTCTCTTGGTCAAAATGTTTGGCTCCAGTTTTTACTATACGATTTCTCATTGATTTTTTTACCCCACTTCTCTTGCGTGCATTTTCTTTTTCCATAACCTCTGTGTAGAGGTTTAGCATTTCTGAAGGAATAGGAGTTCCATCAAGATCTAATCCAGCTTGAATAGCCTTATCAATAGCATCTGGGCCTGAAAAATCCACTTCAAAAAAGCAATTAAATCTATTTTCCTCTCGCAACAACCGAAAGCTGGCAAAATATACTAAAAGAATAAAATTGTTAATTTAAGCGATAAATAACTGAGAGATTATTAGCTGGCATCTCAATAACCCTGTCTTGAACAAATCCACTCATGAAGGCAAGTTTATTGACTTCGTCTAAATGGCGAATTCCCCAGAGTGGATTCTGAATTTTTAAGGATTGATCAAAATTTAAATTACTATCTGAAGTTTGAACATCTTTTCTTATAAAAGGTCCATAGATCATCAAAAAATGATTTTGATTTAGATTATTTTTTGATTCTTTAAACAATGCTTTTGTACAACTCCATGAAGAAATATGAATCATGTTTATACAGACAATTCCTTTAATTAAAGATCTTATTTGTTTGGTTATTGGCCATGGTCGTTTCTCAACGTTAATATCTAGCGGTTCGGGCATTTTAAAAAAAAGGCCTTCATGCTTAATCCATGACTTAATACTTTTCCTATGCACTAATTCAGGATCGCTAGTTTGCCAGATAATTGATGGGAATGTTTTTTGGAAAAACACTCCATGTTCTCCACTTCCACTAGCAATCTCTAAAAACAAGCTGTTAGGAGAAATATAATCACTCAAAACTCTAGCAATGGAATCACGATTCCTTTTCGTCGCAGAAAAATTAAGCCGATTGTCTAAATTTATATGTGACATGATTTATCAATAGTTGATAGGACTAATGATTCAGAAGTCCTTGGTTGTATTTCCTTAGTAGAATTTTTAAGTACATAAATAATACTTATTAATAAGGGAGTAAAAAATACGGAAGCAGAAACTAATCCAAAAATTCGTCTTGAAATTAGATAAGGTTTTCTAACTAATGGATCTCCGCAAAGACCACAGATCAAAACACCATCACTCCTGGTTTTCTTAAATTGATAACCAGAAGAGCAGAAAGGGCAATAATATCGACTCATTTCTGAACTTACAAAACACATATTTATTTTCATTAAATATGTCTAGCTAGCATTATAAAAAGCAAACCAAAATGATTAAATGTGGGACTGAAGGATGAGAGAGGAGACTAAAGGATCAGATCATCTTATAAAGAATCTTGAGAGAATATCTCCTGAAAATTCTATCATAAATTACAAATCTGGGAAAAAAGCCCTCTTATCATTAGGACAAGGCAATGTTAATGAATGGTTAGAGTCACTTCTTCCAAATACAAGAATAATTTTAGAACCAAAAATTATTGGATTAGATATTGGCATACAATATTTAAATGGAAAAGTAAACAAAGCAATAAATGTAAATAATCAAGACATAACTGAAAGAGTAAGATCAGTAAAAAATATTCCAAGTAACATACCGATTAAAAGTAGAATAGAGATTCGAGGAGTCTTATTCGACGATAAATATAAATTAAACAAATATAAAAAAAATGAATTTTTAAGAACTCATAAATTCAAATCGCAGTCAAAAAGACTTAAATTCTGTGCTTTTCAAATATTCCATTGCAACATCAATCATTTTCAGTCCCTTCAAGAACTAAAAAAAATGAATTTTGAAATTCCACAAACTCATTTTACAAACTTTACTTCAGATATAGAAATCTATCTTCAATGTTGGAAAGAGGGTAAATTATTTAAACGCTATCCAACAAACGGGATAGTATTGAAAATCAATTCAAGAAGATTACAAAAGTATCTTGGAGAAAATAATATATCAACTCATTGGGCATACGCCATAAATTAATGATTTTTTTTCAAACCATAGCTCTTCACAAGTCAATGGAGGAGTAAAGATCCTCTCCCCAAAGGCATTGGTGATACAAACCATAGGAATATTGTTTACAGTTGTATACCGTTAACAATGATTTTAAAAGTGAAGAAAGATTAAGTTTATTTCTTGTCTATTTAACCGTAAATAATTTGTGAGTCACGAAACAAACAACAAAATAAAATTTTAGATTAATATCGTTTCGGATCAAGAAAATACATGCAATATATGAGTAAAATATTGCTATGTTACTCACAAACTTCAATAATAAAATTACTTCCTACCCAATTAATAAGTTTAGGTTAATTTTAATTTTCTAAAAGGAGTACATTACTACCTTTTCTACAAACTATTTCAGAAGAGCTTTTTCTTAAATGTATAGGTAAATATGATATAAATAGAGGTTCTCTGATTAAAACAGATTCGGAAACGAGCTAACTAACAATTAATAGTGATGGATTAATATCTATTATTGACGATAAAGGAATAGAAAAATAAGGAAGGACAACAATTAAAGGTAATCCATATACTATTACGCTCAGAAATATTAGAAATATCATTAAAAATATCTACAAAATAAGTTGAAGACATCAAACATATATAATTGAATAACCTCAATAAAATAAAACTCTAAAAGTACTTGTCAGAAAGGAAATGTTTGAGAATATTGCTTATAGAATGTAAGAATAAAAGTTAAGGTATTTTCTAAATCTGTTATTCATCATTTTTTTGATTCTGATCAAGACCTTGAGCGGCTCGGTTATTAGCTATGCCTCCCACCCCAAGAACTAAAAAAATCAAATAGATAGATAAAGTAGTAATCACAGTTATAACTACAATCGAGGTAGAGTTCATAGAGGAATATTGTTTAATTTAAACTCATAATTTGACAGGAGAGTTAATAAATCCGCTCAGGTAAAGATGACTGTAAAACCGCTGATCAAAATTGAAAAAGATATTATAAAAAACGGGAGAACTTGGATCTGATTTTTTTCCATTAGACAGCCTTTTTCTTATAAGGTAATGAAAATATAGGTGTGACGGGAAGGCTAACAGTAAAAATACATGAGTAATAACCGACCAAGTCTGAATTTAATTATCCAAAGCTATTGGTTAAGAAGAAATAAATTAGATTATTTAAAGCTAGTATTATTTAATTCATTTCATTATTAAGTTCATATGTGGGTAAGCATAGATCTGTGCTTGGTACCAGTAGGAGTAGGTGTCTCATTGTCTCCCTATATAAAGGCATGTTTATTGATTATTGAAGAACATAATCTAGAGTATGAACTTGGTCCAAATGGAACTGCAATTGAGGGGGAGTGGGATGAGGTATTTGAATGCGTAAAAAATTGCCATGCGGCGGTTCATAGCAAAGGTGCTCCACGTGTTTACACAACATTAAAAGTAAATACACGAACAGATAAGAAGCAATTATTTAAAGAAAAAGTAAAAAGTGTAACTGGCTGAGAGCAAAAGAACTTAAAAGCATTGATCAAAAGTTAAAAACAGTAAACAAAAGAAAGATCCCAACAATTACCCATGCTTATTAAGCGAAGTACTGATATAAAAAAGATACCAGTACGATAATTAATGACTATCTTCGCTCGTCTAAGTAGATCAGAAGTTATTCACGGAAGAGCCGCTATGTTTATCGTTGCTATCTGGTTATTCACAAACTATCTAATTCGCTAAGAATGTCAAATCCTATTAAAACATGGTTTTTTGAATTAATCGAAGATGCAATAGGCAGTAAAGCCATGAAGCAATTCAAGAAAGAAGAAGACAAAATGAATCCAGAATCAAATAACAAGCCAAAACAAGATTAAAAGTAAAAACGCTCAATTTATAGTTGGCTACATAATCAATCCCATTCAGCCGCAACCGCTCTTAACCCACTAGCAATAATCTCATTCGGACAATCAGTGTCATCCTTTAAGGCCTTGGCTGCAAGATGAACGTTCTCCCAAAATACTGACACTGCACCTATTTTTTGATCATCAGAGAATTTAAACTCCTCAAAAGCTTTTGGCATTTTTCTGTTTTTTCATGTTCTAGCAAATATTTCACTCATCAACTTTAATTTTCACATCCTCTATGTAATTATCTTTTTTGTGGTCTAAAAATAGCTTTCTTGAGACAAAACAAACAATGCTAAAAAGAAATATAAATCCAAAACTTTGAATAAAATCTACATAGGTTGCTAAAAAATGATTCATTAGAAACGTGATTTTTTTAAATGTAGAGGAAAAAAATCAAATTTCAAAAAATTCAACAAATATAATGGCAATTAATAAAATCTAACAATCTGTGGAAGTCAAATTACTATTTCCCATCAAATTACCTGTACCTAAGTCAAAAACATTATCCAAGTCAGATAAGAGTTCTTTTAATTCTTCTCCACTGATTCTTTTGATTTCTTGGTAAGTTTCTTTAGACATAGAAAAATTAAATCAGTTGATAACTTAACTACTTCAAATTGTGCTTTGAGACCGTAAATACCGAAAGGGATAATTGCTATTCGGAATGAAGCTTAAAAAAATAAATTTTAAAAATAAAAATCACTGTTTTTAATTTGTAAACTAAAAATCAAATTAAAAGAATTAGACGTTAAGTAATTATCCCTACACGGCTGATATTGATTTGTTCTTATATTTTTTGAACTTCTCAGGACAACCTTCTTTTTATACTGAGCTTTAGAAGGTTGTTTCTTTGAATAAAAAACGTCAGTGCTCCCCCCCAGAAGCCAATCAATTATCGCTCTTGGTAATTGATTGTCTGACGCAATTAAACTTTAAGAGTTCCTTTTCTACAATTGTTTTGTAAGACCGTACGTCTTAGGTAGGGAAACCGTAGAAAGAATAACCTCTTCTGATTAGACATTTTAAAAGGGCCTCAGGGGGCCCTTTTTCTTTACCGATTCTTTAGAAGCTTCTGGATATTGGTGGCCTGGGGCCAAGTGTCTAGTAGAAAGGCTTATATAATCCGTTAGGGCACCTAAACGATGCAGAGGAGTTTCGACTGAATTGACGCACCTATATCATTGATCCTTGTCGCATCAGACGAATAGCCTACTTATTCATTGAGAATGTTGGAGCAGGAACCAGAATTCAGTTCGCTTCTCTTAAATACTCAGGTGGAGTGTCGACCATCAATGGTGCCTCTGAGCTCAACAAACGTATCATTGCTCTATTCGCACCTCAACGCAATCAGCCTTAATGCCCATTGCATTTCCACTTAACCTGGTCAAAAATATAAAGTTTGGGGACTAGCTAAGATCTAATCAATAAATCAAAAATTAGTCTCAATTAAATCTGAATAATGATTAGAAATCTGTTTTTTTTAATTCTCGGAGCATTTAGCGGGATTTGGATTATATGGCCTCATTTCATTACGACAAAAGGGTGGGAATGCACAAAAGATATTATTGCGTCCTCTAACGATGAATTAACAGATATAGAATCATTAGTTGAATCATTGCCTAACAGAATCAAATTAGGCTTGGCTGTTTCCCCTAAAACATTGCTAAAAAGGGAGGACCTTACACGTATCGAGAAGCTCAGAGTAGTAGGAGATGCTTGCTTCAGATAAAAAAACCAACAAAGAAAATTATAATTATGAAAACTAGGGAAAAATTAGCATTTTAACTTAGCAACGAAATTGCTTCTTTCAATTCGTTCGCATGATTGATCTCATCCTGAGCAATTTCTCTTATTCTTTGATCATTTGGATGAACCTTTAAGTACTTTGCGTAAGTTTCATAAGCATGTTCTTCAATTTTTATATTGATATCGTATGCATTAGATGGAGATATTAAGTAATAAAAAACCATTACCCAGTAATAGAAGAGTACTAAATGCCTAGCAAGAAATCGATCAACCCAATATCTATTGCCACTTCGTGATTCCATCTCCTCTAAGTGCTCCGTCTCATTGATTGCTTGGTAAAAATGAGCCTTCATAAGTTTGTTACTTAAGTGAGTTTTTAAACCAAGCGACTCTTGTAAATGCAAAATAGACAAGAATGCGAAATAAGGGGCTCTAGCGATTACCTCAAGGACCCAGAATCGTTGAATCGATCTACCTTCGTAAATCCGATCAAGAATATTTATACTAAAACCCAAAACAAATGTGTTAAAAGCTTTCATGAGCCTAGGATTAACAATATTGAGTATAAATACTCAATATATAAATATGAAAAAAAGCTTATTTACTTAATTATCGATTTCGACTGTAGCTGAATAGTAAATAAAAATATATCGACAACTATCTTGCGCGAACAGGCTGGTAAGCAGGAATCATCTTTCCTCCACCAAAATCATCATCATCATCTGGAAGCGCTCTAGAGATTAGTTCTACAAGAACTAGAGCAGCCATAGGATAAAAGCACCATAAAACAGCTTTCCAGATGGGAAATGAATCAACTAGCTGAAGCTCAGACATTTATTTGGAAAATTGTTTGGATAAACCTAACTGATCTAAAAAAATTTAGTGTTACGGTTAGCACGAAGTGAATGTTTTTCTAAACAATACCTTTGTAAAAAAAATACTTTGAGTTGTTAAAGTTTTTCCACAGTTAAACAATATACAATTCAGACAAATTTCTAGCAATAAACAAATTTCAATAAAAAAGACCCTAGGTATGGTGTCCTACGGGCCTGGGTGATGGGGAACTTATTTTTAACTGTTTTTCACTCAAATTGCAACCCCTACCATATCTGGTGTTAGAAAGTTTAAAAGAATAGAAAATAAGGCCCATATCTGGAATCATTAGGTTGCGTAATATGTACACAAGGAGTATTATTTTTTAAATTGCTGGGTGGTGGGGATCTCTCAGTAACTTCTCCCTCAAATTTGAGGGTTTTTTTATGGAATGAATTTCTGGGGATAATTTCTATGATGGATTTAGGCAAAAATAGTGAAAAACTGCTCTGATCCTTATTTTTATCTCAAATCAAAAAAATGGAACAAGTAACTAATGCAATTGGTAATCCCGTAGCACTATTGGTGGAGAGAATTTTTTGGTTGGGGTTAGGTACATTTTTAGGACTCGCAATAATTACTTCTTTAGTAAGAGGATTGAAAGAAGGAAAAAACAAAGCGACAGCAGTTTCGCCTGATCAATTAGAGAATCTTGCAAAAAAAGCGATCCAACAAAATAGTGATAGCAATTGATATTGGTTATCAGATATTTTTATAGACAGAAACAAATTTACTTATGATAGTTGGAGCGATAACCGTACAATCACTACCACAGATTAGATGATGAGCATATATGCTTAAAACACATTCTTTAAAACAATGAAATTAGTTCCGTACATATTCATGGCAGTTGCAATCTTCTCAGAAGTTTCAACAATTGCTACTACCCCTATTATCTAATTGAATTCATTAATTGAGTATTCAGACCTAACACGGTCTGATGAATATCAACGTTAGATTATTAATAAACCATTTATCATGATCAAAAAAATATTTAGGGCTGCCACTTTTTTAGCCTTGTCTATTTTTCTAGTTTCATCAACTTTTTTATCGGGAGTTTCCACAGTGGAAGCCGTGGAAATGGGTTCTAATATGAACGAAGACAAATCTATGGGCATTGTGATCGAAGAATCAAGTGATTCATTGGTTAACTCGAATACTAGTGCTGCTCCAGACCTTGGAGATGATCAAGCATTTCCTTTTATTCCAGGCTTTGGTAAGAATTCCGGTAAAGACTGATCCGTAATTCTTCATGAATTGATTTAAAACACATAACACATTTTTTTGAAAGCCAGAGAAAATCCTCAGATATTATTGATCATTAGCTGAATCATTTTATGGAAAAATGGGAATCTAAAATAATTATTTTTGTTATATTTGCAGTGCTTGCATTTGGTTCAATCGCGCCATTGATAAGGATGATCAGTGATCGTATTTCCTAAGAATGACTTTGTTTTGACAAGCTGAAATTATTGGAGGAATTATTCCTAACATCATAGGTTTGGGCATATTTTGCTTATTAATTTTTTATTTTGCAAAAAACTGGAAAAATGTCTGTAATGCTTGGACGGAACAAAAAATCTAGAGAAAAATCTCTAGATTCATATGAAACTTGATTAGATTTAGAGCAGATTAAAATATGCCAGGAATAATTTGCCCAGTTGTGATATAGGCGCCAAGTAAAGCAATCATTCCAATCATTGCCCAACGGCCATTGGTCTTTTCTGCTTCCTCAGGATAGTTGGAATAGTTTTCAACTAATTGAGTTTGTACCTGAGTGGCAAACATGTTTTGCTTACCGTATTCAGTAATGATCTGGTTAGAGGCAGAACTGTAAGCTGGGATTCCTGTTGGATCAACAGATTGAGCATCTGATTGGTTATCAGCGGGATCTATGGATTGATCAGAAACTGGTTTACTAGAAGTCATCTATGTAACCTAAAAAATGCCTGGAATAATTTGACCTGTTGTTGCATAAGCACCGAAAGCAGCAATAAAGCCGATCATTGCCATCCAACCATTAAATTTCTCTGCTTCTGGAGTCACGAGATTAAACTTAAATAATGACGAAGAATGTAAAGGAAAAGTAAAGGATTGTAAAGGGGGCACCCGTACATAGCAAAAGTTATCAGGGGTATTAGCTGAGGCAATATTTTTAATCCACGGTCTAAATAACAATTCCACTAACTTTGTTGTAATTAATTCAACTAGATGGATTTAATACCGGGTGTTGTTCTTTTCATTGGAGCCATTGGAACTGTGGCTTTACTTGGGTGGGACACTTTCCAAAATCGTAAGCCAATTACCAAAGCAGAAATGCAGCAATCTCGTGCGACTAGAGCAGCAAAGCCACAACAAAAGAGAAGAGGGTTATTTAACAGAGGATAATTATGGGTGAAATTCAGACATACGCGTCAAACTCAGGAGATTTTAATTTCCTTGTCGTTCTAATCATCGTAGGGACTTATCTTCTCTATGAGGTTGGAAAGGCAATATTGGACAACAACGATGATGATGACATGGATGGCGGAATGACGATGCGTGTTGCTGATGGAGCACAGGCTTGAATTGACTACCAAAATAATACGTATTATAGACAACTAAAATTTGTCGTCTCTAAGCGATTTAAGGGTAAATTGAATATATAATTATTTATATATTTAATTAAAAATTTTGAGCGAAGAAAATATCAAGAGAAAAATAAATGTTTTATTAGAAGAACTTCAGAAGAAAACAGGAGTTTCGGATAAAGAGATGGAAGAATTTAAAAAGATAATGGAACTAGCAGATTTTTCACAAGACCAAGAATAATTTATTTAATTGTCGAGATGAATAAAGGTTAGCGAGATGCGAGTTTTGACCAAATAAGAAGTACAAACACGTTAAACAATGCATATCCAACAGCAATTTGAAGTTGGTAAAAATATCCAACAATCGAAGAGGATCCCACAATGATCAAACTAGTAATAAAAATATCTCTTGAAAAAATCACCTAAAAAGATCTAGCACAATAAATATTCAAATTGAAAATTAAATCATGAAAGTCTTATTTGATTTTCAATCGAATAAGCATTGGTAGTACATGCATCATTACCCGTAACTTGAGAAACAGCAATAACGAGAAGGCTTAGAGAACCAACTGCTAAAGAAATTGTACGAATAGAGCTGGCTTTCTTAGAGATTTTCTTGCTCATATCAAAAAATCTTGATGCAATAGAAATACTATAACTATCCAAGCATAAAAGAGTATTCTTTGATACCTATTAGAAATAATTACCTAAAAATTATTAGAAGAATTCTGAATAGAGATAAATCAATTGAAAGCTAGATTTTAATTGCTTGTTTTACTTACAAGTTTTTGATGGTTTTTGCGAGTTTTCTTTAAACAGTTCAATCCAATTTTGCAAAGAATTTAATGAGTCAATATTCAATTGGTAATAAACCCATCTACCAGTTTGCCTATCGGTAATCAAGCCTGAGTCTTTTAAAACTTTTAAATGAAAAGATATTTTCGATTGCGCCAATCCAATTTCATTAATCAAATCACAAACACATCGCTCTCTTCCTGAAAGAGACTCAATGATTTGCAATCGCAACGGATCAGATAAAGCTTTTAGCAATTTCCTGGCCATTGCATTTTCAAGAACTACTTCGCTCTTTATCGCATTGGCCATCACAGAAGGAAAAATATAATCACATGATAAAACAAACTCCAGAAAAGACTTGCATTGACAAAACCTCTGTGAATCAAAATAAATTGATATTAGGAATCTTATTCTTTATTGATTCACTCAATTAACTCCATTACAGGTTATGCGAATCTGCATCAATGGTTTCGGTCGAGTAGGACGACTTGTTACTAGATCGCTCTGGGTAGAGAAAATATCAAGATTACACTTATCAACGATCCATTGGGTGACGCAAAGGGAGCTGCACATTTACTTGAATTTGATTCAGTACATGGTCGTTGGAACAAAGCAATAAGCAACGACCAAAACAACCTGATTATTGAAGATCACCCAATATCTTTTTCAAAAGAAAATGATTTCACAAAAGTGCCATGGAATGAAACATGAATAGAGCTAATTTTCGAATGCTCAGGGAAATTCAAAACCCCTCAAACATTAAATCCTTATTGTGATACTCTTGGGATGAAAAGAGTTGTCGTTGCATGTCCAGTAAAAGGAGAAATCCAGGGAGAGGATGCTCAAAATATCGTCTACGGTATTAATCATGATTTATCTAAGCCCAATAAACATCGCCTAGTAACAGCTGCATCCTGCAAAACTAATTGCTTGGCTCCCGTTGTGAAAATTTTTAATCAAGCTTTTGGTATCAAGCATGGAAGCATCACTACACCTCATGACCTAACAAATACGGAGGTAATCGTTGATTCATTTAAATCTGATTTAAGAAGAGCAAGGTGCGGATCACAAAGCTTAATACCAATAACAACAGCTTCGGCAAAAGCGATAGGGATGATGTTCCCAGAATTACATGGGAAATTAAATGGCCATGCAGTTCGAGTTCCTCTCCTAAATGGATCTTTAACTGATACTGTATTTGAATTAGAGAAAGAGGTCACCCAAGAAGAAGTCAATTATGTGTTCAAAAAAGCTTCAGAAGAAGAGCTAAAAGAGATACTCGGTTACGAAGAAAAACCAATTGTCTCGATTGATTATGTTAATGACTCAAGGAGTTCAATCATTGATGCTACCTCAACCATGGTGGTCAATAAAACTCAACTGAAAGTCTATATTTGGTATGACAATGAATGGGGGTAAAGCTGTCGAATGGCAGATCTCCTATCACATGTAATAAAGCTAGAAAAAGAATCAAAATAAAAAGCATGAAATTATCGTCATTACAGCAATATGGAATCGCTACGACTAACAATTGCGCATTCGCACTGACAGATGGTGCTATAAGGATGCTAGTAATTTTTCACTTTTATAGTCTTGGATATACAACATTAGAATTTGTATTCATATTCCTTTTTTATGAGTTCTTTGGCGTTATTACTAATCTCTACGGAGGATGGATAGGAGCAAGGTCTTGATTACGTCTAACACATTGCGTCGGGACTCTTTTACAAATTGGTGCCTTATTGATGTTGTTGCCCTTTTAAAGTTGTTGGTCGAAACATTTGAGTGTCTTTTATGTCATGGTAGCTCAAGCTATTAGTGGTATAGCAAAAGATCTAAATAAGATGAGTGCTAAAAGTGCAATCAAAACTGTCGTTCCAGACTCCCAAGAAGACGATGGTGGAAATAATCAACTATTTAAAAGCGTAGCTATCTTAACTGGCTCAAAAATGCACTCAAAGAGTTGGTTTCTTTCTTGGTGGACTTTTGCTGACCAGTTTTGGTTTTAACAAGGCAGTTTAATTAATGGCTATCGGTTAAGGTCTGTCATTTTTAATGACATTAATTTTGCCTTGAGATATTGGAAAGATGAAAAGCAAACCGATCTTTAAAGACTTATTCTCTAAATCTCAAGCGATAAACATCCTATCTTTTGCACGTTTTTTTCTCTTTGGAGCAAGAGATGTATGGTTTGTCGTAGCACTTCCTGTTTTCCTTGAAACGTATATAAATTGGAATTTTACTGAGATTGGAGCGTTCCTAGGCTTATGGGTTATTGGTTATGGCTTTATCAAAGCTTTTGAACCTTCTTTAAGAAATTTATGGGGAAATATAACAAGTCCAGGAGTTTCTTCTTTTCAATTTTGGAGTGCTGTCTTAACTGCGATACCTGCGCTAATAGCCATAGCAATATGCCGACAAAGCAATCCAGAAATAGCAATTACAGCTGGATTGATATTATTGGCATTTAATTTTGTAATGCTCTCATCAATACATTCATATATGGTTCTTGCTTATACGGATAAGGAAAACGTAAGTCTAAACGTAGGCTTCTATTACATGGCAAATGCGGCAGGAAGACTGATTGGTACTCTCCTATCAGGAGTTTTATTCATGCTTGGAGCTAATGCATCTATAGGGATGCAACTATGTTTATGGTGTTCAAGCCTATTTGTATTTATCTCATTATTGACTAGTTTACGACTACCACCAGTTTCAAGTGCTATTGCTATTGAAAAAGCCTAAGATCCCATATCAATTAAAAATAAATTAAATATCATGAGAGAAAAATACTACTGATCATGAGAGAAAAATACTACTGAACCTCTGATTCTCGGTCGTATTCAAGTCCAACTTCATTCATCCAAGCTGCTTTCGTTTTACAGTTTTCACCATGCTCGGCTAGATGTAATCCTTCAATCGAAATAAATAAAAATAGTAGTGAAACTGGAACCCACCAAATGGGTGATCCAACTATTTCCTTCCAATTATTCATTGATTCTTTTTTTTCATATTAAAGATCTTTTATGTAGCTTAAGTTAGGAAGTGACTGGCTACCCAAAAAAGAAATTAAAAAGGAGGCTATTGCCTCCTTTTTAATTTATAAGGTAATTAATTTACTTACCAATACGCTCTACAGCAGCGCGAGACTTGGAAAGTATATCACCTTTTAGAGGAACAAAACCAAGAGAAGGAGCCTTAGCCTGGGCTTTATCACTTAATAGGTAGTTAAGTGTATCTTTAATGGCATCACGGTTTCTACCATTACCAGTTTCGTAAGCAAGAATCCATGTAAGGGTTGCGATTGGGTATGCACCCTTGGCCTTAGGGTTAGGGTTATTACCGGCTAGATTTTTATCTAGTTGTATTCCATTAAGAGCAATCGCACCAGCCTCAGAAGTTGGCTGTAAGAACTCTCCTGATAAATTTTGGAGAGCGGCTGCTTTGATTTCACCTCTAATATATGACTGGTTTACATAACCAATTGCACCAGGAGTGTTACGAATAACGCCAGCAACACCAGCATTACCTTTACCACCAACACCAGCAGGCCAGGCGACAGATTTACCTGTACCTAGAGTCCATGTCTTTGAAAAAGCTTGCATCGAACTTGTAAAAGCCATCGTAGTACCCGATCCATCAGAACGATGCGCCCAAGTAAGTTTTCCTTCAGGGCAACCAACCTCTTTCCAGTTTGTAATTTTACCCATAGCAACACGAACAGCTTGCTCTTGAGTAAGTTTAAGATCGCAATCGTAGTTATAGCCAAATGCAATAGTGCCTCCAACCATAGGGATTTGGACTAAACCACGCGTCACTTTTGCAATATCTGTAACTTTCATCGGATCATCAGACGCACCAAAATTAACGGTTTCATCAATGAAAGCTTTACGGCCAGAACCTGAACCAACAGCCTGATAGTTAACACGAGGTCCACTCTCTTTAGCTAAGTCAGAGAACCACCGAGTGTAGACTTTTGCAGGGAAAGAGGCTCCAGCTCCGCTGAGTCGAGCACCCGCAAGGGCGCTTCCTCCTGAGCCAAGAATAATTAAAGAGGAAAGTACAATACCCTTCTTAGCAAGGCTCATCAAAGTTCTGTGACGTAAAACCAATGGAAGCATAGGACGCGTAAGCGCTGATATTGATCAGCTTTATTGATAAATCAATATAGCTTGATATGAGGTTTCCGGAAAAAACGACTCAAAATAACTATATATTTTGATTGAGTGAAGCGTTAGACTCGCAAGCCGTAATAGGATTGTTCTATTGGTTGAAACCCAACCAATAGAACAATCAAGCATTTAATAAAAAGTTGAAAAACAAAGCAAAATATCTTCTAACAATTCTAGTCTTAATAATCGGCACATCTATATCTACTAGGCAATACAAAAACACATATCCAGATCCTAGTGAGAGAAAAGATTTATCTGTTAAAGGAATCTTTATAGATTAAAAATGCCATGTTTACAAAAATATAAAACATAAATAAGGTTTAAGCGTATAAATTTAGACTAAAATAAATAAAGAGTGAAGGATTGAAGAAAAGAGGAAACTAAATGAGATGGCCACCGAATGCAGCTTGGACCTCAGCCGTAAAAAGAGAAGGTTATCGACATTTTGAAGTTAAAAGCTATGGAGGCAAAAAAGATGAACGGTGGGTAGAACTATTTCCAGTTAACAACAACGAAATTCTTATAAGAGTTCCTTGGTCGGAATTAAAAACATACTCAAAGTGGACGAGTGGATGGCTTCAGTTGCCAAAAGATGAAGACTGCGATGGCAACTAATCTTTAGAGAAAATAAAAAATTGATTTTTAAGTAATTATCCCTACACGGCTGATATTGAT
Organism: Prochlorococcus sp. MIT2304; assembly: GCF_059772405.1. NCBI lineage: Bacteria > Bacillati > Cyanobacteriota > Cyanophyceae > Synechococcales > Prochlorococcaceae > Prochlorococcus > Prochlorococcus sp. MIT2304. The sequence continues at coordinate 421,206 of NZ_CM186286.1, forward strand.
TTGTTCTTATATTTTTTGAACTTCTCAGGACAACCTTCTTTTTATACTGAGCTTTAGAAGGTTGTTTCTTTGAATAAAAAACGTCAGTGCTCCCCCCCAGAAGCCAATCAATTATCGCTCTTGGTAATTGATTGTCTGACGCAATTAAACTTTAAGAGTTCCTTTTCTACAATTGTTTTGTAAGACCGTACGTCTTAGGTAGGGAAACCGTAGAAAGAATAACCTCTTCTGATTAGACATTTTAAAAGGGCCTCAGGGGGCCCTTTTTCTTTACCGATTCTTTAGAAGCTTCTGGATATTGGTGGCCTGGGGCCAAGTGTCTAGTAGAAAGGCTTATATAATCCGTTAGGGCACCTAAACGATGCAGAGGAGTTTCGACTGAATTGACGCACCTATATCATTGATCCTTGTCGCATCAGACGAATAGCCTACTTATTCATTGAGAATGTTGGAGCAGGAACCAGAATTCAGTTCGCTTCTCTTAAATACTCAGGTGGAGTGTCGACCATCAATGGTGCCTCTGAGCTCAACAAACGTATCATTGCTCTATTCGCACCTCAACGCAATCAGCCTTAATGCCCATTGCATTTCCACTTAACCTGGTCAAAAATATAAAGTTTGGGGACTAGCTAAGATCTAATCAATAAATCCATAACATGAATCAGTCTCCAGAGAAAGAGAAGGGAATCAGCCTTATTAAAAAAGCTGGTAAATGGGCTCCATTAGTTGGAGGTGCATGGATTGTTCTGAATATTGTTGTTCCATTGGCTCTTCTTCGTATTCCAGCAGTCCAAAAATACTTAGTAGTAATTGAGGACAAACTCCCTTTTGACATTCCAGGTATTGGTTAGATGGCAACAGAGATTATTTGTTTTTTCTTGCTTGGTATTGCAGCACTGCTTCTAAATGCTGGACTCGACGCTCAAGTTCTTCCACTCTTTTGGCTAATTCTTCCATTAGTAATCAAATTAAGTTTCGACAATATAACCAGAAAGAAAGCCCTCCTCATCAACAAAAAAACGAAATAAAGGCTATGGTCGTTAAAAATTAGCCGAAAAGCTTTGAACGAGTTACAAGCATTGACGCTATCAGGAGCATTAGCTGTATTTGCTATTACCTGGCTATTTTTTGGTTTTGGGGATGATGATGATGATGGAGGAGGGATGATGAGACCTGTCAGACAAAATGCTGATTAAAATAAGTTGCCAATAATAAATAAAAAGCCTCAATCTAAAGAAGACAATTGTAAAGGTATTTTTACAAGTCCTAAAGCTAATAAAGCTTCTTATCAAGCATTAGCCTAAGTAATGCGAGCATGTGTATATGAAAAATTTTCTAATCAAATTAGTTTTATTCCTATTCATTGTTTTCTCTGGATTGAATAGTGCTGAGGCTGTAATACAAGGCTGGGTTCCACCAGAGGATTATGGTGAAGGTGACTCATATGAAATGGGAATGGAATCCGAAGAAGATGCTGTAGGAATGGATTCTCAAAGTGAAGAGTTGAGTATGGAAGATATTTTTGGGGATGAACAAGTTTTTCCTTTTCCACCTGGCCTAGGCAATTAATAAAACGCAACATTCGCTTTAGTAAGGTAGATGCAGATAACCTTCTAACTTTTAAGTTTGTTGAACCAATGGCAGCAACAAAAAAAGATTCAGAGCCTCTTGATAACTTATCCAGTCAAGAGATAGAGGATATTGTCAGATCAAATGAAATCTTGGATCAAGAAAATGAAAAACTAATCAGAGAAGAAGAAATAGAAGCACAAAGATTCTCAAAGACAAAATCTACAAAAAGATTGGTTAGACGATTAAGAAGATCTCCACTTGAAGTGATAAATCGATCACTCTTTTTTGTATTCATTGGTAGTTTTATCTTCTCCTTTGTCTCTGTTTACTCAATCAATAAATTGTGGTTTATCTTTTATGTCATCAGTGCTTTCTCATGTGTGTTATACACTCCAAATAGACAAGCCCTCAAGGAACTAATTGCAGCATGGCCAAATATCGAAGATCTTATAAAAAAAAGAAGTCTATGGAAATAAATTATTGAGACTTATAGGCCATTGATTTGAAAGTTATTTTTTGAGCTAAATCTGATCTATCCTAAATTCATAATTGATTAAAAGGTAATGGATAAGAAAGGAGCCAAAGGTTACTGGATTTCAACTGCAAAGGTTATTAATCAAGAATTATTTAATGAATATGTCGAAAAAGTTGGGCCATGGCTCAAAGAAAATGGTGGGGAGGTATTTGCGAAAGATACAGACCCAATAGGAAAAGAAAAAACTGAAGATTCAAACCTAGCCGTCATTTGCGAATTCCCATCTATGCGAGTAGCAGTAGAAGCTTATGAATCCAGTGAGTATCAAGAGCTATCAAAGTTACGTACAGCCGCGACAGTTAATTCTACTTTCACAATCATGGAGGGAATGGATGAGGCGACAAAACTTAGAAGAGCAATGGGAATGTAGATAATGGCATCAGCCACTTCATCATTCATTTCACATGGATGGATGAATTGATCTAATTCCTTACCGCATTAAAACTCAAGGAGGCATATTTAGGTGAGTACTCAAAATAGAAGTGACAATCTAGAACTAGTCAGGAAAAACCTTGAATTAATTATTAGTTCGAACAATTATCAATTAGCCCATGAAGATAGAGAGTTACTTAATAGTGATGAAATGAGAGGAGTGAGAATGCTTCTAGAAATTAATAAACCAGACAAAATCCTAGAAGAACAGAATATTTTATCAACAATTATCGTCTTTGGAGGAGCGAGCCTAACCGGTAAAAGCTCTATAGATAACAGACTTGAAATAGCGAAGAACTCTCTCACCAAAAATCCGAGCTCATCGCATTTACAGAGAGAAATAACACGTCTAAAGAATTTACAATCGATATCTCATTACTACGATTCGGCCAGAGAATTCGCAAAGATTGTCTCCAGACAAAACCAAAAAGAACAATGCAATTCACATGTAATTGTCACTGGTGGCGGCCCAGGGATTATGGAGGCTGCGAATAGAGGCGCTTTTGATGTCGACTGTAAATCCATAGGTTTAAATATAAGTCTCCCAAACGAACAACATCCCAATGCTTATATCACTCCTGGACTTTGCTTCAAATTTAATTATTTCGCCTTACGAAAATTTCATTTTGTGATGCGATCAGTTGCAGCTGTCTTTTTCCCTGGAGGATTTGGAACATTTGATGAACTCTTCGAATTACTAACTCTTCGTCAAACAGGAATGAAAACACAAATTCCAATTGTTCTATTTGGTCGAGATTATTGGTCGAAAGTGATCAACTTTCAATTCCTTTCCGATCACGGACTTATCTCTGATGAACACATGAATCTCTTTCAATACGCCGATAGTGCTTCAGAAGCATGGGACATTATCAAACAATAGACGTATTATCTGATAATGGATTGGAAAACATCTCTAGATTGGTATTGTTCAGGCAACATTCTCGATAAAGAGGATCTGGACCTTTTAGAAAAACATTATCAACAGGTAATCAATGAAATCGATACGAGTATCTCCCTTGAACTAGCTCCAAAACATATTTGTAATCAAACCAATATTCCAGAGGGAAGTTCTTGGTTTACAGCAGTAGCAGTTGTACTTGATCGATTAAATCCAGTAAATACTGGCAAGCCAAGAAGTTTAATCGTTGATCAATTAACAAGAAAGCAAAGCAGTTAACCCCTCTTTATACAAAAGAGTTGAACATAGAAGGCCCGATGCCCAACAAAGTCCTCTAGCAGGAGGAATATCGCCAACATAAGCACCGATATAGATAAACCTAACAATTGGGTGAACCCACGCAGCTATTACGGCAACAGGAGAGACTACACCAGCAATCAGACATAACAAACAAGCAGGAGCGTGAAAAGTTATGCTCTCCCAGCAATTTTGATGACACCAAACAGCTCTTTTGCCAAAATCGGGGAGCTCATCAAATAAAGCTCTTGGAGCACTCATGTTCTCGGCCGAATATCCAGCTTTGACTCGGCCATAAGTTAGTGGCCCAATTGACAGCAAAACAACAACGGCAGACAGGCAAAGGCTCCAAGCAAAAGCTGTTTCCATGGAATAAAAAATGATATTTCGAGCTTAAGTGAGGCAGAGTCAAAATGAGGATCAAAGGTTGGTTTAAATTGATATGCCAAAAGTTAATACAAATAAAATTTTCAAAGAGAAGATAAAAACACAATATTTAGCTCATAAACTTGTTATCCTCTGAAAGTCAAAAGAGTTCTGCTCGACTAAATCACGAATTACTAAAGCAATCCAACCATGGACTGGGATTCTGCAAAGCAACATTGCAACGAACGAAACTGGCAATGGTCATTGGAATTAATCAATCAGGCTCAAAAGGAGATGGAAGAGTTAGAAACGAAACTAAAAAAATGTGAGGATCAACAGAAAGCTAATCGTTTACATAACGCCTGTAATTACTAATGGAAGAAATGAGCGCAACAGTAGTTCCATTGGGTTCACTTGCCCTTATATTTGCTGTGATTTCAATCCTTTTCTTCCTTAGGAAAGCAAGTATTGCAAGACAAGCTGATGAGTCTATAAAAAATAGAATGGAAGCAAAAAGGAATGAAAAGACCGAATCTCTTGAAGAACAAAAAAAACGCTTAGAAATTTTGCTTAGAAAATAAAAAGATACATACTTACAAATTATCGTCGCTTATTTTACCAATCCTTTTAATCGGATTTGACCCATCTCTGTGATTTGCTGGATCAAATGGAAAATTTGTATCTGGTCCTAAAAGATCATCAATACTTTTTGTATCCATTGAGCCTTGATCATTTTCAACATCAACATCCGATGTCTTTAACACCGGCTGTGCTTCAACTGACTGGAAGCAAATACTAATTACTAAAAACAGGGAAAGTAATAATCCAAACCAAGTTTTTATAACACTTTTCATTGAGAAGTAAAAGATTAACTAATTGCTCAAGGAAAGTATATTTCCTTATTTTTTTCAACTACTAATCGTCAAAAATAAGACATGCAGGAGAAGAAGGATTTAAAGCACACTCTCTCTCCCAGTATGAAGCTATTGCTGTCATTCCTCTTTTGGCTGCCTCATGCTTTCTACCTATGTCACCCATATTCTCTCTGGGGAGGCTAAATGAAGTTTGAAGTTTCATAGTTTTCCTCTTCAATTAATCTCGGTATAAACCATCAAGAAGGGCTATCGCAAGTGAATTTATCCTCATCTTTCTCTTAAATTATTTTAGACTCATCAATTAAAAAATTTTTTATCTGGGAAACTCAATTTTTGACATATGATGAGTTGATTAAAAAAGCGAAATCCACCCAAGCAATTAAGGGTTATAACAAGTGACTTCAACAATAATTTCAGTAATGACATTAGGCATCGTTATTATAGGAATTTCAGTTTGGTGGGTCACAACCACCCTCAAAGAAGGTAACAAGGCACTTGAAGAAAGCCAAAAAGAGAATCTAGACAATTAACACTTTTATAGATTTAGATACAAAAGCAATGCATTGAGAAAAACCATTTGAAAATCTAATAAAAAAAGCACCTCCACTTAAATAATGGAGGTGCTAAGAAACACATTCTTCAGACCAACTAAAAGTTACTTCTTATCAAGGGAAGCCTTAACCTTTGTGGGAGACAAAGCCTTAAGTTCCTTTTTTATCTCATTTTGACGTTCATCAAGAACTTTAATACGAGCTTTATAGCTCTCTTCTAGTCTTTTTCTGGTGTCCTCAATTTCGTCGAGTTCCTCTTGACGTTGATTACGCTTAAGCTCTTCAAGCTGACTATCAGAAACCACATAAACAGTTCTGGTAGGTGCAATTAAAGAATCAGAGAAAAAAGTATCGAAGAGTGAAGTGTACATAACTTTTCTTTCGGAGTACACATCTACTCTGTCCTAAAGTAATTCAGTTAGGGATGAGGCATACCGTAGAAATTTATTCGGTAAATACAACTCACTTCGGTTGCTACTACAGAAAAGTTAGGCATACCGACCTCTCAAATTTTTCACAAAGCGTCTCTTGAAAGAGATAACAAAATAATGGCTACATATTCACTCTTACTTGGAATCCTAGTAATAATACTTTCATGGAAATTCTTCAATGACTGGGCTTCTGGCCTGGCAGGATTTATTTATGGTGGAATCTTATTTTGGAGTTGCAAATTATTTGTTCAACTCATTAAAACATTATTTGGATAAAAAATGATGTCTCCATTGAAATCAAATGAAACTACTAAAGCCATGTTTTAAGCCCCAAAAGATAGTCACCAAAATTGCTGACAAAGGTAGTGCGATGGCCAGTGTGATATTGATTGTTCTAAAAATCTTCCCAACTCCATTACTCGTATCTTTAGAAGGATCTACGATAAGTGGCATAGCGAATACGTAATTTTTTATTTATAGGCGCAATTTCCATTCTATTGGTTAGATTGTCGTAATTATCGAGACAGTCTTATGTATTTATTAGGTCTTGGACTATTAGTTTTAAGCACTTGGTATCTGATGAAGCTATACACAAATTTCAATAACGATCCGATAGCAAAGAAAGAAATCGACAATGCATGGCAAGAAGCAAAGAAAGAAGCAAAAGGTAAAAATCCTTTTGCACCAGGAAGAATTAAAGAGGCTCTCAATGCATATAAAGCCGATATGAATAAACAAGACAACTAAAAGATATAAAATCCAAAGAGATCAAAATATTTCTAAAAAGTAGTTAAATTGGTTTTTTGTAGATTTAGTAGTGACGCCCTCATTAGTTCTAATGGATTATGTAGACAGAAAGACACTGAATAACGAACAACTAGAATATCTCGAGCAAGTTTTAAAAGCATCAATTCAGAAATTGAAATTCACTGGTATCGAACCCGTAACTGCTAATAATGAAATATGCGATGCAGCACTCATTTCCCAGGGTTCGTATGAAATAAGTTGTATTGCGTCCATACTTGATATGCTTCAGCCAACAGAAAAAAGAATGGAGCGCAAAAAAAAGGTATTCAACGCTCTATGTAATGCAGGTTTAATAGTTACTGATTAAAGAAAGAGGCCTACCTGAGCAAACAGATCCAAATAAATATAAGCAAGATATCTACCTAAAATACCAGTGAGAGGAATTGAACCTCTCATGCCGCCTGACGGTCTGGGTAAGTTTATTTAGCAGCTTCAGGTGCTTTTCTGGCTTTGCGTGCACGTCTAGCAGGTCTACCAGCACTTGGCTTAACAACTGCAGAGACCTCAGCTTTAGCTTTGGCTGCCGCCTTTTTAGCTACTGGCTTTTTAGCTACTGCTTTCTTTGCTGTTGCCTTTTTAGCTACTGGCTTTTTAGCTACTGCTTTTTTAGCTGTGTTTTTTTTTGCTGCAGCAGCTTTGGGAGCAGAGCCTTTACGTGTGCGATGAGAAAGAATTAAAGCCCATTCATCAGCGCTAATATTTGCTGGCTTATTTCCATGAACCTCAGAAACTTTAGCTGCTTTTTCGATATCTTTAATTAGGTTTTTCCAAGAAGCTGCGTAACGTTTATCAGACTGAGATTTAGCACCGCTTTCAACAAGGGTTTCAACGACTTGAGAAGCAGTAACCTTCTTACGACGTCTGTTAAAGATCTCCTTTTGCAAGGTAGCAATCAAGGCATCACCTTTAGCACTAACTTTGATGGATAACTGAGACATAACTCAATAATTACTTTCTTAATACATCTATCACATATAGGGTATTAAATTCAATAGTCAATGGTTAATCGACTACTAAATTTTCATATATCTATCAATATCGATTAAAGTGAAACCCTCAAATAAATAGATCTGGACTATAAAGCCATATCAAGTGGGCGAGACAAAAGCAAAAAACGAATATAAAAACAATGAAGTCAATGAAGCTAATAGACCTCATATGCTGATCAAAGATCTTATGGGAACACTAATAAGCGAATTGATCTATTCAAAGTGTCAGGCCACCTCTGGACACCAACCAATCTCTTTCACTTGTTGCCGCATATAAAAAAGACAACGTGAAATCAAATGGTCTCCATGAGGAATAAGACGACGATGAACATGACACGAAAGAATTGTTCTGCAATGCTTGTCGCTGGAATAATTGAGATACTGACATGTCACGCAAACGCAAGCTGAACATGTTTTTTTGAGAATCGCTTTCTCAAGGAATTACCACTCTTCTTCTTGACCGAAGAACTGATCGGAGCAAGTTTCTTTGGGGTGAGTCGTAGACATTGACCAATTCCAATAGGTTGGGCTACGGCAGATATCCATTCTTCAGCCTTAAAGACAGCATACGGGGAAGCAGACGGAGTCATTTACCTTTAGCAGTACACTTGTACTATAAAGAACCATTAGGTAATGTCAAGACATGTATTTTAAAACATCTAAAATATGTCGCCTGTAATACCAACAATCGAACAAACAAGATGCTCAAACACGCTGAAAGTTTCAAGGATATAAAGGCTAAATAAAAATAATTAAAAGGATAGGTCCACCACAAACAAAAGAGACAGAAAAAGCCCACATCTCATTAGGGCAAAATAAACTGCTGAAGGATCCCCATCACCCAGCTTTAAAAAAAACAATAATCAAATCAATCAGATTAGGCAACGTTAAAGCACCATATGTTTTATCTCAGACTTAAATGCACACCATCTGTAGGGGGGGGTTGATTTATATGGAAAATAGGGTTAGAAATAGTATCCCCATCACCCAGACCCGTAGGACACCATACCTAGGGTCTTTTTTATTGGAAAACCTTTTATAGAGGGATTTCGTTAATATTAAGCACATGTCATCTGTGGAAAACTTTTGTTATTTGAATGAATTCGCAAGCTACAAAATATGTCCTTACCTAAATCTTCGAAAAGTAGCTTATAAAGGTTTAAAAACGATTAATTGAAAAATCCTTCTCAATTAAGTAAAAAGGTTCTAAATCTTTTAATTGATAAGTAAAAGACAATTTGGATAAAGAACTTAAATCTATCGAATAAATCCAGTTGAAATCTTTATGTGATTACACAAAATGATTGATCTCAAAAGAAATAGCAAAAAAGAACCAATTGAAGCCACAGGCCTTCGAAGTCGTAAGTCTTCTCTATATAAGCCAAATCAACAAGGAGATTTCAAAATTAGTAGAGGTCGTTTCTCAAATTTTCTGACGTGTCAAAGGTGCTTTTATCTCGATAGGGTAAGAGGTCTTGATCCTCCTGGGACACCAGGTTGGACTCTTAATGAAACCACTGACCTATTACTAAAAAAAGAATTTGACGATTGCAGACAAAAGCAGGTTCCACACAGAATATTTGCATCTAATGGACTATCTCATGTTGTTCCATTTGATCATCCTGAAATGGATAACTGGAGAGACTCTCTTCATCGGGGACTAATGCATCGTTACAAGGATACCGGAATAATTTTGACTGGAGGTGTAGACGATATTTGGCAAGACACTATTACAAGACAACTAATAATTGTGGATTACAAATCACAAGCAAAAAACGGAAGAGTTGATAAGAAAGATTATTTAGAGGATCCTTTTCATGAGGCGTATAAAATTCAAATGGACTTTTATGCTTACTTACTCTCGGGGATGGGTTTTAGTGTTCATCCAATATCTTATTTTCTAGTTTGCAATGCAAAAAGGGATGAAGATGAATTTAATAAGACCATGCGTTTTGATGAATATCTTGTTCCCTACAAATGGAGCAATGATTGGATAGAGAGTCGATTAGATGAAATGGTCACACTAATGAATCAATCAGAGATTCCAGAATCAAATCCTTCATGCAAGAACTGCGCCTATGCAAATCAATATTCGAAAATACTATTTTCAGGAAATTCAAGTAAAAAAGAAATTACACAAGGAACTTTGCCATTATTTTAAGAACGCCAATAGTTTTAAAAATGATTCTGATCAAAAAGCGTCTAAAGGATTAATGGGATGTGCGGAAGATATCAGCTATTAACAAAATTTATAAATTTACCTGATCTTTTAAAAAAAGATGTGCCAAGGGGATTGAGTCAAAATTATGAACCACAAATATTAATCAAACCAGGTTCTCCAATTCTTGTTCTTAAGAATGAAGGCAAGACACAAACATCAATAATGCTATGGGGTTTTATATCTCAGTGGAATAAAGACCCTTTTGACAACACAAGACCAAAGCCATTTAACGCGAGATCAGAAAGTGTTGAAGAGAAGAAACTTTTTCGTGCAAGCTGGAGGCATAAGAGATGTTTGATACCAGCCAGTGGTTTTATAGAAAAAGATCACCTAATAGCTAGAAAAGATTCTCAAACTTTCTGGTTAGGAGGACTTTGGAATCGATGGATGTCTAAAGAAGGATGTGAACTAGAGAGCTGTTGTGTGCTAACGACCGAACCAAATGATTTAGTCAAACAATTTCATAACCGTATGCCCGTTATTATTCCAAATGGGCTAGAAAATGAATGGATCTCTTCAGTTAAAAATGCTCAAGACCTTAAAGCTTTAAAACCGCTAATGACTAAATGGGATCCAGAAGAATGGACAGCCGAGCCAATAAACAAACCTAATGTCAACCAATTATCCTTCCTATAAAATCAAGACTAAAAAGGGCTCATAAAAGCCCTTTTTTACATTTTATGAGATCAGGACTTCAATGATCGTGATGCACTTCTGCCGAGCTAGGCATTTCATGGGCAGAAGACAATTTCTTCAATGATTGAGATCCACAAATAGCAGACAGAGCTATCACAACCAAAGATGCAGTGCTTAACAACTGAAGCACTATCGGGAGATGTGAATTAATTCTTTCTCTAAAGGTAGTCATTTGGGAAGTTAATTAACACTTCATTCAAACAAAAAGAATAAGCACCGTCCATAGCTTGAATATTATGAACTAAATAGCCAAAAGCAAAAAAATAAGCATAAATAAATTTAGTCCTACTGTTAAGAGTGATGTACTAGGTTTAACTTCATTAGCCAAAACTAGGGTCTCACTCTCTTATTGATTTTCTAATTATGACCTAAATATTTAAAAGTCTACTAAGATACATAATTAAAATTAGATATTGAAAGAAAGCCCATGAATAAATAAATGTACAATTAAACCAAAAATTAACTCAAAACTACTCATGGCCGACAAATTAATAAAGCCTAAAACCACTAGACGTCAGATATCTGATTAAAATTAGTCAAACAAAATTTGTTATGGACGGAAATAAAATGGATCTTCCTTCTCTAGACAAACTTAAAGAATTAGAAAAAAGCGCAAGAGCAGATGGGAGTGGCATTGAATTTGACTCTCTATTAGGACTATGGAAATTTAATTCAGTATGGAAACAGGGATCAGATACAGAAAACACGATTTCAAGCACTTTGCTACAGGTTCTTTCAGCCAGTCTAGAGTTGAAGAAAGATACACAGAATCCAGAAGAAGAGAAATTTACTATCGCCAACGCAATCAAATTTGGATTACTAACTCTGAGATTCAGTGGCTACGCAAATTTAGAAAGGAAGCAGCCATTACTACCCTTTTCCTTTGATTCCATTCAATTAAACATAGCTTCATTAACTATTTTTAAGAGTTCCCTCCCGGCACCGGATCAGAAGAAAAGACCATTTTTTGCACTAATAGCTATTGACACACATGGTAAATGGTTGTCAGCAAGGGGAAAGGGTGGAGGACTTGCTCTATGGGTGAAAGATAAATAAGCTGCTAGGTTTGAAATACCCGCAGATATCTGATCAGTTAATTCTTTTAAGAATATTTTTTAAACAGACAATTCTAGATTCAAAATTTAAAAAACAAAAATTACTTAGACGTAATGACATTAAGCGATAACTTTATTTCTTAAAGAAATCCTATCAATAGAATTTGGATGATCTCTTACAAATTTATTGAACTCCATAGCTAACTGTCTAGCTTCAAAAGCATCAATGGCATAAAACCCTAATTCATGTCTTTTGTTAGCTAAATCTCTGTAGCTAACAGCGTATCTTTTGCAGGATGTAATCGGTCTTGAAGACAATTTTTTCATATCAACTAGTCGTATCCTAAAAACAACGAAATAATTCTGAAAGAAATCTACCGAACAATTTGGGATAGGAAACCGAATATAAAAAGCATAATGCTTTTGAACAATTAGATGTGAAATAATGTCTGAACTAAATTCTTGGTGAGGATCGTCGCAACCTGTTTTAGCTAAATTGCATTTTTTAAATTGAATAAATTTTAAAAGACTTGAAAATTAGAAAGTACCTAAATATTTAATTATTAGAAAATCTAATTACATTAATAATTTATACTTTATAGATTTGGTATTTCTCCCTACAAACAGACATTAAGTAAAAAGGTAACTTTAAAAAAATTATTCAATTAATTAAAGTTATGTCTTTAGATATTTACAAAGCGATTGTTAAAGCCTTCGAGCAAGGAAATTTATGGGGACTCAAACGAACTGATTACTAACTATGTTTAAATTCACCATATTTAAGTTTATTCAACTCCTTAAATTATAGAATCTATCAATCCTAATTTTATTTATAGGAATAATCTCAATACCATGGAATTATCTGATTCAATTTCAATTTTTTAACAACTCAGATCTCTACACCAAAAAATTTCTTTTTGGTAGAGACCTAATTAATTGATAAGTGTAACCATTAAAATCTAGATATGCAATAGTTTTAAGCAGCTTAAATGGCTAAAAATAGTAAAAATCTGGTATTTGATCTATGGCGATTCGATAAGTACACGGCACGTGATTGATTAAGCAGCTTTAAACTGAACACTACTGTTGTCGGTCCATGTCCAAGCAGACATCTCCATTGTAGATAGATCGACTCTGTGGCTCGCCATCCAGTCTCCATTGGCTTCTATAAATTTCTCAATATTCCCCTCTGGGTGCTGATGTATAACAATTATTTTTTGAGGGTCATGATCACTACACCCTCTGTACAAAGGCTGAATATTAAACTCTCTATGCCTTCTGGTAGCTTCTTTGCTGTCGAAGATTGCAGCCCACTCATCAAAGGTGCTTTCAACCTTAAAAGTAAAAACTGAGGTAACAGTAGAGGACATCTAAAATCTTTAATTTGGGCAAACAATACCCCAACAAAACAAAACTAACTAACAGTTGTTGTAAAAACTAGATAAATAAGAAAACTTTCTGCTAGAAATAGCTGATGCAGATACCAAGAAAAACCCTAAAACGAATCATCAACTTAATTGTTGTTCTAGTCGTTGCCATTGTTGGGTACATCAAAGTAAAACACCCATTTAGTTATTTAATTGGAGTCCCTGTTACCAGTTGGGTCGTATATCTTTTATGTAATGCCATGTGCACAGATATTCTTTTTGGAGAAACATTAGGTTGTTCAGAAAAAAGTATATACAAGGAGAAATAAGCTAACTACGAATTAAAACTTTCTCAATCAGTGAAAAGAACCAGATGCCCTAATCTGAAGTGTACTTGCAAAGATAAACTCAAGTTAAGATAACGAATTAATCATAAAATTTCTCCTGAACACCCAAAATAACAAAATGATATTCGCTTTACTCAGTTGGAAATAATCTTTCTTTTAGCTGAATTAATACCATGTCTTTTAATAGGCTATTTACTAGGACGATTTAAAAAAGATTTATCCCTAACGATATCTCGTCCTTTAATAAGCTGTGGAATTCCTATCAGCTTGATGGGGATATTACTTAAGTCTGGCCTTGAATTACCTTTAATTGAATCTGCTCTATTAGCGTTAGTAGCTATAGGCTTTTTAATGACTCTGTTAAATTGCCTTCCTGGTATAAAAAACTTAATACCAAACAGATCTCTTCAATTAGGTAGTGCATTCGGAAATACTGGGTATTTCGGAATACCAGTATCACTAGCACTGCTTCCAAATCATGCTTTGATTTACAGCATAGGTTTTGACCTTGGTGCGACATTAGTAATTTGGAGTATCGGTCCAATACTGCTAACAGATCCTTCAAAAGTTTTAAGTTCTAATAGATATTGGCAGAATTTCATAAAAGCAATCTTTACAAGCCCTGCTGTAAAAGGACTGATTGGCGCATTAATTGTTCATTCATCACCATGGAATGATCAAATAACAGCCTTACTTTGGATACCTTCAAGGGTTGTAATTGTTTTAGCACTTGTAATCGTTGGAATACGTCTAAGTTGGTTGAGGAAAGCAAATCTCTCAAGAATAAAAATCCAAATAATATCCATAAAAAATGCTTTAATCATGAAACTGGTTGGATTGCCAGTCATTATGTTTATTATTTCCTCAGCGATCAGATTACCAAACGTCATGCGAGAGGCTTTAGTACTTCAATCAGCTGCGCCAACAGCAATATCTGTCTTACTAATATCCCAAGCAGCGTCAAGAGATGAAGAGGAAGCCACATCGCTTGTTGTCTTAAGTACAATCATCGCGCTCATATCTATACCTGCTTGGTTGATGATTTTAAGATTGTGAAAAGTTAACAACTATCGCCTTTTAACTCAGTTTGTCTAAGTTGTAAGAAATACAATTTTTTTAATGACCTCAGCTACAGCATCAAAAGCGACAGCAAAGAAAACAGCGGCAGTAAAATCATCAGCAGTAAAATCTCAATCAATTTATTCATCAACCCAATCAAGATTTGCAACTTCAAAGCTAATTCAAAACCTAGGTTCATCTAATGATGGGGTTCAATTCGATTTTTCAAGTTCTTTAAGAACTGCATTTGGAAGGGACTAAAAAGATATGGACCTTTTAAAAACACTTTTTACAGTTGTTTTGTGTTTAGGTATTGGATGGGCAATCTCAAAAGGGATCATGTTTGGTTTGACTCATATTTAATATTCCTGAAGAATTGCATTCTACAAATGAAGAAATTGAAGTAATAGACAGTGCATGGATGCAAGTCAAGGTCACATACGAAAAAATAAAAGTGCAAACAACTGCAAATAAAAAATATATTTCAAATATGCTTAACGAGATAGCAGATCATTATTAAGAAAATTAATGGCTAAAGAATGGGAACCAATAGAAGAACATAAAGCAGTTATTGCAAGGAGTATAGAGTTTATTTCTGATGAATTAGCTGAGTTACAAGAGTCTTTAAGGTGTCCAAATTCATTTATTGTTGAAATAACCAATAGGGTAGTATCTGAATATAAAACAAACCAAATCATCATTAGAAGAGATAAAGAATAAATGGAATTTCTGCAATCACATGATTTAAACCAATTGGGTCTTTGGACCCCTCTTATTGGAGGTATTCTTCTTTACGTTGGCTTAAATCTAAAAATCACTGAAGTTGATCCTAATGAGTAATCAATACATGAAGAATGAGTACAACGATAAGAAAAGGTTCGATTTATTAGAATAGTTTGGGATGAAACAAGGAACTATTGAACTAATTTTTTTTGCTCTGATTTTCTTGAGTCTTCAATTTTGGTGGATAAGGATGACAATTAAAAATGGTCGAACTGGAGAAGTAGATAAATGGGGCCAAAAAACAAACCCCAAAAAACTAAATGAATTGGAGAAAGTGAAGGAAGATTTAGAAAAACTTTTTCGATCTTAATTTTCAATAGTACGAAACTCATTAAATAATGAACTATCAAATCTTGCTTGAAAGCTACGCTGCTGGTGAAGGTATTAATAAAAAAGAACTATCATTACTAGAATTAGAGCTTGATTCTCAACTAGCATCTATATAAATTTTCTCGCACTCAAGGATGCACAGCAAAAGCACCACAGCACATTTGCGAGGCAGCTCAAGTATGCGAAGGTAATAGTTGGATCACTTGCTTTGCTTCAATACAAGATAAGGCCAATCCCCCTTTCTCTTGAGAATAAATCAAGAGGAGCAAAAGTCATTGATGAACTTCTAGATAACAATTATTTAATGAATTAAACTAATAAAAAAAATTATCAATTCATTATTAATAGACAAATCATAATTAAACAAATCCAATGAGCAATAGTGAAAGTCGTGAAGAAAGGAAAAAACATTTTAAAAATCTTTCAAGCGCAGAAAGAAAAATGTTGATTAGAAAGAAACTAGAACTACAAAGTTTAACAGAGGGAAGCGGTGTGAGGGGAAAGGATCAATCTTCTTACGACAAAGAAGAAATGATAGATTTAATTCTATTAACAAGATGTTTTCAAAAGAATAAATTTCAATAACTCATCCAACCAAAATTTGTTTTACGAAGTTAGCCCCTGCAAAATGGACATATGAATAAACCTATTAAAAAAAAGAAAATTACCTTTGCAAGGTTTGCTGTTCGTACACTTGCTATTTCTGCAAGCACCCTCGCTCTATTTGATTTTCTAAAAGGAGACTATCAAGCTGGTGGGCTATTAGCACTTGGATGGTTAACCATCGTGATCGGGGAGAAAAGGATGTTTAATGGGGAAACTACAAATGAAGGAACCTAAGCAAATTTCCAACTGTTAACTATCAATAAATAGATCTATAAAATTCATTCAGCTTTTATTCTCTATGCCACCATAAAGGAGGTAACAGTATATAAGACTTTAAATATTGAGGCATTTTATTCCACCCCATTAGTTCTATGAGTGAGACAAAGAAAAATAAGAACTTCAATCTGACGGAAATGAAGTTCAAGTTTAATGATTTATTTACTGGAATTGCGCTGCTGTTGTGTGCATTTTTATGTGCGTTTAGCCTTGCACTAATTGCAATAAGGCTAGGGCCAATATCTAAATGGGCTAATTATCAGACTATTTGCGTGGAACAAGAAAGTTTAAAATCTCCAATCGAATGGGCGGTGCGTAAATGCAATGGAAGATCAAAAGTTTATCAAGTGAAATGAAGGCAATTCAATTAAAATTGAGTTTATAATTTTCACCATTGAGATGATCACGTGTTTCTTAAAAAGCAATAACATCGAATCAATTGTTTGCTTAGAGGCAAAACAATAGAAATCCCGCCAAAAGTCCAGACATATGACCTAACAAGCTAATTCCAGGTAAGAATGACCAAATAATTCCAATACCTGTGAGTACTGAAATAGATTTAAGTAATCTTGGATCTTTCTTTAGCTCGCATCCAATGTAAACAAATTTTTTCTTTCCATAAATTGTAGTCATTAGAATAAAGGCGTCGATACCAAATAAAACTCCACTAAATCCAATAGCTAGAGACATAGGATTTCTATAAACCAAAATATCAACGCACCAACAAATGAACGCTTGGAGAGGCATTATCAATACAATAAAAGCAAGAAAGAAATAGTCACTTTGAAGACTTAAAGATTTAAGAAAATATCTAGCTACGATGATTCCAGAGATATTCGCCAATAAATGATTAAAATCACCATGAAAAAAATGGGATGTAATAATCCTGTATGGCTCATAAAACAAACGTCCAGACCAATAAGCAATAGAAGTCTTATCAATTATTCCTAAGAAATCTGTTGCAAAGAAGCAAATAGTGCAAGCCAAAAAAGGTACAACGTATTGCCAATCATCTTTTGAAATTTTCTCAAGCATTCCTAAATAGATTTGCCAATAATCCAATCGTACTTGGTGAATTTGATCAATTGAAAGCGAACAGGATTAGTTCTTTAAGTATATGAATAAGCTAAAATATTTACCTATCAAGAATTTCATCAATAAAGAAAAGGACTAAAGCCTAATGTGAACAAATCTATTATTGATATGAATGAACATTGATTTAAAAAAGAGATTAAATCTCAATAGTTACGAATGGTGGAGAAACCACCGAAGGGTTGTAACCCTTGGGATATTTCTGGCATTTTTTGCTGGCTATGTCAGAGGTCCTTCAGCAAAAGACTTCAAAGTTAATGATATTTGCGGACGTCTTAGTGCGGATTTAATTACAGGCGAGGAAGCTGCAAGAAAATTAAAATTAGGAAAGACAAGAATAGATGGAATTGAAGGAGAGAAAGCTATTATCACCAATCACTACTACCATTCCAAGTACTACTGCCAAGGCTATACAAAAGGGAATGTAGGCTTGGGGTACTAATTAACATATTCACAAAAATAGCCAGCGAAAGCATTGCACTTTCCAGCCGCTTTGACGGATCTGGCTTTTGGCTAAGCTTTA
This sequence comes from Prochlorococcus sp. MIT2304, assembly GCF_059772405.1. Lineage (NCBI taxonomy): Bacteria > Bacillati > Cyanobacteriota > Cyanophyceae > Synechococcales > Prochlorococcaceae > Prochlorococcus > Prochlorococcus sp. MIT2304. Next base: position 439,314 of record NZ_CM186286.1, read on the forward strand.
ACAGTTTGAGAATTTGCTTTTCTTGCTCGCCTCGCAGGTCTTCCTGCTATAGCCTTAGAGGCTCTCTTTGAAACAGAATTAGTGCTTGAAGTTGCTTTTTTAGCTTGAGCAGCGGATACTTTCTTAACTGCTGTTTTAACTTTAGAAGTCTTAACTTTTGCTTTTCCAGCACTCTTCGTTGGAGAAGCTTTAGCTACTGCATTCTTTGAAACCGCTTTTTTAGTAACGGTTTTTTTAGCAGCGGCCTTTTTTGTAACAGATTTTTTGACTGTTGTCTTTTTAGCAGAGGGTTTTGCCGAAACTTTTTTAGCACTCTTAGTCTTACGAGTACGATGAGACAGAATCAAAGCCCACTCATCAGCACTAACATTTGCAGGCTTATTACCATGGATCTCAGAAACTTTTGCAGCTTTCTCAATATCCTTTATTAAGTTTTTCCAAGAAGCAGCATAACGCTTATCAGATTGTGACTTAGCACCGCTCTCTACAAGAGTTTCAACAACTTGTGATGCTGTTACTTTTTTTCTTCTTCGGTTAAAAATTTCCTTTTGAAGGGTAGCGATCATGGCTTCGCCTTTAGCGCTAACTTTGATACTTAAATGAGACATCGAATTAAGAATTACCTATATACAACATCTAGCACATTGTGGGTATCCAAACCGAACAATCTATTTACATGTAGATGTAAATAGTATTTGTATCTTATTAATTTACATAAAAAAATATTCAAAAAAAGTCATAAGGAGTATCAAAAACAAGTCATAGACACTATTAGGGAAAAGGACAGGGAAGTCTCACTTAAAGCGAGAATGTCTATCAAGAGGGTATTATAGGATTATTCTTGATCTAAAAGGTAAGAAATAGTAACCAATAACCACCATAAAACAGAAAATATAGAGTTTCGAGAATGAACTTAGCTATCTATTGAAAATGTTCTTTCTAATTTTGCTTTAATTTGCTTTAAAGACGGTTCTGAAACCTTGAGAATTTTCTTGTAGAAGCCAAAAACCTTAAGACACGCCAATGGAACAAATATTGTTAGTAGTAGGATTTTAGTTGTAATCATATGAATGTTATAAGCCAAATCAAAGTCAAAAGCTCAAATATTACTTGTTAAAGCTATTGATAAACTCAAGGTCTTTAGGAAATTTTAGTTAGGGTTAGGAGGATTAAAACGAATTAACCACTCAAATAAAATGAAAGACAGAAAGGATCTCAAAGCTCATATTTACCAGGTAGCAGCAGCAACAGATAGAGGTCAAAGGATGAACGCAATGATCTCTCCCATGTACCAAGATAAATTAGTAGAGATGAATAAACTGGTTGAAGATATACTTCCCCTGTCAGATGAAATAACTCAGCTTTCTATTGATGGTGAATGGGAGCTTATTTACTCATCAGTTGAATTATTTAGAAGCTCTCCATTCTTTCTAGCCATTGAAAAGGCGTTAAACGACAAATCAAAAAGCGATTTATTTTTCAAGCTTCATTTCTTACAAGTAGGATCATTTGGCTTATCAACAGTAGGAAGAGTCGGACAATATCTCAATTTCAATAAAGGGGAAATGATATCCACCTTTGATACCACTATCTTTGGTCTTACAACCATTCCAATCCTTGGGTGGTTCAAACTTTTACCTACCTTTGGTGGTCGAGTGATAACTCTGGCTAAGGAACTTCAACTAAAAGACAACATACTTTCTATGGAGTTAGAGAAGACTAAGGTGTCAGAGGTGGATGGGTTGGGGAAAATTCCATTTTTTGAGAGTATCCTCATGGAAAGGTGGTATCCAGTAAAGACAGTCTGGAAACTTTTGCCATGGAACAAAGAAAATCCAAAATGTGAGATTAGCGTGATCTACGTTGACGAAGATCTAAGAATCATTAGAGATATGTACGGAGCATTATTTATTTACGTACGTCCATCAATTCCGCTTCTTGACCAAACAAAGATTTAAGTAAATTTCTTTTTAAATGCGGACTTCATTGAAGCAGTTCTAAAGAATATGTTGTAGAAACTCTTAAGAAGAAAAATTTCTTAAATAAAAAAAATAAATGAAAAATCCAGAAGTAATAGTAATTGGAAGTGGTATAGGAGGATTATGCTGCGGAGGATTACTCGCAAAAGCTGGCAAAAAAGTCCTAATACTTGAGGCTCACACAAAGCCAGGAGGAGCTGCTCATGGCTTTGAGAAAGATGGTTATAAATTTGAATCTGGTCCCTCTCTTTGGAGTGGAATAGGTAATTGGCCTACCACTAATCCATTAGGTCAAGTCCTCAAAGCTCTTAACCAAAAGGTTGAATTAATTAAATATCAAGATTGGAATGTTCAAATTCCTGAGGGTGAATACACGATTGGAGTTGGAGATAGAAGATTCCTTGATCAGATCAATTCAATTAGTGGAAATGAAGCCATTAAAGAATGGGAAGAATTTATTCGAGTGATTAAACCGATTGGTGCAGCAGCTAATGCAATCCCCCTAATAGCATTAAATCAAAACAAGGACACTGTATTTCAGCTCTTAAGACGTAGTAAAAAACTCCTCATCCACATGAAATCTTTTAAATACCTGGGAGGTGCTTTTGGAAATTTAGTTGATGAACATCTTAAAGATCCATTTTTACAGAATTGGGTTGAATTACTTTGTTTTCTTATAAGCGGTTTATCTAAAGACGAAACTAATGCAGCTGCAATGGCAACTCTTTTTGATGATTGGTTTAAACCAGATGCCTACTTGGAATACCCAAAGGGAGGAAGTGAATCAATCGTTAAGGCTCTGTTAAATGGAATTTACTCATTTGGAGGGAATCTAAGACTTAATTCAAAAGTAAGTCAGATAATTATAAGAAGGAATAAAGCAATCGGAATTGAGTTGAAAAATGGTGAGAAAATATTTGCAGATCATATTGTTAGCAATGCAGATATTTGGAGCACCCTTGATTTATTACCACAGGAAATATCTAAAAAATGGAGAAAGGAAAGGGCGATGACTCCAAAATGCAAGTCATTTCTCCATCTTCATCTTGGGTTTAATGCAGAGGGACTAGAAGATATTCCGCTACATTCAATATGGGTTGATGATTGGGCAAAAGGTATTACTTCTGAGAGAAATGTAGTAGTTCTCTCCATTCCATCGGCATTGGATCCAACAATGGCTCCCCCCAACAAACACGTTCTTCACGGATATACGCCTGCTAATGAGCCTTGGGATAAATGGAAAAATCTTAAAATAGGTTCTAAAGAATATGAAAAAACAAAAGAGGAGCGGTGCTCAGTCTTCTGGGAACCAATAAAAAGATTGATACCTGATATTCAGGAAAGAATCGAGATAAAAATGCTTGGAACACCACTAACTCATCATAGATTTTTAAATACAAAAAATGGAAGTTATGGACCAGCTTTGTCAGCCTCAGAAGGACTTTTTCCAGGGAATAAGACTCCAATTAAAAATCTATTATTGTGCGGCTCATCTACATTTCCAGGAATCGGGATACCACCTGTAGCCGCCAGTGGTGCTATGGCCGCCAACAAAATTCTAGGTTCTAAATTTCAAAGGGATCTAATTCAAGAGCTAGAAATATAAAAGGTTCTATGGTTCATTGGGAATTATTTAAGATCAATAGTCCAACGTCTTTGCCCCATTCGATCTGATTCTGAATAACAATGTGCAATCAATTCTCCATTTCTTTTCCTAACAGAGCATTCCAAGCCATCCTCTGTTTTGAAGAAAGCAGAAGTAGCCGGTGAGACGTCTTTTGAAAGAGGAGAACCCAGATTATTTAAAATCAAAGACCAAATCAAATCTTCATCAGCATCTTTACTAGCTGTGAATTGCATTTTCTGTCGACTCCTTTGTATTGGAGACTGAATCTGAGTTTAAAATATCAGAACCAGGAATACCCTTAGCAACTGAACCAATCAGGGTTGTATGAGATTCAGGATCTTTCTTTAAAGATGTTACTCCAAGATCATTTTTTGATATCAATATAAAAATAATTATCCCAACAAATGTCAAAATAATTGCTAATGCCAAGGAAGAATCCATAAGGGATATTTATTCAGCGAAAATAAAATAAGACATACATCAAAATCAATTTAACTCAGAGAAATAATTCTTATCCCTATTATTTATATATGACTAACAACAAGTAAAAAACATTACACAACAATGTAATTAATAAAAAGAACTTAAATTTTAGTAAATTTAAAAGGCACTTATTACAAAGATTATTGGATAATCTTAAAAGCCTAATCAAGTAAATGAGCGAAAATAATTTTAATACAAGTAATCCTGAAACAGCAAACCATCATTGGTTCCCATTTTTAAGATATAAAAAAGAATGTGAAGCAGCTGGGAAGGAACCAAGTGTTAATGAATGGATGAGGGCAACTGGTCAACTCGATGCAAAAATAGCTCATGAAGAATCAGTGGCATTAGCAGCCAAAATAGCCGCAGAAAAAGAAGCTGACGCAAAAAAAGCAATAGAAAAAGAAGCTGAAGAAAAAAAGACCGCCTTAAAAAAGGATTTGAAAAAGTCAACAAAATCTATAAGTGAAAATGAATCAGCGAAAAATTGAGTCAAATTCAAACTCAGCTAAAATCTGAAATTCTATGAATAATGTGAAAACAATTCTTACAAGCTTTTAAGATTTTGAGCTTTTTAGAAAATATACTTAAAAATAATAATTAATTCGACTTCAAATTAATGAATTTTGCTTTAGCTTCTTCAGAACTAGGTGTTAGTTCATTCACTATAAATCTTATACTAATAACCTCTGTAGGCGTTTTACTTGGATTGCCAACATTTTTCCTACTAAAATCTGGTCAAGGCAAGTCTGCACTATAAAACACCCTAAAAAAAGTAGCTAAGATTCGACAAAGTTGAAGTCGTTCCCTTATAAAGCGAGTATTTTCACATCAGACGGCATACTGGATAATATAAAAAATATTAGCTATGACTAACTCACTCAACAAAGCTTTTACAGGAGCAATAGCTCTAGCTCTGATAGTGATGGCTATAGGCCGTATCCCATTTATCAAAGAAAAAGAGCTCTCAAATTTATGCAGAGAATACTACACAATGTACCTTAATCAGAATGACTACTCACCAAAAGAAAAAAACACAAAGATTAAATTGATTGCAAAAAAAACAGGTCTTAAAGCTGAGACCAATAATGTTGGTAATTTCTGTAATTCGTTCTATTTCAACCAAAGATAGATTATGAATAAGAAAATAGAAAAGTTTTCTGAAAAAATTTATTCACTCTCTAATAGGAACAAATACATCCGTAATTATATCGATAGATTTAATATCAATTTAGTAGTCAAATAAGGATAGTAACAAGGGATAATCATGAAGAAAGAAACATCATCAAATCTCCTTGAAAAAATTGATGTCGCTAAAGAAAGAATCAAGGAATTAGAAACAATGATTAATCATTGGGAAGGTATCGAAGTTGAAGGCTTTTGGGATGCAGAATGCTCCATAAATCCATCATCTCCTGCTTGCCTTCTCTTTAATAATTGACCTTCAATCGATAAAACATTAAGCCAACCAAAGCAAATCAACTCAGATCAAAAGGTATTCAAATACTTTATTCGTATTCAAAAAATAACTTTTAGACCATAACAATCACTTAATCAGACTAAAGATTTGTTCTTTAAATCGTGGAATCTACATTTTTAAACTCATGATTCACAAAAAAATTTTATAGAGTTTAAAAAATTTAGATAAAAATGACAGAGCTATCAAAGGTAGTGTCATCCAGTGACTTTGATGATTGGTTTTCTTTGAACGACACTGTTATGGGAGGTTCAAGTAAGGCAATTTGTAGATCCTCGTCAAAAGGCCTCTCCCTGGAAGGTGTTGTAGTTGAGGAAAAAGGAGGTTTTGTTAGTTGCAAATCCCCAATATTTTCACCTGTTCTAAATTTATCCAAATATAAAGGTTTTGAATTAAAAATTGAAGGTAAAGGTCGAACTTTAAAATTTGGAGTGTCATGTAAATATGGAATTTTTGGGTTAAGAGGATTTTTCTTGGACAAATCTCCTGGTGGGCTCAGATGGGTAGCAGAGATAGAAACAAAAAGATTTGGGACAACAACTATCAAAGTACCTTTTGAAAGTCTTGAACCAACTGTTTTAGCAAAAAAAATTTCATTACCAATTATATTCAAATCAGAATCCATAACCCAATTTCAATTACTACATTCCAAGTTTGGTAAACCAGGAAAATTGAATCCTGGCTTTAAGCCTGGCAAAATAAATTTTGTATTACAATCTATTAGTGTATATTAGGAGTATTAGAAAAATAAATATATTTATATTGTTATGATATTTTAGGTAAGAAAAATACACTAATAGTAAACGTATTTCTCAATGGGTTGAACCTTAATACACATCAAATCTATGAAAAACATTTTTTATTGTATATACTCCAATTAAATTATAAAACATCCTTTCAGTTGGATCGCATTAAATATATAACCTCAATAAAATGAATAAAAATGACTTACCACCGATATGTGGTTTTGAATTTGAAATTAATAAGTTAGTAAATAAGGAGAGAGATAGTAGAGAATTCGAAGAAAAGTCAAGGTTAGAGAATGTTAATTCAGGATTTGCATGTGCCCTCCATATGCATCAACCAACAATTCCAGCAGGTAAGAATGGAGAGCTAATTTCACATTTGCAATATATGTTTGAACACACATTAGAAGGAGATAATCACAATGCCGAACCATATGCTCAATGCTACAAACGTCTAGCTGAAATCATTCCAAGCCTAATAGATGGTGGATATGATCCCAAAATAATGCTTGATTACTCAGGAAATCTTCTATGGGGATTCGTGCAAATGGGTCGCGAGGATATTCTTTCATCGTTAAGACTCCTAACGTGTGATAAGACAGTTCATCAGCACGTTGAATGGCTAGGAACCTTTTGGAGTCATGCTGTAGCCTCTTCAACTCCACCCTCTGACTTTAAATTACAGATAACAGCCTGGCAGCACAACTTCTTATCATTATTCGGAGAAGATGCACTGCGTAGAGTGAATGGATTCTCTCTTCCTGAGATGCATCTTCCAAACCAACCTGATGTTCTTTATCAATTAATCAAAGCTCTAAAAGAATGTGGATACCGTTGGGTAATGGTTCAAGAACATAGCGTTCAAAATTTAGATGGCTCAAGTCTTAGAGACGAGCAGAAATATATTCCTAATATGCTCAAAGCACAAGGAAGTAATGGAGAGACCATCTCTATTCTTTCACTAATAAAAACTCAAGGTTCAGATACAAAACTTGTTGGACAAATGCAACCTTATTACGAGGCAAAAGGACTAAATAAACACAAATTAGGTCAAAATATTATCCCAACGCTAGTTTCCCAAATTGCTGATGGAGAAAATGGCGGAGTAATGATGAACGAATTTCCTCAAGCTTTCATTCAGGCCTATAGAAGAATTGGTCCAAAAAAGAATAAAAGTCACACAATTGCCATGAATGGTTCTGAATACCTCGACTTCTTGGCGACTTTAAGTATAGATGAAGATATTTATCCATTGATACAAGCAGTCGACCAAGACAAAATATGGGGGAAGATTTCAGGTCCAATAACTCCTACCTCAGTTAAACAAGCAATTAGTAAATTAAAACAGGAAGATCAATCCTTTTCCTTGAGTGGAGCTAGCTGGACTAACGACTTGAGTTGGGAAGATGGATATAAAAATGTTTTAGAACCAATTACAAAACTTAGTTCCTATTTCCACGAAACATTTGATCATTTACTAGTTCAAAATCCATCGTTAACAAAAAACCATAGTTATCAAGAGGCACTCCTATATCTTTTGCTATTAGAAACTAGTTGCTTCCGTTATTGGGGACAGGGGCAATGGACTGAATATGCTAAAACGATCTTCAGAAAGGGTGAAGAGGTGATTAGAAACTTTGAGATCTCAGCACAGAAAAGTTAATCAATTTTAAAGGCATCAATCAAGAAAGGGAAATAACTAGCAAAAAGTAATTTTTTGCGTTAACCTCACCGACTAAAGCATTAATAAAATGACAAGTACAAGTTTTGACAAAAATGGTCTTGATAAAGCAGGTATTCATTGGATGCAATATCTTTCAATGACATCAATGTCATTGCTTATATTTCTTATAGCATTAGACAAAGCAGTTCCCAGTTTTCATCGTTTTGTCTTATTTTCAATGGCAAAAGCAGGAATTATTTGTAATGGAATAGCTGGATGATGCACTTATGAAGTTAATGATCTTGCAAAAGAAAAAATATTAAACTATGAAAGTCAAAATTAATCCAGACAATGATGGTTATGATCCATTAGATGAATACTTCAAAAAGAAAAGTGACACATATGAAAATGAAACTGAAGAATATTTCCCTCAAGAGACATCTAAGCCCCCACATTATTAAAGCAACTAAAAAAGGGATGAAGATAATTTAAAATCCACTAATTATTCTTATCTAGGTGAAATGTATGTACCTTTGGGATAAAGTCTTGAGATTGCATTGAATCGCTTTGATATTTGTCGTTCTTTATCAATGTTGACTTTACGATTCAGAACCAAAACGTTGTGAACCATCCATAGAAAAAAACCAACTAGCCAATACCAAGATATGGGATGAGCCAAAACTTTTAAATATCATCTAATAAATGATGGCAGTTTTGGCAGTTTTATTCATAAGTATTTTAACCTTTTATTCTTACCCCAACATCAAAAATAGATTTTAAAAGCCAATTAATAGGGAATATTACCCCTTGCACTGCTTCTTCATCTTTTTAGAAATAATTAAGAGTTTAAAAGATATTAAGTAATCACAGGAAAATTTTTTGTATGCCAGAAAACAAGATTAAAGGAATGTATCGACTGAATCATTCATAGTCTTTTCTAAGGTTACAGAAGGCGGATAAGGCTGTTGGGTTAGTCATCTAATTTTAAATTGCGAGTCGAAAAGTTAATTGAATCACTAAAATAGCTAAGGTTTTTTATGGTTTTGTTTTTTAATAAAAAGTCAAAAATATGAACTTTTCAAATGCCTTTCCATGCATATTGTTTGGCAATCATTCTCTTCCGCACTGCTAGATATTGAACAATATGTAACACACTCAAGATAATCCTCAATTGGATCCACTTGTCCATGCGAGATTTTCATAGTATCAGTCTTATTCATAAAATTTATCTGCAATATAGTTTAATCTATCCTTTCTTTTTATTTTTTTCTATCGGTATTACTTACTAACTTGCAAACATAAGAAAAACAGATGAATTTATCAATACAAAATAAAAATCAATGGCTAATAGGATAGATACTAAATTTTATAGCTAATAATAATAGTTATATAAAAACAACGCTTAAAAAGAAAAATATTAAGATCTAACTCAATCAAATATAAATAATTTATGTTCTACTTTCTCAATTTTATTCTGATTCCTATTTTTTCTCTAATAGCTTTTATCGGAATCATATCTTTCATTTGATCATCAATTTGCTTTCTAATTAAATTTCTAAATATTTGAGAAAGCCAAACCAATACCAAAAGTAATAATACAACTGTTCCCAATACAATTAATGAATAGGTATCCATTTTAAAGTTCTCTATATATTGCCCATTCATCACCATCAGCAGTGACTTCAGAAAGTAAAGCAACCGCTATGTCAGACTGATCAAAGCGTTTAACGATAATCTCTTTACCTCCCAGATACGGATAATTGAACTCTGATTTTGAACGACTAGCCTCTAACCGTTCTGTTGGTGTCAAGACTTCAAGAATTTTTATCCATATCTCATCATCTGAAGCAAAAGGAGGAACAGAAAACTTACTCGGGCTATTTCCATTTTTTTTATCCATATTCTCTAATTTTCAGCATTAATCTCATTTATTTCTTTTATTAATCGCTTTTGTCGTTCAGGCGTGATAAATCCAAGAGCTCCACATTCATTGATGTCTTGAATGGGATCTGAAAGTCCATCATGTTTCTCTAGCCAACCCTCAGTGCATCCTTTGCATGCTAATTCATTTAATTCACTGGCCAAAGTCTTTGCTTTCAAGGTATCCATCAATAAAATTTTAATACTACTTTCTTTCTAGTTTACAGTCACTAATTAACTCAAGAAAAAAAATTAATACGCCTTACTCAATAAAATTACAAAGTTGTAAAATTTGTACCTATAAATGCATTAGTGGAATCAAATAAAATAAGAACTAAAAAAAATTAAGATAGGAGCTCAAGCAACTTCCTTTATGAAATCCCTATAAATAGAAATATCGATAGGTCTATTCACATCGGATTGAAAATCAACAATGTCTTGATAAATCTCATTAGGTAAAGGTTCCATTTGGCATCTTGAATAACATTTGTTAGTATTATTTTTTATTGAAAACCTATCGCCTAAGCGCTTAAAGATAGACAATGTCAAAATGCAACTTGAGTTAGTTATATCGTCAGAGGCTATAGATGCAATACGCAAAACTACTAGTTTTCTCCATTAACCGAGTAAATAGTTATTACTAATATAGTTTTAAGTAGTTACCACTATAGAAAAGAATTCAATTAATGAAGCCTCTAATCATATTTACGATGAAACAAAAATCATAAGATGGAAAAACAATTGTACTAACTGCTAATTTTCATGTGTTGAAGTTGCACTAGAAATCGATTGTGAAATCATAGGTATTGAATGTTTTTTGCCGTCTGGACTGACATATATATTCTCCTTCCCATATTCAGTATCAATGATTTTTTCAAAATGAGTCCCCTTTGGAAGATGTAGAAAATATTTTTGTGCTCTGTTCATCTTTTTATTATATCTATTTTAAAATAACTAAAATTTTTTACAACGACAACTATTGATTGTTCTATAAAGTTTGGTAGCTAACTATTTGATTTTTCTAGTGCAGTTAATAATCTTCCCACTCTAGCTCCATTAACTCCAAGATCGCCTCCACCATATCTCGATGCTGATTTGATTTGAATCCTCTTATTAATTTTTAAAATCTCCAAGTCATCAGGAAATCTAAAAATTAAACTACGACAAACCCCTTTCCAATAACTTTGATTACTCTCTAAAACTTTAGTTCTAGGAATCTTCTGGGCAATCCTCACAAGTTGATCAAAAGTCTTGTCAACATCTTCAAAATCTTTTTGAAAGAAAACGCAATTTAGTGGATTTAAACAGGGACTAAGACCTGATTTGGAATCTGGCAAATTTCCCATTAGTTTATATATTGATCATGAAAATAAGTTTATCCGAACTGTGGTCTTGTTTTTCATAAAAAGTACTCAGTAATGTCTAGTTCTCCCTACATAAAATACCTATAAGATTAAGTTTCTCCGATTAAAGTAAGAACACTACATTTTTTAGTTATGAAACGTTTAGATAAGAAAGGGATGATGCTTATTGTTTTTAGTGTGGCCTCAACACTACCTTATCAGTTTCATTATCTCTCTTCTGTGAGTTAAGCCAAGTTACTAATCCCTCTCTCTATAGATAGTGCTAATAGGAGGCCTTTTGATCACAGGTGGCTCAGCTCCATATCCAATCCATATAAAACCAATTATTTCTTCCTCAAATGGACTTATTTCTACGATTTGATAAGTGTTAGGATGTTTTGTGATTTTACCTGTTGACCACTTGTAACCGACATGATCTGAAGCAAGTGAAAGCGACAGGTTTTGGATTGCACAAGCACAAGCAGCATAATCTTCGAGTTTTTGAACTTGATTATCTGTACATATTTGAGTAGCAATAAGCAAATGGGAAGGATTAAACATTTTGTCCCTTATTTTTTTTAAACTAGATTCATCTGTTGGCTTATCACCAAACTTCAGAGTTAGCTGTAGTTGATATAGAAGTTCTCGTTTTTTTATTCCAATGTTGGTAAAACGCCATGGAAAAGTTCTTCTGTGGCAGGGCGCTTGATTCGCTGCACTTATTGCTTTTTCAACAACGTCATTAGAAACACTTTTTTCAGAAAAAATATGAATTGTCCTTCTTTTTTGAATTGCTTGAGCTATTTCCATGATTTTATATTTATGTAATTAACTATAGAGCTCTGATAATGATCTTCTCACAGCAAGCTGATTAAAGGATTGAATAAATAAACGAAGATTTGATCTTTTTCTTATCTGCATTTTATCTCAATAGAAAAGCAAGATATGTAAAAAAATAATCTGTTAAGCAACTTGATCAAAAAACACATTTGATGGTTTGGAGAACAAAGAGACTACTTGGCCTTTAGGTGTCTTGAACACGCGTTCAACTATTTCTCCATCATTAATAATCACTTTTGTATTCAAGGATCCAGCAGGTAAATTTGCAGCTCTATTACTTAAAATATTCTCTAGCTCTGGATAATGATCATTAGGTTTCAGAGCCTCTTTTAAATCAGGATGTCTATCGAAGATCGCGTCATCAAAGGCCTTAAGCTTTTTCGTTAAAACCATGCTTGGAGATAGCTGTTACCTTTGACTTTTAACCTACTAATCTCACGACGTAAAGGGTATTTAAACTAAGCTCGACAAAAAGGTTAATAAGAAAACAACAAAATCTTTCACGCAAGAAGAAATAAACTTAAATACTTTCCCAAGCTCAAAGCGAAAATATTGCTATCTTCTAGATGCATCAATCACTCGCTTTGTATGATAAGAAATTGGCGTTACCTCGTTACTCCTGTCATTAAAAACTGACTGTGTAAAAACAGTAATGGCAGCAATACTTGGTGTGATCGGTAAAAACATAAATAAAGCTAACAATGTACTGTTAGGTTTGAACGATTTTTGCATTGATTATTAAATTCCACTAATATTCTCAACAACTTTTTTGCGAGGTGCGTGTAGGGGTTTCCCTGACAAAACCTATTAATTTGACCTGTAATACGACCTAAACACTTTTGGCCTCTTCCATAGCATTGAATAAATAACTTCAAGTGCCTTTTGAGTTTTAGGAAGCTTACAACTTGGCCATGACTGTTCAGTAATCATTGTGATTATTTCGGAGTCAATATTATTTCTACATCAGAAACCAGCAATAAAACCAGAGTAATAGAACTCAAGCAAAAATACACATGTGCAGAAAGTTGTTTATGTAGATATTAATGGTAGAAATAAACATAAAAAAGGGGGTAATTATACCCCCTTAAACCTCCTTCGATTTACTTTTGGTATGAATTACCCCTGTAAGTAAAGGATGCTTGCATTTGCTTCTTAGCTTCTGCTTGCCTAGATGTGTAGATGCTACGCCTGTAACTTAATTCTACAACTTTTTTTGGAGTAGCCTCTTTATGTTGAAGGTACTCTTTGCCTCTGTAAGTAAGAACAGTCATTGTTCTTTCCCGAAGTAGTGCTCAAGACCCCGTTCCATGTCTCGAGTCTTACTGCAGCTATGAAACAGCTGAACGTTTAATTAAAGTAACATAAATAATCCTCAAGTGATGTTCCTAGTGATACATAAAAGGAAGAATTTTGTAGTAATAACATAAATAGTTGCATTCCCAACTAAAAAGAACTATTCACAGAAAAGAAAAAAAATTTTTCTTCCTGATCATAAACTTTTTTAAATTATAAATAACCTCACCCTTTGATCCTACCCTTAAACAAAATGTTTGATGATAACGTAAATCGTCAATGTGGTGGAAAGTAAAATCCAGACAAAACACTATTTTTAAAATCAAATAAAATGCTTCAGTAACACTTCAAGAAGGTAAACCATTTAAGAGCCACACAAAAGCTTCATTGTTTAAAATCCAGTTTCTGAATACTGATATCATTATTAGATTAATAAAGAGAAGAACTAAAAAACGAAACTTCGGATCATCCATAACCATAAGCCCATGAAAATTTAATTTTTTTAAGCAACACCCATAAAAAAAATATTAACAGTGCTGCGAATATGGGAAAATTAATATTAGCTAAAAGATTTTGCTTGAAGTTATCATATTACCTATGGTTTTCGATCTCTTTTGAAAGGCTTACCACCTTTACTCAAATAATCTAGATACCTATCAGACTCTCTGAGGTAATAATTCCTGCTTTGACCTATATATTTTGCTTCAATTAATAGGTCGGTAACTTGAGGCCAAAAAGATTCCGGAACCAACTCGAGTGGGTTAATTGCATTTGGGTTCCAATTTAACTCAGTCAAGAATAGGAACCAAATAGACTTGCACTTATTGAAGTCAGACAAAGAATCTGAATGAATATTATTCATTTATGAATTGTATTGATTGAGCTGCCTTATCCGCTTTGATTCTTGCTTCACCAATTGTTGAAGCCTTTGCTACGGCTACTCCCATTCGACGGCCTTCGGTTGAGATTGGCTTACCAAATATAAACACACTTGTATTCGTCTGACTTAAGGCTTCTTCAAGTCCCTTGTAACGAATGTTTGTGTTTTTTTTCGGAGCCAGAATTACTCGGCTTGCAGAAGCTTCAGCACATACTATTTCTGGTATTGGTATACCTAAAACAGCTCTAAGGTGTAATTCAAACTCGTTTAAATTTTGGCTAATCAAAGTTACTAAGCCAGTATCATGTGGCCTTGGTGAAAGCTCTGAAAAAATCACCTCATCATCCTTAATAAAGAATTCAACCCCAAACAAACCCACGCCTCCAAGATTATCCGTAACACATTTGGCAATCTGTTGAGCCTTCGCTAAGACACTTTCAGATAATTCAGCTGGTTGCCAACTACATTGATAGTCTCCATTATTTTGCTCATGTCCTATGGGGGCACAGAACAATGTTTTACCGTTAAATTGTCTAATAGTTAATAAAGTAATTTCCAAATCAAAATCAATAAATTCTTCTAGTATAACTTTATTGGATTTACCTCTTGATTTTTCAATGGCCAAGATCCAAGCCTGATCAAGTTCAATTTTATTATTAACTAAACTTTGTCCTTTACCTGAAGAACTCATAACTGGCTTAATTAACAAAGGATAACCAATCTTCTCTGCATGAAAATCAAGCTCAGATTGATTCATCGCGTAACTAAATTTTGCAGTTCTTAAATTTAATTCATTTGAAGCCAAATCCCTAATTTTATCTCTATTCATAGTTATTGAAGTAGCTCTAGCATTGGGTATTACTCTTATCTTTTGTTCGATTTCCTTTAAGACATCGACTGCTAATGCTTCGATTTCAGGAATAATAATATCGGGTTTACAATTATATATCGCTTCTATTAGTTCATTGTCATTATTCATATTTAACACCTCGGATTGATCGGATACCTGCATAGCAGGAGCATTATTATATCTGTCACAGGCAATAACATAACAACCTAATCTTTTTGCAGCTATTGCAACCTCTTTACCTAATTCTCCACTACCTAAAAGCATTATCTTCTTTGGAAAAAAATTCATAATCATATTTATAGGGTTAAGAAAATATATATAAATATAATAAGCATAAAAATCTTAAATAGATTAAATTAATAGAAAAGGAAGTAGAAGTTAACAAGTATTTTCAATGAAAGATAAAATTTTTCTAGCTAAAGAATTTAAAAGACCCCTCACGAATTGAATGTTTTCATTAAATCGGAGCACTTGTAATATTGGTTAGAATTAATTGGTTATTAGCAGGTATCTCTTCTAATCAAGAAAACAGAAAAATGATATCAAAACTACCTCAAGTAGTTATAATTACTACTCTTGAGTAATGAAATAGTGTTAATTGTTGACATTAGGTACAACCTATTAAAAAAAATAATAATGAACATTAGTAGAAACAAATAAATTTATTCCTTCAATGTCAACGCTATAGCTAGTTTAGATTGTGTTTTCGGGAAAAAGCCAGCATATGAAAACCATCAAGACAACCTAAATAAAGACGTAAAAATAATAAATGGCAAAATTTACAAGCACGTCTCCTTATTTTTCAAAACATGTAATTAGAATGGACGTAATAAGTCAAAATTTTTCCACCTGAATACAAAAATAATGTGATTAGCTGTGCAAGCTCTTTACGAGTGAAGCAAAGTTAGTTAAAAAAAGAATAACTTCGACTTATTCATTAATGGTTGCCAAGAAAAAACTTAAAGACTTCAAGAACTTGGATCAGTTCCCAAATTTAAAAGAAGCTGTTGTACCAGCTATCAAGACATTACCCTCAGGATCAATTAACACCAAAGTAATTATTAATGATGGTGAAATTGTAGAGAGAGTGTATGAGACACCAAAAGGTGAGATCATATCACTATTTCCAAATCAATCTTTAAAAGAAGCTGCATAAAAAATCTATTTTGTAACTAGTCAATGTCTTCTAAAGAAGAAATCAACTCAATCCTAAAAGCATTGACCTCTACTCAGAAAATCCAATTCATCAACCTCTCCAATGAATAAGTATATGTAACTAAAAAGACCAACTACAGGAACTGTCAAAAGCACGTCTCTAGAAGGTGTTAAAAATCTATCTTCAGCTGTCTATTTCTCTTTAATTCACCACGTTTCTTCTTTGAATCGACCCTTCTCTTTTGAGATGAGCGTGTTGGCATTGTCATTCTTCTTTTCTTTGGAGTTTGCTTTAAAAGTTCCCGTAAGGTTGAGGTAAGTCTACGTAAAGCTAATTGTCTATTCTGATACTGAGATCTCCTATCCTGAACGGCTATACATATACAGCCATTAGTTAGCTTTACGTCATTATGAATTAAAATCCTATGCTTCTGATATGAACTTAATGCTTTTGAATCAAATACGTTATATACAATTTCAACTCGGCTGTCTGTCTTATTTACGTTCTGTCCCCCTGCTCCTGACGATCTAGAGAATCTCCACTGTATTTCATTGGCTGGTATTTCAAGGTTATGCTTAATTCTTAGATTCATTTATACCTCTATCCAGCCAATCTAAGTGAGCTCATTTCTAAAGGATTTTGCTTTTTTGCTTCTTTACGCACATTGGGGAAAGAGCTCCCGAATAAATCAATGTTGGTTACCTCTGGACATTTTTTATTAGGACCACATATAAATAAATAGGTTTCACCATTCAAGCTTGCATCTGGAAGCCTAATACAAATGACTCCAACATTCTTTTCAAGTAATGTCCAAATTTTCTTCTTATCCATACATTCTTGAAGAAGATTGCTAAATTTACTTTCTCTACTGACTCCTGTCATATTAAGAACAAAATAACGATTAATAAAAATCTCCTTAGCCTTAATTTCAGATTCCTTGCTAAGTATTCTTGCCAGGTAATGGCAGTCAGTTAATAAATATTCTTGACTATCTAATTTAGACAGTACCCATCCAATATCTTTTTCACTAACCCCTTGTTCACTAAGAACAAATTCGAAGGCTCGCTCTTGAGCAGGACCTCTCCCCATCTAAAAGGTTCCACAAAATTTTTATCGATTATGACACATAACATTAATTTTTGGTTCTGTCATATCAACTCTTTGTTGTCCAACCGAACAACAACCAAACGATGAACAATGGTAAGTAAGTTCTTAATCACAACAAATGGAGACTAGACTTTAATGCACATATAAAGAGATATTTAATACTTACTCATTTTCAATAAATCAATATTTATAGCCAACATAAGATTCTAACTCATAACAATTGATGGCTCCAAATAAATTTATTAGCACCGTCTGCTCAATAAAGAAATTAAGATTAAAAAAGAGCATACAACTAAAAAGGCCCCAAATGTAATGACATAGAAGAGGCCTTTCAGATCAGATTTTTATATTCAAAATCAAACAATTCCTGGAACGATCCAGCCTGTTATTCCGTAGTTAATGACTGCTGCAAAGAAACCCATCATCGCTAGACGACCATTCATTTGCTCTGCTGTTTTCCAGTAGCTAGTTTCCTTATTCATTAAACGACACCTGGAATAAGTTGACCGGTTGTTAGGTAAATACCTGTTAGTAGAACGAATGCCATCATGGCTGGTCTACCGATGCTTCTTTCTAGAATTGTTTTGTTAGATGGTTGCATTGTTATGAGTAGTTATTGGTTTAGAAAATTCCAGGAATGATTTGACCTGTTGTGAAATAAGCACCTAAAAGACTGATCATCCCGATCATTGCCCAACGGCCATTTGTCTTTTCTGCTTCTTCTGGGTAGCTGGTGTAATCCTCTACAAGTTGAGGCTGTGTTTCACGAGCAAAGATGTTTTGCTTGCCATACTCAGTGATTACCTGAGATGAAGATGAAGATGTCATTACTGGAATTGCTTTGATGTGAAGTAATGTAAAGTATGAATTTTCTAAGGGGTAGATACGGTCAGGTACGGCTTACTCACTTTATTGACATATTTATCTTGAGACTTGTCAAAAAATTCCCGACTATAGTGAGATTAGAGAATTAAATATAGAATTGCTAAATCCTGATTAGATTCTGCAACTTTTTTTCTTAAAAAAATCAATGCCTCATTGTCCATACTTGACTCGGCAATCATTTTTTCAGCTTCATTGATACCATGCTCAAGATTTTTAATTTTTAATTGAAGAATTTCCCTATCTTTTTTGCACTGCTCAAGAGTGAAATCGTCAATCATTTTTGTAAATACTCAAACCGCAAAATTTTTACCTGGTTAATAAGTCAAACAAAACGTTTAAAAATTTTAATCTAGAGTCTAGCGTTTTACTACTAAATTCTTTTTGTTGTTGTTTGAGAATAGCTTGCCCGTCTATCCCTAATGCTGAAGAAATAAATTTCTGATCTTCTGAAATCCACGTTTTAACCATTTCATCGACTATTTCAGCATGAAATTGTATCCCATATGCTAACGAACCAATACTAAATAATTGCTCCTTACATCTACTACTACTAGCAATCAGCTCTGCAATATTAGGCAATATAATTCTGTCTCCATGCCAATGCAAAACAGGGAAAGGTTGACTTAAAAATTCTGTAAGTTTACTTTTATTTTCTTGTGATTGCGGAAAAATACAGTCCCACCCTATTTCAGCTAATGGTTGACTTGATGTCTCCTCCTGAAGCAATTCGACATCACCACCAGCTGCATAGGCTAAGAGCTGAGCTCCCAAGCATACTCCTATTAATCCAACTCCTTGATTTAAGGCTTCTTTTATTAAGCGAACTTCTTGGATAAGCCATGGGTAAGTTGTAGTTCCAATGTCTCTAATACCCATAGGTCCACCCAACACCAAAAGCAAATCTCCATTCCTAAGTTCAGGGAGAGAGTCTCCTAAATCCAAACGGAAAATGGAAACACTAAATCCTCTTTCCTCAGCAATATTGACAAAAAGTCCAGGCCCCTCGCGTTCTAAATGCTGAAGAACAAGTAAACGACTCATAAATAAATTAAAAATCTACATTTCCATTTGGAGTAAAAACTGAGCAATACAACTTGATGAATAGCTCTGCCTCATTTTCATCTTTACCATCATATTTAAGTTTGAGGTCTTCTATTGCGACTAAAGCAGTTTTCTCTTTTAACCTATATCTTGCACAAGTATCTAGAACTTTAAACATTCGAGTAGTAACTGCTACTGATGGAGTGCTTAGACACAACATAAAAGTAACAAGTAATAGATATTTCATATAAATAATTCAAGCATCATTTTTAGATAAAGCTCTAGAGCTTTGGAACCATTTATTAGTTTTATACAAAAGGACAAACATTGTAGGCAAAAGATAAAAAGTAAGCTCTTCTAAATAAATAAAAATAATGATCGTTCAAATACATATTTTTTTTTCTTGAGTTTTGATTAAATCTGCTTTAATTCCTCGTCTGTTAATGAGCAAAAACCTCCTGAACATCTCTCAGGTTTATTTAAATCTGTAACAGACTCCGACCCACCGATAATTAAATTATGCTTTGACATTCTATAAAACTTTTCGTGAACAGAATCAGTAAACTTTTTTTCCTTCTCATACTCTAACTCGCAAGGATCTATGTTGTTATCAAACCATTCATCATATTGAATATAATTTGGCTTTGCATAATATGTCATATGACTAGAGTAATACGAGATAAGAATAAATACCACCAATTAAAGTCAAGGCTCGTTGGGTTGTTTATCAAGAATTTTTTTAAGATATTTCTTTTTTAGTAGCTTTTTTCTTTCTTTCAAGAATTTTTTTAGTTGTTGCAACTTCAAATCGATCAGTAACTATATTCAGTACAGATTAAATGTACCTCAAAGTTAGCTTGATGGAACGCATTTTGGAGAACCATTATTTCCATCGAGCTTTTT
Source organism: Prochlorococcus sp. MIT2304 (assembly GCF_059772405.1). Classification (NCBI taxonomy): domain Bacteria; kingdom Bacillati; phylum Cyanobacteriota; class Cyanophyceae; order Synechococcales; family Prochlorococcaceae; genus Prochlorococcus; species Prochlorococcus sp. MIT2304. The sequence continues at coordinate 459,507 of NZ_CM186286.1, forward strand.
AATTTTGGATATGTCTAAATCGGATATCTCCAGCCCATAAAGTTCAGCGATTTTAGTCATCGCTAATCCCTCTGCACCGGTCCATGCTTCAGCTAATACCGACCAAGTCTTTTGACTAAATTCAACTCCGAGATTTTCATTGATAGCTCTTTTTTTATCTATCTCCACTACTTTCTTTAGTCCCTGCTTAGATAGGTGACTTTTAATCCTTAAGAAAACAACCTCCAACATTGAATAATAGAACTTTTCCATTGCTTTGTTGTAGGCCCATTCAGCTTCTTTCTGTGACTTTTTTGCACTTTCGGTTGTAATCTCCATATCCTTTTATCCTTTAAGAAAGTATTTTATACATTATAGTTTTTGAATTAAGCCCTTAAAGATGGAATCTGAAAGTCAGCTCATAAATAAATAATCTAAATAAATGGTATCCTCAAAATTAAATAACTTTTTACAGAAAGCCCTTTTCATCAAACCCAAGGATTTGTACATTAAATTAAAAATGTCACTAGAACTTACAGAATTAGTCAAGGATTTTATAGCAACAAAACTCCTCTCAAAAGTTGAACTAGATTTCTTAGAGAGTGAACTATGGGAAACCCTCGAACATATCGATGAAATAACTTCCTTAACAGCAGCTCCACTAGATGTTGCTAAAGAATTGAAATTAAAAGATGGTTCCTCATGGCAATTATGTTGCGCAGTAGTACTTGATGAGGCCAGACCACAAAAAACCCCTCGTTCAGAAAAACTTATCAAATTAATAGAAAAATTTTCTCTCCAATGACATTACTTATATACCATTGATATTTAACATTAAAAATAATTCAAAATTTAGATCTCATTTATTTAATAAAAATATCTTTCTAAATTTATAAAAAAACATTCCCGTTTTCTCATATAGATGATTTGGTTCTTTTTTTAGCTCTATTTCATATGGATTAATAAAAATAGTCAACAATATTTTTAAGGCAGTATAAAAATTTTTACTAGATTTTATATCTTGATATTTTTCGTTTCTCAATTTAGAGATTAAATGCTTATCTAACAAAGCCTCCAGAGAGTTAAGGACTATTTCCTTCTCCTTTTGATTGATTGTAGATAATAAAACCATCAACCCTTTTATTGATGATTCATCTCCACTCATAACGTTTCTAAGAACGCTTTGATAGAGATTCTCCCATTTGTAGGGTTCACTCCTAAAAAGATTAGAAGCAGATTCATCTGGATTAATCTTTAACAGTCTCTTATTTTCATCATTCTCTTCTTGATCAGAATTCCAATAGTCATACAAGGGTGAAGATTGAGCGATATTCATGTGTATTTATTGAAAAAGAAGATTAAAGGAAATTCGCAATCACATAATTCTTAGAAAGATTTTAGATTAGATAGTAATGCTTTGACTTCTTCGTTATTTGTTCAACATAAAGTTAAGAAAATTTCTTTGGAAGAGACAAACACACTAAACATTTTCTAGGTTAATGCTTGTAGTACAAAGATTTAGTTATCACCATTAGAATTTACTGAGACAAAAAAAGAATTATTTATTTGTGGTATATATAAAAAAATTAAAACGAATTAAAAACTAAGCGCAAAATATTCTTGCGGTATTATTCAAACCTATTGAATAATTATGAATACTTAGATTTAAAGCCTCCAATGTTTGGAGGGCATCTATTTCCCCAGCTGCAAAACTTTCACAAACAGAATTAGATTTATAAGTTCTTGATGCTTGGGTTTTTGTAGGAAATATAAAGCATAAGGATAGAGGTAAAATTAAAAAAAATTTCATTTTGATCTTAGCTATTCTGAAAAGTTTTTTCCAATGAACTGACTTGAGCTCGGTATACATCACCTCTAGAACCGCATAACTTCTCATGCTCCGTTAAGGGAATCCAAGACCAATCAAGTCTTACGGCTAAAGACCAAAACATTACAACGTGACCAATTAAAAGGATTGGCCAATCAAGGCCTATGAACTCAGAATGAAAAATAGGGTGCATTGATAATTAAAAAATTAGATACAAAACATGACTTGAGTCATCAGTGGAATAAGGCCAGTAACCTTAAAAGGTACGAACAACGCTCGTGGGAGCAAGGCAATGTGAGACAGAACTATATAGTGGGCATAATAACTAAAAACACTCCTGCCAATTTGATGGCTAAGGTGGGGACAACCAGTAAGAGTGATGTAAAGCAAAAAGAAAAAAAACCTTAAAAACATATACTTATGCTTGATTTCATCCTAGATACATAAATAAATTTAATTAAATTAATGAGCGGAGACAATTTGCTCGGAGAGCAACCTCTTAAGTTTTACTCTGAAGAGGTAACTGAAACCAAAATCGAGCTAGTTCATCGTTTACTAATACTTAATGCTCAGAAAAATTCAATAGTAGATTTAGATAGGAAACACAAAGAATGGGGCAATGAATTAGCAAGTTAAAAAAACGCAATGCTCTGATAGGCTCAAAAGTATATTTTATCCAATTCATTTTTAGCTTGATTTTATAAATTTCAATCTACAAAATTCAAAAAAATCCTATAGATGCATAACATTAATTTTTTAGCTAAAGTTATCATATTTAAATTGTCTTTAAATTAATTTAACTAGATCTTTTTGATTAATGATTAATCGATTTTTAACTATCTTCTTTTCAATTCTATTTGTTGTTACCATTGCCCCCCATAAAGCAAATTCAACAACAACTGAACTACCAGATTGTGTTGTCATTACTCACTGCGTGAAAGAAAATTTCAAAGTAAACGACTTGGAAAATGCTTTTAAGAAAGCAACCAAAATTGTTTCTGAAACAGCAAGAACAAAAATAGTTGAAAAGACTGATTCATTCATTCATGCTGAAGCAAAGACCAAATGGAGGAGATATACCGATGATCTACTCATAAAAGCAATTCCAGAAAAAGGTATTATTCAAGTTAGATCTGAATCAAGAGTAGGAGTTGGAGATAATGGAGTGAATCAGAAGAGGGTTGATGACTTTGCATATCGTCTAATGACAGAAACAGACATCAATAATTAACCCTCAAAAAAATTCAATTTTAACTACCCTGTAAAGTCATCGATTTTGAACATACTAAATTTTTCGATTAAGTTTGTTTGCGAAGGTATGGCTTAGGAATTAAAAGTAAGTGATTTTTTATACAAATTGCTTTTCTTTTTATGCTTCTAGCAGCATTTGAACCTGGTAGAGAAATGGCCATCGCCAACTTTTTTCTAGCCATTTTTTGTCTGTTTACCATTGCATTACCCTTCCTACTCATCACCCGTGGGGACAAAACAGAAGCTAATCGAGACTTCATTGCGGCAATGGTTAACCCATGGTCTCAAGTTGTCAATGAAGCTGAGTTGGCTCAAGTAGTTCTATCTGAGATCACATCGTCAGTAAAAATTGATCCCGATCTGGAAACAGCATCCGAGCAAAATGTCGAAACTGATTTTGAATCAACAAACATTATATCTCTTGAAATCAAGGGGAGTGATGAGTTGGATGAGTCAACAACTAAAACATCACCCACCGAAGATAAACTATTAGTTGCCTGATAAATCTAAACACAATCAATGATTCTGGCTGACAAAAGAATATCTAGGAGTGTCTAAAGCCCCTAGATATTCGTTTTAACTTTTGGTGTTGATCTGATTCTTATAAAGAATATGGGTGCATTTGTTATCAACTTAACCAGCATTAGCCATTCTTAATATCCCTACTCTTAATTACTCACTGTCTTTATTAGCTAATTCTTCAACCTTCAGGTAAATTTCCTTCATGATCACGTCAAGTGTTCTTTTAAACTTATCGAGGGAGGCTTCACACTAAATTTCCCACAAGAGAATTGGAGATGAAAGTACAAACCACAAATGCAAATGTCATTGCCAATGGTTTTTGAAATAATTCATTAGGTGTATTCATTTAAATAAAATTCAGCAAGTGAAGTGTGTTAGTGAAGGACAATAAATAAAAAGCATAATCTTTTCCAATGGTTTGCGTGTAAAACTGAGAGGTAAAATTGACTAAAATTCATTAACAATGATCTAAAAATTGGATAAGTTTTGCGTGTTCGGGTTCCCCATATGACATTGCAAACAAAATAGTTGTGAAGATTAGGAAGATCGCCATTATGAAAAGATGAAAACTTTATTTCTTTTATTACTGATACCTTCTATTCTCTTGTTTTTTTCTGTCATACCAGTTAAAGCTGAGTCAGAATTCGAGATGTATCTAAATGATTTTTATCAAAAACAAGAGAAGGCAAGCAGAATACTTAAAGAAATTGAGATAGACCTAAAAGATGGATCAAGAGACAGAGTTTGTGCAAGGCAAAGAGAGGCTGCTAGCTATGGAATCGAAGCCACAAAGTCTTTGATTAAAGCATTTAAAACAAATGGTTCTACAACTCAAATGGAGAATCTTCAAGCAGGACTAGATAAGTGGAGAGAGTTGAGAGACTATTGCTAACAAATTATCGCGTACAAAAAAATGAATCTATTAGTTATTGTATTTTTTATTGCCTCAATTTGGCTCATAAGAAAATTTGCGTGGAATTTTGAAGAGGGTACCAATGAAGAAAGAGAACAGAATCCAGAGTTAAACACTAAAAACTTCGATATGCATGAAAGAAGACTTGAACAATTTTCAAAGTCTAAATACAAAAACCGTATGTTCTATATCGGAGCTGATGGTACTTGCTACTATTATTCAGCGACTGGAAGGAAAATTTTTTGCTAATGGATGAAATATCTCAGTGGGGTATAGCTGCTTTAATTGGAACATCTATTGCCACCTTGTTGGCTTGGTTTAATAAATCCGGTTCTGACTTCAAAGACGGGTTTGAATCAAAAAGCAATAGGAGGAAAAAGAAAAAATAAATTGCCTCCTTTCGAAAATCAAAAAGCTTCGCGCACGTACTTGTCAGGACTCAAGCAAACGGGAACCAACAAGCATCTGACGTATTACCAAAACAATCACAATGAAAAAACAGTCTACTATAAGCATAAATAGGTAAATTATTCAAACGACAAAGCACATAAAATATTTTTTAAGGTGGATTAATCAGTATATTTTACTTACCAACGCCAGTAAAAACAAACCCATTTAGAATACAAAAATCATAAGCAAAAATCTTGAGATGTTCTGGCATCTCGCTCCATTTCATCTCTTCAACTTTATTTACTTGCTCTAAACTTAGGTTCTCTGCTTTAGCATATGCCTCAATCATCTTTGACCAACTATCAGAATATATATCTACGTAAAATGCCTTTTGGTTTTGATCAAAGAAATTAATTTTGTCTTGCTTAGTACTAACCTTTTTAGAAAGCTGTTTATAGTATTCAATTTCAGATGTCATGATTACATGCTTATTTAAAAATTTAACCTAATAAATTTACTTTTAAATAGTGAAGTGATGTTTAATTTCTACACATTAAGTAGTCTGTGAACGAACCGTTTCATTTCTTTTTAGGTACCGTATAGGAAAAATACAAATACAATATTAATTTGGTATCATAAGAACTTCAATATTTTGTTCGTCAATCCTATTGCGGGTATACACGTCTCCATCCAGTTGATAATAATTTATTCCAAAGTTTACTTGCTATTGGTTGTCTCATCCTCAAGCGATTTTTTAGAACTATAGGTCCATTTACTTCAAGTCTTCCTTTCTCTAACAAACTTTGGGGTTTTGGTCCCAACCATCCCAGTCATACCAAAAATCAGTATCCACATTCCATCTACATCAGAAACCCAACCATATTGCTTCAAGTAGTCCTATACCTGGGTAGTACAAGAATACAACAAAAATTTGTTGGCTTTTTAATGTGATTTTTTGGATGTAGCTTTAATTTTTCGTTTTGGTAGAGCTGTCATATCTGCTTTTGGAATGCTGAATGGAGTAAACAACTTCATGATGTTAAAAAATTAATTATCTATTTTTGTTTTAGGTCATGTGATAGTTCAATGCATGAGTGCAAATACACTAAAACATTCGTATTGGACTACAACATGAGATAAACGAGAGTAGCTAATTCAAATATAAGGCAAAACAAAGATGTTTGCTCTCTACAACGCAATGAATTTTAGAATTTTACTGATCAATGGTTCTCCATCAATTTTTAAGATGTTAATAAGTGAAAACGGATTAGGAAAAATAAAAATAAAGGTTTAAAACAAAACCAGTTTTAACAGTTACTAAATTATTTTTGACTAGAAAACTTTTTCAGCAAAGCAAGTCCAGTCAAGATTGCGGTGATTTGTTAAAAATGGGGCTGGGGTACAAACCTTCTCACCATCTGGTGTTACGTAGCATCTTTCAATGCCCCAACTTCGTTCAATGATTTTCATCTCAGTTGAGCCTTTTGGTAAAGCAGGTGCAGTAATTTGAGCCCTTGTCATATGAAAAAGCAACTACACATTTTTAGCTAATCAAAAAGCTTTTTCAATCGGTAAATAAATCCATTGACATTAAATCAAGTGCAAAAAATACAAACTTAACAAAGATAAACATGAAAGTTTTAAGGTCGCTTTAGCTTTTAGTTTCAATTGTGAGAGACAGATAGTTAACGTTGATAGAAAGATATTGAATTTTAAAACTGACTCAAAGACAGCTTATTCTAGAAATGCTTCTCTTGAAGACATTCACTAAGGAAGTAATTCATCAGTTAAAAAGCAAACATCCCAACAACTAATAAAATTCTTTATATAGCCGAAGAATTGGCTTTTATTAAATTGCGAAGAATACATGCAGGTTTAAAGGAACCTCATCTTATTAAGTGAAAGTACCATGACACTTCACCTCCCATAGCTTTAATCAGAGAGTGAATAAGAATTTTTTTTACAAAGGAAGCAAATGAAAAGAATAAAACCAAATCAAGAATCTGAGTAAGTTGGAAACATTTATAAAGTGATCGCAATATCATTATCAGTTGAACTAAATATAATTATTTTTACTTGTTTCTTTTTCTTCTCAGGTCTTGCTAAATATATTGCCTATAAAAAACGAGAGGTTTATTTATGAATATAATTATCTAGATTGTCAATCAAAAAACACAACAAGACTAACCGCAAACTACAAGTCGATATATCATTTTTTCATATTTAAGGTGTATTTTATACATCTGGATCACAAATATAGTTTTTGAAGCTAAATTCTCTGCCTTTTTTAATAGGTTAGAGCAAATATTCTAGACACATGCAAGTAGACCTAAATTCCTTAGTAAATTCTTATGAAGTTGAACCCGTTTCTATTGGTAATCCATTTAAATCTTTAGTTATTGATCCTTCCACAATGGAAATCCTAAGATTTATACCAATAATTGCTTTTATAGCTTTGCTCTTTGCTGCTATCTGGAGACAAGGTAAGAAATTCCCAATCAAAGCTATGGGTGATTTAAAAGAGGAAAATAAGCAAGCTTGAAATCAATCAAAGATATTTAATGATATTTCTTTGTTGCTGTAAGTCTAGATTTTTTGTGATTACAAAATGGAAGTAATGAGATGAGTCCTCAAAGAATATATTTTAAACCTTATATCATCTACTATTTCTAGAAAACAAAACTAATTAGCTAACTCATTAGTCAACTCAATTAATTTTTTAGAAGTTCCAATTTCCTTCATCGAGTGTCCTGCACTATCTATTACATAAAGTTTTGAAGAGGGCAGTGATTTATTAAGATCCCATGCACTTCTGATTGGACAAACTACGTCATATCTTCCCTGAACAATAGAGACAGGAATATTTTTTAGCTTAGTAATGTTTTTTAGAATATAATTTTCCTCTAAAAAAATGTTATTAACAAAATAATGACATTCTATACGGGCAAAAGAATCTGAGAAATTATCATTTGCAGCTTTTTGAATGGATAATTTTTTTGGCATGAGAAAGCTTGTTGCCATTTCCCATCTCGTCCATGCATGTGCCGCTTTGGATCTCTCAGACCTATCTTGACTGGTTAATCTCTTATGGAAAGCATTAATCAAATCGCCTCTCTCATTTTGCGGTATAACAGACTGATAAAGTTCAAATTCTTCAGGGAAAATCTCACTTGCACCTTTTTGATAGAACCAACTTAATTCGGTTTTTCTGCACAAAAATATCCCCCTAAGAGTAAGACTTAAAACTTTTTTCGTGTGTTGAATGGCATAAATCAAGCTTAATGTTGAGCCCCACGATCCCCCAAAGACATGCCATGATTTAATTTTTAAGAGTTGTCTTAGTCTTTCAATATCATCAATTAAATGATGTGTCGTATTTTCTTTTAACTCAGAATGAGGAGAAGATTTTCCACATCCTCTTTGATCAAATTGAACAATATTGAATTTCTTTGGGTCAAAATATCTTCGATAAGAAGGACTACTCCCACCCCCTGGACCGCCATGAATAATTAAGACAGAGGTTCCATTTGGATTGCCGCTTTTTTCCCAGTAGATTGAGTGTAGAGGGCTCACTTTTAATATCCCTTGTTCCTTAGGTTCTATTTCTGGAAATAACATTTTTAATTAAATTTTCGTCTTTTGCCTTTGAGACATTTCCTCCAACTCAAGCATACACAACAAAATTAGCTATAAATGATTATTAAAAAGGAATTGATCAATGCCTAAGAAAAACTGGCTAAATAGCTTTCGATTAAATATTCATGCACCTGGAACAGGTTTTGCTTTAATGATCTTAGCTTTAACTCAAGTCCCAGTAGGGATAAAAAATGCAGCTGAAGTTGCTTGTATTGGTCAAACCTCAAATAAGATTTGGAAATCAGAAAAGAATCATGAGGATGCAAATATGCTTGCAGTTCAAAGATGCAATGGAAGAAATTAACTGGAATCATGTGTTCGTCTACAAGCAAAGTCTGACCAAAAGCCAAAAAATGTAACGTTGGACTAGAACTTGATTTTTAACACGATAAAAAAGATGAGTATTTGAATATTCTTCTTATTTATGACTTCAGCGCTAAAAATAATCGATCAAGAGCTAGCTCAGTTTGGATGGGTTGAGCCAATAGCAACTAATTCAATAAGTGATTTCAAGTCACACAAAATAGATGTTGAAGAACAAAAAACCAATGAAAAAGAATCTGATCTGATAGACACATTCATATGTCATTTGATTTTTTATGTTGTTTTTTGCTTTTCCCTACTTATATATATTTTTATTGATTTGGGTTTTGGTTCCTTCTTAAGGAATAACTTAAAGACACTGTTAAACTCCAAAAAAAATTTGAGTAACCTTCTTTTATCACTACTTCCTCCAATTAATACAGACTAGGCTTGACCTGAAAAGAATTATTTGGGTATTCCTAACTATCGCACAGATTAAAATAATGCATTTATATGGGAGGGAAGTAATTCACTAACGGTCTGAGTCTGCACAGACCGTTTTTTTTTATGCAATGTTTCATCGCCAAACTCTCAAAAAATTTTTACGGAAATGAAGTTGGTCAATTCTTTGAAGAGCAAATGGAGACGATTACTTCTATCAAGATTGATAAATAGATATCACAGCATTTATCATCGTTAATTTATAGATTTATAATTACTAGACAACCATTTAGAAAAAAACCAAACAATTTTTTATTTGAATGATAAGAACCACAAACTACATTTCTGTAACTTAGCAAGCTTTAAGTATAACTTGTACTCCCATAATTACTATATTTGAATCGTTAATCAACTACTAGTTAATTCTACTTGAGTAAAAGCCAAGGTGTATAAATCAAGCAAGATCGATTAGAACATCTATATACCGATATGGAGGGTTATGAAACTAAGAACTCCTTTCAACATGATCAAAATGCGCTAAGTAATATTCGTACAATGCAGGATTTTTCTTACACTGTTCCAAATGAAACTAGAGCTGAGTTATCGGAAAAAGAATAATAAAAATCCAACAGCATCTACATGCAAAGTTTATTAGGGCTAACAATAATCAACTTTGATTAAACTAATAGCTGTTCAATCCAAGAAAGAATAATCAAGGCAAAAATAAGGCCCTGCTAGCAGGGCCTTATAAAAAAGTCTTCAAACTAATGCTGATAGATATGACCGCGATAAGCCAATTGTGTATTTACCTTAGACTTAGCATCGCTTCTGCATGTGTTGTAGTGATTACGCCTGTAAGTAAGCTCCACACAATTTTTTTGTGCTTTTTTCTCTTTGTGCTGAACATAGGTAAGTCCACGATAAAGAAGAGTTGTCATCATCCATACTCCGAATGTTGATTTAAGTCCCCGTTCCTTGGCTTAAATCGAAATGCGGCTCGCCATGTAGCGAGTTGAACGTTTTGGTAGCGGTTGCTACAAAAACTATTATGTTATGCATTAATTGTGTCTGTAGTTCATTACGATACAAACTATCTAGTGGTATATACTCAATTACTAAAAAAATTTTCTTTCGAAGAACTCAACCTGAAAGAGTATTAATCTAAATTATTTAAGCTTCAAGAGGTCTCCCATAAGGGTTTCTTGGAAACTTTCCATTCTGTTTCCACCGAGGACTTCCATAGTTCTCTTGCTTTTTCATAAGTTAACTTCTCACTTTCATGTAACTGAACATGAGGAGTAATACCGTTCAGAAATCTGTGCCTACAGCAAGCGTAGTGAACCCTCACATATACAGTTCCGTCTTCATCAGGGTGTTTATCTTTAAAAAACCTCATTGCCCAGACACGATCTTTTTTCACAAGCCAACTTTCATTTTGCATTTTCAGTAGGAGATTGGATTATCTTATTTGTGCTGCCGGGCCTTTGAATGGCAACTATCTGTTAACCAACGATTTTTAACAACTTCAAGGAAATCGCAAATAAATTCATCTAGGCAATCAAGTTCACCCTGAAATTTAGCTAATTCATCAATAAAGACTTCGAATGATCTACTTATTGAACCTGACTTTTGCTTTTGGGATGGAATACATTTATCCATAACTACTAAAAAAAGTTAGCCAAAGCAATAGCTACACTATTACTGCGGAACCTATTTGGTAAACACCTGCTATTAAAAGCAAAACAGGAAGATTTATTAAGACTAGAAGCTTAGCGGCAGTAATTTTATTAATTGCTGTCATTGCTAAATTTTTTAAACTTTAAATAAAAAAGAATATAGCCAGGAATCATCCATCACATAGGTCGGTTCAAGTAGGGCTAACCAGTTCGGGGATTCATCGTTACTTATGCTTAATTGGCAAATAAGAAAAAGTATCCAACAAAATCCTTTAAAAAGGAAGAACTGGATAATTAACTAGCTGATTTTTGATCAGTTGACTAATTAAAGGTACTTAACAACAATCACAACCTTTTTCGCTTGTAATCGCATTTTCTTCAAAAGTATCGGCAATATCTCGAAGCATTAGTGAGATAAATGCAGGAGGACATTGGAGCTCACTAGCATACTTAGCGTATTGCTGAGCAGTTCCCTGCATTGCTGGAATAATGATTTTATTGACCTGATCTTCAGTGGGTGACCACTTCGATTCACATTTTTCAGTCATAGTTTGCAGTCACTAAATAACAGAACCTTAAATGCATTTGTAATGAAGTCAATGTATTAAATCCATTACCACTTGATCAACCATTTGGTCAAACGACACCTATTTTCATTCCTTTTTTAACCTTGGCAAGAATCTTATCATCTAAGTCATTGTCTGTTTGAAGAACTAGCCACTCAATTGCACTGATTATAAAAACTTTCATTTGCTTCTTGAAAAATTTTTTCAACATCAAAAAGAGTACTGGCTTTAATATTAAGAAAAGGAAACCAACCATTGCATTCCAATTTATTCAATATGGTTTTACCTCACATTCTCAAATATTGGTGTAACCACCCAAAAAACTTCGCATTGCACTACAACATCGACTTTATTCATTGGTTATGATTATTTCTTTAACTGATCATGCTTGCTCCATATCACATAATTTTATTCGGGATCCTTTTGGTAGTTAGTTCTGATTCAATTTTTCAAATTGCCACTACAGAGAAAAGCTGATGACATCATTTTTCATAATTGCAATCGCTGGTTATTTCTATTTGATGGCCTGCTTATGGAGAGATTTAAAAAGAACCAAAACAAGTTGATATACACTTAATATTTTATTTTTCAAAATTGCTTGTTAACTTCAAAGAAGAGTAAAAAATTCTTTTAATCTAGTGAAACGCATGTATAGCATTACACGAATTTCATCTATTGGTATACCCGCGATAATTGGTATGGGAATTGTCTGGGTTGGAAATCTAATTATAAAAAATGAAAAAGGACTCAAAGATCGTGAATTAGAACTTAAGCTTCAACTAAATAATGAACTCGACTAAACATTTTCAATTAGAAGAAAAACCAAATGATGAATAATATTGGCCTAATTTTATTTGATATAGATGGGGTTATTCGTGACGTAACGAACAGCTATCGATTGGCAATCCAAGAAACTGTTAATTTTTTTAGTGGGTGGAGACCCTGTATAGAAGATATTGACTCTATAAAAAGTGAAGGTTGTTGGAATAATGATTGGGATTTGAGCCTTGAAATGATTAATAGACATATACAAAAAAACAATCTTTCTTTTTCAGCTCCAACTAGAAAAATATTAATTCAATGCTTTGAAAACTTTTATTTTGGTGGAGATCCAAATCATGACTCTAGTGAATGGTCTGGCTTTATTAAAGATGAAACTTTATTAGTCAAACAAACACTTTTTGAGGAATTAACTCAGGGAAGAATTGGTTGGGGTTTCGTAAGTGGAGCTGAATTACCTTCAGCAAAATTCGTCTTGGAACAAAGGCTCGGCTTAGCCTCTGCACCCTTGATTGCAATGGGTGAAGCACCTGAAAAACCTGATCCAACTGGATTTATTTCATTATCTACCAAACTTTCAAAAAATCCTTTAGGCCTTTCCAATCCTCCAATTGCATATATTGGAGATACGGTTGCAGATGTTAAAACAGTTATAAATGCCCGAATTAACATCCCTGATCAAAAATTTATCAGTATCGCTATTGCCCCCCCTCATTTACATTTAGATTCAAGTCGAGAGAAACGTCTCATGTATGAGGCAGAGTTAAGAAAAGCAGGTGCAGACCTGATTATCAAAACGATGGATAATTTAAAAAATGAACTTCTAAATTTGTTCATAAACCAATAGGCAATTAAAAAATCTGATTTTTTGATTCTCAAAATTATTTAAATGCCAAGAAAAGAAAATACATTAAATTTTTTCAATTGAATTTGTTAGAAAGATGCCTAAAAAGGAATAAATTATGAGTAATTATTAATCTGTAGCAAGTAACTGCTAAACGAAGTCAAGCTGAAACAGCTTCAGCGTTGATTACATCTTCGTCAGACATATTTAAATCATCATTATTTGATTTCTTATTTTGAAAAATATAGTAAGCAGCTCCGCCTGCAATTGTTGTTGAGACAATTAATCCGGCAATAAGTGTAAGTGCAACAAAACCGCCTATCAAGCTGCCTTTCAACCGAAGAAGGTTAGATTTAATTAAAAGAAGCAAAAGTAAGGTTGAAGTTGCTTTTAACGAAGCTATTCTTAAAGCTGTTAGCGGCCAAAAAGGATTAAAGAAAAACATTTTAAAATTTCTTTATTCAAATGTAGAGGCTTTTTTGATTTATTGAGGAAAAAAACTAGAAAATGGTGAAATCTTTTGTAGTTCCTTTGGGTATAACAAAGTCTTGTACAACTTCTTCTCTAAGACATTCAGTTGGATAGGAGATCACATTCTTTACTGTGAATCCTGCACCAATGGCAACCACTCCAATCAGAAAGATCCATTTTGATCTTTCACTTGAAATAAGTCTGTTCATCATTTACGAAAAACCCGTTTATTTTAGTCTGTTAAATAATCTAAGAATTTGATCAAAAAGATATTTGTCGAGAGTTTTATTAGTATTTTGAGAAGTCATTACCCAATAAATAAAAGCCTCGATTCAGAGAAGAGTTAATATTTTAGGCCAAAAACTTTCTGGATAATACGAACTATAGCTGAATTCGTTTTCTTTTTTCATTACCTCCAACGCATACGTTCTGAATGATCTTTTTCAATTTTCCTATGTAGCGAAACCAGACCCACAAGACTCAATGGTCCAATTACGAGTGAATTGGATAAAGCTTTTTATTAAAGGATACAAAACCACAAACAAATTCATCCTATGAGCAAATGTCTTCGCCATTACATCCAAAAATCTTGAAAGTGAGTCGAGAGTAATCAAGTACATATCTTCTTACAGATTTACTTGTTGCTTATGTTTAGTATCAGTTTGAATTTTAATGTTCACTTTAATTATTTTTGGAATGTACGGTTAGCGTCAAAATATTCGACTAATCCGTCCTCGCGAATTCTCTTTTAAACATCAAACCAGATATTAAGCTATGAAAATTTTTTAAAAAATAAAATTTTTATATTATGAAAAATTTAAATAAAGTTGCTAATTTCGAATAAGCTCCAAATTAATTTAATTGACCTTCAGATCATTATTGTTATTAGTTCATCTACTAGCAGTTTTTATCCCTATCCTTATCGGAATCAAGTCTGTAAATAGATTCAAGCAAGTTAGATTTCCTCTGCTACCGCCTGTTGCCTTTATCTCGCTAGGTCTTGCCTCAATGTTTGAGATGTTCGATCATACCACCACGAATTGGATATATGTAGATCACTCATCAATATATAATTGGCTGTTTTATTCATTTCTTTCTATTGGATTATCGTTTTTTACTATTTCAGTAGCTAAAAGCAAGTCGATCATAACTTGCAATATTTTATTAATAATTGCCACGGTTTTTTCTTATTGGTTTCTAGGCAAGTCAACAACTCTTTTAATACAAGTATTAATAAGTATCCTACTTATATCGCAATGGTGGAAGCGGTTTAAAGATTGGATCTTATTTATTTATCCAATCTCCGGAGTAATCTTTACTACATCTTTTGGGATCCTACTTACGAGCTCAGGCGAACAAATATGGCATGTATTTATAGGTCCATCCGGAACGATAAGTGTTTTGGCTTTTTACTCAGTTTTAAAGAGATCAAGAAAAAAAGAATTCATTTCTACTTGTTAGATATTGATCAACTTCAAAATCCCTAAGATTTATTAGAGTTTCTTTCACGTTAATCATATTGGATAATATGATACATGCCGTAAAGTTGATTGTTGTTTAAAAGCTAATGAGTCTGAGTTCTTATAGACAACACAAAATTTATATTGCTGCAACGATGGGGTATGGACTTGGTTCTGAAGATCCAGAAGAATTTGCCCTGTATCACATGATCAAAAAAGAAATAGAAAAAGACAGCAAAAACAGAAATATGGGAATTAAAAGAGCTTATTAAACTCTCATTTCAGAAAGTTTCCAAAGATAAGGGCAAGCCATCAAACTTCGCTAATTTAAAGATCTGCGGGTGTAGTTCAGTGGTAGAACGTCAGCTTCCCAAGCTGAATGTCGCCAGTTCGAATCTGGTCATCCGCTTTAAAGAAAATAGAAACCTAATACAAATTGTGTGGTGTAACTCACAACAGCAAGTTCAGTCCACAGAAAACAATTGATGTCGACATAATTTGATTTTAAGATTCTTATGGATAATCCTTCTAAAGAACAAATTCTTGCTTCATCTAGTGGGTGGGTGGCTTCGACTTTAAATTTTCTTCCTGGCTTAGGTGCTGGATATCTTTACCAACGTCGCTGGATTCCTTACTTTTTAACTGGAGGTGCCGCTACAGCTTGGTTCGTTCTTGGGGCAATCATAAATGGTGATACAGAGCCAACAAAAGCTGAACAATTAATTGGAATAGGGGGCTTATTTTTGATCTCAATCACAACAATGGTTGAGGCTAAAATTACTCATAAAAAAGCAACATTATTCGTAAAAGAACAGATTCAGGCACAAACTCCAAAGAAAACAAGAGGTCTTTTTAGATGATAATCCAGTATAAATCAATAGAAATGACGGTAAAAAGAATCGTATTTCATGATTTATTAAAGTGCTTTAAAATTTAGTTGATATGAATCAACTCTTACAGGCAAATCGATTACCCCAAAGTTTACGTCTCGAAACTTTCTAAACGATGACTTTAAACTAGATATTTTACTATCCATTTTTATGACTTATCGTCTAGTTAAAAACAAAATTTAAGAACATTAAGGCTTCAAATCAATGCTAGTAATATCTGGAGAAGTATCATCAAATTTAAGACTTAACCAACTAGAAAATAGGACTAAATGAGCAGTTTTAATGCTATCTCGACAACAAGAACTTTCTCTGAGTTTGCAAAACAAGCTGACTACTCATTCATGGATTCTCTTGAGCCAGATCCACAGGCAACAGATGATGGTGATGACCACCTAACAAGAGAAGTCTTTTCTGGTCACTATGTACCTGTCACTCCAACAGCAATTCCAAAACCAGAATATGTCGCTCACAGTAAGAAATTATTTAACGAATTAGGCTTGAGCCATGAACTTGCCCTTGATGAACTTTTTCTTCGTCTATTTACCGGCGACATAAGTGTTGCAATAACACCGATGCGTTCAGTTGGTTGGGCTACCGGTTATGCACTATCTATTTATGGAACTGAATACACTCAGCAATGTCCATTTGGGACTGGTAACGGCTACGGGGACGGGAGAGCTATTTCTATATTTGAAGGCCTCTTTAATGGCAAAAGATGGGAGATGCAACTTAAAGGAGGAGGGCCAACACCCTACTGCAGAGGCGCTGATGGACGTGCAGTGCTTCGTTCAAGTGTTCGCGAGTTTTTAGCACAGGATTTTATGCAGTCACTCGGAGTACCAACATCACGCTCTCTCACACTCTATGTCTCTAAATCTGAAACAGTTCGTAGGCCCTGGTATTCAAAAGACTCTAACTCAATAAATCCAGACATATTAGTAGAAACTCCAGCTGCAATCACTACACGAGTCGCACCATCATTTTTACGGGTAGGCCAAATAGAACTCTTCGCACGTCGAGTACGCAACAATGAGCATAAAAATGCAATGAAAGAACTCGAAATGATTGTAAAGCACTTAATCAAAAGAAATTACAAAAAAGAAATTGATCATAATCTTAGCTTTAGCAATCAAGTCGTTGAACTCGCAAATTCATTCCGAGAACGACTAACATCATTAGTAGCCGATTGGATACGCATAGGCTATTGCCAGGGAAATTTCAACAGTGACAACTGCGCTGCAGCAGGTTTCACTCTCGATTATGGTCCATTTGGATTTTGCGAACTCTTCGATCCCAGATTCCAACCTTGGACAGGAGGTGGCGAACATTTTTCATTCTTTAACCAAAAAGTTGCTGCCGAAGCAAATTATCAAATGTTTTTAGAAGCGCTTCGACCAATGCTTACCGGCAACGCAGAGGCTCTGGACAGGTTAGATAGCATCCGTAAGGGATTTACAACAGTAATGAATCAGAAAATGGAGAACATGTGGACAAAGAAACTAGGCCTAGTGACCTATGACGCACCTCTAGTAAATGAAATGCTAAAGCTCATGGTCCACACAAATGTCGACTACACAATCTTTTTCCGAAAACTTTCTAGTATTCCAAAAACACTTAACGGCTTAAAAGATAGTTTCTATCTACCAATTTCAGAAGAGATTGAGACAAAATGGATCAATTGGCTACAAAGTTGGCGGAAGCAAGTAATCAAAAAAGGTTCTCAAATTGAAATATCAACAAGAATGAAACGCGTTAATCCAAAATACACATGGCGAGAATGGCTAATCACACCAGCATACGAAATGGCAGAGAAAGGAGACTATAGTCTCATAAAGGAACTACAATCTGTTTTAGAAAAACCTTACGACGAGCAATCAGTAGAGGTACAAAAAAAATATGATCGACTCAAGCCCAAGAAATTCTTTGGAGCCGGTGGGGTCTCGCATTACAGTTGCTCATCTTGAATCAAGAAGAGCAGTTAAATTAAGTGATATTGGGACTAGCTATGAAAAATAACCGCTGCAAAAAACAACATAAACTAAATGTATTTCCCTTTTTATATACAGGTAACCGAACTAAATATTCTCTCGATATTCGAAGAATTGGAGGATGATTTACTTTGAGACTTAAAACCATGTCAGAAGAAACAAAATCCAAAATCAGAATTTTTCTTCCATTTAGTTGGTTCATTCCCGCAGTAATTTCTTTTGGGGTAATTAATTATCATCAATTATCTGCTGGCATTCCACCCATAGCAATTTGATCAGTACCATCACACATCTTCGAGTTTTAGCAGGCAATAGTTGTAGTTTCAAAAAGAAGTGAGTTGCGGGTACTAAATCAATTTACCAACAATTCAAAGCAATCCGAAATTAATTTTGACGACTCTGTTTATAATTATTGGTTGATATCGATAAGCTAATCCTCAAAAAATTGAAGATAAAATTTAAGTTATGATTTGAATTCCAAATACGATCTCACAGATTTAGTGACAAAAGCAACTCAAGATTAAAAAATATGATTTCTTTTATGGGCAATCAAACTTAAAATATATCAACTATTAATTTTATTCCAAATAATCTCAGCGTCTCTGAGAAGGTAGAGAGCTTCTTTTCTACCAACAGCTTTTTCAGCATCATCCATCAACTTAATGTATCTTTCCCTCAAGGCCTGCTTTTCCAGAACAATTTTAGTAAACATGTGAAGCTTTTCTGCTCGATCATCAACTTTGCAATTCTGAACTGTCTTTATAAGTCCATGCGAAAACTTGCCTCTAACACGAACGTTGTGCCTACTCATTACTGAACTCTTTTTTCCTGAATTTAAATATTCTGTTAAGGCCTGTATTTAACTGCGTGTAGGGTTAACCTCCAATTCTTTGTTTTCTACTATTAAATTTTCGGTAATTCAATTCCATAGTCTCTCGCAAGTTCAATCAACTCATTCATTGATAAGTCAACGAGGTAACTTCGTATACATTGATAAGCATGAAAACTCTCAACACTTTTTCTCTCATTGAACATTGAACGAGAGATTCTTAGAGCTAAGGCTTCTTTAGTGAAAATTACACAAGTGCATCTATTTAAATGCTATTCAACTCTTAAGGATATTTGTGTATGTCTCTTCTTAAAAAAAACAAAAAAATGGATCAAAACTTTCACCCATAAAGTCACAATCTCAAAATTGACCTTTTAGTATTTTGATTTATAAAACTATGGGAGAATCAAAAAAAGGTAAAAAAAATGGATTTCTCCCCAAGACGTCAAAGACTTCAGAAAAAAAAGAGGTAATTAGAGAACCAAAAGGAAGGCTAATCTCATGGTCTCCTTGGCCTCCTGCTAATTTCAAAACTCGTTACCCAGCTTTCCCTTTAGTTACGACTGTTTTGATATTAATAATTTTACGCTGGTTAACCTCGGCTAATTAGCTCAATTAAATACCAGCAATTAGTTGAGACTTATATGAGGAAAGTTGTTTTTCAAAAATGAAAATAAGGTATTTCTCTTGGGGGTACTGAACGCGTAGAACAAATACCAAATTGCAAGCACTCCATCACATCATCATCATATTTTGGCTTGTAATTAGCAAACAAATCAGACATTTCATTTCCTTGAATAGAAATCCCAGAAAAATTTCGAAATAACTTCTTTGAGAATGGCATGGTTAGATGACAAACAACCTACTTAATTTCTACTCATATTGGTTTAAGAAAGCTATGGGGAGGAACACTCAAGTATTTATACATTCATAGAAAACAATTCAATAAATAGAGAGAATTGTCAAAGGCTCAAATAGTGCTTTTCTTGAAAGACATTTTTAATTAAAAAGAGGCAATTTTTTCTCAACGCTTTACTCTGCCTTTGCTCGATAATAAAATTCCACTATTTTGATTTTTCTCCTTGACTAAAGCCATCAGGAGACTGAAGATAGTAGGTTTGGCCTAAATAGGGATCTTCGCCAAAAAGATCGTTCATTTGCTTTTCTGTCATTACATTAGGACCTTCTACGATTTCAGTAGGATCTGATTCTATAAGTGATGAATCTATTTCATCTGCATTAACAACCGCAGGATAAAGATTCAGAAGAAGACAAAGAGAGAGAGAAACAAGCCGAATTAGCAATGTGCTACTCATTTTCTTGAAATTAACTATCGGTAGAATCGGAACCATCAACTTGCTCAACCGTCTCATTTTGACTTGCTTTGTTGCTATTAGATAAAGAGCATCCACCTTCACCCCATGCCAAAACTGGAGCTGTCATAAAAGATAGGGCGAATACTAAAGGTAGGAATTTATTCATAAGAAAAATTAGAAGCAAAGCAATATTAAAGCCTTTTAAGAAAGATCGTTTAACTGACTTAATTCATATCCATTCCTATTTCAATTTCATTAATAGACTCCTCCCTTTGATCACTATCTAATGGTCCTAAAATAATTTCATCCAAATTTTCTTTGCTTACTTCAGACAAGGATGGTTCAATAATAATCCTGAGAGGATTTTCACCATTGTCTTCCAGAATTGACAGGCCATCAAGAAGAGACTTGTCTTCTTGATCTGTCAGTAATTCTGATTCTGATTCTGTTAAAAGGTTATTATCTTCACTAGCTATTTTTTTACTTGTATCATTTATTAGTACTTTCGAAAGATCTACAATATCTATAATTACTGACTTCTGACTTTTATACATATCTTGAATCACATTAATTATTTCACCAGATTTTGTGGGCTGAGAAATAAAAGCGAAACAAGTCCAAACAGTAAGAATAATTGAGATTATGACAGTAGAAATAAAAGCAGAATTCAATGTTTTTATTATTGTTTTGATCATTCGAAAACTTTTGTTATTGCCAAATCTAGGCACATCATTTCATACTTAAAACTGTCTCTTCATAACCTGTAAACGCGTATAAATACTTTGGGGTTTACTCTCTATTTTTTCTACGCGAACAGAGCAGAAAAGTAAATGAGTATTTAAGGAGCTTAATTGTAACCTTTAATAAATTCAAACCTTTAATTGAAACTATAGAAAAGTCAGTCCTCGCTAATATTTCATAAGGCATCATAGAAAGGATAACGATTTGGCATGCTTGCAGTTTGGTATTAGCTCTATTCAAACCAAATCAATGAGATCAGAAGAGTTATTTTATGGATAAAACTAATCTTGCGTAATCAAATTCAGGATTTTATTTAATAAATTTATCTAATTTTCTAAGTTTCGTTCTAAAAAACTATCTTATTTATTTCAGTCATTTTTCCTGAATAAAATTTTATTGGTAAATTAGAAATTATATTGTCACCACTCATAATAAAGTCCAAATGTATTTTTAATCTATTAAAAATACAATATTTAAAAATCTAATAAATACAACTATATAAATGTTGTATGTCTCGCTTTAAAATGTTTAAAGGCTTGCATTGAAACAAGTATCTATATCTATCCCATATTAAAGTTACTAATTAGCTAATAAAAGAAGGCATAAATACTTGAGTGTTTACTCTCTAGGTTTCATTACCCCTATAGGTGTAGAAGTAAAATATGGATCTTCAACCTCCTATGTCCTACGGAAATCGCTTTGCTCAATTGACTACTGAAGCCGCTGAAAATGCAGCTCGACTGGTTCTTAGACAACTTTCTGAAAGACTCAATTTTTCAAAGCTACCATCAAAAAATGACGAAGAAATGGAGTGCTTACAATTTGGTATCTGCTCTTATCAAGCTCAACCACAAAGAGTAATTCAATAAGAGTAATCAAATGAAATACATTGATCTAATTTTGATATTTTCTTCATTATCAATGACGTTTTTAGGTTTCTCTTTTCTTGCTATTTAATGAATGAAGAAGAGCCTAGTAGCATCAGACAGCGCTTTCGAACAGTTGGAAATTTAATAAACTCATTTGTTATCAGAGTCTTCTAAGAGATCTGAATATTCCGATGAATGTGAAATTGGCAACTCAGACGCGCTGTTAGTTGATCTCACTAACAAAGCAGTTAATTCAGCTGTCCGTTTATTGTTAATGACATTGCTACCATGCGCTGATATCGAAGCTCCAGCAACAAGGGCAGAGATTGGCTTCCACCAAGGTAAAGATTTTAAGTCATTCTTTTGAACTTCAGCCAGTAAGAAACCTAGCCCAAACAAAATACCAAATACAGCTCCTGACCATTGGCATATTTCAGCTGAAATAGATTTTGCATTTTCGGCAGCGTTAATTTGATCTTCCATTGGGTAAAAGTTCGATAATTACGTATGTTATTACTAAATCATTATAAAAGCATTCTTTAAGCTTGATGAAAATAAGTAATTAATCCAATAGAAGTGATCTAGTCAGCAAGAAAAAACAGATCTAATAGAAAATAAGCAAAGAGATACCTAAGAAAGAAAATGATAATGAGAAAAATATCAAAAGTAATTCCGTCGTTTTCATAACCACTCAGAATCATCTAAAAGGTTTGAATATTGTTTATGACTGAAAGTGTATTCTTCTAATACTTCTTGCAAGGAAATGCACCTAAAGTATGTCATTTATAATTCGATAACAGATGTTTTTTATCATCTAAGAAAATAAACAAAATCGTGAGTGATTGATATTCGGTTTACATGGTTCGGTATCTTTTCCTTATTCACCAACTACTATCTCCGACAGTTCAGGCTTGGAAAATCCCTGAATAAAGAAATATACTGATAAAAAAAGATAAAAAGTTTTCCTCGAAGAAGTAATTATTAATAAAAGCTATCTTATCAACTTAAGTGAAACACCTTATCGCTAAGCACAAAAATCAAAAGTCCTATAGAAGTCATTGCTAAAAAAACTCCACCAAAAATTAGAGTATTGTTTTTTTCAGTTTTTTGCTCCAGAACTTTCTGAACTTTTAGAAGATTAGCTTTTCTTTTCACTTTCTTACTCATGAGTTAAAAGTTCAATGAATAATAGATTGACCTTATACCCATACAATCATTTTATGGACTTAGAGATTTTTCACATCCATTTCTTGTACACATTCATTGTGCAAGATAAATACTTTCAATTTTTAATGATTTTGACTTGACCCATTTTAAGACCAGTGATTTGAGATAATTCCTTTTTAAGTTTTTTTGAGGTTTTCCTATTAATCAATCTAAAACTTTGAGCAACCGTGCTTCCATTAGTATTTTTACCAACAACTGAGAATAAAAAATTTTTTCCTTTGCCTACTTGAGAGCCCAAGCGTCCTCCGCCATATACGCCTCCAAGCAGAGCCGGAACGCACAGAATTCCAGCACTTGCACCACATATTGCAAAACCTACAAATGCTCCTGTATAGGTCCCGCCAGCAGCACCGGCGACACCAAGAAGAAGATTATCTTCTTGTCGAACCGAATACCACTGAGAAATATTATCTTTAGGTATAAAATCATTTGGTCCTGAGAACCCCTCCTCTGTAAGAGTTATTTGACAATTAGAAACCTCAATACCTTCGTCGTCATAATTAGAGGAGGATTGAGTAACATCACAAAGAGCATTATAAACTTCAGCCTTTGTAGCGACTGGAGACAACAATCCAACTATTAGTAGAGGTGTAATTAATAATTTTGTCATTTAAGACGTGAGTCGAAGTCACGAAGTTATTTAGATTCTTATTGATATTACCGAAAGTTATTCATCTGACAAAAAAATATCAAAGTAGGTTTTTTTAAGTGTATCTAACTCTATAACTTGAGTGCATAGCACGAACAGCAAAATAATTTATTCGTTTCAATGTCGCAAAATAAAACGAAAATGAAACCTATATTATGTAATAAAACTCGCATAAAGTATTTTTTAATACACCAGAAAATCATCAATGTTTAAAATCATCCGTACAAATTGTTTAGATACATTCATGTTTTTTTCAGATTCTGGCTTTAAAGTACATCCTTCACATTATTTGAGATAACAACTATTTCTCAGACTTCATAAACTTGGCTTTAAGTTGAAGTCTATTTCAGGGTAAAGAGTCTAATTAAAAGCAAAAGCTCTAAAAAACCTCAATAATTTTTGCTAAGACAATATTACAAATTTAATAATTTCATATAGATTCTGGCTGCCCAAAATAAATAAAATGCAGATGACAACATTAGCTTTAGCTTTCTCAGAGTGGGGGATTGGAAGATTTCCATTGGATTTAATTATTTTCCTGTGTGTAGTACTAATTTTTGCATTACCAGCAGGTATCAATAGAAAAAAGATTTTTGTTGAAGGTGATGCTTTCACCACTAGGTTGAAAAAACAATAAAAAGGAGGTTATTAACCCTATAAATCTTTGGTGGATATTTTATTTCTGGTTAGTAGCCATTTAAGAAAAACCAACAGGAACGAAAAGCAAGGAGGCATTGAGAAAGCGAATAAATTTCCCCTGCCTGAGTATGTAGTATCAGAATTGAAATACTTAATGATATTTCAATCAAATCAATTTCATCGGCTTAGATGAAGTCATTATTTTTACGATTGAACATTATTGCGCCGACGAAAATAAAGGCTTAGTTCACCTGTTGTAGTTTAATCTTGCTGGGGCTAAGCGTGAGATACATACCTCTTTGTAAGATTTAAAAAGGGGCAATTGGTATCAACTGGTAATAACGTTTACTTTTTTGTTTTTATTAACCATGACAAATACATTTACCGCCCTTCCAGGAAGAACATTTCTTCTTTTTGCATTTCTTCTTTTTCTTCTTATCTCCCATAAGAATTAGAGTCTATATTTTAATTTTAATAGAACGGAAATTGGCTTCTTGGATTGTCAACATTAAAAAATTTCATTAACAAAATCATTTTTCAACTTTATCAGTCATAAGCAAACCCTTTTTATATTTAAGTTGAATTCAGTTTTTATTGGTTGTAATACCTAACCAAATCAACAATCAAAAAAATCACAAACCCGACAGCTAGAACGACAGGGAGTATTTGATTCCTACGAAGCTTTTGAATGATATTAGGACTATCGTCCTTCTTTTCTTTTTTTATTGTCTTAGGAGGCAACCCCTGTTCTTTTCTCCTTTTAGCTTCTCCCATATTTATGTAAAAAATCAGCCACTTCAATAATGGCGTTTCTATTGCAAAATTTCTCATATCTTTAAGATAAAAGAAATTATCTAACTAGTTAATAAAAGCTATAACTAGGCTTACGACTGAAAAAGTTCACAATGTCACGTTAAATAGAATCTATTCCAAATTTTTGAGAGATCATTTTATCCATAGACACAATGGTTATGACCAAAAAACTCACTTATAGGTATGCATTTACTTTATTGAAAATGAAGAATGCTTAAGGTAGAAATGAATATATGGATTTAGCATAAGAAGCAAATCTCTTATGGCATAAATTATAAGGCAAAAAGCTAAAAACACTCCCCGAATTAACTGTCGAGAATAATTCCTTATTAATTGGTCGTTGTTGATTAAGCGAAAGAAGGCCTTTTCTCAAAAAAAAGATTCTTTGTCAACTCAATCAAATAAATAAAAGTCTTTCTAATCAAAGGACCAAGGCCTAGATCAATAATTATGTGCAAAACAAGGGAAATGCAAAAGAATGCATAAAAAATTAAATGACAAATAAAAGTATTTATAAAATCATCATTTTCTTTTTTAGTAATATCTTCTTTTTTATTGAGTTTTGATGGGAGGAAATCAGCAAATGAATTTACACTTGCTGATTCAACTAATCCAGATGAAATCAGTTCCTGTTCATTTACTGTTGGAGCAGCAGTGGAATTCATAACGGAGGTCCTAATTAAATCCACACTACTTTCTTAGTGATAACTTTAGCTTATGACTTCATCTTTTCGTTTTAAATCTTGTTCAAATAAGCCATCGTTTCTAAATCTTTCTGCAACATAACTGGTACTTTCTGAACTTCAAACCTATTCTTTATTTTTGATACCTTTTTTTTAAAAAAGCTAATCATAACCTTAATGCTGTATAGTTTTTATTAAATCCAAAATTTATAATGATTCAATCAGTAAGAATAACTAAAAGAAGGGGCTAGCGCTCCTATTGAAAATAGCTTTCCAGTTTTTAAAGTCTACTTTTTAAAAAGAGAGCTCTTTACACCAGCTTGTTCCCACTTTTTTATTGTTGGTCTTAAGAAAGACATGGGAAGAGCAGTCAAAACTGCAAATGAGACAACAAGTATTAGATCAGTAGTGAAATGATTAACCCCAAAATCAGTACCAGCAAGCCATAACCATGGGAATGCAGAAGAAAATAAACCAGTCAGCATAAATTCTCTTTCAATTAATAAAGACTATATAAGTTAATTGTGATTAAAGATTGTTTCCTTAGTAAAAATTATTGGTCTCTTTTTTTTAGATAATTAAAAATAACAAATTAGTTTGGAATTAATTTGACAACTTTATGCACCTATCAACAATCAATAGGAATACAAAACAGGATTTGCTAGAAAAAGATTTAAGAAAGAGGTAGTTAAGCATCAGCGAAAATCTATTTGAATTTATTGAATTGAATACTGAAAAATTCTATAAGAATGGACTTAAAAACTAACTTGCAAAACAAATGTTTTCTAGCAAAATCAAAAACTCATACGGAGCTATAAATAATAATAAAAAGCAAATATTGGATTCCATACGTAAAAAGAAAATATAATTATTTTATTTCTATGTAAAAGTTATTAGTAAGAACAACTATTAATAATAGTTTTCTTGATTAACTTGTCATTTAATGGTGTTTCCCAGTTTTTTACTTGCTTAATGTCGCCATTTAAAGGAAGTTTGCTATATAATCTATTTTCACAATCAATGGCCATTAAATAAGAATCGGTATTAATAATTTTTTGATCATCAGGATCAACTTCAGATTGTTTTGTTATAACTGAAAGAAGGCCTCTATTATCATAATTAATTGAACCAGGCTCTATAAATATTACTTCATTATTTGTCTTAGACACTTCTAGCCATTTAATCTCCTGAGCTGAAAGCATAAAAGGAAAAGAGAACACTATCAAAACAATCGCAAAGCTAAACGATAATAGCTGTTTTATATAATTCTTATGAGTTATCATTATTTATAGTTTTATATATACTTACTTTCTAGTAGAGTCGACAAACAAGAAAAAAACATCTACATCTTATAGTAAATATACATAAGTTATCTTTTCTTAAAGAATGAAGTTATTAGTTTATTGCACTCACCATAATTATTTTTAATCTATATGCTGTGATTATGAAAGCGTTTATTTTTGAAAATTAGACCCGCTGAATAAAACAAATAAAACTATTTGGTATTTAACTTGATATTAATAGTCACTTATACAGATAGTCATATGAGAAATGTTGCTCTATTTCTCTATCCAAAGAAAAAAAGAATTAAATTAATTCGTTTCAACTGTTTATACAATTAACTTCTCTCAAATGGAAGATCAAAAAATTTTCTCTGCAACTCAGCTTGATGCCTATTTCTTAAATTATCATTTTACCTGAAGTTGATGATATTGATTTCACATATTTATGACAATTGATATTTAGCATGGGAAACCAGACAAAGAACATTAGTTTTACTAGTTTGGTTTTTGTTTCAATAAATGATCTACTAGAAGTAGCTGTTAACTATAAATCCGTCTAAATGCTGAAGTAATATGAGCTCAGCTTTCTTATCTGAGCATTTTATTACGTCTATGAAAACAGGAGTAATTTTGTCTGTAATTACATAAATGAGACTAGAGATGCCACTGACCACGAAAGAC
Organism: Prochlorococcus sp. MIT2304; assembly: GCF_059772405.1. Taxonomy (NCBI): domain Bacteria; kingdom Bacillati; phylum Cyanobacteriota; class Cyanophyceae; order Synechococcales; family Prochlorococcaceae; genus Prochlorococcus; species Prochlorococcus sp. MIT2304. The sequence continues at coordinate 487,175 of NZ_CM186286.1, forward strand.
TAACCATTAGTTTCTCAAATTTAATAAACTAAAATCCCAGAAAGCCGTTGTATAAATCTTCATTTATTAATTTATGAGTAGTTATTAAATAAAATCAAAAACCATTTTCAATCTAATAAAACATCAAAATTAGCGAGTTAAGAAAATATCACTATAAGTATATAAACTGCCTATGTAATATATTTATTCCTAAAAGCCGCCACATTATAGACGTTGTTAAGTTTAATCTAGATTAAATAGGTAGTTATAGTAGGGTTATTAATAGAAAGTGTTCTTTTGTTGGTGAGTTTATTTATTGAAATCAATGCCAAGTCGTAAGAAGATAAACCAACTTCATATTCAAAAGAGAATTTTTTATCAATAGCATTTTGATTGGTAATTATGACTTTTGAAGTATCCATTCTATTCTTTCATAGATATAAACTCAGTAAAAGCAAGCCATATGAATTATCAAGTGAAAAAAGACATTTTAATAAGTGTTCATTATAAGTAACTACAATTTCTAAATAATCTGGTTGAATATTGGTTATCTATCACTCAATCAAAAGGATAGAATCTAGTTGGATTCTTCAGAAATCGATTGAGACTTCGGTCTCTTCTTCTTTGGTTTTTGAAGCTTATAGCCAAATTCAATAAGTTGATGATATGTCAATTTAGCTTGTAGAGCACTTAAGGATAGACGTTTTTCATTATCTTTTTGAAGATAAAAATTTCCTTTATATTTATTATTAGTCTCAATAGTGATAAATTCCTTTCCTTTCTTAAGGATCCAAGGTTCTTTTAGATAATTATCGTCTCCAACATTTAAATCCCATGGAACTTGAACTGGCTTTTTCTTCGATGGCATTGTTTAAAATTTACATACCATAAATTTTATTTTACATATAATTCTTACGTTAATCAATTTAATGCAACTAATGATCAAAACTGTTGTGATGATTAAGCTTGACGAGAAAATATAGAGAATTTGAATTTTAATCGAGTTTTGCTGGGATCTTGCTTAAAGTAGTCTTTTGGTTAGTTGCTATTAACTGAGATGCAATTGGGTTGACTCTGTTTTCATACTTCCTAGATCTATAGATTTTAAATTTGCAAATATCATCTCCACTTAGGAAACAATCATCAATAAAATCATCTAATACTCGTGATGTCATAGTACAAAATAAATAATTAATTAATTAATGCGTCATAATCGACAACTAACAAGTGCGTCTTAACACCTAATTCTTTCTTGAGCGTAGATAAGATCTCTCACATGAATCTATAGAGTGAATCAATTAATATCTTTGGTGGGTAAATGAAGAGAGCCAACACACATATGTCAATTTCTCATAAGTGAAATAAAAGAAAAATTAAGTACAAAAGTCTGTTTACTTTCAAACAACAAAATGTCGAGATCGAATTCAATGAAAAAAATTTTCCTTAAACCCGACCAAAACCTAAGCTTATTCACAAAGAAGGAAAGTCAGAATAAAGGAACGTTGGGGCTTTCCCAAATAGAGACATTAAGTTTCTCCAAATACTATCCTTTCTTTTTCTCGCCACCAATTCAATGAAATCATTATCAATTAGTAGTCATCGCAATTTAACTCAAAATTCTCTGACTCAACCTTCAATAATAAAGTCTCTCTTGACTAGATCGATCGAGAGCTAAAAATGGGAAAACTAAGACTTAGATATTTAAAGCTAATGAGAGATTTCCATTCCTCTCTCAGTGATGAAGATGCCACTATTTGATAAAAGAATCTATGGATATTTGGGAACAACTCAGTATGCAAAAGAAGATTTAGAATGCCAAACTCAAACTATCCTCTCATTAGTTCAAATTACTTCTATTCTATTTAATAACATGGATTAATAAAATCGAATGATGTGATTATGAAACTCTTAGATGATCTCAGGCTTTTATTTTACATATATTTTAAGGGTCAAAAGCAAAAGAGAAAAGAAATGAAAAGAGTTTTCCAATGGAGAAGGTATCTAGAATGGAATAATTTAAGCCCTGAAGAGAAACTTTCAGCTAAAAGATTTTTATTAATTCCTGTATTTGTCTATCTAATTATTGGAATTCTTAATCAGAATTTGTCTTTGATAGTTCTACTCCTTATTGGCTATGTGCTTTATAAGAAATTTGAAGGAGGAAGGATTGATAAAAAATAGTTTATTAAGGTCTTTTAAAGATCCTTTTGCCCATTTTAATCTTATTAAAAGTACAAGATAAACAAATGGCTATTTAAATCAATTTTGACTATTAGTCATATATATCTAAGTATATGTAAAAGCCATTACAGGTTAATTAAGGAATAACTGCTACAGATTATCTTATTTGAAACCTATTCTATGAACATAACTAAATTCCTGTTAATAGACTTAGTGTTATTAATTGCAGCAATACCACTTTTGTTTTTGCTTCAAAGAGATAAAAAAAATCTCACCCCTCGAAAAAAATCAAATAAAGAAGAATTATTGAGACAGACTTCAATTGTACTCCCAGACAAAGAAAAGCTTATAAAACTTGAAAAAAATGCTAAAGATCAAGGAAGTGGAATTGGATTGAATTCGCTTATTGGAAACTGGAAATTTGTATCAGTATGGAAAAAAGACGAGGAGGAAAAAGATTCTCTTTTTAGTTCACTGCTTAGAGTCTTCTCTGCAAATATAGAGTTCAAAAAGGACACCTCAACGGAGGATTTATATAATTTTTCTATTATCACATCCATTAAATTTGGAATCTTGACAATAGTGTTTTCAGGATCTGGTTTTTTAAGTGGAGACAGACCTACATTACTGTATTTTTTTAACGTAATTGAACTACATTCTGGCCCAAATGTTTTGTTGAGAAAAACTCTTAGAGAACCCACAGCGGAAGAGAAGTCAGTTTTCGCCCTAATTGCATTAGAAGAAAGTGGTGAATGGCTTTCAGCGAGAAGCCAAGGAGGTGAGCTCGTACTCTGGCTGAAAGGTTGAGATGAATCAAATAAGAACCTCTTATTTACCTTGATATAAATCAAATAATTTACATTAAGAACTATTTGCTATCGGAGGAAAAAATAAATATAAGAGAAGTTAAAAAGTTAGCAATTTCGAGGAGGAGATTATTCATGCAATTTATCATAAACTTCTTCAGAGCACATTTTAATTGAATAGAACCTATAATGATCTTTTTGTATGCCCGAAGGACCAGAGATTAGACGCGCTGCAGATAGGATTAGTAAAGTTTTAGTTGGCAAAGTAATTATTGAAAGCAATTTTTACTACGAACGTATAAGAAAGAACCAAGAAATAGTCAAAAACACAAATATCAAAGACATAACAACTAAAGGGAAGGCAATGCTTATCCGATTTAAGAATGACTGGTCAATGTATAGTCATAATCAACTATATGGAAGGTGGACAGTCAATTTAAATACGACAAAAGTCACCTCAAGAAGAGCACTTAGAGTGGTTTTCAAAACAAATAAACATACTGTCAGATTGTGGTCAGCAACAGATATTGATTTAATTCCAACCTTTCAAGAAGATGAACATCCATTCTTAAAGAAAATCGGGCCCGACGTCCTAAATGAATCTTGTAGTTATGAGTTAATAGAAAAAAGGTTAATGTCAAAAAGGTTCCAGAAAAAGAAAGCCTCAACTTTGATGCTTGATCAGGCAGTCTTCGCCGGTTTAGGGAACTATCTTCGCTCAGAAATTTTATTCGATGCAAAGATACATCCAGACGATAGACCATTTGATCTTGATAAAACCAGAATTTCTCAATGGGCCAAATCAATCAAAAAAATCTCTCTTTTAGCTTACAGAACAGGAGGATTTACAGTCTCAAAATCATTAGCAGATATAAACAAAGCTAATGGAGAGCCAAGAAGATCTTATAGACATGCTGTATTCATGAGACACAAATATGAATGTCTAAATTGCGAGAGGCTCATAGAGAGAAAATGGTATGGAAAAAGGAAACTTGATTATTGCCCTAGCTGTCAAATTAAAAGGGGGTACAATTAAATCGTCAACATTTAAATTATTGAATGTGAACTGGCTAACAATACTAATTTGAGACAACATGGATTTATATAAACGCATCAAGTTAGATGTATTTAATCATCGATTGACTTAAAACGTTAGAAATTGATAGATCATCTCTTTTTAATAATGCAAACGTTGTACCTTTGTACCCCCTGAATACTCGCAATTTATTAGTTAGTATTGTTTTATCTACCCAACCTTATTGAGGGTAATTTATTTCTAAAAAGAAGCCTATATCATTACCTAAAAACTGTGACCCAATTATCCCTACCACTAAGGCGACATTTATACGTTTCGAATTAATAATATCCAATATTTATTCCCATTAGAAAAGATCTTTTGAACTTCAAGTTGATTAACTTGTTCAATAAGACTAGAAGATATACTGTATTTAAGTAGTTATTTCTTTTTTCTAATTCTATAGCTTTGTTCTGTTCTAATGATACTCATAGCTGCTGTCGTAAATACATGGCTTTGGATTGTTTAATTAATTTTTCATTGAATCTTCAATAATAGAAATCTCTCTGGTGTTTCTTCTATTCAGTCCCCGAAGGTCTAATTGAAAGCGTATAACCTCCAATGCAAGCTTGTTAAATCTAAGGGTAGCTTGTACGTATCCATGTGAGTAATCAGATTCAAAATACCCAAAACCTTTCAAGTCTTTCACGAGTAGATAGCTATCGAAAATTTTGCTATACCATCTAATCAGCATACTGTTATCCATAATGTCAGCTATAGCTATACGGGATATGGTCTTAGTCCTTACAGCAAAGTAATCATTAAGATCTTGGTAAATCGGTAAAAAGAATTTCATTAACCCTTTCTAGCTGATCTTTCTCAAATCATCCTCTTGCTCTAAGCAAAGTTAATTTAAAGAAAACAAAAACAACAACAGGAAAGATGTGAGTAAAAATAAATCTGGGAAATTCACACCATTAGTTAGATCCCCATCCATGGTGATCTTTATCTCGTAACAAATATAATGGGTAATCTCTTTTTTGAGGCTATAAAAATCATAGGAAGTTAATGAGCTTCCTGTAATCACTAGGACTATTGATCGATGGTTTCATTTGCAAGAGCAAGAACAAGATCATTGCTATCAAGGCTGTGGCCAAAAAAAGCAAAACCTCGCAACAATCAAAAAATAGAGTTGCACAAGGCTGAAAATTTGATTGAGGGTATTAAAGAACAAAACAAGTGTTTCTTAGAAGCAAGCAAAGATGGTGGAATGTGGTTTTCTTAGTGCATTGACTTAAAGGCTGAATGGGGGACTTCCCTCAATGATCATGGTATGAGTGTTAAGACCTGAGATCAAATACTCCAAAACACTAGAAATTAGTTATGGGGATATAATTAATTTGAAGATTAAAAAAACAATATATATATTTAGGTGATTGTTTAAATTAAAACAAGAATTGAAACTAAAAATATTGAAGTCATTAAAAGGCAATTAAATTATTGAAAAATATTGTTTATTTACTTCGCTTGTTCTTCAATATATTTCTTAAGGGTATAACCATGACAATCGAAAGGATATTCTGCCCTTGTCATTTCGCTTGCCTGAGTCTTATCAGCATCATTACCTCTAAATTTTCGACAATCGCATATGAAATCCATCTTAATTCCATCTTTATAATCTTTCACTCTCGCATCGAGCCATTCCCTTGATTGCACTGGCATCTCATTACAAGCAATCCATGAAGACCAGAACAATGCGTCAAACATTTGTATTGCTTCTGATCTTTTATTTGGCCCTGCCAATTCCTCACAAAAATTTCTTACTGGACAGTCTTTTCTACTTATATAGAACTTTATAGCTTGATTCTCATAACCTCTTACATATGTTTTTTTATTATTTACTGCATCCAAAGCAGCATTTAATTGATCTCCGCCAAATGTATTAGTTATTCGAGCTTTATCAATTGAGATCGGACCAGTTTGTCCCGTTTCACGTTCAGTAGCCACATTATCTCTCCTGACATCAAATTGTCCAAGCACTTCAATTAGTTCTGCCATGTGGGTGCAACTCTTTTTCCATTAGGTTTAATGATTTTAATCCAATTTATACAAGAGTATCTAGGGCTGAAAGGAAAAAGAATTAAACATATTGCGATTATTAATGAGCGTTTCATAAAGCAATCACAATTTCAAAGTTCATATATCAAACAAACTCAATTAACGTATTTCAAATGCCAAATAAATGAAAGAGGATGGATTCAAAGATCTATGGATGGGGGGGTATCAACAAGTAAACGTGCGTTTTCAGGTTTTATGTTTTAAGAGTTCCTAGCAAGCTGATGCTTTTATTACAGATAAAAAGCTGTGACTAATTGATTTTTACTCCATTACAATCTAAGTCACTGCATTGAAGATTGAACAAGAGATATAAAACAAAATGATGGAAATCAGGGACAAACTTATATAGTCCAAAAAAAAACATTATTAAAGAATATGGAGACATTAAAAGGTAATTCTTCAAATGAATACCAAGATCATCTAAACCATGATTATTAAATTCTTTAACTTCCAATCAAGTTTTTGCAAAACCATGAACAAAAAAATTTCGTGGTGGCTTTAGTAAGGCAATTAAATCTAAAACTTATATATCGGCTTATTTGTTGAATGGATTAACACGTAAAATCCATTAAAAAGCTTAAAGGCTTGTAAAGGTTCATTTCCATTTGTTTCTAAACCATTACTGAAAAGCCAACTTGGAATGCACCAGCCAAGAGAAGTAATGCTGGAAGGTTCCAAAGAACTAAAATTTTCAGGGCTGTTTTTTTATAAGTGGTCGTAGTCATTGAAATTGGGGGGTAGCTTTATGAATTGAGCATTGATATTAATAAGTACAAAGTAGAAAAAAATTCGTTTGTCTGAGGTTCGGTCGAGGTAGGGCTAACCGCGAAAATTGTTTACAGGTTTAAAGAAAATTTATCTAAAGTCATTTAAACGATATGAAAGGTGGCGAGAATGTATGTTCTAGCTACAACATAAAATATTTTTTTAGTTTCGAACATCGTGGTTCTGATTTGAGATCAGATAAGACCTAAACTTCCACACGTAAAACCTACTCCGCAGAAGAAAGCAAATTCAGCTAAATCTCTGCATCCTGATGGGATTGAATTTAATACAACGTTAATTCGTTGAGCCATTTGACCTTGTACTCGCAGGTGATTTTGGAACATACATCAAAACTAAGGACAAATACTTAGACACGTGACAGTTTCGAGGTGGGGTTTTCAATAATTAGTTAAACTTATGAGTCAGAGTCCATTTAACTTTTACGTAATCGAAAAAAAAATAGCCAAGAAAGCGTTCCAAAAATAATTAATTAAACATAGAGCGACTGGTTTAAAGGCCCTCTCCAGTTATTTTTCAATGAAATAAATAAAAAATCTGAAGGTAAACAACTTTATAAACCAAATCATTCATCATAAATTTTTAGTTCTTTTGACTTACGAGTAGCAGTTATAGTTCGAAGAATAGATCTTAGACAAGTATTAGTTCTCTAAAAGCTGTGAATGCTTAATTCAATGGATTTCTTTAGCCAGATATTCAATATAATTTTTTAAAGTAAAACCATGAGAATCATTATTCCCTTTTACAAAATCAATATCATCAATAAGATCTAAGTTATGTCCAGCCATTAATTCCTTTACTCTGGCATTAAACCAATCCTTTAAAGGTTTTTCTATCGCATCTTTTTGATGTTGTGACCACAGATAAGTATCAAAAGCTTTTACGGCTTCCTCTCTACTCCACTTTGGTAGGCCAAGAAAATGATTTTTAACAGGACAATCTTTCCTATTGATGTAATGTTTTTTTGCATTCTTGGACATTCCTCTTACATACCGTTCTTTTGAATGTGTATTTTTAACTAACAATTGACCTGCCGTATTTTCATCTTTAACTTGAACCTCTCTCCTAAGATCATTTTGGCCTAAGACTTGTATGGGATCCATAACTAATTGGCTTTTTTTGTATCACTGAATATCGACCTTAAATTATTGAATACATTTTTCCAATAATTAATCACAGAATCAGGAATGGGTTTATTTAGGGGCATTTGTTAAAGAGAGGTTCAAATATTATTTTTAGCCGCTATTCACGCTTAGACAAAATTTGTTTCACTCACTTACCATAAACAAACTTAATTTTGCCTTAATAAACGTTTGCGACATAAAAGGTGGGAAGAATCTTGTTCACTTGCTACTGAAATGAGGAGGGTTTCTCAAACTCATTTTCGCCAATAAAAACAGTCTTACAAAGATTAACTTTTAGAATTTCAGACTCATTCAAATTTTTTTCCCTTTTCTGATTAACTGATTTTGTGGAAAAAAGAACGTGACTAATCGACCAAAGAAAAACTTCCTAATAAATAGAAACTACCTCCACCAACATTGATAAGTAGGTTTGATTGTGTAGAGGATACGATGATTTGAATCATCTTTCCTTGCGTTTAGGAAAAAAAGCCCCTAATAAAAGAACAATATCAACAAGCTAGTGATAGTTGATATCCATTGTTATTTAAGAAAAGAAAGCAATTTATTGAATTGCAGGAAATTATCCAATGACCATAGCCAACCCACCAAGAGAAACAGCCACAATCGCACCGTCTACTAGAAGATCTTTCCAGTTATTTTATAAGCCAATCATATTACTTTTACTGTTTGATTGTTATGCACTTAAAGACCAGTTGCAGCAACTGAAGAGAATCTTGCCTCAATGTCAAACTCACCCTCGATTCTGAAAGCTATGGTGATTGCTTAAAGCAAGAATCTATGGTGATCACCCATACCATCTAGTGGGTAGTCGTTATGGGACTGTTCAACAACTTTAGTTGAAATATTAAGTTTACTAATTAAGTTAGAGATCCTTTTGTTAATCAAACGAGAAATGAAAGCCATAAAACTTTTCAAGTTGTGCTCGTTATACCTACAGCCCGGCAACTTTCAAGTAATTAATACGGAAAAGAACGTTTATTGAATTACAAGAAAAAGAAGAAGACGAGAGGATTCACAACTATTATTGGGTAATGGTCTTTCGTTAGACGAGTATTCATGTATGGACTAGCCTCTAGGCTCTTGCCTAAGTTACTATTTTCCGTTTGAAAGTGTTATGGACATGTTCAACTAATTGTGCGGCGGAGATAATTTTGCATCTAATTGGAATCCATTATTTTTTAGTCAACCAAGAACTCTCATTTGTGGTAGTTTTTATGGCCAAATAATGAGTAGTATTTCGAGACAATTGAACACCCCAAAATCTGTTAATACTAGAGAGTGTTCTAAGACTTAATTAATTGATAGCCTTTAACGAGATTATATAGCCCCCACCCCAAAGCACCAAGTACAAGGCCATAAAAAACAAATGGAACAATTGGATTTTTATACAAAAAAGACCTAACTTTTTTTTGAATATTTTCTTTATCAAGTACAGGCAACTTTAACTCAACTTGTTTCTCTCTTGGAGGGAGTCCCAATTCTTTTCTTCTTTTAGCTTCTCCCATAAAAAAAGAGGACGTAATATTCTAAAGATAAATCGGAGTTGGTCTAAGGCTTAAAAAGATTTAGACGGTTTAATAAAAAAATAATTCATTGCGCATGACTGAAAAAGTGGACCCAAAAGAATATGAGGCAGCATGGGAAAATGTTTTAGATTGCGTGGATGGGATGTAAGAAGAGTTCAGTTGGGGAAAAGATGTAATTGCCAAGATGCTTAGAAAATAAAAAGAGAGGAGGACTAAAAAATAGGCTATACTCACCACATCAAGTTAATGACTTAGCTCTGCTAGCAACTGCTAGCTCAGGTCTAAGACACAAAAAACCTCCTTTCAGAGGGGGTTTTTTTGTGGATGTTGCTTTAATTGCTTATGTAAGTTGACAATCTCTTTGATTTCCGCAGCATGAACCCAACCTATTTCTCCCGCATCCAAATATGATTCAATGGATCTTTAGAGCCACGAATTCATTTAATTAGAAAATTTGATACATGCGAAATACATTATGTGAATATTTTTGAAGTAAACTAAATAATCAATTCTAGAAAGGAATACATAAATTTTTTATGCACAAATGGGACAGGAGCTTAATCATCAAGAGATAGCGAGAAATTTAGCAAAGGCTATGGCAAATAAAGCAAATGAGAAGGAGCTTAGAAGGTTGTACGAAGAAACAATGTTTCAACAGTTCATCTCAATGGAAAAAAACGAATTATCTGAGCTTTTGTGGCATGGATAATCAATCGCACAACCTTAAGTTTTAAAATTTGAATAAAAGAATTTTCACTTTCAAATCATGCAATATCTTTTTAGTCTTACTCTTTCTGAAATGGGCATAAACCCTCTTTTACTAACCATAATAATTTTATTTAGTATTTTATTTATCGTTGCCTTTGGCTTGAGCTCAAGGAATATGGATAGTGACGGAATTATGAATTGGATGATGAAAAAGCCTGAAGACTGGATAGGGAATAAAAAGTCATAAAAATATCATTCAAATTGAAAGGTAATAATTAGCCCCCCTTTCTGTTTAAATATTTTCAACATCTCTAAATCACGAATGTAAATTCAGGAGATGTTGAGATGGAAATCAATTGCAATTAGCAAAAAAAGTTCTTGGCAATTTGAGAAATTAATAAAATTTTTGAAATATTCCGCTAAGTCAACTAATTAATTCATCAAATTAATGTTTTTATATTCCATGATGTAAAATCAACAACATTATCTTTAATTCCTTCTCTAGATGAAAAGATTTTCCATTCATATTCTTCAACAATAAGGAAAAACAAGATAAAAGCCAAAATAAAATTAATTATTATGAATCTTACTGCTTCTAATAGAGTCTTAAGATCAAAAACACTTCTATCACCATAGCTGTATGACGTCGCAATGGTCATCCTATAAAAAAATGATTAGTTATGAATTAAGAATAAGAACTTCTTATTACAAGTCAAGAGGAAATACGTCAAGTTAAAACACTGCTATTTTTTATTGAAAAGTTTTCTTAAAGAATAAAAAAGAATTTCTTTAAACAATAATTACAGCTTAAAAAAAACGATTTCTAATCTAATGGAAGTAAATTGCTTTCTTTACGTTCTACAAGAGTTGCTTCAGTAGCAGCAATCCAAGCTCTGCGAAAAGCATCGCTTCTCTCTTTCGCTGCAAAACAATCAGAAATACCAGAAGATCCTATGTAGTCAGTAAGTTTGGTCATCATATTTAAGTTTGCATGAGCGACGATTTCTTCGTAAACCAATGACGAATGTAGTGCGATTGACATTCCTAGTGCACAAATCACACTAAATGTAGTGGTCTGAGCGAGAAATACTATTCAGCTTTACATAAAGAATCAGGGATTACTAACAGTTATCAGAGTCCACAGAAATAAAAACTTTTCAAAATCAAAGTCATGAAAACAGGATTAATTAACTGAATAATCGATTTTAAGTTAAGAATAGCCTGCAAAAAAAAAACACTCTATGGCCTCTAACTTTTTTATCGTTCATCACGAATTCAAAGCTGGCACTTCTTCTAAGTGGTGGAAAACCGCTCACGCAGCCATGGCACCTAGCGGAGGGTGGGATAAGGCTGTAACAGCAAACAAAGAAAAAGGGTTTTTCAACCACTCAGCTAATGCTGTTTCTGCTAACGGTCCTATCTACTGTATTTGGGAAATAAAAGAGGGCATTTCTATAGAAGAATTCCAGGAATTCATTGATGGTCCTTCAGGGCCTGGGTTTGGACTAAATGCATTAATGAATATCTGCAAACAAATAGACACATCACTAATGAACGGACAAACTCCATATCCAAGAGTTTTTTCCTAAACCTGACAAAACACAAAAGGTTGAAAGACGATTTCTATCGGTTCCAGAAGAGCTGACTTAGGTCAGCTGTTTTAGGCGATTTAATTGGTTGGATTTTGTTTATCTTTATAGTAGTAACTACGCAAGAGATCGTTACCTACTAGTTGTCCATAGCCTGAAGAGATTCTTTTCTAGTAGAAATTTTAGTAAAAATATGTAATGCTCTGTTGACTTATTAATATTATTGATGGCACTGGAGACAACAGTATTTACATTCAAGATTTCTGTTCCGTTTGCAGATTGGGCCAACGGTTTTGATAGTACAGAGGTTGTTGCAATGCACGAGGCCAACTCAATAAGACCTTTATACAGAGGTGTTAGCAAAGATGATCCTGAATCAGTTGTTGTTATCCATCAAGCAGAAGAGGGTGTTGCAAAAGCGTTTTTTGAAGCAAGTAGAGAAGCTGTTGAAGCCACAGGTCATATATATAATTCAACCGTTATTACCAGTTACCTAGCCGGTTGATAGAAATGACAGCACCCAAATTTATGAACGTTGTTCGCTTCAAGTTGAAGCCTGTATGCGTAGATCAATATTTTTAATTCCATGGGAAATCATTTACGAAGGCTTGTCCGACAGATACATTTGCACAAAAAGGAAAAATAGTTATTGCTTTGTAGGACTTTGGGAAAGTAAAGAGGAACTCGTTAGTGCAAGACCAAAAATGATTGCACACTTAGATGAAGTAAGAGGATTTGTGATAGAGCTATTAACTGAGCTAGGTGTTACTGATACTGTCTCCGGAGACATTATTTCTTATGGTACTGATCGTTTATAGGTCATCGGGCTCCCTTTAAATAGCGAATGAAAGTATCTATTCCTTATGGGATTAATTATTCATGTTCAGGAAGTTACGTGTTTGTATAAAAATTTCTTCAATAAAAAAGCCATCATAGAAAGAGCTCGTAACATCCTCTGATTGATCCCCATCACCCAGCGATGAAAAAATAATAGTCATCGTAATAAAGCAAGTCAAGAAATCAGAGCTGATTCAATGCTTCCTAGGATTTGATTCGATTTTGGTAGTCTAATTAATGTTTAATTGCGACCAATACGACAACCAATTTGAATTAAGCCTTGATCCAATAGACGACCGAGTTTCAAAGCAGCCGCTTCTTCAACTCGAGAAAAATGAGGCTGATTAGATGTTACCCAATTCATCTCTTCTGAAGTAATCACTCCAGTTGAAACAGATTCGAGAAAAAGCAAACCAAGATTCATAAAATTTTTTCAAATGAATTAAAGGTCAAGCATCAATTGGATTACCGAGCTTAACCTTTTTGAACCAAAAGACTGAGACCCATCACCCAGTCAAACAAGACATTAATAACTATTCAGAGGGATTCAAGTTCTCATAACACCATATAAAGATTCACATAACAAAACTTCATACTTAGGCGCCAGATATAGCGGAGGTTGCTTCTTTGGAGAAACGAGGCTAGAAATAAAAAACAATCACCCAGGCCCATAGGACACTATACCTCGGGTCTTTTTTATTAAAAAGCCTTGCAATGTCAAGATTTAATCGATGAAATTTTCAGATCCTCTATGAATAACTCGCTATCTGTAAATAAAAATAGATAAATTAATCTCATTTTTTCTTAAATCATGCTGGAACTGATCTTGGATTTTACTTTGTTATTATTACAAGTAACAAGTAACTTCCCACTGGATACATAAGTTATCAGGAGATAACAGTTCTTTTTGAACTCCTGAATAATCGCAATTACATTTTTCTCAATCATCAAACACCTAACTTCTAATTAAACAAGTGCGTTTTGCTTAAGTTTGCGATCAGCACTCAAACCACATAAGATAACTTTATAAAAGTTAGCTTATTACTTGTGACAGAATCTATTGACAAAATAAAGTCTTATTAGCTATTGAAATGAGCAGAGATAGAAGAATTTTGCAACTAATTATTATGTCTAACTGACAACAATTAAAAGGTTGCCTATATCTAAATAAATACTTTTTCTGAAATAGCAAAATTATTTCGTGTTGATGCAGGATTTGACAACCATGATGTAAGCAGCACTTTCTTGTGGAAAGTTTGGTGTCTTTACTGGTTTAAATTTTCTTTTTTTAGTTATTTTTCTTCTCTATAAATTAAATCCTACTTTTCACAGCTTAATAACGGGGAGACCTATGTAGCTTCTCCTTTTAGAGGTTAGTTAGTGATCCAAGGATAAAGACCAAAAACAAAAATTCAAATTCGTAAGGGTGGAAGAAAGATTGCTGATGTAGCCAATTATTAAAAGTAGGGTCAAATTTAACAAGTAAAAAAATTTCAAAGAATTAAACAGTTCAAAAGCTTTCTAAGAAAATCCAGCGTTAAATTAAAATTTATGCAATATTGCTAATACAATTTCAAGCAAAACCAAATCAACTGTGAGGAATCAAACGGGGGGTGAATAGGCAATACAAAAAAATTATCATGCATAAGATTCAATCTTGTGTATCAAATATTGCACTGTCTTTAAGAACGTAATCAAGGCCACTAGAAAAGTTACTTTGCACCTTTAAATGGTTCAGCACTTTGCAATCTTCCATTAAAGCAATGGCAATAAGGAACACTGATAAGAAGACATATTCGTCAAGTCCATTTTGGGTCTCCTCGATTTTGTGTTCAGGAACAGCAATTCGAGTCCATGTGATTGCCCCCAGCCGTAACAGATAAAGATATAGTTAACATTAAAATGAATTGGTTATAAATTGACTCACTACAAATAATTGATTTTAAAATTCAATACCCATAGTTGAAATTGGCAATAAATGTAAGTTTTCTCTTAAATATGTGACTGCTTATGGCAACAGGTTTGAAGAATTCCGAAAAATACAAAACGGCAATCCTAGTAAAGAACTTTGGAATAAATACAAAAAGGAGAGACATTTATATGCTTTGCTAGTCCAAGACAATAATGCACAATTAACATGCATTTAAAAACATTGGAATTTAAGAGAAAGAAGGTTTAAAACTGCTAATCCCACTAGGTAAAGAGGGTAATACTTGAGATGCTCGCAGAGTTTATAAGAGTCGAAGAAAAGTTATAAGACAATCAAAAGAACTTGCCATGCTAACCAGGAATTAAATGAATATAGCTATTATCTCAGATATACCTACTAGACTCACCATCAATCTAAGATTGGTGTAAGAATAGGGCACCACAACAGATTGTGGCTAATAAGGAGCAACTTGAATACACACTTTCTGGTCTGTTTCTAAATTTTTAACGAAAGACATAGCTAAGGCTTTTGCCGAAAACTCAATAACATAAAAAAAACAGTTTGAAATATAAGAAAATTTATTCTACCTTTAGCCCTACCACCCGAATTCACGTTAAGCGAGGAATGCACCTAACTAGTGTATATTATTTACTAAAAAACATCTCCTCAGAGATAAATAATGACAACAAAGATTTCTGAATCTAGCAAATTAAAAGATTTAAATTTATGGAATTTACCTGTATATTTATAGCTTCTAATCATCATGGTTCATCAGTAATGTATAAGACTTTATGAACTCACTTTTTAAAATTTTTGAACGAAATCGTTTAGATCTGAGCCAGTATAAGCAAAAATATTTATATCTATCAAAGCTAATAAAATGATTTTTTTTTAATACTTTTTCTAAGATCTATTATTCTACCCAATGTCATGAAGTTGAATAGATTTATTCAATTTTTTTTGATATCTAAGATAACTATCATCTCAATCATTACTTATTCAGGTGTTATGGAATAGGTTATATACTCAAAGCTCTTATGAATAATAAAAGAGTTGCAGTAGAATACAGAAACTACTAATCTTAGTTCAAAAGAAGTGAAATGATTTAAGTATGAAAAGTTTATTAAATTGTACTATAGCATTTTTATTGATTTATGTTGCTCTTTTATCAAAAGTTCATGCTTCTGAAGCTGAATTTAGCTTAAATAAATCACAGATAATAATTGCTGATAAATATGCAGATAGGTTTTGCAGTGCCAAAAATGACAACTTTTTTAATGGATTAGATAATGAGAAAACGCTTAAATATTCATACTTTAAATATATAGGATTGCAAAGTAAAGAAATGTTTTCAAATGATATGTACCATAACTTAATTAATCAAATAAGAGAAAAGTGCCTTATTACTAAAGAAGAAGAAAAAGAAATAAATGAGTTTTTCCAACAAGTAGTAGAATAATTCTAAAAACTTCTAATTTTTTTAAGCAAACTTATATATTAGAAAAAGCTTAAAATTAAGGAGAATAACATTTAGATAACGAAAAAAGAAATATAGAAAAAAATTTTTAATATGGTCATTTTTCTGTAGAGATGCCAATACGTAAGTTATCTATAGAACGTATCTGATCAAGAACCTCAACGACCTTTCCATATGAAACATCTTTATCTGCGGAAATAACTAAAATATTATTAGAGGTGCCAGAAATAAGTTCACTAATTGAATCGATTATGTTAGCAGAATTTATAAGTTTACTACCTATAAAAACATTATTTTCATTATCAATAGTTAAGATAAATGGTTCCTTTTCTACTTTTTCTGATGTCCTTGCTGTAGGTAAATTAACAGGTATATTGTCAATTCTAATTAAATCAAGGCTAGAAATAATAAAGAAAGTCAGAATTGCGAATATAACATCAATCATTGGAACAATATTTATTCCCTGATTATCTATATCAGAATCTTTTTCCTCAATAAATTTCATGTTAATAAACTAAATTAGATTACTTTTGTTAGTTCTAGCAATTTCAAACTTTACTAGAAATTCTTTTATAAGAGGAAGTTCTCTTTGAAATTCAATTTTAAAATAATTCGCAAATATTAGGGAAACTATTGCGACAATCAAACCTGCAGCGGTAGAAATTAGTGCTTCACTAATGCCCCCAGTAACTTCAATATTATTTGCTCCAACCTGACCTATGGTAATCAATGAGAAAGATTCTATGAGGCCTAACACAGTTCCCAAGAGACCCAGTAAAGGAGAAATAGTGATTACTGTTGAAAAAATATTAGTGTGTCTTTTCAATGAAGGAATCTCTGATTGCAGTGCACTAGACAATGCAAAATGAAAATTTTCATCAGAACACTGATCGAACTTAAGAGCTTTTAATAAAATAGAAAATAAAGGATATGCTTCGTCATTAGACAATAGATCTGAAAAAGATGAAGGTGAATTTAAATAATGTTTAATTATATTTTCCTTCGTGTTATTATTATGCCATCTTATATTGCGCCAGAAAATTATTCTCTCAATAGCACAATAAAGACTCAATAATGAACAAATTAATAATGGCCACATAACAAACCCACCAGTTTTGAAGAGAAAGAACATATTAATTAATTTATAAACTTTTAAAGTATACATGAATTATAGAATTATAGTATGTATACAAAATTGATGAGAATATCTTACAAAGGTGCTTAGAAATTATATTCTAAAAAATAAATCTAAAATAGCAATTATCTCCTCAATATTATTGCATTCTCTATTGTTAATATCAATCAAAACAGATGAGTCTTTGGGAACGACGGAAAAACCTATTGAATTTACAGAAGTCAAAATAATTTCAGGCCCTGGAGAGTCTATAAAGAAAAACATAAATAGCAAAATAAGAAAGAAACAAACTCAAAAAGAAAAAAAGGAAAAAACAGAAAAAAATCAAACTAAAAACATTAGTAATGAAGTAAAAGCTAACTCACAAGTCCCCATAAATTCCAATACCAAGAAAGATATTACTAAAAATGAGAATAAAAAAGAAAACGATAAAAAATCATCTCTTCAGTCACCTAAAACTAGAGAATCATCGAGAAGGGGGAATAAATCAAAGAATATAAAGAATGAAATTAAAAAAGGAAGTCTTAAAGGAAAAGGTGTAAAAAAAATAATCTGTAAAAAATGTATTGAACCTATCTATTCACAACAATCAATAAGAAAAGATTTAGAAGGGATTACAATAGTAAAAGTCACAATAAATACAAATGGTCTAGTTAAAAATGCAATTATTGTTAGCTCAAGTGGTCATAAAGAAATTGACAATGCATCGATTCAAGCGGCGATCAAATCAACATTTAAGCCCATTAATGAAATAAGTGAAATAAACATCAGATATGAACATAAAATTAAAAATTATAGATAAAAATCACAAATCGATGAGTTTTTCGCAAGCAGTATTAATCTTATCGATACTCCCAGGATTTATTAAACCATAATAATTAAAAGTAAAAATATTGTTATTTTTCACTGCTTTCAATTTTGATGTGTAGGATTTAGTTAAGAATAAATCTTTCATATCATTACCCGTGTCTACAAGGATAATGTTATCTGGATTTTTTTCAAGCAACGTTTCTGGAGATAAAGTCACATAACCATCAAAACCACTTTTTGATTGAAGATCTCTTATTAGATTATTTATATTGAATTTACTTAATAACGATCCAGCCCAACTTTTATTATTTGGGGAGAGTAGTGGTGAACTACTAACCAAAACTATAGTGGAATCACTAGAGACTTTCTCAGGAAATTGATTACAGTATGGAGCCAATGAATACAAAGGTTGATTATTTACATCTAAATAATTGCTAATTTCCTCAGTTAATAACTCAAGATCATTCCAATTTTTTATCTCAGTAGATATGGTTTCTATTCCTAACTGATTTATTTGAAATAAAGCTTTATCGTGAAATCCCTTAGCACCTAAAACTAAATCTGGTTTTAAGCTAATTATCTTTTCAAGATTAGGTGGATTTCTTCCTTGACTAACAATAATCTTTTCTTTAAATCGTTCTTTACTTTTCAACAAACGACTACCCGGTATCCCTACTAGAGATTCCGGACTAAGTCTATCAACCAAATCAGAGGTCAAAGAAGTTAGTGCAACTACTCTTTTATTAATCGTTTGATAATCTTTAGTAGACTCAATTTCATTTTTTGATTTTTCTCTTAAGTTAGTGGAACAACTACTAAATAATAATGATGCAAATAAAATTATTGAAGTAAGGTAACCTCTATTGAATTTAAACATGGATAATTGATTTTAACTTAATTTACTAAACTATTAAGTAGTCTTAAAAGCTATATTTAAATCCTGCTTTCAACGATCTACCTGGCTGAGAGTAACGTTCAATAGCTGTAGCTGTGGGACTTACTGTTCTAGTATTTTGGTAATTGTAGTATCTTTTGTCAGCTAGATTATAAACGCCTAAGTCAAGCTTTAGAGAGTCAGTTGCTTGATATGCCCCAACGAGATCAAAAACTGTATATGCATCAGGCTTGTAATAGGTATCACTTTCTGGCAATCGAGCAACACCTACGTATGTTGCAATTAACTCAGCATTAAAAGTTTCATTAGGATTAGAGAATTGGAATCCAGTTACTACTTTAAATGGATCAATATCATCTAATGGCTCGTTGGCTTCATCATCTTCACCCTTCAAATAAGAAACTGAGTTTATTACGGAAATTCTTCCATTTTTATTTTCAGTTAATTTAAAATCATTATTAAGTTCAACACCCCATATAGTAGCTTTCCCTACATTGTCTATTTTTGAAACATTCACATTAGGGACATTATCAACAGTTTGTTTGCCAAGTGAAGAGCTTCCGATTAAATCATCGTATTTATTTATAAATGTAGCCAATCTAAATTTATTTCGTTCAGTGCTTCCTCTTAGTCCTATCTCAAAACTGTTGCTTTTTTCAGGCTCTACATCTGGATTGGGTCTGATTTGATACGGCTGTCCATAGCGACTAGCAAAAAGGTTTACTTGATATGCATTCATCTCCTCCCAAGTGGGTACTCTAAATCCAGCAGCATACTGACCATAGAATGCAACATTTGGAGACACGTCATATATTGCTCCAATTTTTGGAGTTAAAGCGTTAACGTCAAGTTCTCCAAGCAAACAAGTATATGCTCCATCTCCTGAGCAATACTTTGTATGAATCGCGTCTGTCTCAACGTCTATCTTTGTATTTTCAAATCTTACACCAGCTGTAACATCAACTTTACCGATTCTTACTTCATCTTGTAGGTAAACTCCAATTCGTTTGGTTTCGCCATCTGGAACTCTCTTTTTGTGATCAGGAGTTACAACACCCGTAAGTAAATTTGTAGTCCATCTTTCTTGTAGATATGAATTGTCGGTTGTTGAGGCTTCAATTCCATAGGTAAGCTTATGATTGTTTATTCTTGAACCAAATTGAATATCTGCACCATAACTTTCGTCCTTTAATTGATAGTCAGATATTCTTAGTTGTGGTGTACGAGCAAAACCAGAAAGTCTATTATCATCCCAAAGATCATCTGTCTCTGCATTTTGATAATAGCCCTTAGCTATAAAACTATTAAAGCCTGAGATTTTTTCAGGGTTATCATATTTATATGATAAAACAAGCCTATCTTTGGTGACATCTACATCTTGCGATTGCTTCGTATAAGAAAGAGTAGGTCCATAACTTGTTAACGTATTTGCCGGCTTAGTACTCTCTGTATCTCTCTGTACTCTCTCTAAAATCAATCCAAACTTTTTATTCTCTCCTGCTTCCTTTTCAGCATTAACGAAGATTGTTGAACCATTTCTTTCAACATCATTTATCCATTTGTCCCTATCGGCAAAATCCTTTGGTAGATATTCTTCAGAATTTAAATAACTATATACAGCAACTGCGGAGGATCCTAATTTTTCATCCCTAAAAGCGATTCTAATTGCACCATTTTTGCCTTTATTAAAGCTCGTATAGCTAGCAGGTATTTCAATAGCAAAATCTTCTCCTGTTTCAAGAAGATCACTAGCTTGCAATGACCTATAAGAAAGAATTCCTCCTAAAGCATCACTTCCAAATAGTGTTGATCCTGGTCCTTTAACAATCTCAACTGCTTTAATTGTATTAAAGTCAACAAAGTCACCACGGTCATAATTATAAGCAAGAGGAGCACTATAACCAAAAGCATTTGGCAGACGTATTCCATCCTGAGTAAATAGGACTCTGTTATCAACCATCCCTCGTATATTTACATTACCTTCAACAGCAGATGCAGCACTATAAGGTATATAACTATCTACTTCTACTGAAACACCAGTTTCATACCTTAAAAGATCTTTTAATTCAGTAAAACCACGATATTTCTCATCTGATATATCTATAACGTCAATAGAAGAAGGTACATCGTCTACGAATTTTTCATTTCTTGTTCCAGTTACAGTAATCTTAAGAGAGTCAGAATCCTCTTTTATATTCTCAGGATTTGAATCAGCAATCAAATATCCATTAGATGCAATTTCTTGAGATACTTCCTGCTGATTTATTTTGGAATTTTCTTTTTCAAAATTTATTTGAGCAGCTACTGGTACTGCAAAAGAAACTGCTGCTGGGATTACCAACAGGTCACGAAAAAATTTCACCCTTGCCTCACACAACAAGATATACATGCTTTTTATAAGGCAATAATCGAATTTCAACTTTCAAAGATGGTAGCCAATTATACAAATTGGTCGGTAAAAATACTCATCTAGTTGGCGCTAGGAGTTGAAAGTATTAATTGAGCAATTCATTGGCAACAAAATATACTGGAAAAAGATATGCTGTAAAACTAGTTCTGACTAGTCAGATTTAATTGTGCAAATTTGAAAACCTACTGGAGTATCTATTTGGCACGTCTCAACTTGGAATGCTTGTTTCATCAATAGATTATTGAGCGCTTTCCTTGGTGAATCAATAGCTAATAATTGGCCCTCTTTAAGTACTGCAATCCGATCACAATATCTCGCTGCTAAGTTCAAATCATGAATAACAGTGATAATTGAAATTTCTTGTTCTTGATTAATTTTCTTAAGTAGATCTAAGAATTGAAGTTGATAGCGAAGGTCTAAAAAAGTCGTTGGTTCATCCAATAAAAGTGTTTTTGCATCTTGAGCAAGAGCTAAAGAAAGGAAAGCTCTTTGCCTTTGGCCTCCAGATAATATATCAACAGGTTTATCTCTAAAAGCTGTCATATCAGTCAATTCAATGGATCTCTCAACTTTAGAATGATCATTTTCATTAAGGTCTAGTTCCCACCATTTCTTATGGGGTGAACGTCCAAGGCAGACCAGTTCATATACAGTTAGAGTTAAATTAGATCTTTGATGCTGAGGTAATACAGAAATCTTTTTTGCAATTTCTTTTGTGGAAGCATGATGAATATCATGTCCGTCTAAATAAGCAGTGCCAGTATATGCATCAAGTATACGACTAATACCTTTTAAGAAAGTGGATTTGCCTGATCCATTAGCTCCAACAATTCCTAACCATTCAGATTTCTCCAATGAGAGACTTATCGATTTAATAATATTATTTTCTTCATAACCGGTAGAGAAATCTTTTGTTATTAGTGTCATTACGTCTATCTCAAACTAGATAAAGCTTTTTGTCTTTTATACAATAAGACTATAAAAATCGGAGCACCTAATAATGATGTAATGATTCCCACAGGCAATTCAATAGTCCCTGATCTTGCAATTAAATCAGCTGCGCTGAGTGTTAAAGCACCTAACAATGCAGAGAATGGAAGAACAACTCTATAGTCTGTTCCAAATAAAAATCTTACGGCATGGGGAACAATCAGACCTACAAAACCTATCAAACCACCAACACTAACTGAACTTGCAGCTAAAAGAGTTGCCGATGCACCAATCAAACATCTTGAACGAAATAAAGAATTCCCCAACCCTACTGACAATTCATCTCCCAAGCCTAGTAAATTCAATGGCCTAGAGAGTAACAAACCCACAACTAAAGCAAAGGCGATTGGTGGAGCAGCCAACTTGATTTCAGCCCAACCTCTTGAATTAAGACTACCTATCAACCAAGTTAAAGCAGCTTGAACTCTTCCATCTTCAGTTTGTAGAAGTAGCATTGACTGTATAGACCCAAAAAGGCTACTTAGAGCAACCCCTCCAAGAATCAATCTTTCAACTGATATAGAAGTACCTGATTTTGCTAAAAAATAGACAATCAAAGTAGTAAAAATAGCTCCAATCCAAGCAGCAATTGGGATCCAAGATAACCATAAACCCATGCTAATTAACAAAACAATTACTAAACCTGAACCTGCAGAAATTCCAAGCAAATACGGACTTGCCAAGCCATTTCTAAGCATTCCCTGCAAGAGAGCACCCGACATTCCTAATGCAGAGCCAACTAGTAATGAGGCAATTAATCTAGGTAGTCGAAGTTCCCAAAAAATGATCTGGTTAGTTATGTCGCCTTGTCGTAAAAAAGCCTTGAATATTTCTTCACTACTAAGCTCAACGGAACCTCTACTTAAGGACAAAACTATGATTAAACCAATAAATACTAAAAGAACTGTGGCGTTGAACCAATTCTTTTCTTTTAATAAATTTAGAAACTTTTTATAAAACACCTGAATAAAAATATTACAACTTTACGATAGGCATTTAGATGCTTATGCAATGTACAAATATTACAAATTTAATAAATATAGATTGAAGGACATGATTGAACTAAAATTATGATAAAAATTCAAAGGTAATTATTTTTGAGTATATTGTTAGCCAATAAGAATCTTAAATTAGTACTTTAAAAATAAAATTATATTATTTACTATTAGAAAAGCAGCTCTGATGAACACTAACTTTTGTATTATCAAAAGGATCATCTGTTAGAACTGCCATAAAAATTCTTTTTGGAGTCTTCAATTGCTCATGCTCATGACAACACTTCTAGCATTTAAAATATCTATCTTGTGTTGATTTCACTTTATAAATAACTTCCACGTAAATTAATCCTTAATGGAATAATACATAAGTTTATAAAATATAGATTCAAATTAATTAATCATAGGGTAAAATATGATAGACATGAGCTTATTAAATAAAACAATTAGCCGACAAATATTATCGATACAGCTATTAATTTCAAGGATTAAAAAGGTTTATGACCTAAAATAAATCAAACAAAATAAAATAATTCAATGAATCCACAAATTTTATTTAATTTTTCTCTAACTCTTGTAACTGCAGGTTTGATTTTATTATTTAAGGGTCTTTTTATATTAGGTTTTGGGAGTTTAATAATTGCGATTGGGACTGCAATAATTTGGCTTATGTCTGGTTTCTTTGGAAAGTTTGAATATAATCCTATGGATTCCAATCCAACAGAGGAAAAAGATGAGGAAGGAAAAGGAGTCTTAAAACCGTTCTAAATCAGTTTTACAAATCAAATTATTAGTGATTTGTAAAATAATGTACAATCAGAGAAATCAATACCCCAGTCCATATACCTTTAAAGAAAATTCTATACTCCCCAGTGTTTACAGAGTTACTGGTTGTTTGTGGATTTATTAATTCATCCATGTCATTATTTTTATTTCTAATATAATTGATATCAAAGTGTTTTTCTCGAACAATTTATACTCTAGAAGTTGCAGTTTATACAAATTAAACAAAAAAGCTAATTCTTTTTTTCTACATATTTATCTTGCATAGCGTTGATGTACAAAATAACTCGAAATAACGGGGGAAGATATAGCTAGAAATTTATTTGATTTTGGTATTGAGTCAACCCTCTCTATTTTTTTATCATCTAAATCAATATCATAATTTTATAATTTATTATTTTGATTAAACTTAAAATACACCTAACAAATAAATAAAATTTCTACGTCATAGTTGAAAGAATATTTTGGACTATATTTTTTTATATAATTACAGTCAATAAATAATACATTAGGGTTTCTCTCATGTGAATTTCTATTTTTCACCTTGAATAAAATAGAACAAATTAACTTTTAATATATTTTTCTATAAAAAGATTAATATTAATAAATTATTTTGGCGATTTTTTTTATGATTTTATCGTCAAATACTTTTTATTATAAATAGCTGAAATAGTTTGTTCCTTAATCATTGTAAGAAATTTTGCATTTTCACAACTAAATTGACTGCATTCGAAGCCCTTTAATAGGTTTTTATCAATATCTTTAAAATCATTCTCGCTTTTTACCCTTGAGAAGATCTTGTATGCTTTCATCAATTCTAAAAATCAAAGAATAATATTGTCATCATCAAGTAAATATCTAATAGAGTGAAATCACCTAATTCAAAATCAAAACATGCTTTATGTATTAAATTTACTCCTCAAATGAATCTTTTTTTATGGGTTTATCTGAGTTTTTTTATAATATTTTAATAGGTGGTTATTTAATTGATGTATTTAGCTGAAACTTTGGGATTACAATTTCTTGCTCCGCAGAGTGTATTAGGAATCCTTATCTTAGTAACAGGGTTCATTTTCTCAATGATGATGTTCTATGTAGGATATATCTCAATTCGAGAGATGTATTCAAGCAAATCACTTTCGACAACAGATAAAAAAATTAAGGAGCAAAAAGAAAAGATAGCTAGGCTTTACCCGCAATCATAAAATTAACTTATAGAAAGTCTCTATCAGAAAATTTAATGTCATATTTTCTCGACGAAACCAACCTTATAAAAAGCAAACCATTAACATTTTTATTGAATTAACATGCTATGTATTTACTGCTTGATTCAGTAGTAATGAGTCTGCTGCCAGCACTAAATGAAAAGAACCTACCTTGGATCGATGTAATACATCCAATAATTGTTCACTTTGTTATTGCAATGACTTTAATAGCAGTTGTTTTTGATATTATTGGCATTCTTTCGAAAAGATCTAATCTTTTTGAGGTTAGTTTTCTTAATTTAATAGTTGCGACGATAGCAATTTTTATTGCTATAATCTTTGGTCAAATTGAAGCTGGATTAGCAAATCCTTATGGATCTTCAAAAGATATTCTGAACTATCACAGTACGATTGGTTGGTCATTAGCAGCTATTCTCTCAATAATAACTGGCTGGCGTTATGTCTCACGGCAAAATAACCCTAATAATCTATCAATAGGTTTTTTATTTGTAGACATAATGCTATGTTTTATTGTATGTATTCAAGTTTATCTAGGTGATAAACTTGTTTGGATTTATGGATTACATACTGTTCCAGTAGTTAATGCCATAAGAGATGGAATAATATAATGATTATTAATAATATTTTAATTAAAATTACATCCCCAATCACAGAGATACAGAGTTCATTAGGTCCTAATGACCTCCCCTATAAAATACCAATTCATCCCAACTTGGTTCACTTAACTATTGGATTATTTGCTATTGCTATAGCTTTTGATTTTGCAGGAGCATTTTATCCTTTTGAGAAGAGAATACTTAGATTTCTAGCTTTTCCGGTGACTAGAGTGGGTTTTCATGATGTTGGTTGGTATAACATACTTGCAGCTTCCTTTATTACATTTTTTACAGTTGCTACAGGCTTCTTTGAAATGCTTTTAGCTGTGCCAATAGGCGGGATAAAAAGTATTATTGGACAAGGAGCTATTACCACTATGCTTTGGCATGGGGTAGGAGGTGTTTTAATATTATTTATTTTAATTACTATGACCGTTTGGAGAGGTTATCAGAGGTTTGTTTTTAGAAAAGATTTTGGAAGACAGGTCTCTTGGGCTTATTTATTTTCAGGTACTATCATTCTGTTAATTATGGGATTACATGGTAGTTTAGGAGCATGGTTGGCAAGTGATTTTGGTGTCCATATTACAGCGGATCAACTTTTAGTTAAAGGACTTGATCTTACAGATATTTTATAATGAATCCGTTAGTAAAAAAAATTTTTAATCAGAGGTTTATATCTATTGTTGGCATATCAATAGCAATATTTGTTGATTTGCTTATTAGTAAATTAATGGCAAATTGGTCATATTCTTGGCTTCCAGTGCAAGCATCAGCAGCAGCTCCATATGTAGATAATCTTTTTGCTTTTGAAACAGGAATTGGAACTTTTATTTTTCTTGGCTGCTCAGGTGTAATTGGTTGGGTATTAATATTTAATAGAGCTCCAAAATATGATGAAAGTTTTGGAGAGCCCATAGAGGGAAATACAAATTTAGAAATTGTTTGGACAGTAATTCCCCTTTTGCTTGTTATTGCAATTGCAATTTACTCAACTAATGTTAATAGCACCCTAAAGAATTTAGGATCAAAATCAAAATATGATCCACAAAAAAATTTAATTGAAAATTCTGAACTTGGAATAAAACTTAGTGATGCACCCATTGATGTAATAGCTAGACAGTGGAACTGGGAGTTTGTATATCCTGAAGGTTTTTCCAGCTCAGAGTTACATTTACCTATCAATAAAAAGATTAACTTTAGATTGATTTCTAAGGACGTACTACATGGTTTCTATATTCCTGCCTTTCGATTAAAACAGGATATTATTCCAGGCAGTGTAATCGAATATAGCCTCACACCAACAAGATCTGGTGTTTATCGTCTAAGAGATTCGATGTTCAGTGGAACATATTTTTCTGAAAATCAAACTAATGTAATTGTTGAATCAAAAGATTCTTACCAAAAATGGATAAATAAGACTGTAAAAAAAGTACCTGTTAGTGGTTTAAATCAAGCTGGTATTCTTTACAAAAAACGATTAGAAAAAGGTAATAGAGGCTGGGCAACTGTACCTCCAAAATCAGCACCTCTGGTTAATGAGCCTGGAGATTATCAGCAACAACATGAAGGATAGATTTGATTTATGACAATAACTAATTACGACGAACGTGTCTTAAAAGCCACCCATCCGGTACCTGGAGCTCCGAATAATTGGAGAAGATTTTTTGGATTTAATACAGATGCAAAGGTTATTGGAATCCAATACATAGTAACGGCTCTTTTCTTCTTGTTATTAGGTGGGTTACTTGGAATGTTAGTAAGAGGTGAATTGATCACACCACCATCAGATCTCTTTGATCCAAGTGTTTATAACGGTCTGTACACAATGCACGGAACAGTAATGCTTTTTCTGTTCTTGTTTCCAGTACTTAGTGGACTAACAAATCTATTGGTACCACCAATGATTGGTGCACCGGATATGGCATTTCCAAAATTAAATGCACTTGCATTTTGGCTAGTGCCAGTTTTTTCAATTGTATTACTTGCAAGCTTTTTTGTTCCAGGAGGCCCAGCATCCTCTGGGTGGTGGTCCTACCCACCAGTAAGCATTCAAAATCCGCTTGGTATTTTCTTCAATGGTGAGATGTTATGGATAACAGCAATTGGATTGTCGGGCGTTTCATCAATTATTGGTGCCCTTAATTTTGTGACAACGATTATAAGAATGAGAGCACCAGGTATGTCGTTTTTTCGAATGCCTATTTTTATTTGGACTGTATTGGCTGCACAAATACTTCAACTACTTGGGTTACCAGCACTTACAGGTGCAGCAATAATGCTCTTTTTTGATCTTAATTTTGGAACAAGCTTTTTTAATCCTGAAACAGGTGGGGATCCAGTTTTATTTCAACATTTTTTTTGGTTCTATTCTCATCCCGCTGTATATGTGATGGTTTTACCAGTATTTGGTATATTTTCCGAATTGTTCCCAGTTTATTCTCGTAAACCATTATTTGGCTATAAATTTGTAGCCGTAGCTTCCTTTGGCATAACGATATTATCTCTAGTCGTTTGGGTACATCATATGTTTTATACAGGTACACCAATGTGGATGAGAAATATTTTTATGTTTACAACAATGTTAATCGCTGTTCCTACTGGGGTTAAAGTTTTTGCATGGATAGCAACTCTTTGGGGTGGCAATTTAAGATTGAATACACCTATGTTGTTCTGCTTAGGGGGACTTTTTAATTTTATATTTGGAGGCATTACTGGTGTAATGCTTGCAACAGTCCCAATTGATATTCATGTTGGGAACACATATTTTGTTGTTGCTCATTTTCATTACATAATTTTCAATACAATTGCATTTGGAATATTTGCAGGAATATATCACTGGTTCCCAAAATTTACTGGTCGTATGTTTTATGAAGGGCTGGGCAAGGTTCACTTTGCTTTAACTTTTATTGGAGCAACACTTAATTGGTTGCCATTGCATTGGGCTGGCTTACTAGGTATGCCAAGAAGAGTTGCTTCTTATGATCCAGAGTTTGCTATTTGGAATGTTATTGCGAGTATCGGAGCCTTCATGCTTGGTGTCGCGTCTATTCCATTTATTTTAAATATGGTTAGTTCATGGTCTAGAGGTAAAAAAGCACCTCCCAATCCTTGGAATGCTATTGGACTTGAATGGTTATTACCATCACCACCTGCTCATGAGAACTTTGAAGAAGATATTCCAACTGTACTTAATGAACCTTACTGTTATGGGTTAAACAAACCTTTTGTTGTTGATGAGGCATTTTATGTTAAAAAAGCCCTAGATGAAACCTAAATGACTTCAACAGAATCGGAATCACTACTTCACACACCTGGTCATGTTAAACATGATGGACATAATTTAACAGGTTTTATTATTTTTTTGTGCTCAGAAAGTATTATTTTCTTTGCTTTTTTTGTTGGCTATGGTGTCTTAAAAATTTCAGCACCGACTTGGTATCCTGACGGCGTAACTGGTATTGCAGTAAGAGAACCGTTAATCAACACAGCCGTTTTAGTTAGCTCAAGTTTCGTTATATATTTTGCTGAAAGATACTTACATAAAAAGAATTATTGGGGATTTAGGATCGTTTGGTTAATTACAATGTTAATGGGATCATATTTTGTCTATGGTCAATATGTTGAATGGTCTGAATTGACATTTAGCCTTAGCAGTGGTGTATTTGGTAGTTTATTTTATTTACTAACTGGTTTCCATGGTTTACATGTTATTACAGGAATATTACTAATGGGTTTAATGTTATTTCGTTCATTTATTCCTGGAAATTATGAAAAAGGTGAAATGGGAGTCGAATCAATAAGTCTATTTTGGCACTTCGTGGATGTAATTTGGATTATATTATTTATATTAATTTATGTGTGGCAATAATTCTCATTTAACTATGCAGGTTCAAAAGAAATATCGAAAATAATGTTTATAGATGATCATCATTATGATTGTATAATTGTTGGGAGTGGGGCGGGAGGCTCTACTCTTGCAAGTGAGTTAAGTAGACAAGGTAAATGGGTACTGCTACTTGAACGTGGAGGTCAATTACCTCTTGAAGATCAAAATATAAAAGGTACTGATTTATTTAAAAAAACAAAATATCACCCTTTAGGAGAAAAGTGGTTTGGTCCAGATGGAGATCCTTTCGCTCCTCAAACTGCCTATTCACTTGGAGGTAATACAAAGATTTGGGGTGCGGTATTACAACGAATGAGGGAAAAAGATTTTCTTTCATCGCCTCTACAAGAGGGAATATCTCCATCTTGGCCCTTTAGTTATGAAGACCTTGAACCATACTACGAATATGCCGAAAAATTATTTAATGTTCATGGTAAAGAAGGTATAGACCCAACAGATCCCCCACGTAAAAGAAAATACAATAATGCTCCAAGAAAATTAGAAAATTTTTTAGAGTTAATTAGAGAGTCACTTATTAGGAATGGATGCCACCCATATGACTTGCCAATAAGCTGGCCTGACTCATTAAAAGAAGACAATGATAATTATGAAAATTGTTCTTTTTTCCCTAGAGGAGACGCTCAATTATTTGGTTTATATGCTTCAGATAAGAGCAGACTAGAAGTAAAAACTAATGCCAATGTCTTAAAATTGCATGTCAATCCAAGTGGTAAAGCAATTAAAGGTGTAGAGGTAAAATTAGAAGAAGATATATGGTTGTTCTCATCAGATATTGTTGTCTTAGCTGCTGGTGCTATTAATACACCCGTAATAATGTTGAACTCTAGGACAGTAAAACATCCTTATGGATTAAGTAATAGCTCAGGTCAAGTAGGTCGAAATTTGATGAATCTTCAACTAACTTGTATTTTGCAAAGAGCTAGTGAGCCAAATAATGGTCTTTTCAATAGATCATTTGGTATTAATGACTACTACTGGGGAGACAAAAATGTAAATTTCCCTCTTGGGCATATTCAATCTGGTGGCGGAGTCTTGAAAGATGCATTGTTTGCCGAATCTCCACCAGTACTATCATTGATTACAAAATTAATACCAGATTTTGGTCTTAAACGACTAGCTTCTAGGTCTATTACTTGGTGGGCAATGACGGAGGTATTACCAGACCCTGAAAATAGAGTATGGGTTGACGATAATAAAATCAGAATTAACTATTTACATAATAATCTTGAAGCACATGATCGACTTGTTTATAGATGGTTAGATACTTTAAATAAGGTCGAGCGGGACATAAAAACAACTGAAGTAACAAGAACCCCTACACACCCAAGAGGAGCAGCCCCTCTAAGTGTAGTTGGATACGCATGTGGTACTTGTCGAATGGGAACATCACCCAAATCCTCCGTTGTAGATCAAAATGGCAAATGCCATGATCTGGAAAATTTATATATTGTTGATTCAAGTATTTTTCCAAGCTGTCCAAGTGTTGGACATGGCCTGACGATTATTGCTTTAGCACTACGTATGGCAGATAAATTAACGACAGGTATCAATCCCCAGATCACATGCTTGGGTGGTTCGTGATTTCCTCTAAATCAATAAGAAGGAACTGAATGTACAAAATTTTGTTCTCATGGTTAAATTCTACTACTATAGTTGTATCTTATAAGTTAATTAAATTCGAATAATAGGATATAGTCCACAAAATTTTTTTAATCATGTGGGAATCAATTATTTATCTACTAATTGGAAAAAATGAAAAATCAAATACACAGTCAAATTATATTTATCACATTAAAGATTAATTTATTTCTCTAGATTTTCTTGTTCAATTTCCCTTAATTTTTGGTTTATATCATTCAATCTATTTTCAGCCATAGCAATATATTCTTCTGCACCGTACCTACCTTCAAAAGTTTTAGTATCTCCTTTAAGAAAATCTTTGTACATGTTTATATCACTCTCCCATTGATTTCTGGCATCTATTAAAGATTGATATTGATTACTCATTTTAATATTCTTAGGTTATTTTGATCAATGCTAGAAAAAACAAAATATGAAATAAAAGAAATTATATTTGCACTCAAGCGACCCATAGGGTTTGAGAGTGATAAGGATCTTTCAAAATTCCTAATGAGATCTAACCTTGACTGCCTAATACTCTTTTCGCCTCTACTATTTAATATATTCTCAATTATTTCATGAATTTGCTGGTGCATGGGGTGTGAGTTGTTAATACTCCAATATTGATCTAAGGCATGAAGCTTACTATTACTAAAACATTCCGCTCGATTCTTAAAGAATATAGAATCAGCCAATGACAAAAACATATGTGTTCTTAGACTTCTGTTATTAATTTTCAATTTTCGCTCCTGTAGCCTAAAAAAGTCTAGAAGAAATGAAACAAAATATTGTTTCATTTTTACCTTACAGTATCTCAATTATCTAACTCAAGTGAATCAAAGCAATTGCTTTTAAATCAATTAATTTGATTATTTACAACCCAAATATCTTCCTCCTTAGCCACACCATGAATCCATTCTTTAAACTCTTGAGAAATTGCAATTTGGTCATCTCTCTCAAGAGATAATGATCTGTTCAAAACTTCTGTCAGAGAGCGAGTAATTAAATCTTCAATATTCTTTCTATTTCTCATTCTAGAAAAGTGCATCTACTAACAACTTATTAAAATAACAAGATAAGAACAAAAAACAAACATATTCTCTTCATTATTAAAGTAAGATTTTAAAGATAATTTGTATCTATTATTTCAACTATATATAGTAGATTCTAAATTTTTGCTATCAATCCAGTAAGAATATCTTTCACATCACTCTGAATGATCTCTTTTGTTAAATAAATCAAAGAGCTCGTTTTAAAAACTATTAGTGGTATTGCAATAATCAGAATTAATCCTAACGAAATTATCATAGAAGAAGAAATTCGAATTAACCATTTAGTAATTGGATCTAATTCCATATCAAGAAACCAAATTTCTACTATAGTTTTTTTTTTATCTCATTGTTTGATTAATTGCTACATATTAAGTGTATTTATGTTCTTCATTTATATCTATTTAAGAAATATTCAGATACGTAAAAAAAATTGTTTAAATTACCCCCATCTCATTCCAATGATTTATTCACCCATTCTTCAACTTTATTTTTAGAGCCATACCAATCTTTACCAAAAGCTTTTCCATGTGCTGTTTCTTTTATCACTACTTGTTTTGAGCCAATTAGCAATGCAGAATCTCTAGGAACTAGTCCATCTCCAATAACGTCTCCATTCCCATTCAATGCTCTATAAGACGACCTGCTCAACCTCAGTGAGGTTTTTGTCGCGATAGGTCCGTTCAAGTCTAATTCACCAGCAACAGATATATAACTAACATCTGTGCTATAGAAACTACCTGGCAAATTAGAGCTTACAAAATTACGAAGATGAGTAGCTCTTTTAGCTTGGTTAGGACTTCCAAGGGTAATTAGACAGTTAGCGTAATCCTTCCCATTGTATATCTTTCCACTAAATAAAAGATCTGATAAATATAATCTTAGGATCATTCCACCAGAGCTATGACCGATTAAAGTCACTTTGTTTTTTGGTGATTCTTCCGATAATTCTTTCACAATTTTATCAACTTTATCAAGAATAATCTTCCAACCAAATGACCAATTAGTGCTAAGCCACTCAACTTTATTTACTGGAACTATTACTACCTTGTTATTTGATCGACTTTTAATATATTGTGTCATTTCATCATAAGAATTACCTTCAATCAAGAAACCACCAAGGATAACAATTGGCTGTTCAATATATTTATTCATGATTTAGTAGAAAACCTAAAAAGAATTAACTTAGAAAATATTTTAATCATTAACTTATTGATATTTTTAAAGTACATAATTTTTAGTCTTCTAACTAATTTACATGAATTCTTAGATCATTCCCGCCAGTAATATCGATTACATGTCGACGTATTCAATGTCTTCACAAAATAATCTCTCGTGAAAGCATCTAAAGTAAAAAGATAGCAAAGTAAATAAAAATGATGCAATCCAATTATTTAATGGTGTTGAAGAAAGAGTTATACCAGAAAAATCCCCTACAAAAACCAAAGATGTAGAAGTAGGTCAGGCTATATTCAGATCTAATAATCCTGACTCATTATTGTCAGATAATTTCAAGTAAATCAGGGATGTATTTAATACTAAGAAGAGAGAATAACTTCTAGAGTACTAATTGTTGCTGTTTCAAAAAAACATGTTCAATCTACTTCTATAGAGTCTGTTTACTCTTGATGATCACAAAGAGATTTTTTACAGATTCATGCGTTTCGCAAATCAAAATGCCAAACCCTGTCTTATAAAGCGAATAATGACCGATAATTAAAACCAAATATTATAATCTTAATCTTCAGTTTTCTAATCACCATTGATTGTTCTTTCTCTCATAAACATAAAAACACCAAATGAGAAAGCTAATGAAATCAGAAAAGTAAGAGGGAAGTAAATACCCCACAATTTTATTTGCAATCTTTTCCCCTCAGCAGCATAGAAAGCAAATATTGCAATTAATAAAACTGCTGTATCAGCAGAAACGAAACCAGATGTTGGTGTTGCCCAAGCTCCATCAATGAAAGTATTAGCTATTTCGATAACTGAACTTCCAACAGAACCACTTTGTACTTGACTGACAAATTTTGCTATAAAGTAAAAAGGCCAAATCAATCCGGCTATTGCCGTTACGCCATAAATAGAAAGACGAATGTTAGACCACATTAGGTTTAAAATAAAAATCATTTATAGCTAAAAAGGATGATCTCTTGATGTATAAAAAATCAATAAAATACATAAATCACTGTTTTCTTAAAGTTATCGAAAAATATAGAAGGTAAAAGTTAAGTTGAAAACCAATTAATCTTGTTATTAATATCAGCCATTAGGTAGTTAGGAGCTGAAATAACTAGAAAATTATTGATCAGCCAAGGTTATTATGAAAATGATCAGTATATTTAGTGATTATTTCCCCACCTTTATTGGAGTGGATTAAATCCAAGCAAGTCGCAACTACTAAGTACCAATTAGCCCCTTCTTCCAAGTCAATCTCGCGACAAATCCATGCTGGGGCAGAAACTATCCCACTTACAACACCTCTCATATCATCACTTAAATTTTGATAATGTTGTTCTTTTAGGATCTCAATCTTTTCTTCTGAAAGGGTTCTGCTTGGATAGCAATAAATCCACTCTTCAATAATTTGCTCAATAATTTTTATCTTTGACAGTTGAAACACAATGAGGAACTGG
Source organism: Prochlorococcus sp. MIT2304 (assembly GCF_059772405.1). Taxonomy (NCBI): domain Bacteria; kingdom Bacillati; phylum Cyanobacteriota; class Cyanophyceae; order Synechococcales; family Prochlorococcaceae; genus Prochlorococcus; species Prochlorococcus sp. MIT2304. The sequence goes on from NZ_CM186286.1 coordinate 522,324, forward strand.
ACAAATCAAAATAAAATACTAACGAAGCATGTGTAAAAGAGGTAGCCAATAACGTACACAACCTGGTATTAATTTGCACTAAAGTTAGTTTTTTTAACTGCAAAATTGTTTTAGGACTTACTTCATAAATTTGAGAAATCTTTTCGAAATCCACTCATTACTCTGGTTTGTATAAATAATCAGCCATTTAAGCCAATTACTCTTTATGCTCTTACGAACAAAAAATTGTCTTTTACAGCGTGACTGAAATCAACTCTGAAGAAGTAACTCATTCAGAAAAATCCTTAGAGTTTAAAGCGACAAAAACACAAGAAGGTTTTTTATCCAGAATGTTTTCTCTTATGAATAAGAACCCAAACTACAAGATGTTGGGAGCACTTGGAATGATGCTAGTGAATTTTTCTGTCTGTGTGACAATCGCCAATTGGTTAAAACATTCAACTCTTGTCTCCTAAGGGTAAAGGCTTCGTCATAATGAGCGTATGACTATATCTCAACTAAAGGCTTTTCTTTCAGAGCTTCAAAGAAATAAAGAGTTACTCAATGCCCTAAGATTTGCTGCTACCGCAAATGAAATTGCAGAAATAGCGTCAGAATTTGGTTATCAATTTTCTGGCGATGAATTAAAAGCAGCATCAAAAGTTAATATTGCTGGTGTAAAAATCAAAAAACAAGATACATCTCCATCCTATAGCTTCGGTGAAAGTGGAATAGATCCAAATGAGACAAATTATAAAAATACTAACTAATGGGTTTTGCAATAACCATACTATTAAAAAACTTTGCGATCCAAAACACTAAATCGAGCGACGTAAGTTTTAGAGAATATCGTTTCTTATTATTATTTTAATGTATTAATACGTAGGCATCATCAATTATCGCAGGAAATAGTGGGTGAAATCTTTTCTTTAGTTCGCTAAGTTAGTAAAAAGATGTCTATCTCCATACTTCATAACTCAAAGAGTTGAGATATTGAACCTCTTTTCTTCGAAAACATCCTCGCACTATCTTTAGTGAACTCTCCATAAAAAGAGAGTTTTCTTTTTGTCTTATATTATTCTTAAATAAATGAATGAAATAAATGATTTAACATGTTTTTTTTAAATTCTGCTGATGCATGGAATGGGAATATTCAAAACGAGATGGATGCCAGATATCAAGAAAAGTCAATGCTGACGGATCTTTTTACTGAGCACAAGTTTTTGGGATGGGCTGGACTTCTTTTAATCTTCGTGGCGATTTGCGCAATCTTTTATTTCCAATTTCAAGCATGGGAACAAGAAAATCAAGACCAAAAATAAAATGACTATTTATCCATAGGCCACATGCGCTTAGCAGTTGTACTTCCGCTATATATTCCAATAATCAGTATATTAGCTACGATACCTGCTGATTTTAGTTCTCTTGGTATCCAACTCCCAGATAAACGGCTTTAGAGGAAATAGACTAAATGTTGATAATGGCGCATGGCGCAAAATGTAGGCAAAGAGAAAACACATCGTTCGTCATATCCCACCTCAACAAAGTAAGGTTTATGCTGCGTTTAACTTGGTAAGTGAATGAGCCCCTCTCCATTAAGGAAGAGGAATAAGAAAAAAAACTTAAACAACATCAATATTTGACTTATTAAGCAGCAACTTTTTCTTTCTTTTTCTCGGCAGGAGCAAGAGCTTTGATCTCTTCTTGTAGCTCATGCTCTCTATCATCAAGAACCTTTGATCGAGCTTGATAACTCTCTTCCAACCTCTTACGAGAGGTTTCAATTTTGTCTAGCTCTTCTTGATGTTGCTTACGCTTGATTTCTTCTAGCTGACTATCAGAGAAAACATAAAATGTTCTAATAGGAGAGAAGAACTAGCGAACAAGGCGTCAAATAAAGAGGAGTACATTACATTTATTTCAAAGGACATATTTACTTTGACTCGACTACTTGGAATTTAAAATGTTGCAAACCGAAGAATTTGATACGGCCTCTACAACCAAGATCAGTTGCTACCACTAAATAGTTGGATATACCGATAGATTACCAGAATAAAAAAATAATTAAGCTTAAGATGTAGGGAATTCTTTTCTAAAGTTTCTTCCTTAAATAACCAGAAAAATAATTATAGAATTCAATTTAAATACCCCAAATCGATTAATACCGATGTCAATACTTTAAATTGGCGCTTCTCTTTTAATCCTTCAAAAGGGGCAGGTGTACATATTTCATTTCCTGCAGGAGTTATTTGTGATCTTTCAATACCCCAATCTCTTCGACGCAAACTTACTTTAGTTCCTTTTAGTAAAGGAATGGAAACCATCCTTGCTCTTTGCATCAAAAAAATAAACCTGTTTTATTATTTCTAGCACATAAGAAGAATATATCAATTATCAAAAGCTACAGTCAATTACAACGTTTCTTAATCTTCCATTTCTCACTAATTAAACAATTGCCTCATCCCAAAAATAACCTTTATAAAATCCCTATTCATTCATTTTATTTCATAAATATTTAAACCCCCATTATTCGAGATCAATAAATATCTCTTGGAAGCACTTCTTATTATCCAATTAATACCATAAAAAAGTCTTTGACTAAATCCATCTATTTAACTCTGCTAGCAGTCTTTTCCATACTTAAATAAGTTGAAAGCTTGTCTATGAGTGAGTAATAATTTGATGTCAAAGTTTACATGCATAATAATCAACTAAAGAGGAGATGAGACTGTTGCTGAAAATGAAAATATAAACTTTTTTTGAATTGGTAATAACAAATCCTTATGTTAATTATAAACTGAAAAATGTTATTCATAACTTTGTTTATCATCCTGTCTAAGAACTGATTCTTCATTAACTTCAGGAATCACTTCAGGGCCTGCAAGCACCGTCCATAAAAACAAAATAGATACAGGGCAGAAGGCCAGTTGAACTAGAGGAGCAAAATATTTGAGCGAGTTGAGTTTCTTTTTCATACTAAGTTGCCCCCCGCATTGCGCTTGGCATATAGATAGGTTATGCCGCATACGATAGATCTTACATAACTTTGATGATGCACTTCTGTGGTTTAACTCATGGCAGAGGTAGATGATAGTCAATGGCATATCAGCTACGTGAGAAGCCTTTGCATAACGATGCTTAAGGGTATAAGTTACAACACCTTACTTATCATTTTTGCAAGCAAAAAAGAAAGATCCCTACATTTTTGTAGTTACGTCTTAGATCGTCGTTTAAAGTAACAAAAGGAATCATAACAACAGCCTCAGCCACTTATCAGTAAAGTTTATATGTCCATAATGATGTTCTTAAAAAGAGCATTTAGAAGTTGACATCTCCAGATTGAATCACAAAGAGATAAGACAATGTATTTTAAGCACTTCTAACACTGAAGAGACATAAAAGAAGAAATAAATATGGAGGTGTTATCATCACTCCTCATCATAAAAAAGGTGACAGTTAAACAAGCCTCGAAAATCAACATACCCAGCGGCGAAGAGAGCTTGTACTGACCAAGGTAGATGAAGCGAAAAATAATGCGAATGACGAATTTTCAGGATTAAAAATCAGCTCAAGAAAAGATGTAATGCCCCAAAGAACTTAAGTTGCAGGAATAAAAATCTGTATTTTTTTGATAACATTATCAAATGACTCTTAATAAAGGGAAAGTTCTAGTAACTGGTGCTTCAGGCTATATTGCTCTGCACTGCATCTTAGAATTATTAAATAATGGATATGAAGTAAAAGGATCTCTAAGAGATCGTATTCGTGAGGAGGAAGTAAGAAAATCCCTAGGGACAAAAATTAGCAATAACAATCTTGAATTTTGTGAGTTAAATTTACTCAATGATGAAGGCTGGGATGATGCAGCCTCCGATTGTGATTACCTTTTTCATATCGCTTCTCCGTGCATTGTCGAAGAGCCAAAGAATGAAAATGATTTAATTACTCCTGCATTAGAGGGGACATTAAGGGCATTAAAAGCTGCGTATACATCGAAAATTAAAAAGGTAGTGCTAACTTCTTCAATAGGTGCAATAGCTTACGGACATAACAAGAGCTACTGTAAACCTAATGATTGGACTGATACATCAAAGAATATAGGGGCTTATATAAAAAGCAAGACCATCGCAGAAAAAGCAGCCTGGGATTTTGTTGACAGCCATAGAGATGAGTCGTTTTCAATGACTACTATTCATCCTGGAATGGTTTTTGGGCCCTTACTTAGCAATGACATAGAGGGTACATCAGCAAGTTTAATTACAAAAATGATTACTGGTAAATTCCCTGCTTTGCCAGATATTTATTTTACTGTGGTGGATGTTAGAGATGTAGCGAAATTACATGTTCAAGCATTAACGAATCACCACAGTGATCATAAAAGAATAATTGCAACGTCTCAAAAAAGTATTCCATTTCTAGAAATTTCAGAAATATTAAGAGAACTTGGATTTAATAAATCTCCAAAGAGATTGGTCCCTACTAAATTAATAAACACTCTTGGAATTTTTAATAAAGATATGAGAAGCACTTCCACTATGATAAAAAAGGGTCGATATGGAGCAGATATATCCGAAACCATTTCAATTTTCGATTGGGAGCCAATCCCCTTAAAAAAAACATTAGAAGATATGACTGTTTCTCTAAAGACAATTTTAAATTAAATCTTTTTATATGAATTGTTTTATTAATTGATTAATGGATTTTAAATTTTTTGTCCTCAATATTATTTTGTAAGTTAACATAGGGAAATAAGTAAAATGCCAACCTATTTTTTACTGATAATGCCCAAGAGGTCCAGGACCAGAACCGATCTTGTAGGATTTTTCTAAAGATTTTTCAATAAAATATTTCGCCTTTTTAATTGACTCAATTAAGTTAAATCCTAAAGCAACATAACTACAAATAGCAGCACTTAGTGTACATCCACAACCATGTGTATTTGAGGTATTAATAAATTTATTGATTAACCAATCTCTATTGCCATCTTTATCAATATAAAAATCTTTACCTTTCAAGGAATTTAATCCTCCTCCTTTTATTAATACAGCTTTTGGACCAAGTTTTAAAATTTCTTGGGCTGATTTTTCTATATCTTCTTCATTATTAATTTGTACATCTGAAAGTAAATTTGCTTCATAAATATTTGGAGTTACTATTTCTGCTTCGGGAAAAAGGAACTTCTTATAAGCTTTAATTGCACTGTCTTCGATTAATTTCGAACCAGTCCTTGCAACCATCACCGGATCAATAATTTTAGGTATAGAGTATTCCTGTAGTTTTGTCCCAGTATTTTTAATTATTCTCTCGTTTAATAGCATTCCAGTTTTCAAAGATTTAATCTCGAAATCTGAGAACAAAGCATCAATCTGATTGATTAATATATGACTTTCAACAGCTTCTACACCAGTTACTCCTATACTATTTTGTGCTGTAATGCATGTAATGGCTGTGCAACCATGAACTTTAATAGACATAAAAGTCCTCAGATCTGCTTGAATTCCTGCACCACCACCAGAATCACTACCACCGATGGAAAGAACAATTTTAGAATACATAATTACTCCTTAAAAGATAAATCATTGATAATTTAAGAGAAAGAAGAATAGGCATTGAAAAATTCAAGTTCCAATTCCATAGCTTTTTTATATAGAAAATTAACTTGGTGAATATCAAAATCATCGTTATATTCATCTATTAGATATTCTAGTGATTTTGCAAGATAATCAAAACTTTTATCAGAGTAAGTTAAGATCCATTCTTTATAAGGATTACCAGAGGTCATATTTAATAAATTTTTTCCAAGCCAAGAATATAGCCGCATACATGGTGTCATTGCGCTCATTATTTCAATTAAACATAAGTTTAAGGAGACTTCTTCTAAAAAATCAGTATATTTTTTGGTGGCAGGTTCTATTCGATTAGTAGTCAAATCTATATCCCATTCCTTTGCATATGTTTCATGTAGAATCAACTCATCTGATACACCTGATAATAATACGCTCAAAGTTTTGATATTTTTTTTATTTCTTGACTTAGAAACTGCTAATCCATATGCGCGAGCAAAACTTTCTAAGAAAAAATAATCTTGAGCTAAATATTCTTGGAATTTCGTTTTAGGAAGATCTCCATTTTTTATACCCTGGACGAATTTAGTATTAAGGCTTAGTAATGCAAGATCATAATTGCTTTTCCATAATTTTTGTGTTAGAGACATTGATTTTATATTTTATATGTATACACATCATGCCTCATTTCCTGCTTATTAAACTAGACATCACATCTAGAAAAATAGACATGAGTCAGTCCTAATCGATCTGAAAGCAATCTGCTTCATAAGTCAACCTAGTCTCATTATTTTCATTGGTTCCCTCGATAAACTAAAATCAAATAATTTAACTCTTTCCTCCTGTTGGAAATTGTCGTTGGGACTCCTTAGAGAAACACAAGAAAACGATTATCAATAGTAACGATGTTCCTCCTCCTGCTAAGAAGAAAATTGGAGCATCATTGAACAACTCAACAGAAAAAATGCTAATTGCTGTTGATATTAAACCAACAATGACGAAGGTGATTCCTGAAAGGAATGCAAGTTGAGTTTATTCATTTTACCCGTGTACTACAAATAGATTATTTTTCTGCTAATTGAGTTGAAGTTGATATTCTGTTTTTTTTGTAGAAATATTACTTTCATCCTCTTTTAATTTGGTAATGACAAAATCATTTTTACCAAAAGCAAAAAATGCAATTCCTAATATAAAGAATGAGATAATGGCTATTAATGGAAGCATTTATTATTATAAATATCTTTTATTTATATATAAATTTTCTGTCTCATTGGTCCTTTAGATTTATAACTTTATATTGATGTAATTTATAATTATATTTTTATGCACTATATTTACATTTGTTGTATTCATAAATAAGCAAAGAAATATCGAATAATTACAATCTCATGCTCCCATAATTACTTATCTGATGATTGGTATGACATATATAGTAATCAGACAAAAAGGATTTATTCCCTATTAAGCACGAATAGCTCATTAAAAAGATTTACTATACTCATATAATTTAAACTATAGCCATCAGATTTAGTTTTATTTTTTAAAAGTGTCTTTTTTTACATTCCCCTTTATTCTTCCATCCTTTTCAAATTGTTTAACTATTATAAATTATAAGTAAATTATTAAATCGAAATCTACTCCTATGTCTTTAGCTATTTTTTATTGCTTATCAACTTTGCTTTTATTTCTGATCTTTTTTACTTATACATCAACTTATTTTGCAAGAAGGAAGCAAAAGTTTGTGCATATGATTCAAGTAGAGATGGTCAAGACACATTTAGAAAATGCATACAATTTAAATACTTTTAAAGACTCAGTGCATCAATAAAAAAAAATACTATAAATACTTAAAATCAAGATCTATTTTACGGAATAATATCGTTTAGTTAAACTTTCATTTTTAGGATTTTTTCTAACCACTCTTTTTGTTCTGTAAGGGAGGCTTCTTTTTCTATGACTTCTGTTTTATTAATATAAAGTTGATTAGTTGAGGCTTTATTTTCTTCTATATTTTTGTTTAAAAACAATCTTCTAGATATCAATATCTGATTACCAAAAAAATAAATTAGTTTACTGAGTCCATGAAACATTCCTTCACTGAAAATCAAAATTAATAAACCTACACCTGCGAATGATAAGAGAGCTCCTATCATTGCAATTGATGTGGACGTTGAAGCGAGATTATAATAAAGTCCCATTTTTTAAATCTAGCAGAATCAACAAGACCATAATGATAATTTTTTACTCAAGAAGAATATTTTTGAACTCTAATTGGTAGTCAATGCCTCTTTCTCAACTCCTAATTGATTAATCATATGAGGTGGAATCTTTGGGATATTAAATCTACTAATAATGCTTGAGATTTTTTTCTGAATTACTTTAGGAATAAAGACCATAATAATTTCTTGTCGTAGTTTTGATGACAACAGGAAGAGTCGTTATTGTTCTCAGACTTACGGTGGGTTCTCGTAAGCGAAGGAACTATTTACTCTATAAGTTTATTTAGCATTTCTTTAACCTAATGACATCCCTCTCGAGCACGACAGTGATTCTATGTGGCGAGAAATTGTAACCATTGATAATCTTTGTCTGTGCATTAGATACAAAAATAAATATATCCAAAGTATTTAAATTGTCGATAAAATAGAAAAAGATTGATTTTGTTCATACATAAAATCTGATTATGCTGGGTAGCATTTTGTGCTAAGGCCTAGAAATTTTGTGCATAGTCTTAGCAGATTTTCTTAAAATTTTTTGTGCCTCTTTTCTTGAAATACAAGCTTCTGCTTTAGCTTGAAGTTTTAAAAGCTTGGTGCTGCTTTTCTAAATTCATGCAACACCTGGAATAATTTGCCCAGTTACTAAATAGCTAGTTGCCATAAAAACGAAAGCCATCATTGAAGCTCTTCCAAGAAAAGTCATGGTCATACAATTAAATAATTGATTACGTTAACAGCCAAAATCTTTACCCGAGGTAGGTTTGCTCGAAAGTTTTCTAACTTTGTATATTTTGAAACCTACCCTTAAAACAGGTTATCTAGATCATCGAAATCGCCCATTAAGACAATTTCTAAACAGAGGAAAATGTCTTTATAGTATTACAATAAATAACGTTTGATACTATCCGATCAGTTGAAAGACTTTCGAAAAAAAGCATTATGGGTTTTTTAATATCATCGATTTCATAATTATTTGATACATATGTTTCATAAACTACAAAACAATTAACCCCCAGTGGATTCTTATTGCAAATGATCTTGGTGAAAGGCTTAAGACTTTAATCCAAAAGCTCTCAAAGCATTAATACTTAATATTGCGACAGATTTGGGATCCAAAAACCCGGTCTAGAAATGTTTAAATGATTAACAGTTAAATACGATCTAAATATTCTTTTTAATTCAAAAGAAAAGATTGAATTTATTAGTTGAATATTTAGCTAAAATTACCTATTCATTGAAATAAGTTGGGCCAAATGAAGCCTTTTTTCGTGTTCCCGCTTTTTTGCTAAGTGGATGTTTAGCTGTGATGAACTGGAGGTCCCTTTGGAAGCAAGATTTAACTCGGACTGATGTATTGCTTTTCTTTTGGATTTTTGCCTGAGGTATCGAATATTTAATTCCTTAGGACTTGAGTGACTTGGCCTGGAAGATAAAAACAAGTCAGCTTTGTGGAGTGAGTTTTTCTTACAGATGCTTTTTTTGATTAAAGGAAGGTGATTCATCACGTTTCTCGGCAGAGGCAACCCCGTTCCATGTTGCCCAAACATGCATTCCCCTAAGGAAATCGAACGTAATCAAATTGTAGCGGTTGATACCGTTTTTGCGAATAGAAGAAATTACTCAATTATAAAATTTCAAATCAAAGCTACTTTTCATCCATTAATTACTTTTGCTTAAAGCAAAGACAAGTAAAAAAGAGATTAATCGCTGATTGATAACTAAGTCTCATTAAGAAACAGACCAGAAAAAGTGTTCTAGATGAGTCGAGCTACAAAAGGATTCTAAAAAGCCACCCTCTCGGGAGCATCAAAGATTCTTTCAAAAGGTTGGAAAAGAATAATCAATCTCAAGTAAAAGTACTGGACGAGGGTAAGCAAGAGCTCCAAGAAGATTTCAAAGCTTTAGCTCTACGAAAAGAGAAAAGAAACTGAAAAATCCATTCTTAAATCTATTATCTAAATTCCTTTACAGGGATAAGTTTGATATGGTTTTCGACTGACGGCTTTTGATTCATTTGTTTCCATCTGATCGAATTACTAGCCAATAAGAAAACTCCAATACCAGCGATAATAGGGAATAGATTTTTAAAATGTTTCATTGCTGCGGTTTTTGATGTGGCTGCTGAATTTGTTCATAAAAAGTAGAAGGCTTTTTAATTGTTGTCCGATATTTACAAACTATCTCGCTAACTTCCTCACCATGAACCCAGCGGATTTCTCCAGAATCTAAATTTGCGATTTGAGAGAGTGTGGGTGCGTCTAGATCTCTTGAACCACCTATAAATGTTAAAACTTTTCCTCTTTGATCCGCTTTATATAAAACAGCATCACCCGGTCTGACTTTTAAAAATAAAGGTTCATCCATAATTTCATTTTGACAATATATATAAAGTAAGGGAAGTATCCTTTTTGACCAATTTCAAATTCCGTTAAATCCCTTTACTTCTATCAGTTCTAAATTATTTTTGAGTACTTTTTGGGCAACTCTGAAAATTGACACTAAAAAAGACAGGCTAAGTAATCTTCCTCTGATTGATCGGGACAAAAGTATGAGATGTTTTCTTGACTCAAAACGTAGCAATTCGGATTCTTGATTAGGACCCTACACTTTGGAACTCAGGAAAAGTCATCCCACCCCCATCATTATCGTCATCATCAAAACCAGAGATTAAAACCCATATACCTCCCAAGGCAAGCAAACCTGCTAAACAAATCACGATTACTTGGCTTGGCATGACCGATTTTCAGATTTTGTTTAATAAGTGTTTAAGTCGAATTTTGATTCACTAGGCTTAACTGGAATGGGACTATTTACTGAAGAATTATCTATAGAGAAAGCTTGAAGGATAACACCAGCCCCAACTATTAATAAAACTGTGCACATGATTTCGTGGTAAGTACTAAACATTTATCAAAAACTGTCTTTTAAAAATCTAATCAGTTGTCATATGGTGGTGATGTAGTACAAAGCGAAAGATTCTGGGGTGTTTCTCCTACTACCTTTAGAAGGTGGTCTATGGCTTGAAGACTAGGCAAAGGAAAACACTCTTTTTAAAGAGTGTTGACTTAAAACTGTGTGAGAGTGATTTTGAAGTGAAGACATTGAACAATTTGCCCTTTCGATTTCTAAAAAACTAGTAAGGTTTTATCAAGTCCTGATGTTCGGTTCAGGAGGGGTTCCCTATCATTTTTTCTTTTTCTTACTGTAATCTCTTTTAGTTGAAACCTTGTTTCCACGCCAGTCAGTTTCTCCTAAATATATTTCCTCTCCAAATAAATCGTTTAGTTGCTTTTCCGTCATTGGCTCCAGGGCAGGCACCTCAGCTATTTCATCTTGGGGCATTATTTTAACCTCTTCTGCTTTTACTGTTAAAGGACTGAAAAACAATAGAAGACCAATAACAAACGAAAAGAGCTTTTTCATCTCCCTGAATTGGCTGCTTTTGTCTATTAAAAACCAATACTCTCTTTTGAAGCTATCAGCATTAATGCCTTATCAAAAGAGTTTTTTTATTGCTGTTGTTGTATTTGATCTTAAAAAGCCTTCAACTTTCTACGAGCAAATTCAGCAGCAACAACAGCAGCAGTAAAAACCAACAAGAAAACCCTCTAGAAATTCCAACAACTAAAGGGGTTATTAATCGACTCGTACTACATAAAGTCAATTATGTCTTGATGAGGTTTGGCCTCAATTAAATACATAAGCGGAATCAAGTTAAAAAACAAGAAAAGATTGGATAGCCCTACCTAAACCGAACATCAGGACTTGATAAAACCCCTTTAAATTAATTTCATATTGATGACGTGATACGGAAGCATCATCAAGCTAGATCGGGGGACGGTCGTCGAAATCCCAGTCCCCTCTTCGCTAATTCATTAAAAGTTCATTAATTATGCACTTTTTTTGTAATCAAAACCATTAGCTAACCCTCCAACGTGGGGGTTTTCTTTTTCAGTAATCGTTTAGGACTAAAAAAAATGGACATGAATCCTTTCAAGCCGCTAATCCAACATTGCGAAGAGTTTTACGGAAAAATACTTTCCCTAAAAGAGCCACCATACAATTTTTATTTAAAACTACGGCTAAGCAAAGCCAACGCCAACGCTTAAAAAGCTCATACGGAATCAACTAAGCAACAATCATTACGAGCAATACTTGCTGGATTGTTTAATGTCTTTTTCAACAATTCTTGTTAATAGACTCCGCCAGTGCATGTAATTACCAAATCTACTCCAGCACAACCAATGAAGAAATCATGGTGCCTACTTTGAGAGTCTATTGGTGTATCTGTTTGATCTTTACACTCGCTACTAAGCAATAGACTACCGCCTAGCAGTAGTTGGACTAACTCCATAAAATCAGGCCTTTTTGCAACTACAGCCGTGACTTTTAAATCTGTTGTTTCTTGTTTTCCCAGCCGGACACCTCAGCCATTTTCCTCATTAAAGCAAGGTATCCAATTGCTCCCAGAAATAAACTAAAAGCAATCAGGTTGGGAATGATGCCACCAATAATCTGAGCTTCTCCAAAAGTAAGAAACGTAATCACAACAAAAACCTTGGCCCAGTTATGAGCGAAGTTCTTTTTTCCATAATGGTTCTTTTTAGGTAAGACCTGAGAAGAAGAAATACCAAATAAAGACTATTGCGTTTAAGACAAAGGTCACTGAAATCCCAATTATCTTGAATTTCATTCCTACATCATCGGAACCAGAATTTAATTTCACATCAGGCATTGTTCTCCTCCTTCGCTTTCCTGATTAATGTATTTTTTGGAAAAAAGAATGTAAGCAGACGGCCAAAGTAAAAAGCTCCTAATAAAACAAAACCACCACCACCTACGTAAATCAGAAGATTGGCTTGTGTGGAAGTTGCGAAAATTGGAACCATTATTCTTCTTCCAAATACGAGCATTTTAATAGGAGTGACCTAAATTGCTTCGTCGGTAGTAAAAAACTTTTCATGTGAATGTCTATCTTTGACTTGCTTTTACACCAACCCAGTCATTTCAGTAAAGAGAGCTTTGTTCTCGTCTGCTTCTGCAAAACCTAAAAGCAATTCGTATCTAGTCTCTTTCCCTGAATTTAAATTCCCAAGCCAATAGTTGTAACCATCTTGGTCATAGTCCCTACCAAGAACATTGACATAGAGAGTTTCTACATACTTGGCATTAGTAACATTTGTCCCATACCGTTCTTTAAATTCATCCGAGATAAGAAATGATTGTGCTACCGCACGATCATCATTCTCGCCAGAAGTATATTTCTCAATCCAATACTTCAATCCATCAGGATCAGGAAGACGCTTAAAGGCAGCGTTATAGAGGCGGAACATTTTTGCATCATCAGTATTTAAACCAGTGACTTGATCAAATGTTCCTTTTATATCAACAATGGTACTTATGTCTCTAAAAGAACTTGTTAATGCCTCTCCGGTAAAAGTCAATAATGGTAGACCTGTGATGTCGTCATAGCCAGAATCTGTTTTGATTTGATAGATGCCATTACCTTTGTTAAAGAACTTGTAATCACTAAAATTACCTCTGTAGGTTTTTACAACGTCTACTTTTGATTCCTCTACGGTTTGATCTGAAAACTGAATATATTCAAAATTTTTAAGAGTGTCAGTTCCATCTTTAAGACCTATTCTTTGATCTTCAATATATAGTAAATTCGATCCACGAGTAAATAAATAGTCTGAATGGTTTCCAGAATAAACTGCAGTATCAGAACCTAAATCACCGTTCAAATCATCATTTCCAGTCCCTCCAATAACAATATCGTCACCTAATCCACTATTAATGACATCATTTATAGAGATTTGAGCCCGGCTTTCAATCAAATTGGATTGACTAAGGTCATAGTCAATCCAATTTTCCATTTTTAATTTTACATCAACTGGATTACTTGAAAAATCAGATTCATCAATTAGTGTATTTGATGAATCATAAAATAAAACCTTACTAATATCTCCTTTAACTTGACGAATATTTGCAGGTTTATTTTTTGAGAAAACTCCTTCTAATTCAACTAATTTTCTAGTTCCAGTAGTTGTTTCATAAAATAATACTCTTTGTTCATCGGCCCATGTGACTTCACCCTCTAATTTTATTTTCTCTGGGCTTGAGAGAATATTTAAAGATTCATTTGCATGAGAAATATAGCGATGGCCCTCAAAGTTAGAAAAATCATTACTTGTTATTGAATTATTATTTTCAATGTCTACTTTTATGAGTTTGGTCAACAAGTTATTGGGACCAATCTCATAAGAAGCCGCATTGACAATTTCAACTTGTGAATTATTTATACAGCCACAGCAACAACAAATACTTGAATTAATATGCTCAATCATATCCAAAGATCCAGTAGATCTTGAGAAATCTATATTTAGACTATTACTTACATTTACATTCTCTGCAGCATTATAATTAACGTCGTAACCAATATCATCGAGAGCGGCAATTGTTAACCTGCTTAATGGCATTGATGATGCTACCCATCCTTCCATTAACTCATTTTGAAATATAGATCTACTCCAATGTGAGCCAGCTGTTCCTCCTCCACCTGAGTCTTCTAATGGAACGGAAGAGGCTTGAAAACCAGTATAGTTATTATATTCTCTGAGGCCATTTGCTCCTACATAATTAGAGTTATTAGTTAAGTCAAAATCACGAAATCCTCCTGAACTAATACCCAATACATGCCCAATTTCATGCTTAATGACATCAGTTAATTGTCCCCGAGAGATCTGTTCTTGAATATGAGCCTCATTTAAATATACAACTCCTAAGTATGGCAATTCATTGCCTGTTGTTCGACGTCTAAGATAACCAGCACTTGCTACAGGTCCACTACGACCTCCATTCTCAATCACCGCACAGTAAATCATTAAATCATCTATTGTTCCTATATTGATTCCACTTACAGTACCTATATAAACATCTTCTAATTCACTAAGTACTACTTCTTGCCAGAAATCAGCAGCTGCCTCAAAATAAGCTCTATATTCATGTCCGTTTGCCATATAAAAAGAAATATCAAAATTTGATTCTTCAGTCGTAGTTGGTGTTACATCGTTCAGAGAGACCTTATAGCTGCCTATCTGATTTCCATAAGCACCAGCAGCAATGTAATGCTTTCCAGTCGTTGTAGCTGTAAAAGATAATTGAGCATTACGATTTTGACCATTATCATCATTAGATGTACCTGTAATTAATGTCCCACTCGCGTTATACAGTCCCCTTAAATAGGGATCACTAAGTGAACCAGCAGAAGTAGGACTTCCCTCTAAATCAATGCGATAAATATTTCCTGCTGTTAATGAGACAGCAAACCAATCCTGATCTCCAGCAATTTCAATACTCCCTGTCGCTGAACCACCTACAGTGACAGAACCATTCGTACTTATCGTATCTATATAATCATCTCCTATATCTCCATCACCAACCTTAAATAGTGACAGTTCATAAGTACCTGTATGATTGCTATAGGCTCCTGCAGAGATGAAATATTTTCCACTACTAGTAGCTGTAAATAAAAGTTTTGAATTAGAACCACTACCATTATCATCATCAGTGGTTCCAGAAATTAATGTCCCATTCGAGTTATACAGTCCTCTTAAGTAAGGATCTACTAAACTTCCAGCTAAAGTATCAACACCTTCCAAATTGATAACATACCTACTCCCGGAGACGAGTGATACTGCAAACCAATCTTCATCATCTTCTATTTCAATTTTGCCAGATATCGATTCACCTACTGAAATTTTCCCAGTAGTATTTATATTACTCAAGTAATCATCTCTAGCCCCTATTTGTCTAATTGAAAGTGTATAGGATCCAATATCTCCATAATAATTATTTGAATAAGCACCAGCAGCAATGTAATGGGTACCAGTCGTTGTAGCCGTATAAGATAATTGAGCATTACGACTAGTGCCACTATCATCATCTGTGGTTCCAGAAATTAGTGTGCCGCTTGCATTATAAAGTCCCCGTAAATATGGATCTGCCAATGAACCAGCAGAGGTAGGACTACCTTCTAAATCAATGTGATAAATATTTCCTGCTATTAAAGAGACAGCAAACCAATCTTGATCTCCAGCAATTTCAATACTCCCTGTCGCTGAACCACCTACAGTAACAAAACCATTCGTACTTGTCGTAGCCGTATAGTCGTCTGCGCTTCCAGTCTGCGTAACAGATAACCTATACGTTCCAATATTATCGTAATAAGTACTGTTATAACCACCAGCAGCAATATAATGGGTACCAGTTGTCGCCGCTGTATATAAAAGCTGTGAATTAGAACCACTACCACTATCATCATCAGTGGTCCCAGAAATTAGTGTGCCGCTTGCATTATAAAGTCCCCGTAAATATGGATCTGCCAATGAACCAGCAGAAGTAGGACTACCTTGTAAATCAATACGATAAATATTTCCTGCTATTAAAGAGACAGCAAACCAATCTTGATCTCCAGCAATTTCAATACTCCCTGTCGCTGAACCACCTACAGTGACAGAACCATTTGTAGTTGTCGTAGCCGTATAGTCGTCTGCGCTTCCAGTCCGCGTAACAGAAAGATTATATGTTCCAGTTAAATCATAATAAGCACCAGCAGCAATGTAATGGGTACCAGTCGTTGTAGCCGTATAAGATAATTGAGCATTACGACTAGTGCCACTATCATCATCTGTGGTTCCAGAAATTAGTGTGCCGCTTGCATTATAAAGTCCCCGTAAATATGGATCTGCCAATGAACCAGCAGAGGTAGGACTACCTTCTAAATCAATGTGATAAATATTTCCTGCTATTAAAGAGACAGCAAACCAATCTTGATCTCCAGCAATTTCAATACTCCCTGTCGCTGAACCACCTACAGTAACAAAACCATTCGTACTTGTCGTAGCCGTATAGTCGTCTGCGCTTCCAGTCTGCGTAACAGATAACCTATACGTTCCAATATTATCGTAATAAGTACTGTTATAACCACCAGCAGCAATATAATGGGTACCAGTTGTCGCCGCTGTATATAAAAGCTGTGAATTAGAACCACTACCACTATCATCATCAGTGGTCCCAGAAATTAGTGTGCCGCTTGCATTATAAAGTCCCCGTAAATATGGATCTGCCAATGAACCAGCAGAAGTAGGACTACCTTGTAAATCAATACGATAAATATTTCCTGCTATTAAAGAGACAGCAAACCAATCTTGATCTCCAGCAATTTCAATACTCCCTGTCGCTGAACCACCTACAGTGACAGAACCATTTGTAGTTGTCGTAGCCGTATAGTCGTCTGCGCTTCCAGTCCGCGTAACAGAAAGATTATATGTTCCAGTTAAATCATAATAAGCACCAGCAGCAATGTAATGGGTACCAGTCGTTGTAGCCGTATAAGATAATTGAGCATTACGACTAGTGCCACTATCATCATCTGTGGTTCCAGAAATTAGTGTGCCGCTTGCATTATAAAGTCCCCGTAAATATGGATCTGCCAATGAACCAGCAGAGGTAGGACTACCTTCTAAATCAATGTGATAAATATTTCCTGCTATTAAAGAGACAGCAAACCAATCTTGATCTCCAGCAATTTCAATACTCCCTGTCGCTGAACCACCTACAGTAACAAAACCATTCGTACTTGTCGTAGCCGTATAGTCGTCTGATGGGGTAGCAGTAGAAGTATCTAGAACTGTGACTGAGACATCGCTAGCAACTTGATTTGTTTTTAATGAATCTGTAAATAGCCTTAAAATAAATGATTCACTTCCTTCAGTTAATGAATCATTTTTCAGTGTCTGAGAGAAAGAGAACTTCCCATCGCTTCCAACTGTTCCTGATCCGCTGACAGGTGAACTTGATGTAAAGTCACCAGTCGACATGTCATCGCTATAAGTACCCCAATAAAGAGTTGTCCCTTGCGCAACATTTGCTGTCTCAACAGTTGTCGTTAATGTATCTCCCTCATTAATCGTACTTGCAGATGCAGATAAGATATAAGTTGGGGTAGCAGTAGAAGTATCTAGAACTGTGACTGAGACATCGCTAGCAACTTGATTTGTTTTTAATGAATCTGTAAATAGCCTTAAAATAAATGATTCACTTCCTTCAGTTAATGAATCATTTTTCAGTGTCTGAGAGAAAGAGAACTTCCCATCGCTTCCAACTGTTCCTGATCCGCTGACAGGTGAACTTGATGTAAAGTCACCAGTCGACATGTCATCGCTATAAGTACCCCAATAAAGAGTTGTCCCTTGCGCAACATTTGCTGTCTCAACAGTTGTCGTTAATGTATCTCCCTCATTAATCGTACTTGCAGATGCAGATAAGATATAAGTTGGGGTAGCAGTAGAAGTATCTAGAACTGTGACTGAGACATCGCTAGCAACTTGATTTGTTTTTAATGAATCTGTAAATAGCCTTAAAATAAATGATTCACTTCCTTCAGTTAATGAATCATTTTTCAGTGTCTGAGAGAAAGAGAACTTCCCATCGCTTCCAACTGTTCCTGATCCGCTGACAGGTGAACTTGATGTAAAGTCACCAGTCGACATGTCATCGCTATAAGTACCCCAATAAAGAGTTGTCCCTTGCGCAACATTTGCTGTCTCAACAGTTGTCGTTAATGTATCTCCCTCATTAATCGTACTTGCAGATGCAGATAAGGTATAAGTTGGGGTAGCAAGAGATATCGAAATATCATCGAAATAATTATGATGCCCCTGTCCAAATGGTCCAGCTGAGGAGACCTGTATTTGAAGCTCATGAGAGCCTTTCCCTAATTCAATAGATCCACTCAATGGAAAGTTCCAAACATCTCCCACAGGAGCAGCAGCTCCAATCCCATCAATATAAGTCCCATTTATGTTTAATGAATTGGAACTCCCATAACTAGTGGGACTGTTGAAGTAATTGGGATTTTGATAAGCCCATGTATTAATACTAAATGTATAAGTACCTGCTACGTAGACATCAAATGCATGAGTTGCCGTTACGACGCCAAGACTGCTCCATGCGTAAACTTCTAAAGCATTACCATTCCATGAAGTATTTGATATGGAATATTCAGGAGTGCCATTTACTCCTGTTATCGTCCATTCATCTAGATCATTAAAGCTTGTATTTATATTTGAATAATAAGATGACAAGTCCTATTGCTGAAATAAAAATAATTTTTTTATTTTATCTAAATTTCTAGCCTAACTGCAGATTATATTTACACTTCAAAATGATTTAGCTTAAATAGCTTAAAAGTTTTCTTCTGATTCATCGCCTGTTCGTTCATATAGAAATCACTACGTCTGGTAGAGAACTAAAATTCGAAGGACATTGAGAAGATCAATAATCATGGCTGATATATTATTTATTTCCAGAAGTCCAGACGAAAAATATAAATACTCTCTTTTACATCTGGTACTTAATGCATTTATCAAAAACTCGATAAAAAAGAAAAGAACTCATTAATTCTTAAAGCATTCAAGACTTATATTGGCATTGAAGGAACATCTGAAGAGAGAATAGAAAGAAGGGAATTGTATTGCTTTGAGTGGAATTGGATGAAACATTTTCTACTTGCACATTTACTAAAGCTAAAAAATTGAGGCTTATGGAATGCGTCCATGAGCCTGAAGCTCTTCCGTAAATCCAAAATCTAGTGGACTGATAAGACGGTCAGGAAACAGTACACCATCCAAGTGATCATTTTCATGTTGAGCGACTCGTGCTTGAAAATCTTGAAACTCTTCTGAGTGGAAAGCACCTTCTCGATCTTGCCATTTTATCTTAATACGTTTCCACCGCTTCACCTGACCGCGCAAACCAGGCACACTAAGGCAACCCTCCCAACCAGAGATTAAATCATTTCCAATTGATTTGATGACAGGATTGATCAGTACACGTTCTGGCAAAGGATCTGCATCGGGGTATCGAGGGTTATGGCTCATGCCGATCACGAAAATCCTCCATGGTTCATTGATCTGCGGTGACGCTAGACCTGCTCCAGAACAATAAGATTTTGTATCAAAAAGATCGTCTATTATCTGCTGTAGACGTTGACTGCCGAACCAGGCATCAGGCACCTCTGCCGCGCATGTGCGCAATGCTGGATCCCCAATTCGAAGAACATTCCGAATCCCCATATACCAATCAAAATGTCATTAATAGCTTACATCGACCCAACGCAGGAGAACGGCATTGGTTTCAAAAATGACTGACCCAACAGAATACCCACCATTTTATTTGAATATTTTTGAGACATTGAAAAGGGTGATTTCATGAAGAACCATTCTAAGAGAGGTCTCCAAATTGGTAGATTCAAAGCTCAGTTGACAGTGGACCTATCTTGGGTTAATTGGCCCACATTTTTATGGATCAAATTACTGATTCAACAACTACAGTGTTGGATCCAAAAACAACAAAAAGAAAGTATCCAGAAGCAAGGATAATAGTTCTTGATGACAATTTTAATTCGTTTGAACATGTAGCAAATTGTCTTGTGATAATTATCCCAGGAATGAGTAAAAAAAGATCATGGGAACTTGCTGTCGAAGTAGATAGGGAAGGTTCTGCGGAAGTTTGGAGAGGCCCCCTTGAACAGGCAGAGCTATATCATCATCAGCTGGTCAGCAAAGGATTAACAATGGCACCAATTGAAAAAACATAAAATTTCTCATCCACATAGAGCTTCTTAGAAAAACAATGAAAAACTTATTTTCTTCTGTTCTTTGTCTTTTTTGTTTATTTGCCCTCTTGCAGCTCAAGCAGATCATGTCGAACCAATTCCTCAAGAGGAAATAATTGAAGCACCTTGACCTGATCCAATGTCGAATGAGGTAATTAGATATTTACAAGTTGAGGAAATGTATCAAGGTACTCTTAGTTGGCAAGGCAACAAAGCTTCTACCAAATTTAATTACGATATAAAAAAGGAAAGAAAATAGATGGCAATATTCGCAGTTTTAGTTCTCATTGGATTTGTCCTGTCTTGGTACTTCCAAAGCTGGGGATTTTTCTCTCGCATTCTTGGCTATGGGATAATTTTTGCCGCAGTTCCTTTAGGATGGAAATTTGCTTCGGTGGCGGGTTTAAACCCAATAGCAGTTTTCTTGATTTACTTGAATGTATTTTGGATTGTTTATTTCTTTATTTACAGAAGGAACCGTTAAATATCCAAAACACTTTAGGGTGAGTTTATTAGCAATTTATTTTTGAATGCCTAGTCCTTTATTTGCAGTACCACTCAATATGGGAACAGGTACTTGGATTGTGACGATTGTTGCTGGTTTAAGTTTTATCGTGATGTTTGGTATTGCTTCTGCCTTTGGCGATTTCCAAGGTTTGATTAATACAACATTAGAAAACGATTCAAATGCTAGAGAAAGCAGAAAGAACAAAAGATAAAAAAAGACTGAGCCAAGTAAGACCAAGTTATAAACCTTTAATAGCTTTTGCATCAAGTTGAAGCCGTAACTCCATTTCTCTAGTTGCAAGTTTTGCTTCGTCTCTCATGATCTGAACGCCTACCCATGCGAGTCCTAAACCAATTGCAGCTGGGAGACCTATTGGTTGTGATCTTTGCGAGCTTGTTCATTGATTTTTATCGGTATCAATAAGAAGCTAATCTTTCTCTGGAGGACATTCCTCAATGTTATCTTCATCTCTATAAACATACAGTGATTCTCCTCCAATGTGTTTGACCTGAAAGATCCAATTTTTTTACTATTGCTTGAGATTATTAAATAAGTTTTCATATAGATAATTCTTAAAAATGAACCCTTTATTCCTAACTAGGAGGAGGTCAACAATGAAAGTCGAGGTTTCTTGTTTCATTGGAGGGATGGATATCAAAGAAATTGTTCATGTAGATAAATTTGAAGATGCCGAAAAAGCAGCAAAGTCTAGAAATGAATTTTGCAGACAAGTAAGCCAAAAAGTATTGGTGGAATAAATGAAAGTGAAGAATTAGGCAGCAGCATCATTGATTTGACGTTCTATTAATTGCCAACCTTCCGATTGAAGCTTATGCCATGTTTCTAGTGCATTTTTATATTCCAATCTTCTTGTATTTTTCAATTTGGCAGGTATTCGTTCTCTGTACAGTGCCAAAGTTGAGTCATCACGTTTGGATAACTCATGAGTGATTTCGGATCACAAATTAAAAACATACATAAGTCTCTTCTCGGAGAGACTATCCAGCCTGTCGTAATTGGTAATTATTCTCTGATTAAACGATTTATATAATTGAAGTCTGATTGAAAATAAAATTCTGATAATAAAAGTTAAACAAGGGAATACGAATCAGAGATAAAAATAATCATTTCAATGGTACTTTCATTACTATTAGGTGTAGCGTAAAATCAGATATAACATATTCCTTTTTTTAAGAGGAAGTAAAAAATAGCAATAAGTAAATCAATTTCTAATTGATTTGAATTGAAAAAACTATTTCATAGTATTTTTAGAATTGACAAGTTAGTAGCCCTAAGAAAGTTAATTATTTATGCAATGAGTCTTAAAAGTATTTAGTTTATATGCCTGCTCTAAGTGGGTTGAATATTGACTCTAAGCTCAAATTAGTTATGTGATGAAAACTCTGACTTACTCATTGATGCATTTCCGCTATTTTTTTAACATAGAATTGTAATGAAAGTAATTAATATGCCTTTCGAATGAACATCAATATAAATATTTAAATCCTCGCGAGTAAGGAAATACAAAATCAATATATATATATATAATTCATAATTATAAATTACATGTTTCCATTAATAGCCATTGCAGCTTTTTTTATCTTAGGCATAGCATTCTTTGTTATTGGTAAGGATGATTTTGGAATTAAAAGAGTAAAAGAAGTTTCTAATGATACTTCTGTCAAAAGAAAGGAGGTTGCAAATCCAGAGTCAGCTCCAAACGATGAGTCAATAGAAGAGAAGAAGGAACTAGTAAGTGCAGAAAGTTCAGCTGAGATTGACTCAGGTAGTAATACTTCTGATTAAATCGTGACTAAATCTCAACTTGCATACCTTTCAGGAATCACCTTTGTATCTATTGGCTTAATACCAACTGCAAGAAGCATTTTTTCTGTTGAGTCGTTTAATGATGCTCCTATTTTCTTTTTGGCAGGGGGGATATGGTTACTATTGATCATTATTTTCTTATATTCCTCTAAGGAGACCCAACGACAATTTCCAACAAGAGGAAATAGTTAGACTTTATTTAAGTCTTTGTTAGTTTTAATCACTGAGGATTTAGCAGATCACCAAGTTACTTTTTATTTTCTGGAGCCAACTCTCTAAATGATAGACGCCTTAGCTTAACCAGATATCTTTTTCTTACTTCAAATAGTTTAAAAAAAGATAATTCATTTTTTATCCTTCCCATTTTGTTTATTGGTACCTTCAATGTATAGAACCAAATATTTAGTAACCATTTTTGAGAGAATTTATAGGATTCATTCTTCTTCTAAAATCAGTCCTCTCTGGTAAAAATCTTATATTGGCATAGACCATCAAATAATTTATGAGCTCTTGGCTGACCGGTTTTAACAGCCCTAATCTTATCAAGAATTGAAGCATTGCAAATAATCCAGAAACTTCCTGGCTCAAGATTTGGAAAGATAATTGCTTACGTCATTGGTGAATAGCTAACTTTTCTTGCAGGATTCCTTTTTTATATAACGGTCAACCAATAAAAAAGGACTGAACTAAGTCAGTCCTGATTGTCCCAATAGCAATCGGCTGTAAACCTTCTTTATTTAATCAGAAAGAGTTTATTCATCGAGTCGGTACAGTTGTTTTCTTACCTTTTGATCCTGCTGAGACACTAAAAACCACCATCTCTTCATTGGAAATGTTTTGGCAAAAATGAGCAGTGTCTTGGGATGAAGCGAAGCTTTCACCGACCTCCACAGTCAATGATTGTCCGTCACTAGTTTCACAATAAAGAGTTCCTTTTTGTACATAAATAATCCCAGGTTGTGGATGTAAATGAAGAGGTGTTTTAAAACCTGGTTGTGCAGTTATTTTTTCAAGTTTCATTTCTGCTTGGCTTTTTGGGTAGCTAAATGAATCTCCATTCCACGATTCAGATGCACTAATAAGGGTTTCTACTATCACAGGTTCAAGGGATGTTTGCTCCTTTGGACTACAAGAAACTATTAGGATAGAAATTCCAGCTGTTAGTGCAAGAAGAAGAAAAAAACGGCGCATTAAAGATGTGTAAATAGCAGCTCGTTATAGCTGATCTTGTTCAAGCAGGCATCATATAAAAGACTGACCTAAGTCAGTAATCTGATTCTGATAGCAATCGGCCGTCAACCGTTAAATTAATGTATTTTTATGCCATCCAATTTGAAAATTCTTCACTACCAATAATGTGACCAGAAGCTTCTACATCTGTTTTCCCTTCCATTAGTTGCCTAAAACTCCTGTTTCCGCCTCAAGTATTGCTGATCTTAAAGACGATCAGAGTTGCTACCTTCGTTGTTAATTAATAAGACTCAGTAATTAGAACATGTTTCTCATTCTTTGAACGCAATTTTGTTGAACATCCCAATTATCAAATCTTTGAGTTCAATGGACATTATAAGTAACTATTTTTTGTCTTTCCAGCCTTGTATATCAGACATTTAATTCCGATTTACGATTGATCCTTTAATCTTTTAAACAAGCAGGCATTTGTCATAATCATTCCTTTGTAATCATCAGGGAAAGATTTCATCCATGTAGGAATTGTAATTTCCGAAGGCAATGGGTTTTCCAAGTAGAAAATCACTTCTTTCGATTCTTGAAGAACTATGTGTGGTGGTAGCTTCTTATTTGTCATAGCAGAATTTTAATCCGATCAAGAAATTTTTTCTCTAGATTGAATATGCTCAAACTTAATCCTTTTGATTTGATCTTTTTCCCAAATCCAGTAAACAGGATCTTTCTTTTGAGCTATTTGCAGATCTTTCCTTTCTCTTAAACTAACAGGTATAAATTCATTTTCAGGATTAAATTTTTCATCTCTTACGGCTTGGTTTAGAACAATACTTCCTTCTTTATTAGAGATTGATCGATGATATGTACCGATAGGAATTTGAAGCGCTCCCATGGCGCGGTTTAAAAAAATGATGTGATGTGGTTCATCCCATTCAGGATTGATCAAAGTAAAAATACGACTACCTTCAATTACTAAATTGTGATCAATCTGATGTCGATGTACGTAATATTGTTCAAAATATCCATCATCTGGTGGTGAGATTGCATTGCCGTGATGAATTACGACATCAGATCCATTGGATCCTTTTACCCCCGCATCGAAGAACGATACTTGAGGTGTCTCACGGAAAACGTGAGTAGGGAAAAAATTTAAACGCATTTCAAATCCTCCTTTACTGTTGTGTCCATAGAAGATTAATGTTTGTCGAACTTTCTATATTTCTCAATACAGGGCAATCTTTTATTTCTTTTTTTAATCCATTTAATTGATCAGTGGTCAGATTTGATGGGGTAAAAATATTAATAATCAAAGTATCGATTTTCCTGGGACCAAGCTTAGACATACGTTTTTGAACTTCTAGTTTTAGACCATCTAATGACCATCTTTCCTTTTTCGCTTTGATACCCATCACTGTTAGTAGACAAGTCCCTAATGCTGTCGCCACAAGATCTGTAGGACAGAAATCTCGTCCTTTCCCTTCATGATCTAGGGGAGCATCAGTTCGTAAGACTGAACCAGATTGTTGATGAAGTGACTCTGTTTTTAAATCACCAAGATATGTACAAATGATTTTGTTTACACTTCATATGTCTTACAGGTTGAGTTGGTTGGGTGTAGATCACATTCATTTCCCCAAAACTCTTCTCTTGTTTCAGTAGGAATTTCGTAATTGAAATCATGCATCACTTGAATATCACTCAACGCATTTTTGATGATAGATAACGGAGTTTTTAGTTTCATAAGCCTCCTAATCGGATACCATTGTTCTACTTGACTTTTTCTTATTTAGATACCTCGGTTATTACTCAAGTATTACTCCCTATTAATCAGTTTGGTTATGGAAAAAGATTGATTTTAATTAGCATCTTTAGACATGACAGTTGTTAGGACGATCGGAACAAATTAAGAATGACTGTAAGAAGCAGGCTAATGGCAATACAGCTAACGACTGAGAAATAGAAAGTTGAGTTCTCACCTCTAAGAATGATATCCCTAGGTAATCTTCCCAACCCTATTTGTTTTTAATAGAGATATAGAACGCCAATCGAAGCGATTACAAGTCCAAGGGTAATTAGTATCCTTTGCATTATTAGTTATTAATTAACCCAACTGTACTAATACTTGGGTGATAGCAACCTTTTCAGTTATGACGCTTTCAATTAAACATTTGCCAGGGGATCTGCCTACACTTTGATTACTGGCTCAGGCTTTAGGGAGGGTTTCAATGCCTCCCGGAAAAAATTCATGATAAAACAGTAATTTATACTGATTTGATTTTTAGATCATTTTGATTAGAAAAGAATTATCAGAACTTTTATTTTAAGACTCGGTTCTGATAGTAGAGGGGAAGGCATTCAAAGTCATATTGGATGGAATGCCTCCCCAACATTTTTAGGAGGATTCATTATGTCTTGTGGAAATCCATTTAATCATCTACTAAAGAATGTCAAAGGATCTTTCATGAATCATGAGTTGTTTTCTACTTCCAAGCCCAAATATGATGATGATGTGCTTGAGTGCATGCAATTTGGTATTTGCTCCTCTAAGCCTCCTCGTCTGAAAGATATTCCGTACTTTCATTTTTAACGAGTCATATTTAAATTTCAGAGAGCTTTTGAAAATAGGAGTAGCTATAAATAAATGAACGGGATACATTAGAAATTGATAGCGCATATAGCTTGAATTTAGTGTAGGGAACATTCAAGAATGAAACACTTACTACTTCCCCTTGTTTCTGCTTTTGTATTATCGATCACTGTAAAGGCTGAAGTCTCAGAAGAGATTCACAAACGTTGCCTAGAAGCTAGAGATTACTCTGGTTGCGTAATGACTAACCGGGGTAAAAATCCAAGTATCAAAAGAGAAATGACTGGTATTGGTATAATGCTTTTTCTGAATAGTGATACAGCTGAATTAACAATACAATCAGTTATTAAAAGCTCTCCTGCCAGTGATGCCGATATGGAAACAGGTGATGTAATCCTAAAGATAAATGGAAAGTCAACCAAAGGAATGGGTTTAAAGGAGGCAATTAAATTAATCAAAGGTCCTAAAGATAAGCCAATTAAATTAGTCATTGGTAGAACTAACGAAAAAGGTAAAAGAAAAAAAATTGAGGTGAACTTGATTCGAGATACATTTGTTATTCCTGAAAGTGAAACTTTCGATCAATTAAACATAAGAGATTTTTTTAAGTATGGTTTTCCAAGGGATCTACAGCCAATGAATCCACAAAGAAATTACCCTGTTGAGCCAAAAAAAGAATTATTCCCTAATAATCAAATCTAATTCTATTACCAACGTCATTTTTCACTAATTAATAGAAAAGAGTTTTGTTTAAGACTTATTAGCAATCTATCGGTATACCCAACTATTTAGTAGTAGTAACTGATCTTGGTTGTAGAGGCCGTATCAAATTCTTCGGTTTGCAACATTTTAAATTCCAAGTAGTCGAGTCAAAGTAAATATGTCCTTTGAAATAAATGTAATGTACTCCTCTTTATTTGACGCCTTATTCGCTGATTCTTTCTTCTCTCCTATTAGAACGGTTTATGTTGTCTCTGATAGTCAGCTAGAAGAAATCAAGCGTAAGCAACATCAAGAAGAGCTAGACAAAATTGAAACCTCTCGTAAGAGGTTGGAAGAGAGTTATCAAGCTCGAGTAAAGGTTCTTGATGATAGAGAGCATGAGCTACAAGAAGAGATCAAAGCTCTTGCTCCTGCCGAGAAAAAGAAAGAAAAAGTTGCTGCTTAATAAGTAGCTTGTGGACATTGTGTAATTATTGATTTGTAGTTAGCCTCTTTCCTTTCAAGAAGGGTAGAGGCTTTTTAATTGTCTGAATGATCTATTTAAGCATCAACAATTCGCCCCCCTCGAGAGCATTTAATGATTCATTGATTTTCTTTGATTGCTAAGTAACGAGCGTAAAAATCAAACAAAGTTGAACAATTAATTCACCAAGGTCAAAATTGGATTTTTTATCGTTACCGTTGGCGAAACAGTCATTTGTTTTTGAAGGAAAGGCAAAAAAAATCCTTCACTGTAGAGAGTTAACTAATGGTTTTTTTTTACAAAAAGTGCAGCCCTAACGAACTTTTAATGAATTAGCGAGGTGAGAACTGGGATTTTGACTACCGCCCCCCGATCTAGCTTGATGATGCTTCCGTTTCATGCCATCGACAACTAACTAGAACAATAATAAGTCCACATATCTTATGTTGGGTTGAGGTAGGGCTTTCCCACTATCTTTTCACAAATAGGAGGAGTAGACCAAAGATGTAGCAAGAGGAGGTCTTTATGAGACTATTCACTCCCTTCACCATTCCAAAAAAGGAAAATTGCGACCTTTGCAGAATTAACAACAACAAGAAAAAAGCAGTTGAAAACCACTTTTTAGATAACCTTTTCAAAAACATTTATAGGCAAAGATTTGATTTTGTTTTTGACTGACCTTAACAACGTCAGCAAAGCTCTCACGAATAACAATGTTTTTGATGAGACTAAGGGATAAATGGTATTAACAGAAAAAATCAACATTTTTTTTTAGAACTGCGCCCAATAACAAGTGGAGAGATCCAACAGCTTTTAGGATTGTTTTATTTTCATTTATTTTCCAATAGCCTTTTGACTCGTACAAGTTTGATATGCCAAAGCCTTGGCAAAATCCTTTGTATCAAGTCCAAATTCTTCTAATTGTTTAGCATTAAATTTTTCAAGAACTTCAGGCACGGTATATAGCTCTGAATAAGTACGAATACACGAATTCTTATTCCTTGATTCTTGAATGACAGGATTGACCCAACATCCGAATAGAATTAAGAATCCACCAAAAGTGACTACTCTTCTATGGTTTCTCCACCATTCATAGTTGTTGAGATTTAGTGCTTTTTTAAAATTCATTAAATAAAAATCTTTTGTCGATGTAGCAGTAATTGTTAGTTCTAACTTTGACATATAAGCATTTTTTTAAATCAATGGCTAGCTCATATCTCTTTATAATTAGATAGCCTTCTAGTACCTTCTGAGTAACAAGAACAATAATTGGTTAGGCAGTTAACTAGGTATCAGTTAACCTCACAGAGATTCTATTAAAATTCAATATGAAAACAACTGCGATTGTTGGAATTGCTACTGCTGCGATAGGTCTAATAGTAGGTTCACAACTTCCCAAATCTGGAACTGCGGGTTATGCAGTCATTACAGGAACGACAAAAAACAGAGAGGCAGCTAAAGAGTATTTCCAAAGCATTAATAAATTCTCAAAAGAATGTGGATTTACTACCCTAGTGCTTGATCGAAGTACAGATATTCGAGAAGGAAATAAAAAAGGAGATGGTGGTCCTCTAACTGTTATTGCAAGACATCCAAAGGGTAAGGATGCAGCTATCAAATGCTATGAATCTGAGGAGTATCAAAGATTAAAAGCAATTCGAGCTCCACATACAGATTGGAACTTTCGTATCACAGAGGGAAAGCAATAAAAAAGTGGCCTAGATGCCCCTTTTTCATGTGTTCTCTAATAGGCCGTTTGATTTCGACGAGAGTCAAGCAACCAACATATTGATTGTTTGGAGCAACTGCTTCTCACTTTTCATAGGAAGGCTTACAAGCATCTAGAAGTAATGAAGCAATATGCCAAGAGAGAGATCTCTCATAGTCCATATAAGAGTGTTCTAATTTCATCAGATAATTAAAACTATAAAAAAACGAACAGCTTTAATCGTGTAACCGTAAATAATGGAGGGTGCTTACTCTCCCTTTAGGGCCGACAATTTGGGAACAGTATCACCAGCCACAGCTAATTACAACTACATAATCGAAATAAAAATATGGAGAATATTGAGGGCTAACGATTCGCTAGTCTCTCAATCATGAGTGAACCTGAAGTCCATCCAAAGAAATATTTTGACCAAATAGAGGTGTTTGGCTCCATGGAGAAGCGTTCATGGAGCCATGGTACAAAATCACCGAAGAGATTCTTTATAAATAAACCAAAATGTCCTGTAAGAAACCCCTTCGATAGAATCGATGGAGTTGTAAGAGAAGAGGGAATTAAAATGTTTGATAATTTGGTTTGGCAGAGTTGGCATGAGGATGGAAATATTCCAAAAGCAGCTAAAAAGTGGCTTGAAGCAAGAGTGAAAGAGTATGAATCTGGAACAAATATTGATCTTGTTTGTAATTGTCGAAGATTTAGAGGTCAAGATGACGCTTTAGGTCTACAAGCTAAGCACCCTTGCGATTGTCATGGCTATACATTGAAAAAATATATTGAATTTTTAGCTAGTAACTCTAAAATTAGTTATTAAATATTCAGTAAAAAAAGTTTTCCCGTCCTGTCTTTTCTTTTTATAACTTTTGCCTGACACAGCTGTTTGTGGTGGATATGTGTCAGGGATGAGATCAAAGCTAAACCCAAAAGTCAGATAAATTAAGGGAATTTAAAGGATTCTCAAATATACATATACAAAGTAGATGGAGTATGTGAAACTCTTTTGAGTTATTTTCTGTTTCATGGCTAAGGGTTTTTGGATTGTCACAACTACGGTTACTAATCCAGCTTTTGCTGAATATGTTGAAGCCTTTCAGCCTTGGGTGGAATCTGTTGGTGGTTCTGTTTTTGCTAAAGACATGGAAGCCGAAACTGTTGAGGGAAAGGGTGGAAAACTAGGAGTCATAATTGAGTTCCCCTCAAAGCAAGCTGCAATTGATGCTTTTAATAGTTCGGAATATCAAGAACTAAGCAAATTACGTTGGGCTAATTCAATAAATACCAATATCACTATCATCGATGGCGAAGTAACTCATTAATAAGAGTTCAGCTTGATTTGACTGGACGTAACGGACAGAAGAAAATGCATTTAAAATATTGAAGCTATTTACAAGTACATAGTGAAAAAGGTTATTTCATTAGTTTTTGCTCTTTCAGTGATTGGAAGTCCATCCCTTGCATGGGGTTTGGGTGAAGGGGGCTGCTCTTATTCAAAAGACAAAACAAACCAAGAAACAAAAACTAAGCAAGTAAAAGAAACTGACGCTTAAGTTGGAAGACCAAGTAAACCAGCCAGAATTTTTAATTGAATATCTTGCTGGTATCAAAAAAGGTGATTTCTACGAGGAACCAGTTCAAGGAGAGTATCCCGATTGGTAGATTCAAAAGCTCGATTGACAGTCGATTTTTTAGGAAGCTAACTGCCCTCATTTTTTTTGTATGTATGAAATACAGCACTTCGAGTGACTGGTACTAAGTAATTAAGGATTGTGAATTTCTGTTATGGGAAAAAATTCAGTTAATTCTCAAAAAGAATTGGAAATATTGAAGATGTTTTGGAATCTATGAAAGATCTTGCCGACTCATTACTCAAAGAAAACAAGTGGGCAGAAAGTCAGATTGTAGTTGCCTTACAAATTCTTTTGATAACAACGAATGATTCACTAAAAGAATAAGAGACTTTATTTCTCAAGTCAAATTCAGAGATACCGTTTTAGTTGGTGAAGATGAAATTTGCAAAGTTCTCTCATTTGTTAGAGGTGCAATAGATACACTTTCTCTCACACTTTTTCAAGTCGCAAATGTCCATACAGGTGAAATTAAATTTGTGCATGGGGAGGAAGTAGGAGAAATAGTCGCCGCATACGAACAAGAAGTTAAGCAAAGATTGGAAACCCTACCTCAACCGAACTTCAGTTTTAAAGTATTCGCCATTATGTTTGTAACAGCGAGAGCGAGTAACTGGGTTCAAGGCTGTGTTGCGTTCAAGCTCTAGTCAGAGAAGGGGGACAGTTGTCGAAATCCTGTCCCTAACTCTTTAACTCATAAAAAATTTATTTCGTCTGCCTTTTGGTAAACAAAGGTGTGTTCATTTTTATATTTTCTACTTACCAGGTTTAACCATCTTTAATCTTGATTAAAAGCTTTGAGTAACTACATAGTCTGGCAAACCCTCCCAAAGAAGACGGTTTTCTAGTATCGATGTCATACTTTTGCTACAACAAGTGTTGGGAAAATTAGTTAAGTTTATACAAATTGGTCATTGATTTGTTCACTCCCTATCACTCAATACTGTTTGGAATAATGCTCATTTCCGGTGGAGTTTCACTTTGGCAAATGGGTGATGGAAACGACTTTGTTTAAAGATCGAAAATAAATAACTTCTTCTCAAACGGTAACGATAAAAAATCCAATTTTGACCTTGGTGAATTAATTGTTCAACTTTGTTTGATTTTTACGCTCGTTACTTAGCAATCAAAGAAAATCAATGAATCATTAAATGCTCTCGAGGGGGGCGAATTGTTGATGCTTAAATAGATCATTCAGACAATTAAAAAGCCTCTACCCTTCTTGAAAGGAAAGAGGCTAACTACAAATCAATAATTACACAATGTCCACAAGCTACTTATTAAGCAGCAACTTTTTCTTTCTTTTTCTCGGCAGGAGCAAGAGCTTTGATCTCTTCTTGTAGCTCATGCTCTCTATCATCAAGAACCTTTACTCGAGCTTGATAACTCTCTTCCAACCTCTTACGAGAGGTTTCAATTTTGTCTAGCTCTTCTTGATGTTGCTTACGCTTGATTTCTTCTAGCTGACTATCAGAGACAACATAAACCGTTCTAATAGGAGAGAAGAAAGAATCAGCGAATAAGGCGTCAAATAAAGAGGAGTACATTACATTTATTTCAAAGGACATATTTACTTTGACTCGACTACTTGGAATTTAAAATGTTGCAAACCGAAGAATTTGATACGGCCTCTACAACCAAGATCAGTTACTACTACTAAATAGTTGGGTATACCGATAGATTGCTATGTTAATCTTTTTTGTCGTTCAAAAAATTAATTCTGATACATTAGGCGTTGCGAATAATATTCTTGGTATCTTCTTTACTTACTACTATATGTCTAATTCGTACTTTTCAATAAAGGAATTAAATCACAACATATCTATAAATCTTAATTAAAAAATGACTCTTGAGATTTCAGAAATTGTTCTCGCTAAATCCTTTTTGGTTTTAGGCTTGCTTGCGTTTGCTTGTATCGGATTCGCATCTTTAGTTAATCAAAAACAAAATGGAGCAGCTGTTAAATAAACTTATGCTCTCCTTTTTAATAGAACAATACCTTCTGAAAAAAGCCAAATAGTTAATCTCCTTTTTTATTATCCTCACCTGAATAAGGTTGAGTCCCTATATCTGGTGGTGGATTATTACCAAAGTCATCAACCAAAGCATCTGCTTCGCTGGTGAATAATTTGCTGAACCATTGCTTGGTTGCAATGATGGCAGTCCAAATTTTGTCTCTTTTTCTACTCACGACAATATTCCTTTTATAGTTTCTCCATTATAAGACAGGTGTTTTTCTTATTCTAACCTGTTCCAACAGGGTTTAAAAATAGATTAGGAGACAGGGAACGCAGGTAGAAAAAATAAGTGCCTGTCTCAAAGGGGGCGACCAAAATCTCGCCCCCTTCTTCATGCTTTTTTTTCATTGAATTTGTAAAAAGCGAACTTGCCAATAATTAGTTCTTCCTACTAAGTAGGTATAAAATGTCTATCCATTATCTACTATGAGATTTGCAGTCAAAATGGTTAATTCAAAAGGAAAGGCACACGAAGAAACCATCATTGCCAACAATAAACAAGAGGCAATGTGGCAAGCACAGGATTGCAATCCATTCTCAAAAATTATTAAAGCCAATTGGGTTTACAAGTAAGAGAATTCCTTAAAGGAAATCTTCCTCGCATGTTGAATCATTCAACCATGTCGACATGATCTAAAACAGCTAGAAAATCTTTGTAATGACTTTAACTTTTTAATTTTATTTGTTATGGTATGCCATACGTTCGTCTGGTTATAACTGGACGCATGACATGGAAATAGGGAACGGGATTTCCATTAACAGATAAGGGTTATGAACAACCTAGCTTTAACTAAAAAGCGTATTAAGAAAGCAGAAAGGCTTCACGCCGCTCAACTTGCCGCGACGCAAAATGGAATGCTTGTTTCCTATAGGCGTTCTGCTTTTGAAGAAAGGCAAAAACAAGCTCGTGAAGAAGTCGCAGGGAAGGATTATTGATTGAGAATCCATTGCTGAAAGTTAAAGCTAGGGGGCAATTAGCTCCCTTTTTTTTATTTACACCTCTAACCTTTATCACCCAATTCAGATAAGCATATATCCGATTTAGTGAATAAATAGATAGACAAAAAGCTACAACAGCTCTCAAACTTTGATTTTTAGGATTATTCTAGCCTCTCTTTTTGCTCTGTTAGAGAGAGTTCTTTGTGGGTGATGTCTGTTTGCTTTATATAAAGTTGATTGTCAAAGCTTTATATTCTTCTATATATTTTGTAGAAAACAATCTTCGAGATAAAAGTATCTGATTGCCAAAAAAGTAAATTAGTTTGCTAAGTCCATGGAACATTCTTTTACTATGAATTAAAATCAACAAGCCAACACCTGCGAATGACAAGAGAGCTCCTATCATTACACTATCATTGCAATTGATTGGGATGTTGAAGCAAAATTAAAATAAATTTCATTTTTCAAACCTACCAAAGTCAAGCAGACCATAATGATTATTTTTTACTTAAAGATGAATATTTTAAACTCTACTTGGTAGACGTTACTTCTTTCTTACTCCTAATTGGTTAATCATGTGAGGTGGAATCTTTGGGACATCAAATCTGCTAATTAATTTTAAAATTCTTTTTCTAATTGTTTTTGAAATAAAAGCCATAAATCTATTAGTCGTGGTTGTTTTGACGACTCACCAAGTACTTTATATTCTCTGCTAACTGTTGAATTGACGCAAGTGTATGGTGTGTCTTTATTGACTTTTTTAGCATTTTTATAAATGAATGACATTCATTACATTCTTGATAGCAGGGCTTTATATCACAATATTGTTTCCACTGAAGTTATTCATCTGGGCAATATATACAAAAACAGCGCTAATAGATATGAAAGTTATGGCTAGATATAGAGATTGATGAGTTTGATTTACTTTGTCCTACTGAATAATTCCTTTTGCCTTAAGCAATGGTGTATATGGGCAATCATCTCTACTGAGCAATTCAAGTACTGAGGTTATAGAGTTTCTAGATCCATCTCTTAAAACTTTTTCTAAGTAGTCACATATTTCAAGAAGTTCAACTTCTGTAGGAGATTGTCTAGACATCTATCTGAAATCCTCAGTGAACTCAATTACATCCCTACTTATTCCTAGACTCATCGCTTCTTCCTCCAAGGTTAAATTACTTTGTTCAATTTCTTTTCTATAATTCATCATGGCTTTACTTTCATTTCCTGTAGGAGGGATTCCATCAAGTACATCGAATAGAATACTTTTCCTTAGTTGCGATTCCATAAGAAAGTAACCTCTTTTTTATTTATGCCTAAAAATTAGTTTCCGAGAAATAATTTTTTAAACAATTCTATGTATCAAATGGATGGTTATCTAGGGGACTTTTATATGCTGTGTTATTCCGAAAGATGTCAAGAAGTGGTCATTGCAGTAAATCTTTAAAAAATTTTAGCGATGAGAATTTGTAGTTAGAGTTTCATTTAGAAATAGGCGTATTTATCGCAGACTTAGTCATCTTTTTTTTGATAAAGATCGAGAACGTTGAAACCACTTAGTACTTTTAAACAAAAGAAAAAACATTGCCAACAGCACTAAAAAAGCTAAAGCATCTAAATAAATGAATATCTGAACGGAAGAGTTCACAAGTTTTTTATGAGGTGGTCATAGCACTTTTTGATATAAAAATCTTTTCAAGCTTTTTTCTTTCCCTTGTGAGTTGATCTTGGGATAACCATATGACCTTATTAAAAAACAAAATAAATTTAACAACAGCTAATGGAACTAAAATCAATAGATACAAGCTATGCAAATCCATTAAGGAAAAAAAAATCAAGACGCTATAAAAACAAAGTATCCAATTTATAAAATCAAAAAAATAAAATATGATTCTTTTTTTGGTCACATATTAACTAACTTGAAGCGTTTTTCTATTACTACGTTTTTCTATATGATCTAGTTAACCGCAAGGCTGAGGAGAGCTTTTCGATAGAGTGCGTTGATTATTAATTAAGCACTTTTGTTTTTATCTGAAACTTTTCGGGCTTCAGTTCGTACAAGAGTAGCCTCAACTTGAGCAAGTACTTTATCTAGTTCATCAGTTTTTATTAATGATTTTTCTGCCATTAATCTGAGTTTTTTAAGTTCTTCAGAGACTGATTTCATATCATCTCTTTGCAATAATTTTTGATGTTAAAGGGGTGTCAATAAATAAATAAGTAAAAGTTAAGGTAAAAAAGGCTAGCAATGCACTTAAAAATAAAAACAGTACGAATAAACCTGTACTTGATTCAATATGTAAAAAATCAGCAGCCTTTGTTAGTTCGTTTCCAGTAAAACCCATAAATAATAATTTAACTTTCTCTAAAATAATCATTTTAAAAATATATGAAGTAGTTAAAGGTTGATGAGACAGACTAAAAATACATATTTCAATGTGACTTATAATCCAATTCTATCTTACAAATGCTAATTGAATAGAAAGTCAAGTTATTTATATTCAGAAAAAAGTCCTCCCTATGGG
This sequence comes from Prochlorococcus sp. MIT2304, assembly GCF_059772405.1. Taxonomy (NCBI): domain Bacteria; kingdom Bacillati; phylum Cyanobacteriota; class Cyanophyceae; order Synechococcales; family Prochlorococcaceae; genus Prochlorococcus; species Prochlorococcus sp. MIT2304. The sequence goes on from NZ_CM186286.1 coordinate 558,891, forward strand.
CTAGAGAGAACTAAAAATGCTTTATTAATTTAATTATAAATATGATTAGATTAAGAGCCACTTTAAATTTGAAAAGAACATATCAAAATATACATAATTAATAAATTTTAAATACCTTATTATGTAAACATTTAGAATTTAGTTAATTAATTTTTTAGATTAATCATCTTTTTTGGGCTGGCTTTTCCCAATCGCTGGAGCATTTACACCATCAAAATTAGGACCAACTATTACTCCTACAATCGCAAAAAGTGCTATCGAAAGAACACCTGCCAATACTGCCGTCGGAGCAGGTGTTCCAACTAATGAAGCAATAATCATAAATCAATAAAATAATTAGAAAGAAGCTAATTTAGTAAAAGCTTTTTGGTAGTAGAAATAAGAGATATGTAATTAATATGTATTTAAATGATTTTTAAAATGTAACAAATAATGGATTGATGACTATTTTTTTGTATAGATAAATCTTTTAGAAATTGATTTAGATCAATTGTATTGGAGCCATTATTCAAGAGCCAGACTAATGAATATAAATACTTACGAGTAAGCCGATCTATTATTTTTTATTTAATTAATTTACCTTAATCCGTCTTTTTCATTTATTGATGGGTCAAATTCAAGCATTACAAGAAAGCTTCTCCGTTTTTCATTTGCTTCTATTATGTTTTAGTCCTTTGCTTCCTTTTTTATATTTTGAATTAGTTTCTAAATTACTAAAGAAAGACGATGACGATGACGATGATAGAGGTGGTGGAATCAATGTCTTAGCTTATCAAGCTTCAATAAACTAAGTAAAATAATTCTTATCTTTACCACTGAGATTCAAGAGAATAGGTATATTTACTGTAATCTTTCTTCCTGTTTAGTTGACAATTTGATACCAAAGAATATGTTTTAAGAACACAAATATTAATTAAGTAAAGGTTCAACCTAGAAATAGTAATTCATAAGATAAGATTTCGATTCATTTAATCTAAATTAATGAAATCTGCTCAAGATAGATACTTTTATTGCTTGGAAAGTTGTCACCACCATGAACAAATTGAGACTCCAAAAAGGATTTGTTTAGCAGTGTTAACAGATGATCCTTTTGACAATCCAAAAGTAAGTATTGCTCAGCCTTAAATTTATCAAACCTAAATATATGGCTTTTGATTTTAAAACTGTAATTGAAGATTATTGTGGAACAGGAAAACTCTCAGAAGAAGAAGTTGACTTCTTAGAGAGGGAGCATATTAAAACAATGAGTACAATTAGTGAAATATTATCTCCTTCAATTGCCCATTGGAATATTTGCGAAGCCTGTAATCTTGAACAAGGAAGTTACTGGATTACTTGTAATGCCTCAATCCTTGATAGGATTCGTCCAGTTAGGACAGGAAAGCCAAGAGCTTACAAATTATTTGATGCTCTTTGTCAATATAAGCTTTATGGACAAAATACATAATTCAATTAATAAGAAAAGTGTTCATGGTTGAAAAATGATTTTTAATTAACCTATACGTGCTTAGTACAGGATGAAGCACATAATATAAAGAAAAAATTATCACTTACATTTTTCATGAAAATATGAACTATTCAAATTTTCAAACGGATGTAGTTTATTAAAAATACAAGTTAATAATTATGATTTCTAGAGAAAATGCTCATAAAGCAGTAGTAATTATGTTCGAACAAGCAGTAAAGCGTATGGAAGAACTAAATGAGCCTGGCAGAAGGTGCCTTTACGAAGAATATAAAGAATGGATAGAAGGTCTTGGCGATAAAGGGGAAGAACAAGATGCGATGATCTTTAAATATATGGGCAAACCTCAAATCAACTAAACTTTATTTCACCCAAGCTTTTTGAATTGAGGAATGAATCCTATAAATTCTTTCAAAAAATGGTTACTAAATATATTAATGCCTTATATGGAAGGAAAAAGGAAGCAAAAAGGAAGGGATAAAGAATGAATGATCCCTGGAAATAGATTAGAAGTCTGAAATATATGTATGACTAAGATCAATTTTTTAGAAGTTTGAGGCGGTAAATTTAGAAAGTAAATAGTTTTTCTAATGCCTGCCTGAATTCCTAGGCAAAGAACCTAGCTTGGTTTATTGTTTTTATTAGAAGATGTCATTCTCTGAAGCTTTTTAAGCATTCCTGAAATTTTGAAGATTCCGAAGGGAACTAAAACAAAAATCGAAAAAACTACTGCCAATTTATAGTCATCCATGGAGAAGAAAATCTAGTTAGCCATCATAAAAAATATAAAAGCACCACCAAAAATTATTTTTGCAGCGATACCGAAAGCAATTATTTTCCCAAATCTAATTTTTAATTTAAGTTTGGTGGTATTAGTTTTGGCTGGATTACTGGAATTAATTATAGAAGTTCTTCCAAAAAGTGTTTGCATGATTATCGATCAAATTTATCTAAACAAACTAACAACTTTCCAATTTGTTTGAGATAAAGGATACTAGCATCGAACTTCTTTTATCTAATTTTGTAAAATAAAATAGTCTTATTTAGCAGTATGTTTATTTGAACAGGTCTCTCTTTTTACAGGTAAAGTAATTCATCACTCTTTCCAATTGTTTTTACTATATTTAATTGTAAAGAATTCTGCTAGATTTTACTTACATGTCATTTATATTCTTTTACTGCTTATCAATTACACTTCTATTTGTAATAATTTTTACTTTTATATCAACTTTTATCGCAAAAAGGAAACCTGAATTTGTTCATCAAATTCAAGTAAAAATAGTTAAAAATCATTTAGAGCAAATATACAATCTGAATACCTTTAGAGACTCAGTACATCAATAATCGACTTTTAGCAGAAGCAAGTCTCAAGATCACTTTTTATATTAAAATTGAGAAACAGTATCTAATGAGTATTCATCTAAAATTCCTGGAATTTTTTGATTAGCTTAAAAAACGTCTTTAATTGTAAATTTAATCCATTTTATAAAAGTAAATGGATTTAATAAGGATTTAATTTCTCTATTACCGGTCAATACAAATTCTAGTTTAAGAAAATCTTTAAGACGTTTAAGTAGTCCTGAAGAAATAATTTCATCAGAAAAATAATAATTTCTTGTACATTCAGAAAGTTCATTTTCAGAAACTTTTATTTCAATATTAGAACGCAGTTTTATAATCAGAAATTCACCTGAAAGTTCACTACTGTAATCAGTAACTATACCCTCGGGCATGAATGCTATTTCTCTACTTGACTCATCTTTCAAATTATATTTACTTTTAATAGTATCAATAATCACTGGAGAACCTAAGGGTATTTTCTGTTTTTCAGTCAATTTATCTTAAATATATTTTTAAAATCTTAAAAAGAATAACTTGCTCTTGTAGCACTCTTAATTACAAATGATCGTAGAAATAATCACCAAGGTCTTGAGTATAAGATCACTTTAATATGGTTCATTTAGGCAATAGGTGCCAAGAAAATAAGAATTAATAAGTATATAAAACACGGGTGGAGCTGGAGAAAGATTGCTGATATTTATGGTGTGAGTCCTACTTCTATCACGTGGCGGAGTCTGACTTAGCTCCCTTCATATGAAAGACCATATTTCTTTGCATATCTATTAGCAAATCTCATGAATCTATTGAAATCACCTTCTGTCCTCCAGCTGTAAATAGCCTCAATAGCAGTATATTTCCCATTTTTTCTAGATACAGCAATGTGTATTTCACTAGTAGTAATTTGTCCTTCCTCATCTAGTAAATACATTCCTTGTATTTCTTTGAAATCATCTGATAACAATGCTTCTGGATTCTCAAATCTAAAATAAGCTTGACCTCCTTGCCCTGACTTGCTTTTTCTAAGTCTTATTTGAGGTACAACTTTTTCGTCAATGCCATTAAAAAATTGTATTGCAATAGCCGCCATGTTCATCTTTTGCTAGTGATTTTTACTTTATTAACTATTTGCAATCAGGATTTTTAAAGCCTCATTTCGTACTTCGATATGTAGCTGATATACACTTTGTCAGCGCCTCAAAAGTTAGGCAGTGGTATTTGGGTTAAGTCCTAACAAAGAGGAAATTCAGTAGTTATCTAATCCTTCTTTCTATACTTAATCATTGCAACAGGAAGTCAAACAGTAAAAGAAACTCCGATAACAATAATCAAAATCTCTAATGGAGAAAAGATTTCAACACCAAGTCCATTTTTAGCAAAAAGCATTACTTAAATACTCCTGCAGTAATTAGAGACATTCCCTTCTTCATTACGAATAAACTTTTTTTGAATCTTTTCGCTAGCAATTAATCCCTTATTTGAGTCTTTAAGCGAATAATATTCAGCACATAAAAGTTTTGCTTTATTTACTTTGAATTGAGGAATTAATCCGAGAACAATCGCAACCAAAGCTGCAGTTGAGGTTATGACGAAACTTGAGGACCTTTATGTGGTGAAATAAAAAAGTGGCTAACTGCTCCTAAAATAAATCGATTTCAACCGAGAATTTATAATGTGTTAATAGATAATAATGAAATTTGTATTTAATTTCTTTGTAAAATAGGAATCATTTTCCCCACATCAAAATCATCATCATCATCATCATCATCATTTAAAAATCTCATTCCAAAATCCCAACCTAGATAGCCTAAGAATGTGAAAAATAAGGTTTTTAAAAGTATTCCATGAGAAATATATGTGGCTAGTCCAATAATTATTCCAAAAAAGATTATTAATATTTCCAAGAGTATTATTAAAAATTGGATGCTAACAAAGCAATTTTGTTTCTTGATGTCTCTTATTTTTATATGAGTATTGATTTTAAAGACATAAAAATAGTTCATTTAATCCTGAGCTTTACCATTATTTGTCAGGCGGTGGTCTATTGCTTCTGAATGATTCCTTTCGCTTTAAGAATAGGCGTGTATGGACAATCATCTCTGCCAAGCAATTCAAAAGCTGATGCAATAGAGCTTCTTGATCCATCTATTAAAACTTTTTCAAAATATTCGCACATTTCAAGAAGTTCAACTTCTGTGGGAGCTTCTCTTGACATCTATCTGAAAGCTTCAGTGAACTCAATAACGTCTCTGCTTATTCCAAGCCTCATCGCTTCTTCTTCCTAAGTTAAAAAACTTTGTTCGATGTCTTTTCTATAATTCATCACCCTTTTATTTTCGTTCCCTAAAGGAGGTATTCCATCAATGACATCAAACAAAATACTTTTTCTTAGTTTTAATTTTGTAAAAAAAGTTATCTCGATTGTTGATCTACACGGTTTTAGTCCTACAGCTATTAAGAGGTGGTCTGTGGCTTAATCCCGCCGCTCGTCCCGCCAAGACGTTTTATTTTTTAATCTTTTTAAATTTAAAGATGCCCATTATTCGTTCACCAAATGAACTCCAAAATATGACAACAAATGGGCTCAATGCTATTAGACCAGTGACGAAACGAAAGCTTTCACCAATTCCAAATACTATTAAACAGAAGACTAAAGCCCCAACGATTAAGGCGCTTTTTCTTTTTTTTAATAAGTCTCTAAATCTTTGCTCTTGAGAAAAATCCTTCTTTATCTTGTTAGTGCCTTCAAGGTATGGCATTCCTTCTATGTAAGGCACCAAGATATTTAATAACCATTTCTTGGTAGCATTTATAGGATTCATTTCAAAGCCAAAGCCCAATTTGGTGTTTTTGAATTTACGCCAAGCCTCTCCTTAACTTCACATGAGTTAATCTTGACGACTAATCCATTACATGGAAGGTTCTCAAATAATTCACCAGCAAGCCATTCATTGTGCCATCGCTTCACTTGCTTGGGATCAGCAGTTCTATTTGTAGGCGGGATTTCAAAGAACCAACTTTCTAGCTTTTAATGTCTTCGATTTCATCATTAGTTGATCCAAGAATTTCATAAGCAACAAAACTAAGTCCATGACCAGTAGGAACTTTCTTTCTTAGGTGTTCAGAGGCTAAAGCCTGAGATTTAGTTCTACTTAAACCTGGCCCGTAAAGTTCTCCTCTTATTTCAACTGGATCTTCAGAAACAGCTTGTCCATCCTCTGGAAGTTCTAAGGGAAGATTGCAAATAGTTCTAGCTGCCTCAGTAACATCTTTTCCAGATCGAGTAAACGCAGCAACTAAAGTTCCAGATTTGTATCTAAGCCCTAGAGCACAACCATCAAATTTTGGTTGCACAATCATGGTTTCATTTCTGGCTTTCTCTGCCCACCATTCGCTAAAGCAATAATTATCTAAACTGAGCAGCTTCATTGTTACGATGATATTTACAGCGTTAGGCCTACCCATACTAAGCTGTGGTCTTTGGCTTAGTTCTTATCCTTGTATTGATTGGAGGCCTTCTCAAGAAACTCCACAAACTCTTTTTGTTTAGGAGTTAGTCTCTCTTGTTCTTGATCTTCTTGTTCCCACGCTTGAAACTGAAAATAAAATATTGCGGCTAAAGCTATGAAAATTGAAAGAAGTCCAGCCCAACCCCAAAATTTATGTTCAGTAAAAAGATTGGTTAAAGATGACTGTTCTACATATCTTGCATCCATCTCGCTCTGAATACGACCAAGCCATGGGTCAGCAGTAATTATAAAATTTTCAATTAAATCATTCATCACAGCAATGTTAGGTTGAAAAAAGGTAGAGTTGCACCAAGTAAGAAATAAACCAAGCAGCAAATATAATTTTTCCCAAGATTAGAAAAGAAGAAGCTTTAAAGCCTTCTTTTCGAATGCTGCTATTTTAGTTGAAGTCATACAAGAAAGAAAACCCTAAGGAATAAAATTCTTTATGAGAAAAGGGAAGGATTTCGACAAACTTTCACTCCTCAAATTCGAGCTTTACACGCAAAAGTTCCATAAAAGTCGATACTCGCTTTAGCGAGAATAGGGACTGCTATGCAGTACAGCCCCCAACTCTAATTAATGGTGCTTCCGTATAACGCCACTAATATAATTTAATACTAAAAAGTAATTAATGAATTTATGGATCGGGTGAGGTAGGGCTATCCAATCTTTTTTGTTTTCTAACTTGATTTCGCTTATATATTTAAATGAGGCCAAACCTCATCAAGGCATAATTGACTTTATGTAGTACGAGTCGATTAATAACCCCTTTAGTTATTGGAATTTCTAGAGGGGTTTCTTGTTGGTTATTACTGCTGCTGTTGTTGCTGCTGAATTTGCTCGTAGAAAGTAGAGGGCTTTTTAATTGTTGTCCGATATTCGCAAACTATGTCTGTAACTTCCTTACCATGAATCCATCGGATTTCGCCTGAATCTACGTTGGCAATTTGAAAGAGTGAGGGTGCATTAGGATCACGAGAGCCGCCAACAAAAGTAAGAACTTTTCCAATTTGGTCCTTTTCATATAGAACAGCGTCCCCAGGTCTGACTTTTAAAAATAAAGGTTCTTCCATATGTTCATTCTGTCAAAATCCATCAAGCAAGGGAAGTATCCTTTTAGACCAATTATTAAATTCGTTGGTATTGACCTTATCGTTTAACTCCTTCGATTTTATTTCCTTGTCATTCGATAAGAGACATAAAAGAATAATCCAAGTATTGCAATATTTGCTATGGCATATGTGATTGCTATTCCCATTAGCTATCAGCCTTATTTTTTCTAAGAAAATAAACCCAAGTACAAAAGCCAATTAATAATGTCGCATCAAGCGCAAGATGCCAAGGGGCTAAAAGGTTATGGACAAGTTCGTTCATTATTAGTCATCTACATCAATAAAAGCTCTCGTCACTTTAATTAGTTTTTTACAAGCTTGAAAACTACCTGCCAAGGTCAAAAGTACGGCAATTATTAGAACAACTCCGGTGTAATAACCTTTTAAACCCAAACCATATAAAAACAATAAGGCTGTCACCGTCCAACAAATAGTTGTAGAAATACCTTTTTCATTCTTACCTTCAAAAAATTGATCTAGTCCAACAGGCCAACCAATTATCAACATAAATAATGAGGCAAGAGCCTTTTTCTCTTTTTTTCTGAGCATTTCTATAAGAGTTTAAAACCCATATTGCCTTTTTTTTTAGTCTTACAACTGATAGGCGAGTTTATAAAAAATGACTGAAATTAAATGATATAAGAAAAGCTTTGAGAGCAAGTATTTATTCACAGTGTAGGAAGTCATTGGTTCATATTATTTATCCAAGGTGAGGTAACTAATCTTTAATTGGTAGCGAAATAACCTTGTCGAACTAGTTCATCAAATACGATTGCACCTTTTGCTTTTTGACCAATCAATGGTGGCGAGCACTCATCTAAAACAGCCGCTAAACAAGTAATCCAAACACTGCCTTCGAAAACATGTGCAGCCTTGCAAATGTGTTTCGGTGCAATTTTTAGACAACCTTGAGTACGAGAAACTTTAATACTTTCTATTTGAGTATCTAGTTCTATCTCCAGCATCTGTAATTCATCCTTTGTCATCTCTGAGCCTGAGGAATAGCATTCAAGTAATAATTGATAATTCATTTATTTTTTTTCTCTGTTCTCTGCTCAAAGCCATCCTTAAAATAAGAGCCTGATTTATTAAACCAAGCGAGTAATGCTGCTATGGGTAGCCCTATCAAAAAAGCCACTGGCCATTTAGAAGTATCTTCCATTTAGTAATTTTAAACTCTACCGACTGAAGTAAAGCCTTTTTCTCATTACTATTAATTCACTAGGGAGAAGTACTTGAGTAAAAGCCGAGGTGTTGGAATCACAAGGAATCAAGTAGAACATATTCATCCGATCAGGAGGTTTATGAAGCTAAGAACCCCATTTTCAGTCATCAAAAACGCTTTGAGTGATATTCGAGTTATGCATGATTTCAATTACGAAATCCCAGCTGAAACCAGAGAGGAGTTTTGGAAAGAAGAATGTGAACTCCATCCAACTTCCTCAACATGCAAAGTTTATGACGACTAATAAAACAGAGATTTAATGGATCCGTTCGATCCTGCCCTTCAAAGTACAGCTGTAACAGGAGTTAAGCCTTTGTTAACTCTTGCAATTTTTGCTGGAGTAGGCTCTTTTTTCCTTGGAGCACTTGTTACTGCTATCAGAAGAGGAATGAAAGAAGACAGTTGGTTCAAGTTCAACAAAGAACAAAAAGAGCAAGACTGAGCAATTTCTTTTTTAAATCTCTAATCTGAACAAAACAAATTGGAGTCAATACAGATATGTATGGAATTATTTGATGAGTTCGAAATTATTGGTGGGATCATTCCTAACTTGATTGGCTTAGCAGTTTTTTGTGGAGTAATTATTTATTTTGATCAAACTAGAAAAGCAAAAGTAAGACGAGGAGAAAAAGTAACTCCTCATCAATAAAATGATTTTCTTTGCCAAAGCTCAAATTATTGGTGGAATCGTTCCAAATCTGATTGCTTTTGGTTTGTTTCTTGGAGCAATTGGATACTTTGCTTTAACAGGAAAAATGGCTGAGATGTTCGGCTTGAAAAAAAAGAAATAAAGCTATTACTTGCGAGTAAAGACTCAGGAGATCACGCTGAGATCCCAGTCTCACTTTCCGATTAAAAAAGACAGGCTGGAAAATCTGTCTCTAACTGATCGTGGCGAAAGGATTCTAACCTGCGACCTAGTGCTCCCAAAGCAAGGGTACTGCCTTAGCTAGAACGGTAATATTTAACCTATAAATTTAATTATAGCCTTTCTACTAATCCTTGAGACTGTAAACTAACGACCACCAAAGGTTGCTATTACCCCCAAGTGGGGGTAAAAATTAGAAACAAGAAACCTATTGCTCTCTTGCCTAAAAAATCCGATCAACCAAGTTGGGTAAAAGAATTTAGGAAAGCCGTTAAAGCTTCCACTCCAAAAGGGTGGTTGGTCATGCAAGGAAAGAAAGAATCCACAAGGGTTCAAATTCGTAAAGACGCTAAAAAAATTGCAGACATAACAATCCCATACGCATGGAAGGAATCAGATTGGCCTAATGCACTGTTAAGAATTAGATCAGCAGCAAAAGCTTATGAAGAGTCAGGGCAAAAACTAGATTTAAGAACTTGCTTCAATATTGTTCATACAGTTTCAAGTGAAACCGAAATTGATTGGGTCGGAGCTTTAGTTGCTTATAGAAAATACAAAGGCAAAAAGGTTAAAGACTCAAATTGGGAAAATAAATATATGCCTGTCCTTGTTGATTTCAAACATGACATTTTTGATGGTCAAAGAAAATACAAAAAAGATTCCCAGGGTAAAAAGATTCCTTACTCGCCTAGCAATATTGAGCGACTAGCCAAGAAATATTCCAACGGTAAAGCTCTTTGCAAAGCAGCCTTAAAAAGATGGGACCAAGGAACAACACAACATAGGCACATGCGCCTTGCTCTTTATGGATTCCTTAGGTATTGCGTAGAAGAACAAAACTTTGAATCAATTTGGATGCCTCCGGCGGTTACAGCTAAAGATGCTGTGGGAGAGGTAAAACGAATTGGATACCCATTAACTGATGCTCAAATAATTCGATTGTTAGATTCATTCCCCATTGATGATGTTGGTAATAAATGGAGATTTGCTTTTCAATGTATGGCTGTTTATGGCTTACGTCCTGAAGATCTTCGCCACATACACACCCGCAATGGTGGACAAGAAATTTGGTCCAATTATGAAAAATCTAAGGGTGGCAAAAAAGGTTACAAAACAGAACCAAGGCGTTTATATCCATTGCTTATCCATGACGTTGATGGACCTATCTCCTGGCATCTAAAAGAACAGCTACATATTTGTGAACAAGAGGGTAGATCAATGATTCCAACTCTTGGGAAAGAAGGTAATGCTGCGGCTGCTTGTAAAACCTACTTAAGCCGGAGAAAAGTTTGGGATGCAATTAAAAAAGAAATTGCAATAGAAAAGCAAGAATTAACCCCTTATTCATTCAGACATCGCTACGCCTATTACGGTCACAATCGACCTAAAGCAGATGGAAGTTATAGATCACCTAAACAAGTAGCTGAGGCGATGGGCCACACGTTGGATACTCACCTTTTAAGTTATTCCAGATTTCAAACAAAAGATCTTGCTAGTGCCTTTGATGAAACATCACTATTAGTAAAAACCGCTGCCTAATGCAAAATATGTTCTGCGATATTTGTAAAAAAGATTGCTTAGTTCAATATCGAGTAACCAATACTCAATCCAAAAGTTGGTTCTTTACTTGTAAACAGTGTTGGCAAGACTTTTCTAAGACAGATGGTTATAGATATGGCGGTACAAGAAAAGCTAATCGCAGAAAGAATAAAAAGTTATAGTCCCCTATCTTTTTAGCTGACTACTAAATCTAATTGACATGATATGGTCTAGCTTTTTTGACCTTGTGGAGTGGCATTGATATTGCAGCTTTAGCAAACTCAGAAGAATACCTGTGGGGTTGCCTTAATTATGAATCTATGGTCGGAGCATGGAATGATTTTATTACATTGGCGAAACGATAACTATTCGTCTATGTACAAAAGACAAATTGAGTTTATTCTCCAGTGCTAAAGAATACAAAGTAATCTCTACTTTTAAGTAAAAAATACTTCTACTTTTTTAAATGCTTTATGAGAATTTTTAATTCTTTGATCCTCTCTTCAGCGGCTTTTATTTTTTCTTGTCTTGTCATAAATTAACTCCTCATCATATTAAAAAGAAATACAGAAAAGATTGATAATTTCGTGGCCATGCCGAAAGTAATCAACTTACCGAACGTTTTGTTACTTCTAATGTTGTTCGTTGAAATCATTAGTTATTAAATAGTAGTCATGTAAGCAAGGAATCCGACAGGAACGAAAAGCAACGCAGCAATTGTAAAGCGAACAAACTTACCGGTACTTGAATCTCTTGAATAGTCAGTGAAATGCTTAGTGTTATTCCACTCGGACCAATTTTTTGGGCTCTTAGATGATGTCATTGTTAGTTAAGCGAATACGGTAGTAGTACCAACTTCGAAAGCACTATCTAATAAAAGAAGTGCAGTAAGATTCAAAAGAACGATTAGTTTGCAGCACTATGTGTATAGATTGCAAGCATTACTAAAAGATTACTGTTGATTTGGCAATGCCTTACGTTAAGAAAAGATCTAATGTGCTGTAGGACGGTTGAAGTAGGGCTAACCAGTTCGGGCTATTTTTACTTATTAGAGTCATTAACAGATCTAATCATGTAATAAAGATCTCTCTAATTAGTTGCTGTAGTTAGTGTTTGAGGTTTAAAGCTATCAAGCATTAGGAGAAGCCGTACCGAACCGTATCTTTCATTCAGAAAATTCATATTTTATGTTTTACAAAACAAATCAACTTTAGTAATGACTCCAGAAGCAGAAAAGTTCAATGGTTGGGCAGCAATGCTTGGCTTCGTAGCGGCATTCGGCGCATACGCAACAACAGGTCAAATCATTCCTGGGATTTTCTAAGCCAACAACTACTAATAAAAATGCAACCATCTAACAAAACAATTCTAGAAAGAAGCATCGGCAGACCAGCCATGATGGCATTCGTTCTACTAACAGGTATCTACTTAACAACCGGTCAACTTATCCCAGGAGTTGTTTGATGAAAAACAAAACTACAGAAACACCAAGAGTAGAAGAAGGCAAAGTAATTGCTGAAAGACTCAACGGCTACGCAGCATTTGTTGGATGCTGGGCACTCATCGGTGCATATCTAACAACTGGTCAAATCATCCCAGGTGTCGTGTAATGACTACTCCAAACAACAACACCAGCAGAAAAATTGATCCTGAAAAGATAACTGCTGAAAGACTGAACGGCTATGCTGCATTATTTGGATGCATTGCTCTAGTCGGTGCTTATGCAACAACAGGTCAAATCATTCCTGGTTTTGTGTAATGGAAAACAATTATTGGAAAACAGCTGAAATAATGAATGGTCGACTTGCAATGATGGGTCTTCTTGCAGCTGTTATTAATTACGGTTTCACTGGCTGGATAGTCCCAGGAATTGTTTAATTCTGATTATTAAAATAAATTTTACAATTGTCTCTTCTCTTTCATGAAGTAACGCTTTTTATTGGTAAAGAATTCAACGTTGGTTTTTCACTGATGGTTTAATAAGAAAACTATTTTCTTGTGTCTAGTCATTAAGCCAAAAACAACGCCTAATAGTTACAGGTCAGTCAAAAAAAAAATCAAATCTTTGCAGATAAAGGTTTAAAAAAAAGGTTATCTAATAAATGTTTTTCAAATGGTTTTTTTTCTTTTCAATTCTGCGGAAATCACAGTTTTCCTTTTTAGGGATGGTGAAAAGAGTGAATAGTCTCATAAAGACCTCCTATTGCTAAATCTTTGGTCCACTCCACCTGTTTTCAAAAGGGAGAAGTAAAGCACTACTTGAATTGTAGTAATGTCGTCTTTACCTACTTATTCTCATTTATTGCGACTATTGTTCGTTCGCCCCAGATTATGCGGTGCATTTGATAGAGTTTGGGAAGAGGATTTCCAGTTATTGAATAGGTAATGAGAAACATAGCTTTAACTAAAAAGCGTATTCAGATAGCAGAGAGGCTTAACGCTGCTCAACTTGCAACATTTAAGAAAGAAGTATTTACTTCTTACAAACCTTCAGTTTTTGAAGAAAGACAAAAGCAAGCTCGTGATGTAGTTGCAGCAATGGTTTCTTAATTCAGAATCGAATTGTTAATAGTCAATCGATAGGGGGCAGTTAGCCCCCCCATTTTTCTGGTATAAATCAAACACAGCAAATTGACTGGTTTGTAGTAAGTAATCAAACATTAGTAATCGCTATGACTGAAGAATGGAAACCATCACCCATCAAACAAATGGGGTGATTAGCAGCAGTTGTGAATTTATTAAAGACGAAGCCAATGACTTACTTGAAGAACTCCAATCCCCCTCTGACTACATAGCTGGAATTTTGAAATCAATAGACAACGATTTTGAGAGAAAGGGAAAAAAAGATGCATGAAATAGAAGAGGCTCAACTCTTCCTTCAGGTCAAGTCCAGAGATACCGTTTTAGTTGGCGAGGATGAAATCTGCGAAGTTCTCTCATTTGTTGGAGGTGCAAGAGATCCTCTGGCACCTACACTTTTTCAAGTCACAAATGTAGATACAGGCGAGATTAAATTTGTGCATGGTGAAGAGGTTAGAGAGATAGTTTCCACTTACGAGCAAGAAGTACAAAAAAGAATTGAATCTCCGACTGAAGGACCAATAACTAATCTCCTTCCAACGGTTGAAAACTATGAGAAAAAAATATGCAAAAAGAAATTGAAGGGGAATCAGAAGGAAAGCCCTACCTCAACCGAACATCAGTTGTAGGCAAATGTTTTCTAATTTGATTATGTCGGTAATTGGAATGTTCAACCCTTGTTTTACTGACAAACTTTTCACCATTGACCAATCCTGATCATGAAATTCTTTGCAACTTCACTTTGCGCATTGGTTTGCTTGTTAGGTATTCCAGCAATTTATCAAGTATCAACCACTCCAGGAATCTTCTACGTTTAACTACCATGTACGGAATTAACGAAGCAACAATCATTGCCAGCTTGGCTATTCCTGCGGGTATGTTCATTGGCTTTTCAACAATACTTGTTAATAGATTTCGCCAGTGTATTTAATGGCCACCTCTACTCAGACACATCAAAAGAAGAAATCATGGTTCGGACTGGGTGAATTTATAGGTGTGATTCTGTTTAATCTCTACGCTCGTTTCTAAGCCATTGGCTACCGCTTAAAAGTAGTAGGTGAAACACTCCACAAATATACGCTTTGCACTACAACAATTATTATTCTCAACTAATTAGATTTTTCAGAGCTGAATTAATTAAATGTTTACGGCATACCACGCAATCATGTTCGCAATTTTATTAGTATGCGGGACTGGAATCATTTTTAAAGCTTCCTCAAGCGAAAAGTCTTTAGCGAATAATCCAATTACAGTTAAGTCTACTGAGTCAGAATTTGACTTAAACACTTACTAAACAAAAATCCAAATATATCAAGCCAAGTAATTGTAATTTGTGCAACAGCTTTGCTTGTCTTGTTGGTATATGGGTTTTAATTTTGGTTTTGATGATGATGACAATGATGGAGATATTATGACTTATTTAAAGTTCCAAAGAACATCTGGATTCATAAGAAAAATTTATTCCACGGTTAGCCCTACCCCGATTTAATCACAAAAGAAGAAGGCATCTTTTAGATTTTTGTGAAATCAATTTAAAAACATCCTCCCCACTAACAAGAAATGACTGCTGCTAAATATAAATCTACAGCTTTAAAAGTTTTGGTTCTTTGGAATTTGCCCGCATTGATTTTAATTGCTGGAGCATCTCAATTTGGTTCATCTGTAATCGTTTAAAAGATTATGAAATCGTTTTTTAAAATATTTCGAACTAAATGGTTCAGATCAGCCCCAGTTGTTGCAACAATTTTTATGTCGATCACAGCTACCAACATCATTGTTTTTAATTACTTTTTTCCAGATCTGTTATTTCATCCAATGTCCTAAAAGTGAATAAGCGTATACAGTTCTTTTTGATTTCAAAGATAACAATATTCACAGCCATTGCTTACTCAGGCGTAATAGCTTAAGGCGAAAGCATCGAAGTTAATCCACATTACAAATACTGAGTTAAGTAACAGAAAAACGTCTACTAATTATCCTTTATCAAAAGAAACATAGTATTCATACAAAAGTTCAGTTCTAAGTTATTCTTCTGTTGATTCTTTTTCTCAAATTCTTTAATTGAACATTGAATCTTAATTGCTTTATGTAATCTAGTCTCTCTGCTCTATCCGCTGGCATTATCCTCGTTGCTTCAACCATTGCGAAAGTTATTTATGCGTTTCTTTTGGCAAAGAACCCATAGTCGAAGCAAGGAATCGTCTTAATACAATGTCGAAACGTTAATCATTTGTGAATCGAGAAAATTACTCAATTTGCCCAGCATGTAAAAAAAGTTGCTTAGTTATTACTAAAGAGGTTTAGAAAAGATTGGAAAGCCCTACTTCAACCGAAATTCAGTTTTAAAGAACTTACTTTTATTTTTGCACCAAGGTAGAACGAGTAACTGGGTTAAAGGCTGTGTTGCGTTCAACAAGCTCAATCTAGATCAGGGGACAGTTGGTGAATCCTGTCGTCTCGTCGCAAAACTTCCTCACTAAGTTTTTGAAACCCTCCTCATCGAGGGTTTCTTTTTCCTACTTATAAGCAACCATTTACCAAGGAAGAAAGAAAGCACTACCTCAACCGAACTTCAGGATTGAATGTTTTTTCTTAGGGTTTATCAAATTGGTAGTTATCGGAATTTCTACTAATCAGAGTCGGGGAGCTGCACTAGGCAGCAGTTCCCTTCCTCGCAAAATCTAGGGAGGAAAGTTAAAGTAAATACATTATTTAAGGGTTAACTCTGCTAGCAACTGCTAGCTCAGGTCAAGAAGTAGAGACCCTCCTCTTAAAAAGTATTCTTTTCCTAGCTCTTTGAGCCATAGACCACCGCAAAACAATTGTGGGACTAACGCCATAAATATCAGCGTTACTTTGTTTACAGCATGAAGATGAGTAGAACTAGAACAGCTAGAAAGAAAATAACTGAGTGATAAATGATTTTTATGTCTAGGCAATTTGTTGATGATTTTGACAAGGCGACAACAGATTCAGCCCCGGGCTCAAGGGGCATAGCAATACTTAACTTTTAAACAATCGTGGGCTGTATTGCAGGAGCCCTCTTTACTTTAGGTACTAGTCTTTTTGGGTTATTAGCTCTTCCTATTTATTCATCTCTTGGGTCAATTGCAAATGAAACTTTTAGGACAAGAAAAGTTGTAGAAGTGAAATTAAAAATAGTGGCAGAACAAGAAAGTTTATTTGAAGTCAGACCACCCAGACCAATCCCAAGAAATACATCAAACGCACCATATCCTCAAGAATCTTTTGACGACGCGCAATGGGAAGATATTTTGGTTATTGGTAATCTAATCAAATAATTAGTCCTCTAAGTGAAGTTTTTTTTGGGTGGTTTTTAAAGCGTTTCACAGATAAATTATAACTCTTTTGTTGTTTTTATTTTTTTCAGATTGTTTTTATAGGCTTTATAAGCCAACAGTGGTGCGGTGTATAAAGTTGTTAATAGAATGGGAGTTACAGGGATTGCTGTTAAAATAATAAAAGACTGTAATGCATCAATACTGGTTTGCCCATCGGAATCTGCTCCAATTCTTAAAAGTGATATTGTCAACAAACCTATTAAGATAGCCCAAAACAACCTTTGTTTCTTGGGAGGGACTTCTTCACCACTTAAGACAATTGCTGCTGCGTAGCTAATCGAATCGGCACTTGTCGACATAAACAAAATAATCAACAGTAGTCCAACGAAAATAAGAAGCTTGGATATTGGCAAATTGTTCAAAATAGCAAAAAATACTGCAGCAGAACCCCCAGCATTAAATTCAGAAGTTATGAGACCGGGATTATCTAACTCTAAATAGATACCATTTCCCCCCAGAATCATGAACCATAAATTTGTTATTAATGGACAAGCAATGGCAACAACTATTACAAGTTCCCTTATACTTCTACCTTTACTTATTCCTGCAGTGAACAAACCCATCAAGGGTGCATAACCTAAAAACCATCCCCAATAAAATATTGTCCACCCTTGAACCCAAGAATCATTTTGGTCAGGAAGCGACATCATAGGAAAGTTTTTAAGATATAAACTCATACTTGAAGCAAAATGTTTAAAAATCCAAAGTGTTGGACCTAATAATGTCAATGAAAGTGCCAAAATTATTGTCAGCCAAATGTTTAATTTTGAGAGGAATTTGATGCCTCTTTGTATACCGCTAACAGTGGAGATAGAGAAAATTATTGTCAAAGAAATTACTATGCCTACCTGTAAAAACAAAGAATCTGAAACCCATGTCAATCGTCCTGCAGCATTACTGAGTTGCAAGCTCAAGAATCCAAGTGGTCCAACAGTACCGGCAATGGCTGCGACAACACATAAGCCATCTGCAAAGTCTCCTATTAAACCGTTGGAGAATTTTTCTGAACTTAAAGGAATTAATAAACTTCTGGGTCTTAGTGAAAAACCTTTTTGAGATAAAAGAGAAAAAGTTATTGCGATTGTTGAACCTACTAAAGCCCAAGCCAGAAAACCCCAGTGTAGAAAGCTTACTGCAAAAGCTTGATCGATTGCAGAATTCGTATTCCCCTCATATTGTGAGAAATATGTTGCGGGTGTCAGGAAGTGAATTAGAGGCTCAGCTGCTGACCAAAAGACACCGCCGCCTGCAAGTAAAGTACAAATTAAAACTGAGCACCATTCAAAAATACCTAATGAGGGTCTAGACTTTTCTCCACCAAGTTTTATTGATCCAAGTGGACTAATTGCTAAACAAATAGCCACTACGAATATACTTACTACCATCCATAACCAGATTCCACCAAGCCTGTTAAGAGCAAATTGCTTAGCAACTTCAGTTATGTTTTTAGCTATGTTTAAGTCTATTTGAGCAAGAATAATAAATATCAGTAAGGGTAAGGCTGCAACAATTAGAGACATATTTTTCTTGAATAACAAAAATATGGCGTTGTTTTGATGATGATTCATTTGTTTAATCAGGAAAAACTAAAGTAAAATCTATTGATTTAATTGATTGTCGAGCGATCTTTACTCCAACAACTAATATCGGCTAAAGGAGGATTTTTGATTGCTAAATTTGCAAGCGATTCACCTATGAGTGGAGCAAACTTGTAAGCCTGTCCAGAACCACCGCTAAAAATACAAATATTCTCAGATAGGCGGTCAAGAATAAAATTTACATCTTTAGTCATAGAATATGGACTCATAAATTTATCAAAACGTTTCTTTATACCCTTTATATTCTCATAAATAAAGTCGTCCAGAAAATTAATGAGTTTATCAGGTGGTATTGATGGAAATGAGTCAGAATCATTCAAAATTAATTCTGGTAATGTCCAATCCAATCCAACTTTTATTAAAGGGGCACCGCCAGGGGTATAACTTAATACTGGAAATCCATAATAAAGGCCACCGTCAACACCTCTAGACTTCTGAAAACAAAACCATTGAGGATAATCTGCAGCATATTTCTCTTCAACTACATAATGCCCCCATAGCATAGGCCATATTTTGTAATTGAGAGAATAACCAAAAGATTTTAATAGTTTATTAGTCCACATGCCAGCTGTAATTATAATTTGATCACATCTTATTGATCTATCTTTAATATTAACTAAAACTCTATTTGGATCTATTGATTCAACTTTAATATTTTCAACTATTTGATGACCATTATTTAAGGCATTTTTCACCCAAAAATCAATTGCATCTTCACAATTAATTGAACCTGCCATGGGTTCAAATAGTCCTGTAAAGTTTTCCTTTGGTTTCAGAGGAAATCTATTATTTATTTTCTTATAATCTAATTCTTCAAAAGGTATATTTTGCTCTTCCATTACTTTTTTTGCTCCTGGGATTGATCCTTCAATTGTTTCTTCATCCCAGCTTTCACCATAAAATAGTAGTCCATGATGAGTCTGTAATTTTTTACCTGAGAGAGATTCATCCTCTCTCCACAATCTGTTCGAGTGCTTTGATAATTGACAAAGTTGCGAATCAGAATACATTTCTCTAAACATTCTAGATCGACCGTAGCTACTAGATTTTTTATGACTAATAGTATTAGCTTCTATAACCAAAACGTCTTCTATTCCGATTTTTGCTAACGCGGAGGCGCAGCTCAAGCCAGCCATGCCGGCACCAATAATGATGATTTGATATTTATCTTTAATAGACATGGGTTCTCTCATCTTCACCTCTTAGAAAAACTTAAGCCAATAGGTTGACTCGATTTCATTTCTATTATTTTTGCAATGATGTTCTCAACAGATAGACCTTTTTCCATAAGGTTCAAAAAAATTGAGGTGTGGTCAAACACACATCCTCTTACAAACTTATATATGTCACTAGGATCAGAGTCATTCCATGAGTCTGGATCAAACAATTCAATAGAATCTGCGATAACAGCACCAGCATTGACTATTGGATCTGGAATTACGACAATATTTTTTTTCCTCAAAATATTTATATTTGAAGGATTTGAAAAAGGTGCATTTGCTGCAGGAATTACTGCACCAGCTCCAAGCGACTTTACAATATTTTCAGTAAGTAAGCCAGATATTGAACAGGGGATCAAAACGTCAAAATTCTCATTCCACCATTCTGAAGATGCATCTAAAGCCAATGCCCCATCAATATGGCTTTTAACTGGATCTATATCAACAGTCAAAACTTTCCATGACATTTTAATCAATAATTCTGCAACAACGCGCCCAACAGCACCACAGCCATGAACCAAAGCTGTTTTCTGTTTTCTCTTTAGAGGTTTTAAACTTTTTTGGTAAGCCTCTAATGCACCAATAACGCCGTATGCAGTTGCTGTACTAGCATCAATATCACTTCCAACAGCAGCCAAAACATGAGGGGTTAGTTGTTGAAGTTGCTCCATATCATTAATGGTCGTATTCAAATCACAACCTGTAATCATTTTTCCATTAAGAGACTCAAGTAATTCAGCAGTAATTGTTATTAATTTTCGTTTTATTGATAAGGGATTATTTGCTCTTGCAACAACTTTGCCGCCAGAGAAACCAGTCGAGTAGATATCGTGTTTATATTTCATAAGATTCGCCAACCTTAATCCGTCATTAATGCATTCTTCATCTGATGGATAACATAACAACCTCAAACCACCATTCGCTGGTTTGTTTTCTTGAATTTTTTCACCCACAATAAAAACTGATAAATCATCTGATTTATGCTCAGCAAGAATACATAGTTCTTTACTTGAAGATATCTTATTGACCATGACTATACCTTCTCTATGACTAGATGATGTTCTACATAATCAAGACTCCAATTCTCTGGATTTTTATGAATTCTTTCTTTAAGTCTTTGATATAAAAGATCAACAGGGTTTAAATCAGAACTATTTATTTTTTTTATTGCAGATTTAAAGCTATGCATACTCCAACTTCTTATTGTCTCCATTAATTGTGTCGAAAATAATTCATCATCTTTGTTTTTTAGCCATCTATCTTTATATGGACAATCAATATAGACGGTTCTCTCTTTTACCAACCTTAATCCAGATTTATACGCACTTGACTCTTTGTTTATCAAAGGCGTAATAAATTCATCTGGTGATTTATAAAAATTCTGAACAGTACCAGCTTCGTATTCCTGAGAATCAATTATTTTTTCTTCCAAAAGTTCATACCATATTTCATGTATTTGATCGTGAACATTTAATGTTTTCCCACCATTATTCCCAAGGTAATTATTATTTGAATCTCTTGATAAATTAACAGCCAAAAATTTTCCACCTTTAATTATCTCATTACTTCTTTGCATCAAAATTAATTCCCAGTCTGCTAAAGCCTGATCACGGAATTTTTTGAAATTTTCATTATCACTACTTGCTTGAATATGAGTGTGATTTTTTAATTCCAAATGTCGACTAAGCCAATGCATCGCTGTAGCTGAGAAACCAAAACTAATACTGCCTGAAGGCGACAATTGATCGTAAAAGCTTCTTGCACAAAGGTATGTATTGATATTTTTATCAATTTCATATTGATAATTTAAAGAATTTACTAATGCTTGATTGTCATTTGTAGGAAGATCATTCCCAATAAGAGTCAATTCCGATCTAGGAAATAAAATTTTAGCTTTTGAAAGGAGCGCACTCCAGAAATCTCTAGCAGTTCCTCCATCTGCAGCACCGTAATCAATAAAAACATGTCGGTCTACCCCTGGAAGGGAGGAAACGCAATCAAGTGCCCAGTCTTTGGCAGCTTCAATACACAACATAGCTCCCTCTGTCTGCTCGCTATAACCCGCAGCCATGGATATGGACATAAAATATAAAGAAAATATAAAGAAAATATAGTGAAACTTTTTTTCGGGTGTGAGTCTTTAGCTTATAAATACCTTTGAAGCTGAATTAAAGAATTCTTGGATAGCTCTCTTAGCCCCCACTAGCCCCTATCTTTAAAGGCTTTTAAAATAAAAATTTGTTTTTCACAGGAGAACTTCAAAGTGATTTTTGAAAGGGTATTTGATAAAAATGATTAATCTAGCTGGTCTTATTTGATATGAGCCAAAAAACGCAAACAAGTTGGAAAGCCCTACTTCAACCGAACTTCAGTTATTAAAAAGCTACTATTAAGATTATTTTATCAAGAGCGAGTAACTGGGTTCAAGGCTGTGTTGCGTTCAAGCTCTAGAAAGAGAAGGGGACAGTCGCCGAAATCCTGTCCCTTAGCTCTACATCTTAAAAAAAAGTAGGTCTGAACTTTTTTAAGAATCCGAAGGGGTGGAATATTCAATCCCCTTCATTAAATTCCTCACACAACTTTAGTTAACCCTCCGCTGAGAGGGTTTTCTTATATGAATTTAACTAATAAAGAAGCATTTGATAAGAAAGCTTTTGAAAAGATAGCTTTTAAGTTTTTTCCTTATCTCATTGTGGGAAAAATTTTATTTGCCGCTTGGTTTATTCGTTACTTGGTGCAACATTAAAATTTGCTCAGTTGGAATGGGGAGCTAAAAGCCAGTGAAGGAAAAAACTTTAAACATGCTAGCTCCCCATATCATTCCCAATACAAAAAAGACAGACTGGGAAACCTGTCTCTAAATGATCGGGGCAATAGGATTTGAACCTGCGACCTAGTGCCCACAGCCTTGGTAGCAATTTAGTGAGAACAGTAATATATAGGCTATAACTCCAATCATAGTCTGTCTACTAATGCTTGAGACTGTAAACTTACAACCACTAAAGGTTGCTTTTACACTCAAGTGAGTGTAGAAATGAGGGATAAGAAACCTAGTGCTCTATGGATAAATGGAAACCCACTCAAGAACAACAGTCGGGCCCAATTACCAGAACATTTGATTTTTTCACTGATGAGCTAAACGACCTTCAAGAAGAATTGAATTGTCCTGATGATTTTATTTATAACTTCTTAGAGGTAGTCAGGAATCAATGGTCTCCTGATAGTTGTCACTCAAAAGCAAGACAGCATAAAAGGGATAATCCTGATGCCTACTAAAAAAGTTCAACCAAGTTGGGTAAAAGATTTTAGGAAAGCAGTTAAAGCTTCTACCCCTAAAGGTTGGCTTGTGATGCCAGGAAGAAAGGAAAGCATGAGGGTACAGGTTTGGAAGGATAAAAAGATTATTGGTGATGTAACTATCCCTTATGCCTGGAAAGAATCGTATTGGCCTGATGCACTTTTAAGAATTAGATCAGCCGCAAAAGCTTATGAAGAGTCAAATCAAAGATTAGAAATAAAAGCTTGCTTCAATATTGCTCATACACTTTCAAGCGAAACCAAAATCAACTGGGAACAATCAATCGAGGATTACAGAGAATTTAAAAAAGATCTTGTAAAAGATTCAACATGGCGTAGCAAATATCACCCTGTCTTTAAGAACGTACTTAAGGCAACTGGAAAAGGTTCACGAACACCTTTAAATGGTCCGGCACTTTGCAAAGTTGCATTAAAGCAATGGCAACAAGGAACACCCCAAAGAAGACACATGCGTCTAGCCTTGTTTGGGTTTCTGCGATTTTGTGTTCAGGAGAAGCAGTTCGAGTCCACATGGTTACCGCCAGCCGTAACAGATAAAGATTTAGTCACTACTAAAAAGCGGATAGGTTATCCATTAACTGATTCTCAAATTCTCAGATTGATTGATTCTTTTCCAAAGGATGAATCAGGCAATAAATGGCGATTTGGTTTTCAGTGCATGGCAGTTTATGGGTTAAGACCAGAAGACCTCCGATACATTCATACACGCAACGGTGGTCAAGAAATTTGGACTAATTACGAAAAAAGTAAAGGTGGTAAGAAAAGAGAAAAGACAGAACCTAGACGCTTATATCCCTTGCTTGTCCACGATGTTGACGGACCTATTAGTTGGCATCTAAAAGAACAACTTTATGTGTGTGAAAAAGAGGGTAGAAACCTTTTACCATCGCTAGGGAAAGCAGGAGAGGCAGGCGATAGATGCAAGAATTATTTAGCGCGACGAAAAGTATGGGAAGCAATTAAACAAGAAGTTGCAATAGAAAAGCAGGAATTAACACCATATTCTTTCAGGCATCGATACGCCTATTACGGTCACAATCGACCAAAAGCAGATGGAAGTTATAGAGCACCTAAACAAGTTGCTGATGCGATGGGCCACACGTTAGATACTCACCTATTGAGCTATACCAGATTCCAGACAAAAGACCTTGCTAGTGCTTTTGATGAAACCTCACTCTTAGTAAAAGTTGCTGCCTAAGTAATCCTTCTATTGATTCGTTTTCGTAGAGCTTTTAATTGATAATTAAATCTCATTTGTTTTATATGTTGTAGCTTTTCAGCCATATCGACGGGCATTCTTCTTGCTGCCTTTACCAACTCGAAAGCATAGCGATGAGTGTCTTTTGTATATGAATCCATGGTCGAAGCAATGAATCATTCTAATACAATGGCGAATCGATAATCGTTTGTCTATGTACAAAATAAATTTGAGTATTAGTGACCAGTGCGAACCTTTATCTTATGTAATTAGTGCTCAGATATTTCTACCAAAAAATTCTAAGAGCAATACCTTGTATAAAAGTAAACTTGCTCTTGATCTCAAATTATTTTTTTCAGATTTTTAACGAGCTTCTGGGAAATCTTCATAACGCCTCCCTTGTAGGCTTGTTTCAACGGTATGGAAAATGCATCGCAAGCCATCATCGCCTATAGAACATGCGGTGTAAATTCGAGCTATCGCCTCCTTGCCTACGACAATAAAACGTGTGGGGAAGGGGTCTCTGACGGACATAACTTGCACCTCCGTGATGATGACTAGAAGTTACCACTAAAACTTTTTTTTTGATTAATTGATAAAGAGAGGTTAAGTACCTACAAACTCGAAGCTCCCCATTCGCAAGAAAGATCACATTCGGTCAAATGTGTTTTTTCCAGACGATGCAATATTCTTGCCATATCAATAGAAGATAGACTTCCGTCTTTATTCCATTTAAGAGTTGTTTTACGTTGAGATGAGATCTTTTCGTTCTTTTTTCCAGAAGGAAGAAATTTATTAGTTTTGTTTTCGATAAAGTCTAAAAACGATTTTGCACTGTGAAGATTACCTGTATAAGTGCATTGATTCACAGAACAAGCTCTAAAAATTCTTCCAGTCAAGCCCTCCAAGCAAAGAATTGATCCACCCTGAGGTGTTATGTGGAATGGTTTTCTAAGGGGCATCGCAAATGCTCCATTTCTAGAAGGATGATTATTTTTGTATCAACGGCTACAGAACATCAATGAGTCTTAATGCCTAAAAACCAAGGCTCTTTAACTACGTCTCGACCCAAATCCCTTTTATATCAGTTAATTAGGGCTTATTAATGAATCAATAATTAATCTGCAGACCTTTCAATCGTTAAGGGTCCGTTCAGAACAAGCACACAAAGAAAGCAATAAAAAAAGGGGAGCTAATTGCTCCCCTAATAATTGTCTCTCATCCACTGACTGTATTTACTAAGCAGTCACTTTCTCTTTCTCCCTTTTGGCTGGAGCAAGAGCTTTGATCTCTTCTTGTAGTTCGTGCTCACGCTCATCAAGAACTTTGACTCGAGCTTGATAACTCTCCTCGAGTCTCTTACGAGAAGCCTCGATGTTTTCGAGTTCTTCTTCTCTTTTGTTACGCCTGATTTCTTCTAACTCACTATTAGAGACAACATAAACTTTTCTCATGGGAGCGAAGAAAGAATCAGAAAATACTGCATCAAATAAAGAGGAATACATAACATTCATTTCAAAGTACAAATCTACTTTGACTCGACTTATTGGAATTTAAAATGTTGCAAACCGAAGAATCAGATACAGCCTCCACACCCTAGATCGGTTGCTACTACTTTAAGTTTCGTAGGAACTTATAAGTGCTAAAGAAATACAATAATTTTCTTTTTGCATTTAATCAAGTAGAAAAATAGATATTGCCAAAGTGTTTCTACAAACGATTCTTGAACCCCATTTGTCGCATTAATTGGATAAGTTGTATTTAAGAAATCTGATTTAACTTTGACTAAAGCGAAGCTCACATTACTTTTTGATGGTGGTTGCCCTCTTTGCTTAAGAGAGGTCAAATTCCTAAGCTCTAGAGATACACTTAAAAATATTAGCTTTGTAGATATTGATTCATCAGATTATGAGCCAGATCTTCATTCAGGAATAAGTTACAAAGATGCAATGGGTCGAATTCATGCAATTAATGAATCAGGTGAAATTCTTAGAGATGTCACTGTTTTCAGAGAAGCATATCGATTAGTTGGACTGGGGTGGATATACGCTCCAACAAGATGGCCGGTATTAGGTCAATTGATAAATCAAGTTTATAAAGTATGGGCACAATGGCGTCTACCTCTGACTAGACGTCCATCTCTAGAGCAACTTTGTAAAGAAAAAGAATTTTGCAAAAGGAATTAGTCGAATATCTACAGTTCCTCATGGGGATCAACCTCAAAAACATAAAAAAAGCTCCAACCTAATGACAGAGAAGGAGCCTTTATATTTGATTTAAAAATCAGATTCAAACAATTTCCGGAATGATCCAGCCTGTTATACCGTAGTTAATGATTGCTGAAAAGAAATTCATCATCGCAAGTTGAACATTAGCTCTGCTGTTTTCCAGTAGTTCGCTTCTTTTTTATCACACAAATCCCGGAATGATTTGACCGGTAGTTAGGTATGCGCCAATGAGAGCTAAACAGCCAACAGAAGCAGCTAGACCATTGAGTCGTTCAGCAAACACTTTACCTTCTTCAACTCTTGATGTTTCGGTGGTTTGGTGCTTCATTACACGAAACCTGGAATGATTTGACCTGTTGTGGCATAAGCACCGACAAGAGCAATGCATCCAAATAATGCTGCATAGCCATTAAGCCTTTCTGCTGTTACCTTTTCAGGGTCAATATTTCTGTTGTTGTTATTTTGAGTAGTCATTAAACGACACCTGGAATAAGTTGACCGGTTGTTAGGTAAATACCTGTTAGTAGAACGAATGCCATCATGGCTGGTCTACCGATGCTTCTTTCTAGAATTGTTTTGTTAGATGGTTGCATTGTTATGAGTAGTTATTGGTTTAGAAAATTCCAGGAATGATTTGACCTGTTGTGAAATAAGCACCTAAAAGACTGATCATCCCGATCATTGCCCAACGGCCATTTGTCTTTTCTGCTTCTTCTGGGTAGCTGGTGTAATCCTCTACAAGTTGAGGCTGTGTTTCACGAGCAAAGATGTTTTGCTTGCCATACTCAGTGATTACCTGAGATGAAGATGAAGATGTCATTACTGGAATTGCGTTGATGTGAAGTAATGTAAAGTATGAATTTTCTAAGGGGTAGATACGGTCAGGTACGGCTTCTTCTAATACTTAATAGCTTTAAACCTCAAACACTAAATACAGCAACCAGTTAGAGAGATGTTTTTTCAATGATTAGATCTATTGATGACTCTAATAAGTACAAATAGCCCGAACTGGTTAGCCCTACTTCAACCGTCCTAAGAAACTCTAGACCTCTTTTTTATATTCAGTGAGTCTTCTGACCTAACCCAAAAAAACTCTTAGTCATGCTTGCATTCAACAAAATCACTGCTGCAAAACTAATTGTTCTCTGGAATATTCCTGCACTTCTTTTCTTATTTGGTGCTTTTGAAGTTGGTACTACCGTATTTACTTGACTAAAAATGACATCATCTAAAAGCCCTAAAAAATGGTCCGAGTGGAACAACACCAATCATTTCACTGATTATTTAAGAGACTCAGGTATTGGCAAGTTTGTTCGCTTTACGATTGCTGTATTGCTTTTCGTTCCTGTTGGCTTCCTTGCTTGTATGACTACTATTTAATAACCAGTTATTTCAACGAAAGATATTAGAAATAACAAAAGATTCGGAAAGATGTTTACCTACACTATAGCTGCGAAATTATCAATCTTTTTTGTATTACTTATTTATATTATGAGGATTTAGATTATGACAATACTAGAAAAGTAAAAGCCGCGGAAGAGTGGGATTAAAAAATTAAAGCCAAATATCGACGACTGGGGGAGAAAATAATGATTGCTTAATTCAATTTCAAAAGCTTGATATCGCATAAACCGAATGGGAGCTGATTTGCAAAAAAAAAAGCAGGCGCAGATAGATCTACTCACTGAATCTATTACTTCTTCATCACGAATGGACAGATGGATTTCGAGTATTAAAGCAATTTTTAAATAATTCCAACATATCAAGTCATTGATTTTTAGCAATTTTCAATACCATACGATTTACTTATATTGAAAAGGCTTCTGAGCTGGAAAATTTAAAATACAATGAAAACATTGTTTAACTTTGCTCTGCCATAGAAATTTGAAAAATCGAATCAAAGCTGACTATAAAAAGGATTCCAAAAAACATTACTTGATAAAGAGTTAACACAATGACAGAACATAAATTTCATTAGGCAGATTTGATGCTCAAGTATTGTAGTGCAACTACTACTTTTATTAGGGGTTTCTACACGTCTAAAGGACCATACAAATGCTTTAGAACTTTGTTGTTCTACAGGAGAATTTATGAAATTGTTTACTCCTTTTAGCATTCCAAAACCAGAGATGAATGAGCTTTGTCGCATTCAAAAAGCAGCAAAGAAAAAAACAATCAAACATTTTTAGATACTTAAGCTATCACAATGAAATCACCAAATTTCTACCTTTCATTTTTTAGTCGTAGACCACTAGAAATGAGTTTATTTTTTATTTACAGCGGAGCTCTAGCTTGTTTCGTTACCTCAATTGGTCACTACTAAAAAATTCCATGCACTCCTCAAACGATTTATTTAACCAGCCTTTAGCAATGACTTTATCTTTTATTGTTTGTACTTTTTTAGCTGACTCTCTTATTGGTAGCTTTGTATGAACATTCCAACTATTAGCTTAAAAAGAACTCTTGAAGTAACAATGAATGATACCGAAATGAGGCTAAATGAACTAGATGGGCTTGATAAAAAATCTCTAAGAGAAGAGTATAAAGAATGGATTCAAGCAAGTGAGGGGAATAAAGACCAGCCACACGTTCTTTATGCCAATCAAATCAATATTGAACAGCTCTAGACTTTAAACCAATATTTATTATGAATACAATATCAAAATTGGTAGAAGTTCTTGAAAACACACCTAAATCAAATCAAATCGTAGATCTTATTGAACTAGCTGAAAGCGAATCCTCTGTAGACATATCAAAGCAAATTAATCTACTCACAGGTGTATGGGAACTCAAATGGAGTAATTCTAACTCTCCTTTTTTAAATTATTCACCACTACTAGATAACTTACAGATTCTTGAGCCAGAGAAAAATAGAGGAATAAATTTATTAAGAACCAAAGTTTTTGTAGGAAAACTATTTTCTACTATTATTCTTGCGAGCTTAGAAATTGTTGATCAGAAACGCATAAACGTTAGCTTTAAAAAAGCAGGAATAACAGGTCCAAAGTTTCTAGGTAAAAAGATTAGCTTCTTATCAGAAATAAAAAAGACTCAAAAAGGTTGGCTAGATACAACTGTATTAACTCCCGACTTACGTATATGCAAAGGTTACAAGGGTACAACTTTTGCTTTGTTGAAAAGAAATGATTTATCACTTAGTGAGTTTTTTTAATCATTAGCCTCTGTCGTGTTAAGCGTAAAAATTTGTGGTGCAAGCCTCAATCAAAAAGTATGCAGATTTTTTAGAACGTATCAGTCAACTTTACTATCATTATGACTTCAATTCCTACTTATAATTTTCCTTCATTCTTGCCAATCCTCGTTGTAGGTTTTTAGGGATCGCTGTCTCTCTTTACACACTTTATACAGTCAAAAAGGCTTATTACAACTCACCTTTTCGAGGTGAAGCATGACTTGTTTAATAGAGTCACTTTGGAGGAAGTATTAGAGGAAGACCTAACTTTAATTACAACGAGTATTCAAATCTTCTAGAGGACTCTGATTGGTTAAAAACCAATCGACTAAGTTCGTACTTACTTTTTATAAAAAAACAACTGGAAAAATAGTTAAAAGGTAAATATTTTTAGATATTCTTCATCGACTGTGGTTGTTTATAAATTCTTATTATCTATTGTAGTACTCAAAACTATGCCATTAGATATATATCAAAGGATTTTGATTAAGCAAAACATATAGCTACAACTAGCGTTAAACTGATATCTAGTAAAAGGTTCTAATAAAAATTCCTACTGACAATTAAGCTCTCGGATGTAAATCTGGGTACCTTGTCGTTTCATCTTTTACTCTGTTTGGATTTTCACGATCAGAGTTTCTAGCTGCATTAAAAATTATTAGGAATGGAATAGCTATTGCAAAGAAATAAAAATGCAATAAAAGAAGGTCCCAAGGAACTCCTGAACTTCCATAATCGGGGAAAAACAAGGCAGTCGATAACAGGCTCATATGAAGGAAAACTATATTTTTATAGATTAAAAGGATTATGAACAATTCGTGGGATATTTTCCTTATGAGTCCTACAGAATTGAGAAGGCGTTGGATAATTAGAAAACCAGACTAATTAGCCAAAAAGAATTACTACTCACTTATTTTCTTTTAATAGACAAATGCTACTGTGTGTCCAATATGTATATACAGATCCTTATTTCGACTATGGATTCTCACAAAGAAAATCATAAATATGCTTTCGAGCTAGTAAAGGCTTCAAGAAAAATGCCAGTCGATCATGCAGAAAAGCAACCTCATATTCAAGAAAAGAGAAATGACTATATACGAAATCTTTGAGACTAAGAACTAATAAAAAGTTTAGATTGAGAGGCTTAAATTTAAAATTTGTTCTCAACTTAGTTTTTTAAATAATAATATTTTGGATTATTATTTAAGTCTCTCCACAGGCATGCCATTACATATAAAAAAGCAGCAGAAGCAATTAGAAAAAATATTGAAGTCATAATAATCCCAAACTCCCAGAACTAAAACCAACTGCACAGAAAAAAACAAATTCAAGTAAATCTCTACTTGCTGTTTGGATTGAATTTAGTGCGACGTTAATACGTTGAACCATTTAACCTTGTATTAGCACAATAATCTAGAAGAAAAAACTTTAGGTCGTACCATCTTAAATGTAGGGTTTACGTGTATTAGTTAGACTTATAAGTAAGATTCTTTAAGTTTCATAGAATTACCATATTTAGTTATGTAGCAAAAAGGTTATGCTTAAACATGACCTAGCCAAGATTACTTAGGTAATGAAATTGATATGGAAGAGTGCTAGCGATACTAAACACTATCAAGAACATTCCTGTTTTATCTAAACGCTTCATATCTATTGTTTTTTTGTATTTTAAAATTTAAAAATAAGAACTGTGATGTTCTAGGAAACTATTTTTTGTATAAATTGATTGTGAAGCTAACCAGCAAAACCTTGAACGATTCCTCCTGCCAATCCATTCAGTAATACCAATACGAACCACACACCGCCAAGAGCTTCTATTTTTCTTATATTTGAATTTCTATTATCCTCTGGACTATCTTGAGTCATGTAAAAGACTGGAACACCTACAACTAGAAGTAAAGATGAGAACAAAAGTGCATTAGCGAGAATGCCTGCAAGGATGGACATTTTTCAATCATATAAAGGTTATTTTGGAAGCCGAAGTAATTTTATTTCTAGCACGAAGAATGACCCAATGAAAACCATACGGGATGAACACATAATCACATTAATGACATAGCGACTAAATTTGATGAGTTTGATTTAATGATTATCAAATAAATACTAAATCTATCCCACTAACCAAAAATAAAAACTAGATAGAGCTCAACAACTCAACTATTTACTTATTTACTTATTTACTTATTTACTTATTTACTTATTTACTTATTTACTTATTTACTTATTTACTTATTTTATTTCAAAAATTACTCCGTTGCAGTTTAAGCCGCTGCACTGAAGCTTGAACAAGAGAGATAAAATGAAATGATGAAAACTTGGGATAGCTTTATCTAAACAAATAAAGAATATCAACATAGACACCATAGTCATTGATAGATATTGCATCCAATGGATCCCAATAGCATCTAAACCATCATTGTTAAATTGTTTTATTTCCATTGTTTTTTATCTGACCCTAACCCAAGATCAATTAAGCAGTGGCTTTGGTTAAGAGTAATTTTAAATAAAACTTATTTAGTGGATCTTTCAAAGCAAGCATTTTTCCATAAAATTCTTCACAATTCTGAATAAAAGGCTTGAAGGGATCATATCCATTGTTAAGTCCTATGCTATTACTGAAGTTCCGTTTCATAAGCACCCGCCAAAAGAAGTAAGGCTGAAAGATTCCTAAGAACCAGAACGTTGTAAAGCAGTTGATTTATAAGTTGCAACGTCATGTTTAATTAGAGGCTGAGTGGTTTTTCAGTAAAACGATTATTTGAGACACATGTTAGACATAAGAAACTAGCAGTGAAGACGTTGTTTGGTTTAGGTAGTCTAACCAGTCTAGTGGTGAGGGAATAATAGCTGAGGACTATCTAAGAAACCGTACTTGAAGTTCATTCCAGTTGTTTTGCTTGGCTTGCTAAATTAAGTAGACGTTCGCTCCATCTTTATGGGGTGCAAGAAATGGAAGTATGGAACGGGATTTCCAGTAATCGAAAAAGGTCATGAACGGTTTAGTTCTAACTAAAAAGCGAATCAAAAAAGCAGAAAGGCTTCATGCTGCTCAACTTGCAACTTTTAAAAAAGGAGTATTTACTTCTTACAAACCTTCTGTTTTTGAGGATAGACAAAAGAAAGCTAGTGAAGAAGTATCAGCGATGGGTACTTAACTCGGAATCCTTTGCTAATAGGTTAAAGCCAGGGAGCGATTAGCTCCCTTTTTTTCTAAAAATTAAAAAAAGTTGGCTTATTGATTTTCCTAACACGAAATTAGACTTTTTGCTTTAACTGAATTAAAGGAGGTCATTAATTCAAGAAAGTTTTTGGATAGCCTTAGCAGATTTTTTTAAAATTTTCAAAGCCTCTTTTCTTGAGATGCAAGCATCTGCTTTAGCTTGAAGTTTTAGAAGTTTGGCGTGTTGTTTTTCTGAATTCATACAACACCCGGAAAAATATGACCTGTCACGAAGTAGCTAGCTGTCATAAAAATGAAGGCTATCATTGAAGTTCTGCCAATAAGATTCATCGTTGAAGGTAAAAAAAATTAGAGGACAAGCTAACAAATTTAATGTTTAACTGAGGGAAGATAAATTGTAAAGCTCTTTATCATGTATATTTTGAGCTTTGCATTAGAAAACCCCCTTTTATAAGGGGGTTTCAAACTTTAATAGTTACTTAAAGCTCCCAATTAGGAGTCTCGAAGTGGTTTGGTTAAGCCCGGTATATAGTAGGAAATGCAGGGCTTAAGTTTGTTTATCAAAGAAAGCGGAGGACTACCTTTAATAAATTTGCGAGCAAAGGGACAGGATTTCACCAACTGTCCCCCCCTCTGACTAGAGCTTGAACGCAACGTGTCTTTAGTAGAAGTTACTCGCTCTTGTGTTAGATAAATATAAAAAGATTTCTTTAACACTAATGTTCGGTTGAGGTAGGGCTTTCCTACTCCCTCCAAACTAATAAGAGGAGTGGACCAAAGGTTTAGCAAGGAGGCTTATGAAATTATTTACTCCTTTCACCATTCCTCAAAAAGACAATTGCGATCTCTAGAGGATTGAAAAGAATAACCAAAAAGTAGTTGAGAATCCATTCATAGATCGATTATTTAAAAACCTCTACAAGCAAAGATTCGATTTCGTATTCGACTAACAGCGTTCTTCAGTTGAAAGGCTAAACTCAAACTATCAAGTAAAGACTTAGCTCTGCTTGCAACTACTAGCTCAGGCTAAGCATAAGAAGGCCTCCCCTATAGGGAGGTTTTCATTTTGTTTATTGCTGAATATTTAATCGACTCAACACCAAAAACCCACAAAGATCAATTATTAAAAGAAAACACTAGTAGTACGATCAGTAGATAATCGTTCATGATTATTTCTCTCTATTTTTTCTGATCAAAGGGTTCTTTGGAAAGAAAAAAGTTACTAAACGACCAAAGGAAAAGCTTCCTAACAAAATGAATCAACAACCACCAACATAAATAAGTAGGTTTACTTTAGTAGAGGTAGCAAGAATCGGAATCATGGCAACAGCATTTCAAATAACCAAGGTAAAGTTCACTCAGTTCGTATTCAAAAAACAAAAGTCAAAAAGAAAAATTTTAAAATTTGTTGGATAGTTATTCCAAGCCAATTCTCTCATTTCATCTAATTCGTCTTCCGTCATTCTTTTCATATTTGCGTAGACGTAAAGAGCATCATCAATTTCACTAGGTACATTTTCTTTAAGAGAAAATGTACCATCAGTTTTAATAGGGACAAAAGCTTCTTGATAAGTGTTAAAGAAATCGATCTTTTGAATATCCGTTTTAAATTTTTTTGCTAATTTGCCGAACTTTGATTTGTTATTCAAGTCGATCACTTAATAGGAGTATGAGAAAGAATCAAATGAAGCTCTAATGGGGTTAAATCAGTATTTTCTATTCCCCATAGTTCTCCTTTATCTGAAGCTTCAACAATTGATTCATAAAAATCAGCAGAGAATTTTGGCATTGTTGGATTGAAAAATGCAGTTGATTAGGTGAATAATGTTTAGAGAGAAAAGGAGAATGCTAAGCAGTACAACTTCCTTAACTCTGATTGATTCATTATGGTGGACAATTTTGACAAATATAACTCGGAGCTTTTTATATGAATAGTTCGGTCGAGGTAGGGCTAACTAGTTACGGTTTACTTTTTAGGATCATTACTTGATGAAATAATTTTTAAAGTCACAGTAAGAAAATTCTCCTTTTAATATCGTTTTTTTAACAGATAAGCATGGGAGAAGCCAAAAGAAGAAGAGAACTCGGATTACCTCCAAAGTCAAAAAAAGAGAAGAAAGCAAAGACCAACCAAAAACAGTTCTCATGGTCACAATTCTCAATTAACAAACTAAAGAATCAGTACCCGGCGGCACCTTTTGTGACTACTGCTTTGGTTTTAATAGCATTACAATGGGGGTTCTCGCTAAATAGCTGAATACCTAAATGGAATTCTTTGATGAGTTCGAAATAATTGGTGGAATCATACCTAATTTGATTGGGTTAGCGGTTTTCTGCTGTGTGATTATTTATTTTAATCAAACCAGAAAAGCAAAAGTCAGAAGAGGAGAGAAAGTACCTCTTCATCAATAAATGATTCTCTTTGCTAATGCTCAAATTATTGGCGGAATCGTTCCATCTGATTGCCTTGGGATTATTTCTTGCAGCAAGTAGTAAAAAGCGTTTCATTTACACCTCAAACATTTCGCCTGATACGGGAACAGGCTTGTCTTCTTTTTCAGGTGGAATTGCATCTTGCTTTTCTCCAATCTGTCTTATGTATTTTCGTAATTTTCTATCTGATAATCCTGCAGCCGCAATTAATCCCAGTGGACCTAAAAGGAATCCAGCAAAAAACCAAGATGTAGCACTATGTCCTTTATCAGAGGCAATATTTGAAGCAAGAAAACCTGCAATTAATCCAATAATCAGAATGAAAAAGAATGCCATAAGTTAATAATTTCTCATCCTTTCTAGCTGAACTAGATCAACTCATCTTTTTGCTGTAAACAAAATTACACTGATATTTATAGAGTTAGTCAAACCACTTTCAGGCGGTGGTCAATGGATTAAAAATTATAGTTTCACCAAGTAGGAAATAAACCAAGCGGCAAAAATAACTTTTCTCAAAATGAGATATGGAACAAACTTAAAAGCCTTCTTTTCGAATGCTTGTTTATCAGTTGAAGTCATATAAAAAAGAAAACCCTCCCAGCGGAGGGTTAATTAAAACTGTGTGAGGAAGTTTTTGAAGGGAAAAGAGTGAACATTCCACCCTTCAGGTTCTCAAAAAAAAATGCAAACCTAATGAACTAATTTTTAAATTTGCGAATAGAGGACAGGATTTCGACGACCGTCCCCCGATCTGGTTGATGATGCTTACGTATTACACCAGTAAGTTGAAAAATATTTAATAAGAAACGTTCAAGAAATGATGCTCGGTTGGGGTAGTGCTTCCCTAATCCCATCCAATAAAAAGAAGGCTTAGACCAAAGGTGTAAGTAAATTATCTATAAAACTCTTATCACTTCAATCATATTTTTACAAAAACTCCATAAACGCAAAAACTTCCAAATAAGAGGATAATATTTTTTGGAATTATTCTTGAAATTTGATTTATCCAAAGACATTACAACTTGAATCTGGAAGTGATCTTCTTAATAGTCTTCAGACTCTGGCGATAAAAGAGAATAAATTTGGATATGTTTTGAGTGTAGTAGGTAATTTATCCATAGCTAAATTTCAATGTCCTGGGAAAAGAGAAGCTACTACAATTGAGAATCATCTAGAAATAATAGCTTTAAATGGAACAATATCTCCAAACAAATGTCATCTTCATATAAGTCTTTCAGATGGAGAATGCAAGGTATGGGCCGGTCACCTAGAGGAGGGAACGATAATACTTAAAGGCGCTGACTTATTAATAGGATTTCTTGATGAGGCTATTAATAAAAAAGAGGCCAATACTAATCAACAAACAGTTGAAATATTTATACTGCCAGATTGTCCATGGTCCTCGAGAGCTGTTCGGATGCTGAGAACATTACAGATACCACATGTAATAACAGTGATCGAAAATGATGATGATTTTAATACCCTTCGTAAAAGAAGTAATTATTCGAGCTTTCCTCAGATTTTTATAGATAAAGAATTTATCGGTGGTTACTCAGAATTAGCTGAACTTCACGCTTCTGGCAAATTGAGCAGTTAGTGAGTTATTGAACACCTTATCTACTTTTTTGTCATTCGATAAGTGACATAAAAGAACAAACCAAGTACTGCAAGATTTGCAATGGCATTGGTGATTGCTATTCCCATTAGTTATCAGTCTTATTTATTCTAAGCAAATAAACCCAAGTACAAAAGCCAATTAATAAGGTCGCATCAAGTGCTAGGTACCAAGGGGCTAAAAGGTTATGGAAAAGGTCGTTCATTAGCAAAATATTTAGAGGATCACATCTCAATCACTTCAATAAGAGAACTTGATTAAAAGCTAATAAGAAATGAATTTTTTTACCAGTCGCCACAATCTAGGGACTATTAATGCAAAAAATGCTCATTTCAATAGGACTTCAGATTGCATCAATAGGTGTTCTATGCCCTTACTTGAAACGAATAGGATTAGGACGATTACCTGGGGACATAATTATTCGAAGTGAAAACTCATCTTTTTATTTTCCAGTAGTTAGCTGTATTGCCATCAGCCTGCTTCTTTCAGTCATTTTTAATTTATTTCGATCCTCCTAATGAGTTTCGCCGATAATTGGGCAAGAGTTTTTGTTGTGATTGCGTTTCTTACTTTTGGAGAGGCTCAGGTCATTGGTGGAATTGTTCCAAATCTGATTGCTTTTACTTTGTTTCTTAGAGCAATTGAATACTTTGCTTCAACGGGAAAAATGGCTGAAATATTCGGCTGAAAAAACAAGAAATGAGTTATTTCTCAATGAGGGCTGAAGAAAATGCTAAAGGGAATGATTGAGAAAGTAAATGCTCTTGACAGTTGAAAAGTTTAAGATAATCAATGAGTTTCTATCAATCTTTTTTTTTCGTTGCCTTGTCATAATTGAATTTGGAAGAGAATTTGCTTCCTTGCCAACTAAGAGTTCCTTGGTACATGTCCTCATCGTGTAAATATCTAATCACCTCTTCTTGATCGGGTGCAGGTGCTTCGGCTAATTTCTCTGCTCGAACTGCTAAAGGACAGAAAAATAAAAGAAGGCAAAAAACAAACAAAAAGAGTTTTTTCATCTGATTAGTCTTTCCTCCCGAACTTAATCATTGCGACAGGGACACCCACAGTAAAAGCAACTCCAATAACAAGAATTAAAATTCCAAGAGGAGAAAAGATTTCGACACCAAGTCCAGCTTGAGAAAAGAGCATTACCTATGCCTAATTAAATAATTGATTAGTTCTATTTTTGAGGAAGCGTTTTTGATAATTGGATCTAATTTTTTTTAGGTGGGGCAACCTTTCTGCTACATCAACAGGCATTTTCTTTGCCGCTTTGAGTAACTCAATTGCGTATTTATGAGTTTCCTTTCGAACAAATAATCTATGTAGGAAATCCATTGGTCGAAGCTTGGATCATTTACACACATAGCTAATTTTTTTTATTTGAACAATGGTTTTTCTTTGAAAGGAGTCAGAGATTTAAAAATTAATCAAAGTAGCAATAGCAAAACAACCAATAAAAGTTCCTAACATTGCCAAAGGCATCGTCATAAAAAGCAGCAAAATTTCACTTGGTTTTCTCAAAGAATTACTTTTGACTTTACACTTTGTAATGTAAACAAAATCAGTCACCACTGTGTTTATTGCTTCTTAAGATATTCTGCAAAGAATATTAACCAATTATCAACTAACGCTTATTGCTCTTAGCTTTACACTTCTCAACTTTATATTGCATCGATTTCAGCGAAAAATTTTTGCTCTAGATAACGATGATAAGTTTTGGTATGTTCGCCAACATTGTGTCCTTTGCTGCTAATACTGCCTGAATAAAGGATTAAAAAGGTTCGGTTTTAGGAAAAGAAACGTAGTGCTCTCCTACTCCCGACCAAAAAAAATGTGGATTAGACCAAAGATGTAAGAAAGGAGGTCTTATGAGACTATTCACTCCCTTCACTATCCCCAAAAAGGAAAACTGCGACCTTTGCAGGATTAAAAGGAATAATCAGAAGAGGGGCAAATAGCCTCTCTTTTTATTGCTGAGGTAATGCATGGATTGGAAAGCCCTACTTCAACCGAACTTCAGTTATTAAAAAGCTACTTTTAAAATTACTTCATCAAGAGCGAGTAACTGGGTTCAAGGCTGTGTTGCGTTCAAGCTCTAGAAAGAGAAGGGGACAGTCGTCGAAATCCTGTCCCTTAGCTCTACATCTTAAAAAAAAGTAGGTCTGCACTTTTTTAAGAATCCGAAGGGGTGGAACATTCAATTTTTTCCCTTCAAAAACTTCCTCACACAATTTGTCTATGAGTAAGAAGAAATCAGAATATAGAAGGATCTTTGAAGATAATTCACTTTCTGATCTACAAAAATACAGGAAGATAAGTCATCTTCAGAAAAAAGGCCCAAGATTTTGGTCTGTTATTTTTGGCTTGAATGCAATAATCTGGCCGTTGCTATTCGTTAATCCCAACATAGAAATTGATGATCCAAACATAACTCCAATCGCTGCGTTGAAAAAACTAAAAAAACTAAATGTTGCAACTAATTTTAGTTAACCCTCCATCGTGAGGGTTCTTTTTTGTCTAAATATCTATCACTGAGGGACTGTTACCTTCCACTCTTTTATATTTCAACGTATCTTCCTTTACTACAGAAACTTTTATAACCCGTTAGGTTTGTCAAAATTTCAAAATCGAATGAATTCATCTCTTACTAGAGGGGGCGAAGGCGTCAAGTTAAACAGAGTATCCAAGATTGCTCTTACTTTGACTTCTTCTACTTTCTTCCTATATGGACTAGGCCAAGCACCAATCTTCAAGAATTTCCTTGCTAGTGCAATGTCTGGAGCTTGCCCATTCTCTGGTTAATTAAATTTGAGATCTCAAACTAAATAATGAAAAGGGCTGACCTTGATCAGCCCTTTTTTATTGTTACCCAACTCAACTGTTTAATTCGAAGCCCCACATTAGAAAAATCAAACCCAAGCCCATAGTCACAATTGGTGCATAAGGGTATCGACTCATTTGGTATTTCGTAGGCCAAGGCAACCAAGTCAAAAGCTTTTCTTCTCTACTTATCTTTCTCTGCGTAGAGGATTTTGGAGGTAACCCAATTTTTTTTCTTCTCCTGGCTTCTCCCATCATCTTATTTAGATCAGGACAAATAATAAGAGTTCTTTGATCGGATTGGAGCATAAAAAACTTGTTTCGAGATTATTTTGGTGTTATCGAAAAAGGTATAACTGAGAGAAAGCAGGAAGAAATGCTCTAAAGAATGATGGAGAAATTACAAGCTTTGGAGGGTGGAAGAGTTTTAGATATTTAATTAAGTTAGGG
Organism: Prochlorococcus sp. MIT2304; assembly: GCF_059772405.1. Lineage (NCBI taxonomy): Bacteria > Bacillati > Cyanobacteriota > Cyanophyceae > Synechococcales > Prochlorococcaceae > Prochlorococcus > Prochlorococcus sp. MIT2304. The sequence continues at coordinate 599,152 of NZ_CM186286.1, forward strand.
AGAATAAAATTAATCAAATGATTAAAGAGATCAATACTACGGTCTACCGAGAAAGTGATGGTGTGATTTTCAAGAATGAGCTTCGATGTGAGGAATATGAAGAGGCTGGTTTAAATTTGGAATAAAAGGAAGAGATTTTTTAATTAGAGCTTTGGAATATAAAAATGTGGAATACGATGATTATTCTTATGAATGCCTGAAATCCTAAATCGCTTCCAGATCATCAATTATTGTTTGTACTGAGAGACGTTTATGACTTTTTTAGATTGATGGATGATATGCCTGTTGCATTGGAGCCTTAAACGGAGAATACGATCATCAAACATACCAAGATAAAATGGAATATTTTCTTCGTGAAAAGGACAATCTTTTTTAGTTAACTATCTATTTTGACTTTAAACACGATGAGGAAGCCTATCCTGCTCAGTCGACTTCCCACATCATGCCAAAACTCGGAAGCCTTTAGCTACTTCTTCGTTTCTAGGCGAGGTACTGATCCCTCAACATGTGTATATTTTGAGTAGACAGACAATAAAACGTGTGTCATAGGTGTTCGGTTTTCATCTCTAGCTATTCCCTTCTGTCCCTGAAATGGAGGTATGGCCGCCTTCAATCTGACCAACAGATAGCATCACATCTATAGTAGTATTTTTGTACTGCTATTCAGATCTATGAAGCGTGACGGCTGGGTTAAAGATGGAGGCGGGATATGGATATTGAGGTTTAGATACGATTGGGATAGTTGGGAGCAAAATCCGAAAGTACTAATTGATAAAGGGAAATTGATGCCCAACGGAATACCTCTTCTTAAAAGTAGAAAAAAGATGAGAAGGAATCTTGCGATTGCCCTATGGAATGATCTTTTAACTTCTGGATGGAAGCGAGTCAGTCCTCAATGGGAATAGGGGTAGTTAAGCCTCGCACGAAATCATGTAAAGACAAGAGGTTGCAACTTCCTGAAACCCTCGGTGTCGCATGTCTCAGGAAAATCCGAAAAAATTACTGCGACACCTGCGACGTTAATTAAGTTAACTAGTAAAAAGTTTTTCCTCAAATCAATTACTTTTAGATGCCCAAGACTTATTTTCTAATACTTCTCGTAACTGGCTTCTCAACAGTCTGTCAGGTAAGCCAGCTGCAGCAATTAGTCCAAGAATATTAAAAAGGACTCCGCAAGCGAACCATCTCCAAGCGTCATAACCTTTATTATTTGCTAGTGAAGAACATAGAAGTCCACATGGAATACCAAAGACAAAAGTAAAGAGGAAAAGTGAACCGATGGAAGAATAGGAACCATAAAAACTTGTCATGTCTAAATTCAAAATCTGTTGATTACTATCTTGCTCGACTTTGAACTAAATGGAACTTTTTATGACTTAAAAAAACTAAAATAACTTCAGGAAAAATTTAAACTCGATGAGAATAGAAAAAGAAATTGAACGTCTACGTCAACGTGTACATAAACTATCAATAGAGAAAGATCCACCGACTCTTCGTATGGTGATGGTTACAGATGAAGGGACTGCACAAGAACTATCAGCTTGGGATTTACGCGTAAAAGTAGAGAGAAAGAAATGAGTGTCGTTTAAATGAAAGAGAAAAGAAACGGGACGCCGACAATCAAGGAGATTCCAGTCTCATTTGCTCGTTAAAAAAGACAGTGACAGAAAATTAATCAGCATAAAATTTATTTTTAGATAATTGACCTATTCCTGCATTAAAAGAATTACATGGATCTAATTTTTTATAAAAACTTTCAAGATCTTCATCTGCTTTATATAGATGACCTACATTGTGTTCTGCAGGATATTTCGCACCTATATTATCTAATTTCCTAAGTATTTCATTTTTTGTCTTCTCTGCATTTATACCTTTTTTTAATACGAAATCCCAATGAAATACCATACACATGAAGTGAGCCATTTGAAAAGATTCCAATGAATTTTCAAAAATCAAATCGGGGATTATTTCATACCAAGATTCACAATTTCTAGGCAATGCCACATCTAAAGCTAACACCTCTCCTGATACATTATTATTCATTATTTTCGATCTTTTTGGAGCCAAGCCAGCAACATATCTATGAAGTAGAATATCCTCAGCTTCAGAACCTATACATTCAAAATAATCAGACAAAGCATTATCGAAACATAAGCTATTTAATAAATTTCTTGTCTCTTTAATAACATTATCAGATGCAACTATGATTAAGTAATGATTAAATCTAAGTCGATAATCTCTTAGCCTTTGAGGCAAATGATCTGGTAAAATATTTGATAGGTAGTGTAAAAATTTATCAAATATATTTTGAGGCATAAATGGTACAAAAGCAAATAATATGTCAACAATTCTCTTTAGCCTAAACAAAGTAGGCATGATTGATTTTCCTAGATACTTAATGATCATAAATGTATCTTTTCCATATTTATCTGCTCCATCAAATGATGAAGAATGCATGTATTCAGTCATATCAGGTAATTCACTAAATTGAGAAAGGATAGTTTTCCTTATGTCCGTTAATGTTGAGCTATTATTAGACCCAAAATAGAAAACTTTTTTGTTTTTTGATTTTAAAAAAGTGTCTAATCTTACAGCAAATACAGCAATTTTCCCTGCACAACCACTGGACTCGAAAAGCCTTCTTTTGTCTGAATTAAACCTTGCAGGAGTTTTAGAATTAAAGTTTCTTATACGATCCTTGTAAGTATTATCAGAAGCCTTTTTCTCTGTGTTTAGGATATTATCAAAATTGAAATTTGACTCTTGTAAGTTTCGAAGTATTTCCTCAGGGCTTTCTCCAAGATCAATTCCTAAATGATTAATTAATTCTAATTTACCATCACTATTTAATTGAGCATAAAGCGATAATTCCGTATAGGCAGGTCCTCTTTTAATTAAATTCCCGCCTGAATTATTACAAACACCTCCGACGATAGACGCTCCAATACAAGATGATCCAATAACAGAATGTGGCTCTCTATCAAGTGGATCAAGGATCTTCTCCAATTTATATAAACTAGCTCCTGGGAAAGCTAAAACTTGTTTCCCTTTATTGATCAGCAAAAGTTGATCTAATTTAAGAGTATTTATAATCACAACATCTCTGTCATATTTATCACCATCTGGAGTTGAACCTCCTGTAAGACCAGTATTAGCTGCCTGAATTAAAATTATTTTTTCTAATGAAATACATAATTTAATTATTTCCCAAAATTGAAGAAGGTCCTTTGGCAGGACAACTGCAACAGCTTCTCCGCAACCAGCCCTGATACCTGTCCTGTAACTTTTAGTCTCTCTCTCTCCAAAAAGGGCATTTTGGGGACCAACTATTGAGATGAGTTTCTCTTTTAAGGTATCTAATTGAAAACCTTTCAATTTTTTGCCTGTAACTTTTTCTTATCTCATTTTTAGCTGTTCTGTTTCAATCAGACATCACATAAAAACGAACTGACTTATAACAGTTCATTTTTTTTATTAGTTGGCCATCATATAAAAAAGGAATCCTGCAAGAATAGTTAGCTTTGCACCAATGCCGTAAGCAATTATCTTTCCAAATCTTGAGCCCCTGGAATAATCAGACCAATGATTATCAGCCTTATCACTTGAAGTCATTTCTAATTAGAGAAACAGTTTTAGCGAGAAAAGGAAGTTGCTATGCAGTACACCTCCCTTAACTCTCATTGGATCAATGCTCACTGATAACCAATGTTCGAAGAGCATAACTATAAATTCTTTATTTCTCTAGGACGGTTGAGGTAGGGCTAACCAGCACAAAAAGACCTACACCATTGCTACTGAGGTCAAGAAAAGACTCAGGAGATCCCGCTGAGATCCCCCATTCTCACTCTCTAGTTATTCGATAAGTGACATAAAAGAACAAGCCAAGCACAGCAAGATTTGCAAAAGCATAGGTAACTGCTATTCCCATTAGCTATCAGCCTTATTACTTCTAAGAAAGTAAACCCAAGAAAGAAATCCAATTAGCAATGTTGCATCAAGAGCAAGATGCCAAGGGGCTAAAAGGTTATGGACAAGTTCGTTCATTATTAATCCTCAGCATCAACGAAAGCTCGAGTGATTTTAATTAGTTTTTTACAAGCTTGAAAACTACCTGCCAAGGTCAAAAGCACGGCAATTATCAGAACAACTCCGGTGTAATAACCTTTTAAACCCAAACCATATAAAAACAATAATGCTGTCAACGTCCAACCAATAGTTGTAGAAATACCTTTTTCTCTCTTTCCTTCGAAAAATTGATCTAATCCAACAGGCCAACCAATTATCAACATGAATATTGAAGCAAGAGCCTTTTTCTCTTTTTTTCTGAGCATTTTGGGAAGTGGTTTATAAAGCAATATTGCCTTACTTCATCGCTATCGCCCAGCGGTTAGGGCGAGTAGTAAGAAGCGGTTCATATCTATAGCCCCATCCAAGCATTAATTACTTTTGTTGTTCTACTAATCCATCTCATTTGTTCATGGCTTACACCAAGGTTGAAAGGCATATCTTTACTCATTTTAAAAACAGCTAATTCATTATTTTTTTTCCTGTACACCAATCCATACATATTCGCTAATCGCAGCTGAAAAGGTTCAAAAGTACCAAGTACATCTTCTCGTTTGATGACTTGCCTATCCATGATATTTATATGACTTTCATGAAAGTCCGCCCAACATTTCGGGTAAAGCTTTGTTGTTATTTTTTCTCGTCTTCCATTTTCCATTTCATAAGTTACTTTCACTGGACATCTGAAATCAATTCTTACTGGCCAATTCAACTCTGCATCCCAATCACTAATCTTTGGTATGGGCTCAGCCTTGGTAGCGATAGGAGAGAGAAGCCCAGCGGTTAGGGCGAGTAGGAAGAAGCGTTTCATTCTGTTTTTTTCTTTTTAAATCTCTCCATAAACAAGCAGACAAATACATAAAACAAGCCATCGCAATTATGTAAAAGTAAGTCATCTAATTATTTGTTCTTACTCTGAATTAAAGCATTTGTAAAAATTATATCAACGCAATGGACGCAATGAACGCTCAATATTTCAATCAACGAGCAATGGACGCAATAACCGATACATATCAATCAACGGCAATCAACTATTAGCTACTTCTTAGTCATTCGATAAGTGTCATAAAAGAACAATCCAAGTACTGCAAGATTTGCAATGGCATATGTGATTGCTATTCCCATGACTGTAGTAAGCGTTTCATTTAGAACTTGGCGTATTTATCGCAGACTTAGTCATCTTTTTTTTGATAAAGATCGAGAACTTTGAAACCACTTAGTACTTTTAAACAAAAGAAAAAACATTGCCAACAGCAGTAAAAAAGCTAAAGCATCTAAATAAATGAATATCTGAGCGGAAAAGTTCACAAGTTTTATGAGGTGCTCATAGCACTTTTTGATATGAAAATCTTTTCAAGCTTTTTTCTTTCCCTTGTGAGTTGATCTTGTGATAACCATATGACATTATTAAAAAACAAAATAAATTTAACAACAGCTATTGGAACCAAAATCAATAGATATAAGCTATGCAAATCCATTAATGATAAAAATTTAAGACGCTATAAAAACAAAGTATCCAATTTATAAAATCAAAAAAATAAAATATGATTCTTTTTTTGGTCACATATTAACCAACTTGAAGCTTTTTTCTATTACTACGTCTTTCTATATGATCAAGTTCAACGCAAGGCTGAGGAGAGCTTTTCGATAGAGTACGTTGATTATTAATTAAGCACTTTTGTTTTTATCTGAAACTTTTCGGGCTTCAGTTCGTGCAAGTTTCGCCTCAACTTGAGCAAGCCCTTTATCTAGTGCATCAGTTTTTATTAATGATTTTTCTGCCATTAATCAAAGTTTTTTAAGTTCATCGGAGGCTGATTTCATTTCATCGAACCAATCTGTATCTAATCTCTGCAATGATTTTTGATGTTAAAGGATTGTTTATAAATAAATAAGTAAAAGTTAAGATAAAGAAAGCCAAGAATGCACTTAAAAATAAAAACAGGATGAATAAACCTGAACTTGATTGAAAATTCAAAAAATCAGCAGCCTTTATTAGTTCGTTGCCAGTAAAACCCATTACAAAATAATCTAACTTCTTCTAAAATAATCATTTTAAAAACATACGAAGTAATTAAAAGTTGATCAGACAGATTTAAAATACATGTTTCAATGTGACTTATAATCTAATTCTAACTTTCAAATGCTAATTAGAAAAAAATAAAAAAGTAAAGTTATTTATGTTCAAAAAAAAGTCCTCTCCATGGGTTAGAGAGAACTTGAAATGCTTTATCAAATCAACTATAGATGCAATCAGTTTAAGCGTGAATTTTAAGTTACAAGGAAAACATCAAAATATACAGAATCAATAAATTTTAAATGCTTTTTATGTAATCATTTGAAATTTAGTTTATTAATATTCTTTGATCAATCATCTTTCTTGGTCGGGCTACTCCCAATAGCTGGAGCATTTACACCATCAAAATTAGGACCAACTATTAATCCTACAATCGCAAAAAGTGCTATCGAAAGAGCACCTGCTAAGACTGCTGTTGGAGCAGGCGTACCAATTAATGAAGCAATAATCATAAGTTAATAAAATAATTAGAAAGAAGCTAATATAGCAAAAGCTTTTTAGTACTAGAAATAAGATATATGTAATTTATCTGTATTTAAATGATTTTAAGAATGTAGCAAATAATAGATTGATGACTCTTTTTTTTATAGATAAATCCTTTAGAAATCGATTTAAACAAATTTCATATTAGCAATTCTTAAAGAACCGAACTAGTAAATATAAATACTTACGAGTAAGCCGATCTATTTTTTTTTATTTAATTAATTTAAGTTTGCTCAACTTTTTACGAGATTTCACAGATGGGTCTATTTCAAGCAATTCCAGAAAGCTTTTCAGTTCTTCAAATACTTTTATTGTGTTTTACTCCTTTACTTCCATTTTTATTTTTTGAACTAATAAATAATTTCAAAAATGACAATGATGATGATGACTTTGATGGTGGAATTAATATTTTAGCTTTGCAATCTTAGAAAATTATCACCATCATGAGCAAATTGAAACTCCAAAAAGATTTGCAAAGCAACTATGAAATACGACTTTTTTGATATTCCAAGATTAATGATTTCTCAACTCTGCACAACTTTATACATTACCTATGGCATATTATTTTAAAACTTTAATCGAAAATTATTGCGTAACGGGCAAACTTTCAGAAGATGAAGTGGATTTCCTTGAGAGAGAACACATAAGAACAATGAGTTCTATTAGTGAGATAATTTATCCTTCCATTGCTAACATAGATATATGTGAGGCTTGTAATCTTGAGCCAGGAAGCTTTTGGATTATTTGCAATGCTTCCATACTTGATCGAATTAGACCAGTCAAGACTGGTAAGCAAAGAGCACATAAATTATTTGATGCACTTTGTGAATATCAACTTTTTACCTCCAAGACCTGACGGGCGAGAATTAGAAAACAGTTATATTAATCTAATTATTTTATTAGCCTTTTATAAGCTTATAGATAAAGCCATTGCCCTCTGAATATCAAAGAAATTATAAATTTAAAAGGAAAATATAAAGAGAAAATAAGCACTTACATTTTGAGTGTAAATATGGACTTTTCATATTTTTTCTTGAATGTATTTTTTGTATAGCTGTTTATTAAAAACGAAATAGGAATTATGCTTTCTAAAGATAATGCTCATAAATCAATAGAAATCATGTTCGAACATGCATTAAAACGAATTGAAGAATTAAATGAGCCTTATAGGCAATGTCTTTTTGAGGAATACAAAGAGTGGATTGAGGGGCTTGGCGACAAAGGGATAGGTCAAGATGCAATAATTTTTAAGTATATTGGCAAGCTAGGAATTAACTAAGTATGGATTTGATTGAAAATTTAAATTGTATGAATATATCCAAGAAAATATTTGATTGATTTTTGTATTATCTATACCTATATTTTTGTAGCCAATTTATTTGTGTAAGTGCTCCCTTTTTACAAATAGATATTCTGAATATTTTTATTCGCAACGCTCAACTATATTAGATTGTAAAGAAAATATTAAACCAAGCTCAGGGGCTATGTCTTTCGCAATGTTTTATTGCCTTTCAACTATACTTTTATTTGTGATATTTTTTACTTATACGTCAACCTATATCGCAAAAAGACGGCCAAAATTTGTCTATAAAATTCATTTAGATACGCTTAAAAATCAATTAGAGGAAATATATGATTTACAAACTTATAAAGACTCTATACACAAATAATTTATTTATATAATGGCTGCTAATTCATTAATATCACAGGTATAACCTTCCGTTAGGAAAATCCTCTAGAGACATACTTGCTTCTTATCTAATACGATAAAAATCAACGAACAACCTTACAAGAATTACAACTATCGGCTTACCAGCTGCTATTGGATTAGGACTCGTATGGGTAGGCGTTCGAATTATGAATAACGAAAGAAAACTTGCAACTAGAGAAATGGAGCTACGGCTTTAACTTGATGTAAAAGCTATTAAGTGTTTATAACTAGGCCTGTCTAGTACTTTTAACCTAGTATTACCCCTACTCTGTTTTTGGAATTGACTACTATGAGTTTATTCTTCATCTAGGTTGTATAATCGGTATTAATATAAATTCAAATTATACAAACAAGTAAACCCTCTATAGCATTACTAATATAAAGAGGTTTAATGTATTGAGCTATACATTAAATATGACATTTGTAATTACTGAACTTTTATTTGGCAACTTCAATACGATTAAAATTCCAATAACTTCAGATTCAATCTTTCTTCTACCTATTTTGATTGGACTTGGTTTAATAATTTCTTGCAGTCAATATATTTTTAGAGAATTACAAGAAAGCAAGATTTTTGTTCTTTCTAAAAATCAAATTGAAAATCAATTGGACTTTGAAGAATGTGTTCAAGAAACATTAACCCCGGAAAAGACAATAATAAATAAACTAAGTAGCTTTTCATCTCCCAAAATAGTAGGACTCGGAAGTCTAGCTTTTATAGCCTTAGGAGGGTCAGGTTTTCTAGCTTTGCAAGCTGCTAATAAGAACTTGCCTAATATTATTAAAACAAGTAATTTCAACAATCCAATCAAAGCTAAATCAACCAAATCTGAGTCATTAACATTTAATCCACAAAACATATCTATCACCTCTAAAAATAAGCTACAAAAAATTAAATATATAAGTCCTTCTTTTTCACAACTTAAACGCTCTAGAGAGAAAGAATATACAATTATTAAACCGATCAAAAATAAATCTTTCGATTTTTAATCCTCTCAACTTTTACTCTTTCGAACTAAGTGCGTATGAAGTGATAGCAATTCGATAGCGTATTAAATAAATATTCATCCTGTCAGGCAGTGGTCTATGGGTTAAGTCCTAACAAAGGGGGAATTCAGTAGTTATCTAATCCTTCTTTCCGTACTTAATCATTGCAACAGGAAGACCAACAGTAAAAGTAACTCCGACAACAAGAATTAAAATCCCTAGAGGAGAAAAGATTTCAACACCAAGCCCTTCTTGAGCAAAGATCATTATTTAAAGACTCCTACAGTAATCTCCAACATTACCTTCTTCATTGCCAATAAACATTTTTTGAATCTTTTCGCCTGCACTCAATCCCTTAATTGTCTCATTCTGTGAATAATGTTCAGCACATAAAAGTTTTGCTTTATTTACTTTGAATTGAGGAATCAACCCAACTGCAATCCCGATCAATGCGGCTGTTGATGTAATGACGCAGTATCTGATTATTTGCGGGCCTTTATGAGAAGACATAAAAAAGGAGATTAACTATTTGGTTCTTTTCAGAAAGTTTTGCTCTATTAAAAAGTAAAGCATAAGTTTATTTAACAGCTGCTCCTTTTTGTTTTTGATTAACTAACGATGCGAATCCGATACAAGCAAACGCAAGCAAGCCTAAGACTAAAAATGATTTAGCGAGAACAATTTCTGAAATCTCAAGAGTCATTTTTTTTAACTACGATTTATAGATATATTGTGAGTTAATTCATTTAATGAAAAGTACGAATTAGACATACAAGAGTAAGTAAAGAAGATACCAAGAATATTATTCTCAACGCCTAATGTATCCGAATTAATTATTTGAGCGACAAAAAAGCACAACTGCATTTGTTTTGAGTATTAGCCTCCAGTGACACTCTGTATTAAAAATGTTTATATGAGTCCGCAATCTTCATAAGGCTATCTGATTTCATAGGCGTTTTAAATCAATGAAAAACTTTCTGCAAAAACTTTCTGACTACTTAAAAGAGATAAGTCAGAAAATCGCTGAGCTTTTAAAGGGAATCAGCGACAAAATTTCTGAATTCTTTAAAGGAAATCAACCAGTTGAAGAAGCTAAGTCTGTTAAAGAGACTCAGCCTGTCGAAGAAGTTCAACCTGTTGAAGAAGCTAAGCCTGTTGAAGAAACTCAGCCTGTTGAAAAAGTTCAACCTGTTGCAAAGAAAGAAGATAACTCTCAATAAATTCTATTAATTCCGATTTGTGATTGATCCTTTAATCTTTTAAACAAGCATCAACATTTCTTGGTTATAGATCTACAAGCACAATGTATCGTCTTCTCCATAGTGGAATGCTTGATGATTACGTCGAAAGAATAGAAGGTGAAGCTTATTTAGATATGGGTGGGGAAGGAAGAAAACCAACTCTTGCACGTCATGTAATGACCTTATTGAACTGGCAAGCTGACTTTCAAGTGATCGATTTTGCCCCTAAGCAATACATAAAAGAAGAAGCGAGCAGACTAAAAGAGTTAACCAAACAGTTAACCTCTCCTAAACCTTAAACGCTGTTATGTCAGCTTATTTGTGCTTATTAATCTATAACGCTCTCCCAAAAGCTGAAGCCCGACTCTAGAGAATTTTAGAGCCCTAAGACAACCCCCAAAAAGTTATTTCTAAAAAGTACCTTCGATTATTTAGTTGTATCCAGGGGCAATTTGTTCCACTTATTTAGAGGGCAATATTTATTTGCAACTATCTCAGCTGTTGGATCCATATGCACAAGGTTCCTCTACATCATTAAGCCTTCGAACAGTAATTGACCATCCAGGTACAACAAAAATGAGACATATTGCATAAAACCAAGCTGGCAATGGAAAGAATGAGGAAATTCCTCCTGTTTCATAAGAAGATAAAATTTGAGACTGAAATGATTGAAAATTCAGAGCATAGAGAATCAATAGAAAAAAACCATTTAAGCCGTTAACCCATAAGTAATCAGAACGAGTTGTTTTACTTTTGACGTCAAAAGATTTTTTCCAGAAACCTATATATGCACTAAGAATGCCCAAAACTAATACGGTATCTAATAAATTCTAGATAAATATAATTTCTATCAATACAAATTTATTTATAGTGAGAATTGATTCGAAAATTCTTTTTAACTTCAGAAGCTAAGTTCCTTGGTTCGGAACTTTTCCACCTCACCAACATTTGTTTTTTACTGATAGATAATTAGAAGAACCAGTTAGTGCAATCAGCATCGGCGCAAGTAGTAAGCGTTTCATTTTTTATTCTTTTTAAATTTAAAGATACCCATTATTTGTTCACCAAATGAACTCCAAAATATGACAACAAATGGGCTTAATGCTATTAGTCCAGTGACGAAACGAAAGCTTTTACCAATTCCAAATACTATTAAACAGAAGACTAAGACCCCAACGATTAAGGCACTTTTTCTTTTCTTAAATAAGTCTCTAAATCTTGGCTCTTGAGATAAATCCTTCTTTTTCTTGTTATTGCCTTCGAGGCATGGCATTCCTTCTATGTAAGGCACCAAGATATTTAATAACCATTTCTTGAAAGCATTTATAGGATTCATTTCAAAGCCAAAGACCAATTTGGTGTTTTTGAATTTACACCAAGCTTTCGCTTGACTTCACCTGAGTTAATCTTGACGACTAATCCATCACAAGGAAGGTTCTCAAATAATTCACCAGCCAACCATTCACGATGCCATCTTTTAACTTGCTTTGGATCGGCTGTTCTATTCGTTGGAGGAATTTCAAAGAACCAACTTTCTAAGCGTTTAATATCATCAATTTCATTTTCAGTACTTCCAAGAATTTCATAAGCCACAAAGCTGAGGCCAGCTCCAGTTGGATTTTTCTTTCTTAAATGTCCAGCGGCTAATGCTTGAGATTTAGTTCTAGAAAGGTTTGGTGCATAAAGTTCGCCACGGATCTCAAGTGGTTCTTCAGAAACTGCAATTCCATCTTCTGGAAGTTCTACAGGAAGATTGCAAACAGTTCTAGCTGCCTCCGTAACATCTTTTCCACTTCTAGTGAAGGCTGCTACTAAGGTTCCAGACTGGTATCTCAACCCCAAAGCGCAACCATCAAATTTAGGTTGAATGATCATCGTTTCACCTCTGGCAGACTTGGCCCACCATTCGCTGAAGCAATATTTATCCAAACTAAGCAACTTCATTTTCTTCTGAAAAAATGAGTTCTGAGGATCTATTTCCCTAAGCCTATTTTCTAATTGATCAAATTGCTTATCACCTACTTGAGCATCGCCCGCTCTGTAGTCCCTATCAAGCTTCTTGACAAAGTCAGAAAGTTCTTTTGCGTGAATTTTGCGTGAAGAATTATTTCCCATCAAAAAAGCAAGGGCTGGGAACCCTTGCTGTGACTGATCGGGGCGACAGGATTCGAACCTGCGACCTAGTGCTCCCAAAGCACCCGCGCTACCAAGCTGCGCCACGCCCCGTAACCAACTAATATTAATACTTCAAAGGCAATTAATTAAGTGGAATCAAAAAATATATTCATTTTACCGTTATTTTTCAAAAACTTCTGTTAAATTAATCTCACAATTTAATTACTTAGATTAAAAATCTAAAACAAAGATTCACCGTCAAAAAAATGAATAGAAATTATTAATTTGTTAAATATTATTTACATTAATTATGAATTACTTTACCATATTCAGACAAGGCCCAACTTAACAATTATTCTTGGTAAACTACCCATTATTAAGTTCTCGACAAATAAATATTTTTAAACTTATATTTGTAAATAAATAAAAATATAGGAAAACGAAGACTAATTAGCAAAAAATAGTTAAAGATAAAGAGCTAAAAAATACAACTTACTTAGATTATTTAAATTCTAAAATTACAAAAGTCCTTGAAAAAACCACAATTCAAATCTTAGTAAATGAATATTGTTATCAAATCAAAAGATACCTGGAACATTTTGGACTGTTATTGCATGTGCACCAAAAAGATCAAAGGAGCCCATCATTACAACTCAACGATTGAACTTTTTGCATTCGGAACCATGATCGCTTAAAGATGTGGAATTTTTTCATAACTATTTAGTTTTGTAAAGCTTGCAATCCTCTGCAAGCCCATTGGAGTGGTGATTATCAGGCCTAATCTTTCAGATTCAATCCATGAACTCGTGGGAATCCTTCCAGTTGATTAAAATATAAAAAAATACAAATCATTGGCTCCTCACTTAGATCACCCTCTTTTAATATTAATCTGGCACGTACTTGTTGGATATCTGCTTACTGTAAGCTGCGACTGGAACTGGATTCCATTGACAAAGGATGAAAAGAAAAGAGGTCCTTCTCTTGACCAAATCAGGGGTAGAATATTTGGTTGATAAACATGAGATAGGAGAATAAGGTTAGTTGGCAAAAAAAAAATTAGCTAATTTATTTTTCCATGAGTAAACTCATAAATCAATTTGACTTTAAAACCAATGGAATAACTTTTTAATTTAATAGATATAGACTTAAAATAAGTAGAAATTATAAAGGTACGGTTAGACCCCGAAGAATACTCCACAACTAAGAAGTTTTTCGATTATCTTTTTGTTTTCACCTGCGAGTACAAGGTCAAATGGCTCAACGAATTAACGTTGCATTAAATTCAATCCCCTCTGGATGTAGAGATTTAGCTGAATTTGCTTTCTTCTGCGGGGTCGGTTTTACATTTGGAAGCCTAGGCCTAATATGACCAATTATTTTATTGGCAACACCAATCTTTTTATCTTTAAGCCCATTATTAAGAAACACACAAATCAAATTTATTGAATACAAAGTGTAAACATCGAAACCTCATGTCAAATTTAATCTAAAAATTTTTCAGATTTTAAAAAGACCTATCAATAGGAGTTATTAAAGTGACTTATCAAATAAAAATCCATAAATGCTCTACGGGTATAAGAACTTGTGTCAGCCTAATCACACCTCTATAAAACGAAGATTGAGGAAAGTTTTTTTATTTGATGTCAAGAAGCTGCTTTCTAATTTTTTTACCATATGAAAATTTTATGAAATTTTAGATACACATTTAAAATAATAGATAAGCAGCATCCAATTCTTTTCACGAAAAGAAAAAAATTATTTCATAATTCATATATGTATTCAGGTCAGTCAGTGAAACTGATACCAAATTTTGCTGAGTTACTACATGAGATTAAATTACCATCGCCAGAAAAATGCTTTTTAATTGAGGATGGCGATGAAAAATACATAGGAAAATGGATAAAAAATGGAGAAATCACATGTGAACTTGAAAAACTCTTCGAGTGGATAAGCATGAAGTACAAACTCAAAAAAAACAACCTAAGCCACAAAGAGAGGGAAATTGCTGAAGATGTAAAAAAAAGATTTCCTTTAGAACAATGGCGTGTGATAAAAATTTTTAGCGACCACCAACGAAAATACCGATATTACAAAAAGGCCATAGAAGACGTAAAAAGTAGAACAACTCCTCGAATGAACGAACAAGCAATCATGACAATATTTAGACCAGGCTGGAGTATAAATACTTAGTATGGTATAATTACCTATAAGATCTAAGTTTAAATTCTCATGATTAAAAAGTACCCCTTGCTTCCTTTCATTATTTTTGCTGGAGCATTATTAAGCACCGCTACAATCGGTTTGCCTGTATTTGCGGGATAATTTGAATGCAAATTCAAATTACTTAAGTTAATCTTCCTTTAGCCCATACTATTAAATATAGATTTAAAATAAAATTACAATCTCATAACCAACTAAAAACATAAACTGATAAAATTTAATTCAATAAAAACTCAATAGATATTATTATTATTTTGATAAGATAGTAGACCAATAATTAAACAAGAAATAAGATGAATATAAAAATATTGAAAGGTAAAGCCAGTTAAGCCATGCCGGACGCTCATTACCATTATTCATTGAATCTAATAAAAATATGGTCAATATAATACACTTTTCAAATATGTTTTTTGACTATAAGCTTATAATGCTTAATGTTAATTCTAAAAGTTGAAACCCAAAAGTAATTACATAAGAGGAAGTATCTATGAAAAAACGATACAAGTTTCTAGAAAAACACGTAACTGAATTTATCAAAACTTTCGAAAGCTTAAGGGGAAACGAATGGTCTTTGAATTTTCCAGTTTTTATTTTTGATAGAGATTGGTTTAAACTTAAAAAAGTAAAACTCTATGATTTAGCTAGAGAACTTAAGCCAGACAACTCACAAGAAGCCCCAGAACTAATTAAATATCAAAAATTACTCAAGGATGGACACGATCATTTGCTTGCTATTCAAGAATGTTGGAATGAATTTGGAATTGAAGACTTTCATAGATCTCTAAGAAAATCATCAGAATGGAAATCAAAAGGGAATAATGGCTGGACTTTTAAAAAATACGCTGAACTCCTAATAGGATATAGAAATATTATTGAAAATAAAGAAGTTCGCATACCTATTATTATCCTCGGAAGAAATTCAAGCGAAGATCACAAGCTTGAATGGATAAGCTATGAATTCATTACAGAATTAAATATCAAACACTAAAACTTATAAACGTTATTCCCTCTCAAGACCTTCAAGCAATAGTTAAATCGTCAGATCTAGTCCCCCACTCAGTGTCTTCGAGAAGATCAGAGTAACAAGAGGCATTTACCAAGTTATATTTCTGAAATTTCCAATCTGAATCTTCAAGGTAATCTGAATACTCGAATGTTTTGGCAAGAAGAGAGAATTCCTTACTAAAAGGGCACATGAATCTTTTGCATTTTTCCAATCATTCACACTCGTAAAGATAAAAGCAACTAAAATTTATAATTCCTAAATATTTAAATAGAAGAATTAAGTCCCAATACAACAAAGTAATTCAACACAGCATCTGTTATACGATGTTTGACTGAAAAAAACCTTTTTCAAAAAGAATGGATAACGTAAGAAATGAACAAGATAGGGAACTTGATTTCGACAAGCTTCCAGAAGGTGTTTATTTCTTTACAGGTCAAGAGGGATTTGTGAAAGTTGAGGTAGATATTCAAGGTAATCAAACTTGGGATCTAAATAATTGGTTTGCCTCATTAGACCCAGACATACATGAGGCTCAACATCAAAAAATAATTCAAGACATAAAAAAAAGAATAAATGCTGAAACCGGAAGAATCAATCCACCTGAAAATTTAAGAAAAAGAATTTTCACTAATCCTTTTAAAAATAAATAAAGGAGAACAACCTATTTAAAAGATAAAAATATTTGATTAAATGCTAATCCGATTAGCAAATATCTCAATAATGTACACCATGCATACAAATAAACACATTCATAATCTGACTTAGAAATTTCATCACCTTTTCGACTTAACAAAAGATTAAAACGATAGTTTGAATTGTTTTTAATAATAAATACAACAGATAATATAAATGTTTTTAAAACACTTGTGTTTAGACATAAAATCAGGGCAACAAAAAAAGAAACATTTGATATGAAGTCAAAAAATGGAATAATGACAGCAGGCAAAACAAACAAATTAGAAAAAATATAAACAACTCTGCTTTGCTTAATCCAAAAAAACATCGTTTATAAGAATACAAATATTTATATCTTTAGCAAACAATTAAAGGAATGGCAATTTTCAAATAAAAATTAATAGAAAAATTATCATCCTGATAATCAATTAAATCAAAACCCTTAAAGATTGGCATCATTAGATTAATAAAATAATCAGATTTATGATTCGATGGTCTTATAAATAATTATATATTTTTTTTTCATATTTAAAAACGGCATTCTAAGAAGTTATAATTGTATTATTACAAAAGACAAAATGAGAATATTACTTCTCCTTTCTATATTTATATTTGCTATTTTATTCATTGGAAAAAAAATTTTTTATTCTGCAAAAAGGAATCTATTTAAAGATCAAACCGCATGGTCTGGCAAAGATATCACAATTACATACAACAAATCAAAAGAAGTGTCACAGTCAAAAGAAATTGACAACTATTTAAAAATCATTGCTGATGAATCAAAAATCTATTTAGAAGACCAGTCTAAAAAAGAGGAAGAATAATACCAAACAAATCAAAATAGAAGAAAGAATCAATAGAAATTAAATAAAAAAAATTGATTCATACTTTAAACTATAATAGGATCATTCCTTTTATAAAAATGTACTATCACTTGTTTTCAATAAATAATTTATATTTCATGTTAATGAAGACAACTCTACTTAATATGACAATTAATAATCCTCTTTTTATTTTAGCACTAATAACAGTGATTTGGTTCATCCCAGGAATTATAGTTAGACGGTTTAATGAATCAAAGCAAATAAAGAAAAAGAAAAAGAATCAGGCTGATGCCATAAGAAAGCTATACCCTGAGTCTAAAGATTGATTGAATTGATAACCACTAACAGATTTATATATTAATACAAAGTTAGAGCATTAATTATTCTCTTAAAAAGTAATAACAGTTACTTTAAATTTAAAAAGTCAAAAAACAAATACATTTAGTATTAGTTGTACGATTTAAGTTAGAATGAGTTAGTCTTACAAAAAGGCAGTTGATGATGATAAGGAAACTAGGACAATATGGTGGTTATTTACTAAGTGGAATATTAATAGCATGGCTAATAAATCCAACAGCCGCTCTGGGATTCCTTGAGATCTTTTTAAAAATGACTTTATTGGTAACTATTCCAATTGGTGGCGCTTATCTTTTAGATAAAATTATCCTTTTAAAACATCAAAAGTTATGGAATATAATATTTCCAACATGGGCAATAGTTAGTTTCTATTATAGTTTCAGGCTAGTTAAATTAATAGAAAGACTTATTAATTAAATATTTAAGGTTAGTATAAAAATATTTATAAAATAACAGAATAATATTATTACTAATTAATATTGTTTAAAGGTATGTTCAAATAAGAATCGATTCATAACTCAAGTTAAAAGCTTAAGAGGCAAGACCTCTAAGTATGCTTTTGCAAAGTACTTAGCATTTCTAGAAGTTAAAATATCCACCTTTATCGAACAAATTAATGCTTTATGGATAATGATTAATACAGTTGTGATTCGAACATCATGGTCCTACCTTTCCTTACCGCAATATTTTTCCCTGATTATGGTTACCAAGGTATCCCCTGGGATTTATATTTACTTCATTTTTTCTTCTTTGCAATTGTGATTCCATTTCATGTAATTATTTTTGCAGCTCGTAGTGCTCAAAAGGTAAAGCCTAATGGGGTGAAAGACTGGCTCAAGTGGGAAACCAATGCAACTAAAGACGACTTGACTTCAAGATTTCCAGACAATTTCCCTACCGCTTGACTAACTTTAGAACCTTCTAAAAATGTCTGAATTTATCAAGGTGCTACAACTTCATCAAATTTGGGCAATTTTAGGTTTATATATATACCTGCATCTAAATAAAAATGCTTCATTTGCCATTCTTAACCTTTGCTTTGGGAGGAGGAAGCCTCTCTGCAACAATTGTCGGTGTTCTATCCCTTGTTCTTTTTGGACTAGTCGGTGTAATTGCTGGTCCTAATCTATCTAAATTTGATTCTGAAGCGTAGGAACACAGCTCATAGGCAAAATCTATGAGCTAATTTTCCTAACTAACAATTTTTAGATTGCCAAAATCTATCTAACGAATCAAACTCTCAAATAACAAAGATCTTTATCCATCAAGTGTTTTTTTACTCTTGATGGATTTTACTTTTTTATCTCAATTGCAATTGAAAAAATAAATAAATAAGATCTCGAAAATTAATGGTTAAAGTCAAAAAATATCTAGAAAAAATTAAATTTAGACAAAAACAAAGCCTGGCCTATACATAAGTAAATCTTATAGTCAATATGACCATAGGAAATGAGGGTTGATTAGTTGCGGCTCTGGCTTATACATTTATATGTACAAAATTTACAAAACTCAGTCAAATGGAAATGAATCCTTATAAGCCTTTGATACAAGCCATTCAAAAAGTATATAGAAACTTCAAGTAAAAGATCAAAAGAATTTAATGAGCAGATTTAAATTCACCTCCTCTTCCTCCAGCTTCAGAGGCTTGTCCTATTCGAGAAAATAAATTCAAGCTTTCATCATTTAAATTAATCACTTCTACTTCAGATCCGCCTAATTTTATTCTCCTAATCACTTGGTCAAGCACCGTTACGCCGCTTTGATCCCATATATGAGCTTCGGCCATATCGATAGTAATTTTTTTAGGATGTTCGTGAAGTTCAAACCCTTGCCTAAAGTAAATACTACTAACAAAGAATAATTGGCCTTTAACTTTATAAACCCTGTGATTATCACCATTTAAAGAAGACTCAACCTTAATAACTTTTGCAACCTTTCGACTAAATAATATTGCTGCAAGTCCAACTCCTGAAAGCAGTCCTAGGGCTAGATTATGTGTAATAACAGTTACGAATACAGTTAATACCATAACTGAACTATCACTTCGAGGGATGCGGCGTATGTCTTTAATTGATATCCAATTAGCAGTATTTATCGCAATCATTATCATTACACCAACCAATGTTGCCATTGGTATTTGATTCACCCAATCTTTTGCAGCAAGAATCATTGCTATTAAACAAACCCCGGAACTCAATGTTGAAAGACGAGTTCTTCCCCCATATCCAACGTTCATAACCGATTGTCCCACCAAAGCGCATCCGGCCATACCTCCAAAGAGAGAACTAACAATATTACCTATCCCCTGTCCTCGAGCCTCAACATTTTTATTTGTAGTTTTATCAGTCATATCATCAAGAATATCTTGAGTAAGAAATGTCTCCATAAGACCTACTAAGGAAATTGCTAAAGCTGTTGGAAGTATCAAACCAAGCGTTTCAAAATTAAGAGGAACTTTTGGGAAACCAAAGCCAGGTAATCCATTTGGGAGGATTCCTAAATTCGATACAGTTGGAACATTTAATTTAAATCCAATAGAAATTGCAGTACAAATAAAAATGGCTACCAATGCTGAGGGCAAAAGCTTAGAAATTCTTGGTAGCAAATAGATAATCAACAAAGTAAGTATGGTCAAGCCCCAAACCAAAGGTAGTTGAACTGCAGTAACTACTTTTTCAGAATGTGCCACCTCAATACCCAAATGAGGCAATTGAGCAAGGAAGATCAATATAGCCAAACCATTTACAAAGCCATCCATAACAGGTTGAGGTACAAATCTCATCTGATGAGCAAGTCTCAAATACCCCCAAGCGATTTGAAGAATTCCCGTGAGCAATCCAGCAGCCAAAAGATATTGCAGGCCAAGGCCAGGGCTAATATTTTCTCCTTGTTGAACAATCCCAGTCATCAAAAGAGCAGTTGAACCAGTTACTGAGGTAATCATGGCCATTCTGCCCCCAAAAATTGCCAGTGTCACAGAGAGCAAAAAAGCACCAAACAACCCAACTCTTGGATCAACCCCTGCAATACCAGAAAAAGCTATCGCCTCTGGAATCATCGCGAATGCAACAACTAGTCCAGCAAGCACATCGCGAGAAGGAGAGACTATTCTCTCCTTGGCTAAAAAATTGTTCAATTTCAAAACTACGCTTTTACCATCCTGCCTCATTAGACATGAGAATTCAGATTAGTAAGAAGATCTTCTTACTAATCTGAATAAATAATCAATCGGATTCCTCTTTTCTTTCAATAAATGAATCCATCAATTTTTTATATTCATTCTCTCTTGAACTTTTTGCAAAGCCGACAATAAAAACGACGGACGATACTACTATCAAGGTTAGTATTGTCGGACTAAGACCCATTTCACTAGCAGTCAAAGCAAAGAAAAAATGAGCTATCATTAATTAAGTAAATACTTTCAAAAGACTAAGTTGAATAGCACAATCTTTAAAGTTTTTTAGACAGAAGTTTATTTTTTAGATAAACCAAAAATAATGAATACGAAAGTTTATAACTATTTTTCTTTTATTAAACTAACAAACTCTTCAGTGGATAAGGCAGGTTTATACTCCCAAGTCATTCCGAATTTATCTCTCCAGGACCCAAAAACCTTAAATAAAACTGATGCACTTGAAGCTTTACAAATGATCACTCCAGTACCATCTTGTGGAGTATGAGCCCATTCAATTCTCTCGTAGCCATCAATAGGGTCCTCAGATTTTCCACTTTCGACATAATCTACAAATGCTTCAGATGAATAATTTTGATCCTCAGATGATTCGAATTTCCAAGTGACTATATAAAGCTGCATTTTTTGTTTTAAGTAAAGATTGTATTCTATCTGAAATTATTTTTTATTCCTAAAACCAGGCTCAAATTGCCTTCGTGCTGCCTGTGTTCTTAGAAATAATTGCCTTCCAGAACTTGATAGTGTAAACCTTAAAGCTTTGCCAGACTTAAACATCGCTTCCCCGATTGCCTTTGTTCTGGATAATTCAATTTGATAAGCACGAGAAACTGCTCTTTCAGCATCTACATTTGCTAACTTTGCTTGTTGGGCTAAACGTTTAGTTTTTGATTTAGGAATTACGGAGAGTTCACTTTCTGGTTCTGCCCACCTCCATAACCAATTAGAATTGGATTTTGTGATAGAAGAAGATTTCTTAACCATACTTCCATTTTCATAAGAAAAAAAGGCGTTTTCGCCTCACAAAGACCCTAACCGGTACTGGTAAAAAAAAAGGATTGAGAATGCAAAAAAAAATGAAAGTTTAAAAAGTGCTTAAAAATACAAAAAAAAATTTATAATTTGTGGCATATTAAAATTTCAGGGGTAAATCCATTAAAGCCCAAATATACAAAGATATATTTAATGCAATGGCAGCTCCCACTGTAAGTTTCTTCATACCAAAGTAAATAATCGCATTTTTAATTCAGCAAAAAAATCTCTTTTGAGAAAGTATTTATACCCTCATCAACACATAATTATTCTTGGGGCTTTATGGAGTTCCAGGAAGGAAAAGAATTCCTGACCTGCAATCATCAAGAAGTTCTTTGATTTTAACTAATTTTGAATCAAGCACTTGGTCAGCTTTAACAGTAATCCAAATAGGTTTTATCAATTCATCATTGGGTCCAAGTCTTACCCGAGCTCCAAACCAATTTGCATGTGAAGGTATTGATGCTCTGCATTTTGTCTCATTGAGAGTTAAATCAACTTTCCTCTCGATAAGCCAATCTTCTATAAAAATCAAATTAGTAAAACTATTCACCCCAGCATGTACGCTTAAAAAGCTTGAAATCAAAAGAGGCAGAAAAAAATAATTCTTCAAAAATTCAGAAGTAGATATAACTTCAATTTATTTGGTAACAGTTTTATAAAATGGGTCGCCTGAGATTCGAACTCAGGACCAGCCGGTTAAAAGCCGGATGCTCTACCACTGAGCTAGCGACCCCTAATAGACCAATACTAATAGTCCACTATGAAAAATATCACGTTGTCGAAGCATAAACCGCTTTAATGTTCCTTTTTGAGGACTAAAAAACAATTTCAAAATCATTTTTTTCCATCCTCATTGATTTTTCAGATATTTTTGAAGTCTTAATAAAAAGTTGAGGTATATGAGAATAATATGTAATTAAGCTTTTAGTAGAGAAAAACACGACAGTTTGACAGAAGTTCCATCGGTAACTGTAATAGGCGCTGGTCTGGCAGGCTCAGAAGCAGCATGGCAAATAGCTAGTGCTGGAGTCAAAGTGACTCTCTTTGAAATGCGGCCAAAGAAGAAATCTCCAGCCCACCACTCGCCCGAATTTGCAGAACTTGTTTGCAGCAATAGCTTCGGAGCGATTAGTAGTGATAGAGCTGCAGGGCTTTTACAAGAAGAGTTAAGAAATTTAAAATCTATTGTCATAGCAAAAGCTGATCAACACTCTGTTCCTGCTGGAGGAGCACTTGCAGTAGATAGAAGTCAATTCAGCCTATCAATCACAAATGAGCTTTCTTCTCACCCCCTAATAAAAATCATTAGAGATGAATGTCCTTGTCTCCCAAATGCCAAACAAATAACAATTTTAGCCACAGGTCCTTTAACAAGCGAATCATTAGCTAAAGACGTTAAACAATTTACAGGAGAAAATGAATGTCATTTTTTTGATGCTGCTAGTCCGATAATAACCGGTGAAAGCATTGATTTTTCAACAGCATTTCGGGCAAGTAGATACGACAAAGGCGATGCTGATTACATCAACTGCCCAATGAATCAAGAGTCATATTTGAAATTTCACTCTGAGTTAATTAAAGCTGAACAAGCTGAATTAAAGGATTTTGAAAAAGAATCAGCTCTTTTTTTTGAAGGATGCCTTCCCATAGAGGAGCTTGCAAAAAGAGGTCTAGAGACAATGCGTTTTGGACCATTAAAGCCAATAGGGCTGTGGGATCCAAGATGGGGGGATGTAAACGACAAAAGTCTCCGAAGGCTGAAAAGGGCTCACGCTGTCGTTCAATTAAGACAAGAAGATAAGGCAGGTCAATTATGGAATTTGGTGGGTTTTCAAACAAATTTAAAATGGGGGGAACAAAAACGAATATTCAGGATGATTCCTGGCTTATCAAAGGCAGAATTTGTTCGGTTGGGAGTAATGCATAGAAATACTTTTCTCGAATCTCCAAAGCTATTAGAGCCAACACTTCAGTTCACTAATAGAAAAACTTTATTTGCTGCTGGACAGCTCACTGGGACAGAAGGGTATGCTGCTGCTATTGCTGGAGGTTGGTTGGCCGGAACTAACGCAGCATTGTTGGCAAAAGGATTAAATACAATCACTTTGCCATCGTCAACCATGATTGGAGCCTTAACAAACTTTGTCAGCAATAGTAAAGCAAGCTTACGAGTTCAAAATAAAAAGAACTTTCAACCCATGCCAGCTAATTTTGGATTACTACCTGAACTAGATAATAGAGTTCACAACAAACGTGAAAGATACAAAAAATATAGAGATAGAGCTCTGAGTCATATAAAAAAATTAAGGGAAAAATTATTAGAAAAAAGCCCCTCTTACACGACCATCTAAAATTTCTTGTATCTCATGACTCAATTAACAAATAAAACCAAAGCTTCTTGCAACTGGGATTCGATAGTTATTGGTTCAGGTCTTGGTGGATTAGTGACTGCGAGTCAACTAGCAAGCAAGGGTGCTAAAGTCCTCGTCCTTGAGCAGTATAAAATCCCTGGTGGAAGTGGTGGTTCATTTAAAAGGAAAGGATATACTTTTGATGTTGGAGCATCTATGATTTTTGGATTTGGTAAAAAGGGGTACACAAATTTACTAACGCGAGCTCTCAAAGATGTTGGACAAGAATGTGAAACAGTTCCTGACCCAACACAATTGGCCTATCATCTACCTAATGACTTAGAAATTACAGTAGATAGAGACTATAAAAAATTCATTACCAAACTAATTGATTTATTTCCTCATGAAGAAAAAGGAATAAATCATTTCTACGAAACATGTTGGGAAGTATTTAATTGTCTGAATTCGATGCCTTTACTTTCAATAGAAGATCCGGGATATCTAATGAAAGTTTTTTTTAAATCACCTTTATCATGCCTAGGGTTGGCCAGATGGTTACCAGTTAATGCCGGAGATGTTGCTAGACGATATATCAAAGATCCCGCTCTTTTAAAATTTATAGATATTGAATGTTTTTGCTGGTCAGTCATGCCCTCCGACTTAACGCCTATGATAAACGCAGGGATGGTCTTTTCTGATAGGCATTATGGAGGGATAAACTATCCAAAAGGAGGTGTTGGAATTATTGCAGAAAAATTAGTGCAAGGAATTAAAAATTTCAAAGGAGAAATTAAATACAAATCTAAAGTAAAAAAAATAATTTTTGAGAACGGAAAGGCAATTGGTGTCTCATTAGATAATGGTGAAGAATTTTTTGGTAAAACGATAGTCTCCAATGCAACAAGATGGGATACATTTGGTGGACAAGGAATCAATGATCCACTTGTGGAACTAGATAAAGCACCTCAGGCCGAGAAAAAATGGAATAACAGATACATCCCTTCTCCTTCCTTTTTATCTTTACATTTGGGCGTAAGTAAAGACTCAATTCCTTCGAATACAGATTGCCATCACTTACTTCTCGACGCATGGGAAGAAATGGAAAATGAACAAGGAGTAACTTTTCTATCAATCCCGACTTTACTAGATCCATCATTAGCACCTTCAGATAGCCATATTGTTCATGCCTTTACTCCTTCTTCAATGGATTACTGGGAGGGATTAAGCAATACAGAATATCTTGAGAAAAAGAAGAGAGATGGAGAAAAACTTATATCTAAGTTAGAAAAATTATTTCCAAATCTTAGTCAAAATATTTTACACAAGGAAATAGGTAGTCCAAGATCACACAAAAGGTTTCTTTCTAGAGCCAAAGGTAGTTATGGGCCAATTCCTTCAATGAGATTACCTGGCCTACTTCCTATGCCATTTAATACTACAAAGATAAAAGGACTTTATTGTGTTGGTGATTCTTCATTCCCCGGACAAGGGTTAAATGCGGTGGCGTTTAGCGGTTACGCTTGTGCTCATAAGATTGGCACCCGGCTAGGAATGAACAAATGGGAGCTTCCAGAATAATTTTCCATACACTAACAAAAATTATGAAGGCAAGTTATCAAGGCTAAACCTATACCCCTGCTGACGAACAGTTGTAATTCCTCCACCATCACCAAGACCAGCTTGCTCTAGTTTTCTTCTAAGCGTCAAAACCTGAGTATCAACAGAGCGAGGTCCACCACTAAATGGAGGCCAAGCCATTCGAAGCAACTCATGTCGGCTCCGCACCATTCCTGGTGGCATCAACAAAGCACACAACAAAGCAAATTCCCTTGGGCTGAGTTCCACTGGTTTTTCTCTCAATGTGACCTGTCTAAGAAGAAGATGGACCTCAAGGGGACCAACCGCGACGCGTTCTTGTAAACCAATTCTTCCTCTTTTGAGTAAAGTCCTGCATCTAGCAGCTAATTCTTCTAGGCCAAAAGGTTTCCTTAAAACATCATCAGCCCCCTCATCTAAAAGGCCAACAACAGGTTCAACTCCTGTTCTTGCAGTTAGAACAATCACTGAACAGCCCAATTGTTGTGCAAGTCGAAGGGCTGAACTTTTTTCCAATATCTCTGCACTAACTAATAAATCTGGTGATTGATCCCGACAAAGATCAACAGCCTCCTCAGCAGAACCAACTGCTGCGGCCAGCTGGCCATCTTGCCTAAGCCTCTGAACCAAAACAGTTCTGAGAGTTGGATGGGGTTCGACAACAAGCACCTTCGAAGGTGATTGTGTGGTTGCTTGAATAGGAGAAGAACCTGATGAGGATCCTTGAATTTGCTCAGTACCGAGCTGATCTGCAGGTATTAATGTCACAAGTCGGAAATGTAGACCCTTAGACTAGAGAAGATACTAAAGCAAACTGTTCGCTGACTAACAAGAATAGTCTGTGTCTTAGCAAACCATGACATCTTTTGATAATCCAGAAGCAATAAAACACTTCCAATCAATTTGTGATGCCTGTCAGGAGCTAATAAGTCGATACCACAGTCCTTCTGAGCTTCGAATCTATGCAGACGGATATTTGCATTCCCTAAGGAATTGCAAGAGATTAGGCTCAAAGGATCAAGAGAAGTTAGAAGCATTAATTGATAGATGGATAATGGATCCATCAAGCTTTATTGGGCCTGATGGCGATATTAATAACCTCTTTTTTCAAAAAGAAGCCTAGAGATTAATCAAAAAAGTAACAAGTTATGAAGCAAGCGCGATTTCTAATTTTTCTTTCAATTCACCAGAGTTGTACATGCTTATCAAGATATCGGAGCCTCCAATAAATTCACCGTTAACATAAACTTGAGGGATTGTTGGCCAATTTGAAAATTCCTTTATTCCCTCTCGAATTTCCATATCGGAAAGCACATCAAAAGTATCAAAGCTCATTCCCAAGGAATTAAGAATTTGAACAACATTGTTGGAAAAACCACATTGTGGCATCAACTTATTTCCTTTCATGAAAACAAATATTGGTTTTGAATTAATTAAGAGTTCAATTTTTGAACGAGTTGTAGAATCCATGTCTGAAAAGTTATTGAGGAGTTGAGGTTTTCAAGGCCAAAGCATGAATTGTTTCTGTTTTCAATTCATTTTTTAATGCACCATAAACAAGTTGATGTTGTTGTACAAGAGATAGGCCAGAGAATTGTTCAGAAACAACATTGACTTCAAGATGATCACCACCTCCCATATCTTTCACATCAATTTGAGCATCGGGAAGTGTTTGCTTAATTAAAAGAGTAACTTCTTGGGCTGTAATCATTTTCAAATAAGGAATTAAAGTGAATTTGGAGAGAATCAAGTCAATGTGCGTGCTAAAGATTCAACTAAGTAAAATCATATTATCTTCTACCAACAGCTAACAAAGCTGATTGTTCAGCACTTCTCATACTTTTGGAAAGTTCAATATTGAAGTCATTTGTAGATTGCTTAAAATCACTTGAAATAATTATTGGTTTAGAGAAACAAATTGATGCCGATCCACAAAACTTCGGGACAACATCGCTATAGGCCAAACCGACTGGAACAATTTTAATTTCCAAACCTTTGTTAGAGGCAAGTTGAGCTAAACGAATCAAACCTTTTTTCAATTTTACAGGCTCGCCAAGTCGATTTATCTTTCCTTCTGGGAAAACAACTAATTGCTGACTTGAAATCAACAAATCAACTGCATATCTAAGAGTGGTTAAAGAGGGTCTTCCTTGATCAATTGGAAAACATCCCAACCTGTTCAAGAACCAACCTTGCAAACCTCTCATTTCTGATCGGGTGACCATGTATCTACAATCTCTATTTGTAATCCTTCTCCCGGCAGCCATAGTCAACATCAAAGCATCCCATCTAGATCTATGAGTGGGAGCAAGTACTACAGAACCACTTACAGGTAAATTTTCTCCGCCAATAACTATTCTTCTTCGAAAAAAATTGTTCAATGCAAAATCTTGAGTAACGAACATAGCTAATCGACTCCAGAAAGGATCAACCCCAAGGCATATTTTTTTTTCTCTATGAAGAAGGTGCAAAAAACCCTCTTTAACAAACTATCTTATAAATTAACTCCGAAAGCTTTACTATTACTGGTCAGACTGGGCAGTTACTACAGCGGCTAAACCTTATTTGCTTTTGATGAATACAATTAAAGTATATTTAAAATACCTATGGCAAGTCTTGGAGTAAACATTGATCACATAGCAAATGTCCGAGAAGCTCGTAAGACATTTGAACCTGACCCAGTAAAAATGGTTCTTTTAGCGGAATTAGGTGGTGCCGACGGTATAACAGTTCATCTAAGAGAGGATAGAAGGCATATCCAAGACAGAGATCTAAATCTTCTAAAAGAGACTGTACATACTCGACTAAATCTGGAAATGGCAGCAACTGAGGAAATGACCTTGATAGCCTTAGATCTCAAACCAGATATGGTTACATTAGTTCCTGAAAAAAGGGAAGAGGTCACTACAGAAGGAGGGCTCGATGTCATTAAACACAAAAAAAAATTAAAGGAACTTATCCAACGTCTTTCAGATGAGGATATACCAGTTAGTCTTTTTGTTGATCCAGTCCAGGCTCAATTAGAAAACTGTGCTGAAGTAAATGCCGCCTGGATTGAACTGCACACGGGTAAATATGCAATAACAAAGAATAAGGCAAGAGGTTTGGAATTATCCATTCTTAAAGAAAGCACAGCAAAAGCTAAATCCTATGGTTTGAGAGTAAACGCAGGGCATGGGTTGACATATCAGAACGTTGAACCGATTGCAGCTATTGAAGGAATTGAAGAATTAAATATTGGCCATACAATTATTTCTAGAGCCCTTTCAGTAGGTCTCTCTCAAGCAGTAAGAGAAATGAAGGGCTTAATCATAAATCCAAGAAAAGATAACTTCTTACTTTAAAAATATCTTTAAATCGCATTTTGACTCTTGCTAACAATTTATCGAAGTAATAAGGCTGAATGGTTAGCAGAGATACTGGGACAAGAACTTCGATTAAATCCTCCTGAAATAACTGAAGAGGTTAACATTCTAGTAAGTACATGGCCATCGAGTAGATGGCTAAGTGAAAAACTTTCTATAATTAATAATATCAATGCTTTAGTCAAATTCCCCTTCCCTGGAACATATTTAAAAAGTTTAGTTAAAAGAATTATTGGTATTGATCCAGATGAAAAAGATCCATGGGAAAAGAATCATCTTGTTTGGAATATTTTAGAATTATTACCAGAGTTAATGAAAGAAGAGGAAGCAGAAGTAATAAAATCCTGGCTACAAATAAGTGAGGAAGAAAACAAGCAAATTAATCTGAATTTATGGGAACTAGCAAACAATATTGCAGAGGTATTTGATGATTACATCCTTTATAGACCTGAAATTATCAAGGCATGGTTAAGCAAGAAGAAAAAAAAGAAAACTTCTAAAGAAATTAGTGTTAATAAAAATATCCTTTGGCAAGAAATATTATTTAATTTATTACATAAAAAGATAAATAAAGATCCGTTCTGCATCCAAGTCGAAAAAGCTATTAAACGTTTAAAGAAAGATAATGTTTCGAAAGCAGATTATCCAAAAAATCTATACATCTATGGACTTAGCAGTCTGGCACCATTGCAAATAGATTTAATTCAAGCATTATCAAAAGTAGTAAATATAAAAATTTATCTAATATCTCCTTGCAATGATCTTTGGCAAAGGTGTGAAGCAAGAAGACTGCAATTTAGCAACACATGGAACACACCTCCTGACAAGCAATGGTTACTAGAGTCTCCAAGACTTGAAGCTTTCCTTGGACGGATGGGAGCTGAATTTCAACAGTTGCTAGAGGGGAGTGGAAAATATCAATTGGGAGATAGAAATGAGGAAGATATTTTTTCTCTTACAGCAGATATCGCCACTAATAAAGGGAACAATCCAAATTTATTAGAACAACTACAACAAGAATTGTTATGCACAAAAAGTGAAAGCATCTTATCTAGAGAAAAATCCGACAAATCACTACTTTTCCTTAAATCTCCAGGGAGATATCGGCAAGTTGAATTAATACGGGACCATATATTACAGCTATTCGCCAATAATAAGGCACTTCAACCCAGAGACATTCTAATAATGACACCACAAGTAGATAGCTATGCGCCAATAATCGCCTCAGTATTTAACAATATAGATCATAATACTACTCAGCTACCATGGGTAATAACAGATAAAAGTCAAGAAGATAAAGTAGGTTTAATACATTTTGTGTTAAATCTGTTAGAGATTTCTGCATCTCGTCTAACCGCATCAATTTTTGAAAACCTCTTAACTAATCCAGCATTACAAGCACAACAGAATATAAGTATTGACGAGATGAGTGAGATAATAAAAGGCCTTCAATCCGCTGGTTTTACTTGGGGGCTTGATTCTTCAGAAAGATTTGGGGAAGAAACTCATAGCTTATGTTGGTGCCTAGAAAGAATTCTACTTGGTCTTATTTTACCAAATGATCCAATCAATGGGATAAGAAATATCTCCCCTCATTCCGAGAATATTTCGAGTACACAGTTTATAAAAGCATGGGGTTTACTATCAAAACTTTGCAATTATATCGATGAGATTCGCACTAAACGTTCAAGTAAAGAATGGAGAAAACTTATAACATCGCTCGTAAAGGATTTTTTTGAGGATGGTGGGGAATGGGCATGGGAAGAGCAACAACTACTAACTATTGTTAATAATTGGGGGCTTATAGCAGATGAATGTGAACTAGAAATTGATTGTTTAGTAGTCAAAGAAATTATCAAAAATGCATTAAGTTTAACAAATAGTAGGTTTGGTCATAGGACAGGAAAAATTACAATCAGTGCCTTAGAACCAATGAGAGCAATACCTCATCAAATTATCATCGTTATGGGACTAGAAAGTAGAACTTTTCCAAGAATAGATAATAGAAGAAGTTTTAATCTCCTAGAAAGGAAAAGAGAACTTGGAGACCCTAACCAATATGACAAAGACCGCTATTCATTGTTAGAAGCTTTAATCTCAACTCGTCAAAATCTTTTACTTTCTTGGAATTCCAAAGATGAAAAGACAGGAGAAGATCTTGAACCTCCAAGTCCTATTCAACAATGGCTGAATTATTTAAAAATCAAACTAGGAAGCAACGACTTTCAAGATATTCTAATTGAGCCACCAGCCAATCCTCTTGATCATTCCAACTTTATAAAAACCGAAAAATCACAAATCATGAGTTGTGATATGAAGAATCTAGAAGCTAGAAAATGGCTAGAAAAAGCAATACCGAATAAAAATGTCTCACTAGCATTACCGATAAAATGGGAAGAAATAAACGTAAGCGAATTAAGTTCTTATTCCTTCGAAACCACCAAAGAATGGTTACTCAATCCACAAATAACATGGTTAAAAGAGAACGAAATTCAATCAAAAGAATTTATCAATATTATTGAAGACAATGATTTACTAGAGCTATCAGAGTTAGAAAGATATAAGCTGCTTAAAGATCGACTAGAGAATAGTGATCTCAGAAAAATTAACAACCTAAAATGCAATTCAAACTATTGGAGAAAAAATTATTCTGGCAAAGGTGTTTTCCCTCCCAAAGGCGCTGGAAAAATAGAAGAAGATATTCTTGAAGAGCGGTGGAATAATTTAATATCCGCAATATACGCTACAGGTGAAATCTCGAAAAGGAGTATAGAGATGGAAGAGTTAGAAGGTGAATTTTACTTTAGTGGGAAGAATTTAGTACAGATTGAAATTGGAACTTTAAAATACAAAACTCTTATGAGAGGGTGGCTAAATCATTTATATTTATCTGCAAATAGTTCATTTAATTCTAAAACGCTGATCATATCTAGAAGGACAGACTATAGCAAAAAAATTAATTTCGAAGTAAGCAAGGAAATATTGCAAATAAATACCCAAGAAGCAATTGAAACACTAAGAGAGATCCATCTATTAGCAGCCGCAGGAAGAAAAAATTGTTGGCCAATACCACCTGAAAGTGGCCTGGCTTATGCCTTTGCTTTAAACGATGAAGATAAGAATGAGCGAGATTTATTTCAAAAGAGATGGGAAGGCGATTCATATAGGCAAGGAGAAAGAGAAACACTAACAATGGAACTTTGCTTTGGAAAAGAATGCAAAGCATCTACTCTATTAGAAGTTAAATCATTTAATAATTTGCTAATGAGTCTCTATGAACCACTACTAAAAAACATAAAATAATTAATCAACTAAAATGAAGCTAAACAAAGTCAATCACTTTAACGATATTAAAACCATCTTATCTAAATGGGGGTTTAGCAAGCAGGGCCTATTAGACAATTCAAAAGGAGAGTGGTATTTATTTACTCAAATATTACTAATCCTCCTACATTTCATACCTCCCTACCCAAAAATAGACCATCTAGGATTTCCAATAAAGACTATTTCTATAATTATTGGATTCTCATTTGCAATTAAAGGTCTAATAATTGTCATCAAAGCATTTCAAGATTTAGGAAAAAATCTTTCACCACTTCCTTATCCCATAAATGAATCGGTTCTGATAAAAGATAATTCATACCAAAATTCTAGGCACCCCCTTTATAAGGGAATTTTATTTATTTCTTTAGGAATATGTATCTTTTATTTGAGTCTAATACATCTATTTCTCTTCATATCAATATCTTATATTTTAAAGATAAAAGCCTTAAAGGAAGAAGAAAAACTCAAAATTAAATTTCCTGAATACAAAAAATATATGAAAGAAGTGCCAGCTATTTTTAAAAAAATAAAGTATTTAGACTGGAGATCATAAAATGTTAATTATAATCAATTTTAAACATAAGAATCAAGAAAAAAAGAGAACAATTTTGAGTTATTCTTTTATGATTTTAAAAATAAAATAGATATGAATAATATAGGATTATTTAAAGCAAACAAATATCCTTTAACTAATGGAATGCGTCTAATAGAAGCAAGTGCTGGTACAGGAAAGACATTCTCTCTTTCTCATCTTGTCTTAAGGTTATTGACTGAAAAAGAATATTCAATAAACGAAATACTAGTTGTTAGCTTTACAGAAGCAACAGCATCAGAGATAAAAGCAAAAATCATTGAAAGACTAATATTAGCATTAAAAATAATTGAATCAATAAATACAAATGCAAAACCATTTCAAATTGACAGCGTGTTAAATGAATGGGTCGAATTAAATATTACATCCAAAGAAAGAGCTTTACATATAGCCTCACTACTTTTAGAGGCATTAGAAAGAATTGACACTGCCGATATAACAACAATTCATGGATTTTGTAGTAAAACTCTACGTCGAGAAGCTATTGAGAATGGTAATAATTTAAACCCAACAATCGTAAAAGATACATATTCACTAATAGATGAAATTGTTGAAGAATATTGGAAAAAAGAAATATTACAAATAGAAACTTCAGAATTAAAAGGGATATTTAAAACTAATTTCAACCGTAAGAATTTAATTGAAGTTCTTAGTTCATTAGATAATGATCC
Organism: Prochlorococcus sp. MIT2304; assembly: GCF_059772405.1. Lineage (NCBI taxonomy): Bacteria > Bacillati > Cyanobacteriota > Cyanophyceae > Synechococcales > Prochlorococcaceae > Prochlorococcus > Prochlorococcus sp. MIT2304. Next base: position 633,037 of record NZ_CM186286.1, read on the forward strand.
AAATAATATTTTCAGACAAACATTTAATAACTTAAAGATAGAAGATAGTCTTTCAAAGCAATTAAACAACTTAATGGATTCATTATGGATAGACTTTAAAACCATATGGCAAGAAAAGGGCCAAGATCTTGAAGATGGTTTTATAGCAATTGCTAAGTATTTAAAATCTCTGGGTATTACAAGGATACAGCCATACTCTTCGAAGCCCAAAAAGAATCGTTATCAGCTCTTAAATAACTGGATTGAAGAATATAAAGGGAAAAGGCGACCTTCATATGTAGACATTCAAAATCAAAACCTTATAAATAAGTATTTTCATCCTAAAAATATTTATCAATTAGAGATGAAATATGGCATAGATTATTGTTCAAAAGGAATGAAGGAAGTTCTTGATTGTGTAGCAGATTTATATGATAGTCCGGGCGAATTAGTTTGGGAACATGCTTTGTTATGGACTAAAAAGGAGCTTGAAAAAAGAAAATCGAAAAAAGGTTTGATAAGTTATTCTGATCTACTTAAATTATTAGATCCCAAAAAAATAAATAGTAATGAAATTAAAGATGAAGTTAATCCTAATAATATCTATAAAAACTTAAAAGATAGATATAAAGTAGCCTTAATTGATGAGTTTCAAGATACTGATCCAGTCCAGTTAAGATTACTAGAAGAGGCCTTTGGTAACAGTCCATCACATCTATTATTGATGATTGGAGATCCAAAGCAAGCAATCTATAGTTTTAGAGGTGGGAGTTTAAATACATATATAAAAGCCAGAGAATCTTGTGATCGAATAGATTTTATGAATGCTAATTATAGAAGTACAAAATCGCTAATTTTAACTCTCAATAAATTATTTGATAATGGTTTAATAAGATCAAAGCTATCAACTCAAGAACTTAATCCATGTTCAAAACAAGAATTACTAAAACTGAATGGAATTAAAGAGCCATTGACGATAATAAACCTAATAGATAACAGTCAAGGAGCACATATGCAAAGAATAAAATTAGAATCAAAAAGTAAAATAGAGGATAAAATCCCTAAGATTATTGGATCATATTTGTTAGAGCTATTAAACAATAATCCAAAAAATTTAAACCCATCAGATATTTGCATACTAGTCAATAGACACGATCAAGCCACAAAGATCCATAGCTATTTGTCAAAAATAAAAATTCCTTCACAGCTCCTAAGCAATGAAAATATATTTACTAGAGAGGGTGCTCAAATCCTACAGATTTTCATTAACTGCATCGTAAGTCCATATGACCAACAAAAACTTGCACTACTAGCCTGTACTGAGCTAATGCAATGGAGAAAGGAAAAACTTATTGAATCAAAAATTAATGGTGATTTTGATTCATTATCATCGAAGTTCTATGGACTTGCTAAGTTATTTCCAAAGATTGGATTGTTAGGGTGTTTATCAAACTTTCTAGAAGGGAAGTTAATAGCTGACCTCTCTCATAGAGGAACTTTGTTAGGTGATTTATATCAAAGTTCTCAGTTAGTAGACGAACAGATCCATCGACAGAGATTTAATGCTTTAAGAGCCTCACAATGGCTTAGTAAGCAACGATTCCAGTCCATAGAGACAATACCTGAAGAATATCAACCTAACAGTGTCATTAGTAATAGCTCCGTAAATATCATTACAATCCACAAAAGTAAAGGACTTCAATTTAAATTGGTAATCTGTCCATACTTGTGGCAAAAGCCTCCAGATAAAAAAAGTCATTTATGGAAAGATAATCAAAATCTATTAATTTCTAAAAAGTATAAATGGCATAAAAAATATAGTTCATATTACAATTTCATTAGAAAAGAATCATTAAATGAAGCAGAGCGATTAGCTTACGTTGCTTTTACAAGAGCTAAACAACAATTAATAGTCCTATGGGCAAAGGCCGCTGATCAAGAAGGGAACCCTCTTTCAGGATTTTTATTTGGATCTGAATCAATAAATCTAAACATGGAGGCACATACAAAAGAAATGATGGAAAAATCATTCAAGAGAAGGGAACTAAAAGTTGATATTCAAGATATAAAAGTAATTGAAACTATTAAAACATGGACTCAGCCGAAAAACGAAGTCAAATTATCACTTGGAGAAATTCCTAAACATCAGTTTGATAATAGTTGGGGAAGATATAGTTTTTCAAAATGGATAACACAAAAAGATGGCGAATTAATTGTGAAAGACTTTTCAGATGAGTTAAATGAAGATCATGAATTTAAAGATGAATTCAAGGATGTATATCTCCCAAAAATTGATAAAGTATTGATAGAGAAAGATCAAAGTATTAACAGATCAGAAGATCATACATGGCCTAAAGAAAGTCCTATTGGTGATTTTCCTTCCGGCCCTATAGCAGGGACATGTCTTCATAAAATACTTGAAAGAATAGAGTTCAATGATCTCGAAGATCAAAATAAAGTCTCATCTATAATAGGAGAAGAATTGAATACAGTTAATATAAGTAGTTCTTTTATTGAACCAATTAATAATTTATTAAATAGAATTGCAAATATCCCTTTAGGTGGTCCTTTAGGTAAATTTAAAATGAAAGATTTAAATTCTAAAAGCTCTATAAAAGAATTAAAATTTGATATCCCAATTTGTCATAATGGTAATCCAATTAATACTTTCGACATATCATCAATATTTAGAGAAGATCCTCAAAATAAATATGGCTTAGACTATATAAATAAACTGATGAATCTAAATATCTATAGCAGCGGTTTCCTAACCGGATCCATAGATCAAGTTTTTGCAGATAACCCAAATCATGAAATTGCTAAATGGTGGGTTTTAGATTGGAAAAGCAACTGGATAGGAAGTCCTCTATCAAAAAATGGTGGCTCTTCTTGTGGTCCCTCAAATTATTCAATGTCCAGAATGGATGAAGAAATGTACCACCATCACTATCCACTTCAAGCCCATATATATTTACTTGCTTTACATAGATTTTTAAATTGGAGACTCCCCGATTATTCACCTCAAAAACATCTTGGAGGTTACATTTACGTGTTTTTGAGAGGACTACCAGATAAAGGGGATTTAGAACAAAATAATTTTCTTCTAAATACTCCAGGCTTAATAGTCGAACCTGCTCCTATTAAAAGAATTAAAAAATTAGATTTATTGATTAAAGGACAAGATAAATGAGAGAACCCTTGGAAAAAAAATTTTCAACTGATTTAAACAAGTCATTATTAGCTACTCTAATTCGCTATTTTCCACCCAGAGAGTTTAATGAAGCCTTAATTGATGTAGTAAATGTATTAATGGATGGATTATCAAGAGGTGATGTTTATATAAACATGAAAGAAATCCCTAAAAATCTTGAACTTAAATATAAAGATTGGCCTAGCTGTCACATGAAAGCCTTATTAGAGAGTGGATGGATTAAAGAAGATAACTCCCCAATAGTTTTAAATGGGGATTTGATCAGTTGGCGTCGAACACATAATGAGATTATTGAGACCATTAATAAAATACTCATAAGGAACCAAACTATTAATCACCTATCAAAAGAATTATCTTATCGAATTGATACTAAGAATCTAGAGCAGCTAAATACTCAACAAATAGAAGCTGTTAACCTTGTTAAAAGCGAGCAAATCATCTTATTAAGTGGTGGCCCAGGTACAGGTAAGACTAGTACCATTCTTCAAATGCTTATACAAGCACTAACAAGAAATCCAACTCTTAATATTGCAATGGCTGCCCCAACAGGGAAAGCCGCAAAAAAACTAAAAGATACTATTCAAGCGGGCATTGAAGATTTTGATGATCCCATAAAGGATAAGCTCACTAATATCCCCTCTAAAACATTACATAAATGGTTAGAAGCGGGACCAAGTGGCTTCAGAAGAAACTCTCAGCGTCTATTAAAATTAGACCTTATAGTCATAGATGAGATGTCAATGGTTGATTTGTCAACCATTAACGGATTGCTCGATGCATTAACGAAATCATGTCAAATAATCCTAGTAGGTGATCCCGACCAATTATTACCAATAGGAAGTAGTGGTATATGGCAAATTTTACAAAATAAAGAAACGAAAACAAACTTTCAAAAAAATTCAGTCAAACTAATAAAGTCATATCGAAATAAAGGAGATATCGCTTTATTAAGAAATACACTAAAAGATGAAGGAGTAGATGCTTTTTGGCACATGCTTTCAATGAAAGATGAATCATCAAATACGCGTCAGTACCTTTCATCCCTAAAAAGTGTTCCAGATCCCGTAGTAAGTACTCTTGTTAGCTATAGAAAGAAGCTTAAAACCATAACAGAAAAGTGTATCGATTATATACCTAATGAGGCATGGCAATCAAGCATGATAGAGGTAAAACAATCAGTTGAGATACTTAAACTCTTTAAATGCATAGATAATCTTCTTATACTTTGTCCGCAAAGATATGGTCCTTGGGGTGTAAATAAAATCCACGAGTTCCTTTTAGGAAAGAGATTTGAGAAAGAAGTACAAACGTGGGGGGAAGGAACACCTATCATGGCAAAAAGTAATCAACCTGAAATAGGTTTAGCGAATGGAGACGTTGGGATAATTATTGGCAACGGCGATAAAAGACGTTTTTTATTTAATGTTTTCTCTGAGGAGCAAAGACTAGTAACTCGATTAATAAACCCATCAAGGTTAAATATATATGATGCGGCATATGCAATGACAATTCATAAAGCTCAGGGAAGTGAAGCTGATCAAGTTCTCTTACTTTGGCCAAGCAGCTCAAAAGTTTCAGAAGATAAAACGCTCAATAATTTTTATTCTGATGATTATGAAAAAAGAATGCTTTACACAGCAATAACTCGTGCAAAAAAACAATTACTTGTAATTACCAATAAAGAAGAAGACTTTTAAATTTGTGGTCAACTTATTCCTAAAAGGATTTTTGAGATGATAAAATCAAAACATATCCCTTTAACAAGGCGAGTCAGCAAAGCACGGTAATACACCGATCGGAAGTTGTCTGCCTAATTTGAAGGACAAAAAGGCAACCATTATTAGATGACAATTAAAAACCCACATGAGGAATCCTCATGTCCAGTAGAACAAGATGTTCTCGAGGAAACTACTGAGGAAATATTGGATGAAGTTGATCAAAATTCAAAAAATGGATTTTCTGAATTTAATTTTAGTCAAGAACTAATTCAAACAATCTCAGATAAAGGCTACTCATCACCCACGCCGATTCAAAAAGCTGCTATTCCTGAGTTACTTCTTGGTAGAGACTTAGTTGGGCAAGCTCAAACAGGCACAGGCAAAACGGCTGCATTTGCGTTGCCAATATTAGAAAGACTTAAAAAAAATGTTGGACATCCACAAGTTTTAGTTCTTGCTCCAACACGCGAGTTGGCTATGCAAGTAGCTGAATCATTTCGCACATATTCCGCTGGTCATCCGCATTTTAAAGTACTCGCAATATATGGAGGCTCTGATTTCCGAAATCAAATCAACACTCTTAGAAGAGGAGTTGATGTCGTTGTAGGGACACCTGGGCGAGTCATGGATCATATGCGACAAAAGACTCTAAATACTAGTCATTTAAGCTGTTTAGTTCTAGATGAAGCTGATGAAATGTTAAGAATGGGTTTCATTGATGATGTTGAGTGGATTTTAGAACAATTGCCAGAAGAGAGACAACTGGTTTTATTCTCAGCGACAATGCCCTCTGAGATAAGAAGGTTATCAAAAAAATATTTAAATAGTCCTGCGGAAATAACTATAAAAGCAACCAAATTGAAGGAGAGACTTATCAGACAAAGGTACATAAGTGTTCAAAATGTTTATAAAGTAAATGCACTTCAAAGAGTACTTGAAGCTGTATCAGAAGAAGGAGTAATAATATTTGCGAGAACAAAAGCTATTACAATTGTAGTAGCTGAAAAATTAGAGTCATTTGGATATAATGTAGCTGTTTTAAATGGAGATATTCCTCAAAATCAAAGGGAACGAACTGTTGAAAGATTAAGGCAAGGTTCTATCAATATTTTAGTGGCTACAGATGTCGCAGCAAGAGGACTTGATGTGGATCGGATTGGTTTAGTGATAAATTATGATATGCCATTTGATCGCGAAGCGTATGTTCATAGAATTGGCAGAACTGGTCGTGCAGGAAGGAATGGTGAAGCTATTCTTTTTGTAAATCCAAGAGAAAGATCATTTCTAAGTAATCTTGAAAGAGCTGTAGGTCAACCAATTGAAAAAATGGATATTCCAGACAATGAACTTATCAATAGAAACCGAATTGAAAAGCTTAAAGCAAAATTAATCAAAGGGGCATCAACCGAAAGAGACAACCCAGAAGAGACTAATATTTTAGAGAATTTAATAGAAACTGTTGAAAAAGAATTAGATATAGATCCAAAAGACTTAACACTTGCCGCATTAAATTTAGCTGTTGGTTTTAATGCACTCCTTGAGAATGGGAATGAGGATTGGATCAGACAATCAGCTCAAAGGAATACAAGAAATGATCGACGAGACAATAAATTCAAACAACGTCGCAGAGGTGATTTTGATAACAACAGACTTGAAGATGAGATGGACAGATTCAGGGTTGAAGTTGGGCACCGAGACAGAGTTAAGCCTGGGAATCTAGTTGGAGCAATCGCCAACGAAGCAGGACTAAAAGGAAGATCTATAGGCAGAATAAGAATATTTGAAAACTACAGCCTAGTAGATTTACCAAAACAAATGCCTGACAATGTTTTTCAAGCTCTAAAGAAAGTCAAAGTAATGAATAGAGAATTACAGATAAACAGAGCTGACTGATAGAAAAAACTACCCATAAAATGCTTAGTAAATTATTTTTCAGCAGCATGATCACATTTCTTCTCATAGATATAGGTATGAAAATTGAGGCTCAAGGGAAAAAAATTACTACTAGAAATAATCTTATTAATAAATTCTGTATTGCAACATTAAAATCAAAACTTGATATCAAAAACAAACAAAATTTAAAGGAAATTAGTGATTTTACATGTGAATGTTTTTTTAAAAAATATAATTCTGGAAATTCGTTAAAAAGCTCTCGCGCTTACTGTAGAGAAAAAGCTTCTGAAAAATATAATCTCTAGAAGAATAACAATCTAAATCAAATGTATACATCAAATTCAAAAATAAATAGAAGCCCATTAGCAAGACTTTTAAGTAATCTTAAAAGTCAGAAGCGTCTGATTTATTCCGCTATTACTTGTTCTATATTAAATAAATTTTTTGATCTTGCACCACCTGTTCTAATTGGCATATCTGTTGATGTAGTAGTAAGAAAAGAAAGTTCATGGCTAGGTTCAATTGGCTTTAACACTGTCCCAGATCAATTAGTTGCACTTGCAATAATTTCATTTTTAATTTGGACGGCTGAATCATTCTTTGAATATTTATATGGATTATTGTGGAGAAATTTAGCTCAAAGGACACAGCACTATTTAAGAATAAAAGCATATGATCATTTACAAGAATTAGAGATGACATTCTTCGAATCAGATAATACAGGAAGGCTTTTAACTGTACTGAATGACGATATCAATCAACTAGAAAGATTCTTGGATGAAGGTGCTAATAAAATTATTCAATTAATAATTACTGTTTTTATAGTTGGTGGGGCAATGGTTTTATTGGCTCCCGGCATTGCATTGCTTGCGTTTATCCCTATTCCATTTATTCTTTGGGGATCGATTAATTTTCAAAAGAACCTTGCTCCTCGTTACCGTGAAGTCAGGGATAGAGCTGGAGATCTTGCTTCAAGACTTAATAATAACCTCAGTGGAATGCTTACTATTAAAAGTTTCGCCACTGAAGATTGGGAACTTGAAAGATTAAGACTCGATAGCAATTCATATCAAGAAAGTAATAGAAAGGCAATTAAGCTTTCAGCAGCATTTATCCCATTAATTAGATTCGCAATACTATTCGCATTCCTTGCCATATTAATTGCTGGAGGTTTTCAAGCTTGGAAAGGATTAATGCCAGTTGGAACATATAGTTTTTTAGTATTTATTACTCAAAGATTATTATGGCCCTTAACGACGTTAGGGCATATTTTAGATGATTACCAAAGATCAATGGCCTCAACAAATAGAGTTTTAGATTTAATAGATACTCCGGTAAAAATTAAAACTGGAAAAATCAGATTAGATCCTAATACTGTTAAAGGTGACATCAAATTTAAAAACATTGATTTTACATACCAAGGTCGGGCTCAAGTTATCAAAAATTTTAATTTAGATATTAGTCCCGGAAAGAAAGTAGGAATTGTAGGTTCTACCGGTTCTGGTAAAAGTACACTTGTAAAACTGTTATTAAGACTATACAAAAATAGTAAAGGTTCAATAGAAATTGATGGAAACTCAATTGAATTATTGGATTTAAAAAGTCTACGAAGATGTATTGCATTAGTAAGTCAGGAGACCTATTTATTCCAAGGCACAATTGAAGAAAACATCTCCTATGGATCACAAAATATTGATAAAGGCAAGATAACAAATGCTGCAGATATTGCCGAAGCAACTGAATTTATTAATCAACTGCCAAAAGGTATAAAAACGATAGTTGGAGAAAGAGGACAAAAGTTATCAGGTGGACAAAGGCAACGAATTGCTATTGCAAGAGCAATTATAAAAAATGCACCAATATTAATTTTAGATGAAGCAACAGCATCTGTAGACAATGAAACTGAAGCTGCGATTCAAAGGTCTCTAAAGAAAATAACAAATAACTGTACTACAATTGTTATTGCACATCGTTTAAGCACAGTGATAGATGCTGATGAAATTATAGTTTTAGACAAAGGTAAAATTATAGAGAAAGGAACACATATTTCTCTTCTAAAAAACAAAGATTTCTATTACAACCTTTGGAAAATTCAAGCTGGTGAAAATAATATTTAAATTATATAAAGAAAGTTAAAGAACTAACTACTCTTTTAAAAGTATCTTGCATTTTTGACCAACGTTGCTCACTTGTGCTAGCAGCAAGTGTATACAAATAGCCTTTATCTATGACGACAGTAGCGATTTCGTGCCTACTCTTTTCTTGCAAATCAACAGAGTATTCAAGATCATAAAATTTGCGCTCATTAACTTCTCTCTCTGAAGCATCAATTAATTGAATAGAGTTATTACTATTTTTTTCACCAAATAATCTTTGCCCTACGGCATCCGCTCCACCCAAATCATCTAAATCTAATTCATTCTCCAATTTTGAAATGACAAGACTGAGTGTTTCATCGGAATTGATCAAGTCATGGTAAACAACCTCCGGTCCATTATCGACAGCAACTCTCGTCCACCCTGTGGGGAAAAGGAAACCATATCGCCCATCTTGGCTTTTAAAAGGTTCCAAGCCTGCGGTACCTCCTGTAGAACAAGCTCCGAGCGTCAAGACCAAAGCTATAGCCAAAAGGGATTTAAAAGATGTTCGAAAAAATTTGATCATTTTGAAGACTCAAGCATCACTATTTTGATACATTTCTAATTTAACTGACGGTAATCTTCTTTAAATTAGTGCAACCCAGATAAAACTCTGACTAAATTCAAGTTAATTGCTTTTGAACTCTGAGCGGCTTCACAAAACCATTATCAAAATTAATTGATCAGTTTGAGCAATTGCCTGGTATCGGCCCCAGAACTGCTCAAAGATTAGCTCTTCATCTTTTGCGTCAGCCAGAAGACAAAATAAGATTGTTTTCAGAAGCGCTGGTTAATGCGAAAAGTCAAGTAGGTCAATGTAAGACGTGCTTTCATCTAACTGCAGGAGAACAATGCGAAATTTGTTTAAACAGGCAAAGAGATCAAGAACTCATTTGCGTTGTTTCTGAGTCAAGAGATTTGCTTGCTCTTGAGCGCACTCGAGAGTACAAAGGTCTTTATCATGTAATTGGTGGATTAATTTCTCCGATGGACGGGATAGGACCAGAAATGCTTGAAATATCAAGTCTGATTAAAAGAGTCGATAAAGAAAATATCAAAGAAGTCATTCTTGCCTTAACACCAAGTATTGAAGGGGATACCACTAGTCTTTATGTGGGTAGATTGCTAAAACCATTCACAAAAGTTTCTCGTATTGCTTATGGACTTCCTGTTGGAAGTGAGTTGGAATATGCCGATGAGGTAACACTCTCTCGTGCTTTAGAAGGTCGTAGAGACTTAGATTAACTATCAAACATATGACAACAACAACAAGAAAAACAACAAAATATAGTTGCTTCCCTCCGGAAGAGCGTTTACCAAATTGGATCAAGCCGTCCATTGGTAAAGCAACTCAACTGGAAAAAGTTCAAAAGCTCGTAAAGGAAAACAGATTACACACGATCTGTGAGGAAGGAAGATGCCCGAACAGAGGTGAATGTTATGCCGCTGGCACGGCTACTTTTTTATTAGGTGGCTCAATCTGTACAAGGAGCTGTGCCTTTTGTCAGGTAGAGAAAGGGAAGTCGCCCGAAAAAGTAAATATTTTTGAAGCCGAAAAAGTAGCAAATGCTGTTCAGGTATTGAATCTCAAATATGTAGTACTAACCGCAGTTGCAAGAGATGATTTACCAGATCACGGAGCAAGTCTATTCACGAAAACAATGGGTGCAATCAGGTCATTGAATCCTGGTGTCGCAATAGAGGTGCTAACACCAGATTTCTGGGGTGGCAAAAATAAGGACAATGTCGCGGCGCAAAGAGAGCGACTTAAGCTAGTTCTCTCAGCTAATCCAATTTGCTTCAACCATAATCTTGAAACTGTTAAGAGACTTCAAAGAGAAGTCAGGAGAGGTGCTACTTACGAACACTCACTAAACCTTCTCAGGTTTGCTAGAGAAATCGATCCTAAGATTCCCACAAAATCGGGCATAATGCTTGGACTGGGAGAAAAATTTCACGAAATAGTTCAAACCCTTAAAGACCTTAGAGAAGTCGACTGTCAATATTTGACTATCGGTCAATATTTACGACCTTCACTTGCTCATATCCCAGTTTCTCATTATTGGTCACCAGCAAAATTCAATGATTTTGCTGAAATAGCAAAGGGATTAGGTTTTAAAAAAGTAAACAGCGGTCCACTAGTTAGAAGCAGTTACCATGCGAATGACACCTTAGATTAGTCTCCTTAAAATAGTTTTAGCTACTCAGACCAACTCCGATAACTTCTTTCAAATACTTTCTCACAATCACCTACCATAAACGCACCTGCACCTCCCCAAACAATTCTCAAAGGTAAATCCAAGGGGGAAGATCCTACTTTACGCACAGTCTTAAATCCACGCTTACGAAAATAACGTTGTAAGATTTCATGTTGATTATCTTCATCATAAATAGCCAATAATCTAGCACTACGACATGGAGTCTCTTCCATAGTCCAGGCCATAGTTGCAGCCCAGATTAAATCACCTACTTTAGACTTGGCGTTCTTACCAACCTTCATAGTATCCAGCTGAAGTCCTTTGGTTTTTTGATATGCCCATCCTTTCATTTCACCTAGTAATTGAATTTTTTCATTACTGGTTACTTCGCCAACGACCAGCTTAAAGGACCAAAGACTGAGAGGTCTTCTAACTTGTATTCGCAGCAATAAGCCTCTATCAGATGCTTCTTTTTCTAATAGAGTTAAATTAGGTTTAGTCATGAAGAAGGCCATATAGAATTTTCAGGTAGACGTTTCATTATTTCATCAATTTGACGTTGTCTTTCAGCAAATCTAGCTCGATCGCTATCAGTAAATTTATCCACACAAGCCTCACATTGTAAGCCTTTTATATAAGTTGGCTTTTTTAAATCCTCAGGGGAGATTGGTAATCCACAAGCATGACACATCGTGTGTGAACCTGGTGCTAGCTCATGATCTAAAGAGACGCGTTGATCAAAAACAAAGCACTCACCCTCCCATAAACTCTTCTCAGGGGAAACATCCTCTAGATATTTAAGAATTCCACCCTCAAGATGATGTACCTCGGTAAAACCTTCATCTATCAAATAAGAAGTAGCTTTTTCGCATCTTATTCCTCCCGTACAATACATCCCTATTTTCATAGAGGGATTCTCCTCGATTAAAGGTTTTAAATGCTTTTGAACCCATGTAGGAAATTCACGAAATGAGCTTGTATGAGGATTTAGAGCTCTTGGAAAATTCCCAATTTTTATTTCATACTCATTACGAGTATCAATAACAACAGTATCAGGATCTTCTAAGAACTCATTCCATTCACAAGCTTTTATATATTTACCAACAGATTTGGAAGGATTAACTTGTTTTAGCCCAATCGTGACGATTTCTTTTTTATGACGAGCTTTAAAGCGTCTAAATGCCTGTTTTTCACACCAACTATATTTGACATTAATATGCGGTACCTTTAACAATTTCTCTAAGGTTTCAATGAATTGAACTATCGCATTTTCATTCCCACAAACTGTACCGTTAACGCCTTCATAAGCCAATAAAATAGTACCTTTTATTTCCTGATTCGTAGCCAAGTTAGTTAATTGTTCTCTGATTAAAAGAATTTTTTCATCAACAAGAGGTATAAAATTGTAAAACGCAGCAATTTTATACTTAAATTTCTTGAGGCTATCCTCTGTTTTCATGCCTACTTATTCTTGAGAGAAATTAGCAGTAATTCCAGCATCCGCTAAAAGTTTACGGTCTGCCTCCACCTCCGGATTACTTGTAGTCAAAAGTGTATCCCCATAGAATATAGAATCAGCTCCAGCTTGTAGACATAGTATCTGAGCTTCTCTACCTAATTGCTGTCTTCCTGCGCTTAGTCTAATTCGACTTTTAGGCATAATGATCCTTGCTGTCGCAACCATCCGAACCATCTCTAATGGATCAATAGAAGATAAATCCTCCATAGGTGTACCCTCCACAGCAACTAAAGCATTAATAGGTACACTCTCTGGATGTGGATCTAAGGTTGCTAAAACCCTAAGCAAAGATGCTCTATCGGAAACAGATTCGCCCATCCCAATAATCCCACCACAGCACACTGTAATGCCTGCCATACGAACTCTTCTCAATGTTTCAAGTCGATCTTGATATGTTCTGGTTGAAATAATATTGGAATAATGTTCAGGACTTGTATCTAGATTGTGGTTATAAGCTGTTAAACCTGCTTCTGCCAACCTAGAGGCTTGAGAATCGGTAATCATACCAGCTGTAACACACGCCTCAAGGCCAAGTTTTCTAACACCTCTAACCATTTCAAGCATTGAATCGAATGTGTTGCCATCTTTGATTTCACGCCAAGCCCAACCCATACAAAATCTATCTGCCCCCGCATCTTTAGCAGCTCTTGCTCTATCAAGGACTGACTTAACTTGAAGGGCAGGAATGGGTTGAACCCTTGTTTCATTATGCACAGATTGAGGACAATATGAGCAATCTTCTGAGCAGCCCCCTGTCTTCACACTTAAAAGAGAAGCGAGTTGAACTTTGTAACCTGGGTTGTAAGACCTATGAACTATTTGAGCTCTCCATAACAAATCCATTAATGGCAAATCCAGTATCTCTTTGACTTCCTCTAAGCACCAATCATGCCTAAGATCTCCTCCTTTTATAGAATTAAAATCTAAATATGAGTCATCTTTAATAGTGAATTCATCAGACTCTCGAATATTAGGATTAATTAGAGTCATAAAAGAATCTAAATATAAAAAATTAAATTACTATTTAGTTGTAGCTGATAATCTATAAAAAATCACATAACTAAATATATTCCCTAATATTAGTCATACACCACCAAATCTCCTTCTACGAGACTGATAGTCAAGTAGAGCCTTAGTAAGAGTTTCAGCGTTGAAGTCTGGCCAAAATACATCCGTAACATGAATTTCAGCATAAGCTAATTGCCACAAAAGAAAATTACTTATTCTTTTTTCACCACTAGTTCTAATAAGCAAGTCTGGATCAACCTCGCTTGCTGTAAATAATTCAGAGGCGAATAAATTTTCATCAATCAAAGAAGGGTCTAATTCACCTTTAACGGAACGTTCAGCCAACTTCTGTGCAGCTCTTACCAATTCACGTCGTCCCCCATAGTTAGTGCAAACATTAAAATGAATTCCTTTGTTATGAGAAGTTGATTCGACTGATTTTTTTATTAAATCCTTTAATGTAGTGGGTAAAGGGTCAAGGTCGCCCAAGAAATTAATTTTTACTTCTTCTAGTTTTAAATTACTCAATTCACGTTTGAGAACACTTTCAAAAAGTGTCATTAAAAAATTCACTTCTTCTCTAGGTCTAGACCAATTTTCAGTTGAGAAAGCATATACAGTCAAAGCTCCTATTCCCCACTGACTACATAAATGCAAAGTATTTTTTAAAGCCTCAACACCAGCACTATGTCCAACCGTTCTAGGTAAACCTTTTGATTTTGCCCACCTTCCATTCCCATCCATAATTACCGCAATATGGTTGGGCATCCGGAGGCTATCCAAATCTTTGGGTATTGGAGACACCTCTCCAGAATTATCAGTACTTATCACAGAAGGGTAAGTCAATTTAAAGACTCCTTGCCGTCATTGATTATCCCAAGATTAACTCTGGACTGAGAACTTTTAGGGTCATTATTAGTGGAAGAAGTTTTCAATGAAGAATTAGGGCTGGTGGATTTGGTTGAAGATGAATTAGAGGGATCAAACAATTCTTGCAAAAGGTCAAGTAATCTACTGCTTGTGATAGGTCTTTCGAGTCGTCCTTGGCTAGCTAAAGATAAGGTACCTGATTCTTCTGAAACCACAACACAAATACATCGATCAAATCGTTCAGTTATTCCCAGAGCAGCCAGATGTCTAGTTCCATACCTACTAATTCCTTGTCTTGAAAGAGGCAAAATTACCCCTGCAGAAATAATTCTATTCCCCTTTACCAAAACAGCCCCATCATGAAGAGGGGTGTCTGCGGCAAAAAGGTTTAATAGTAATTCAGATGATAATTGAGCATCTATTGGAACTCCCGGGAAGAGGAAATCTTCAGGACGTAAATCACTGCCCATATCAACAACAATTAGCGCTCCTTTTCTGTTTTGTGATAAACGACCCGCTGCTTCAGTTAATTGAGCGAAAGTATTAGAACTTGCCCTAAATTCTTTTTGAGTATTGCCAAGAATCACAGCTAATCTTCCAGTACCTAATAATTCCATTAATCTCCTTAATTCCCCTTGCCACAAAATTGCTAGAGATAATGAGCAGGCCAAAACCAGGGCATCAACAAGTTTTGAAGTAATTGGTAAATTCGCAAATCTCTGCACGAACCAAGCTAATGAAACCAGAAATAGATAACCTCTCAAAAGCCATAATGTTCTTTGCTCTCTAACTCTTGTAAAAAGAAGAACCCCGAGAGAGGTCGCGAACAAGACATCAAGTAGAACATTCAAGTTTATAAGCCACCAAAAATTCACTCCTACTCCTCAACGTTATTTCAACTTACCTAATTCCGGCGAATAAAGCGATCAGGCAATACATCTAATTGCAATAGATCTTCAGGAAGTTCTCTCCTTTGAATTAACTCGGCAAGACCATCACGAACCATAATTGTGGCTGGTCTTGGAATTCTGTTGTAATTAGAACTCATTGAGTAGTTATATGCACCAGTTCCAAAAACAGCCAGAAAATCACCACTTTCACAGGAAGGAAGAAAAAAATCTTTTAACAAAATATCCCCAGATTCACAATGCTTCCCAGCAATAGTAACTTTTTCAAGATTTGTATTCAATGGTTTGTCTACCAAGCTCGCACTATAAAGAGATTGGTAAGTTATGGGGCGAGGATTATCACTCATACCTCCATCAACAGATAAATAGGTTCTAACTCCAGGAACAACTTTTTTAGCTCCAATCTTATAAATAGTAAGCCCAGAATTAGCCACAAGAGATCTGCCAGGTTCACACATTAATCTTGGCAAATCTATATTTCTTTCATTACAAGCCTTGACCACAGCATTAGAAATAACTTCAATCCATTTTTCAATAGATGGCGGATTGTCTTCTTGGACATATTTAATCCCTAGACCTCCTCCTACATTCAGATCAACTATTGGATGACCAATTTCCTTAGCAATCTTGAACGTATCGACCATCACACTAGCAAGATCAACGTGAGGTTGAATTTCAAAAATTTGAGACCCTATATGAGCATGTAAACCAGTTAAATTTGCCCATTTATATGTTTTTAATTCCTCTAAAACTGACTTTATGTCATCTGGATCAAAACCAAATTTGCTATCTAAATGTCCAGTCCTAATATATTCATGAGTATGGCATTCAATTCCAGGAGTAAATCTCAACATTAATTTTGCTGGTTTTTTATCGTTAGCAATATTTTTTAGCAACGTAATATCATGATGATTATCTAATACAATCGTCACGTTATTTTTATAGGCAAAATTCAACTCATCGTGAGATTTGTTATTTCCATGAAAGACGATATTTTCCCCTTTTATTCCTCCTTTCAAAGCAGTAAGTAATTCACCTTCCGATACTGCATCAAGGCCAAAACCCTCAGAAGCAATTAAGGCACAAATTGCTACTGAGCTATTTGCTTTTGAAGCATAAAGAGGAAGAGTATCTCCTGGATAATGCTTTTCCAAAGAAGTGACATAGGTTTGGCATGCAGTCCTAAGTGACAACTCATCAAAGACATAAAGAGGTGTTCCATATTTTTCTGCGAGTTCGCTAAGTTGACATCCACCAACTAATAATTTTTCACTTTCATTAATTTCCGAAGTAATTGGGGCTATGTTTAGATTTGGACTATGTATATCCCTATTGGGTTCGAAAGCTTTTGAGCCTTGCATGGAAAAATTTTCACTTGAATATTTATCCAATCTAGAGATCAATTAACCAATTGGTATTCTTTTTAAAGAAAGAAGGATCAATCAATTAAATGATGCATATGAATCTCAAAATAATTGAACTTGGGATGATGCACATAAATGATTGCTTGGAACTAGACCAAAAATCACTAAAAGGTCTTTGGACTAAGTCTCAATGGGAAAGAGAATTAACAGATTCTAAAAGGATTTGTATAGGAATAATGGACCTAAAAACGAAAAAAATTTTAGGGGTTTGTTCTTCATGGTTAGTTTTGGACGAATTGCACATAACTTTAATTGCCGTTCATCCAGTACATCAAAGGAAAGGACTAGGTAAATTTCTCTTATCAGATTTAATCAAACGTTCAAGGTCTTTACGAACAAATCAAATACATTTAGAAGTTAAAATGACAAACGAGCCTGCGAAAGCTTTATACAAATCCATGGGCTTCAAAACAATAGCTAAAAGATCTAACTTTTACGAAGATGGAAATAGTGCTCTATTTCTTACAAAAGAAACAGATAATTAACAAAAAAAAGCAATACTTCAGTACGGTTTACCGAAACAAAACATAAATAAATCGATCATTCTTTGCATCAATTAATACTTTTAATTATTTTTCAACGAACACTTAATATTTACCCTTTATAAAAAAAAACCTAACCGTACACATTTCACACTTAACCCTGATAAATTGGAACTAACAGTAAATGGCTAAAGCTAAATGTTTGAGAGGTTTACAGAAAAAGCAATAAAAGTCATCATGCTTGCTCAAGAAGAGGCAAGACGCCTTGGGCACAATTTTGTTGGAACGGAACAAATCCTTTTAGGTCTCATAGGAGAAGGCACTGGAGTTGCCGCAAAAGTTCTTAAATCAATGGGTGTGAATCTTAAAGATTCACGAGTGGAAGTTGAAAAAATAATAGGAAGAGGGTCTGGATTCGTTGCTGTAGAAATACCTTTTACTCCAAGAGCAAAAAGAGTACTTGAGCTTTCATTGGAAGAAGCTCGACAACTAGGCCATAATTACATTGGAACTGAACATTTATTACTTGGCCTTATTAGAGAAGGAGAAGGAGTTGCAGCAAGAGTTCTTGAAAATCTAGGGGTTGATCTAACTAAAGTCAGGACACAAGTTGTTCGAATGCTTGGTGAAACCGCTGAAGTTACTACTGGTGGAGGTTCCTCAAAAGGATCAGCCAAAACTGCAACACTTGATGAATTTGGAACAAACCTGACCAAATTAGCTAGCGAATCAAAGCTTGATCCTGTTGTTGGAAGGCATTCTGAGATTGATCGTGTAATTCAAATACTTGGAAGAAGGACAAAAAATAATCCTGTTTTAATTGGAGAGCCTGGAGTAGGAAAGACAGCTATCGCCGAAGGTTTAGCTCAGAGAATTCAACAAGGCAACATTCCAGACATTCTCGAAGAAAAAAGGGTTCTAACACTTGATATTGGTTTACTTGTTGCAGGGACCAAATATAGAGGTGAATTCGAAGAAAGGTTAAAAAAAATTATGGAAGAAATAAAATCTGCTGGGAATGTAATCCTTGTTATTGATGAAGTTCATACTTTAATAGGAGCAGGTGCTGCTGAGGGAGCAATCGACGCTGCAAATATATTGAAACCAGCTTTAGCGAGAGGAGAACTTCAATGTATTGGAGCTACAACGCTTGATGAATATCGCAAGCATATAGAAAGAGACGCTGCGTTGGAACGTAGATTCCAACCTGTAATGATTGGAGAACCTTCAATAAAAGACACAATAGAAATTCTTAAAGGGTTGAGAGAGAGATATGAGCAACATCACAGATTGAAGATTACTGACGAAGCATTAAATGCTGCCGCTAATCTTGGGGACAGGTACATATCAGACCGTTTTTTACCTGATAAAGCCATAGACCTAATAGACGAAGCAGGTAGCAGAGTTAGATTACTCAATTCCAAATTGCCACCTGAGGCTAAAGAAGTTGATAAAGAATTAAGGGAAATACAAAAGAGCAAAGAAGAGGCAGTAAGAGATCAAAATTTCACCCAAGCTGGAGAACTTAGGGAAAAAGAAGTCGAACTTAGAGATAAAATCAGAAATCTTTTGCAAAATATTAGACAAAAAACCTCACCAAATTCTGAGGCTAACTCTAGTGATAATCAGATGAAAACTAATGAAAGTGCTGATCAATCAAGTAATCAGTCAGATGAACTAAAAGTATCTCAACCAATAGTTAATGAGGAAGATATTGCTCATATTGTCGCATCTTGGACAGGCGTTCCCGTTCAGAAATTGACAGAGAGCGAGTCAGTCAAACTTTTAAATATGGAAGACACCTTGCATCAAAGATTGATTGGTCAAGACGAAGCAGTCAAAGCGGTTTCAAAAGCAATTAGGAGAGCAAGAGTTGGTCTTAAAAATCCAAACAGACCAATCGCCAGTTTTATTTTCTCTGGGCCAACTGGAGTGGGAAAAACTGAACTTACTAAAGCTTTGGCGGCCTATTTCTTTGGCAGTGAAGAAGCAATGATACGCCTAGATATGTCTGAATTCATGGAAAGACACACTGTTAGTAAATTAATAGGCTCGCCTCCTGGCTACGTGGGTTTTAATGAAGGTGGACAACTTACTGAAGCTGTAAGGAGAAGACCCTATACAGTTGTCTTATTTGATGAAATAGAAAAAGCACATCCAGATGTATTTAATCTGCTACTTCAATTACTCGAGGAAGGAAGATTAACCGATTCAAAAGGAAGAACTGTTGATTTCAAAAATACTTTGATAATAATGACTTCAAATATTGGATCTAAAGTTATTGAGAAAGGTGGTGGAGGATTGGGATTTGAATTCTCAGGGGAGAATTTAGAAGATACTCAATACAATAGGATTAAATCATTAGTAAATGAAGAACTAAAGCAATATTTCCGACCTGAGTTTCTAAATAGATTAGATGAAATAATTGTCTTCAGACAACTATCTAGAAATGAAGTGAAAGACATCGCTGAAATAATGTTAAAAGAAGTATTCGTAAGGATAAAAGAAAAAGGGATATCATTAACCGTTTCAGATGATTTCAAAGAAAGATTAGTAGAAGAAGGCTACAATCCCTCTTACGGGGCTAGACCTTTAAGAAGAGCAGTAATGAGATTATTAGAAGATAGCCTTGCCGAAGAATTTTTATCTGGAAGGATAAAAGATGGAGACAAAGCAGAAGTTGACATTGATGAAAGTAAAAAAGTAATAGTTAAACATCTTGGCAAAGATAGCTCGACACCAGAATTAGCTAGTGCTGCTGTTTAACTTTCAATAGAACAGTTTAATGTCTATAAATAATCACAGTATTTCACCTTCAAAGGTTGTTAGGGGAGAGGGAGCTTGGTTTAAATCCCTTGATTTAATCACCATACTTTGCAAAAGGCCGTTAATAATAGGTAGAAGTAGCTCTACAAAAAAAATAAGAGCTTCTTTCAAAAAAGATTTACTTTTAAAAGGTATTCAACCAATCTCTTTCGAATTAGATCATGATTGTTGTGAACTAGATATCCAAAATGCATGTCTAGTCTCAAAAAACAACGAATGTGATGGGATTATTGCAGCAGGAGGAGGGAAAGTACTTGATGCAGGGAAATTAATTGCTGATTTACTTGGTATCAATTGCATAACCGTGCCATTAAGCGCTTCAACATGTGCTGGATGGACTGCTTTATCAAATATTTATACTCCCGATGGCAAATTCGTAAAAGATGTAGCTTTAAAAACCTGTCCAAACTTATTGATCTTCGATCACACAATTGTCAGAGATGCTCCACCAAGAACTCTTGCTAGTGGCATAGCAGATGCCGTAGCAAAATGGTACGAATCATCCTTAACAAGCAGCACAAGCCGAGACGGTTTTGTGCAACAAGCAGTTCAGATGGCTCGGGTTTTAAGAGATCAATTATTATTAAATGGCCACCAAGCTTTCATAGATCCACTAAGCAATTCATGGAAAACTGTTGCAGAAGGATGCGCTCTGACTGCTGGAATGATAGGAGGGCTTGGTGGTGCAAAATGCAGAACTGCAGCAGCTCATCCCATTCACAATGGGTTAACACAACTTGCATATGCAAGCAAACCACTTCATGGAGAACTTGTTGGATTTGGCTTATTAGTGCAATTAGACCTAGAAGATAAAAATTCAACAAGTCAATTACCAAAACAAGCTAAGAAACAGCTTATAAGTTTCTTCTCAGAACTAAATCTTCCTATTTCAATTGAGTCAATTTGTCTTAGAGATACTACCTCGAAAGAAATACATAAAGCCTGTAAATTTGCCTGTAAAAATAACTCAGACATACACCAATTACCTTTCCAAATAAATGAAAAAGATCTTTTCGAGGCAATTCAAAGTTATCAAGCCTTGCCTAAAACCTCCAAAACAAGAATAAAAAATAATTAAGAGCATTGAATCAAGAAGTGAATAAAAATATAGATAACACATATGCATCCAAGGCATACATTAGTAAAATTCAAACCAAAATTATTGACAAACAAGCAAGTAAACTTTTTGAAGATCTTAAATGGTTAAAACTTGAGAATTTTTCACAGAGTCCATCTGATCTATTTCCAACAGTTTTAACAGGAAAAGGAGAAAAAATACTTCTTATCCATGGCTTTGATAGTTGTTTTCTTGAATATCGACGTCTCACACCATTTCTAAAGAAAAATAATAAATTAATAATTCCAGATCTGTATGGCTTTGGATTTTGTCCTAGATCTAATGGTAACAAATATGGATTTAAATATTTAATGAAACATTTGAATTGTGTTTTGGACTATTTCTCAAAGAATCAACCCATAGGAGTAATAGGTGCCTCAATGGGCGGGGCTTTGGCTCTAGAACTCGCAAGACAAAACCCAAAGAAAGTGAATAGGTTACTGCTTTTATCACCAGCGGGATTGGCAGGAAAAAATCCAAAAATACCGTGGCCCTTTAATCATTTGGGGGCCTTTTTCCTTGGTCAGCCGTTTGTTCGTAGGGGTTTATGCAGACAGGCATTCGCAGATCCAAGAAATAGTGTTGGTCCTGCAGAAGAACAGATCGCATCCATTCATTTAAAAGTTCCTGGATGGCAATCATCCTTAGCAGATTTTGCAGCCGATGGGGGAGTTTCTGATTGCGGACTCCCAAAACCAACTCAACCTCTCAAAATTATTTTAGGAAAACATGACAGAATCATTCCTAAGAATGAAAAGGAGGAAACCTACAGGAACTACAAGCACGAAATAGAAATAGCATCAAATTCAGGACATCTTCCACACTTGGAAGAACCAAAATTAGTTGCTGATTTTTGGGAAAAATTATAAAACTAAATGATAGTCAAGCAGATTCAAGGGAAAGGAATTCTTGCTAAATTATTAGAGCAATGTGTAAGGATCTTAATACTAAAAGAGTGTAAAAAAATTAACAACCTTAAAATAAATATTATCTCAAGTTCTGCCAATATAATTAAAGGGGAAATACAAAAAATTAATATTTCCGCGGAAAATATTAATTACAAAGATCTTTTATTCGATAAATTTGAACTAGAAGGTGATAATATTAAAATAATTATTAAATTAACCAATAAAGAATTATACTTTAAGAATAATCCTATAATAAAATTCAAAATTTCTTTATCTCAAAAATCAGTAAAAGCAATTTTATTTTCTAATAGCTGGGATTGGATTAGTGAAGTGATTAGTAACGAAATCCTAAACAAAGAGAAACTAGAAGATATAGAAATAATCAATGATGAATTATTAATTAAAGCCTCTGAAAAGAATGCCACTAAAAACGAAGAACAAAAGATTAATATTAAAACTGAAAAAGGGAAAATTTACCTGCGAAACAAAAACAATAAAAAGAGTATTCAGATTCCGATTGAAGATAAAATATTTATTGAAAATATATATACAGAAGATAATTTAATTAATATTATTGCAAATTCACCTATTAGTATATAATTATTTCAAGAAGTAATTAATGGTGATAATAAAATTACTATATAAAAAACAATTGCAGGAGTAAATAAATAACTATCTATTCTATCAAGGATCCCTCCATGACCAGGTAAAAAATTACCTGAGTCTTTTAATCCTGCGTTTCTCTTTAACATCGATTCTGTAAGGTCTCCTACGAGAGAAAACAATGCTACTAAAACACCAATAAATATTCCAATCAATATTCCAAATTCCCATCTAAGTAGATAACCACAAAAGGCTCCTATTATTATTGAAAAGGACAGTCCTCCAATTACACCTTCAATAGTTTTAGAAGGTGAAATTGGAGATAATAGGTGATTACCAAATTTCTTACCTACAAAATAGGAACCTATATCAAATCCAACGATCATAAAACATGTAGAAAAAGTTATTAGCATTCCAAAATCAATAGATGTTGGCCAGTCAATGGGTATCAAATTAAAGTTATTTGTTAAATCACCTTCTAAAAGATTTCGTAACTTAATCCAATGACTTGGTAAGAATCCTAAGTAAAATAATCCGAAAATTGATGCTGCCACATCAGCAATGGAACCAGTTATTGGTTGTAACAACAACCAACCACAAATAGCGGCACCTGACAATGGCAAAATAGCATCTGATATTTCAATTGAGATATATCCAAGAGAAGATAGTTGAGTGAAGAAAAGTAATATTTGGCAGGCCAATAATGTGGTCTTCGTAGCTGGCCTTATCCCCGTAAACTCTGCCATCCGAAAAAATTCTAGAAGAGCCAAATGAACAATTAAACTTATTGCAATAGAAAACCACCAATCACCTAAATAGACTATTAAAAAGCCAAAAGCTCCTACTAAAAGTCCACTTAATAATCTCTTTTTCGAAACAGTTAAAAACATTAAATTAGATGAAAAAATATAGCTTTCTTCTACAAAACATACTTAAAAGGATTTATTAATAATAAATTTCATTATAGCTGATAAGTAGATATGTTTAATCAAGAAGTACTCTTATAGAACCAGAGATTTGTTCTGGCCAAAAGCATTTTTGCTCTATCAACCAATCAACACGAGCTTCGTCCAAAATCTCTCCAGGAATCAATAATGGGATTCCTGGAGGATAAGGACAGACCATCTCAACTGAAATTCTTCCAATAGCATTCTCCAGATTTACAGTCTCAAAATCCGATCCCCAAGAATATGAACATGGCTTGCATGGCTTAGAAACGATACTGAAAGGTGGTTTTTTAAAAAAACACGATTTCTGTTTGCCAAAAGTTGTAAGGATTTCATTCCAAATTCCTACAAATCTTTTTCCTAATTTATTGTGAGATGAAAGCCCAAGGCAAAAAGTTAGTGTTCCTGGCTCAGCTAGTTCACCAATTATTCCATTACTAATAAACATTTTATCAACTTCAATACCACTCAAACCGAATCTTGAGGTATGAAGAATGATTCTTAATGGATCACTGTTTTCAAGAAGAGGAACTTTTTTATTAATCAGAAAATCTTTTAACAACTCAGCTTCTTCTATACGGGATTTCAACTTCTTTAGCCCTTGAGGTTCAAAAAGTTCCTTTATTGAACTTTCACAAGAAGCTAACAATAAAGAACTTGGACTTGAAGTCTGAAGCAATTCAATACTTCTATTGATTTTGAATGGATCAACCTTGTCACCTTGCGACCATAAGACTGCGGATTGAACTAATCCCGGAGCAGATTTATGGAGAGAGTGAACAACTAAATCCGCACCATAAGATATGGCCGACTTAGGTAAATCTGGTCTTATTTGACTTATGAAGTAAGCGCCATGAGCCTCATCAACCAGTACTGGCAAAGAATGTGCATGAATCTCCTTAATCAGGGATTCCATATCTGCAGAATATCCTTGATATGTAGGGTTAACTAAAACCACCGCAGCTATGTCCTCTTTAAGTTCTTTTGCTTTTTTTAAAGCTCTTTTAAGCCACTTACTATCAAATACAGAGGCATGACCTCGATCAGTTAAGTAAGGCACATCGAAAAGTAATGGTATTAATCCTCCAAACAAGCATGCTTGAATACAGCTTTTATGAATATTCCTGGGCATAAGAACAGCTTGACCAGGACGAGCCAGAGTTAGCAATGAACTTTGAAGTAAACCAGTCGCCCCGTTGACTCCATACCAGCATCTGTCAACACCCGCTTGAGAAGCAGAGGACTTTTGACTTTCAGCTATGGCCCCTTCACTAATTAAAGGGCCACCAATCTCGAAAAGTTCTGGCAAATCCCATATACCTGGCTTTAGCTTCAATAGTTTTTTTATCTTTTTGGGGAGAGCATTTCCTCTCACATGGGCTGGCAAAAAAAGGTTTTCGCTTCTATCAGCAGAAAGCAAGTTAAAAAGCCTCATTGAGTAAAAGGAATACCTAGAATCAATTTAGTTAAATTAATCAGTAAGCAAATCAAAAGAACTTCATAAATCGGTAGCCAAAAGAACTTATTATGAATTCATGAAATACGATTTCAAAAGAGATTTAATTTGGCTAATTACTAGGCCGTGGATATTAGTGCCTAGATTTATTCAAATAGTTGGGGCGATTTCATTATTATTAGCAAGACTTATTTTTCAAGGTTCAAGCAATGACGAGAAGACTCAAAAGAACCTAGCTAAATTTCTACTTAAAACACTTGTTAGTCTGGGTCCCTGTTTTATAAAAGTAGGGCAAGCCCTCTCAACTAGGCCAGATCTAATAAGGAAAGATTGGTTGGAAGAATTAACAAACCTTCAAGATAACTTACCCTCATTTCCTCACGAAAAAGCACTTCAGACTATTGAAAGTGAGCTAGGTAGACCAGCCAATGATCTTTTTGAAGAATTTCCCTCAATACCAATAGCCTCAGCAAGCCTTGGACAGGTTTATAAAGCAAAGTTAACGAACAATTATTGGGTAGCAGTTAAAGTTCAAAGGCCTCTTCTTATTTTCAATATAAGAAGAGATATCGTAATTATAAAAATACTTGGTGTTCTTAGTGCACCAATACTTCCATTAAATCTCGGGTTTGGATTAGGTGAAATAATAGATGAGTTTGGAAGAAGCTTATTTGATGAAGTTGATTATACAAAAGAAGCTAATAATGCTGAAAGATTTTCTACACTTTTCCAGAATAACAAGTCAGTAACTATACCAAAAGTAGAAAAACATTTATCATCTTTAAAGGTATTAACGACAAGTTGGATTAACGGTACAAAATTAAAAGACAGAAATGAATTAGTTGTAAATAATTTAAATCCATCAAAAATTATTAGAACTGGAGTTATCAGCGGAATACAGCAGTTATTAGAATTTGGATACTTTCATGCAGATCCTCATCCGGGAAACATGTTTGCTCTTGAAGGTCATAATGATGATTTAGGCAATATCGCCTATGTTGATTTTGGAATGATGGACTCAATTTCAGAGGAAGACAGATTAACTCTCACTGGCGCAATTGTTCACTTAATAAACAACGATTTTCATGCAGTAGCAAAAGATTTTCAAAATCTTGGTTTTTTAAATAAAGATCAAGACCTTAAGCCTCTAATACCTGTATTAAAGGAAGTTCTTGGAAGCGCAATTGGTAAAGATGTTGCATCATTTAATTTTAAAGAAATTACTAATAAATTCTCTGAATTAATGTTTGATTATCCCTTTAGAGTTCCAGCAAGATTTGCTCTAATTATAAGGGCTGTTATCAGCCAAGAAGGACTTGCTCTTCGCTTGGATCCTGATTTTAAAATTATAGATTTAGCTTATCCTTATGTCGCGAAAAGATTACTTACTTCAGATACGAACGAAATGATAAATATATTGTTAGATGTTATATTTGATCAGAATGGCCACATTAGAGTTGAACGAATAGAAAATTTATTTGATGTTCTAGTACAGGACTCAACTACACCGGCGAAAGAACTGATTCCTGTAGCAGGTGCAGGCATTAAGCTATTAACTAGCTCTAGAGGCTCGCTAATAAGGAAGAACTTATTAATGAGCATTATTAAAGATGAAAGAATAGACACAAAAGATATGAAACAATTAATCAAGCTAGTGCGAAAAACATTCAATCCTTTAAGAATGGTTTCAAGTCTAACAAAACAAAACAAAACACAAGTTGCATAGAATATTTTTATAAAATATAATAAATAAAAAAAATTTAGATAAACATTAAAGCATGATCAATATTAAAAATATTCTCGCATTTGTTTTAGCTAACTTAGAAGCAGAAGATATTCCAGATATAAATGAGTTCATCTCCAATTATCAACAAATAAAGCCAATTGAAGATCCTATTTTTTGGCTCTCTTGTGGAGCATTTATTTGCCTGATGTCTGGATTGATATTTGCAGACATAATGAAATCAAAACTAAATAATTGGTCATCAAAAAAAATTTCACCAAATCCACTAGAAAATCCTAGAACAATATCAAGTTGGTTTTCATTCTTTACAGGCTTAACAATTATTTTCGTAAGTGCATTAAGTATCATAAACTTTTCTATTATTAAATCAGTAATATTTTCTTCATTTATCTCAATACTTTTTGGCATAAGCATGTGGAAAGCTATTAAAGATTTATTAATCCAAGTAGAAGAGGGAACAGTTAAAGAAATAGATGAATTTTTCTAATGAAAATAGATTTTATAAACTGTATTTTGAAATCAATATAGTATTTAGTTTATAAATAATGCCACTTAATAGATTACAAAAGATAATATCTGAGTCCGGTCTTTTATCAAGACGGAAAGCTGACTTAGTAATAAAACAGGGCAGAGTAACATTAAACGGAAGGCAAGCTGTTCTCGGAGAGAAAGCAGATCCAACCTCTGATCAAATTTTGGTTGACGGTAGACATTTACCTAAAAAGCTAAATCATAAAGTTTTTCTATTAAATAAACCTTATGGAGTCATATCTAGCTGCGAAGATAATCATGGAAGGAAAACAATTTTAAGTTTTATTCCATCACACTTACGTCTTGGTATTCACCCTGTGGGAAGGTTAGACTTTGATAGCAGAGGAGCAATTCTATTGACCAATAATGGAGAGTTAACACTTAGACTTACACATCCAAAATACTCCCATACAAAAACATATCTTGTTTGGGTAAGTGGCAAGCCAAGTCAATCAATGCTAGATAATTGGAGAAGGGGGATTTTTCTTGATGGAAAAAAAACACTGCCAGCGAAAATAGAATTTTTGGATAACGACTCTCGCAAAACTCTTCTAAAAGTAATTTTGAAAGAGGGTCGCAATCGCCAAATCCGAAGAATAGCAGATCTCATTGGACATCCAGTTCAAGATTTGCAAAGAATATCGATCTCAAATATAAACTTAAATGGACTACAAGAAGGTAAGTGGCGAGAGCTAAAAAGGAAGGAATGGAGCTCAATAATCAATTAAAAACATTTGCATTGTATGGCTCTAAATTTTTACTTCAAAAAATCCTCATCAGAATTTGCTCAGGAGCAGGATCAACCTGTTTCTGAGAATGATTTTTCCGAAGCAATTAATTTATTTAAAGCTGAAAGAAAGAAATCTGGGATTTCTTTAGAGCAACTATCAAATGAGACCAAGATTTCAAAAAATGTCCTAATATCTATTGAAAATGGATGGAAAAAGTATTTACCAGAGAAAACTTATTTGATTTCAATGATCAAAAGTATTGAGACTAAGTTCAATTTAGAGAAAGGTAGTTTAAATGGTTTACTTGCACAAAAAGATAGTATTGATAAAATAACTAGTTTTAAATTTAATTTCATAAATATAGACTTTCTTAATAGCTGGGTTGGGAGCTTATTATATATTGTCTTTATGCTTTCATCGATATTAGCCCTTAACATTCAACAAAAATATCTTATAAAAATAAATAGTGTTTCGACTGAACCAATAATTTTAGAAAATACTATCATAAATGATGAAAATACAATCAATAAAAAAGAAAAGTAATGTTATCTCTTATTTGCTTTAGCTATCTCACCATATCTTTTTAAAGATTCTTGAATATTCAAATTATTTCTAGATAATCTCCATGACCAATTATTCTCTACTGTCCCAGGTTTGTTAAAGCGAGAATTATTATCAAGATTTAATAAATCTTGCATAGGCGCTACAAATAATTTGGCTTTTGTTTCCATACCCATTCGTATCAATTCCCAAGAAGTGAAATTATCAAAATCAAGAATTCTTTCTCTAATTTGTTCTTTTCTTTCTTGATCCATCTCTTTCCACCACCCTTGAGAAGTTGAATTATCGTGCGTTCCTGTATAAACAATCCAATTTTCATTTTTAATATTCTCTGGCAAATAGGGATTATCTAAATTCCCATCAAAAGCAAATTGAAGTATCTTCATTCCTGCTAATTCAAAGTCATCGCGTAACTTTTCAACTTTTGATGTTATGAGACCTAGGTCTTCTGCAACTAAAGGAAGAAAACCACTGCAATCTTTTTTTATTAAACCTAGGATTTCTCTTCCCGGGGAAGATAACCAAAAACCATTCTCAGCTGTTTTATCTTTACCAGGAATTGCCCAAAAAGCTTCCAAAGCACGAAAATGATCAAGTCGTAAAAAATCAACTTGTTCTAGATGTCTTGAAATTCTTTTTCTCCACCATCTATATTTGCCTGCTTTATGCCTACTCCAACGATAAACAGGGTTCCCCCAAAGCTGGCCGGTCTCAGAGAAATAATCAGGAGGAACACCACTTTGAAGGAATGTATTTGAATTCGTTAAAATAGAAAACAATGATCGATTACTCCAAACATCAGCACTATCTTTAGACACGTAAAAAGGGACATCTCCAAATAAAAAAATCCCCAGATCTTTTGCAAGTTTTCTGATTGATTTCCACTGCCTGTCTAAATGCCATTGGAGCAAACTATGACCTAACAATTCTCTTTGATTATTAATTTTCCACTTTGCTAATTCTTTCTTATCCTTGGCTGCATATTTATCTGGCCATTCCCACCATGGAAGATCATTGTTTTGAATTTTTAGTTCCATAAATATGGAATGATCATCCAACCAAAATTGTCTTGAGCACCATATTTCAAATTCTTCTTGAATAGTTCTATTCTGTTTATTCCAATAATCAACCAAAGAAGACCGCAAGGCCTTAACTTTTGAATTAGCTAATTGAAAATCGACTCTATCATCACAAAAAATATTTTCAGTAGAGAATATTTCTAGATTATTAGCCAAGAAACCGTCTCTAACTAAATCATTCTGATCAAGGAACCATGGATTAAAAGCAAAACTTGATGGAGAACTATAAGGAGATCCAAATGAATCCGTAGGAGCTAGAGGTAAAAATTGCCAAACTCCTATCCCAGATGCAGCTAGTTCATTAAGCCAAATTCGAGCAGGGTTGCCAAAAGTACCGCAGACAGGGCTATCAGGCAATGAGGTTGGATGAAGAAGGATCCCTGAATTTCTTTCTAATTTCACTTTTTTATCTCTAAAAAACACGAAGAAAAACTAATAATGCTATTTTTTTATTAAATTCAAAATGGATTCCATTGTAAAAGGGGAAATCTTTTTCTTAAGTATCAAAAAAATATATTTAGTATTTTTATACTAACAAATCTAATAATAATTAAACATTTATTTTAGAAAAAACAAATTTCTTTTGAATTAAAGCAAAAATTCTTTTTATATTTCTTTCCATCAATAGCATTATTTATGCATACTGCCAAAATAATTTTCTTTTAATAAGCCACAATCACAAGCGATGATTAAATTTGAGATTTTATATTTTTCATTCAAAGAGAGAGCCTGCTCCTCAAGATGACCCTATTTCCATAATCCAGCTCTTTTATCTTTGTATTTTCAGCAAAAGCACCTTTAAAAATCTTTAAGTCTTTACCTAAAGTCAAATTATTAATGTTTTCAAAAGAAAATTCTTTAGAAGATATTTGCTTTAGCCCACCACCCAAAAAGAAGACAGGGCAATGATTCCAGGTTTCACAAAAGCAGATGAGATCTTTTAAGAAAAAAATAAACAACGCTTTTAGATGATCATGTATCAACATAAAGGTAGATTGGTAAATATTATTTCTTGCTTGCGGTGGAACCGTGACTAGTTTTATAACCGCAGCACATCCTGAGCCTACTAGTCTCAAGCATGACACTAATAGACTCAGATTGATTAGCGGGACATCAAATACAGCATTAGCAACAGAGATTGCGACTTATATGGGGATAACCAATGTCCCTCTAGTTTCAAAAAGGTTTGCGGATGGAGAGCTCTACGTTCAAATCCAGCAATCAATAAGAGGATGTGATGTTTTTCTAATACAGCCAACCTGTGCTCCTGTTAATGACAGCTTAATGGAGCTCATGATCATGGTGGACGCCTGCAAAAGAGCATCTGCCAGACAAATTACAGCAGTAATTCCATACTTCGGTTACGCCAGGGCAGACAGAAAGACAGCAGGTAGAGAGTCAATAACCGCGAAACTAACCGCAAATATTCTTGTCAAATCAGGGGTAGATAGAGTATTAGCTATGGATTTACATTCGGCACAAATACAAGGTTATTTTGATATCCCCTGCGATCACATATATGGTTCACCGGTTTTAGTTGATTATCTATCAACAATGAAACTTGACGAAATCGTGGTCGTCTCTCCTGATGTAGGTGGTGTAGCCAGAGCAAGAGCCTTTGCTAAACAAATGAAGGACTCACCTCTAGCAATCATTGACAAGCGCCGCTCAGGGCATAATGTTGCCGAAAGTCTCACAGTGATTGGGGAAGTCTCAAATAAAACTGCAATATTGATTGATGACATGATTGACACTGGAGGAACTATTTGTGCAGGAGCTGAATTACTTAGGAAAGAAGGTGCAAAAAAAGTAATTGCATGTGCATCTCATGCTGTTTTCTCTCCACCTGCTTACGAGAGACTTTCAAAAGAAGGCCTTTTTGAACAAGTTATTGTCACTAATAGTATTCCTGTACCTACCAACTTAGATTTCTCTCAATTAAAGGTCTTATCAGTTGCAAATATGCTTGGAGAAGCTATTTGGAGAATTCACGAAGAGAGTTCTGTTAGCTCAATGTTCAGATAATTCTGTAAATTCACTTCAAAATTAGTTCCACTACCTCTCTTGTATTTGGTGAAATATTTGCTCTATTTATTTTTAAAATTGATTTATACATTCCCTCCTTATTCTCATCGACGTATGTTTTCCATTTACTAAAGATTTTCACCATTCTTGAGGCAGTTATTGGATTAATTTTATCTAAATCTATTAATTTATCAGCAAAAAATAAATAGCCTTGTCCATCAAGAGAATGAAATAACTCAATATTTTTACTAAATCCTCCTAGAACAGCTCGTATTGCATTTGGAGCCTTCCAATCAAATTTAGGGTGTGATAATAATTTTTCAATAACATCAATTCCTTTTTTATTAGGTCTTGACGCCTCATATGCAAACCATGAATCCAAAACCACTGCGTTATCATTCCAGATGTTATAAAATAAATTTGAAGCTTCATTAGTTTCAACACTATCAAGTGGTTTCAATGCCCCTAGTGCTGCCTTTGAGATAGTCATTGAAGAATGATTAATTGATTCAACACAATTCTTTTTAATATTACTATCGCCCGCAAGAGTTAAATAAGACCAAATAATTCCTAATAGTTTTCTTTGACCTTTACCCTTAGGCCATTCATGGTCAATATTGACAAGTAATTTATCAGCTAGTGTTCTTAACTCTTGAAGAATTCCCTTACCAATTAAAACTTTGAAATCAAGTGACTTTCTATATATATTTATTGGATCAACTTTGTCAAAGAGAGATTCCAATTCTGCGAAACCAGGAGTCGTTAAAAGAGTTGCCAAAAAACAAGGATCTTTTATTTCTAAAGATTTCATGGATTGCTTAATAGCAAAAATAAACTTCTCTTCCAATGAGGAATTTGCTTTGTTAAAAAGCCTATTTTTAATCATTTCACGCATTAAAAACTGACAAGAGTCCCACCTCGAGAAATAGTCATTATCATTTAAGAAAAGAAAAAGATAATCATCTATAGACAAATCAGATTCCCAAACGACAGGGGAAGAGAAACGTCTAAAAATTGATAGAACTGGGGCTTCTTTCTCTAATGGGAGTTTAATTTTTAGATTCTTATTATTTTTATCTAAGATAAATAATTTTTCCTCAAATATAGGTATAGCTCCTTTCTCTCTGCTATAACAAGAATAAAGAATTGGAATAATCATTTCAATATTTTGATTAGTCTGATCACTCTCTAATTTCTGCTTAAAAGAAACATTTAAAATTGAATTTTTCGAATCCCAAGATTGATTGACATCTACTTTTGGTGTACCTGATTTATAATACCAATTAAGAAATTTTGATACATCAAAAGGACAGTTGCTTTCTTCTATATAGGCGCCTTTTATTAATGAATCAATGAAATTCTCAGTTGTAGCGGCAGTGCCATCAAAATCTTTAATATAGATATCAATACCTCTAAAAAACATTTCTTTGCCAAGTAATAGCTCAAGCATTCTTATCAACTCAGCACCCTTTTCATAAATAGTTGTTGTATAAAAGTTATCGATAGCCACATACTCTTTAGGCTTCACAGCATGTGAAGTAGGTCCTTTATCTTCAGCAAATTGAAAATTCCTAAGAAATGAAACATCTTCTATTCTTTTAAGTCCAGTGCTATGAAGATCTGAAGTAAAAGTTTGATCTCTAAAAACTGTCAACCCCTCCTTCAATGAAAGCTGAAACCAATCTCGACATGTAATTCTATTACCGGTCCAATTGTGAAAATATTCATGAGCTATCACACTTTCTATTCTCTCTAATTCATCATCAGTTGCAGTCTTTGAGTCTGCTAAAACCAATTTTGAATTAAAAATATTTAGTCCTTTATTTTCCATTGCCCCCATATTGAAATGCCTAACCGCAACAATTTTATATTCATCTAAATCATATTCAAGACCATAAGTATCCTCATCCCATTTCATTGCTTTTTTTAGCGAATTTATAGCATGTTTTGTATATATTTCATCTCCAGATTCAACATATATTTCAATATCAATTAATCTTCCTGTATTTGTAATATATTTATCAGAAACTGAATTAAGCTTACCAGCAACTAAAGCGAATAAATAGCTTGGTTTAGGGAAAGGGTCTTCCCAAATCACTTCATGTCTATTAATATTATTTTTTAATTTACCTGAATATTTCTTATTTCCATTTGACAGTAATATAGGATATGAAGAACTGTCAGCCTCCAATCTTACCGTATATTTACTTAAGACATCAGGCCTGTCAGGATGATAACAGATACGTCTAAATCCTTCAGCTTCGCATTGTGTGGTTAACATCCCTGAGCTTACATATAATCCTTCTAAAGATGTATTTCTAAAAGGATCAATTTTCGATCTTATTTTTAATTCAAACTCTGCCCCCGGAGGACTAGTAATAATCAAGCATTTATCGGTAACTAAATATTGTTCTGACTTAAGCTCTATTGCGTTTATTGATATTGATAACAATTCAATTTGATTACCATTAAGAATAAGCTTTGTGGATTCTTTATGCTTTGGTTTAATTATCATTCTTGACTGCACAACGACAAAGTCCGTTCGAATATCAAAATTTAAATCTATTCTTGGTATTAAGAAAGGATATTCAACATAGTCTGATAATTTAATAGATTCCTGAGTTAACATATTAAATAAATTTCTTTAATTTAGAATATAATTTATTTCTTTTGGTTTAATTGTTCAACAGTTTTTAAGAATTTTTTCTTATCTTCATCTGGAACCATCTCAGGGCAATTCTTAATGGCACCATCAAGAATTTGCAAAATTGCTCCATTATAGATATTTTTTTCTGGTAGTTTTTCTTTTCCTAATTCTTTAATTAATCCGCCATGTCTACTTGTTATGAGCAATTCATAATTTTTCGCGGCCAAGGAAATAGCCTTAGGGAATTCAACTTCAATTTGTCTTGCCATACACAAATAGTTTATTCCTATTTGTCTATATAAAAAAATATCTTCATCACTAGCAGGAATAATATTAATTTCCGTTTTGTCAGTTCTAATTTTGGTTGTATTAGATTCAGACTTTATGGAATTACTGCAACTTGATAGAAATATTGAAGCAGAAATAATTGATAAAGCCAAGATTTTGTGTCTTAGTGAATTTTTAATTTTTCTCAAGAGATTTTAGTCGGTAAGAAACATATGATGCAGGGAAAAAATCTATTAAAAATTCTTCACTTGCAAATTAAATATATAATATACATTGATTTCTATCAAAATAGATTTAACAAACTCCTCAGTTGGGATTCTTAATCCTTATTTCATGGTGATTTTCAACTATCTTCAACTTATCGTTAAACCAACTGTAAATAGTTCTGGATCGAAATTTATCTTGGTCTATTAAGCGAGTATGTTCCAATACGTGCCAGTTATCGTAATTAGTATCAAAAATCAATTCGTGTTCATCAACTTGCCTAATGTTTGATATTCCTGAAGAATCGGTTAAATAAGAACAATCACGTATTAGTTGATGCCCTTGTAATTGGGCAATTATTTCTCCTTCACTTTTATAAGTTGGTCGTTTAATAAAAAAATCTTTTTCATCCTCGCACCACCACTTAAACTGATAGCTTTCAAATTCCGAATCTCGTTGATTTAACTTGCTTACATTTATGTACATTTCCAAATTAATAGCCTTTTCTTTATCAAAAAAATATTGTCTTTTTGAATGCCACAAACCAATATTTCGATCAAACCATCGCCTTAAATTACTATCAAAGTTGATTCGAAGTCTATCAATACCTACAGAAGAGTCTCTAGTTCTTTCAATACCAGATGAATGAGAAATAGCCATTTTCTGGAACTGAGAGATTTAAAAGTATTCACTTAATTATTAGCCAATACCTAAAATGAGTCTCACTACCTTAAGGTATGCGTAATTATTCAGTTCGCTCGACACTGTGGATAGTGCCGAAGCTCAGGACCGACGGCAGTTAAAACTGTTGCTTGTGGCATCTCGCCACCATCTCTCTAGGGGAGATATTCGTTCGTTAATTGAATATCTGGAGACAGAAGATAGTGGTTTCATTGTCAACTTAGAATTTTCAGATCCTAAAGAGAACCCAGAATTACTCGAGCTATATAGATTAGTGGCACTTCCTGCACTAATAAAATTAGATCCTTCGCCTAAACAAATTTTTGCTGGAAGTTCAATTTGTTCACAAGTTAAAACTTGGGTACCAAGATGGCAACATGAAGGGCTAATCAACTCTGTTGGTATCAGTCTTAGAGCAAAGACACTTGAATCCAATCAAACACAAAAAGAACTACTTCTAGAGGATGATCTTCTAGTTCTTCGACAAGAAAACGAAACACTCACTAAAAAAATACATTCGCAAGAAAGTCTTCTAAGAATGGTTGCTCATGAATTGAGAACTCCTTTAACAGCTGCTGGTTTAGCTCTCCAAAGTCAAAAACTCGGACAAATCAGCATGTCTAAATTTCAAGAAGTCTTAAAAAGAAGGTTAGAAGAGATTGAACTACTATCAAAGGACTTATTAGAAGTTGGAAGTACTCGCTGGGAAACTTTATTTAATCCTCAAAAAGTTGATCTGGCGAACTTATCTGCTGAAGCGATACTCGAGCTTGAGAAGCTATGGCTCAATCGCAAAATAAAAATAAATACTGATATTCCCTCTGATTTGCCCTCGGTTTTCGCAGATCAAAGAAGAATTATGCAGGTTTTACTAAACCTTATCGAAAATGCCTTGAAATTTTCCGAAGACGAAGGTGAAATTTTTATAACAATGCTTCACAGAACAAATCAATGGGTTGAAGTAATTGTTCGAGATAATGGACCTGGAATCCCATCAGAAGAACAACATCGAATATTTGTTGATCGAGTGAGACTTCCACAAACTTCTCAAGAGACAACTGGCTTTGGCATTGGCCTTTCAGTTTGCCGAAGAATTGTTGAAGTCCATGGTGGAAAGATCTGGGTAGTTTCCAAACCGACCGAAGGTGCATGTTTTTACTTCACTGTTCCTGTATGGCGAGGCCAAAACAAGGATCAAGAAGCCTTGACGAGTGGCAAGGCGGGCCCGTAACTTTCAATTGTGATAACAATCACCTATTGTGATTTGTCACTGCATCTGGCCCCATCGTCTAGAGGCCTAGGACACCTCCCTTTCACGGAGGCGACAGGGGTTCGAATCCCCTTGGGGCTATAAATAAACTTATTTAAAACCTTCTATTTGGCTAATCACCATAGAAGGTTTTTCAATAGCTTTCATTCCTTGACTTGCGTACATTAATAAATCCTTTTTTAGAGCAAAGTTGAGCAAAATAAATGTGGAAACATAATAATTGAATTAATTTTCAGAAAACAGAAAATCTCTAAAACCTCTTTTGATAGCTTGATCTAAGAATAGTAATGATCTTGTGACGGTCTTAAAAGGTGAACCAATAAGTTAGTAATATCAAAATAAAACAGCTAAAAGTTACCTCTTCTTGGTAATCTCACGTTCTAATTTAAGTATTTATGGCTTACTCAGAGACAAAGGTAGTTCTTGGTGGTCTTGCCCATATTCCTATTATAATTGGTTTTTTCTACCTAATACGCAGGCAATATTCATTTGGTGCCATGCTGCGAACCGGGAAAAATGCCTTAAGCGAAAAAGTTAAATCTGCTCCTGCCAAAACTGCTGCTGCTCCTGCTAAAGCTGCTGCTGCTCCTGCTAAAGCTGCTGCTGCTCCTGCTAAAGCTGCTGCTGCTCCTGCTAAAG
The DNA here is from genome assembly GCF_059772405.1 of Prochlorococcus sp. MIT2304. Classification (NCBI taxonomy): domain Bacteria; kingdom Bacillati; phylum Cyanobacteriota; class Cyanophyceae; order Synechococcales; family Prochlorococcaceae; genus Prochlorococcus; species Prochlorococcus sp. MIT2304. The sequence goes on from NZ_CM186286.1 coordinate 670,642, forward strand.
CTGCTGCTGCTGCTCCCAAAGCTGCTGCTCCTGCTAAAGCTGCTGCTCCTGCTAAAGCTGCTGCTCCTGCTAAAGCTGCTGGAGAAAAGAAACCTCATGCAGATGTACCAGTAAATACTTATAAACCAAAAGCACCTTTCACAGGGACAGTGGTTGAAAATTATTCAGCACTAAAAGAAGGCGCAATTGGAAAAGTTCAACACATAACTTTTGATCTATCTGGAGGAGACCCAGAATTCAAATATGTTGAAGGTCAAAGTTGCGGAATCCTTGCAGCAGGTGAAGATGCCAAAGGGAAGCCTCATAGGCCAAGGCTTTATTCAATTGCTAGCACTCGATATGGTGATAATTTTGCAGGAAATACACTTTCATTGTGTGTTCGCCAACTTCAGTATGAAAAAGATGGTGAAACAATAAATGGAGTTTGTTCAACCTATTTGTGTAACCTATCCCCCGGAGATAAAGTAAAAATTAGTGGGCCAGTAGGGAAAGAAATGCTACTGCCTGATGAAGAAGATTCAAACATAATAATGCTTGCGACAGGTACCGGCATAGCTCCTATGAGAGCTTACTTAAGAAGGATGTTTGAACCCACAGAAATTGAAAAACATAAGTGGAATTTCAAAGGAAAAGCTTGGTTATTTATGGGCGCGCCTAAGACCGCAAACTTGCTTTATGACGCTGATTTTGAACACTACAAATCAAAATTCCCCGAAAATCTCAGATACACAAAAGCAATCAGTAGAGAGCAGAACAATACAAAAGGAGGGAGAATGTACATTCAAGACAGGGTCCTTGAACATGCAGAAGAGATATTCAATATGATTGAGGATCCTAAAACTCATATTTACTTATGTGGATTAAAAGGAATGGAGCCTGGTATTGATGAAGCAATGACAACTGCAGCTGCTGCAAAAGGTTTAGATTGGTCTGAACTTAGACCTAAACTAAGAAAAGCAGGCAGATGGCACGCTGAGACTTACTAGATAAATATAAAAGTCTGGAAAGCGATAATTATTAATTACTTTAAAAATATTTTTTCTATATTTAATCAATCAACATCAATTTGTTTTTGGACTTGCGACCATTAAATTGGCGTGATGATTAGAAACAATTTGGAAAAAATTTCTAAGCTAATTGGCAAGGAGTTTATCAATGAGCATGCCGGTAACAAACCCATTGAGAATCGGTCTTCGCCAAGAGCGGGTAGTGCCTCCTCAATGTCTTGTTATCTTTGGTGCTTCAGGGGATCTAACTCACCGGAAACTTGTTCCTGCTTTATTCGAGCTTTTCAAGCAAAGAAGATTACCAAGTGAGTTTGCAGTTTTAGGTTGTGCTAGAAGACCATGGACTGATGAAATATTTAAAGAAAAAATGGAAGAAGCTCTTTCTTCTCAAATAAAAGAAAGTCCAAAAGAATGGGAATTATTCTCTCAAAATCTTTTCTATGAACCTGTAGACCTTCAACAACCAGAGCACCTAGTAAAGCTTGGAGAAAGACTGGAAATAATTGACAAGTTAAGAGCAACTCATGGCCATCGAACTTTCTACCTTTCAGTTTCTCCCAAATTTTATGGAAGTGGATGCAGGGCTTTAGCAGCAGCAGGATTATTGAAAGATCCCAAGCGCAGCAGAGTTGTAATTGAAAAACCTTTTGGAAGAGACTTCAATAGCGCTCAGATACTCAATTCTCTGGTTCAGAGTTGTGCTCAAGAAAGTCAAATATTTCGAATAGATCATTATTTAGGGAAAGAAACCGTTCAAAACATTCTTGTTCTCAGATTTGCAAATACGATTTTTGAACCTATTTGGAATAGAAATTACATTTCGAGTGTTCAAATCACCAGTTCCGAAACAGTTGGAGTTGAAGATCGAGCAGGATATTACGAATCTTCAGGAGCGCTAAGAGATATGGTTCAAAACCATCTAACTCAAATGCTTGCCTTAACAACAATGGAACCACCTGGACATTTTGATCCAGAAGCCATAAGAAATGAAAAAGCCAAAGTGCTTCAAGCAGTAAAGCTTGCTAATGAAGAAAAGCCCTGGGAATGCTGCGTTAGAGGACAGTATTCAAAAGGAGGAAGCGATGCAGATCCACTACTTGGATATAGAGAAGAACCTGGTGTTAATCCAAACAGCACAACCGAAACATATGTAGCCATGAAGCTTTTCATAGACAATTGGAGATGGCAGGGGGTCCCTTTTTACGTGAGGACAGGAAAAAGATTAGCTAAAAGACTTAGTGAGGTTGTTCTTACATTTAGAGAAGCTCCTGTTCACCTTTTTGATGCAGCTGGGGGATGCCCAACATCAAACCAATTGATCCTAAGAATTCAACCCAACGAAGGAGCCGAATTTAGTTTTGAGGTGAAATCGCCAGGTTCTGGCATGAGAAGTAGACCTGTAAATATGGAGTTTTCTTATGATGAATCCTTTGGAGAGCCATCAGATGAGGGTTATGTAAGACTCCTTGCTGATGCAATGCTTGGAGATCCAACATTGTTTACTCGAAGCGATGAAGTAGAGGCTGCTTGGCGTTTATATACTCCTCTTTTAGAGAAGATTGAGGATTCCCCCTGGGAATTACCTGTTTATCCATATGAATCAAGGACATGGGGACCTACTGAATCAGACTTACTAATTGGCAAAGATCAGCTTCTATGGAGAAGACCTTGAAAAAATTAAATCTAAATCTTTCATTCGAACCAAATTAAATGTCTCCTCAATTAACCCTTCAAACCCCTCTTCAGCTACCTCCAGCTGAAATTCCTACTTATCTTGAGCAACTCTGGTCTCATGAAGAAAGAGGAGATAAAGGAGCCAACACTTTTTGTTTAATTGTCTGGCAACCTGCTTGGATCGAACAAAAACTAGTCAAAACTGGAAAAATATCTGGGCCGGTAGTAGGTAGTCAAAGGAATGATCTTATAGAAGCTGCTAGAGAAATTATTTTAAAAGGTAATCTCCCTAGCAGTACTTCACCATTAGATTTTACGGTTCAATCTTCAATTCAATGTGAAGAGCTAATTAAAAATGTAGAAGACCTTAGAGGGCAACACATTGACACTTCAATTAGTAATTTACAACCTCGAAGATTAATAACTCTTGCACCAACAATTGAGGAAGAAAATAGTTTAGAAACATTAGTTGCCGCATATTGTCCTCTACCCGAAGAAGGCGGAGGCAAAACAGCATGTGGCGATGTAATTGTTTTAAGAGGTAATAAAACCGCAATTAATGATGGGCTTCAAATTGTTGATACTCTTGTCCCTGATGAACTTCCTTCTTGGTTGTGGTGGAATGGAAGAATTGATGAGGCTCCTGAATTCCTTACTGCTCTAGCGCTGCCAAATCGAAGATTAATTATTGATACTGCTCATGGAGAACCAAAAGTTTGCCTAAATTTATTACTTCAAAGGATTCAATCTGGACAAGCTGTTAACGACCTTAATTGGCTTCGCCTTAGAAGTTGGAGAGAGACTTTAGCGATGGTTTTTGATCCACTTCACAGAAGAAATGCTCTTGAGAATTTACAAAAAATTGATATCGATATTGAAGGTTCTCAAACAGTTCAAGGGCTTTTACTTGCTGCATGGATTGCCGATCGTCTCAACTGGAAACTTGAAAATTTCCTCTGCTCAACAAAAGATCAGCTGAAAGTGAATTTTCTTCGTCAAGACAAAACTTTTGTAGAGGTCGGTATAACCTCTCTACCTATTGGTAAGCCAAGCATTAATCCTGGCCAAATAGTTGGTTTGAGATTAATTTCAAAAGCCAAGAACAAACAAAAAAACGACCTTTGTGTCATTCTTGCCTCAGAATCTGGGGAATGTATGCGATTAGAGGCTGGAGGCATGGCAAGAATGGAACTTATTGAACAAGTAGTTCCTATTCAAAGAAACTCTTTAGAGAACGATGTTGCTCGTTTACTTTCCAGCAGTAGAGGAAATACAAGTCCTTTACTAGCTAGAGCGGCACCGATAGCAAATGAAATCCTTGATTTAGTTAATCAATCAAAAAAAATATAGTCATTAGATGGCATGTGTAATCTCTGCAATATCAAGTAACAGTGGTAAAACTCTTTTAAGTCTTCTTTTGATTTCTTGGATAAAAAGTATCAATAAAACAGTACAAACTTTTAAAGTTGGGCCTGATTATTTAGACCCTCAACAACTCACAGCGGTATCAAAGAAAGCTTGTCGCAATCTTGATCTAATTCTCTCTGGAGAAACATGGGTTAAAGAAAACTTTAATCGCTTTGGAAGATTAACTGATTATTCGTTTGTTGAAGGTGTAATGGGATTATTTGATGGAATAGGCAGCACATCAAAAGGTAGTACAGCTGAATTAGCTAAGGTTTTAAAACTGCCAGTAGTCCTTATTATTGACGCTAGGGGTAAGGCTGCTTCAATAGCAGCCTTAATAAAAGGATTTAGAGAACATGATAAGGAATTAAAGATTGCAGGCGTTGTCCTAAATAATGTTCAAACTCTCAGGCATGAAAAGATACTATTGGAGGTTCTTGATCAAATCAATATAAATGCATTGGGCTCTTTACCTCCCTGCGAAGACTTATATCTACCAACAAGGCATTTAGGTTTAGCACCAGCACATGAAATTCTTGAGTTAGAAATTAAAATTAAAAAGTGGGCATCAATAGCCAAAGAATATCTAGATATTGAAAGTTTTAAAAAGCTTTTATTACCTCCAAGCAACAATAACAACAACAAAGAAATTAATTTCTTTTCTAAGAAAGAATCAAGATTAATTCACCCAATCGCCATCGCTGAAGATAAAGCTTTTCATTTTAGGTATCAAGAAACAAAAGAATTGTTAGAAGAGAACGGCATGCCAACTATTACTTGGAAACCTCTTGAAAATGAACAGATTCCAAAAGAAGCTAGAGGGTTAATTATACCTGGTGGTTTTCCTGAGCAACATGCAAAACAATTAAGCAATTCAAAAAATAGCCTAAATTCAATAAAAATATTTTCTAAAAAGTTTCCTATATATGCTGAATGTGGCGGAATGATGCTTTTAGGTAAAAGTATATTTGATTTCGAAGGAAGAGAACATTCAATGTCTGGGATATTACCTTTTAAGACCAAAAAAGGTAAGTTAAAAATTGGTTATAGAGAAGCAACAAGTAAAAATAAAAGTCCTATTACCAGACCTGGGAATAAACTAATAGGACATGAATTTCATCGCTGGGAAATAATCAACGAAAACTATAATTCAAACATAAATCACATATGGGATATCAAGGGATGGAATATGGAGATCAAGAATGAAGGTTTTTGCAATAGTTTAATTCATGCCAGTTGGTTACATCTACATTGGGCAAGTTCGCCTTTAATCCTAGAAAAATGGAAAAGGACTGTTATGAATTATGCCTAAAGTAAATCTATTTTAAAAATAATATTTTATAAATTAATTGATTAATAGTTTCTCTAAAAGAGCTTTATTCTTATTACTTTTATTGTCACCAACAATCCAAACGCCTTCACTAGCTCTGCTAACAGCAACGTATACAAGCCGTTTTCTAAATTCAAGATCTTTAGGCCAAAAAACATCGGAAGTTATAAACACCTCTCCAAAAGTACTTCCTTGACTCCTGTGAATTGTAAGGACAGAGGCAGGACCTAAAGAAGCGAATGAATCTCTTATGAAAAAGAAAAGTTTCCAAATTGAACCATTATTTTTCTTTCCTCTCTCACTCGCCTGATTCCTCAATTTATTCAAAGCAAAGTCTAAAGCAACACGAGATTTAGATCCTATTTGAGGCATTAACCTCAAAGAAAATTCCTTTTGATCGCAGTTAACTTTAGCTATCTGAGTTTCAATAACAGGTAGAGAATTTTCAAAATCTTGATGTATTTCTAAAGAAGCCAAATCAAAACTATTTGGAATTACATCTTCTACCACCATCTCTCTATTGGAACTAATCAAAATATCTGGTTCTTCACCAATCTCATTTTCTTTTAACGAAGCATTTGCCATTACAGCTTTACGGCTAATTAAGACCTCACCGGGTAAAACCTGATATTGATCTGCCATCTCACCATGAATAGCTCTTCTTGCATGTGGAACCAAATTATCAACAATTCTATTTGTGTAGCACAGAATTCTTGCTCTATCGGGATCATCCTCTAAAGATGCTAACCGCAATGCTGCTTTAGCTCTTTCAAGCCAACTTTTTCTATTTAATATTCCAACATTCCCTTTCTTAGAATGTACAACTGAAAATATTGGTGGCTGATCACAAGGGATCTGCCCGTCTCTAATTATCTTTGCCAATTTAAGAACAGGTCCTTGATGACGAACAACTTCTCTAAGTTCAGTATTAATTGCTCTTTTCATTAAAAAAACTGAGCTCGAGTTTTCTCCTACCGGTGGAAGTTGAGCAGGATCACCAACAAAAACCAAACGAGTCGAGTTGCATCTTGCACATTCAAGAGTTATCTCTAATAATTTGGAATCAATCATTGATGCCTCATCAATCAGCACAAGTCCTAAATTCTCCAAAGAGTTCTCTGTTTGATCTGTTTTCTCGCATATTTCGACATCCGCCTGTCTTTTCAACTTAAGCCGGAGCAAACGGTGAATAGTAGAGGGAAACCATGTGGGTTGAATAGATTCACTTTTCAACCCCTCCCTCAATACACCCACAGCTTTATGAGTTGGTGCTACTACAGTCCAACACAAACCCAACTCATCAACCTTTTTTAATAATTTCATTGATAGATATGTTTTTCCGCTACCTGCAAAGCCTTTCATTACAAAGGGCTTAAAGGAATATGGGGTGTTAAGCCATTCACAAAATAATTCAAATGATTCTTTTTGGTCCTTAGTTAAGACAACACAATCTTCTTTTGTTTTTTCATCTTTCACACAGAAAATAATCCTATCATTTGCAAAATATGCAAAGGAGAACCAAGGAAGAAAATACCTGGCAAAGCTACCATAGGTCCAACAAAACTTCCGACTAATACCTCAATTTTTGTATGTCCTAAAGATTCTTTTAAAATAGTTTTAGTCGATAATTCACCGTAATTATCTTTGAAAATTTCATTAACTTTTGCAGCCGTTAAACCTGCCGATCTTCTTATTCCAGAAGCATCGTACATAACGATAAAAGCAATTGTAGAAGCCAAAGCAAATAAAGGATCATTAAAACCAAGCTGAAGCCCAATTCCTGCAGCAGTTCCTGTTACCAAAGCCGAATGACTTGAAGGCATACCGCCTGTTTCTATAAGTACTGATGGTCTCCAGCTTTGCTTAAAAATTAATTCAAATAATAATTTAGAAAATTGAGCAATACCACATGCTGCAAGGCCCCAAGCCAATACAGCATTATCAAGAATATAAATAAATTGAGATTCGAAAGCCGGATTGGTACTCATCTATCTCTACTTGTTATGTAATCAGCCAATGCAAGAAGAGGTTTTGATTTTTCAGACCAAGGATCAAGAGCATTTTTTGCTCTAGCTACTAATAGATCCGCTCTCCTTCTTGATTCCTCAAGACCTAGTAATTTTGGATAAGTAGTTTTATCAGCAATTAAATCTTTTCCTGCTGTTTTGCCCAACACTTCACTACTTGCTGTTACATCAAGAATGTCATCAATTATTTGAAATGCCAATCCAATCCCTCTTGCATAGACACTTAGTGCTTCGAGAAGCTTCTCATCAGCCCCACCAATTAATGCTCCACAAGTTACACAGGCCTTTAGCAAAGCTCCTGTTTTGTGAAGATGAATATACTCCAAGGTCTCCAAATCAACCTCTTTACCTTCACAATCAAGATCAACCACTTGCCCTCCCACTAATCCAGGAGCCCCTGCAACTAATGAGAGCTCACCTACTACTTTCAAGAGTCTCTCTGATGGTATCCCCTTTGTCCGAATTGATACCATCTCAAACGCCCTAGTCAATAAAGCATCTCCGGCAAGTATTGCTACAGCATCTCCATATACCTTGTGATTAGTAGGACGTCCTCGACGTAAATCATCATTATCCATTGAGGGTAGATCATCATGGATAAGTGACATCGTGTGAATCATTTCCAGAGCTACTGCAGTAGGGAGAGCTTTTTCGACTTCTCCTCCAGCAAGTTCACAAGCAGCTAGACAAAGAATCGGCCTTAATCTTTTCCCTCCGGCCAAAAGGGAATAGCGCATGGATTCTCTTAATTTCTCAGGCTTTTCAGGGCCAAGAGAGGCATCCAGGGCATGTTCAACACGAGCTCTAGATTTTTCTAGATACTCCGCGAAGTCAAAAGAAGCGCTTGCTTCCTGCATGCAAAAAATTGATTTGTATCAATTCTGTCAGGACATTGTGATTCATGGAAGTAAATGACTAATAGTTAAAGGTAATCCACAATGTTTCTGCCACCTATCAACCGTATTTGCTAGAAGCATTGTTACTGTCATAGGCCCCACACCTCCAGGCACAGGAGAATAAGCGGCTACTTTGTCTTCAATTTCAAACATCTTTACATCTCCACACAGTTTGATCTTTTTTCTCTCTTTCAGATTTTCCTCTTCAGGTTTAAGTCTATGAATACCTACGTCAATAACGACACAATTATCACTTACATGATTTTTTCCTATCAGATAAGGCTTTCCAGCAGCTACAACAAGTAAATCAGCCTCCCTTGTTATGGAGACTAGATCTTTAGTTCTTGAATGAGCAACCGTAACAGTGGCATTTGCGGCTTCAAGCATTAAAGCCATTGGCTTTCCAACTAGGATGCTTCTTCCAACCACCACAGCTCTTTTCCCTTCTATTGTGATTTGGTTTCGCTTAAGCAGAGCCATAACTCCTGCAGGGGTACATGATCTTGGGCCTTTTTCACCCTTTAGTAATCGTCCAAGATTCAAAGGGTGTAATCCATCAGCATCCTTGTCAGGGTCAATACTCCTAAGCAAGGAATCCTCATCCAGATGCGAAGGCAAAGGAAGTTGCAATAAAATTCCATCAACATTTTTTTCTTCATTCAAACCTTTAATGATTTCTCTAAGTTCTTCCAATGAAATATCTTCTTTTAAATGTTTAGCAAAACTTCTAACACCTATTCGATCGCATGCTTTTTCCTTGTAATTGACATAAACTCCACTTGCAGGATCGTTACCAACCCTTAGCACAGCTAAACCCGGGGGACGCTTCGCAAGTTGTGATCCGAATTCTATAGTCTGTTTAAGAATGAGTTCAATCTCCTGAGCAAGTTTTTTTCCATCTAAAATGTTTGGCATAAATAAAATGAATACAATTTCAATTAATCAACGCATTAAACCTAGCGTTAGGCGTAGGTGAAAAAGGCCTGTGGCTAAATTACCGAGTCCAAAAAAAATATGGAGAATATGGTTAGGGAGCCAGTCTCCCAGACGTCCGATACTTCGCTGGTCAGCCACTGACAAGTTAGGTCTTCTATTGGTCTGCCTATTAGTAGCAATATTTTCAAGTTATAAGTTACTTGCTGTTCCGGATCTCAAACCTGGAGATATTGCTCAAATCAACGAAATAGCACCAAAGGATGCATTAGTAATAGATACACAAGCACTAAAAGAACAGAAAAAAAGCTTAGAAGAAAATTTTCTCCAAGTTATCGATAAAAATCAAACCAATAATTTAGAAAAGATTGTTTTAAAGAAAATCAAAAAACTTCGCACCTTAAAAGATCCTACTTTCGAAGAAGATATAAATAAAATTAATCCAACCGATTCAGAAAGGAAATGGCTGATTAATGTTTCCAATAGTGAATGGATAAGCTGGGAAGAAGAGATGAAAAAAGCATCAAAGAGAATGCTTTCTCAAGGAATTATAAATACGCTTGCATTTGATCAACTTAACGAAGCTTCATCTCTACAATTACTAGATCTAGGCGCCAAAGAATATCCAAGTAGATCATTGGGAGCGAAAGTATTATCGAGTAGTTTTTACCAGAAAAGTAATTTAAAAGTTGATTATTCGAAAACAGATATATTACTTGAAAATTTAATAAATAATGACGGACTAAAAATCATAAAAGTTAAAGAAGGTAGCTTAATATCAAAGAAAGGAGAGCCAATAAGTTCTCAAGACTTTGATATTTTAGAGCATTTTAACAAGGTAAGTCGAAGTCCTAGGCCAATAAAGTGGTTGACAACCTTCACAGAATCTTTGGGAAGTTGTGGGTTACTTCTGATGATTATGAGAAGAGAAAAGCCTAGACTTAAAGCTAAGCATGGATTACTTTCTTTAACTTTATTATTTGTAGTTCAACTAACAAAAGACTGGCTTGGTACGCTTGCAAGCCCATTGCAATTAATATTACCTCCAACACTCCTTCTTTCACAAGGAATAGGTACAATAACCTCATTAGCTTGGATGGCTACTGCTAGTTTAATATGGCCAACATCTCTTGATAGTTCAAATGAAATTAGATTAATAATTGCTTGCATTGCTGGATCATTTATAGCCTTTTTAGGTAGAAGAATGAGAAGCCGTGCTCAAATTCTTCAAATAGCAGTTTTTATACCTTTTGGTGCATTGTTAGGACAATGGATTATTTTTAATCAACTAATTAATGCAAAAAATTTAGAATTCAATGATCTATCATTTGATCCTAATTCTCTACTGAATGAAACACTTATTATAAGTGCAATGCTGATGGTAACGATATTAATTATTCCTATATTAGAGAATACTTTTGGATTACTTACAAGAGCAAGATTAATGGAGCTAGCTGATCAAGAACGTCCGTTACTTCGCCGTTTATCTAGAGAAGCACCAGGCACATTTGAGCATACTTTAACAATTTTAAGTCTTGCAGAAGAAGGAGCAAGAGTAATTGGAGCTGATGTTGACTTAATAAGGACTGGAGCCCTATACCATGATGTTGGAAAGCTACACGCTCCTAATTGGTTTATTGAAAATCAGAAAGATGGAATAAACCCCCATGAAGAAATCAAAAATCCATATAAAAGCGCAGATATTCTTCAAGCACATGTGGATGAAGGATTAAAGCTTGCAAGGAGATATCGACTTCCATCACCCATTGCTGACTTCATTCCAGAACATCAAGGTACTTTAAAAATGGGTTATTTTCTTCATAAAGCCAAAGAAATAGATCCTTCTGTCTCTGAAAAACGTTTCAGATATAAAGGTCCTATTCCTCATTCCAAAGAGACGGGAATACTCATGCTTGCAGATGGTTGCGAAGCAGCATTAAGAGCTCTAGACGCATCATCATCAGATAATGATGCTTGCAAAACAGTGAGGAAAATAATTCAGTCTCGTCAGATTGATGGCCAATTAAAAGAAAGTAGTTTAACGAGAGCAGAAATAGAAATAATACTCAGGGCATTCGTCTCTGTCTGGAGGAGGATGCGCCACAGAAGGTTGAAATATCCCAGCTTAAATTCCAGGTAGAAAATTACCGTATCTATTGAAATATTTAATAAGTTAAAGCCTAATTCTTCTGTGACCTCTTCTACACCAGTAGAGTAGGGCTAATAAGTTTAGAAAAGCAATAAGTAATGATAAGCCGCTAATACCAAAAAGATCATTTACTTTAATCAACCTAATTATCCCATAGGGCAAAGTTCCTGAAAGAGTCATAGATAAAGCAACTATTGATAAAATCACACCCCACCCTCTTTGAGCAAATAAACCCGCAGAAGCGACAATCCCAGTTACTGCAGATGGCCAGGCAAGGCTAATAGCAATTGTTATATTTGCCGTTTGCAGAGGGGGCCCTGATCCGACTACATAGGCAATAAAAGGAATTGCAAGCGTATTTGAGACTAAACCAAACCAAGTAAGTGTCCAGTACCCGCGCATTCCTGAACCCATTTTTAAAAAATTATTCCTTTAAATAAAAACATACGACCTTAATCACAATTTATTTTAAGCGAGAGACAATTTCAAACAATTAGATGGATAACAAACTGTTCTCCAAGTTCCATTTCCTGCAAGCACTTGTACACCTATTCCTCTGTCTTTAATTGTGCACTTCAATCCTTGTCCATTGCACCAAGACTTTGCAGCAAAAAGTGCTGCATCAATACTTTCATAAGGAGCATCTAGGACATGATGAGGAGCCCCATCAAGTCCAGTAAGTCGGTAAAGATTTCTTTTTAAAGCCATTTATGTGCGCTTATCAAATCGTCACAAGATATATTAATCTTTGAATAATGTTTAAAGAAGTTTTTCTAAAAAAAATTTACGCAACCCCATCACACATATCAAAAATGACCTAAAAGTGGTTAAACCCCTTTTTTATCTGACTTGGCGAGATCATATTGCGGATGAATGGATTTCCTTCCCTCAGCGGCTACTAATCTATTAAGCGCATTTATGTATGCTTGCGCAGCTGCAACAACAACATCAGTATCAGCTGAATGGCCAGAGAATAGGCTCCCATCTCGTCTTATTCGAATCGTAACTTCTCCTAAAGCATCTATCCCTTCCGTAACGGACTTTACTGAGAATTCAATTAATTCATTGGGTTCTTCAGTTAGAGAATCTAAAGCGCGCACTACTGCATCAACAGGTCCTGTGCCTAGGGAAACAGAGGTTTTTTCCTCTCCATCTTCTCCAACGACAGTTACGGTTGCAGTTGGTCTTAGGGATGTTCCACAACTTACTTGGACCAATTTCAATTGGAACAAAGCTTCTGGAAGTTGAACTTGTTCACTAACAATGGCTTCTAAATCACGATCTGTTATCTCTCTTTTTCTATCAGCTAAGTCTTTAAATCTAGCAAAAGCATCATTAAGATCTTCTCTATTTAAATCATACCCAAGGTCTTCTAGTCTAGCCCGAACGGCACTCCTACCACTTAATTTACCTAGAGAAATTTTATTGTCTGACAAGCCAACTGTTTTTGCATCGATAATTTCGTAGGTAAGCCTATTCTTCAAAACTCCATCTTGATGTATTCCAGATTCATGAGCAAAAGCATTCGCTCCAACAATTGCTTTATTTGGTTGAACGACCATACCAGTTAAATTGGAGACCAATCGTGAGGACTTAGTTATTTCCTCTGTTCTAACTGCTGTTAAAGGGGTTGGAGATTCAGGAGGTCTCCCAAAAAAAGGATTAAAATATGATCTTCTTACATGCAGAGCCATAATCAATTCCTCTAAAGCAGCATTACCTGCTCTCTCCCCGATTCCATTAATTGTGCATTCAAGCTGTCTAGCTCCATTCTTTACCGCCTCAAGGAAATTTGCCACAGCAAGTCCTAAGTCGTTATGGCCATGAACTGAAAGAACTGCTTCGTTTATATTTGGAACATTTTTATTTATATTTAATATTAAATCCCCAAACTCAGAAGGGGTTGTATATCCAACGGTATCTGGAATATTTATAGTATTGGCACCTGAAGATATGGCTAATTCAATTACTTCATACAAAAAATCCAAATCACTTCTTGCAGCATCTTCACAAGAGAACTCAACATCATCGACGAAACCTTTAGCGTAGTTAACCATATCTGGAACAATATCGAGAACTTCTTTTCTGGATTTCCTTAATTTATGTTCAAGATGAATATCACTAGTTGCGATAAAGGTATGTATCCTTTTTTTTGGTGCTGGAGCTATTGCGTCAGCACAAGCTTTTATATCAGGTTTTGAGGCTCTTGATAATCCGCAAATAATAGGTCCTTCTTCGCCTCCTACTTGCTCGGCTATTTTCTGAACTGCAGCAAAATCGCCAGGGCTAGCGAAAGGGAATCCTGCCTCAATAACATCTACGCCTAGTCTTGCTAATTGTTGAGCAATAGCCAACTTTTCTTCTAAATTCAGACTCGCACCAGGGGATTGTTCTCCATCTCTTAATGTGGTATCAAAAATTAAAACTCGGCCTGGATCTTTGGCCATAGCATGAAAAATATAAAAATAACTAGACCTTTTTTAGGTCTATATGAATCAACTTAATTGTAGTATATTTCTAACAAATTTTTACAAAAAACATTAAGTTTCTAACTATTCAATTGATCTTTTTATTATTTTTATTTCTAAAAATTAAAAATTTAAGATTGAACCTCAAATTTGCATGAAGAAATTCTAAGTAATAGATCAAAATTAATTATTTCCAACTTACTAAATTAAGTATCTAATCTAACTAGATTTGGATTAGAACTTAAAGTTTATCTTTTCTAGTGCGACTAAAGAGTATAAGTATCCAAAGATCTATTCAGAAAATCTTGGAGTTTTAATGGCTAAAGGCAATCTCGCCATAGTCCTGCATGCCCATCTACCTTACGTGAGATCAGAAGAACCTGGTTCACTAGAGGAGGATTGGTTCTTTCAAGCTCTAGTGGAATGTTATTTACCACTTTTAGAGACCCTTGAAGAGGCCTCGAAGGCAAAAGATCAAACACCTAAGATCACAATAGGTTTATCGCCTACGTTGCTATCGCTTTTAGAGGATGATCTATTAAAGAATCGCTTTGAAGCATGGGTAGCTATTAGATTAGAAATCTTAAATACACTAGATACAAACTGCACAGCGGCGTTACTACATCTAAAAAATCACTTTCAAAAACAATTAGAAAGCTGGAAGAGGTGCAAAGGTGATCTAATAGGAAGATTTAAGAAATTACAAACATCAGAAGTAATTGATATTCTTACTTGTGCAGCCACTCATGGATATCTTCCGCTTTTAAGAGAAAACCCTGAAGCAGTTAGAGCTCAATTAAGAACTGCAGTCAGAGAACATCAACGACTTTTTGTGAACGCTCCGTTAGGCATTTGGTTACCCGAATGTGCCTATTACGAAGGCTTAGATGAATTAATGGCTGAAGCTGGCCTTAGATATGCAGTTCTTGATGGACATGGATTATTGAATGCAGAACCTAGACCAAGATATGGATTATATGCTCCAATTTGCACTAAAAAAGGAGTAGCTTTTTTTGGTAGGGATAGTGAGTCAACTCTTCCAGTTTGGTCAGCAAGGGATGGTTATCCTGGCAATCCAAACTACAGAGAATTCCATAGAGACTTGGGTTGGGATTTATCAATAGAGAGTTTAAAAAAAATAGGTATTAACGAGAAAAGGCCATTAGGAATTAAATTATTTAAGATTACTTCTCAAAATACATCTTTAGCTAACAAAGAAGAATATGATCCAAAAGCTGCAAAAGAGAGTATTAAAGAAGACGCCGAAATTTTTTTAAAAGCAAGAAAGAAGCAACTTATAAATCTATCTAATTCAATGCAAATAGAGCCGTTGTTAATTGCTCCTTTTGATGCAGAGCTTTTTGGACATTGGTGGTTTGAAGGACCAAAATTTCTCTCAAATATATTTATCAAATCAAAAGATGAGGGTATTAAATTAATCACGCTAAAAGAGTCTCTTCAATCGACATCTAAAATCCAATTATGCAATCCTTCGCCATCTAGTTGGGGACAAGGCGGCTTTCATAATTATTGGTTAGACAAATCAAATGCATGGATTGTTCATGAATGGAGTAAAGCGGGGAGAGAGATGGTAAGTATTTGCTCAGATGGTTTAATAGATGAATCAAATATAAAAATAATTAGACAGGCTGGGAGAGAACTTTTATTGTGTCAATCCTCTGATTGGAGTTTTATTCTCAAGGCAGGAACAACTACAGAGCTAGCCAGAGAAAGAATCAACTTGCATCTAAAAAGATTTTGGATGTTAATTAATGCTATTAAAGATAATAAAATCATCAATCAAAAAATGTTTAAAGAAATAGAGAGGGAGGATTGTATTTTTCCTCTAATTTCTCCTATAGATTGGAAAAAGAAAACCTAACTTTTCTTTTTTATTAGAAAATTAATCATTCCTAACCGAACCTTGAAAGGTGCGATAGAGAATAATTTGAGCATAACAATAAAAAGTCTTGGCAAAGGAAGCGTATTAGTTAAATATCCATACCAATCTTTTTTGGGTAATTTAAAAAAAGTATCAAAAAAAGATCTTAAGAGGGATTCGTCAAAACTCATTAGACGTTGAAGTCCAAACTGATAAAGACGATGTCTTTGAACTAATTCAGTAGTCCAAAGCGTATTCCATCCTCTTCTCGCTATCTGAGATGTAGGCAGAGAGGGATCTTTTTTGATTGTTTTTGCTATTACCTTTGCTAATGAAGGTGCTCTTCTTAAAAGTGATCCGACAAGGTAACCAGATGCAGGATGAACCATGCTAGCAGAGCCTCCAAAAGCCAAAAGAGGTTGGTCTCTATATGGCAATGGCAAATTCATAGGAAAAAGACAATGCTCTTCATGAATTATCTCTTCAATTTGAATTCCTTTGCTTGATAATCGTGCAATTAACCTTGCTTTTAAAATTTCAAAAGAAACAGGAGGTGCACATGCCAAGGAAGTTTCTTCAACAAAATAACTTCCATCTCCCAAGTCCATTGCATAAAGGAAAGAAGGGGGCTCACTTAGTTGCTCTGAATTTAAATGGTCAGGTCTGAAATCCATTAAGACAAAACGATTCTTCTCTACTGGAGCAGAACTAAACTTCCCAACCACACCATATGCCGCCTGCTTAGCAATTTCATCATGATCAGGTCTTTTAATAAAAGGGGTTTTATGACCGCTTGCATCAATTACTAGCCTGGCGAAATATTTGTTTCCAGAAGTGCAAATCACAGTTGTTTCTTTTTCACGAAAATCTATTTTTTTTACTGTCTCAACTTGCCAAGAGAGTCCATTGCATCTTTCTAGAAGAGCTTCTTGAAAATTAATTGAATTAAACAGACCGTAATCAAGAGAATGATTTGTACAAATATTGCCTTCTTCATTCAAACCATCTCCAAAAAAACTTACAGTATCTTTCCACCTATATTTAAGTAACTCCTGCATATTTAAAGACTCAAGCTCTGATGCCCAGATCCCATAAGTATTTGGCCAGGGTTCTAGAGGAGACTTGGAAGCTATTGCCTGAACTTTAATTCCTTGTTGAACCAACTCAGCAGAAATACAAAGAGCAGCTGGTCCTGCTCCCAAAACTAATACGTCAGCAGAATCAATCAATTTCAATTGCTAGACATTGGATCAGTATTTATTGGTTCATCAATTGTGGATGATTCTCTCCCTTCCTCATCACTTGTTTGTTCTCGAGGGACTAAAACAACCTCCGACAACTTGTCACCATTATCAAGTTTCTGAATTCTTACCCCAGTTGCAGCTCTTGATTGCTGAGAGATTTTATCAGCACTAGTTCTAACAATTACTCCTCTTTCACTAACCAATAATAATTCTTCTCCTTTTCCAAGAACCCTAAGACCTACAAGCTCATCACCATCTTTTCTGAATTTTATTGCTCTTAGTCCCATGCCTGCTCTCTTTTGCAAGCGAAATTGTGTAACAGGAACTCTTTTCCCAAGTCCATTTCCAGAAGCAACAAGAACCCAAGGGCCTTCAGACACTGACGATTCATCCTCTAGTTCTTCTTGCACCTCACTTTTATCAACATGGTCAGCCAACTCAGTAGATAAAACATCCATACTTACAAGTGAGTCTCCAGACTTTAGATTCATTGCCCTAACCCCTCTTGCTGCTCTACCTAAAGGACGTAATTCAGAATCATTTAATCTAAAATGGATAGTCATTCCATTTTTAGAACCAATCAAAACACTGTCGCCAGATTCAGCCAATCGAACCCAAGTCAAAGCATCTCCATCCTCTAGGCCTATTGCAATTAATCCATTTGCCCTAATCTTGCTAAAAGATGAAAGAGGTGTTCTTTTTATAAAGCCTCCCCTCGTAAGCATTAACAAATAGTTCTCATCATCAAAAGAGCTCACAGAAAGTAATGAAGTAATGGCTTCTTCCCTTGGAATTGGGAGCAATTGAACAATAGGAGTGCCTTTTGCAGTTCTACTACATTGAGGAACTCTGTAAGCGGGAAGTGCATAAGCAACTCCTCTATCACTAAAAAGGAGGAGGCTATCATGATCATTACAGCTAATAAATTTTTTTACTTCCTCCTCTCCTTGGCTTCGGGTTCCTGCTTTACCTCTAGTACCTCGACTCGTTGCTTCAAATTCATTTACAGGCATCCTCTTTAAGTATCCAGTTTCGGTCAACAAAACAACTGATCTTTCATTTGCAATCAAATCAATATCCTCAAGACCCCCTCCTAGATCAAGTATTTCTGTTCTTCTGGTGGAATTATATTTTTCTTTTATTTCATTTAATTCTAATTTTGTGATTTCAAAAACCCTTTCTTTCTTATTTAAAATATCTTTTAAATCTATTATTTTTTCAACTAAATCTTCATGTTCTAGTCTTATTTTATCTGCTTCTAATGCAGTCAGCCTTCTTAGCTGCATCTGCAAAATAGCATCAGACTGAATATCTGTTAAGCCATGAAGTTCTTGTAATTTAGTTTTAGCTGTAGCAGAATCGGAAGCTGATCGAATAAGACTAATTATTTCATCTAATTGATCTAAAGCTAATAATAATCCTAGTAATATGTGATCTCTACTCTCTGCCTTTTTCAGAAGATATTTAGTTCTTTTTTCAATTGTTTCTACTCTAAAATCTAGAAATACTTGCAACATCTTTCTAAGTGACAATGTAACTGGTTCACCATTGACTAATGCAAGCATATTTGCACTAAAATTAGTCTGCAAAGGAGTGAGCTTAAATAAATTATTTAAGACAACTTGAGGATAAGAATCTCTTCTTAACTCAACAACAATTCTCATTCCATCTCTATCACTTTCATCTCTTATATCTGCAATTCCTTCAAGTTTTTTATCATTGACCATGTCAGCGATTCGCTCTATTAATGCTGCTTTATTTGTTTGATAAGGAAGTGCAGTAATTATCACTGCATCCCTATCTGGTCTACCTGTATTTTCAATTGTTTCTATTTCAGCAACTCCACGCATTGTTATTGATCCTCTGCCTGTAATGTATGTTTCTTTAATTCCACTTCTCCCAAGTATCTGACCCCCAGTTGGAAAATCTGGGCCTTTGATAATATTCATTAACTCTATTTCTTCTAACTCAGGATTAGAAATTAAAGCCATCAATCCATCAATCAATTCCCCCAGATTATGGGGAGGTATATTTGTTGCCATACCTACAGCTATTCCAGAAGAACCGTTTAATAACAACTGAGGTATTCTTGCAGGCAATACTGTTGGCTCTTGAACAGATCCATCAAAATTATCTGCGAAATCAACTGTTTCAGATTCAATATCTTCAAGCAAGCTATCAGTGGTCAAAGATTGCAATCTTGATTCCGTGTACCTCATTGCAGCCGGTGGATCATTATCAACAGATCCAAAATTCCCATGCCCATCAATGAGGGGCATTTGCATTGAAAAATCTTGCGCCATCCTAACCAAGGCGTCATAAACGGCTGTGTCACCATGGGGATGGAATTTACCTAAAACTTCTCCAACCACACGTGCACATTTCCTGTATGGCCTATCACTAGTTAGCCCAAGCTCATACATGGCATACAAAATTCTTCTATGGACGGGTTTAAGTCCATCTCTCGAATCAGGCAAAGCCCTACCAACAATCACACTCATCGCGTATTCCAAGTAGGAACGCGACATTTCGTTTCTTAAATCAGTCTGTATGATCCGATCGTCGGATTCCCCAGGACCAGTATTATTAGGCCCCAATGGATCAGCCATATATAAGTGTTTTACCAATTATAAGAACATCTTTGAATTAATAAACCTTTTAAAGTGCATAACCATACATCCGAAAGTAAATCACCCTAAACAAAATCAACTATTACAAAAACAAGATATAAATTGGCTCAAAGCATTCTCAAATCATCTTCCAAGAATGAGAGAAACGCCAAAATCTTGATTATCTATTCCCAACATTTGCTCAATTTGGCACTTGAGTTGGTAGTTTGACGAGAACTTACAAAATTTAGGTGTGAATATTCAACTAGGACGCACCAAAACCGTTCGAAGAGCCTACGGAATTGATGAAATTGCATTAGTTCCTGGAGGAAGAACAGTTGACCCTGAAATCACAAAAACCAATTGGGAAATCGGTGGCATTCAAAGAGATATTCCCATAATCGCTAGTGCGATGGATGGTGTTGTGGATGTAAAGATGGCATTGGCCCTTTCGAACTTGGGAGCCCTAGGTGTTTTAAATCTAGAAGGAATTCAAACTAGATACGACGATCCTGAAGAAGTACTAACCAAAATCCAATCAATTGGGAAGGAAGGATTTGTTCCTTTAATGCAAGAAATTTATAAGCAACCGATAAAAGAAGAATTAATTTCAAAAAGAATTCAAGAAATTAAAAAAGGTGGGGGAATTGCTGCAGTAAGCGGAACTCCATTAGCCGCGATTAAGTATCGAGAGTTAATCAAAGAATCAGAAGCTGACCTGTTCTTTTTACAGGCAACTGTTGTTTCAACAGAACATCTGGGGAAAGAAGGTAGTCAAAACCTCGACCTTTATGATCTATGTCAAAATATTGGATTGCCAGTTGCCGTTGGGAATTGTGTAACATACGAAGTCTCTTTAAAGCTTATGAGAGCCGGAGCAGCCGCGGTAATGGTTGGTATCGGCCCTGGAGCAGCATGTACCTCCAGAGGGGTATTAGGAGTTGGTATTCCTCAAGCAACAGCTATTTCTGACTGCGCTGCTGCGAGAGATGATTATCAAAAAGAAAGCGGAAAATATGTCCCAATCATTGCTGACGGTGGAATTATCACTGGTGGGGATATTTGCAAGTGCTTAGCTTGTGGTGCCGACTCAGTTATGATTGGCTCCCCAATCGCGAGATCTCAGGAAGCTCCTGGAAAAGGTTTTCATTGGGGCATGGCAACTCCAAGCCCTGTCCTACCAAGAGGAACGAGGATCAAAGTGGGTACAACAGGAAGTTTAAAAAGTATTCTGTGTGGCCCTGCAGTTCTCGATGATGGAACACACAATTTATTGGGAGCGATCAAAACCTCTATGGGAACTTTAGGTGCTACCAATATCAAAGAAATGCAAAAAGTTGAGGTAGTTGTTGCACCATCTTTGTTAACAGAAGGAAAGGTTTACCAAAAAGCACAACAACTTGGAATGGGGAAATAAAGTTACCGAAAGATTTCATAATTAAATACAATCGCTAAAATTAAGTAGTGAGAGCCTTAGCTTTCACACTCCTCACACACAAAAATGCCCGACAGGTTCGGGCTTTTATTATTAAATGCACGTAAATCAATATTCAAACTTCGTTTAAAAATGGCAGCAAAGCTTTTTTTAGGCAAAATACAGTTGTTATGATCAAGTTCTTAAGACTTCCAAGGTATGTCCACAGCTTCTGCAGTAACTGATTCATCATTCGAACAAGAAGTCCTCCAGAGTGATGTGCCTGTTTTGGTTGATTTTTGGGCACCATGGTGCGGGCCATGCAGAATGGTTGCACCAATTGTTGAGGAGATCTCAAAAGATTTCGAAGGGAAAATAAAAGTTTTCAAATTAAACACTGATGAGAATCCCAATGTAGCTAGTCAATATGGGATTAGAAGCATTCCAACTTTAATGATTTTTAAAGGAGGGCAGAAAGTAGATACTGTTGTTGGTGCGGTACCTAAAGCAACCCTCAGTGGAACAATATCCAAGCATCTTTAAATGGCAAATTGTAGATATTGCTTTTCAAGCTCCTATTAAATGATTTCAGGGTAGATCTATTGGCAAAAATTGGATTAATAGATTATGGAATGGGTAATCTTTTTTCCGTACGTCAAGCTTTTAAAAGGGTTAATCAACCTTTGGATGTTATTAGCGATGTAAGAAAACTCAATTCTTGTGATGCGTTAATTCTTCCTGGAGTAGGTGCATTTGATCCTGCCATGAGTAATTTAAACAAAACTGATTTAATTCCTTCAATAACTAACTGGATAAATAACGGAAAACCACTTATTGGAATTTGTTTAGGTTTACAACTTCTATTCGAGACTAGTGATGAGGGAAACTCAAAAGGTTTAGGAGTTATAAAAGGACATATTCGTAAATTACCTCAAGAAAAAAATGAGAGGATTCCTCACATTGGTTGGTCTCCAATATATAAAACAAATGAATGTCCTATTTTAAAAAATTATCCTGATTCTAACTGGATGTATTTCGTACATTCCTACTCGGCATGTCCTTTAGAACAAAAAAACACCGTTGCTACTACAAAATACGGCAAAACTGAGTTTTCATCCATAGTCTGGCATAAAAATACTGGTGCCTGTCAATTTCATCCCGAAAAATCTGGAATCGCAGGACAAAAACTTATTTTCAATTGGATTAATTGGTTAAAAAAAACAACATTTTAACTTGAAAGGAAAACTTAAACTTATTTCAGGGAAAAGGATAGAGAGTCCTTTAAACAAAAAAACAAGACCTACTTCTTCCAAAGTAAGAGAGGCAATAATTAATATTCTTGGGAACCAACTGGAAGGAGCAAGTTGGTTAGATCTTTGTAGCGGAAGCGGCGCAATGGCATGCGAGGCACTTCAAAAAGGTGTAAAAAGGATTCTTGCAATTGAGAAGCAGAGGGAAACAGCAAAAACATGCAAGAAAAACCTTATCGAAGTATCTAATAGTATGGATAATTCAATACATGTTGAAGTCATATGCAATGAACTGATCTCCTTTCTAAAAAAAGGGCCAAAAAACAAAAAAATTGAATTTACAAAAAACTCTCAAAGTTCTGACAAAAAATTTGATTTTGTTTTTCTTGATCCTCCATATGAATCTGGTTTATATGAACTTTCTCAAGAACTTTTATTGTCTAAGCAATGGATTAAAGAATCATCTACTTTGATATGCGAATGCTCGTCAAAATCAATGCCAAGAATACATAATGGTTGGGAACTAAATAAAGAGAAATTTTATGGAAATACCTCTCTTCTTTTTCTTATTCCCAATCAGGCATTGAACTACTTCTACGATACTGATTCCATGCACTGACAAAAAGACCTAATAAAGTTATGGGAACAAGCCCAAGAACAATCCCACACAGGAGTGGCTCAATCATTGGCTAAGATTTCTAATAATTACTAAAAACAATTCTTTCATGTCAAAGAGGTTTTAGTGAATACTCCGTCATCAAAAGCATTAATTAATAAGGACCAAAAGATTAGTCCTTGGAGAATATTCTTGTTATCTTCTGCCACTTTTGTCTTCATTATCTTTCTTTGGAGCATTGGAAGCTTTAAACAAGACCCTTTCATAACTGAAACTTTGTCTATTCAAGGTGAAGCTTTATCTGGCAGCAAATTATTCAAAATCAATTGTGTCGGTTGCCATGGGATTTCCGCTCAAGGTTTTGTAGGCCCCGACCTTCATGAAACTACTCAAGAAATGAATGATAAAAAGATTATCAATCAAGTTATTCGAGGATTGACTCCGCCAATGCCAAGTTTTGAAATTGACCCTCAATCAATGGCAGATCTATTGGCCTATATGCACTCTCTTGATAAATAGTGGTTAATAAGAAGACTCTAATTGTTGTGCTGGTTGAGCCATCAGGACCAATCAATATTGGTAGTGTCGCAAGACTATGTAAAAACTTTAGTGTTCATGAATTAAGGCTAGTTTCTCCTAAATGTAATTATTTAAATCAAGAAGCAAAAAGGATGGCCGTCAGAGGAGTAAACATTTTAAAAAAAGCAATTGTATATGATGATCTAAATTCAGCCCTCTCAGACTGTTCAAGGATAATAGCCACTTGCGGGAGAACAGAACATGGAGATATCCCGCTTATTTCAAATAAAGATGCCCTCTGCTGGGCTCTTAAATCAAAACGAGAAGAAACAATAGCTTTGGTTTTCGGAAGAGAAGATCGAGGTTTATCTAATGAAGAACTTCTTAAAGCAAATAAAGTAATCAGTCTTAATACAAGTGAAAATTATCCATCATTAAATCTTTCTCATGCAGTAGCAATCATTCTTCATGAATTAAATCAATTTAATGAGATTGGTTTATCAAAACACTATAAAACAATAAGCTCTCCTGCTAATTTAATTAAATTAGAAGATTGTATTGATGATGCAGGTAGCCTTTTACTTGATATTGGTTTTTTAATGAAACATACTTACAAAGCCAAAATGGCGAAAATTAAAAAATTGCTTGTTAGAGGTGAGATAAAAGATGATGAAGTTGCGCTAATTAGAGGAATAATTAGTCAAGCAAGATGGAAGATTAAAAATAAAGAATGATTAATTAAAATAACAAGCTACAATAAACAGGAAAGATTTATATACATTTACTTCAAAGTGAAAAGTTATCTCAAATTAATAATAAACATATTCTTAACGAGTATAGGAATATCAGTTTTACTTGGGACCTTGCTAAGCATTTTTGGCCCTATTAATCAAAGCCATAAAATAAACAAAAAAATCAATATAGGAGCAAAATCATCGAGGTCTTTGGGAAAAGAATTGCTAACCAGTAGATCCAATTTGTCATTATTTTACAATAATAAATTAGAAGGATTTGAAAGGCAAAAAGAATTAATCAATAAATGGGAAACCCTTATAGTTAAAAATCCAGATCTAAATGTTAGTGCTTTTTTCTTATCATTAGACAATAAAATCTATGCTGGAATAGGATCTGAAACCAGTTTGTCTGCAGCTAGTAGTATCAAAGTCCCTATCTTAATTATTTTACTTAGGATGCTAGAGAAAGAAGAAATATTTTGGAATGAAAAATTGATACTGACAGAAGATACAATTGGTGGTGGTTCAGGATGGATGGCATATCAAAAAATTGGAGAAGGCTTCCCTGTTTTTGAAGTGGCTTCGGAAATGATCAGAGTTAGTGATAATACAGCAACTAATTTACTAATAAAACGAATAGGAGGAATAAAAATAGTTAATGAAAAATTCAAAGAAATTGGCTTGAAAAATACACAGATAAATAACTATCTTCCTGACCTAGATGGAACAAATCTTACATCTACAAAGGATCTATCATTAGCAATGGCTCTTGTAGACAATGGTTATCTACTTAATGTTAGTTCTAGAGATATTTTTAGAGAAATAATGCAAAAATCAAGAACAAATACGCTAATACCATCTGGAATTTTAAGAGGTCTGGGGAAAGAGTCTCGAGAACCTGACTATCATCTTTCATTAAAAGGTTATTTAGTTCACAACAAAACTGGTGATATTGGAATCGCTTATTCAGATACCGCTCTAATTCAAACTCCTTATAACTCCAGAGCATTCGCAAGTTTTATCGTTAAAGGCCCCTTTAACGATCCAAGATCTGCAGAGTTGATAAGAAATCTATCCGCAGAATTAGTACCATTTTTAGTGCCAGATCAAAAATCAAGTAATCAAAATTAAATTTTGTACCGGCTTAAATAAAATTTTGCTATTTATTATCGTTTTTTTTTTGAACTTAATCAATTCAAAGTGGCCTGCTTATGAAACAATCTTGTTAATGGTACTAAGAAAGTGAGTTCAACTAGAAAACGCAGAGTTTTTCCTTTCACCTCAGTGATTGGACAGGAGGAAATGAAGCTAGCGCTTCTTTTAAATGTTATTGATCCGAGGATTGGCGGAGTGATGATAATGGGTGATAGAGGCACTGGAAAGTCAACCACAATAAGAGCACTTGCGGATCTTTTACCTGCTATTGAAGTTGTTGAAGGAGATCCCTATAACAGTTCTCTTGATGATCCAGACCTTCAAAGCAATGATGTCAGAGAGAAAATAGAAGGGGGTGGTGATATTCAAAAAGGGGAGAAACAAGTACCGATGATTGATCTTCCATTAGGCGCTACTGAGGATAGGCTTTGTGGAACTATTGATATTGAAAAGGCTCTAAGTGAGGGAGTTAGAGCCTTTGAGCCAGGACTTCTAGCAAAAGCGAATAGAGGATTGTTGTATGTTGACGAGGTCAACTTACTAGACGATCACCTTGTTGACGTACTTCTTGACTCTGCCGCCTCAGGCTGGAATACAGTTGAACGAGAAGGGATATCGGTACGACATCCGGCAAGGTTTGTACTTATTGGTTCAGGTAACCCTGAGGAAGGAGAATTGAGGCCGCAATTACTTGATAGATTTGGAATGAGCGTAGAGGTAAGAACAGTAAGGGAAGCAAAACTTCGCGTTCAAGTTGTTGACCAACGTACAGCCTTTGACAATAATCCTGATGCTTTTAGCGATTTGGTTCAGGCAAAACAAGACATTCTTCAGAAAAAAGTGGTTGATGCTCAAAACTTACTCAACGAGGTTTCTATCGATGAAGATCTCAGGCTAAGGATTTCTGCAGTTTGTGGTGAACTTGATGTTGATGGTCTTAGAGGAGATATTGTTACAAATAGAGCAGCTAGAGCACTTGCAGCCTTTGAAGGAAGGAAAGAGGTAACCGAAGAAGATATTGCTCGCGTTGTCTCAACGGCTTTAAGGCACAGACTTCGAAAAGACCCTCTTGAAACAGTCGATTCTGGAGATAGAGTTGTAAAAGCTTTTTGTAAAGTATTTGAGAGAAATGAAAGTGATGATGTTTCTGAATTTGAACTAGCCACAAAAAATTAAGTGCGAATAATTGGGATAGATCCAGGACTAGCAAGAGTAGGATATGGAATTATTGATGAAATAGAAGGAAAGAAAATAATGATTGATTGCGGGATCATACAAACAAAATCAACACAAAAAGAAGAAAATAGACTCGTAGAAATTTCAAATGATTTAAGCTCAATAATAAGCAAGTGGAATCCAAGTTGTGCAGCGGTAGAAAAATTTTTTTTCTACCGCTCAAGCACAACAATTAGCGTTGTCCAAGCTCGGGGAGTCATAATGATGACATTAGGAAAACACAATCTTCCAATTCAAGAATTCCCACCAATGCAAATCAAACTTGCTGTTACTGGCTATGGTCATTCAGATAAAGATGAGGTTTTGAGCTCTGTGATGGATGAGCTTAGTATCACTTCACCGCCAAAGCCTGATGATGCTGCAGATGCACTAGCAATTGCTCTTACTGGAATCTATCTTAAATAATTCGAATCAAATTCAACTAAAATATTTCATGAAAAATAAGCATGAAGATATTAAATTAATTAAAGAGATTAAAAGAAAAGAATATAATTTAATACGAAAGTCGAACTCATCCTTATTACATGATAGAATAAAAAAAAATGTAGAATTAGCATTAAAAATACTTTTACCTAAATATCATATTAAAGGAAAATATATAGGTATTTATTGGCCATTAAAAGGAGAAGTAGATATAAGATTTATCAAAGACAATAGCGATGAAAAATTTGCTCTACCATCAAGTTGTAAAGCTAAAACTATTAGTTATCATCATTGGTCAAATAATCAATTAGTCCTGGATTCAAACAAAATACCAGCACCAAAGCAAGAAAATGCTATCAACCCTAATGATATGTCTATTCTGCTTGTCCCTGCGATAGCTATAGATCAAGATGGCTACAGATTAGGTTATGGAGGAGGGTACTTTGATCGTCTTCGACAAAAAGATTTGTGGTTTTCAATACCTTCATTTGTAGTGATCAGTAATAATTGCATATCTAAAAAACCACTGCCTAGAGATAAATGGGACCTACCATTTAATGGTTGGATTAGCGAAAAAGGTCTTCATCAAATTGAAGCAACTAAATAATTAGTTAGGGTTTAAGATAAATCAATTATTGATCTGCAGAGGTGACTGAAATCAAAGAAAAATCTTATGGAAGTGATTCATTGGATAATCTCATAGAGCGTCTTCAATCAACCTCAGATCCCAGAAGACGCTATGAATATATCTTATGGCTAGCTAAAAGCTTGCCATTACTAAATGAGGATCTTCGTATAGAGACTACTAAAGTAAAAGGATGCATTTCAGAAGTATATGTTCTTGGAATTCTTATGAATGGAAAAATTCAATGGAAAGGCTATTCAGATGCACTCATAACAAAAGGATTGCTTGCTTTTCTTATAGAAGCTTTGAATGAACTTACCCCTTTTGAAGTACTCTCAATAGATGAAAAATTCATTGAGATGACAGGATTAAGCAAAAGCTTGACCCCATCAAGAGCAAACGGTTTTCTCAACATATTCCTGAAAATGAGATCTCAAGCTAAAAACCTCTCATTACCAAGCTCAAATAACGAATAAATAGTATTTGAACAAAATTATCGCCTTATAAAACATGAAAAAAATTGGTATCGGTTTACTTGGCCTAGGCACTGTTGGGCAGGGTGTCGCAAATATCATTAACAACCCAAATGATAGACATCCATTGGTTAGTGAACTTGAACTTATTGGTATTGCTGTAAGAGATC
Organism: Prochlorococcus sp. MIT2304; assembly: GCF_059772405.1. Lineage (NCBI taxonomy): Bacteria > Bacillati > Cyanobacteriota > Cyanophyceae > Synechococcales > Prochlorococcaceae > Prochlorococcus > Prochlorococcus sp. MIT2304. The sequence goes on from NZ_CM186286.1 coordinate 698,883, forward strand.
TCCAAAAGAAAAGACAAATCAACATACCAGATTCAATCCTTACGACAAATCCAATAGAAATAGTAAACAATCCCCAAATTCAAATAGTTGTTGAAGTGATGGGTGGTATCGAGCCTGCAAAATCACTAATCATCCAAGCCATAAGAGCAGGCAAGTCTGTTGTCACAGCAAATAAAGCAGTAATTGCAAGGCATGGTGAAGAAATTTCATATGAAGCGAAAGCCGCCGGGGTTTATGTCCTCATCGAAGCGGCTGTAGGAGGAGGAATCCCAATAATCGAGCCTTTAAAGCAATCTTTAGGGGGAAATCAAATAACAAAAGTAAGCGGAATAATAAATGGAACAACTAATTACATACTTTCCAGAATGGATAAAGAAGGAGTTAATTATGCTGATGTTTTAAAAGACGCCCAAGAGCTTGGATATGCAGAAAGTGACCCAGCCGCTGATGTAGAGGGATTAGACGCAGCCGACAAAATTGCAATCCTTAGTGGACTTGCATTTGGGGGAGCAATTAACAGATCTAGCATTCCAACAACTGGAATAAACCGCCTAGAGGCGGTAGATGTTAATTACGCTAGAAAATTAGGATATGGAATTAAACTTTTAGCTATTTCTGAAAAGGATAACTCTCCATCCCAGATCAACGGGAGTAAACCCCTATCAATATGGGTTGAGCCCACTTTAGTTCCAGAAGATAATCCATTAGCAGGGGTAAATGGAGTGAACAACGCAATTCTTGTTGAAGGAAATCCTATCGGGCAAGTAATGTTTTTTGGACCAGGTGCAGGATCAGGTCCAACTGCCTCAGCTGTCGTTGCAGACATCCTTAATATCGCAGGTATTCAGTCTATGAGTGATAACAATATATTTAGTTTAGACCCACTTCTATCTGCAAAGAGTTGGAGAAGTTGTCACGTAGCAGAAAAGAAACAAATCACGAAAAAAAATTACATACGGCTAATTGCCAACGATAGTCCTGGAGTTATTGGAGAAATAGGTACTATTTTCGGACAAAAGAGAATATCTATTGAGTCAATTGTGCAGTTTGATGTAACAGAGGAAGAAGCAGAGATAGTAGTTATTACTCACAAGATTAAGCAAGGTCAACTTGAAGAGGCTCTTTTAGATATAAAAAATTTATCACAAGTTAAAAGAATTGCCGCAACAATGGGTTGCCTTTAGCTAACGAAAACTAGTCAAATCAAAATTAATTAGCTAATTATATAAATAGAACAAAAGAAATTTTCGTTTAAGTTTCTTTTCGAAACTAAACCATGACATCATCCAAAAACGTAATTGAAAAGACCAGAAAAGAAGTTGAAAAGAATATTAATCAAGGAGATTGTGTTTACCTAAAGAATCAAGAAAAACTTTTTCAAGTATTAGGAATAGATAATGCTTATAAAAAATGCTGGGTTCGTGAATGGCCACTTAATTCTAATGGATCTCCTGTGTTTGAGATATCAATCAAACAAGTATCGCCAAAACATTAATAAGTGATCTTAAAAATCTTTTTAGAAAATTCCACTCAATGTTCAAAAAAAATTATATTAATAATACTTTATACCTATCAAGCATTCTCTTAGTCCTTCTACAGTTTTCATGTGTTCAAAGTAATAGAAGAGAAAATATTATTGTAGCAAGTGCAGGTAAAATAGATTCTCTTGATCCTGCTCAGGCAAATACTCTTAGAACAATACAAATATTAAGTGCTCTAGGTGATACTTTGTACAAAATAAATAAGGAAGGGAATCTTTACCCAAGCTTGGCTAATGATTTACCAAGAGTGAGCAAGGATGGAATGCGAATAGATGTACCCCTCAGAGAAAATGTTACTTTTCACGATGGAAGTATTTTCAATGCAAAAGCGATGAAGTTTAGTCTTGATCGCTTCATGAAGATAGGTACTTTAAATTATCTATTAAATGACAAGGTAGAGGCTATTCAAGTTAAAGATGAATTTCTCCTAAGAATAAAGTTAAAGAAGCCCTCGAGTTCTTTAAAAAGTCTATTAACATCAGTAAATTTAACACCTATATCTCCTAGTTCATATTCGAAATACAAAAATAAGTTTAACAATAAAACTTTTATAGGCACTGGTCCTTACTTATTAGAAGATTTCAGCTCAAATCAACAAATAATCAAACCATACAAAAACTATTGGGGCCAAAAGCCATTAAACAAAGGTATTGACTTTATTAATTATAGTAATTCTAGTACTCTTTTTGGAGCCATTAAAGCGAAAGAAGTTGACGTACTTATCTCAAATTCAATAGATGATATTCAGCGTTTAGCATTAAATAATATGGTCAAAAATGAAAAGCTTAACTCAGGTCAAGGTGAACCTCTTGAGATAGGGTTTATCACTTTGAGAAGCAACAAATTTCCTTTAAAAAATAAAACAATTAGGGAGGCAATTTCTTATACACTTGATAGAGAACTAATTAGTCAGCAAGTAAGTTTTGGGCTTAGAAAACCTCTCAGATCAATAGTGCCTCCTCAATTACATAAAAAAGAACTTTCTCCATGGCCTAAATATGATCCTGATTTTGCAAGATTCTTACTAAAGAAAGAAGGTTATTGTGAAACGGATATTCTTACTATTCCACTAACATTTAGATCAAATGTACCTGCTGATAAATTACTGGCCCTTACATGGAAAGATCAAATTAAAAGAGATTTATCTGATTGTATAAAAATAACTTTAAATGGAATTGAATCAACCACCGTTTACAAGCAACTTTCTGAAGGAGCTTTTGAAGCAGTGATACTAGATTGGACTGGAGCATATCCAGACCCAGAAGCATATTTAAATCCTTTATTAAGTTGTAATGAAATAGAAGATAATATTTGCCTCAAGGGCGAAGCTGTTTTCAGTGGTAGTTTCTGGGGTAATCATGAAGTGAAAGAATTATTGCAAAAAAGTGAAGAATTAGAGGGGGAATTAAGATTAAAGAATTTAATAAAAGTGGAAGAACTTGCAGCAAAAGAAAGTGCCTACCTCCCTGTTTGGCTAGTCAATCCTAAAGCTTGGTCTTTAAAAGATATAAGTCAACCAGAATTCTCAAGGGATGGATTAATTATTCTAAAAAACTTAAAAAGAGATTAGTTTTGACACCTAAAAAGGAACTTTTCAAATATATCCTCTCGAGATTAGCTCTATTGCCAATTATGCTTTGGATCATTTCCAGCTTGGTTTTTATATTACTTAGAATCGCACCAGGCGACCCCGTAGATGCAATTCTAGGTACGCGTGCTAATGAATTTGCACGAGAAAGTCTTCGAATCAAACTTGGATTAGATAAACCTTTAATTAATCAATACCTTGAATATATAAATCACTTACTGCATGGAAATTTAGGAATCTCTTTAAACACACAAGAACCTGTAAAAGTAATTATTTCCAGAGCTCTTCCAGCAAGTTTGGAATTAGCTTTTTTTGCAATATTAATAGCATCATTAGTTGGATATTTAATTGGTTTTTTAGGTGCAGTTAAACCAAAGGGGAAAATAGATTTTTTTGGAAGGCTGTTTGGTATTGGGACCTACGCTCTACCCCCTTTTTGGGCAGCGATGCTAATTCAAATAATTTTTGCCGTATTGCTTGGTTGGCTACCCATTGGTGGAAGATTACCCCCTGGACTGAGTTCGCCTCCTCCACTTACTGGTTTTTTACTTTTAGATAGTCTTTTAAATAAAAACATTGAGGTATTTTTTAGTTCTTTTAAACATTTAATATTACCTTCTCTCACTCTGGGGATATTATTAAGCGGAATATTTAGTCGTTCATTAAGATTGAACTTGGAGGAGATTTTAAAAAAAGATTATATCGAGGCTGCAAGAAGTCGTGGCATAAGTGATATGAGAGTTCTTTTTAAACATGCTTTACCAAATACACTACTTCCAATATTGACAATTACTGGATTAACAGTTTCTTCTTTAATTGGTGGTGCCCTTTTAATTGAAATCACATTTTCCTGGCCTGGTATTGCTCTTGGACTCCAAGAGGCGATTAACCAGAGAGACTATGCAGTTGTACAAGGAATAGTTGTTGTAATATCAAGTCTTGTTGTATTTATTAGTATTGTAATAGATATTGTTATTGCATTTATTGACCCAAGGGTAAGCTATTGAATTTCGATAAGCTTTTCAATTGTATTACTATCCAAAATATGAAATGTTAGCTCATCTTTAGTTAAATTTGTATTAGATGGAATTGATTCTTTCTCCTCTAATTTTTCTAGAAAGTTTATTATCTCAAAAGATAATAAACTCTGTACTGAAAGTGGGTGATAACCAACAATTGATTCTCCTAGATTAAATAAATCCTTACCTTCGGAGTGATACATCTGCCCCTCCACTCTAATAGGTGAGAAATGACTAGCCCCCTCAATTAAAAGGACTCTGCTAAATGGGCTAGAACTCACAGAAAGCAATAATCCAAGTTGTTCACTAATAGATGGTGTGACCAAATCAAAAGTTCCTCCAGTCAGAAAAAGAGGAACATTTATCTGTTTAGCTAAATTCTTTTGCCACAAGAAACTCCCAAAACTATTCATACCAATAATTGATGAAAGATTTTCCATACTTTTTCGTTCTGGCAAACTGATATCAACTAGCTGACATTGCAATAGTGAAGATAAATTAGTAAGAGAAAGATTATCAAAAACCTCCTGACATCTATTCTCAAGACGATCATCTATTTCAACTCCTGAAGCCAAAATAGCAGTGAGAGCTCCTAAAGAATGACCCATCAAGACAACGTTCTCAATTAAAATATCAATCTTTCCTAATTCTTTTGCCTTAAGAACACTATCTAAATCATTCAATCGATCAGGGATAACTTCAGCGCCAGGGAGGGGAAGTCTTCCTTTGACTAAGGCTTCTAATGCTAACGAGTCACTTCCTGGATGATCAAGAACTACAACAGGCCAACCATTATGACTAAGACTTCTTGCCAGCCAATTAAAATGATTACGATCACCTCCCAATCCTGGCATTAACAAAACCCAGTTTTTTCTTGTTTCCTCTCTAAAGGATGGGTTCCAAACCTCTAAATTTAAAGGCTCATCTCGATGAGGCACAATTAAGGAAACCAATTTATATTCAGTTTCTTTAATTTCGAAAGGTAATACATTACGTTCCTCCCTTTTAGCAGATATTTCATTAATTTTTCCCAAATCTGATATGAGTTTTTGTTGTTTATTTAATTCACTTCTCCAATTTTTAGCAACTTCAATCCACCCATCTAAATCTATATGAATTGCTTTAACAGAAAGTGAATTTAGAAGATCAAAAGTTGTCACCTCGTCCTTTTTCGCTAGAAGGTTTTCCAAAGTATCTAGAACACTCTCACCAGAGCTATCTTCATCCATAAGTATTAGATCACTTACTTCATCAAGTAATTTGCGGCCAGACCAACTTCGTAAAATTTGTCTTGCCATACTTTTATCTCTTACCAAGGGTGTATTTAAAAACTTTGCCAAACCTTTCCTTTCTTTAAAGCCAAGTAAATTGAGCCAGCTTGCCAATTCTGAATTTGTTTCCTCTAAACCATTACTCCAATCAATCAATTCTTTAATAGAAATTGGAATAGACATTCCATCAAAATGGATTTCAAATCTCTCCGCTGCATGAAGTTTTGGATAAACACAATAAGGAGCTAGTAAGCTTCCAACTGTTCCAAGAACAACTAATTTTTTAATGAATGAATTTGTTCTCAACTTCTAGTGTTAGAAATTATTGGGAAAGATTCCCAGTATCCCTAAGATTAATCATAAAGGCTCGATTTTGGACAGCGATAGGAGCAGGTGGGGTATTGTATTTAAGTCCAATAATTTTTAATACTTTAGGCTTTACAGCTGGACAAATCGGAAGTGGGATCACTATTGCTGCATTTGCAGGAATAACGACAAGATTAGGAACAGGGTATTTACTTGACAAAAAATTAAGCTATGCAAAAGCAATTGAAGCTGCATGCTTAGTAGCAATATTGTCTGACTTTATTCTTTTTCATTCGCAGGACTACATATCGTATCTTTGTGGTCAGTTTTTTTTAGGGGCAGCGGCTGGAATTTATTGGCCTTCAGCAGAATTAGGAGTCCCTTTAAATTGCAATAATTACATCAAGTCAAGTGAAGGGTATTCACTTGCAAGAAGTGCTGATGCAATTGGTGTGACTGTTGGGGTTTTTTTAGGCACTCTTGGAACATACTTTGAATTGGCAAGAATGATATATTTTATAGATATTGCTTGCATGTTATATATATTTAACATGCTAATTAATAAGTTTGAATCACAAAATAAACATACTCAATACCAATCCAAAGATGATTTAAAAGCCAAATACAAATGTAAAGAGAAAATATCAAATAAAAAATGGTTAAGAAGTTTATTTCCTTTATTATTAATAACTTTATTTATAACAGGAGTAATGAGTTTGTTGCAAAGTATTCTACCACTAGATTTAGCAAATGGAGGGGTCATAAGACCACCATTAACGGAGGAAAGAGTCGCCACATTAGTAACAATTAAACTTATTTTAGTTGCTATTTTTCAATGGCCAGTTGGTTATATTTTAAGAGATAAAAGATCATCTTTTAAATTTAGAATATGCTTAATATTACTTCTTATAGGTTCTATTTTCTTATCGTTATCGAATTTCTTAGTTCATGGAGATTTACTAATACTTATAGCTTTCGTACCTCTAACCATTTCCCTATGCATATTTCTACCATCTGCTTCAGATGCAATAATAAAAACTTCTCCAATTAAATATCAAGGTTCAGCCATAGCTTTATATTCTCAGTGTTTTGGCTTTAGTTCTCTAACCGTACCATGGATGGCTGGCAAATTAGTTGATAACTACGGAACAGCCTTACAATTGTGGTTAATTATTAGTCTTATTTGTATATTTTTACTACCTATTTCTAAGAATATCAAATAAAAATAACTAGAACTATTAAATTAATTTAAATCCTATTCATTTCTTCTATTCTTAATTCCCTTAAATATAAAAAGAGAGGGGCAGAAAAGGCAAATGCGATTGTAAATGTAGCTAATATTACAATCCATAAATTTTTCATCTCTAGTCTTCTTGATTCGGAAATTATCCAAATAAAGACAGCTGTTGATCCAATTAATAGATCTCTAGATAAGGACTGAGAGGCTGGATTATTATTAGCCAACTCTATAAATAATTGAATATCAAAAGAAGGCCCAAAACTTTTTGCAAATTCAATATTTGCAAGTGTAGGCAAAACAGCTCCTAATATAGCTAATAACAAATAAACCCATTTCAACCATTTTGACTGACTAATCATAAGATTTTTTTTATTTGATAAAAGATAACATATCAGAAACATTATAAACCTTTTCTATTTTATAAAAAAAATATAATAGTTTTATCTATGAACTAAAATAACTATATTAGAAATAACTTTTATAGTTAAGGATGGAAATTAATGCGCCCAAAGAAATATTGAACCTGCCTAAACTTAAACTAGCAGTAATTGGCCATGTTGAATGGATAACATTCTTAAAAGTCGATCAGCTTCCATTAGCAGGAGAAATTTCACATGCGAACGAATGCTTTGAGGAAGCAGCAGGAGGTGCGGCAGTTGCAGCTGTTCAGATGGCAAGATTAATAAATGAGCCTGTTGATTTAATCACCTCACTAGGGAAAGACAGTTATGGTGAAAAATCATATGAAAGACTTACCAAACTCGGTTTAAATTTAAAAGTAGCTTGGCGTAAAAAACCAACTAGAAAAGGTATTAGCCTTATCACCAAAGATGGAGAAAGAGCAATTACAGTTATTGGAGAGAGATTACAACCAATCGCTTCTGACGATCTCCCATGGAATGAAATGAAAAATTACGATGGTATTTTTGTAACCGCTACTGACAAGGAAGGGCTAAGGCTGGCCAGAAAAGCCAAATTTCTCTCTGCCACTCCGCGAGCAGGTGAAAACCTCTTAAAGGAATCAAAAGTAAGAATTAACGCATTAATTGGCAGTGCTCTTGATCCTGGCGAGAAAATAAATCATCAAGAACTTATACCTCAACCAGATTTATACATAGCCACAAAAGGGAAATCAGGTGGAACCATTTTCCCTAACAATCAACACTACAAATCAATTACACCTAGCTCAAAAGAGATAGATACCTATGGATGTGGAGATTGCTTTGCAGGAGGAGTTACTGCTGCACTTTCTGCAAAACTAAATTTAAATCAGGCGATTAATATAGGTGCCTATTGTGGAGCCGAATGCTCAACTCATTTCGGACCTTACTAGGATGAAAAATCAAGACAACACAAAACAAAACAAAAATAATTCGATTACTCATAATTTTATAATCCTAATATTTTCTGTTATATATCTTTTTTTTGAATCAATAATTATAATTATCAGTTTATTCAAAAAAGGAATTTTAAAAAGAGAAATACTTTCAAGAAAGACTAATCTTGGCTTCGATTTAATTATCAAGAGAAAATAAAGAGGGCAAGTCAAGATAAATCAATATTATAGTTTTCAATCAACTGGCTTTATTCCAAGAAATTGCTTTAATAGAATTAGATTATATTTGTACATAGTGAGATTAATCCCGATTTTTCTAATAATATTCTTTATATATATATTCTTAATTTCAAATAAGAGAAAAAAGTTTTCCAACAAAAAGAGTTTAATGGAAAGATTCAAGAAAAGATTCAAGAATATAAATGTTCGCCGGGAAAGGATATCAGAGGAATTTACAAATTCTCTTTTACTTGATCCTTCTAAGAATATCCCATTAGGGACATGGTACTCAGAGGACGAGCTAAGAGAAAAAGCAGATATTCATAGATCAAGATTAAGTAAATTTGGCAAATCAAAAATTAATGGTGAAATGCTATTTGTTGGACCAAAAGGAGGCATTTACAAAATAGGTGCTGATGGAAAGAAAAAATATGTGTAAATCTTAAAAGACAAAAATAATAATTATAAAAAATCTAATTATTGCTAAAATCTTAACAAATCAACAGTCAATTTAATTGAATTTATACCTAACAGTATCATTTGGAGAGTTAGAACTCTCCAACCTAACTTTTTATAGCCTTGTTGGTATTACTTTATTATTTGTAATTTCTTTTATTTTATCAACAATTCCTCTTACTAAAAACATAAAAGATGCAAAAAATATATCCTCAAAAAAGTAAAATTCAAGCCGCCTCTTTATATTCTGAGAAATCTCTATTTGCCCAATGTATGGTTTTTATAGAAAGATCGTCGATCGAAATCTTTTTAACTTCTTCTTTTATATATTTTAAATTATTATTATCCTGAGATTGATCTGAAATTTTATTAGAAGAGAAAATTGAAATCTTCGAACGATATTTACGAGAAAGATTTTGAATTGAGAAGCCTTCTGCATTAGGTCGGTTAGGCCAGAAGTTTTTCACGATAAAATAGGTCTCTTTTATCAAGAAAACTTAAAACAAATAAAATTGCAACTAATTTTTTTATAACAAATTTTTTATGGGCTTTTTCTTGGAACTTAAGCCGATGGCATGGCAGGTTTATATGAATCTTTATCTCCTACGCATTCAAGACTTTCCCTCGTAGAAACACCAGTAGTTGGGTTCACACCATCAGCTATTTTACAAAGATTTCTTTGATCCTCACTATCAAGAATTGCGAATGTGAAATCAGCTCCTTCAATTTGTGCACCAGCAAAGCTACTGCCTGAGGCGATCATGTTTATCAAAACCGCATTCCTAAGGTCTGTTTTCTGAAAATTAACCCTGTCGGAAAGAGTATCAGTTAGATCTATACCATTGAGGTTTGAACCTTTGAGATCAGACAAAGTTAATGTTGTTCCATGAAGATCAACATCACTAAAATCAGCATCTCTTGCCATAGCTCCAGCTATTGAAGAAAGATGCAAGTCTTCTCCATGAAAATCAAATCCAGTGATGTCAGATCGAACGTAGCTTGGAACTTCGTCGCCCTCACCTTTAACTGCCACGTTAGCTCCTGCAAAGACTGGATTCACGCCAAAAAATATGATGAAAAAGCTGAGCAGATATTTTATTATTTTTGAGAAAAGAAGATCAAAATTCATGGGTTAAAGATGATAATTCATCTGAATAATGCAATTATCTCTCCTATGTAAGGTTTTTATATGCATTGATAAGACAAATTAATGTAAGAGTAAATATCTAATGATTTTCACAAAAGAGGCGTTCCTGAGATGAATTCATGAATCACAGGATTCATCCAATACAATCCTACGAAAAACATTACAAATAAATTGAAAAATATCAAAGCTCCACCAAGTAAAAAAGTTTGATCATTCGAAGATATATCTTCTGATGTTTCTTGAACAATAGCTTGATAATTCTGATTCATTTTATTCCAGAACTCTTGAACAATTTACTTGAAAAACAAAACTATTGAGGCTCCAAAAGGAGAATAAACAGGATCTTTCTATTTTTTTAAGATTTTAAAAATATTTTTTGCCAAGCCTCTGAATGAAGAATGCAGAGTCTTTCTAAATTAAAAACAAACCAATTGCCCATTTGAGTATTAGTATTTGTCAAAGACTGACCAATTCATGCCATTCATACAAGTCAACACATCCTCAAAAAGCATTGTAGAAAATGATTATTTGCTCCAAAAAGATATTTCGAAAATGATTGCTGATCTAACTGGGAAGCCTGAAAATTACGTAATGACAGTGATACAAAGAGATCTAAAAATGACATTTGCTGGATCGGATGAACCATGTTGTTTTATCAAAGTCAAATCAATTGGCTCACTAAGTCCTTCTTCAATGAGCAAGTCTTTATGCGATTTAATTGCATCCAAAACAAATATAAATACGGATAGAATTTATATTGAATTTTCCGATATTAAAGCATCTAATTGGGGATTTAACAGTACCACTTTTGGATAGTAAATCTACTATCTTAAAAATCTCAAATCTAAAATACTTTAATCAATCATATTTTAGATATAAATAATCAATATAGATCACAACCTCTCTCTTCACAAAGCTTTTCGATAGAAGGTCGAAAAGTGATTTTCAATCTATATTTTGCCCATAATCCATATATAAACCCAATAAATTTATCAAAAACGGGTAATTTTGTTGGGACAAAAATCCAACCCAAGCCAATCAAGTCATAAGCGTCTTGAAAAACCTTGATATCCTTGATTACTGAACCATCACTTTTTAAGCCATGGATTCTCTCCATGGCTTGTTTGTAAGTAATTCCGTATTTAAGATCTAAAGAAAAATCAGAACTGTTAATGTCAATAAATTTTAGATATTCCTTTTGATTTCTTGATTGCAAGAAATCAACCTCTCTTTTACATAAGGGGCATCCACCATCAAAAAAAATAGTAAGTTTGACTTTATTCATAAAAAATTAAATTTCTCACAAGAGATTAATTTTAAGCAGGGAACGCCTAATTTCGTTGTTCAATGTAAATAAGCACTTGATAGCATCGGAATAAAAAGCGATCTTAAAGATATCTAACTGATCAAAAAAAATGCTTACCCTATTTATTTTCATATTAATCTCAGTATCAGTAGTTTCCGCCTTGCTATTCTTTAACAAAGGTGATAAGGCACAGGAAATTAAAAGCATTCTTAAAGACATATATGAAAATTCAAAAGAACTCTTCTCAAATTTTAAAAAGCTTTTTTTGATAGTTAAAGATCTAATTCAATCAAAATTAGATCAAGAACCAACTCAACTGACAGATGAACCAACCGAGTCTCAACCTAAATCAACCCAAAAGCCCGAAGTAAAAGCTGAGCCAGAGGTAATCACTGAAACTGAAGTCACCCCTGAACCTGAAGTCACCCCTGAAACTGAAGTCACCCCTGAACCTGAAGTCACCCCAGAACCTGAAGTCACCCCTGAACCTGAAGTCACCCCTGAACCTGAAGTCACCCTTGAACCTGAAGTCACCCCTGAACCTGAAGTGAAAGCTGAGCCAGAAGCAATCACTGAACATGAAGTCACCCCTGAACCTGAAGTGAAAGCTGAGCCCGAAGCAATCACTAAATCTGAAGTCACCCCTGAACCTGAAGTGAAAGCTGAGCCCGAAGCAATCACTAAATCTGAAGTCACCCCTGAACCTGAAGTAACAACAAAGCCTGAAATTTTTTCAATTAGCGAAACAGAAATTCCTTCTGAAGATTCTATTAATGACGACAAAGATGATAAAAATTGAGCGATTTTTAATTATTCTCCCCAATAAAAAGCCTCATCAAATCTGATGAGGCTTTTTAATAGAAATGAGAGCTTGAATTTACTAGCTCTCAGTTGTCGCTAAAGAAGCTACTGAGCCAACAACACGACGGAAATCAAAGCCCATAGCTCTAAGAGCATGCCAGATATGACCTTGGATAAAGAAAAATCCAAAGTAGTAGTGAACATTTGACAAAGCTGCTCTAGTTGTATGACCTAAAAACGCAGTGCTATCTGATACATCTCCTGTATCTACCCAATAAGGAGAGATTCCAAATTTCAAAGCTAGAGGCTCTCCATACCAGTCAATTGGATAAACAGTTGTATTTTGTGCACACCAGAATGCAGCAACAATTGCCATCCAACCAATACCAGCAAGGGACCAAGAAAGTACTGCCTCTGCTGAGAGCAATCCTTTACCTTTGAATTCAGTGTATTCACCTAGCTGTTTTGTAGCTATGTGCCATGCACCTCCACTTATTTGAACAAATGCCAAGAATGCATGTCCACTCATTACTTCTTCAAGGCTGTCAATAGTAAGGAAATCGAACTGATGTCCATAAACCATTCCAAAATCGCCATATCCAGGGAAAATTGTTCTGATTTCACCTATTGCTGGGTCGTAGATCCCATGCCATCTTGCCCACTCAACGAACCAAATATTTGCAACACCAAAGAAAATCAAATGGTGGCCAAGAATAAATGTCAAATTATCTGGGTTATCCCATTCTAATTTGAATTTCTTAGTAGTAGGTATAGGACCATCTTTCAAGTCCGGATCAAATAAGAGCGAATGAGCTAATCCAGCTGTTCCATACACAGCTGAAAAAATTAAATGGAAAATAGCAATCGTTGCTACACCAGCTCCTGTCCATACACCAGCTTCATCAAAGCCAATTCCAAGAGAGGCTAAATGAGCAAGGAATATGGAACTTTGATGTCCCATTGGTATTTCTGGGTTGTAGCGAGCAAGCTCCCAAAGGGTGCTTCCACCTGCTGCAAAGCAAATAAGACCTGTATGGCCTATATGTGACCCTATGAATCGACCTGCGCGATTGGTCACCACAGAATTACCAACCCACCACCCATAGGTGACGTCTGGATTTCCGTAGGTCTGCATAATTAAGGAATTAAAGTCGAAATTTTGGCTACCTTACACTTATTGGAATTGTTTTTACCAGAATAGTTAGAGGTCTTTATAGGTATCTGTCTTTTTTTACAAAAAAAACACTTTTTACTAAAAAAAAACAAAAAAAAATACCCCCCGAAGGTAGGTATTTTTTTTATTTGTAAATGGATTTATCTTGGTGCTCTTCCATTAAAGCCTGCACCCTCAACTCTAACAGTTGCTCCTTGACTGTTACCTATTGCCTCGGAAACTTTTTTGAAGTCGAATCCTAAAGCACGCAAAGCATGCCAGAAATGTCCCTGTAAAAAGAAAAATCCAAAGTAATAATGAACATTAACTAATGCTGCTCTTGTTGTATGGCCATAGAAAGCTGTTATATCGGCACTATCGGCTGTATCTATCCAATAAGGTGCAACTGAGAACTGTAACTTCAAAGGCTCTCCAAACCACTCAACAGGATAAACAGTTGTATTTGTAGCTGCCCAAAATGCTGCAACAATTGCCATCCAACCAATACCAGCAAGAGACCAAGAAAGAACTGCTTCAGCAGAAAGCAATTCAGCTCCTTTGTACTTACTCCATTCACCTAGTCTCTTATTTTCCCATTGCGTTGATCCTGCAACCATGTGGATAGTTGCTCCAGTTAATTCAGCAAAAGCAAGGAAAGCATGACCACCCATTACATCTTCAAGACTATCAATTCCTATGAAATCAAATTGACGATTCCATATCATTGTCAAATCAAGATTGTAATTAACCTGTCTTACTGAACCAATAGCTGGATCGTATATACCATGGATTCTTGCCCATTCAACAAAGGCTATGCAAGCCATACCAAAGAAGAATAAATGGTGGCCAAGAATAAACGTCTGATTATCTGGATTATCCCACTCCAATTTAAACTTTCTAGCTCTTGGAACCTCGCTATCTGCAACGTCAGCCTCAAAATAAACGGCGTGCAATAAAGCACCACCTCCATAAACCATTGATAAAACCAAGTGAACAATGGCTACGGCTGCCACACCTACACCAGTCCAGGCACCAGCCTCATCAAAACCAACGCCAAAGGCGGCAAGATGCCCTAAAAACAAGGAGCTTTGATGCCCCATAGGGATCTCTGGGTTGTAGCGAGCAAGTTCCCAAAGGGTACTTCCTCCAGCCGCGAATGCGATCAAGCCTGTATGCCCAATATGGGAGGCTATGAATCGACCGGAGCGACTGGTGACCACAGAATTACCAGCCCACCACTCGTAAGTAACGTCTGGATTTCCATAGCTCTGCATAATTTCTAAGCGAATCAGGGAAATATGCGTGCAGATTACACTCTGTTGAATTGATATGTGCAGAATAGTTAAAGGTCGTTATGTTTGAAATTGTTTTTTCGAGATATATAAATGAGAATTTAAGTCTTAATTAGATTAATTAAAGCAATGAATAGATAGTTATTCATTTCAAGAATCAATAAAAATAATCAATTTAAAAGAGCAAAAACAAAAAAAGAGAGGATTTAATCCTCTCTTTGTAAAATCAAATTTTTAATTTTTTATTCGTAGAGCTGAGCAGGAAGAGGCTCTTTAAGAATTCTCTTAAAGTCAAATCCCATAGCTCTCAAAGCATGCCATAAATGCCCTTGAAGGAAGAAAAAACCAAAGTAATAGTGAACATTTGCTAGAGCTGCTCTAGTGGTATGACCAAAGAAAGCTGGACCTCCTGACAGATCAACACTATCGACCCAATAAGGAGCAATACCAAACTTCAAGTTCAATGCTTCACCGTACCAAGCTTCTGGGTAAACAGTTGTGTTCTGGGCACACCAGAAGGCTGCAACAACAGCCATCCAACCAAGGCCTGCGCAGGAGAAAGAGAGAATTGCTTCAGCAGAAAGAAGACCAGCTCCTTTGAACTTTGTGTATTCACCAACTTGTTTAGTGGCGATATGGAACGCACCACCAGTTATTTCTAAGAAAGCCAAGAAAGCATGGCCTCCCAAAACATCTTCAAGACTATCGATAGCCAAGAAATCGAACTGATGGTTCCAAATATTGGTCAAATTAAGGTTGTACTCAACTTGCCGAACAGCTCCTATGGCAGGATCATATATTCCATGAATTCTGGCCCATTCAACGAACCAAATACATGCAACACCAAAGAAAAGCAAATGGTGTCCAAGTATAAAAGTCTGATTATCTGGGTTATCCCACTCTAGTTTGAACTTTCTAGCTTGAGGGACCTCTGAATCTTGCATGTCACCAACGAATAGCACTGAGTGCAATAGTCCACCGGCTCCATAAACCATGGAAAGAACCAAATGTACGATGGCAATAGAGGCTACTCCTGCGCCTGTCCAAGCACCAGCCTCATCAAAGCCAATACCAATAGAAGCTAAATGAGCAAGAAAAATAGAACTCTGATGACCCATTGGGATCTCAGGGTTGTATCTTGCTAGTTCCCAAAGGGTGCTTCCACCTGCTGCAAAGGCAATTAGCCCAGTATGAGCGATGTGAGCAGCAATGAATTTACCTGATTTGTTTGTAACCCCAGCATTTCCAGCCCACCAACCATAGGTGACATCCGGGTTTCCGTAGGTCTGCATGATTTAAGATTTTTGACGTAATACGGTAAACACACCTTACAGGCAGCTGAATTCAAAAACTACCAATAGTTATAAGGCGTATAAAGAAGTAGTAAAGTTTTTTTTCTTCAAATTGGCTTAAACCCCAACTAAACTAGGTTTTCATGGAAATACTCAAGAAAAATTTAAATATCAAAAAATGAAATCTGCTTTACAACTTGAATTGCAAGACCTTCATGGACTTCCATATATCGCAACAATAATTTGGTTTTCTCTACTGGGAATTTCTCTTTTAGCAGTGGTTTTTTATTTGTTTCAAAAAAAATATAGGCCTAAAGCAAAAATAGATAATGACTTCCCTCCTAAGAGGAAATCACAACCTAAAGGGTTTTAAATGACTAAGAAAGTTTTGTAAATCTCTCTTGGTTCTCAAATTAATGTAATATCCACACACACGGGTTTGGCAAAGTGGCCACCTGGGTTATCAATAAAAACATTTTTTTACTCAATGATTGATTTTTCTCATCTTCTCGATTTCGCCACTCAGCTTCCACACCCATCAGATATTGGTTTAATCAAACCATCAGGTGGTTTTAATGTGGCAGCTGCACTATGTGGATTAGGAGCAGTTTTTGGAGCATCTCAATTCTTTTATTATTCTGATGACTCCAAAAGAATCGATCCTTGGGCAAAGCCTGAAAACTATAAAAACTAATGAAAATTAAAAACTAATTTTTTCATAAAAAAGCCTCGTCTTAAAACGAGGCTTTTTTTATTGGAATTTAATACCAATAATTAATCAGAGAGGGTAACCCTAGCGTTATCAAGATTACTAATTGAATCAGTAACCTTCTTGAAATCAAAGCCTAAAGCACGTATTGCATGCCAAAGGTGACCTTGAATGAAGAAAAAGCCTAGGTAGTAGTGAACATTTGTAAGCCAAGCTCTTGAAGTATGGCCACTAACAACTCCACTCATATCAGCAGTATCAATCCAATAAGGAGAAATACCAAATTTAAGAGCTAATGTTTCTCCATACCAAGCTTCTGGATAAACAGTAGTATTAGTTGCACACCAGAAAGCAGCAATAATTGCCATCCAACCAATACCAGCAAGAGACCAAGAAAGAACTGCTTCAGCAGAAAGAATATTCTTCCCTTTGAATTCGGTGTACTCGCCTACTTGCTTAGTAGCGATATGAAATGCTCCACCTGTAATCTCAACGAATGCTAAGAATGCATGACCACCCATAACATCCTCAAGACTATCGATAGACAAGAAATCAAACTGATGGTTCCAAATGTTGGTCAAGTTGAGGTTGTACTCAACTTGTCGAACAGCTCCTATTGCAGGATCGTAAATCCCATGAATTCGAGCCCACTCTACAAACCATATACATGCGACACCAAAGAAAATCAAATGGTGACCAAGAATAAACGTCTGATTATCTGGATTATCCCATTCAAGCTTGTATCTTGCTGCCTGACGATGCTCAGGACGATCATCAGCAAACAAACCTGAACTATTTTGGGTGTCTTCGCTAAAAATCAAAGAGTGCAATAGTCCTGCACCCGCATAAACCATTGAGCAAATAAGATGGAATACACCAATAAAAGCAATTGATGTGCCATCAAATACTGTTCCTGTTGGATCAAAACCAATACCAATAGAAGCAAGATGTGGGATACTAACCATTCCTTGGTGTCCCATTGGAATATCTGGGTTGTATCTAGCGAGCTCCCAAAGGGTGTTAGCACCAGCTGCGAAACAAATCAATCCTGTATGAGCAACATGCGAGCCAATAAATCGGCTTGACTTATTTGTTACGACAGAATTACCAACCCACCACCCGTAAGTGACGTCTGGATTTCCGTAGGACTGCATAATTGAGGAAATTGAAGTCGAAATTCGACCTACCTTACATTTAGTGCAATAAATTTGCTTGAAATCGTAAAAGGTCTTTATTTAATAGACAAATTTAATCAAAAATAATAGCTGGGATTAATGATTGATTTTCCTTAAGAAACCAGTCTCAGATCGGATTTGAGAATCCTTGCTAGATAACAGTCAATTTTGTTAAACAATAAATAAAGCCCCGCAATAAATTACGGGGCTTTTTATGAAGTATCCAAAAAATGAATCAGTTAGCCATTGAGAGTAACTTTTGCAGTATCCAAACTAGCAACAGCATTTGTAACTCTCCTAAAATCAAAACCTAAGGCTCGGATTGCATGCCATAAATGACCTTGTAAAAAGAAGAAACCAAAATAGTAATGGACGTTAGATAATGCAGCTCGTGTGGTGTGACCTGCAAAAGCTGTGCTATCACTTACATCAACCGTATCAATCCAATAGGGAGAAATACCAAATTTCAAAGCCAATGGCTCTCCATACCAAGCTTCTGGATAAACAGTTGTATTTGTTGCGCACCAGAAAGCTGCAACAACCGCCATCCAACCAATACCAGCCAAAGAGAAAGATAGTACAGCTTCAGCTGAAAGAATGTTCTTTCCTTTGAATTCGGTGTACTCGCCCACTTGCTTAGTAGCGATATGAAATGCTCCACCTGTAATCTCAACGAATGCTAAGAATGCATGCCCCCCAAGGACATCTTCAAGATTATCAATGGCTAAGAAATCAAACTGATGATTCCAAATATTGGTCAAATTAAGGTTGTACTCGACTTGCCGAACAGCTCCTATGGCAGGATCATATATTCCGTGAATTCTGGCCCATTCCACGAAAGCAATACAAGCAACACCAAAGAAAATGAGATGGTGACCAAGAATGAATGTCAAATTGTCAGGATTGTCCCATTCAAGCTTAAATTTCTGAGTAGTAGGTCCTGGTCCATCTGCTAAATCACCATCAAAGAGAAGAGAATGGGAAAGAGCCCCTCCTGCATAAACAAGCGAAGCAATAATGTGGACTATCGCTACTGAAGCAACATTTACACCAGTCCAAACACCAGCATCGTCAAATCCAATTCCAATAGAAGCAAGATGAGCAAGAAAAATGGAACTTTGATGCCCCATAGCAATAGAGGGATCAAACCTAGCTAATTCCCAAAGAGTGCTTGCTCCGGCAGCAAAAGAAATCAAGCCAGTATGCCCAGCATGGGCTGCAATAAACTTTCCAGCACGGTTAGTAACCCTTGAATTGCCAGCCCACCACCCGTAGGTGACATCTGGGTTCCCATAGGTCTGCATATCAGTTCAGGGGTGAAAATATATTTTCCACACTACAAGTTACTAGTCTTTTTAACTATTGAAAACGAAGATAAATAGCTATTGATTAATAATCAAACATCATTTTATACAAATTGATAAGATTAACTTAACAATTAAAAATACAAAAAAATGGTTAACAATATATAAAAAGAATATAAAAAATTAATTATTAGATAAGCTTTTCTTAACTGTTAACATTTTCTTATGTTTAACAGGAAGAGTGCAAGCACTCTTCCTGTGCTGATAGAGAAAGAACTTCGACTTCAATTCCCTACAACATAGAAGTCATAACAAAAAACATCTAAGAGCGTGGGAAACTTACAAATCATTTTATACATCCAAAACAAAATGAAAAACCATACAGGGATAAGTTAAATTTATTAATATGCTAGTAGATGACTTAAACGCCATAGACAAAGATATTGATCAAATTGATCTCGAACGAATTATTGAAATGGCATGGGAAGATAGAACACCTTTCGAAGCAATCAACTTTCAATTTAATTTAAAAGAAAAAGATGTAATTCAACTAATGAGATCCAATTTAAAAAGATCTTCATTCAACAACTGGAGGAAGAGAGTTTCAGGAAGGAAGTTAAAACATGGATTTCCTGAGTTCAAGACAAAATTCAAATCGCCTAATCAAAAGTGAAAATAAAATTGACGAAAAATTGTCCAAAGTGTAAAAAGGATTTCGAATGGAGAAAAAAATGGTCCAAAGACTGGGAAAATGTTGTCTATTGTTCTGAAAGATGCAGACGAAGAAAAAATCAAGTAAGTAGTAGTTATAAATTCACGTTTAACAAAGAATCTAGTTAATGTTTTTTTGATTGTATTTAGTTTAAAGAGTGAAAAAAATATTTTTAATTTTTCCAAATCAATTATTCAAAATAGAAAATCAATTTTCTGATATAAGAAATATTGCTCTATTAGAAGATACTTTATTTTTTGGTTGCGATTCGGAGTGGAAACAAAAGTTTCATAAACAAAAAATCATATTTCACAAAGCCGCAATCCAAGCTTATCAAGAAAACCTTGAAGATAAAGGTTGTAAAGTAATAAGAATAGATCACAAAAGATATATTAGAACTGAAGATAACCTTAATTATCTAGTTAGAAAAGGCTTTAATCATTTCATAACTTATGAACTATTTGATTGGTCATTAAATAAAAGAATAAAAGATTTCTGTATAAAGAATAAAATCAAAATAGAAATTAGAAAAGATAATATGTTTTTAACTAGTGAGAGCCTGGTGGATGAATTAATAAAACAAAAAAAAATTTACGGCATGCAAACTTTTTATAAAAAGCAAAGAACAAGCCTCAAACTTTTAATTGAAAAAGATGGTTCTCCCACAGGGGGAGATTGGAGTTTTGACAAACTTAATAGGAAAAAATTACCAAGAACAATCAAAGTACCAAAAGTACCTAATTTAACAACTAATAAATTTATAGAGAAAGCAAAAAATGATGTTTCTAAGAATTATAAAGACTATTTTGGTAATACTAAAAACTTTAATTACCCAGTTACGCATAAAGATGCCGAAGAGTGGCTTGATATATTTCTGCTTGAAAGATTTAATCTATTTGGAGACTATGAAGACGCAATTAGTTCAGAGCACAGAGTTCTTTGGCATAGCGTCCTCTCTCCATTGTTAAATACTGGATTACTTACGCCTAAACAAATAATTGATAAAGCCAATAATTATTTTAGATCAAATGAAGTAGCACTCAATTCATACGAAGGTTTCATTAGACAAATTATTGGATGGAGAGAGTTTATGTTAATAATCTACAAGCGTAATAGTTTAGAACTTAGAAATGGAAACTTCTGGGGCTTTGAAGATAAATCAATACCATCATGTTTCTACACTGGACAAACAGGTATTGAGCCAGTTGATGATTCAATAAATAACATTTTAGAAACAGGGTATGCTCACCACATTGAAAGATTAATGATAATTGGAAATTTTATGCTTTTGTGTAGATTCCATCCAAATCAAGTTTATAAATGGTTTATGGAGCTATTTGTTGATGCATATGATTGGGTTATGGTCCCAAATGTATATGGAATGAGTCAATTTTCAAATGGAGGATTATTTACTACTAAACCATATATATCCGGATCCAATTACGTAAGAAAAATGTCTAATTATAAACCAGGTAAATGGTCTGAGATCTGGGATGGTCTTTTTTGGACATTCATAGATGATTATGAAGACGTGTTTAAAAGTCAATTTAGATTTTCAATGATTTTAAAAAATCTTGAAAGAATGGATATTAATAAAAAAAACTTTCATAGAACTATTGCAAAAAATTTCATATCAAGACTTATTTAAAATAAGGTCTTGTACTTACTCCATTATGACACTCTCGGAAAACACAAAAATACCTATAATTAAATTTTATTCGATCAAAGTGAATTTGAAAGTTGGTGATAAAATTCCATCATTTTCTCTGAAAGATCAATATGGAAATATAAGGTCACCAGCGCAAATTAAAAAACCGTTAGTTTTATTTTTCTATCCTAAAGACGACACTCCTGGTTGCACAATTGAAGCTTGTGGATTCCGCGACAAATACGACCTCTTCAAAATTCTAGGAGCCGAGGTTTGGGGGATAAACAATGGCAACAGCACAAGTCATCTTGATTTTGCTAATAAAAATAATCTTCAATACCCATTACTCTGCGATACAAATAATAGTCTTAGGAAAAAATTTGGTGTTCCAAAAGCACTCGGTTTTATTCAAGGAAGGGTAACTTACATTATAGATTCAGAAAGAATAATTACTCACATATACGAAGACCTTTTGAATGGGCCAGCCCATATAAAAGAGGCAATACGAGCATTGAAAGAACTTCAAGTGTAAAAAAAATATTTAAAATGAATATTTTTGAAGAAGCTAATGATTGTCTAGAATACTTCATTAAAAATAAACTTAATAGATACCATGAGTTAAGGAATTATGATTACGGAATTGGTAATCACTCTAAAGTATCAAAAATTTCTAAATACACATCTCATAGGATTCTTTACGAATATGATATCCTTCAAAAATTAAAATCAGTTGACAAGAAAAAAAAATTTAGTGATGAAATTTTATGGAGATTGTATTGGAAAGGTTACCTAGAAAATTACCACTCAATTTGGATAAAGTACAGAAACTTGAACGGGATATCATACGATTCAAATCTTCTAAAGATCGCACAAAATGGAAATACAGGTATTGATTTTTTTGATAGCTGGGTTGAAGAACTTAGAGAAACTAATTATTTACATAACCACTCAAGAATGTGGTTCGCAAGTATATGGATATACACTTTAAAACTACCATGGGAATTGGGTTCTAGATTTTTTATGAAACATCTGTTAGATGGTGATGCCGCATCAAATACTCTTAGTTGGAGATGGGTGGCGGGTCTACATACAAATAAAAAACCCTATTTAGCATCAAACGAAAATATAAATAAATTCACCAATAATAGGTTTAATAATATTTATATTAAACTTGCCAATGGAGTAATTCCAATCAATGAAAGTGAGCACCTATCAAATAAACTACCAATTAAGAAAATATCCAATAATAATCATCTAGTTATGTTTGATAACGATTTAAATATTAATAACAGATCTAGCTTATTTAACTCATATGCAAAAGTTTACATATTCCAAAATGATTTAATAGAAGATAATTCAAGACAAAGTAGTAAAGTATGCTACTTTAAACAAACTTTACTTCAAAAAGTTAATAATCTAATCCCAAACTCAGAGATATCAAATACACATGATATTGATTTAATCCTAAAAGATTTAAAATCTATCGATATTGTCTATCCTGGCGTAGGGAATAATCTAGATTTAATTAATAATTACTCAAAACTAAAAAGAATCAAGGTCAATTATATATATAGAGATGAAGATCTGCTCAATTGGAAATTTGCAAGATCTGGTTTTTATAAATTTAAAAAATCATTTATTAATACCTATAATTATTAAAAATTTGATTTATAGTTAAGCAAAAGTAAAAATCTAGAACTCACATTCATAAAATTTTAACTATAATTGTTAAAAACTTTAGATCAATGAAAGTTGAATTAAACAAAATAACATCGCAAAAGAAAAAAATATTCTTAATAACTGGGGCTAATAGTGGACTTGGCTATGAGACATCTAAATTCCTCTTAAAAAAGGGTGCAACTGTAATCATGTGTTGTAGAGACTTAATCAAAGGTGAAAGCGCTAAGCGAGAACTTTCAAAGTATAATTACACTGGTAATATTGAACTTGTTGAATTAGATTTATCTGATCTAATTAATGTAAAAAATGCATCAAATAAGATTAAAAATAAATTTAACCATATAGATGTAATTATAAATAATGCCGGCATAATGGCTCCACCTTTTACTCTTAGCAAGCAAGGATTAGAAATACAATTTGCCGTAAATCACCTTGCTCACATGTCATTAACACTTGAATTATTGCCTTTGCTGAAACATACCAGGGATGCCAGAGTTGTAACCGTTACCTCAGGGGTTCAATATTTGGGCGATATTTATTGGGATGACTTGCAAGGAAAACTTAAATACGATCGTTGGTCTTCATATGCACAAAGTAAACTTGCCAACGTTATGTTTGGTCTGGAACTTAATTTAAAACTTGAGACGAGCAACTCAAAAGTTATTTCTCTATTGGCTCATCCTGGACTAGCTCGTACAAACTTACAGCCAAAATCTGTTGAAGCGAATCAATCATGGCAAGAAAAAACTGCATATAAATTAATGGATCCAATTTTTCAAAGCGCCAAAATGGGCGCACTTCCTCAAATAGCAGCAGCGACCTTGCCTGGTGTGAAGGGAGGCCAACAGTTTTGTCCAAGATTTAACTTCAGAGGAGCCCCTAAGGTATGTAGAAATGCCCCAAAAGCTCTAAATCATCTTTCAAGAAAAAGATTATGGGATGTCAGTAAAGATCTTATTAAAGATACTTAACCACAATTAGATAGATGCAAGTAGTTTTTCTCCCTTTTCACAAATTTCCTGCTGCGAAGGACAATTGAATTTTCCAGTCCAATCAATTAAACCTTTTCTAATAGGACAATTGCATTTGTTATCTCTAGCTAAATCATTAAGTTCTTTACCTGTCCAAGGATCAGGTTGGTCGTTAAGCATCACTTCCCTCAATCGTTCAGTCGGGAAATGATCTACTTGAACATAATTTAATAGATGATTGAAAAAGTCATCAAAGGCTTGATTTTTATCAACAAAGTTTCTTTTTTTAACTTCTTTATCAAATAGCCCTTTCATAAAACTTGTACAGTTAGCTGCCTCTGGGTTGGTAAATGGCTTGAGTTTTTGACTTAAGTATTCACGATTACTAACTATTGACTCAATGTTCAACAACCTTTGTTCCAAAGATTGAATCCTATTATTGTAAAAATCTTCTGATTTTGGGAAATCATTTTCTGACAACGATTTAGTTACTAAATCAGTAATATGCTCAGTTAAGCTTTTTCCAGACATCATTGCCTGTTTCTTGATTCTGCTTAACAAGTCTTTTGAGATCTTTATATTAAACTGACTTTTGCTCATTTAATCTCAAATTTATTGGCCAATTATAGTCATTTCTTATCAGGCTACAAGCATGATTATACAAAAAATATAACTCCTAAAAAAAAAAACACTCTACTATTAATCTATAAATACTAGATATTATAGTAATTTAACACTAAGCTCTTATCACTAGGGTGTTTAAGTGCTACTAGTAATAATAGAAATAATAGTTATTTGTCCGCGAAATTTTTCAAGAGTCAAGATCAAATAATTGAGAAATAATGATTTGCTTTGATTATGGGTGATTAAATTTATTAACGCAAAACTAATAACATAAAAAATATTTATTTTTTAAACTAGAAATACTGATAAGAAAAAAAGAAATGAGGGGGGTTTACCGATACTAAATTTTTGATACAGAAGCTAAATTTCTCATGTCAGATTTTCTGATCTTACTTATTGCTCTTCCGAGCAAATACTAAACGCTCTTATTCATGACCACCATTCAGCAGCAGCGTTCTTCGTTGCTCAAAGGTTGGCCACAATTTTGCGAGTGGGTTACTTCCACTAACAACCGTATATATGTCGGTTGGTTCGGTGTATTGATGATCCCTTGCCTTCTTGCGGCAACAACTTGTTTCATCGTTGCATTTATCGCTGCTCCTCCAGTTGATATCGACGGTATCCGTGAGCCAGTTGCTGGTTCATTCATGTATGGAAACAACATCATTTCTGGTGCTGTTGTTCCTTCAAGTAACGCTATCGGCCTTCACTTCTACCCAATCTGGGAAGCAGCAACTCTTGACGAGTGGCTCTACAACGGTGGCCCTTACCAGCTTGTAATCTTCCACTTCCTAATTGGTATCTCTGCATACATGGGACGTCAGTGGGAGCTTTCATACCGTTTGGGTATGCGCCCATGGATCTGTGTTGCTTACTCAGCTCCTGTATCAGCAGCTTTCGCTGTATTCCTTGTTTACCCATTCGGTCAGGGTTCATTCTCTGATGGTATGCCTCTAGGAATCTCTGGAACATTCAACTTCATGTTCGTTTTCCAGGCTGAGCACAACATTTTGATGCACCCATTCCATATGGCTGGTGTAGCAGGTATGTTCGGTGGTGCTTTGTTCTCTGCAATGCACGGTTCTTTGGTTACTTCATCACTTATCCGTGAGACCACAGGACTTGATTCACAGAACTACGGTTACAAGTTTGGACAAGAAGAAGAGACATACAACATCGTTGCAGCTCATGGCTACTTCGGTCGTTTGATCTTCCAATATGCAAGCTTCAACAACAGCCGTAGCCTTCACTTCTTCTTGGCTTCATGGCCAGTAATTTGTGTTTGGTTGACATCTATGGGCATCTGCACCATGGCGTTCAACTTGAACGGCTTCAACTTCAACCAGTCTGTTGTAGATACTTCAGGCAAGGTTGTACCAACCTGGGGTGACGTGCTTAACCGTGCAAACCTTGGTATGGAAGTAATGCATGAGCGTAATGCTCACAACTTCCCACTTGACCTAGCAGCTGCTGAGTCTACTTCTGTAGCTCTTGTTGCACCTGCAATCGGTTAAGTCTTTAACTTGATTTTTTCAAAGCCCTCTTTTAGAGGGCTTTTTTTTTGCTTTTTTCAAGTTATGCATTGCGTAAACAGGAAAAAAAAAGGTTTCTCCCAATTATCTTTACTGTAGAAATCGTAGAGGTTCTGACTCTAGACAAGGGATAAACACAAGAAGCAAACTAATCAGTAAGAATAAAATTATTTATAAATTAATGTAATTTTCTTAGCTAAATGGAATCATTGACGATAGTTTTAAACCTTTGAAGAAATTACAAATCAGTCTGATAAATGCTTAATATTAGTTGCCCATTAGACAAGGATCAGCTAAAAAAGTATAAACAACTACTATTTTGGCTTCGACCCATGATTAACGAAAACCTTGTAGAAATCCTTCTCGCTGCAATTCTAGTATCGAACACCTATGACAAGGGTCAGCCTGTAATCAAATGGGGTGGAATAGTAATAGCCGTAGCTGGCGTAGCTTCAGCTTTATTTGGTTAAAAGTAAACACCATTTAATTGAAATAAATCAAAATTCTGAAAAAAAGCTGCAAATTATTTGCAGCTTTTTTTCATTTAAAAAACCGAAAATTCCAGTCGTATCATTTATTACAAGCTAAAATTAAATTAGATTAGCGAAAAAAACTAAACAAGATTTGAACGATATCAATCAAAATTCAAAGGGATTAATAAGAGGGTAATATTACGGTAACACTCTAATCAGGATGAAACTTCTTATACAACTGATTTTCTGATAATTCAATCCCGAAACAAACAACACTATCAAAGTCACCATTACTATGCATAGTAGACATATGATTTTTAATTTCTGTACTATCGAAAATCAATCCAAAATCTTTACAATATTTTGACAACATTTTCATTGCTGAATCGTGATCAGTAAGAAACCGCTCACATAGCTCTGTCAAATTTTCTTCATTCAAATTATTAATCATTTGCTGAAAATCTTTGAAACCTTTCATCTGATTTTCTAAGAAGTCGAAGTTATGTATTCATAACTTTTTTTCATAACTTCTTCAGAGCAAATATTGCCTTAGGAAGTAATCAAATACTCACCATGGCGTAACATTGATTTAAATACAGTACATACACCTATTAAATTCACTTCTAAGAAGTTAAAAGCTCTGTTGAAATTAGGGTGGCCAGACTAGAAATCTTTAATGAAAACAGCTAAAAAAGTTTGACCATTGTTGATACAGATCGAGACTAATCGCTTAAATATATTTTTTAGATAAAATAGATTTTTAACTTTGAAGATGGGAACTTTAGACGCAGTCTATAAATGTTATCAAATTGAAACCAGTATAGAAATAGAGCCTTTTAACAGATACATAGAAGTTTATGGAGTCAAAATAGCTGGCTTGAAAGCAACAGGAGGAAACGTTGCTGTAGAAGATGAATTTATTAGAAAGATAGCCCAAACAACAAAATTATTACTCAACCCAGAAGACACCTCTATTGATTCAGACTCTCAAATTAAAGCTATTAAGCATTTAAAGACTATAAATACCCTACAAAGGATAGGAGTTGAAGAAATGGATTCCTACACGCCTACGTTAAACGGAGATAATTATTCAGGTTGGGACTTAACAAATGATAAGCATAGCCTTACCGATTTCATATGGCAATTCAACCTTTCTGGTGATTCAGAGAAAACAGCTAAGACTCAAATAACAGAAGTACTCGAACATTTACTCCATACACTAGTTAGATTTGCCTTGCCAGGTGCTTTCCCAGCGCAATTTCTATTTATTGAAGACAGAAGTCCTGAGTACGGTGGAGATGTCTCAAAAGAGGAGCCAATATTGTCTGGTTTGCTTTATGAAGCAGCAAAAGAAGCTATTAATAATGGGGTTTTTGATGCTTCAAGCTACAACCACTTGGGAGTGGAAAGTTTTACATATTGGAAAACAGTAATGGTTGAATATCAATACGCTTTAACCTTTGCTGAGTGGGGGTATATTGAAAAATATTCAGGCAGTCTTGATCCAGAATGGTCAGATAATTACTTAACTCCCGATAAGATCAAGGAGGGAAATCCTTTAGGACATAGCTTGTATGAAAACTATATTAAAAAAGTAATTAGCAAGCCTTCCAGCAATGAACTGGAAAACATTTTCAAAGAAAACAATCAAGGGCTTTCTGGGTATATCGCAAACACTGGGAGTAATTCAAACGATGACCTTACTGGTAGTAGTAGCAATGAAACTTTCTTCGCCTCAGAAGGTTCCGATACAATTAATGGTGAAGGAGGTAACGACACTTCTGTTTATTCTGGAAAGTTTTCTGATTATTCCTTCACAAGAAAAGTCAATTCATTAACCATTGTCGATCAAAGAATAGCTACGAATGATGGAACAGATACTCTCTCAAATATTGAATACATTCAATTCACAGATCAAACAGTAGAAGAATCAAAAGTAGACGTTGTTAAAACATATAGCGGTAAATTTAGTGATTATAAATTTTACAATAAAGGCAATGGTGTCTATCAGATCAAAACAGATTCTGGCTATGACGATATTACTGGCTTTCCCTTATTAACCTTTACAGGAGAAGCTACGACAAGTTCTTTTAGAGACATTAGTGCCATTGCTGATATCAAAGGCACCTTTGATCAAGTCACTGGTTTGAATACAGATTCAGGGCGTATGTTCCGTTTATACAACGCATCATTTAAACGATTACCTGATTCAGATGGACTTGCTTATTGGATTGATAATTTCAGCTCAGGACGCAATACTATTAGAGTCGTTGCATCATCATTTTTAAGTTCAGCTGAATTTGCTGAACGTTATGGAGACAATGTTTCTGATTCAACCTATGTGAATACTCTCTATAAAAATGTTCTTGGACGTGATGCTGATGCTGGAGGCTTGAACTACTGGTTGGGTCAATTAAATAGTGGGGCTGAAACACGATACGAAGTTCTTCTAGGATTCTCTGAATCAGCTGAGAACAAAGCTCTCTTTACGGAAATGACTGGGTTGGAGTAAAGATAAAGGCAATGGGTATTTAGCATTTACATCAAAATGCAAGAGGTTTTCTATTTTCTAGACCAGAAAATTCCGTCTAACTTATCTCAAAACATTAATTTCTTTTCTGAAAATGTCAGACCAAAACTTAGTTTGACTTGAGTAAACCATTGGTATGAATTATTTTTTAGACGTTGAATAAAAACTCCTTAGCTTCCAGTCAAAAAGCTGATTACGAGCAAAAATCAGGGTTAGACGTAAATTAGAACAATAGAAAGTCGTTAGAACGCATAATCTGTCTTAGATGGACTTAATCAAGTTAAACTACCATCAAACATAAGTGCTTAAGACAATTATTAATCCGGTAGAAACTTTCTAACCGCCTTAATTATAGTAAAGATAAGTTATCTAGTAGTATTTAGACTCAATAGTTATGCAGTAGGTTTTTACTATGAAATTATCTTTAATTCTCCTTGCAGGTTACCTGTTGACACCTTCTAGTTCAATCGCAGAAGAGCTTTTTCGAAAGTCCCCTAATACTCAAAATAATTCTATAAAAACTAAGCTAGTTGCAGCTTGGAACCCAGTTAAAAATAAAACATCTGCAAAACAAGGAGCAAAAGAAAAAACACAAATTGCTTTAGAAAATTTCAAAGCAATGCCAGAACTAAAACCATATTTCGAAAAAGCCAAAGGTTATGCCGTGTTTCCAACAGTAGGCAAAGGTGGTGTCGGAATAGGAGGTGCTCGTGGAAAAGGAGAGGTGTTTCGAGATGGCAAAGTAATTGGATCAACCACACTTACTCAAGTTTCAATAGGATTCCAACTAGGAGGTCAAGCTTTTAGTCAAATAATCTTTTTCAAGGGTAAAAGAGATCTCAATCGATTTATTCAAGGAAATTTTGAATTCGGAGCATCAGCAAGCGCAGCTCTTATTAATTCGGGAGCAGCCGTTGAAACAGCTTAT
Organism: Prochlorococcus sp. MIT2304; assembly: GCF_059772405.1. Lineage (NCBI taxonomy): Bacteria > Bacillati > Cyanobacteriota > Cyanophyceae > Synechococcales > Prochlorococcaceae > Prochlorococcus > Prochlorococcus sp. MIT2304. Next base: position 729,136 of record NZ_CM186286.1, read on the forward strand.
AGCAATGGTATAGCTGTTTTAACAGTCTCAAAAGGTGGACTTATGTACGAAGCAAGCATTGGTGGTCAAAAATTCAGCTATGAACCATATAACTAAAGAAGGAAATCACTAGTTTTCATAAATAACAGCTAAAGAAAAACCTTAAAAGTCATCTCAAAAATTAGAATACGAGACTACTGAGAACGATGAAAACCTCTAGCATGAGATACCTGCTAGACGTTGAATAAAAACCCCAAAATATTCTGTCATGCCAACTGATTACAGCGAAAAAACAGGGTTAGACATAAACGCTAAAAAGTTAGACAAGGCTCTATTGATAATACTGAGAACCCCTGGTATGACTTGACTGCTATACGTTGAATAAAAACTCCTTAGCGTCCAGTTATACCACCTGATTACGAGCAAAAATTGCGGTTAGACGTAAGTTAGAAGAGCAGAACGAAGTTAGAACGTTTCTATTGGCAAAAGAAATTTGCAGTAGATCGATCAATCTGCTGTCATACAAGTTTTTTCGCATCCACCGCATTTAGAAAAGCTTCATTTAATGGTTCTAAAGCGCTATTTGTCCATTCATGCAGAGCACTTCTCATTCCACAAGATCCATTCCTATAGGCATTTGTCATTTCTAAGCCTGTCAACTCATGATTACCGGAGAGGATTTGAAAGACTAATTCGGGATAACTATCGTAATTCTTAAGACAATTAGATAACTCTCCTAAGGCATCTTTCATAGAAAGTTTTTTTTCTTTCCGATGTGATTCAAATAATTCTCTAGCAAGTTCACCGTATATTTTTGCTCCACTATCAGAAAAAATACTCTTATATTCATCTACCTCTTTTTCTTTATCAGAAGAAAAGTTATCGGTTAGATTGAGACGTTCTTCTATTCTTAGTAGTCTCTTTTCAAGAATATCAAAGTCGTCTCTCACTTTAGTGGAGCCTTGTTCTAACAGCTCAGTCACAAAAGCTGTTAGTGTCTTCCCGCTCTTAATTGCGTTGGACTTTAATTTAAGCAAGAGTTCGGGATCAATCTTAATGTTCAATTGAGACTTATCTCTACTCATATTTATCGATCATATACTTTTCTAACCTATCTATCTCTTAAAAAGAAGCAATGATCTATGGCATGGTGCAAATTATTCTTTATAAATGCAGTGATTGATCATCAAAATGTGCTTAGAAGTTAGAAAAAAGTTAGAATAGACATAAAAACCCCTGAAAACGCCTGGTATCACTTGACTGCTATACGTTGAATAAAAACTCCATAACGTCTCCTTCATTCACTACATACTCTTTCCCTTCACTTCTTAGCCAACCTTTGTTTCGAGCTTCCACTAAAGATCCAGCCTCTAGTAATCTTTCATATGAAATTGTTTGAGCTCGAATAAATCCCTTTTCAAAATCTGTATGAATCACCCCAGCTGCTTGAGGGGCAGTCATCCCATCAATAATAGTCCAGGCTTTAGTTTCTTTTTCTCCGGTAGTGAAATAAGTGCTTAAGCCCAGCAACCTGTATGTAGCTTTGATAAGGCTAATTAAACCTCCTTCTTCAACTCCTAGACCATTTAAATAATCATCTCTTTCTTGCTCACCCAATTCAATTAACTCAGCCTCAACTTGAGCTGAAATCTTCACACATTCAGAACCTTCTTTCGTTGCCAGGGTATTTACCTCATCTGAAAAGGAGTTACCATTCGCAAGTTCATCTTCTCCAAGATTAGTTGCGTAGATAATTGGTTTTTCCGTTAGTAAGCCTAATGGTTTAATCAATATTTTTTCTTCATCAGTTAATGAAACACTTCTCACTGCATTTTCATTTTCCAAGGCTTTGCATAATTTTTCCAATACCTCATCTTCTAACTTTGCTTCCTTATTAGTACTTACTTGTTTTTTTAATCTAGTTCTACGTTTTTCGATCTGATTTAAATCAGATAATGCTAATTCTAAGTTGATTATCTCAATATCTCTTGATGGGTCTACTGATCCAGAAACATGAACAACATCATCATCGCTAAAACACCTAATCACATGAACTATTGCATCAACCTCCCTTATATTTGCTAAGAATTTATTCCCTAGTCCCTCCCCTTTACTTGCTCCCTTAACAAGACCAGCAATATCAACAAATTCCATCCTAGTTGGGATAATTTGCTTGCTGTTACTAAGTTCGCCAAGCAAATTCAAACGTTGATCCGGTACTGAAACAGAGCCAACATTGGGTTCAATCGTGCAAAAAGGGAAATTTGCTGCTTGAGCTTTTGCATTAGCAACAAGAGCATTAAACAAAGTGGACTTTCCAACATTTGGTAGTCCTACAATTCCGGCCTTGAGCATTGAAATGGGTCTTTGAAAAGACGCCAGCTGATTAATTTGCCTAAATTAAACCCAATAGTGCCCCTTAACAGCGAAAATATAGTTATAAATCTCCAAAGGAAAGTTTTTAAGCTTTTCTTTCATCACTCAGCTTCTACAAGTCTTGAGACCTTGGTTATTACAAAATGAATTGGAACACTTTCAAAAAGAAAAAAATTTTAGGCTTAATCGTGCTTTCAGTATTGAGTGCTGGTGGAATTAGTTTTCAACTTACACAAGGAGATGGATCGAACAAAGACATAACCGAATTTACAATTGCAGCTGAAAGCGGGAGCTTACCTGGTTTGATAACAGCAAGTGGTGAACTAAAAGCAAACAAAAGCGTAAATGTAAGCCCAAAAAGACAGGGGATACTTTCTGAAATTTACGTGGAGGAAGGGGATCAAGTTAAGAAAGGAGATCTAATTGCAAAAATGGATTTTGGAGACTTGGAATTTAGAATTGACGAAATAAAAGCTAATTATGAGGCTCAAAAAGCGAGTTACCTAAGAAGGAAGATGCTTTATAACGAAGGTGCCATAAGTGCCGAAGAGTATGAAGAATATAGAAATAGATTTTTAAGAAGCGAAGCTAAATTTAGGCAAATAGAGGTTGAAGAGAATGAGACAAGCATAAGAGCACCATTTAAAGGTGTAATAACGAGCAGATACGCAGTCCCTGGGGCATTCGTAACTCCTACGACCTCTGCTTCTTCATCAAGAGAAGGAGGATCTACAAGCTCATCAATAGTCAAACTCTCACAAGGTCTTGAAATAGTTGCGAAAGTTCCTGAGAGCGATATTGGAAGAATAAAAACCGCTCAAGAAGCGACAATTAGAGTAGATGCTTTTCCTGATAAGCGTTTTAGAGCAGTTGTTTCCAAAATTTCTCCAAGTGCAATCAAAAACAACAACGTAACATCATTTGAAGTTACGTTGTTGTTGAGCAATAGGCCTGAAGATCTACGTCTAGGAATGACATCTGACATCAATTTTCAAACCGGTGCAACAAAGATTAGTACACTTATTCCAACTGTTGCAATTGTCACGGAAGAAGGAAAAGCAGGAGTGCTTGTAGTTGGAAATAACAATCAACCAACATTTAAAAAAGTTGAGTTAGGTACAAGTAGTGGTAGTAAAACTGCAATAATATCTGGATTAGAACCAGGAGAGAAAGTTTTTATTAATCTTCCTCCTTGGGCCAAAAAAAGAGAAAATTAATAAATTTATTAATTAATCTCATTATTAATGTTTCATGGAAGAAATAAAAAAGCCAACCTTATTATTAATTGATGGCCATTCTTTAGCTTTCAGAAGTTTTTATGCTTTTAGCAAGGGGGGGGAAGGAGGACTTGCCACAAAGGATGGATTTCCTACAAGTGTTACTTATGGTTTTTTAAAAAGTCTTTTAGACAATTGCAAAACTATTAAACCCAAAGGAATCACAATTGCTTTTGATACTGCTGAGCCAACATTTCGCCATAAGGAAGATCCAAACTACAAAGCCAATCGAGATGTGGCACCAGACATATTTTTTCAAGATTTAGACAAGCTTGAAAAAATTCTCAAAGAAAGTCTCAATCTTTCAATATGCAAAGCTCCTGGATATGAAGCAGATGATGTCTTAGGAACACTTGCCAATGATGCTGCTGAAAAAGGTTGGAGTGTCAGAATACTCTCTGGAGATAGAGACTTATTCCAATTAGTAGATGATGCAAGAGACATAGCTGTCTTGTACATGGGGGGTGGTCCTTATGCAAAAAGCGGAAATCCTAATCTGATTAACGAAGAAGGAGTAAGGGAGAAACTAGGAGTGAATCCAAATAAAGTAATAGATTTGAAAGCCCTAACTGGTGATAGCTCAGATAATATTCCAGGAGTCAAAGGAGTTGGTCCAAAAACAGCAATAAATCTTTTAAACGAAAATAATGATCTTGATGGAGTCTATAAAACACTCCAAGAGCTCGAGGAAGAAGGCGACAAAGCGAAACGTGGAGCCATAAAAGGAGCAGTTAGGTTAAAACTAAAAGCAGATAAAGATAATGCGTATCTCTCAAAAAAACTTGCAGAAATTTTAATTAAAATCCCTATAAATCGAAACATAGATCATAACTTAGAGGGTATTAATGAATCAAAGTTAGCTGAAAACCTTGAAAAACTTGAGTTACATAGTTTATTAAAACAAATTTCAACTTTTAAAGCTCTATTTTCTAATGAAGAATTATCAGAACAAGACACTAATCTCTCATCGAAAGAGAGTAAACTAGTTAATAATAATAGTGAGAATAATAAAATAGAAGAGATTCCTCAGGTAGAACCTAAAATTATAGACAACTTGGAAGAACTTAATAATTTTGTTTCACAAATAATGAAGCATACAGATGAGAAGAAACCAATAGCAATTGATACAGAAACAACTAGTTTGAATCCTTTTAAAGCTGAACTTGTTGGCCTAGGCTTTTGTTATGGTGAATCATTAAAAGATATAGTTTATATACCAATAGGACACCTCAATAAAGAAGAAGATTTAATAGAAAAGAATCATATCAGTCAATTAAAGATTGAAGAAGTTATCTATGCACTTCAGGATTGGTTCTCTAGCAAGGAAAATCCTAAAACCCTACAGAATGCAAAATACGACAGACTGATATTACTAAGACATGGAATTATATTAAATGGCGTTGTAATTGATACTTTACTTGCTGACTATATATGCGATGCAACTCTTAAGCATAGTTTAGATGAAATTGCCTATAGAGAATTTGGCTTTAAGCCCAAAAGTTTTTCTGATGTTGTCAAAAAAGGAGAAGACTTTTCTTCTGTTGACATTAAGTCTGCAAGTATATACTGCGGAATGGATGTTTATTTAACAAGAAAATTAGCAATCATTTATATTGAAAGGTTAAAAAGTACAAGTACGAAATTAATAAAGTTACTCAAAGAAATTGAACAACCACTTGAGCAGGTTTTAGCGGAAATTGAATCTACAGGTATCATTATTGATACACCTTATCTAAAAGATTTATCCTTAGAGCTAACAGACACATTAAGAAGTATTGAGGAGGAAGTTTATAAGATTGCAGGAAATGAGTTTAACCTTTCATCACCTAAACAATTAGGTGAACTACTTTTTGAGAGGCTTGATTTAGATAGGAAAAAATCAAGAAAGACAAAAACAGGATGGAGTACAGATGCAGGTGTATTGGAAAAGCTGGAATCAGACCATCCAATAATAAAAATGATTATTGAACATCGCACTATAAGTAAGTTGCTTAATACTTATGTAGATGCTTTGCCTCAGCTTATTGAAAAAGAAACGGGAAGAGTACATACTGATTTCAATCAAGCCGTAACCGCTACTGGAAGGTTAAGTAGCAGCAATCCAAATCTCCAAAATATCCCTGTTAGAACTGAATTTAGTAGACGAATAAGAAAAGCTTTTCTTCCGCAAAAAGATTGGAAACTTCTAAGTGCAGACTATTCACAAATTGAACTTCGTATACTAACTCACCTTTCAGGTGAAGAAGTACTAAAAAATGCTTATTTAAAAAATGAGGATGTCCACTCTTTAACAGCCAAAATTTTATTTGAAAAAGAGGCTATCGACGCCGATGAAAGAAGAATAGGAAAAACAATAAATTTTGGGGTTATTTATGGTATGGGGGCTCAAAGGTTTGCAAGATCAACGGGCGTTTCATTAATAGAAGCAAAATATTTTTTAAGTAAATTCAAAGAACGTTATCCAGCCGTTTTTAAATTTTTAGAATATCAAGAAAGACTTGCCCTAAGCCAAGGGTTTGTTGAAACATTGCTAGGGAGAAGACGTTATTTTCATTTCAATAAAAATGGGCTTGGAAGACTTCTGGGAACTCCACCAAATGAAATTGATTTAACTACCGCCCGAAGAGCAGGTATGGAAGCACAACAATTAAGAGCCGCAGCAAACGCACCTATTCAAGGCTCAAGTGCAGACATAATTAAGCTAGCAATGATTCAATTGCATTCAGCTTTAAGAAAGACTGGATTGGCAGCGAAAATTCTACTTCAAGTACATGATGAACTCGTGCTAGAAGTTGATCCCAAAGATTTGGAGGAAACAAAACTCCTTGTTCGAAACACTATGGAAAATGCTGTAAAACTTAGCGTCCCTCTTATAGTTGAAACTGGCGTTGGAGTAAATTGGATGGAGGCAAAATAGTTGCTGATAAATTCAATAATTTTTCACATTTTTATCTAAGAAATTGTCCCTAAAATTCACAAACACCTTATCCAAAAAGAAAGAGGATTTTATTTCTATAAATCCTAATCAAGTTAAAATATATTGTTGTGGTGTAACTGTTTATGATCTTTGTCATCTTGGTCATGCAAGAAGTTATCTTAATTGGGATGTATTAAGACGGTTTTTAATTTGGAAAGGATTTGAAGTTAAATTTGTACAAAACTTCACTGATATTGATGACAAAATTATTAATCGAGCAAATAAAGAAGGGTGTTCTACTGATGAATTAAGTGAAAGAAATATTGATGATTTTCATAAAGACATGGATACTCTTTCCATTCTTAGACCAAGTAGCATGCCAAGAGCAACAAAATGCCTCCATCAAATTATTAATTTCATAGAAGAATTAGAGCAAAAAAAAATAGCTTACTCATCAAATGGTGATGTTTATTTTTCAGTAGATAAACATAAAAATTATGGGAAACTTAGTGGAAGAGAAATTGAGGATCAGATAGATAATGCAGCAGGTAGATTAAAAACAAATCAAAAAGAAAGTAAAAAGAACTCACTTGATTTTGCTCTCTGGAAAAAGTCCAAATCAGGTGAGGTTAGTTACTCTTCGCCTTGGGGAAACGGCAGACCAGGTTGGCATATTGAGTGTTCAGCTATGGTTAAACAAGAATTAGGAGAAAGTATTGATATTCACCTTGGTGGATCAGACCTTATATTTCCTCATCATGAGAATGAAATAGCTCAATCTGAAGCCTGTAATGGGAAAGAGTTAGCAAAATACTGGCTTCACAATGGAATGGTTAATGTGGGAGGTGAAAAGATGAGTAAATCACTAGGGAATTTTACAACCATTAGGTCTTTATTAGATGAAGGAATTTCACCTATGACTTTGAGATTTTTTGTATTACAAACTAATTATCGAAAGCCTCTAGATTTTACTAAAGAAGCGCTAAAAGCAGCTTCAAAAGGTTGGGAAAGATTAAATAATTGCCTGTCTTTTGGTTATATTTATAAGATTAAAGATCAAGCCAAAAACGAAATCAACCTAGATGAACCGATAAAAAGATCTGCCAACAGTAAACTTGATAAAGACTCATTTAAATTATTATCAGACTTTGAAAAATATATGGATGATGACCTAAATACATCTGGAGCTTTATCTATACTTTTTGAATTATCTCAACCTATTAGAAAGTGCCTAAATTTATTAAAAGAAAAAGATATCAATGAAGTTGACGAAGATATTTTAAATCAAGTTTTTAATAAATGGGAACTACTCTGTGAGTTGGCAGGAGTTCTGGGCTTAAAAGTAAATTTAAATCAAGAAGAAACAAAAAACGATACTGAAGTTGACACTAATAAAATTGAAGAACTTATCAAGAATAGATCCTTAGCAAAAGCTAATAAAGACTTTTTACTCGCTGACAAAATAAGAGATGATTTGAAAAATATTGGAATTGATTTAATTGATAAACCAAAAGGGGTTACGGAATGGAAACAAACTTCAGATTAAGCAAATGTTTCCATTGTAGATAAGACTGTTAAATAAAGTCCTATAGCAATAACTGGTGGAGACACCCAGCGCAGCATAAACTTTAGATACCTTCTAACTCTTAAATTAGCATTCGAATTTGCAAGATCTTCATCATAACGATTTGGAACAATCCAACCCAAAAGAATTGAAATTAGAAGACCACCTAATATCAAGAGTGTATTACAGATAGCATCGGACTTGCCTAAAAAGTCTGTAGAAATAGCAGACGGTATTCCAATCAAGAAAATCAATAATGTTGAAATCCAAACGGCCTTTTTCCTACTCCAATTCAATCTGTCCATTAAAGAAGATACTGGTACTTCCATTAATGAAATAGAAGAAGTAATAGCAGCTATAAACGCCAATCCAAAGAAAACGGCAGCAATCAATCTCCCAAGCAATCCAAGATTCGCAAATCCAGTTGGGAGAGCAATAAATAAAGTCCCAACAGTTGATTCACTGATAACATCTTTCAAACCAAAACTCATAACGACAGGGAATGTAATCAACCCGGCAAGTAAACCAACAGCAGTATCCAAAGTTGCAACTCTCAAAGCTTCTTTAGGAAGATGATTTTTACGGTTTAGATATGAAGAATAGGCAACCATAATCCCAATACCCAAACTTAAAGAAAAGAAAGCTTGTTTAAATGCATTACTTATTGTGTTTTTATCAAAAAGTTGAGATGAATCCCATTTAAGTAAAAATGATGTATATCCTTCCCATGCCCCAGATAAAGTTGCAGCCCATATAGCTAACAACAAAAGGAGTCCAAATAAAAATGGCATTGCCCATTTTGTTAGTTTTTCTATGCCTCCACGAACGCCAGCAACAACAACAAAAGCAGTTAACAATAAGCTGATTATTTGACCTACAAATACACTATTACCACTGCTAATTTTACCAAAAAATTCTCCCGCCTCCGTCATATCGGAGGGTAGGCCGACGAACAAGGCATGGAAAAAAGTATCAATTGTCCATCCCATTATCACTGCGTAATAAGAAAGAATTCCACAAGAAGCTATTGCAAACAACCAACCTAGAGGCTTCCAATTCTCTCCAGCAGCTTTGATGGGAGCAAGGAAAGGACTACTTGCAGTGCTTCTCCCCAAGACCATCTCTGCAACTAAGACAGGAAGGCAAACAACTAAAACAACCAATATATAAAGGATAAGAAAAGCAAGTCCACCGCCTTGAGATGACCTATAAGCAAAGCCCCAAAGATTTCCAAGGCCTACAGCACTTCCCGCCGCGGCAAGTGCGAATCCCAGTCCTGATCTCCATTGTTCCCTTTCTTGCATAATAAATCTCTATTAAAATCCAGAAGAAACTGGTAAATATACAACTGGGTTATACCTTTAAATGGGAGACTGGTCATACTTGACTTCACAATGTGAAAGCCATAAGCGTTTTAGGCTCAACGGGATCTATTGGAACTCAAACTCTTCAAATTGCAGAAGAGTTTCCTGATCAATTCAAAATTGTTGCGCTAACAGCAGGAAAGAATCTTGATTTAGTAATCAAACAAATTGAAACTCATCAACCTGAAGTCGTTTCACTAGCCGATGAGTCTCTTTTGCCAGAACTGTCTAGGCGAATAAATAGTCTTACTGAAGATTCAAGAATATTCAAGAAACCCTTATTGATGGCGGGAGCCGAAGGACTTAATACTGCAGCAGCTTGGGGAAGTGCAGATCTTGTTGTAACTGGAATAGTTGGCTGTGCTGGTCTCTTGCCAACACTTGCAGCTATTGAAGCAGGGAAGGACCTAGCTCTAGCAAATAAAGAAACTTTGATTGCAGCAGGACCAGTTGTCATTCCTGCTTTAAAAAAAAGTGGAAGTAGGCTCTTGCCTGCAGATTCTGAACACTCAGCGATATTTCAATGTCTCCAAGGAACGCCATGGGCTGAAAATGCAAGACTCTCAACTGGGGTGCCTACTCCAGGATTTAAATCCATACAATTAACTGCATCAGGAGGAGCATTTAGAGATTGGGAAGCTGAAGATTTAGCTAAAGCAACTGTCGATGATGCGACTAGCCATCCTAATTGGAGCATGGGAAAGAAAATAACTGTAGATTCTGCAACCCTTATGAATAAGGGACTCGAAGTCATTGAAGCGCATTATCTTTTCGGCCTTTCATATGATCAAATCGAAATCATTATCCATCCACAAAGCATCATTCACTCGATGGTTGAATTGGATGATTCATCAGTTTTAGCTCAATTGGGATGGCCAGATATGAAGCTCCCTATTTTGTATTGTTTAAGTTGGCCTGGTCGACTTAAAACACCTTGGCCAAGATTAAAGCTTACTGAAATAGGCAATTTAACTTTTAAAGAACCAGATACTAAAAAATATCCATGTATGGAACTTGCTTACGGCGCAGGAAAAATAGGAGGCACAATGCCAGCAGTGCTTAATGCCGCTAATGAAAAAGCAGTAGAACTATTTCTAGAAGAAAGGTTTAAATTTATCGATATTCCAAAAGTAATTGAGGCGATTTGCGAGAAACATAAGAGCGACCTTAATCTAAATCCAAGCCTCAGTGAAATTCTTGAAGTTGACAGCTGGGCCAGAGAAGAAGTCTTAGATTATTCAGAAAAAAATATTACAAAAATGCAGTTTTAGATTAAATATTTTTCAAAGATAAAAACCATTTAGAAACAACTTGATCCCCCCAACAACCATTAACCCCATGAAATCCATTGTGTCCTCCTTTTTCAGTAAAAATAAATTTATTAAAATTTTGATCTTTAGAAAATTTCATTTTTTCCATTAGTCTTTCAGCAGCTAAATAAGGAACCCAAGGATCATCTTTAGATTGAATAAATAATGTTTTAGGAATAGATTTTTCATTATTAATAAGAGAGAAAAATGGAGATGCTTTCGCATAATATTCATCAACATTTTCATATCCCCACCTCGGAGCAGTTATAAAATTATCAAAGGATCTAATATCATTTATTTTTCTTTTTTTATCTTTTTTATTTATTACTAACGCATCCTTTTCAGTTTCTTCTATCCCAAAAGGATCTTCTAAAGTTTGCCTAATTAAACGATTTAACAACCATTTCTGATAAATAAAATTTCTCGGTCTTTCAATAGATGAACTACACTCACTCAAATCCAAAGGACTACTAATACATACCAATCCATCTAATAAAGACTCATCACTCATACAAGCATTTAAAAGAATGGTCCCACCCAAAGAAATCCCAGCGCCAAAAAGAGGAATGTTTTTTGAACACTTATAGTCATTAGTTAATTGGTATGAAATCTCTCTAGCACGCCTTAATACAGGAACCAAATCACTATTGCACTCAGCGGCATAGGTACCATCAACATAATTTCTACAAGGATCTGAACCTCTCAGATTGAGTTTCAAAACGGCGAAGTTTGATTGCACCAAAGCACTAGCCATTCTAGTCAACCCTCTTCTACGAGTAGAACCACCAAGTCCATGCAGAAGTAGAACTAAACCATTGATGCGCAAGGAACTTGATGGTTTATCCAAATACGCAACTAATGAACCTCCTCCTTTTTTTCTACTTTTTAGTGGTGGAACATTGATACGAATCTCTGATGAGTTGACATCAGGTAATTCATCGGAAGCGAATGTATCTCTTAGGGTCTGAAGGTCAGGACCAATCCAGGGGATACGCTCTTTAAAAGGGCTTATTCCTAAATCTGATAGTAAACCTTGTCTTTTAAAATTATCCTTTACTGCCAAGTCCAAGCTCCTTTAATTCCAACAAAAGATCTCCAAGAACTTTTTTTGCATCTCCAAAGACCATAGAAGTATTTTGCAAATCAAAAAGATCATTTTTTATCCCTGAATATCCAGCACTCATTCCTCTCTTAACAACAAATACTGTTCTAGCTTCTTGAACATCTAAAACTGGCATACCATAAAGAGGCGAAGTCTGATCATTCTTAGCCTGAGGATTAACCACATCATTCGCTCCTAGAACTAATACAACATCCGTAGCAGGAAATTCAGGATTAATCACATCCATTTCTTTTAATTGCTCATATGGAACATCTGCTTCTGCCAAAAGAACGTTCATATGACCAGGCATTCTTCCTGCAACTGGATGTATGGCATACGTGACTTCAATGTCGGCACTCTCTAATACTCTGGTGACCTCTCTTAGGGTGTGCTGAGCTTGGGCCACGGCAAGACCATAACCTGGAACAATCACAACTCTCTCTGCAGCTTCGAGCGTGAGTGCACATTCTTCCGGACTGCAACTAGTTATATTTGTATACTCTCCTCCTCCTCCTGAGGCAACTGAGCTAGCACCAAGTGCACCTCCAAACAAAACAGAAACTAAAGATCTGTTCATGCCATCGCACATGACTTGTGTAAGGATCAGTCCAGCAGCTCCAACCATTGCACCGGCGACAATCAAAAGTTGACTACCAACAACAAAACCTGCCGCTGCTGCTGCAACTCCTGAGTAGCTATTTAGCAAAGATATAACTACTGGCATATCTGCTCCGCCAATAGGAAGAGTAACTCCAATACCAAGCAAAGATGAAGCAACTACAATAAGGAAAAGACCATTTTTTCCATCTATTAAAAGATAGATCCCGCCAATCAAAGCAAGAGCAGCAAACAATATATTAAAGAAATGCCTAGCTTTACTTTGGGTCCACGAAGGTGTAGACAGCCAACCCTGAAGCTTGGCCATTGCAACTATTGATCCAGAGAAAGTAATCGCTCCAACAAAGAGTGAAACTACTATTGAAAAATTCCTGACAAGCTCACTTGCAACTCCATCTGAGCCCTCTGAAGATGGGAATAATGCAACACCAAGTGCAACCAAAAGTGATGACATTCCTCCACAACCATTAAACAAAGCCACTATTTCTGGCATTGCAGTCATTGGAACTTTTTTAGCTGTAATGGCTCCTAAAAGCCCACCAATCAAAGTTCCACTAATTATCCAAACCCAAGAGTCAATAGAAATCCCAATAGTGCCTTGAGAGTTCATCAAAACCCCAAAAGCAGCCAATAACATTGCAATAGCAGCAAGCCTGTTTGCTTCCCTTGCTGATCTAACTTTTGACAGGCCTTTAATGCCCAAAGCAAGTAATAAAACCGCTAGTAGATCAATAGCAAACTTAATTGGACCAATAAAAGTCATAAGAAATAATCCTATTTACGAGTTTTTTTACGGCTAAACATTGCAAGCATTCTGTCTGTAACAAGAAAGCCACCAATTACATTGAATAAGGCAAAACCAAGAGATATTGAGCCAATTATTAGTAAAGGTAAATTGTCTCCTGATTTGATTATCAATGTTAAAGCTGCAAGCATGGTGATGCCTGAGATTGCATTAGCTCCACTCATTAATGGAGTGTGCAAGGTTGGCGGAACCTTGCCTATAAGCTCTAGTCCCAAAAGACTTCCAAGAAGAAGCACCCAAAGAGCTTCACTAAAAAAACTCATTACTTAATTCCTCCATTCTCAATGATTTCTGATTTAAGGATTACTCCATCCTTACTAATCAAAGAACCACTAATAAGCTCATCATCGTTATCAATTAAAAACTTACCCTCTTTAAACATCGGTTTTAGAAGAGACAATAAATTTCTGGAATATAGAGAACTTGCGTGATTTGGAATTGAACAAGGAAGATCAGATGCACCAATAATCTTGACCCCTTTTCTAATAATAGTTTCTCCTGGTTTTGAGCATGCACAATTACCACCACTAAGAACAGCAAGATCAATCACTACCGAACCAGGACGCATATCATCCAACATATTTTCATCAATAAGTTTTGGAGCTCTTTTACCAGGAACCTGCGCAGTACAAATCGCTACGTCAGCTTCAGATAATTGATTTGCCAATTCTTTTCTTTGTGCAATGAGAAATTCATCCGAAACTTGTTTTGCATATCCTCCAGATTCTGAAGGGGTTTCGTCAATCTTTGGAAGCTCAATAAATCTTGCGCCTAGTGATTCAACTTGCTCTTTCACAGCCTCTCGTATATCACTCACATAGACAACAGCACCAAGTCTTTTTGCTGTTGCAATGGCTTGCAATCCTGCGACTCCAGCGCCTAAAACAACAACTTTTGAAGGCTGAATTGTTCCAGCAGCAGTCATTAACATCGGGAAATATCTATCAAGAGCACTAGCTGCTAAAAGTACGGATTTATATCCAGCTATATTTGCTTGAGAAGATAATGCATCTGATGATTGTGCTCGGCTAATTCTCGGAAGCAACTCCAAAGATATTGCAGAAATTTTTTGAGATTTTAATATTTCGGCTAATAACTTGTTCCCGTAAGGATTCAGTAATCCCACAAGAAAACAGCCAGGTTTTAATTGTGAAAGAAATTTTTCATCCGGAGGCTGAACGCAGAGAACTATATCAACAATTTTTATTACCTCATTATTTTCCTTTTCAATTAATTCAGCGCCAGCATCAACATAAGAATTATCTAAAAAACCAGCAGCCTGTCCTGAACCTTTTTCAAAAAATACTTTACAACCCAGGTCCAAAAACTTTTTAACAGTCTCTGGAGTAGCTGAAACGCGAGTTTCCTCAAAAGCTGATTCGAAAGGAATTAAGAGACTAACCAAAAGTAAAAAAATTGATCCTCCTTAAGATTAGGAGAGGAAACGTTTGAATACCACCATTTTTAGTTAAGAAAGGTTTTCCTAATAGTTTTTCTTGGCTATGAAGGAAATGAGAAAATGTTATCGATCAAAAAAATGAGCCTCACCGCGATCGAATGTCCTGATGGTGTATGTCATAGCCATCACGGTGGGCATGCTGTTCCAAGAACAGCCATGCAAAAAAATCTTCAAAGTCATGGCAAAGAGTGGTGCGAGAGGCTAGCAGAACGAATTTATGAAATGTCTGTAGACACTTTTTCTCAGACAGTAATGCCAAGTCTTCACGCCTCCGGATGGCAAAGGAAACATCTTGATTGGGAATTCAAACTTGCAAATAAAGAATCTGAACCAGATGAAGCCTTGGTTGAAGGCATCATCAATGCAACCGAAAGTTTTTTAAGAAGTAGTGAAGTTCACCGATTATTTATACAAGAACTTGTGCAAGGAACATTTGCTGAAGCAAAAGATGACAGATTGCCATCTAAAGCTGTTAGAAAAGTAATAGAAAATGAAATAATTGTAATGATTGAAGGAAGGAAAGAAGAATTAACTAATAAGATTGCAAAGGCATTGGAAGAAGAGGCAAATGGAGATTATGAGTTAGCCAAGAATGCAGCAGTTGAAGGTATAAATGATGTTGAAAAATTATTAATCAACCATACAGAAGCCGTATAGCATGACGAGGTTTAATTACAAAATAAAAGCTTGAATCAATAATCAAGAAAATAAAGAAATAACAGAAATATTCTTTGCATTGCAAATATGAAGAGAATCTAAAATCTTAAGTGATAATTTCGTTTTGCCGACAAAACGCAAATTTGTACCAAAAAACACAAGTTAATCTCCCATTGGCATGTCAAGGTAAGTTCGTTGGGGATTAATTATGAATGCTTCTTTCAACAAGAGAATAAGTATCGCAAGCTGTTGGGCCGCAAGCAGAATAGCTTTACTTGATAGCGTGGAAAGATATGAAGATAGCTACGCTATCAGCCAAGAATTCTGTGAATGGATTACTTGTATAAATACTTATCCCGAGGGATTAAAAGCTTCAACCCTAAAAGTGCCTCACTTTCAAAAAGAAAATTTTGACGCCGACGAACTTCTCGAGCTTTGATTTTTAATCAATTAATGATTTAGAAGTAATCCACTTTTTTAGGCTTTAGATACACTTTCAAGATTTTTTCTTATATCGTATAAGTCAGTATTATTTAATATGGCATGGTAGCTGAAAGTAAAGAATTAAAAAATGAGAATTTAGTAATCGTAGGTTCAGGTCCAGCTGGATACACTGCAGCAATTTACGCTGCAAGAGCGAATCTGCAGCCATTGCTCATTACTGGTTTTGAACAAGGTGGAATCCCCGGAGGACAATTAATGACAACCACCTTTGTAGAGAATTTCCCTGGTTTTCCTAATGGGGTTCAGGGGCCGGAGTTGATGGATTTAATAAAAGCTCAAGCTTTGAGATGGGGCACAAAGTTAATTGAAGAAGATGCAATATCAATTGATTTAAGCAAAAGACCCTTTACTATTCTCACTAATACTCAAAAAATCAAATCACACTCCTTAATTATTTCAACAGGAGCAAGTGCCAATCGTCTGGGGCTTAAGAACGAAAAATATTTTTGGAGTAAAGGTATAAGCGCTTGTGCAATCTGTGACGGTGCAACTCCTCAATTCAGGAATGAAGAGCTTGCAGTAGTCGGAGGAGGGGACTCAGCTTGCGAAGAAGCTGAATATCTAACTAAATATGGAAGCCATGTACATTTGTTAGTTAGATCAAATAAGTTAAAGGCCTCTGCAGCAATGGCCGATCGAGTAGCCGCAAACTCTAACGTTACTATTCATTGGGAGACTGAACTTTTAGATGTTACAGGTAACGAATGGTTGGAGAAATTAAAAGTCAAACGAAAAAATACAAACCAGCAAGATGAGATTCTTGCTAAGGGCCTTTTTTATGCAATTGGGCATACTCCAAACACCTCTTTGTTCACCAATCAGTTAGATACAGATGCAAAAGGTTATTTATTAACAGAACCTGGAAGGCCCGAAACTTCTTTGGAAGGTGTTTATGCCGCAGGAGATGTCGCTGATTCAGAATGGCGTCAAGGAGTTACTGCTGCTGGAAGTGGTTGCAAAGCAGCGCTAGCCGCTGAAAGATGGCTATCAAAAAATAATCTGGCAACTCTTATTAAACGAGATGATTTAGAGCCATCAAAGGCTGAGACGACAAAAACTTTTGAAGTCAGTAATAAGGAAAATTTTGACCCTGACAAGATATGGCAAAAGGGGAGTTATGCATTGAGAAAGTTGTACCATGAAACAGAGAAACCTCTTTTCGTCATATATACATCCAGTAGCTGTGGACCTTGTCACATACTCAAGCCCCAACTTCAAAGAGTCCTTAAAGAATCACAAGGAAAAGCTATAGGCGTTGAAATTGATATAGAAAGCGATCAAGAAATTGCAAAACAAGCTGATGTGAGTGGAACGCCCACGGTTCATCTTTTCAAAAATAAAGAATTAAAAGAACAATGGAAAGGTGTTAAAGCAAGAAGTGAATATAAATCTGCATTAGAGTTACTAGTTGATTAGCTATTAAAACCTTATCTTTTTCTTGGTCCACCTGGCCTATTTCCGCCTTGTCTTCCTCCACCGGGGCCTACATTTCGCTCCCTGTATGTAATTCGACCACGAGTCAGATCATAAGGACTTATTTCAACTAGGACTTTATCTCCTGCAAGCAATTTTATTCTAAATTTTGTTAATTTTCCTGCGGCCCTACACAAGCATTGATGTCCAGCGGGCTGCTCAAGAGTTACAAGATAAAATCCATTGCCTTGCTCTTTTTCAATAACGCCGGATGTTTCAATCATGTGTTTTTTTTTGCATCACTAATTAAGTAAAATAATTGTATTCTAAAAAGCCTTTGATTAACCAATAAATCTATATTTAACTAAAAATCTCTTGTAACTCTCTAGCAGTTTGAAATTGTCCATAATAATAATTCGCAGAAGCTCTTATCCCCGCATCATCTAAACCATCAAAAGCCTCAAAACCAATACTTTTCCATAACTCATTACCACATAATTTATCTAACTCGGAAGAGGCTTCTTTAGATAAATTTTCCAATCTTCTATTAAGATTTTTGATTTGACTAATGGACATTACAAATGAAAGTTTTCCTAATAGTACATATTAACTACAATCTTGCAACAGTTTAAATGGGGAATTTCTTTTTCTCTTCAATGTCAAGGTCAACCCCTATATCTTTAAGTCTTTTCAAAATAACTCCGTAATACTCTTTTATGTACCCCTCCATTGTTGTTGAATCGGCTTGATCAAGACCAAAAGCGCTGTAAGTATCATCCATAGGAGCATCTAATTTCCCTCCATTCCCACTCAATTCAGAGAAAGAGAGCCTTTCAGCAACATTTAAGGTCGATTCAAAAAACGATACAACTGATTGAGCAATAGAAATTATGGTTGGAGAAACTTTTAATACTCTCGCTCTTTTTTCACTGAACTTTTCACATAAACCAACCAATTCTTTTGCGCTCCATGCTTTAGGACCAACTATGGGAAATCTTCCTTTTATGGTTTGAGGCCTATCTAAAGCTGCAACAGCAAATCGAGCTATGTCCTGCGTATTCATATAAGCAATTTCGGTTGGATTTCCACTTATCCAAACCGGTTCATTATTCAAGATTGGAATAGCAAATTGGCCTATTACCCCTTGCATGAAAGCTACTCCTTGCAAGATGGTGTAATCCAAAGATGAACTAACCAATAATTCTTCAGTACAAAATTTTATGTCCATTAAGGGAATTTGCCGATATTTTTCTGCTCCCAATAAAGATAGGAATACTACTCTTTTTACATTTTTTTCTTCACAAGCATTATATAGATTTAATTTTCCATCCCAATCTATCTCGTAAACGCTGCGTGGATCATCAGGTCGGCTAGTAGCTGCATCAATAACAGCGTCTACACCATCAAGGGCATACTCAATATCTTCTTTATTTATTAAATTGCCACGAGTTAATTCACAGCCCCACTCTTGAAGAAATGAAGCTGCTTTTGGTTTCCTAACCATGCAACGCACTTTATGCCCTGCATCTATGGCATTTTTGGCTATTTGGCGACCAAGAGTTCCTGTGCCACCAATCACCAGTACTTGCATAGTTGAATTCATTACAAGATTGGAGCTTAAATGGGCAAACTATGGATTGTGGAAATCAATCACCTTGAAGTTTCAAAAGAAGAACTCCTCCTAAAAGCCCAACGGGAATTAAAACCCAAAAGACTGCAGCGATTCCAAAAATTTCTGATGCCATTCAGATAATTTAACTCATCTTCTATTAAAACCTAAAGCCCTGACATTCAGACAGCAATAGAAAAGCATAAGCAAATTTTTAAAATAAACTTAAAATGAAATTTAAAAATTATAAAACTCAAAGTCAAATTAGGTTTTTAATCAAATGCAGCAAAATATTTTTAATAGAAAGCGTTTCATAGAATCCCCTTATTGGGGTGAGTCTAAATATTGGAACTATAAAAATAATAGGGTTCACTTCAGGGTAACTGGTGAGGAATCAAATCCTCCCATTGTTCTAATTCATGGGTTTGGAGCCAGCAGCGATCACTGGAGAAACAATGCAGAGATATTTGCATCGGAAGGTTATAGGGTATTCGGTATAGATTTGTTAGGTTTTGGGAAATCAGAGCAAAATCTTAAAAGCAAAATAAAATATTTAGACAATCAAATTTGGGCAGCACAATTAGATTCTTTTCTTGATGAAATTGTCG
Organism: Prochlorococcus sp. MIT2304; assembly: GCF_059772405.1. Taxonomy (NCBI): domain Bacteria; kingdom Bacillati; phylum Cyanobacteriota; class Cyanophyceae; order Synechococcales; family Prochlorococcaceae; genus Prochlorococcus; species Prochlorococcus sp. MIT2304. The sequence continues at coordinate 748,698 of NZ_CM186286.1, forward strand.
ACATAAAAAAGAATAGAAAGGTTATTTTGATTGGAAATTCATTGGGAGCTTTAACAGCACTCACAACCCTCTCAGAAAGGCCAGAGAAGATAAAAACAGTAATCGCAGCGCCACTACCAGAGCCAGTTTCTATAAATCCAATTAAATTTTCCTTTCCGAGTTCGTTGGGAAAAATCAAAAGTTTTCTTATAAAACTTTTTTTTCATTTATTTCCACTCAAGATTTTAGTAAATTTAATATCTAGAACAAAATTAATTACTTTTGCGCTTCAAAGTGCTTATTTTCGCTCAATTTCTAATGACATTCAATTAAGAAGAATAGTTACCGTCCCTGCTAGGAGGGTAAACGCATCAAAAGCTCTTAGAGCTATGTGCATTGGAATGAGCAATAGGCCAACCTCAGCAAAAGGTCCATCAATCATTGAAAAAATTCAAACACTTCCCAATCGCCCTCCAATTTTATTGATTTGGGGTAAGCAAGATAAATTGATACCTATATTTTTAGCAAAAAAACTTATAAAGCTCCATCCTTGGCTTAAATTAACTGTGATTAATGAAGCTGGCCATTGTCTCCACGATGAATTACCTAAACATTTCAATCAAATTGTTCTGAAATGGCTGAGTAACTTAAAAACTTCTAAGTAAAAAATATGAAGCACACACTTTCAGTTTTAGTTGAAGATGAGTCTGGAGCATTAAGCAGGATTGCAGGCCTTTTTGCAAGAAGAGGATTTAACATTGATAGCTTGGCTGTAGGCCCTGCAGAAGCCAAAGGGATATCAAGATTAACAATGGTCGTTCAGGGGGACGAATCAACACTTCAACAAATGACAAAACAACTAAACAAATTAATAAATGTTTTAGAAGTTCTTGATTTAACAACATTACCAGCTGTAGAAAGAGAGTTAATGCTCTTGAAGGTTTCAGCATCATCAGAAAACAGAGGAAAAATTTTAGATCTTGTTCAAGTTTTTAGAGCAAAAGTTGTAGATGTTTCTGAAAATGCGATGACACTTGAAGTCGTTGGAGATCCAGGCAAACTTGTCGCTCTAGAGAACCTATTGAAACAATATGGAATTTTAGAAATTGCCAGGACGGGAAAAGTTGCTCTTAAAAGGGCATCAGGAGTAAACACAGAAATGTTAAAAGCTAAAAAATAATATTTTTATTCAGGAATCGACTCTTTTTGCTTCAATTATAAAATCTTCTTCCTCGATTAAATCAACTATATTCATACCACTAATCACTTTCCCAAAGACAGAATATCTTCCATCTAGTTCTGGCAAAGATTTTAATAATATATAAAACTGAGAACTTCCTGAATTAAGATTTTTAGATCTGGCCATCGATAAATACGATCTCTTATGCTTAAGTTCAATATTATTTATTTGACTAGAATCGTATAATTCTTTCCCGTATATTGGTAAAGATTTTGTTCTTAGTTTTATCTCTAAAGGAATATATCTTTTTTTTCCTGTTTTAACATCTATAAACTTATTTTTATTTTCTTTTAAAATATTTTCTCCACCTCTAATTATAAAAGGGTAAGGCTTTTTAATAACCCTATTAAAGATAGTTTTATTGTAGGCACCCTTTTCTACGAAATCAAGAAAGTTTCCTACAGTTATTGGAGCTGATTGGCCATAAAGCTCTATTTTTATCTTTCCTTTGTTTGTAATCAACAAAACATAAGCATTTGAATTCTGGCAGGGAAGTGTTGTAGTAGAACATATATTTATATCCTCTTTTTTCTTTAAATTTGAACATCCAGATATAGCAATCGAACTAAGAATTAAATAAATAAAAACTGGTTGAAGAAATTTATAAGTGAAAGTTTTATTATTTAAAATCTTTGTGCTTTTATTATCTTTTTTAAATTCCTTCAAGATTAACCTCTAAAAACCTCGCAATTTCAGCACCTTCATTCTCTAAATCCAATAGTGGTTTAGGAGCTCCAACTCTAGATATAGGCAAATCCTTTCTACCTTTAATTCTCAAAGATACTCGTCTCAGAGGATTAAAACCTTCTCTTACCTCTAATTTCACAGCTTTAATCTCATCAATTGGAATTTCTATTTCTATATTTTTAAACAACCCTCTCCTGGACAAAGATAAAACTCCTTTGTTTTTATCAAATCTATTAACGCCAGACCCATAATCGATGCTTATTAATCTCCAAAAATAAATAGCAAGTAAAAAAGCAGCTACTCCGTAAAGACCCATAACCAAACCTTGAGGAACAAAAATTAGCGTTGAAGGGTTTCCAAGTGGTAAAAAGTCTCTTCCAAAATAACTAGAGATTGAAGCCAACAAAAATCCAACACCACCAATACTAAGCATCGAAGCAACTATGTAGTTCGAAACCTTACGAGAACCTTTAATTTTCTGTTCTAGAACCAAATCAGATAACTCTTTATCTGATTGGCTTAACTTTGATTCAGATGACATAAGCTCATAAAATTGGGAGGTACATCCCTTTCAAAACATTATAGAGACTAAGTTTTTGACATTTAATAAGAAGAAATAAAAAACATTGCTTTTATCTCAATTCAATACAAGGGATTTCATCAAGTTAAAGATTTACCCACAAACCCCGTCATCGTTGTTAAAGTCCTCGACGTATACAAAAGCTCAGCAACGCTCCTCCCATGACGATCGCTGTTGGAAGCGCAACAGAACGAGGTTGGTTTGACGCCCTCGATGACTGGTTAAAGCGCGACCGATTCGTATTTGTTGGTTGGTCTGGACTACTTCTCTTCCCTACGGCTTTCCTAGCTATTGGTGGATGGTTTACAGGTACAACCTTCGTTTCTTCCTGGTACACCCACGGTGTAGCCAGTTCTTATCTTGAGGGATGTAATTTCCTCACTGCTGCTGTAAGTACTCCTGGCGATGCCATGGGTCATAGCCTTCTATTCCTTTGGGGACCAGAAGCTCAGGGCGATTTAACTCGTTGGTTCCAGCTTGGTGGCCTATGGAATTTCGTTGCTCTTCACGGTGCATTTAGTCTTATTGGCTTTATGCTTCGTCAATTCGAAATTGCAAGACTAGTTGGTATCCGTCCATATAACGCACTTGCTTTCTCAGCAGTTATTGCAGTATTTACTGCTTGCTTCCTTATTTATCCTCTAGGGCAGCATAGTTGGTTTTTTGCTCCTTCATTTGGAGTTGCAGCAATATTCCGTTTCATTCTCTTCATTCAAGGTTTCCACAACATTACGCTTAACCCATTCCACATGATGGGAGTAGCTGGAATTCTTGGTGGTGCTCTACTTTGTGCTATTCACGGTGCAACAGTTCAGAACACTCTTTACGAAGATTCAAGTCAGTATTCTGATGGTAAAACTCAAAGTTCTACTTTCAGAGGTTTCGATCCAGTACAAGAAGAAGAAACTTACTCATTTATTACTGCTAACCGTTTCTGGAGTCAGATTTTCGGTATTGCTTTCTCAAATAAGCGTTTCCTTCATTTCTTGATGCTCTTTGTGCCAGTAACAGGTATGTGGGCTGCATCTATTGGAATCGTTGGACTAGCTCTAAACCTTCGTGCTTACGACTTCGTTAGCCAAGAAATCAGAGCTGCTGAAGATCCTGAATTCGAAACTTTTTACACTAAAAATATCCTTCTTAACGAAGGTATGCGTGCATGGATGTCTTCTGTAGACCAACCACACGAAAACTTTGTATTCCCAGAGGAGGTACTCCCACGTGGAAACGCCCTTTAATAGTTTACTTAAAGCCCCTAATCAAAGTCTAGAAGAGACTGGTTACGCCTGGTATGTAGGAAATGCAAGGCTAATAAATCTCTCTGGAAGATTATTAGGTGCTCACATCGCTCACGCAGGACTAATTGTCTTCTGGGCTGGCGCAATGATGCTTTTCGAAGTAAGTCACTTCACCATGGATAAACCCATGTGGGAACAAGGCTTAATTTGTATGCCTCATGTAGCCATGTTCGGATATGGCATTGGTCCTGGTGGAGAAGTCACAGACGTTTGGCCATTCTTCATTGCTGGTGTTATTCACCTAGTTGCATCTGGAATTCTAGGTTTTGGAGGTGTTTTTCACTCCCTTGCTGGTCCAGAAAAACTAGAAGAAGATTTCCCATTCTTCTCAACTGACTGGAGAGACAAAAATCAAATGACCAATATTCTTGGTTTTCATTTGGTTGTCCTTGGAGTTGGTGCTCTTCTATGGTCCATTAATTGGATGTACATAGGTGGTGCATACGACACCTGGGCTCCTGGTGGTGGAGAAGTTAGGTTGATCAACCCAACATTAGATCCAAGAATAATTTTTGGATATCTTCTATCAACCCCTTGGGGTGGAGGAGGTTGGATGGTTGGTGTTAACTCAATGGAAGATATTGTCGGAGGACATGTTTACCTGGGTGTAATTGAAATAATTGGTGGTCTTTTCCATATCTTCACTCAGCCCTATGGCTGGGCGAGAAGAGCCTTTATCTGGAATGGTGAAGGACTCCTAAGTTATGCATTAGGTGGAATTTGTGTAGCAAGTTTTGTTGCTTCATGTTTCATCTGGTTCAACAACACAGCTTATCCATCTGAGTTCTACGGTCCAACAAACGCCGAAGCCTCTCAGGCCCAAAGTTTTACATTCCTAGTTCGTGACCAACGCATTGGAGCAAATGTAGGATCAACAATGGGTCCAACAGGTTTAGGTAAATACCTAATGCGTTCTCCAACTGGTGAAATTATCTTTGGAGGAGAGACTATGCGTTTTTGGGATTTCCGAGGCCCATGGCTTGAGCCACTTAGAGGACCCAATGGTCTTAGTCTTGAGAAGATTCAAAATGATATTCAGCCTTGGCAAGTTCGCCGTGCTGCTGAATATATGACACATGCTCCCAACGCTTCGATCAACTCTGTTGGTGGAATCATTACTGAGCCTAATGCAGTTAACTTTGTTAACTTGCGTCAATGGCTTGCAGGTGCTCAATTCTTCCTTGGCTGGTTTACATTTGTAGGACATCTTTGGCATGCTGGTCGTGCTAGAGCTGCTGCTGCAGGATTTGAAAAAGGTATCAGTCGTTCACAAGAGCCTGCTCTTTCAATGCCTGATCTAGATTAGATCCATAAATCCATAAAAAAAGTCCTCGTAACCGAGGACTTTTTTTATGCTTAAAATACTTATCTTATTATTTTTTCTCTATCTATTAGTAAATCAGACAAACCGAATTTTTCTAGATTAGTTTTTAACCAAGGCAAGCTAAGTCCAATAACATTGCTAAAACATCCATCTATTTTCTTTATAAATATTCCTCCGTAACCATCAATCGCAAAACCCCCTGCGCAATTATATGGTTCAGGAGTTGAAGAATATTTCAAGATCTCAATATTGGATAAACACATAAAATCAATTTTGGTGCTCACAATTCCCTCAGAGCATTTATTTACTGAAATACTTTTCATATCTGATCTGAAATTATCTAGTGAAATCAAATAATGCCCTGTATGCAAAAATCCAGATTTACCAGACATTCTTTGCCATCTAGATATCAATTGCTCTTCATTAATTGGCTTTTCGAAAATTTCCCCCTCAAACTCAAACAACGAATCACAACCTAATAAAGCTTGAAAAGTATTTAAGGCTTGATTTTCCTTGATCAACTTTTTCAATGCACTTTCAGCCTTACCTTTAGCTAATAATTTGACCTTTAAGATTGGATCTGACTCTTGAAGCTGTGTCTCATCAAAATCACTTACAATAACTTTGTGTTTCAAGGATATTTGTTCAAGTAATTTTTGACGTGCTTTGGATGCAGAGGCAAGCACAAGCATAGAAAATTAGATTTTTTAATCATTATTAGTATCATTGTTGATCTTCTATTAAAAATAAATCCACTTAATTAAATGTTGCTGATTGACCAAAAAATCTTCAGAAGAGCAAAGAGAGGGATAAAGAACTGTCCCTTTAACTTTTTTCTTTTTCAAAGTCTTCAAAAAGAGAGCCTTAGTGCCCAAAATGTTTTTGAGAATAAATCAAAATATTTGAACCAAGAATTTATGTTTATCAATAGTTCTTTATTTATAGAGAATGAATTTCTTAAATTAATTAAAATTGGAGTTTTGAGAAGAGAAGTTGATGGGCAAGGTCTTACATCAAAAGTTCGTATTACGCCAATTGGAAGACAAGTGCTAGAAAGCAGTCCTGATTTATTTAATCAAAAAACAACTTTTATAAAAAAATTAGTTACATGCCTAAGGCACAAACTACCTCCAAAATGAACAAAGCTTTAAAATATACTCCCATAATGGTTTTAGGGACCTCTAGTGGCGCAGGTAAAACACTTATAACCGCAGCAATTTGTCGATATTTAAGAAGAGAAAAGGAAAACCCAATCCCATTCAAAGGTCAGAATATGAGCAATAACGCTTGGGTTGATAAGCAAGGAAGAGAAATGGCATATTCTCAAGCATTACAAGCCTGGGCTTCAGGGTTAGATCCCATTGCTGAAATGAATCCAGTGCTTCTAAAGCCAAAAGGGGATTGTACAAGTGAGGTAATTCATCTTGGCAAATGCGTAGGGAGCACAAAAGCAATTAGATATTACGAAGATTGGTTTAATTCAGGATGGGAAGCAATAAAAAGAGGACTTAAAACATTATTAGACATAAACCCTGAAGGAAGACTTGTTCTTGAGGGGGCTGGAAGCCCAGTAGAGATAAACCTACAGCACAAAGATCTGACAAATTTAAAATTAGCTAAATATATAAATGCACATTGTATTTTAGTTGCTGATATTGAAAGAGGAGGTGTATTTGCTCAAATAATAGGAACACTTGCTTTACTCAAGCCAGAAGAAAAGAAATTAATCAAAGGTATTATTATTAATAAATTCAGAGGGGAAAAAGCTTTATTCAAAACAGGCAAAACATGGATTGAGAAAGCAACTGGAATTCCAGTACTAGGAATATTGCCTTGGCTCAAAGAAATTTTTCCACCTGAAGATTCCCTTGACCTACTTGAAAGGAAACAAATAAATAAAAGTGCAGAAATAGAAATAGCAATCATAAAATTACCCAGAATTAGCAATTTCTCTGATTTAGACCCTTTCTATAGTGACTCAAGTATTCAAATGCGATGGGTAGAACCTGGCCAAGAGCTTGGGGAACCAGATGTATTAATAATTCCTGGAAGCAAACAAACTATCAAAGATTTGAAGATTTTAAATAAAAGTGGATTGAGCAATCAAATAAAAGATTATGCCAAAAATGGGGGAAATGTTTTTGGCATATGTGGAGGATTACAAATGTTAGGAAAATCATTGGAAGACCCACATCAGCAAGAAAGTATTAATGAACCAAGTGCATTTTTAAATATTGGAATGAACATTCTTCCTATAAAAACAATTTTTGGAGAAATAAAGCACACCTCGCAAAGAAAAGAAAGAGTTTTATGGCCAGATTCACAGCATATAAAAGGATTTGAGATGCATTACGGGGAAAGTGATTTAATCAATAATAAAGATTCCTATATTATTTCTTTATTTAAAAACAGTAATTTAGGATGGGTAATTGAAAAAGAAGATAAAAGCTTTATTGGAGGAACTTATTTACATGGGATTTTTGAAAATGATGAATGGCGCAGGCAATGGATAAATAAAATCAGACAGAACAAAGGATTAAAGAATGTAAATGCTCACGAAGAAAAGAATCATGATAAAAGAGAGAAGTTATTAGATTTACTAACGAACGCATTTGAAGAAAATATAAATATGAACATAGTAATTAAATAATTTGAATAATGAAAACTGTAAAAATAAATTGGCCTAATAAGAAATCAAGCAATTGCACTCCAGGCGCTGAATGGTTAAAAGCTGCATATGACGCGAATATCGAGATCCCTACTGGGTGTCTTGGAGGCAGCTGCGGTGCTTGCGAAATAGAAGTAGATGGAGAAGTAATTCGTGCTTGCATCGCCTCAGTACCGGATAAAAAAGAACTTACGGTTGAATTCTTTAATGATCCTTATTGGTGATAATAAGTAATAAAGTTATTTGATAATTAATAATATTTCTCTGCTCTTCGAATGGCTTTGATAGACCCTTTATAGTCTCCGCTTTTATACTTTGATTCACTTATTAACTCCAATTTCTTTATAATTTCCTCTTTTCTTTTCTTACTTATTACTTTTTTATAATCTGCAATTAAATCATATTTACTTTTTCGTATTTTTGCAACTTGAATCAATGCAAAATATTTAGACTCTAGATCTTTTTTTATGAAAGTGCCTAGTAAAATATTTCTATAGTCAATTTTAATATTATTATATTCCTGGGATTTATCAGTTTCTAATTTTTTTATATTTACTGCTTTTATTTTATCCTCTATTGCGCCTTTATAATCTCCATGTTTATACCTAGAATTACTTCTCCCACTATATGAAATGTCTTTAGACCTTTGATTGATAATATTTAATTTTGCTTCAAAATAAATTGACTTTGAAAAGTCATCTATAGCAGAAAGATTATCTCCCAATTTATCATTCAAAAATCCACAAATTAAATACGCTAAAGCAATATCATCTTGGTTATCAAGACAATTAATACCGTTTCTAATAGATTTAATAGCACTCTCATAATCATCTAAATCAACAAATTTAATTGCTTCATCGTAAAAAGATGAAGACTTATCGATTTTTTTCAAATCATTTTTTTCTCTTATTTATTTTAAACACATTGAAGACAATCAGTTTAAAAGTTTTAAGAACTCATATAAGCGGAAAGCAACTTTTAATCAATGCAGAGAGGGTGAACCTTGAAGTTGGGACGAGATGAGCAGGTCAGGGCAGGTGTGGTCATACATTTCTCAAACCAGTTTATAAATCACTCAATAATGTATTGCGCATATATAAGCAGAGGTGGGTAAGTAAGGGAAAAATAATTCATGTCTTTTTGCCCTAATCGCTTGTAAAATCTGGAAAACTATAATTTTTAGACAACTTTTGGGTATGAATGGGATTATCTCGTAACACAAAAATGCGGAGAGGGTGGGATTCGAACCCACGGATAGTTTTAGCTATCAAACGATTTCGAGTCGTTCGCTTTAGACCACTCAGCCACCTCTCCTTTCAAATAAGTTTAAACCAATCTTATGTTTCTACTGAAAAACAAACAGAATTAAAAATTTATTAATTATTTAATCCCAACCAGCCTGCCTCATAAGCTTGATTGCTTTTTTATTATTGGTTCCTAATTGATCAATAGTCACATCATCAGGAGTAAATCCTCCAAATTGAGTAACCTCATCCGTTTTATTAAAACCGATTAATGGATGTTCAAATGTAGGACCAGCTAATCCTCTACTACCCGTGGGAGAAGCAAGATACTCAAGGAGTTGAATAGCTTCTTCTTTGTTTTCAGCATATTTAGCAATTCCACCTGCACTTACATTCACATGAGCAGGGTTAGGGGTAAGAACCTTTACTTTTTTAGCCAACCTTTTGTCTTTACTACCATTAACACCTGCAAGCATTCTTGAAACATAGTAATGATTTACGATGCCAACTCCACACTTACCCTGAGCTACAGCTCTTATAACTCCAATATCACCGGGGAAAAAAGGCTGAGAAATATTCGAGATCATACCTTTTAACCATTCTTTAGTTTTAGCCTCTCCTTTATTTACAATTTGATTGGCTACTAAAGATTGATTATATGGGCTACTCCTTTTTCTAACACAAACAAGGCCATCCAAAGAAGGATTAGCAAGATCTGAGTAGTCTTTAATTGAATTCACATCGACTTTATTAGGATTTGCGACCATAACTCTCACCCTTCTTGTAAGGGCATACCATCTTGCTTGAGGATCTCTATATTCCAATGGAACATTTTCATCTAATTCAGCAGATCGATATGACTGAAGAAGTCCACTTTTTGCTGCATTACTAATTCGAGCCGCATCAACAAGAAGAATCACATCTGCTTTAGAATTTGCTCCTTCTCTTTTCAATCTTTCAACCAGAGATATACCTGTAGCCTCAATTAATCGGATTTTTATCCCTGTCTCTTCTGCAAATTTCTTATATATCTGCTTATCAGTGTTGTAATGCCTACCTGAATAAATCCTTACTTCTCTATCTGAGGCCTTTACTTGATTAAAGCCTGAAGAGACTAATAGTGAACCTGCTATTACAGAAGTAAAAAGACGCTTAATTAAATTCATTAATCAATCTAGGGAAGGGATTAATTTCTCTGTATAGACTAGACAAGAAGATACAACTAAAAATATATTCGCAACATTGATACGTATTAAAGTATAAATTGATATCTTATTTATACTTTAGGATGGTAATTAAATCTAGATATTGAGCATGGAATACTTAACTCATTCTCTAATCGATCAATCAGAAGCTCTTCAAATAATTCAACAGCTAAAAGCCGAAAAATCTTCATGGCAAGATGGCAAAAATACTGCAGGAAGCCATGCTTCAAAAATAAAATCAAATTTTCAATTAGATAGAAATTCAAAATTATCAATTGAGCTTAGAGATACTATTGTTAATAAAATCATCTCAAATCCTCTTTTAAAGAGTTTTACATTACCTAGCCTTATCCACGGAGTCATGTTTACTAAATCCTTAGCTGGTGATGGTTACGGAACACATATTGACAATCCATATATGCCCTCAGGGAGAAGTGATCTTTCTTTTACATTGTTTTTAAACGAGCCAGCAGACTACGAAGGTGGTGAATTAACTATTCAGACAATTCATAAAACTGAAAAAATAAAACTTTCTGCTGGAGAAATGATAATTTACCCCAGCACCCAACTTCATTCTGTAGCTGAAGTCAAAGATGGTGAACGTTATGTATGTGTAGGCTGGATTCAAAGCTATGTACAAAATAATGAAGACCGTAATTTTCTATTCGGACTAGATGCAGGAGCAAAAGGTTTACTAGCTAAGCATGGTAGATCAGACGAATTAGATTTAATTTTCCAGGCATACAGCAATATATTGAGAAGACTGGGAGATTAAGAAATATTCTTTATACTTAATAAAGTAAAAAATGAACTTTCATTGATAGACTCAACCTATCAAAATAAATTCAAACTTAATTACATATGCCTAAAAAAAGTCCTGTAGGAATCTTCCTAGCAGCAACAGCGGCATTAGCCACAACCGCAATTATTCCAGATCATTCAATCGCTGGAGAAAAACATGGTGGCATGGGTGGCACAAAGGAATGGACCACCGATCAAGAAGTAGATGAAGATGGAAAGCTTGACGAAGCTGCTCAAAAAGCTGCTGATAAGGCAAAAAAAGCTGACGTTTGTATTCCTATCGGAGAAGGAGAAAATTGCTGGTAAGTTTTAATTAGCTGAAAGCCCCCTCAGGGGGCTTTTTTAATGCAAAAAAAAACGCCCCCTAGGGAGCGATTTTTTTTTGTTTTAATGAGAATTTAGAATCTAAACTCTGTTAATACAAGTGCGCCGTTGACGTCCTTGCCGTCAGCTTCGACATCAGAACCACCAAATACTGTAGGAGTGATAGTTACACCATCATTAACTTTGAAAGAGTAATAAGCTTCCCAAACAGTATTGTCTTCTGCAGGATCAGAACCAGCTCCGTTGTAAGAAGTTGCAGCTTGTCTAGAACCAAATGCAAGTCCAGCTCTATTGCCATCAACAAATAGATCTGTCCAACCTAGACCTACCATCCAAGCAGACATCTCGTCTGGATCACCAACAGCAGCATCATCTACAGAAGCTATGTCATAACCAAGTTGAACTTGAGGAATAGATCCTGAAGTATCAGGCTTCCAATAAGCTCTTAAACCGATTGAAGTTAAATCTTTGCTGTAATCTTCACCAGCTGCAGTGTGGTAGTAACCATCATAAGTTTCACCATTTGTCTTGCTAGCAAATGCTGCTGAAACTTGCCACTGAGGTGTCCCGTACTCAACCTTAGTCAAGAAGAATTCCTTAGAATCGTCGTCTAGAAGTCCAGCTGATGCATTATCTCCACCCTTTCCGGTGTAGTTAACACTTACTGCAAACCTACCGGCTGAAGGATCATCCACCTGCTGAGTGTAAGCAGCACCAAAACCAGGGCTTGTACTTGAACCATAAGTAGAAGCGTTACCACCAAGAGCGAACTGCTTGGTAACTGGCCTGTAAATTGATGGAGCACTAGCTAGCATGTAGTAGTTCTCGATCCTTGGTCCGACCCATACTTGAAGGCTATCGCCAACAGGGAACTGATACCAAATCTTGTCAACTTTTAAAGTGCCGCCATTCTGGTTAGAAGCAGCTAAATAGTCTCCGTTACCCTTTGTGGAGAAACGACCATTTTTGGTAAAGTTACCAGTCTTAATTCTTGTGTACAGAAGATCTTCACCAGTAAAACTGGAGTTCATGTTCAACTGATACATGTAGTTGAGAGTGACCTTGTCAGAATCAGTCTGATTGTCATCATCAACATAACCAGTTACAAACGCAGCCTTACCACTCATTGTAGTGGTTGAAGAGAAAGCACCAGCTTGGATTTCTTCTAGCTGAGCTTCTACACCATCAACACGAGCTTCAATAACTTCAGATTCATTTGATACAGAAGTGATATCTGCATTTGCTGCCATTGGTGCCATTAGGCCCAAAGCAGCAGGAGCTACCAGCAAACGCTGAAAAAGCTTCATTGTGTCCTCACACAAATATGACCTGCACATAATAGTGTATTCATTGCGACATTCCAGAGTACTAACATCTAATAGTATCTTTTTATACAGCAGATAGGAATATTAGATATATTTCTTGAGTACAAAGAACAAAAGTATCACTATTAAATGGTTTTAATCACGAATCAAAACTAGAGGAAACCCAAGAGCCTCTCTTTCATCTAACCAAGCTTCTGCAACCTTACGAGCTAAATATCGAATTCTTGCAATAATTTTAGTTCTCTCTGTAACAGAGATAACCCCTCTAGCTTCCAATAAATTAAATGTGTGACTGCATTTTAGGACATAGTCTAGGCTAGGTGCAGGGAGTTTTTTTACAATCAATTGATGAGCCTCTTCTTCATAAATTTCAAAAAGTTTTCTTAAATTATCTGAGTTGGATTCTTCAAAATTGTACTTACATTGACCTTTTTCAAAAGGAAGCCAGATATCACCATATTTATTACTTTTGTTCCACGAAAGATCCCAGATACTCTCAACTTCTTGCAAATACATTGCCAACCTTTCTAATCCATAAGTAATCTCAATCGAGACAGGCTTGCAATCAAGTCCACCACATTGCTGAAAATAAGTAAATTGGGTAACTTCCATACCATCAAGCCAGACCTCCCATCCAACTCCCCAAGCTCCCAAAGTTGGAGATTCCCAGTTATCTTCGACGAATCTAATATCATGATCCTTGCCTAGGATCCCCAACCCCTCAAGAGAGGACAAATAAATTTCTTGAATACCATCTAAAGAAGGCTTGATTAGGACTTGGTACTGAAAATAATGTTGAGCTCTATTTGGATTGTCTCCATACCTACCATCAGTTGGCCTGCGGCAGGGCTCAGGATATGCTACGGCCCAAGGCTCGGGACCTATCGCTCTGAGGAAAGAATGAGGACTCATTGTTCCTGCACCTTTTTCTAAATCGTAAGGCTGAAGAAGCAAACAACCTTTCTCACTCCAAAAGTTATTGAGGCTGGAAATTATGTCCTGAAAATACATTAGTTTTTAATATGACAAGAATAAGTGGTAATTGGCTTAACTTGGCGGCGTCTATAATTGGAAAGTAGCCCCAGTTCCTCTATTTTTCAGATTGCCAACCCGATACAATTAATTAAATTCTAAATCAACCTTAGGCCATTTAAAGCTGAGTTTTTAGATGAGAACAAAGAGTGTAGGTATATAAGTATTTACACTTAGCAGCTTAAGCTTGATGATCAAAACAAGGCAAAACATCAAAGAAAACAAGAAATACTGATAGTTATTTCCTTAACAATAATAAATCTCAAGAGAATTCTCAGCCGTTTTCTAAATATTCCATAAATCAAAAAGAAAACTGCAAATAAATTTTTTAAAACTAAGCTAATTTTTGTTTTTTTTACTTTTAATAATGTATAAAAAATACAAAAAATTTAAAAAAAATACTTACATCAAGCTAGATACAGCAATGGCGGTGAATCGGCAAAATAGTACATAATTATCCATTGTTCCGATTCGTCACAAGAAGTATATTGAGCATGTACTTAGCAAGGCCTATGGAACTATCACCCACAGAGGTGGTCGACTTAGCAAGCATTTCGCTCAATAGCGAGGTCACAAAGGGGCTCGTTCCAGCTCAGGTAGAGTATGTCAAAGAATCAGTCGCCGAGATCAACGATGAACTGAGCTGTGTCGGTCAGTCGTTAAGAGCTGTAGCGGCGAACCTCTCCGACATAAAGAGCAACATTAAACCTGGCAACTGGAGAGCCTTTTTAAAGTCTGGCGCAATCAACTGCTCCGAGAGATTCGCTGTTGACCTTGTAAGCGCATACACTAACTGGCTAGGCGGGTCCGATATAGACGACAACCTACTTGCATCGCTAACTCCGAGGTCGCTAGCCTTGATGGGAAGCAAAGGAGTAACCGACAAAGAACGACAAAAGGTGTTCGAAGCAGTGGGAAATGGTGAGAGAATGACAGAAGCGACCGTAAGGTGTCTAGTAAAAGGGGACAAGAAAAAGGGGGATAAACCTACTCAAAAGACTGAAAGCCAAAAGATTAAATCCCTGAAAGAAAGAATAGAGACTTACAAGAAAGTCATAAGCAATCTTCAGGACGAAAACAAGAAGCTTAGCAAGCTGCTATCAAATAGACAAAAAATAGACTCACTCGTCTAATCCTCAGTTCTAAAAATTTACACAAATCTATTCAAAAATGAAGATTATCAACTTAAATGCTAGAGGTTCTAAACAATTAAAATTTGAACCCAAGGACAACAATGCCGTTGAACGCGGTATAACGAGGATATTACTAGAAAAATACAAGCCAAAGCATCATTATAAACCAGAGGCCATAAGAGAAACAAACAAAAGACAAACTGTGGCTTGATGTCATGAATAAGAATCCAAGGTCAAGAGGTGAATTTACCCATTTATACAACCCGAAGGAAGAGGGGTTGGGATATTATGACGTAAACTATATAAATGCATATAAAAAAGATAGAAGATTAAAAAACGAAAAAAACAAAAACAATGAAGAGAGGTATGCAGCATGATTCCATTCATTAGAAGTCTTTCAGAATTAATGGCTATCACAGAATCAAGAGAGACCGAAAAGGATCACTATCAAAACAATGAGATCTGCGACTCGATAATGGATAGTGGGCAAAGAAAACGATATACAAGATCTCTTGACAAAAAAGATATCGAACTCCCTGAATTATCTAAAACAAAAAGGCATACTTGGATGAAAAAGAAAGAAAGATTATCAAAATTTGTTGACGAATTAGACTATAACAATCAAATCCAATCATCCTATGATCTAACTTTGTTGGAAAGACAAAACAAAAGGAATTATGAGGATGTTGCCTAATTATGAAAAAAACTAAAATTATTCAAGCCTTAGAATATTTTTCTTTTACGTTAGTTCTCTCATATTTTTTTATTCATAATATTTATCTAGTTTTGATTGGGATTATATTTTCATTATATTTAATTAATATTAATTTTATTAATAAAAAAGTAGATATAGAGCTAAATGAAAATGATAAAAGAATAAAAACTAATTCTATCAATTTAAAATCAACAAAAGAAGATACAAAGCTGACATTAGTCGAAACTATAGAAGAGTTAGGTTTTATTCCCTCATTAGAGAAAAATGATGAAAGCAATGTTGCATAATTCATTTTAAATATATTTATTTTTAAAAAATCTTTCTTTCTACAAACCTCATTATCTCTTTACAAGCAAATTAATAATAGGTACTTTGGAATAAATACAAAAAGCAAATGCAAAAAGATCAAAAAAGTATAGAGGATATACTAGTTAAAGGTTTATCGCATATTTTAAAAAGAACAGTAGAGGTCTGTCCAGGGGATCAATTAGCTATTGCCCAAGAATATAAAGAGTGGATCAATTGTATATCGGCTAGCGATTTTTCAAATCAGGAGATTCTAGTTATAGATAAGTTCACATTTAAATAACAGTACTCATTACATATAATACTTCTAGTGAATATATATTTAATAATACCCTATTTTATTTTTACTTGATTAATTTGCTATTTATTAATTTATTTAAAATTAATCCATGCATTATTACAATAAAAATATAAAATACATCTATTTAAGTAGGTAAAAATATTTGAATCTTAATAAAAATTTTAATAAAATATATATTAATACTAAATAACACTACATACCCAAGAAACAAAAATCGATTTTTATTAATACTGATGTACTATAATGATGCATTCAAGTTTTTTGATGTATCTCAATTTTCTTGTACCCACTCCAACAAAATCATTTTATTTACAAAGCATGATTAATGAAATGGTCAACCGAGGCAGGAGATTTTTCTCGTATTTTTTCAAGCAATCAACTGGACTGTCCAATGGAATCTTCAAGCACTTCAAGCTGCAATTCAACAAAGAGCAAAAAGCTTTCAAGCGGATTAGGAATAGGCAGAGAAGCTCTCATAACAACCTCCACAATAAAAATTAGTTGTGTTCTATTGGACAAATCGAAAGCGGTTTTGGGTGATTACATAGAACTGCCATCTAAAACAAGTAATGATCAGGACAAATAAAGGCTTAACTTAAAATTTTATTTTTATTTGTCTGGTCTACATAGAGAATTAATTTTCAAGCCTATTGAAATAAATAATTAATTATGATTGCTCTTTATCATTAATTACTTGATATGAATTCGGAGCAAATATCAAAAATAATATCCACCAGAGAAGTACAAAAATGCCCACGACTGAGGTAAATATGATGTTATTAAATAGTTTCCAACTAAAAATCAGAACTAAAATACCAAAACTTAAAATTGACCAAGGTTGACACCAGTAAGGCTTGGAATCCCAAAAACTTTTTTGAGAATTTATATCCATAAAAGAAACATGATAAATGATTATAGATCTCTAATTCTAACCAATTACTCAGGCTTTTCTTCTTCAACAGGCTTTTCTTCTTCAACAGGCTTTTCTTCTTCAACAGGCTTTTCTTCTTCAACAGGCTTTTCTTCTTCAACAGGCTTTTCTTCTTCAACAGGCTTGATTTCAACTATGTTGTCATTTGAAGAAGACGTCTCATTATTGGTAAAAATCTTAGAAGCCTCCTTAACCGAATCAGACTCTGAGCCCTTAAGTAAAAATTTCAGGACATATCCAAGAGAGACAAACAAACCTATTGGGAGAACAAGTCCTAAAAGCAATTTATAGAGAATTATTCCTATTCCAAGGACAGCAATAGAAATAAGAATGTTCTTCCTGTTCATATGAACTAAATGAATAGACACTAAATCTAAGCTATTTCTGAGTTATCTTGATGAGATAACTTCAACGCGATGTTTATTTAAATAATCTAAGTTGTAATTATTAACGTTAAATTCAATGCTCATCAAAGAGAAAGAGTTAAAAAAATTCTTTAATTTATCTTATGGAGAAAAAGCTCCATCAAGGAAAGAATGGGAGTCTTTGTACAATCAAAAAGTTAAATTCATTGATCCTACACAAGAAAAAGATGGAATTGATGCCTACATCAAAGCTCAAGATGGATTAATCAAAAGATGTGATGATATTTTTTTAGAATCACATTCAATTGCCATCAATAAGAATATTGCTTTTGTTGAGTGGACAATGGGTTTAAAAATAAAAGGTATCGAATTCATATACAATGGAACAACACGATTAATATTTGATGAAGAAGGGAAGGTCAAAGAACATAGAGATTATTTTGATTTTTGTTCAGGAACATTTGGTAATATCCCAATTATAGGAGCATTTTTTAGATGGTTATACTCAAGATTTGTTGGCTAAAATACTTATTATTTTTTAAATCAGAAAAGAAATAGTAAATTTGCCTAATCACAATCCAACAAAAATAATGTTTAAATGTTTTCTAAATTTTATTTGTTTACTTGGTTCAATACGTAATTAAAATTTTTTAGCTATAACAATACTGGTGCTGGAAGAATTAAATGGGAAAATTAGTTGAGTTAATCAAGGAAACCTACGATCACAAAGCATGCTTAGAGATTGCAAATAGTGGTTGTTCGGATGGTGCATGCACAAGACATAACTATCAAGCTGACACTCTGTTGCTATATATGAGTTACTCAGATGAGATCATCCAATACATCTCAGAAAGACTCGGATACTCTTTTCTTTCTAATCTTGCAAGAGATTTTGGATCACCACTAAAAGACCATAAAGATCAAGATGATTTCGCATGGCAAGAGGTAGTTTCGGCTTGTCCAAATAAGGACGACTATAAACATGCCCTTGTCTGGAAATTTATAGAATTAGTAGCTAAAGAGAAAAGTTTAGAGCACTAATAATTGAATATGGAAATTAATTCTTAAGTCCTTGGGTATTTATACTACAGTTAATTTAATTCCGTGAAAGAATATCAAATATTGACCTCATCCAATGAGGTTGAAAAACAAAGTAAATCAAACAAAAAAAGGATATTGCACCTACTATTCCATAAATTTGAACTTCTATCTCTTCCCAGATTTCCTCGATCCAAATGAGTAAAGGTTTATTTTTACTTTCTCTTTCCATTGAAGAATAGATTTAAAAAAATAGTATAAACGAATAATAACTAGTTTTAAATAATATTTATAAAGATATCTCAGATTTATAAATGATTGTATTCGATTGATAAATTGAATATAAAATTATGTCCGATAAGACTCGTCAAAGAAAATTTATAATTAGATTATTTAGGTGGTATCCAAAACAAAAATGAAAAATAAACCCTCTATTGAAGAAATAATCTCAGTCACACTTAGCTGTACCTTAATTAGGATGACTGAAATAAATAGAATAGATAGATCGGTTCTTTATCAAGAATTCAAAGAATGGATAGTAAATTCTGGAGAGAATGAACAGACCCAAGAAATTTTATGTTTGAAATACTTAAAAAATGATAGGAAGATTAATTAGATTAACTTATAATTACTATTTGATTTTTTAACAAAAAAGAATTTTGTAATCCTCGTTCGAGGCAAAAAAGAACTAAAGTAAAAAAAAACAAAATATATGTTCACTTCTTTCTTCTCCCTATTTTTCTCAACTTTACTTTGGGTTCAAGTACCTCAGTGGAGTGATAATTGGTCCAAATGTGCTGTGGATGTACCCGACACTGCTTGCCATTGGTATATAGTTTCTCCAGACAATACTTTTGGTAAAGGATTCGATTGGGCCACAGCCCCATGGTTTGATGCAAACGGTTTGAATGATATTTCAAAAATTTCTTCTGAAACAGTTGTAGAAAAACTACAAGAAAAAGAAATTAATGAAAAACTAATATCATAAGTTTTACTTAAACTTGCTATGAAAAAAAAAAAAATTAAGAAATAATTTATGAGAAATAATTAATTTCTTATTTCACCTAATACTCTTAGCGCTTCATTCACATGAGCAGGACCATTTAAAAGGTCGTTAAAAATGTGTCTTATAATACCTTTCGAGTCGATAATATAAGTCACACGACCGTCTAATAAGCCGAGAACTTTAGGGACACCAAAAGCTTTTCTTAAAGAATTTTCTGTATCACACAATAACGGGAAAGGAAGTTTATTTTTGTCAGCAAAAGATCTATGGCTTGCTTCATCATCACCACTCACTCCCCACACTTCAGCACCGAATAGTTTAAAAAGATCATATTTATCTCTAAAGCCACAATTTTCAGCTGTACATCCAGGGGTATCATCTTTCGGATAAAAAAATAGAACTAGTGGCCTACCTTTCGCTTGCTTATTCGTCCTAGGAACTCCTAGCTGATCAGAGAGTGAGAAATCAGGTATTTGATCGCCTAACTTTAAAGGCATTAGAATCCTAAAAATTATTTCTTTATTATATAAAAAATTAAGTCATATCGGAGGAGAAAGAGTTGACAAAATAGTATCAACTCTAAAATTTACAGATCAACACCTATTAACTATCGTTTGTAAACACTAAATTTATTAAGTTAACAAAATTAGATTTTGAGTTTTAGTATATTGGTATTTATAAAATAAAAATCATTGAGTGGTTTCGGGAAAAAGAAAAAAGAGAATAAAGGCTCTTCTAAAAAACTAAGAAACCTTTCAGAAAAGGATCTGAAAGCACAATCAATCGATCATCATCTTAAAGGTAATTTAGATGAAGCAGAAAAAGGATATATAACTTTTTTAAAAAATGGGTACTCCGATGCAGATATAATTTCAAATTATGCACTTATATGTGAAGACAAAGATGAAAATGATAAAGCTATTAAACTATATAAAAAATGTATCAATAGCTATCCAAATCATATTTTCTCAAAATTAAATTTATCTTTTTTATATTATAAGTTAAATAATTTAGAAAAAGCAGCAATAATTATTGAAGAAGCGATTAAATTAAAGCCGAATCTTCCAAATAGCTATTGTATTAGAGGATTAATTCTGAAAAGTCTAAATAAATATAATGAGGCTAAATTATCTCTTGAAAAAGCAATCAAACTAGATAATAATTACTTTGATGCTTATATAAATTTAGGGTTGCTAAATAAAGATCATAATAAATATGATGAGGCAGAAAAATATTATTTACAAGCTTTGGAAATAAATAATAAATCTGCTATAGCTCATTTAAACCTAGGCGCATGCTACAAAGATAAACAAGAACTAGAAAAGGCAATATTACATACAAAGAAGGCAATTGAGATAGATAAAAAACTAGAAAAATGTTATTTAAACTTAGCTACGATATTTAACCAAATGGGTGATTATAAAAAATCATTATCACTTATAAAAAAAGAACTTTTATTGAATAAAAATAGTGATTTAAGTTATCAACTTTTAAGTGAATTAATCAGAAAAGGAGAATTACTAAATGCATCAAAGAAAGATAATAGAGAATTACTAAATAATATATTAAATAGGAAAGATATCTCTCATAGAGAACTATTTGGCAATATAAACAGCCTTATCTCAAAAGAAGTATTAGAAAAACTGTTGATTTTAGAATCGGAATTATATGAAAACAATGAATTTAATATTCTTATTAAGGACAAGGAATTAGTAAAAGCACTTTCATTACTAATATTTTGCTCTCCATTATGGGAAAAAGTTTTGAGGAACGTACGCAAGAATCTTCTGATGAGCTATTCAGATAAAGATAAAATAAATAATAATATTTTAAATTTTACCATAGGTCTTGGATCACAATGTTTCTTAAATGAATATGTCTATTATATCTCCACAGAAGAAGAGGATAAACTAAAAGAACTTAAGAGAACAATCAATAATAATAACAATAAAGATTATAAACTAGCAATAATCTCTTGCTATCAATCTCTATCTTCAATAAGCAATGAAACCATTAATTTGGATGATTATGTTTCAAAAAACAAAGAATTTAATAATCTAATTAATTTACAAATTAAGGAGTTAAATGATGAAAAAAAGATTTCAAAAGGGATTAAGAAGATAGGGAATATAAAAGATTTTATATCTAAGGAAGTAAAAAAACAGTATGAATTAAACCCATATCCTAGGTGGAGGTATAATTCATTCGCTAAAGAAAATAAATCAAACATTTTATCAGTTATTAATTCTGAAATTTATCCAAATAAAATTAATTCTATTTCAGATCAATTAAAAAATAAAAAAACAAATATACTTATAGCTGGCTGTGGGACAGGGATTCAAATACTTGAAGCATCTCGATATAGTAATTGTGAAATAACAGCAATCGATTTAAGCAATTCAAGCATCTCATATGCAAAGAGAAAGGTCGATGAATATGGAATGAAAAATGTCGATTTTATTGAAATGGATTTACTTGAATTAAAGTCATTAAATAAAAGATTTGATTTAATAGAATGTTCGGGTGTTCTTCACCATATGAATGATCCTACTAAGGGATTATCAAATCTATTAGATGTATTAGAAGAAAAAGGTTTTTTAAAGTTAGGTTTCTACAGCAAATATGCAAGAAAATTAATACTAAAAACAAGAGAACTAATCAAAGAAAAAGATATTAAACCAAGCAATGATGAAATAAGGAGCTTCCGAAATGACGTTCTTAATGGAGAAATAAAGAGATTAAATGAAATAACTAATTGGTCAGATTTCTACTCAACATCAATGTGCAGAGATCTCTGCTTTCATAGTCATGAAAACTGTTACACGTTAATTGAAATCAAAAAGATGTTAGTACTATCTAATTTGGAATTCCTAGGTTTTACTCTTTCAAAAGATATAAAAGATGAATATCAAAAATATAGTAACGATATAGACTCTTTAACAGATTTAGAATTATGGAATAAATTTGAAAAATCAAATCCTAATTCATTTAGAGAAATGTATCAATTCTGGGCTAGAAAATCAATTAAATAGTTGTTCTTCCAACCCTGGAATAAACAATTTACATAAGGAGAAAATAAATAGTATTGCTAGAACATTACCCAGCATTGCTATTGCAAAGCGAATTCTCAGATCCTTAGCAAATGGTAGGAGGTTTTCCCAAAGTTGTAGTAATGGTCCGCCTGCCATTGGATATTAATGTTTAATTATCAATAGCTTACAGCGCGACTACCGTATTGGCTACATCAAAACAAGATTTAAAGTAAAAGATTCTATTGTGATCTTCTACTTTAATTTGCTTCTCATAACGAATAGAATTATCAACCCTATCAATATTAAGACTATCGGGTAAAGCAATACAAATAAAATATCTACAACATTTTCTGGTCTATTAATAATATATAAACCTACTATAAATATTATTATAGGTAAAAGAATAAGTGATTTTATCAATAGACCTTCATTCCATTTTTTAATCTCATCATCTTCATCTAATAAAATCTCAAATTTCTTTTTTAAAATTTCATTCTTAAAATCAGACTGATCGCTCATGAAATCCTGAATAGAATACTACGAGTTCAATACTATATACTAACTTTTTAATTAATATATAGTTTCATACGTATTGATTTCTATAAAAATGAATCACTTTAATTATATAGATTTATTTGGTTTTTCAGCAGCTTTGCTAACTACTACTGCTTTTTTGCCTCAGTTATATAAAACATGGCAAACAAAAACAGCAGAGGATGTATCATTAGTTATGTTGATTCTATTTATAACAGGTCTTATTTGTTGGATTATTTACGGTTTAAAAATCAATTCGATTCCGATTTTAACTGCAAATATAATTACTTTTATTTTTAATTTTTCAATTTTAATTTTAAAAATCAACTACAGCAAAAGTAGAGAGTAATAGAATTCTTTTATATATATTAAATATTTATTATTGAGCACCATTAGAGGCTATAGTTGTTTAAGATTTTAATTTTTTTCATGTCAGGGGAAGAACTACAACTAATTGGCAGATCTTTAGCACTGCATCCGCCTGTAATGATAATCACACTTGGTTTGTTCATGTACATCAGAGGTAAAGCTATTGCAAGCAGTAACCCTACAAAAAAAGTTACCCCATTTTTCCCTTTCAGAAACGTATAAAAATAATATTATTTCTTTTCTCAAAAAAATATAAATCAGCTATTAACCAAAAGGATTAGTCCCCATTAGTGGTCCTACGAACAAAAATTCCATAACAGCTCCAGTTATTGCTACTGGGAAAACCCAAACAGACATAAATCTAATACCCATAAATTTCATTCCTCCTTTACCTGCGAATGCATCTTTTGTCATTGTGTATACAGTTTCAGTATCTTTTACTGAATATGTATTTTCTCCAGGATCTGAGTAGGCTTGTGCAAAATTCAAATTATTTATTAAATTTCTAATTTTGTTATGCAAAACTATGGGCCAAACCCATAAGAAAAATATCCTACCCACGAATGAAAATGAATTAGCCTGACGAGCAGACAATTGATTGTTAGATGCTCTGTTAGGGAATGCACCTTCAATTATTGATGTTATTGAGTCTTGATCAGTAGGAAATAATTTCCTTTCCTCTAAAACTTCTGGATGATCATCAATGGAAGAAATGTCCAGATCAGTTTTAGGATTATCTAAAACAGCTGTTGAGATATTATTTTCTGCTTGGATTGATTCTTGATTTTCCATAGCTAACTTATTTCTGAGAAAATTATAAGACGAATTGGTATCTTCTGATTAATGAAAGAAATAATCTTAAAATTATCTATCAAATTTAGAATAAAATAATTTTTCTAATAAAAAAAAGGCCTATCTGATGATAAGCCTTTTTTATTTTTATTTTTTAGTTATGCGTTTATTACACCACGGCGGATAAATTGCATTGCGAAAATAGCACCGAGGAAAAATACTGTGGGAATACCCAATGCGTTCACCGCCAAAGTTCTAACAGTGAAAACTGGATAGCCTCCTGCAGGTCTTCCTTTATCAGCAACAATTGCAGTATCTTCCCATACTTGCTCATTTTGAATGGTAGGTCCATTATCCCAGACAAATACTCCCCATCTTCTTAACCAATAATCAGTAAAGGCAACTGTAAAAATGACTGGGGTTAGTACCAAAAGTAATTTGAGGTTAATCATCCAACTATTTATTTATGCAGTAAATCTTGGCATACGAGAGTCAAAAAGGCAGATTGATTGATTGACCTTATGGATTCTGTAACAAATTGGTCCAAATTTAGAAGCTTTAATAACTCTCCAAGTTGACTCGCAAAACTTCTGATATTGTGGAGACATTGCCTCTTGAAAGGCGTAAATTAATTGGTTTGATTTATGGAATTCGGTTTTAAAGAAATTCTTTTCGGATTAGCTGGAGTGAGCATGATTGCTTGGGCTGGTGTAATTGGCCTCTGGCATACTTATATGTTTCCAAGATTTTTCAAAGAAGATTCCAGTCGAATTAATAACTCCTACGCGGCTTCTTCCCTAGATGAATCAGCTCCTTTGAACAAAAGCATCAATAAGCCTTGGTTCATAGATGACGAGGGAGGGACACTTACTCCCAAGACTGCTCTGGGTGCAATAGGTCTTGCAGATAGAGGGAAATACAGCAAGAAATCTTTTGTAGTTGCTGACTTTAATCCTGTTGAAGCTGGTTATGGAGTTAATAGGCTCTACACATCTGTTTTAATTGGCTTAGCTATCAGTACTTTTGTCATAATCTCCTTTGGTCTTCAAAGTGGTTTCGGACTGATGGGACCAACCTTATAAATTGAGTCAATTTAAAACGAAAAAGACATATCCATTCATAAAATCAAAATTACCTTCTCTTTAAAGGGTTTAAACCCAAAAATACAAATGTTTTCAGATAAAGATCTTTAATAAGAACCTTGTTGACTAATTTCCTAATCTTTTTTCGAATCAATCTCAAAATACATATTAATCAATTCACTTCTTAGAATATTTTTGAACGTTTTTCCTTGAAAACCCCTCTAAAGACTACATTCAAGAATCGTAATTCCAACGATAAACAAAATTAGAAATTAGTTACCTAAAAACCCAAGGAATAAATAATGACTTATTTGTGTATCAAAAATCAATATTTAATAGACAAGAAAATTTAAAAAAAGCCAAATTCCCTCTAAATGTGCAAAGCTGCTTTAAAATATTGTTGATTTTAAATTGCTCCATGACTGTAGGAATCTACTTCGCTACAACAACAGGTAAAACCGAAGATATAGCTGAACGGCTGCACGGCTTACTTGACTCTGCTGAAGGTCCAAAGGATATTTCAGATGTCGATGACCTTAGTGAATTAGCTGGACATGATGGGGTTATTTGTGGAATCCCTACATGGAATACCGGTGCTGACTCTGAAAGATCAGGAACAGCTTGGGACTCAATCCTTGAAGACATCGGTGAACTAGACCTAAGTGGTAAAAAAGTTGCAATTTTCGGCTTAGGTGATTCTTCTACTTACACAGAAAACTATTGTGATGCAATGGAAGAGCTTCATAGGTACTTCCAACAAGCTGGTGCCTCAATGGTTGGATACACAGCAAAATCTGATTACACATTTGATGAATCAAAAAGTGTAGTTGGAGAAGAATTTTGTGGATTACCACTTGATGAAGACAGTGAATCAGACATGACTGATGAAAGGCTCTCAGGATGGGCTGAGAAACTAAAAGGAGAGATGTTTTAGTTTTATTTAAGCCTAAACAAAATTGTAAAATCTTCCTGAGTCATTACTTAGGAAGATTTTTTTTTCCATTTTTATGTGAAATTAAGATTTCCGAAAAAGTAAACTAAAAATAATCTCTAAAAAAGTCAATTTCTGAAGTTATTTAATAAATCACACCAAACGACCCCACGATATCTTAATATTTTCTTTATGAACTCAGATCATTGCTCAGATCGTAACGTTTATCTAAACGTAAATCTCTCTTTAAAAGATGAGACTTTGCGAATGTTGATTGAGATGTCAAATGATATGGGTGCAAGTCTTGAGGATGTAATAAGTTCAATAACTGAAGACTCAGTAATAGATTTACAGAGGCTACAGGACGATTTAGGTATTGTTATAATACCTGAGAAATGCAGTAAGCAAGATTTAATAAATTCACTTCAATAGCAATTAATCGTTTTTTTTATCTCTGCTTTTTAGTAACTTCCAAGCAGAAATACAAACTTGGTTTCTAAAAATATAGCTGTTATTTCCTACCACATTTCTTTAAACTCTTAATCCAATCAAATCTAAAATTGCTGAAATGATTTCTTTAAACTTTTCAATTAATCTCAGAAGTAATCAGAGATATTTTTTATTTAAACCTTTATAAAGCCAATTTTGCACACGTTGTGCAAAGACTTTGTTAGTAGCTTTTTTTTCAAACCAGTCCCTACAATTTTTTCTTTTAATCTTTGAAACTGATTTTGTTGCTTCGATCAAACCCTCGATATTATTGGGTTTAACCAAAAAACCATTAAAACCATCTTCGATCAATTCCCCAGGTCCTCCAAGATCATATGCAATTACTGGAACTCCACAAGCCATCGCTTCAACAATAACGTTTCCATAAGCTTCATTCCATTTAGGAGTATTTATTAAAGCTCTGCATAGACCTAATTGTTCCTGAAATTCATTCGTTGGAAGAAAACCTTTCCATTCAATACTTTCTTTTTTAAAAGTATTTTCAATCTTTGCAGCATATTCTTTGTCTTCAATAAGTCCCCAAACCAACAATTTTTCACCTAGATCTTTCGCAACTTTTACTGCATCTTCTAAACCTTTTTCAGGTGCAATTCTTCCAGCCCAACCTAATGGGCCATTCTTTTTTTCACTGAATGAATAATTTTCAATATCAAAACCATTACCAATAATAATTGGATCTGTTTTCAAACAATAATCTTCTGATTGTCTTTTGGTATGAAAAGCTAACTGATATGGAAATAGTTGACTTATTTGACTAATAATTTCTTTCATTATAAGTGATTCAGCACCCATACTAATTAAATGAAAGATTTTAATTTCATGAGTTTTTGTTAACCATAAAGGAAGCCAATCATAGGCAAAATTAATAACTGCATCGGAATGATTTGCTAAATCAATAGCTGTTTCCCATAACTTTGGTAAAACACTATTAGAGGGAATTAATACTGGGTCTGTTCTCTTCTGATGTTGCCAACTAGGTTGATCTATTCCATCTATTAATTTTAATTCAAGCAATTCACTTTCAAAAGGTATTTTTGAACCTTTTGGTGCAATTAAAATAATTTTATGACCTAATGAAATTAATCCTTTTACTAGAGAAATAATAGTAAGTTCAACTCCACCTCCTTTCCCACTGCCTAGGTAACCTATAGGTGTACTTACAAGAATAAGTTTTAATTGTTTATTTCTCACTCAATTTAACCTTCTTCTTGTAATTCATTATTAGTTTTATCCCCCCAGAATCTTCTCCTTTGACTTACAAATAATACTGATGTTAGAACCAATAGCACACCAATCCACTGAAGAATGAAGAGTCTCTCTCCTAACCAAATTCCACCAGTAATTAAAGCAAAAACTGGTGTTAAAAATGCAAGGGTACTAAAGCTAGTTAATTCTTTACGGCTTGCAAACCAAAAAAACAAGCCATAGGCCAGTGCGCTACCAAACAAACTTGAATAAGACATCAAAGTCCATTCAAAAGCAGACCAATCTGGCAATAATGGCCAATTTTTATCAAACACATGCCAAACGAGAAGAGGTATGCTTCCTAAAACCATATGCCATCCTGTTACGGCAACAGGATCACTGTTTTTGCAAGCGTATCTAATAAGAACTGTCCCTAAAGCCATAGAGGTGGCCGCGCATATCATCCAAACCTCTCCATGGCTTAAAAAATTACTTCCTGATTCAAATTTGCCAAGTAAAAACCAATTTCCTAGCAATTCGGTAGGGACCCCAAGACAAATTATTCCAACCAATCCAAGAACCAAACCAATCCATCCAATTGGATTTATTGCATCTCCAAACAAAATTCTTGCTAAAAGAGCAACCATTAAAGGTTGGGAATCGATAAGTACCGAACCCAATCCTGCTCCAGTTTCCATTAAACCTTTCGCCAGAAAAATTTGAAAAAGTGTTGCATCAATCAAAGTAAATACTAAAAACCACACCAAATCATCTTTTGAAATATTCCAACTCCTTTTCAAAAAAGGTACGGAAGCTAAAACCACCAGACCAGCCGGCAAAAGCCTTAGTGAGGCAACAATCTCAGGTCCTGCAGCCTTAACCAATGGTGCCATAGCCGCCATTGATGTCCCCCAAAGAGCGAACGGCAAAATCATCAAAAACCAATTCCAAATGACAAACATAAGGTCAGAAAGCAATCTCCTTTTTAATATCAATAAAGTTATGCATAATTTGAATGATTTGGCCCTTGAGACGCAAATCCAAAAAAAGGATGGCACGAATATGTATTGAAGGTCCTATCAATGCAGAAACTCGAAAAAATGTCCTAAAAGCATTAAAGCAAATTGAAGATAGAGAGTTCCCAGCTCTATTACTACGCATTGACAGCCCTGGAGGAACAGTTGGTGACAGCCAAGAAATTCATAGCGCTCTTTTGAGACTAAGAGAAAAAGGTTGTCATGTTGTGGCTAGTTTTGGCAATATTTCGGCCTCTGGAGGAGTTTACATAGGGGTTGGTGCTGAAAAAATCGTTGCCAATCCAGGAACAATAACAGGCTCCATTGGAGTGATTTTAAGAGGGAACAACCTCTCGAAGCTATTAGAGAAGGTTGGCATTAAATTTGAAACTGTAAAAAGTGGTCTTTACAAAGACATCCTTTCTCCTGATCGCCCTTTATCAGCAGAAGAGAGAGAACTGCTTCAGTCTCTGATTGATAGTAGTTATGAACAATTTGTTTTAGCAGTTTCAAAGGGAAGAAACTTAACAACGGAAGTTGTTAAGAGTTTTGCAGATGGAAGAGTTTTCACTGGAGAGCAAGCCAAAAAATTTGGACTTGTGGATGAAATTGGCGATGAAAATGATGCAAAATTGCTTGCAATAAAAATTGCGAACCTAGATGAAAAAACAAAACCAATTACGTTTGGAAAAACTAAAAAGAAATTATTAGGGTTACTGCCTGGAGGAAAATTAATTCATAACCTTTTAAACATGTTAAATCTAGAGTTGGGGGGAAATGGGCAAATTCTTTGGCTATACAAGCCCTAAGCTATGAATTTTCATAAAAAATTTAATCTATGTGCATTAAGAGGTGCAACAACTTCTGAACACAATTCTGTCGAATCAATTACTTCTGCAGTAGATGAATTGCTAGTTGAATTAGTATCCAGAAATAATTTGATCCCCGATCAAATTATTTCTGTTACTTTCTCAGTAACTAAAGATTTAGATGCTTGTTTCCCCGCGTCTATTGCTAGGAAAAGAGCAGGTTGGGAGGAAATTGCCCTTTTAGACTGTCAACAAATGTTTGTTAAAAACGACTTGGCTAAATGTATTCGTCTAATTGCTTACGTTTCTTTACCAAATGAGCAAAAACCTCAAAACACTTACCTCGGTAAAGCAAAAAATTTGAGGCCAGACCGTTAAAGCCGGTTTTTTTTCCAACAACAGCCTATATTTAATTAGGTTTACTTGAATGCACTTGAAGAAGATTCAAGTGTTATGTATCTTTCAACCAAAATAAGTCATGTTCAAAAATCATTCTTTGCCAATCATAAAAAAATTTTTTTTTATTGGACTCTCGGCATTTCTGCTTAGTGCAGGAGCTTTTAACTCAACCCCAAAATCTTCAGCATCACCAGGCTTTTTTGAATATCAATGGTTCCCAGAGGAAGGTTATAAAAAACTTAGATACCTTCAATCTTCATCTGAAAGACTTGAAAGAGCAACTTATTACTTTTTTCTAAGAGGTAGAGAAAGAAAATCAGATATCAGCAAATTGACTCTTAAAGTACCTGATTATTTTCAGGCAAAAATTAAGCCCGAAAAATTAAGTTTATGCAAAGTAAAAATTGGTTCTTATACATCAAGAACCCGTTGCGAAAAGACTGTTCCATCCGATATTAAAATCAATAAGGATCAAACATTAATCAATATATCCCCAGAAAAACCAATTCCTTTAAACAAAGATTCATACGCAGTGGTAATGAAAATTTTTAATCCTAGAAAAAGAGGAATGTTTCAATTCCAGGCTTTTTCCCAAAATGTTGGAGAAATCGACATCTCAACATATTTAGGAACTTGGAACATAGACGTACAGTGAACTGATAAATTAATTACACATATCTAATCCAATACGAGCATAGATAAAAATGACAAAAAGGACTTTTGGTGGAACAAGTAGAAAAAGGAAAAGAGTCTCTGGATTCAGAGTGAGAATGAGATCTCACACAGGAAGGAGAGTTTTAAGAACTCGTAGAAAACGTGGAAGAGCTCGTTTAACTGTCTAAAATTACCTCACCCGACAAAGATACTCTTAACAAAAGTTTCTTCTTATGGTTTTGCCAAAACACATGAGACTCAAAGGTCATAAATGTTTTGACTTTATTTACAAGAAAGGGACTAGGTACTATGGCTCTTCAATGGTTCTAAGAGTTTCAAATGCAAAGTCAAAATTATATTTAAAGGGAAAAAACTCGCAAATTAAGCCTTTTATCAAGTGTGCAATATCTATAAGCAACAAAGTAAGCAAAAAATCAGTTACGAGAAATAAGCTTCGACGGTTATTCCACCACCATTTAGCTCAAAGACTTTCTAATATGTATCTTGATAAAGAGATTTGGGCTTTTATTTCCCTTAAACCCTCTTGCATTAAAAATTCTGATAGCAATTTACTGAAAGAATGTGACAAACTACTCACTAAGGCTGGAATAACACAATGACAATCAGTCCCAACGAAGACATTTTTTACGAGGGAGGACCTGCCAGCGGTGACCTCATCATTAACTTAATGGCTGGAATTACTCTGATAGGTCTCCCTTTTACTTTTGGAGCTTTAGTCAGAGCTTTGTGGGTAAGATACAAAATAACAACGCGTAGAATATCTGTAACTGGTGGCTGGCTAGGTAGAGATAAAACTCAGGTTGTTTATAGTCAGATTGCTGAGATAAGAGCAATACCAAGAGGGTTAGGATCTTACGGTGATATGGTTTTAGTCCTAAAAGATGGAGCTCGACTTGAGATGAGATCACTTCCTAACTTTCGAGAAACGGAATCTTACATACTGAAAAAAATAGAAAAATCGCCCGTAAACAAATCCGTCAATAATGCTCAAGGCTTTTCAAACTAATGAGAGCTCACAAATATGTGAGACAAGAGCACATCCTCTAAGGCAAACTGGCCTAACAACAACAACCTTTCTTCCTTAAAAACCGTGATCGGGTACATCTCAGACAATCTACTTATCCCGATCCTAGATTTTTTCTACGGATTAGTTCCAAGTTACGGACTAGCGATTGTCGCATTAACCATAGTTATTCGCTTAGCACTTTTCCCTCTTAGCGCTGGCTCAATTAGAAGCGCTAGAAGAATGAAAATCGCCCAACCTGTCATGCAAAAAAGACAGGCTGAAATAAAAAGCCGCTATGCAAGCAATCCTCAAAAGCAGCAAGAAGAATTAGGGAAATTAATGGGTGAATTCGGGAGCCCCCTTGCGGGTTGCCTCCCACTTTTAGTTCAAATGCCAATATTGTTTGCCTTATTTGCAACTTTAAGAGGTTCACCTTTTGCAGATGTTCCCTATCTAGTTAACATAAAAGTTCTACCATCTGACCAAATTGCCGCAGTAGAACCCAAGCCTTTCAAGACAGCAAAGCACTCAATATTCATAACTGAAAAGAATCATTTCCCAGTTGTAGCAACCCTTCCAGGCGGCACAAAAATCGGTTCAGGTGATTCAGTTAAAATTAATTTGCAAACTTTAAATGGAGATTCATATGTCAACGAATTGAAGAAATACGATAATGGTTCAAAATTTTCTCCTTCTTGGAAAGTCACAAAAGGTGAAGACATTGTAAGAGTATCTTCTGATGGGACTGTAAATGCACTCAATCCTGGCGATGCAACTGTTGAGGCAAAGATCCCTGGTTTAGCAGCAAAAAGCGGTTTCTTATTTATAAAAGCTCTTGGAAATGTTGGATTTTATGTAGATGGTGCCATTCACTGGGATATTGCAATTCTAGTGGCAGGTTTTGGATTAACACTTGTCATCTCTCAGGTGCTCTCTGGAAGAGGGATGCCAGAAAACAAACAACAATCAACTGCAAACAAAATTACACCGGTAATGATTACTGGAATGTTTTTATTCTTCCCTTTGCCTGCTGGTGTATTGCTTTATATGGTTATTGCAAATATTTTTCAAGGATTACAAACATTTCTACTTAGCAGAGAATCCTTACCAGACAATTTACAAAAAATACTTGATGATCAACTTAAGCAACAAGATAAGCCGGCGGTTTCAGTAACTTCAGAAGTTATATCTGATTCAGGTAGATTACCTTTCGAACCAAAAAGTAATAAATAGCTTCAAATACAACTTATTATATAAGTTAAATCTCATATAGAAAATATCTATAAACTGATGTCTAATTGGGACGAACAACTTGATCTACTAATTCGAGCGAGAACCCCCATTATCTGGATAAGGAGTAATGAAGAAGAAAGGGTTGAAACTCTTGTCAAAAATTGTACTAAAAGGCTCTCTCCTCGAAGACTTGCAACTTGGGATTATATCAATGGAATTAGCAATGTTCTTAACACTAATAATCTTGGTTCTAGGCAGCCAATGGCAGTACTTGAGTGGCTAAAAAAACTAGATGAAAGTTCTCCAACAATAGTTTTGCTAAAAGATTTTCACCATTTCTGTGAAGATCCAGGCATTCTAAGAATGCTAAAAAATTTAACTATTGATCTTCGCTCAAAGCCTCATTCAATAATTATCAGTTCTGGATTATGGAGCCCCTCAAATGATTTAGAAGAAGACCTAACTATTCTTGATCTACCATTACCCAAAGAAAATGAAATTAAAACTCTTTTATCAAATATTGCTGAAGCTAGTAATTCTCAATTAGAAGAAAATGTTCTTAAAGAATTAACAAATGCATGCGGGGGACTGAGTGAATCAAGGATCCGTAAAGTGGCTGCAAGAGCACTTGCTCAAAGAGGTCAAATTGGCAAAGAAGATTTGCTAGAGGTATTGGAAGAGAAACGCCAATCTATTGCTCGCAGCGAAGTTCTGGAATATTGCAAAACAAATAAGTCGCCAAATGATGTTGGTGGTTTACAAATATTGAAAGATTGGTTGAAACAAAGAAAGCAAGCTTTCTCAGAGGAGGCAAAAGATTTTGGATTACCCTTACCTAAGGGGGTTTTACTAGTTGGACCTCAAGGGACAGGCAAAACTCTAGTAGCGAAAGCAATAGCAAATAGCTGGTCTATGCCTTTACTAAGACTTGATGTAGGGAGGCTATTCGCTGGCTTAGTTGGAGCGAGTGAAGCAAGAACAAGAGAGACCATTCAGCGAGCTGAAGCTATGGCACCTTGCATTTTATGGATTGACGAAATTGATAAAGCTTTTGGCGGTGATGGAAGAAGTGACGGAGGAACAAGTCAAAGAGTGCTCGCAAATATTCTCACATGGATGTCAGAAAAAACTTCTTCTGTTTTTCTTGTGGCCACTGCAAATGGAATAGATAAGCTACCTGCTGAGCTTTTGAGGAAAGGAAGATTTGATGAGATTTTCATGCTTGAATTACCTTCTAGAAATGAAAGACATAGCATTCTTGAACTTCATCTTGAGAAAAGAAGACCAAATTTAAAAATTGATTTAAATTCTACTGTCGATAGAACAGAAGGATTTTCTGGTGCAGAATTAGAACAAGCCGTTATTGAGGCAATGTATTTTGCATTTGCTGAGAAAAGAGAGCTTGTAGAAGGTGATTTAATTCTCGCCTCGAGTCAACTAGTTCCTCTGTCTAGGACAGCAAGAGAACAACTTGAGTCTCTTAGAGAGTGGGCTTCTAGTGGAAGAGCGAGAGCTTCATCTCCAAAACTTTTTTAGATTTTTCTTATTATTATTTTTTTTAATCAAAAAAAGTTCTCAAATTTAGAAGAAATTAATGCTCGTAATTTTTTTTAGGAACAATTAACGATTAGGCTAAAAGGACTTCAACATTTATGTAGTGATAGACCATAAACTACTACGAAAAAATCCAGATTTAATTGCAGACGGACTTAAATCAAGAGGAATGGATATTGATTTAGGGGTACTTCAAAAATCATGCAAAGATCTTAAAGAACTTGAAGAAAAAAGAAATTCACTTCAAGCTGAGGGAAATTTAATTGGGAAAGAGGTTGGACAAAAAATAAAACAAGGCCTTTCTCAAGATTCTGAAGAGATTTCAAGTCTTCGTATTAAAGGCAATAAAATCAAACAACAAGTTGGGATTATTGAAGAGGAGGAAAAATCAATTTCAACTCAATTAAATGAACGAATTCTTTGCTTACCTAACTTGCCTGAGAAGGATTCTCTCGTAGGGAAAGACGAAAAAGATAATAAGGAAATCAGAAGATGGGGTGAGCCTATTTCAGGAGATAATTTCAAAGAACATTGGGAAATTGCTAGTAGATTAAAGCTTTGGGATAGCGAAAGATCTTCAGTAATAGCAAAAAGTAGATTTGTCACCCTTTTCAACCAAGCTGCAAAACTTGAAAGATCACTTATAAATTTCATGCTTGATTTACATGTTAAGAAAGGATATTTAGAAGTTCTTCCACCAGCTCTTGTTAACACGGCTAGCCTAACTGGATCTGGGCAATTACCAAAATTTGCAGAAGAAAGTTTTCGTTGTGCTGATGATGATTTATGGCTAACTCCCACAGCTGAAGTCCCAATAACATCTCTCCATCGTGGTGAGATTATCCCTCAAGATTTGCTCCCATTAAAATACGTAGCTTATAGCCCCTGTTTCAGAAGAGAAGCTGGTAGTTATGGTAGAGATACAAGAGGTCTAATAAGACTTCATCAATTCAATAAAGTCGAACTTTATTGGTTTACTTCTCCAGAAAAATCTAAAGAGGCTTTAGAACAAATCACATCTGATGCAGAATCTATATTGCAGCAACTCGAACTGCCTTATCGAGTTATTCAACTTTGTACAGGAGATTTAGGTTTTTCAGCAACAAAAACTTATGATTTGGAGGTTTGGCTTCCTGGTGCCAATACGTTTAGAGAAATATCTAGTTGCAGCAACTGTGGAGACTTTCAAGCTAGACGTTCTTCAATACGAACAAAAGATAACAATAAAAAAAATATACTTTTGCATACTTTGAATGGAAGTGGATTGGCCATTGGACGCACTATGGCTGCGATTTTGGAGAATGGTCAACAACCTGATGGAAGTATCAATTTACCAAAAGCCTTAATACCTTACTTCGGTTCGAACAAATTACAGCCAGAATAACTCAATCATAATCCAATTAATGAACGTTCTTTTATCTATAGCTGTATTAGGCCTTCTGATTTTTTTTCACGAGTCTGGGCATTTTTTAGCAGCCGTACTTCAAAAAATCAAAGTAAGTGGTTTTTCAATCGGTTTTGGACCAGCTCTTTTGAAAAAGGAAATAAATGGAATCACCTATTCACTTAGATCGCTTCCATTAGGAGGATTCGTATCATTTCCTGATGAAGAAACAGATTCATTAGTTCAACCTAATGACCCAGACCTATTAAAGAACAGACCAATTTACCAAAGGGCAATTGTTATTTCAGCGGGTGTAGTGGCAAATTTATTACTTGCTTGGATCGTACTAATTGGTCAAGCAAGCTTAATAGGAATTCCTAATCAACCTGAACCAGGGGTGATAATCATGGGAATTCAACCAGATGAGCCTGCATTTAATTCAGGATTAGTGGCTGGAGATCAAATAATGAGCGTAAATGGTCGAGCATTAGGCAGCGGCAAAGATGGAATTATGGATTTAGTAAATATTATTCAAAAATCATCTGGGGAAGAATTACTTTTTGAGAGAGTCAATGATGGAGAAAGCGAGACAATTTCGATAATCCCAGCAGAAAATGAAGGGAATGGAAGGATAGGAGCACAATTACAACCGAATCTTCCAAATGAAATATCTAAAGCAAACAATATTGGTGAAGTATTTAATAGCTCAAATTCACAATTTTATGAATTACTTAGTCGAACTGTTATTGGCTACAAAAGTTTGATTACTAATTTCTCCTCAACTGCTCAGCAGTTAAGTGGGCCAGTCAAAATCGTTGAAATTGGTGCTCAGCTTTCTGAACAAGGTGGCTCAGGTCTTGTCCTTTTTTCTGCTTTAGTTTCAATTAATCTTGCAGTTCTTAACTCCTTACCTTTGCCTCTTCTAGACGGAGGACAATTAGTTCTTCTAATTCTAGAAAGTATTCGCGGAAAGCCAGTTCCTGAAAAAATTCAATTGGCTTTTATGCAATCTGGATTTGTCTTACTTGTAGGCTTAAGTGTTGTTTTGATTATCCGAGATACTACGCAGCTATCTTTAGTTCAGCAGTTTGTTCACAAGTAAGAACATTAAATTTTGGATAATTACTAAAAAGTATTTTGAAAATAAATTTACTGCAATTACTAAAAACAATCAGGCAAGGAGTTAAAATGTCTGTTAAATAAGTTGAATACGCCCCTTAATGGCAAAAAAGTCAATGATAGCGCGTGACGTGAAGCGCAAAAAACTTGTAGAAAGATACGCAGCAAAGCGTAAAACTCTGATTGATGCTTTCAAATCAGCAAAAGATCCTATGGAAAGATTAGAAATCCATAGAAAGATTCAAGCTTTGCCTAGAAATTGTGCACCTAATAGAATCAGAAATCGTTGTTGGGCTACGGGGAAACCAAGAGGAGTTTATAGGGATTTCGGCTTATGCAGAAATCAACTTAGATCTAGAGCTCATAACGGGGAATTACCAGGAGTAGTAAAATCAAGCTGGTAAAAATCTAATAGTAAATAGATTTATAATATTTATACCAATAAGTGGGAATGATTATATCTCCCGCTTTTTTTTTAGTTTTATATTTTCAGTTATTGTGGTAAATGTTTCCTCTAGGAAACAAATATATCGAGTTTTTTACTCAATTAGTCCCATTAAGTGTAAGAATGTCATAAGACAAAAAGCTATAAAGGCACGTGCAAGGTCAGACAAAATCCGTTTCCTTCGATGGTAGAGAGATAAAGCTCACTACAGGGAGATTTGCTCCACAGGCTGGTGGTTCAGTAATGATTGAGTGTGGTGACACCTCCGTTCTAGTAACAGCGACAAAATCGACAGGCCGAGAGGGAATTGATTTCCTACCTTTGATGTGCGAGTACGAAGAAAGGCTATACGCAGCTGGAAGGATTCCAGGGAGTTTTATGCGACGTGAAGGGCGCCCCCCTGAAAGAGCAACTTTAATTTCAAGACTTATTGATCGTCCAATGAGGCCTCTTTTCCCTGGTTGGATGAGAGACGACATACAAATAGTTGCGACATGTCTTTCCTTAGATGAAAGAGTTCCAGCAGATGTTTTAGCTGTAACTGGAGCTTCAATGGCAACATTGATTGCAGGTATTCCTTTCCAGGGACCCATGGCTGCTGTTCGCGTTGGCCTCTTAGGAGATGACTTTGTTCTCAACCCAAGTTATAGAGAAATTGAAAGAGGTGATCTTGATCTAGTAGTTGCAGGGACTCCAGATGGTGTAGTAATGGTTGAAGCAGGAGCAAATCAACTAACTGAACAAGATGTTATTGAAGCCATTGATTTTGGCTATGAAGCTATAACTGAATTAATCAATGCTCAAAAGGAAGTTTTGAAAGAATCAGGAATCAATCAAAATATTCCTGAAGCGCCCGAAGTTGATGACACAATATCAAATTATCTAGACAAAAATTGTACAAAGTCAATTAGTGAAGTTCTAAAAAACTTCGATCAAACAAAAGAGGAGAGAGACAATAAGATTGAAGAAATAAAGATCAATGTTTCATCAAAAATAGAAGGTCTAAAAGACGATAATGTTGTTAAAAAATCCTTTTTAGCAAATAACAAACTATTAGATAATAGTTATAAAGCATTAACCAAAAAGTTGATGAGAGATCAGATAATTAAGGAAGGGAAGAGGGTCGATGGTAGAGAATTAAATGAGGTAAGAGCAATAGATGCAGACGCCGCAGTATTACCCAATAGAGTTCATGGATCAGCACTCTTTCAAAGAGGTTTAACACAAGTTCTCTCTACAGCGACGTTGGGCACACCAAGCGATGCACAAGAAATGGACGATCTAAACCCTAATACTGATAAGACCTACATACATCATTATAATTTTCCACCTTACTCAGTTGGAGAAACTAGACCAATGAGAACTCCAGGCAGGAGAGAGATTGGTCATGGAGCTTTAGCCGAAAGAGCCTTAATTCCTGTGCTTCCAGCAAAAGATACTTTCCCATACGTACTAAGAGTAGTAAGCGAAGTATTGAGTTCAAACGGATCTACTTCAATGGCTTCAGTCTGTGGGAGTACCCTAGCACTCATGGATGCAGGAGTTCCTTTAAAAGCTCCAGTAGGTGGAGCAGCTATGGGTCTAATTAAAGAAGGGAAAGAAGTAAGAATATTAACTGATATTCAAGGAATAGAAGACTTTCTTGGAGATATGGATTTCAAAGTTGCCGGGACAGAAAAAGGAATTACAGCCTTACAAATGGATATGAAGATAACGGGTCTTCCAATTGAGACAATTGGCGAAGCGATCAATCAAGCACTACCTGCTAGGACTCATATTTTAGGAAAAATGTTAGAGGCTATTGAGACACCAAAGGAAAATCTTTCTCCTCATGCTCCAAGGCTGTTAAGTTTTAGAATTGACCCTGAGCTAATTGGAACAGTTATCGGTCCTGGTGGTAGAACAATAAAAGGTATTACCGAAAGGACTAACACAAAAATCGATATTGAAGATGGCGGAATAGTCACTATTGCTTCCCACGATGGAGCTGCGGCAGAAGAAGCTCAGAGAATCATAGAAGGATTAACGAGAAAAGTTCATGAAGGAGAAATTTTCTCTGGTTCTATTACAAGAATTATTCCAATAGGAGCTTTTGTAGAAATTCTTCCTGGCAAAGAAGGGATGATACATATTTCTCAATTATCAGAGGCAAGAGTAGAGAAAGTTGAAGATGTTGTAAAAGTTGGTGATCAAGTAACTGTAAGGGTTAGAGAAATAGATAATCGAGGTCGTATTAATTTAACCTTAAGAGGTGTCCCGCAAAATGGAGGGATGGGAAATTACCCTGAACCTACTCCTACACCCGTAGCACCTCTTACTTAAAATCTAGACGATATATTTAGATTTATCTAAAGAAAAAAATTCCATAGTTTTTTGGCAAATCTTTTGATGTAATTTTCCATGGCTTGCTATTAGACAACCTGACTGAGAAAAGTTTGTTTTTTGATAGTTCAGATTTGTTCCATCTGCATGGGTGAACTTTCCACCAGCTGCCTCAATAAGTGCTTGTGGAGCTGCCATATCCCAATCCTTTGGAGAAGTCTCTCCAGATAGAGAAATATAAACATCTGCCTCCCCTCGCAAAATTGATGCGACTTTACAGCCAACACTTCCTATTTTTTTTGTCTCAGCAAAACATAAACTTGATAGGAGATGTTGAAGTTTTGATTGTTGATGATTTTTACTTGATACGAGAATTAATTCAGATAATTTTTCCCTATTACTAAAAGAAATTTGATTTTTATTACCATTTCGATTTTCATACCAAGCGCCACTTCCAACAATACCAATCCAAAGCTCACTTCTTTCAGGGATCAAAACTATCCCAATTTTTGGCTTTTTTTTGTGCACCAAAGCAATATGAACCGCATAGTTTTCAGATCCTTGAAGAAAATCTTTTGTCCCATCAAGTGGATCAATAATCCAACACCAATTTTTTTTGTAATGAGATCCTTGAAAAGTTTTTTCCTTAGAAGTTTCTTCACTTAAAATATCCCAATCTTTATAAAAGAGATTATCCTTCAAACCAGAGATCAATAATTCATTAACAGCCATATCAGCTGCTGATACAGGACCATCTCCACCTTCTTCTACAGTTAAAGATTTTGGAAAGCCATAAGGAGGTTCTTGTCCTCGCGCATAAGCCCTCAAAACATCAGCGGCAGCCCAGCTAACCTTTCTAAGTTCATCCAACAAAGTAGCTAATTCAACACCTTCCGGTAAATAACTGTCATTTGACATAATGAATTTAATTGATGATCACCAGTCTCAACAAGAAAGATTAGAACCTTGCCCAGGGACTCTTTACTTAGTAGGGACGCCTATAGGTAACTTAGGTGATTTATCTGAAAGGGCAAAGTCTATTCTCAAAGACGTATCACTCATTGCCTGTGAGGATACTCGGAGGAGTGGGCAACTTTTGAAGAAAATAGAATCTAAAGTACCTTTAATTAGCTATCACAAACACAATTTAAAAAGTAGACAATCTCAATTATTAGAGATCCTAGAAAACAAAGGAAGTATTGCTTTAATTAGTGATGCTGGCTTACCAGGAATAAATGATCCAGGAGAAGAACTTGTTAAAGCAGTACGAGAAAATAGTTACGAAGTGATTTGCATCCCTGGTCCCTGTGCCGCTACAACAGCATTAGTAATAAGTGGCTTACCTTCACAAAGATTTTGTTTTGAAGGATTTCTTCCGAAAAAACAAAGTACTAGAAAAAAACTTTTAGAAGATATTGCTAAAGAAAAAAGAACAACAATAATCTATGAATCACCTCATCAGTTAATAAAACTTTTAGAAGATTTATCTATTTCATGCGGAAAAAAACGCCCTATTCAAATAGCTAGAGAACTTACAAAAATACATGAAGAGTCAATTGGAGAAACTATAGAAGAAGTACTTGAATATTTCATTATAAATAGACCAAGGGGTGAATTCACAATAGTTCTGGGAGGTAATAATAATAATAATAAAGAAACTAAAATCAGTGAATCGGAAGCATTAAATAAACTCAACACATTAATCAGGCAAGGGGAAAGATCTAATATAGCGGCGAGAAAAGTAGCTGAAGAAACAGGTTATACAAAGAAATGGCTTTATTCCAAATTACATAAGAAACTTGACAAATAAACTTTTTCGACCAAAGCTAATTAAATATTTATTCTAATCAAAAATTTTCTATATGTTTCTTAGATTGCAACTTTTAACTCTAAATATTGGCACATCAATATTACTAATTTTATTCCTATGTCTTGGATCACAAAATCTAGGTAAGAAACATAGTTTAAATTTTTTATTGAATAAAACTGTTCCTCTTCCAATTGGATTTCTTGTAGGAACTTCTTTCACCATGGGAGTTGTCACTGGAGGTATTACTTCAGTATCAATGGTTAATAATAAAGTTAATGAGAAAAAATAAAATAAAAAGGAACTAATTATCCAAAGCTATTATCGAGTCTTCAAGTATTAATCTGGTAATTCCCTTGGAAATTAAATAAGGTTTAGAGATCTTAAAAACAGATGTATTAGGAATTTTAATTACTCGTTGGTTTTTTGAGCAACTTCTTTTAGCAGCGCGTTGGTTCAAAAATAACAAAATTGCATTTCTTTTTAATTCATTCTCTGGCAAAAAACTCCACTCAGACAAATCAGATATGGATTTAATTTCTAGCTCAACTTTTTTATCTACGAGCATATAAACAATCTCAGGGAGGCTTTCTTGATTGAGTATCTCAAAATCTAATTGTTTCTTTTCGAAATCAAAGCTAGAGACCAAAGGAACTATTTCCTCAAAGTTATTATCAGTATTCTTATTTGATTTTTTTATATCAGATTTTTCAAGATTTTTAGTCTCAGAGAGAGAGATATCCTCAACAGGTAGAAAGGCTATCTCCTCAAAATCAGAATTTTTAAAATCATGATCAATATTTATGGGTTTTTCTTCCTCATTAAGTTTTTCTGGGATAGATATAAAAGAATTTGTTTGATCAAAATCTTTATGCTCTCCATCAGAACTTTCAACATGAACCGGTTCTAAGTTTTTATTACTGCTCTTTAATCTTTGTTTCTTTAGCAATTTGTATTCAAGATCTGAAAGTAGCGTCTTCACCGTTCTATTTATGGTATTGGAACTGCAACTATATTTTTCTGCAAGTGTATTAGTATTCTCTCCAGCTTGATAAGCTTCTAAAATTTCATTTTTTTGAATCTTTGTTAGCCTTTTCAAGATCATGCCGATTAACTTAACATGTCCAAGATAAAACCTAGTGATCAAATTTTTATAAGCCCATACTATAACTACTTCACAAAAATTGAATAATTTTAAACGCCCTTTAACCCTTTCGAAAAATTAATAAATTTTTCGTCTCCAAACAAAAAAACTTGCTATTGAGAAGGCTAAGGGAGCTTTTATTGAAAAAAGAAATAATTTAGCAGATCAGCAACTGCTTAATTCTTGTTGTAGTTATCTACGTGAGTATGTAATGTTATATGGTTCTATTGTTATTTTTTGCGCTCCGGTTCGCGAACAAATAAAAAAAAATCGTTCTGCTCCCTTAGCTCAGCTGGATAGAGCAACTGCCTTCTAAGCAGTGGGCCGCAGGTTCGAATCCTGCAGGGAGCGTTACAAAAACCTTAATGGTACTAGGATTTCTAGAGTTAGGCGTTATGCTTGACTCAGTTCTCTATGGCGTAAAAGGCGTAAATTACGACCATCTTTTGAGTCTTGGCCAGAAAAACCCTTCCTTGGGAAAAATCTTTAAGAGATGCGCTGCGTGGTTAATGCGGCAAGGGATGGACTTGTCAGAACAAAAGAGGGAAGATTCAGGTTCAAATAATTTTTGATGATGGACATAGAACAGCGTTAACCACCGAACTGATTTGGGAAGGATCGAACCATATTCCTTTTTTAGGTTTATGCAAACGCTTTCAGGGTTTGATGGTTAGCCAGCATCTAGGAATAGCCGAGGCTTACAAACTTATAGATAAAGCAGAAATCAAAACCAATAAAAGTAATGACTTAGCTTGGAGAAATGTTATTGATAAATATAAAGAATCAAAAATTAATAGCGGAGAAGTTACAAAAAGAACATGGGAGAAAAATCAACAATTAAGAATGAGCAGATGTCTGGAAGTTTTGGAAGAGCTTCCAAGGCCGATAAATGCAAAAGAATTATTGGAAAAAATAATAAAAAAATATCAACAGCACCAGGCAAAACAGTTCGAAGAAGACAGGTTCAAGATGTTGCTGATTTACTTAGATTTGCAGTCAGTGAGTGTGGCGCTCCTACCAGATGGATGCCAACAGAAAAACAATTCCTAACCAAATTAATTGGAGTAAATAAAGAGAAAGAAGATTCAACCGCAATAAAAGATGAGCAAGTGATCAGGCTCCTAGCGAGCATTGATGATCCAGAAATGAAAAATGCTATTGGCTTGATGGCTTGTGTTGGATTACGTGGAGTCGAGGTCGGAAATATCCAAGCAAATGGAAAAACCTTTTATTGCACTTACAGGAAAAAGACTGCAAGAAAACCTGAGGGAACTAAGCCTAGAGACATAGTTGGTTTAGATCCAGTTGGCCTTGAGGGTTTAAGTAATCAACTTTTAGCCAAGTTAAAAAAAGAGGGAAATAAATGTTTGCCTCTTGGTTGCCGAGATAAAGAAGACGCTGGTTATTACATAGGAGACTTTTTAAAAGACCATCCAATGTGGAGAACGCTCGTAAAAGAAACAGCA
The DNA here is from genome assembly GCF_059772405.1 of Prochlorococcus sp. MIT2304. NCBI lineage: Bacteria > Bacillati > Cyanobacteriota > Cyanophyceae > Synechococcales > Prochlorococcaceae > Prochlorococcus > Prochlorococcus sp. MIT2304. The sequence continues at coordinate 793,014 of NZ_CM186286.1, forward strand.
AATAATCCAAGATCCTCAGGCCAAGGAAATGTATTAACGCCTTATTCACTTAGGCATGGTTACAGCTACCGAGCTTCAGGAATCTATGGATTAAGTGATCGAACAAGTGCGGCAAACATGGGACATTCTCTCCAGACGCACAATGCTCACTATGGGCAATGGTTCGACAAGAGCGACATAGAAAAATCTTTAGAGAAAGTCAAAGCCGTACAAAAAAGAGAAACAAACTTTCCTAAAGAAAAGCCACTAAGCTAATTAGTACTAACAGTTAAAACCTACGAGAAAAAAATAGGGAAAAAGAAATTGAGGGGCAAAGAATGAACTTAAAATCAATTGCTAATAAAGTTAAATTTTTAGATCAGCAATACAGGGAAGGAGCTGCTCTGGTAACTGACCAAGAATTTGATCAGCTAGAAAATAATCTCAGGCGTATTGCTCCAGAGGATGACTACTTCAACCAAAAATTAGTTTTGCCTTCACTGGGCAAAGGTAGAGAAGATGAGTTCCTAGAAAAATTATTACCCGACACAAGATTGATAAATGCACCCAAAATTGATGGCTGTGCTATTGCTCTTTCTTCTGAAAATGGCATTTTTAAAAAAGCGATTTCGAGGAAAGGTAAGGACGTTACCAATGCAATTAGAACAGTTAAAAATATCCCTCAAAGCATTTCTAACTAGATCAACTCTTCACGTTAGGGGGGAGCTTTTTGGTCGAGGCCTCCCACCTGCAAATAGTCAAAGGCTGGCGGCTGGATTACTCAGAAAAAGATTTCCTGACGGACAAGGACTTTCTTTCTGCTCATTTCAAATACTCAATGGAGAACTTAACTACTTCTAAAGCCTTCAAGTACTCGAAAAGCTTGGCTTTGAAATTCCAGAAACAGAGTTCACGAATTACACATCAGATGTTGAGCAGTTTCGAGTCTTTTGGAAAGAAGGAAAACTATTCTCCAACTATCCGACAGATGGAATTGTCTTAACTGTTAATTCTCGAAAACTTCAAAAACAGCTAGAAAATAGATACAGCACTTGCCCTGAGTGGCAGTACGCAATTAAGGATTGAATGAAACGCTTACTACTTCCTCTAATCGCTGCTCTTGTATTGCCGATAGCTGTTAATGCAGAAAGTTACAATGCACGGTTGGCGAGGGAGCAATGGAAAACGATACAAAAGCTTCAGAGTAATGCACAAAAGTTTGCCGATATGCGTGATTACAAAGCGGCTTGTAGTAGGGAAAGGAAAGCTAATGGGTTAATAGAAATGAATTTTGAAGGACTACAAGAGATTTTTCCAAGCCTTGATATGTTTGCTTATAGAAAAGCCAGCCTAGATGCAGAAAGAGCTATGTGCAATGCGGCAAGATTATCAAATTAAACGCCTACTACTCCTTCTCGCTAATTAAATGGATAAAACAACTACTTGGCTTGTAAGAATAACTTGTGATGAAACTTCTTTCTTCCTTAGATAGAATTGATAAGCACAAAATATGCAATTAGCAGTGCATATTGTTGTATTAAAAAGTAGAACTTACAATCTTCAAGACCATTGAGGAAAATATACTTTATAATTACATTTATTATTAAGTAAGGCTGGTTAATTAAACGTCTCGCTCTCTATTTAATAACAAAGGGCAATCGTATAAAATATTTTTTAAATATATTCTTTACTTCCATAGTACTTATTGTATGATTGAAAATAGGGATTTATTAAATATCCTTAAAGTATCATATAATTGGCTTACTATAAATAAACATAATAATTGATTTTCGAAAAAGACAAGGAATCGCACCATCGTAATTCAATGAAATCTTTAAAATGTCTATTTAACCTGCTCTTTTTTGCATCTACCTTCTCTTTGAAATGTCTATTTAACCTGCTCTTTTTTGCATCTACCTTCTCTTTACGATGGCCGAATAAAAATGCCTATAGATGCTACAATTATGTCCAGAAAGAAGAAACCTTTGAAATTTACTTTTTTTAATAAGTTAAAAAAACTAATTAATAATCCTAGAAAATACCCAATAAAAGCAATTATAGAAGATCAGATTTATCACAAAATAAATGATCTTGCACACCCATCTCTATTCCCGAAGAGTATATTTGGAAAGTGCTTGGGTAACAGGAATAGATATTTTCTATATAATAATTTGTACAGTATTTACCCATTATTTGAAAGAATCATTAAGCTTGACAAAGATTACTTGAGCAATAAGAAGTCATTTAGGGGTTCCAATAAATATTCGTCTATCAATGCAACTAAGAAGACTGATATTGAAAATATAGATCATTTCCAATCACTTATCTACGAAGGAATAGAATACAGACATAATTTTCTCGACAACCAAACTGCTAGTAATATTCGGAACGAAATTAAATTGCTTAGTAAAGATAAAAACAGGACAAAATATAGTTATGATAATCAAACGTTTTTCTATAGTTTTAACTTAGAATGTATATCTTCTGAACTAATAGATAAATTAACATCAAGAGTTAATATACTGTCAGATATTCTTTTTGAGAAAGATCATTACCCAAAATGCTCACTTGAATTAATAAGGTCTGGAGATACAGATATTAAAGATCCAAATACTATCTTGCATGTTGATCGTATGATTCCTGCTCTAAAAGCATTCTACTTTCCTTTTCAAGTAAATTTAGATCAATCTCCTTTTGTCTTTTCTCCCAAATCTCATATAATTGATTTTGACCATCTTAAGAATATGCTGATTGCATATCAGAATTATGCAAAAGTAAAATCTGGACCATTTATAATGCCTGAGTCTTATGAGAGTAGATATAAAGAAAAACCTATAGTTGTGCCTTGCAATACTTTAGTTTTTGCCTTGACGAATGGATTGCATAGAAGATACGGTTTTTCTAAACCAAGCCAGCAAAGATGGTCATTTAGATTTGAATGGTATTCTTCAATTTCAAAACTAGATGCTTCTGTAAGTAAATTAAAGTCTAAGCTTAATCTTTAATACAAATAGCCCATCAGTTATAATTAAAAGATGTTAACTAGCTTTAATTAGTAGATGCCTTTTAATATTCTAAATAGAGCCTTAGTTGCTTTAAATATAAAGCTCAATTTCCCTCATAACCGATCAAAGTATTTGAAGCAAATAATATCTCAGAATTTTGATGAACCATCAATTATGGAGATAGGTGTTTTCGAGGGGGACCTGTCTTGGGATGTATTTGTTAAGTTGGAACCTAAACTCTTAGCCCTTGTTGACCCTTACAGGCACTATCATTTAAATAGACATGACCATGATATCGAAAAATTAGATCAGCGTTATAATCGAGTTAAGAAACGTTTTAAAAATTTTTCTAACTGTAAGATATTTAGAAATACTTTAGAGGAAGTTATTCAACAAAAGAAATTCCCAGCTGGCACATTTGATATTATATATATTGATGGAGATCATTCTTTTGAAGGGGCATATAATGATTTGATTAATTCAGAAAAACTATTAACTAAATCTGGATTTATTATTTTAGATGATTACGGAGACTTTCAATCATATGGAATAAGGAAAGCCGTAAACCAATTTCTAGCAGAATACATGAATTACTATATATTTGGTCTGCAATATAATCAATTAGTTTTAAAAAGATTCAATTAATGATTAGATAATTATACTTCAATATATTCTTAATCCTCATTAAATTTTTAGATTAAATTTGGTCAGATTGTTATTTATAATTTTTTCTTTGATTGAGAAATGTTTTCAATAAATAAAAAAAGAGGAGAATAATTGAATTGATATTGCTCTTGAATAAAAGGTTTAATAATAACTTTAGCAAATTTCTCGATCATTATAAATAAAATCATTGCACATATGAAATACTATAATTACGTAAATATTTATATAATTACGAAAAAGAAATATCTAATAAGATGTTCTCCAATTTAATTCAAAAAATAGTAACTTGATACAAACAAATCAAGATTTAAATCTTATTATTAAGAACACGAACATACACTTAAGATTAATATATTATTATCAAAAAAGTTTAGCTTTTATAGATTAACAAAGATATTAATCCTGATAAGATGGAAAGCAAATAAATAAGTAAAACACTTTGCTTATGATTCAAACCAATATCAAGCAATCTATGATGAATGTGACTTCTATCTGGCAAAAAAGGTGATTTACCTTTAATAACTCTAGAGAATATGACATATAGCATGTCAATAATTGGAATAAAAATAATTAAGATAGGTATTATAGGGTTAATTTTTAATGGTACTAATGTGTTAAGACTGTAAACAGATGAACTATTCGAAAAAACAAGAATACTTGTAACTGCCAAACTATAACCTAGAAAATTAGACCCACCATCTCCCATATATATTTTCGCAGGATAAAAGTTATAGAATAGGAATGCAAAAGATGAACCCCCAAGAGAACTTGATATTATTGCTGGAGCGATTAGAGATTGCTCAAGTGAAAAATAGAAAAGAAGCAAAAAAGATATAAAAGAAACACCTGAAGCTAATCCATCTAAGCCATCTATCCAATTAATTGCATTTGCAAGTCCAACTATCCATAATACAATGAACACAAAAGCGATAAATGAGGGAAGGATGAAGGCATCTATATTAACTCCCAACCATGACATATCAATAGTGTATACATGTAAGTTTTTATTAGAAATAACAACTGCGTAAGCAATCTGAAGTGTCAACCTGATAAATGGAGATACCTGATAAATATCATCCCAAAAACCTATAAGAAAATATATAGCAGCTCCAAATAATAGAGCTAAAAGATAAGAATCAAAGAATAAATCTTTATTCCATATTGCAATACCAACTAAGGAGACTAAAAAACCTATAAATATAGCCAGACCTCCAACCCTTACAACTGGAACACTATGTAACTTTCTTTCATCTGGTTTATCTGTTAAATCAATCAAATTGGCAATATTTTTAATTCTAGGCACAAAACTCCAAGTAACTAGGAAAGCTAGAGAGAAAGAAAGTAATGATAATATTTTTAAAGACAACTTTAATAGTAGATAGACATAAAGGCTGTTAGAGTTACTAGGTATCAAAGTTCACCATTCAGTATTCTTGATTTCATAATTACTAAATTCATGAATTTTATACAAAAATAAATAAAATGTATTCAGATATTGATTTTCTGAAGAACTGGCTAATTGAAACTTCAATTCCCTTTTGGAGCAAAAAAGGTACGGATTTAATTAATGGTGGGTTTTTCGAATCTATTGATAAGAGCGGGGAGCCTATCCAAGCCACAAGAAGATCTATGCTAGTTGCAAGACAAATCTATTCTTTTTGCCTACTTCAGAATAAAACAGAAATAACAAACTATGATTACATTGTCCAACATGGACTAAATTTTTTAGAAAAGAATCTAATTAATAATGGTCAATTATATTTTAGTATAAATATAAAAACTAAAGAAATAGACAAAACACATGATACTTATGCATATTCATTTGCTCTACTTGCGTTTTCTGAACTGGCGAAGCAATCCAAATATTTTTCGAAAGCAATTAAACTTGCCAATCAGCTTATAAATAAACTAACTACAAATTGGAAACACAATAAACTTGGTTTTTTAGAGGATAGGAAAATTAGCCCATATCTTAGATCAAATACACATATGCATTTATTAGAAGCATTTTTAGCATGGGAAGATATAAGTTATGAAATGAATAATATATGGAAAATTCTTTCGGATGAAATTGTTATTCTCTCATCTAAAAAATTAATAAATAAAGACAAAGGGTTTATTTCAGAATTCTTTGATCAAAACTGGAATGTTACTAATGAAAGAAAAAATCAAATAGTTGAACCTGGACACCAATTTGAATGGGGATGGCTATTAATGAGATACGGTTTAAACAGAAGAAATAAGTTAATTCAGAAATATGCTTTAAAGCTTATTCAGCTTGGTGAGGAATATGGAGTGGACAAGTCGAGAAATATAGCAATAAATTCCCTCAATATAGATCTTTCAAAAAGGGATCTAAGTGCAAAGTTATGGCCACAAACTGAGAGAATTAAAGCATGGAAGATTATTACTGATAACTCAGAATTAATTCACTTCGATAAGAAGCAATCTCAGCTAAACCTAGAGAAGGCTTTAATCTCAATAAAGAGATATTTGAATTTTCCAATAAATGGATTGTGGCATGAGATTATGCTTGAAGATAATACTTTTTCTAGTAATGAAGCTAGAGCAAGCACTCTTTATCACATAACACTTGCAATTATTCAATTAATGAATCATGAAATGAATAAATAAACCTAAAAAATTAAAAAAAATATAAATTAATAATAAGAATTTTACATCTTTTAATTTGTCTTAAAGAAGAAGCTTCAATGATTTATATTTAAAGCTCCCATCTCACTAACTCCAAAATGATAAAATAAACCATCATTAACTTATTATGTCTAATTACCCAAGATAGTTAGATAATTATTCTTTTCTATTTCAGAGCTAAGAAAGATGAAACTTGATGAAAATGTAAAAAGCATTCTAATTACTGGAGGTACTGGAAGTTTTGGTAAATCGTTTATAAAAAAATGTCTAAACAACAATCCCCATATTGAGCGTTTGGTGATATATAGCCGTGATGAGCTGAAGCAATGGGAAATGCAAGAAATGTATCCAGAAAAAGAATTTCCGCAATTAAGATTTTTTTTAGGTGATGTTAGAGATAAAGAAAGGCTCTCACTTGCCGCTGAAGGTATTGATACCATTATTCACGCTGCAGCATTAAAGCAAGTTCCTAAAGCGGAATACAATCCAATGGAGTTTGTTAAAACAAACGTTTTAGGAGCACAAAATGTTATTGAGGCATCTCTAAATAATAAAGTAAATAAAGTAATAGCTCTTAGTACTGACAAAGCATCTGCCCCTATAAATTTATATGGAGCTACTAAGCTTTGTTCGGATAAACTTTTTGTAGCAGCAAATAATATAAAAGGCAATAGAGATTTAGTTTTCTCAGTTGTTCGCTATGGAAATGTTATGGGATCAAGGGGTTCCGTAATTCCTTTTTTTCTAAACAAGTTCAAAGAAGGTGTTTTACCAATAACGGATGAGAGAATGACTAGATTTAACATCACGTTAGATGATGCAACAGATTTTGTTGGTTGGTGTCTTAAAAACTCTTTAGGCGGCGAAATTTTTGTACCTAAAATATCAAGTTATAAAATAACCGTAGTGGCAGATGCAATTGGTCCAAATTGTAAGAAAATAATTACTGGTATTAGACCAGGAGAAAAAATAAATGAAGAAATGGTTACGGAATCTGACAGTCACTCAACAATTGACTTGGAGAAATGTTATGCGATTCTTCCATCAGACGGTAGTGTAGAAAAAAAATATTCTAACAATAATATTAGTTATAAAAAAGTTAAGTCCGGTTTTGTCTATAGGTCAGATAAAAACAGAGATTTTCTTAGCAAAGAAGAAATAATAGAACTGATTAAATTACATATAGATAAAGATTTTAAATCCAAATAATATCTAGTGGAACATTTTATACCCTACGGCAAGCAAAATATTACCAAGGACGACATCCGCGCTGTAGAGAAGGTGCTTAAGAGTGATTTCCTTACTCAAGGGCCAGTAATAGAAAAATTTGAAAATGCTCTTAGTAAGAAAACAAATGCATTACATTCAATATCCACTAATAGCGCTACCAGCGCTCTACATCTTTCATGTTTAGCGCTTGGTCTCAAGACTGGGAAAACACTATGGACTTCTCCTATTACATTTGTTGCTTCAGCTAATTGTGCAAGGTACTGCAATGCAAATATTGATTTTGTGGATATTGATGAAACCTCTGGTCTTATAAGTGTAGAAAAACTTGAGGAAAAACTAGAAAATTCAGAATTAAATAATAAATTACCTCACATATTATTAGTAGTACATCTTGGCGGCTCTAGTTGTAATATGAAAGCTATTTATAAACTTTCTCAAAGATATGGTTTTGAAATAATAGAAGATGCAAGTCACGCAATAGGTGGATCTTATTGTTCAGAACCAATTGGAAGCTGTAAATATAGTAGATTAACTGTATTTAGTTTTCATCCAGTAAAAATAATAACGACAGGTGAAGGAGGAGTAGTAACAACTAATGATGATGATTTAGCAGAAAAGATTAGAGATTTAAGAAGTCATGGAATCATTAAAGACGAAAAAAGATTTAGATATAAAAGTAATGGACCATGGACTTATGAACAACATTATTTAGGTTTTAATTATAGGCTAACTGATATTCAAGCAGCTCTAGGATTATCTCAATTAGAAAGATTAGAAAAAATAATAACAAAAAGAAACAAACTAAGATTAAAATATTGCTCAGAGTTAGCTAATTTACCCCTAAAACCGCTAGTAATACCGGAAGAGGTTATTTCAGCATGTCATCTTTTTATTATTAGGCTAAATAATAAAAGCTATAAGCACCATAGGCATGTGTTTGAAGAGCTTCGCAAAAAAAGAATTGGTGTTCAACTCCACTATAATGCTGTTCATTTAAACCCATACTATAGAGAATTAGGTTTCAAAGAAAATGACTTCCCTAATGCTGAAGCTTATAGCAGAAATGCAATATCACTTCCTTTATACCCAGAATTAAAAGAAATAGACCAGCACAGAATTATAAAATCGTTAGATGATATTTTACGAGATCAATGAATATAAATACTATTATATTTAACAAGTTCTGGTCTGTTTTTTAAAAAGCTAATTATATTCTCAGTGACATACTGGGGACCAAAGGTTGGATAAAGATTATTAATTATCGAAGAGATAACATGAAAATCATTTAAATAATCAAGAGTCCAACGATAGGTTTTAAATCCATTATCTGGATCGGTAAAATTTAAAAATCTTCTATTTGTTCCCCAGAAATATGGAACAACATGTTCACGATATACTAAATCATTAGCGTTCTTCTCGGCGTCAATTAATGAATTAATATCCATAACATCAACATCCAATCCATCTGGAAAAGTTAAAGGAAAACGATTAGTTACAAGCTCAAAATTGGGATATTTATTAATAAAAAGCTCAATAGCATGGTCAACGATTCTATAATCAATCAATGGACAATCTGCAGTAATTCTTACAACAATTTCAGCATTAAACTTTAAAGCTGCTAATTTGTACCTGTTAAGCACATCATTTTCACTGCCTCTAAAACAAGATATATTATTCTGAATACAGAAACATTCTATTGCATCATCAAGAGGTTCTGAAGAGGTAGCAATTACTATTTTTTTTATATGCCTTGAAATCTTAATTCGCTCTATCAAATGAAGGAGAATAGGCTTATTAAAGGATGACATCATAACTTTACCAGGTAATCTATTTGAACCCATTCTTGCTTGAACGATAGCCACGATTGAACTATCAAAAGAAATATTTTTCATATAATTAGAATAATAAAAAAAGAATCATTAAGTGCCGGACTCAAGTAGTGAGACAGTTTTAATTACAAAATTCGGATTCAAAGGTTTTCGCTTACCTTTAATTATATTGACAAAGTTTTCAAGAGTATTTCTAAATGAAAGGAAAGAATCAGTAAAGGAATATATAAAAACAGAGTCATCTATTAAAAACTCAAAAACAGGTTTTGAATTAAATTCTAAATCTGTTATAAGATTTAAATCTGTATTTTCAGAAGATCTCAAGGACAATTTAGTTATAGAATTAGAGGAAAATTTATCTATAACTTTAAACTCTTGATCCCAATCAATAAAATGTTTTAGAATGGGCTCAATTAAATGCATAGAATAAGTATCCCATTTACCCTTTATTTTAGCATTTATTGATTTAATTTTACCGTGTTTCTTTAAAAAATTTGAAAATTCAATTAAGCTTGGTGAAAATGATAGAGATGAACTTGTATAAACCAAATCAGTATTTTTACAATTATTATAAATTAATTTAGCAGTATCAACTTTTAAAGCAAAAGGTTTATCAATAAATATTGGTATTCCAAGTTTAATAAATTCCAATGAATTTTTTAAATGATTTTTTGAATCATCTCTGGCTAGAAGTATCGCGTCAACATTGTTAATTAAATCCAATTTATTATGAACTATATTGGGTATTAGCGAACACTTTGCAATATCTTTTGAAAGGCTTAAATCTTGAGTCCATATATGAGTTACATTAGCTAATTCAAGAAAATCATCGGGAAACTTTTGATTTGATAGATACTGAGGTATTACAGGGAATGGGCAAGCTAACATTTCTACATAATCATAACCATTAAAAATTGCTGACCAAGAATAAGGGTGTCCATTCCCTTCACTAGAGCCAATAACACCTAGACGTATGGGATGGATCTTGCTTAACAAATTCATTTATTTTTTATTATCATCAAAATAATGTTAATATATAAAAAGGAAGTAAGTAAATTATTTATGGTTAAGTACAAAAACAAAACATCATATGAATACCATAAGAGACAACTTGAAAAGACATATGAAAGCACGAAAAAGCTTACAGAGTTTGCTAAAAGTATCCTGAATGAGAAAGTTGATTATACTTTATTAGATATAGCTTGTGGTAGTGGTTCCAATATTATAGAACTATCTAAATGTTTTTCGAATATTAACTATTATGGAATTGACATTTCCAATGAAGCAATAACATTAGGCAATAACTTCATTGAAAGCAATAATATTAAAAATATTTCTTTGATTCAAGGTGATTTATATGATATAAAAAGCAGTTTAAATTTTAAACCCGATATTTCTATTTTCATTCAAACATTATTTGCTATTGACGAACCATTTGAGGCCTTAGACAAGATAATGGAGGTGACTAATAAATACTTAATTATAAACTCATTATTTACTCATGACAGTATTTACATTACTACATCTGCTAAGGATATAATCAATAACAAAGAATACAAATTTAATATAATTCCCATAATTGAACTTGAAAACTATTTAAGAAAATACAATTCAAAAATTATTAAGATTGAGGACTTTATTATGCCTTTTGATCTCCCTCGTAAAACGAATGGTCTTCAAAGTTATACCAAGAGAGAACTAGATGGTACCAGATTAACGTTTACAAGTCAGATTTATTTACCTTGGAAATTTATAGCGATAGAGATCAACTAGCTTGGTCTGGTTAGAATAGGCTGTATAACTTCACCTTCAATACGTGATAAAACACTATCAGTTTCAATAGCTTTCTGAAGAATTGAAAGAGCGTCATTGTATACTTCTAATACTAAATTAATATGCTCATCTTTATGAGCAAAAGAAATTGCATGAGATCCTGCTATTAAAACGCCTCTCTTAATTACTTCCTGTTGAAATAGACTTTTTAAATTATAATCAAATTTATTATCGTAATCTGGTTTGTAAAAACCCAAAACTGTTCTAACAGCAGAGCCATTAAGTTTAACAAAATCTTCTAAATTATATTCGCTAACTAATGATTCCATACCAGTTTTAAGCTTTGAACCCATTTTCCAAAGATGATCTATTGTTTTATATTTTTGTGTGCAAATCAAAGAAGCTTTAGCTGCGGCCAAAGAAACTGGCTCACCACCAAATGTAAAACTAAAGAATACATCTTCTAAAACTTCCATACATTCTTTTTTTCCAACCAATGCAGATAAAGGAGATCCATTAGAAATACCTTTACCAAAGGTAACCATATCTGCATCTATATTAAAATATTCTCTTGCACCGCCGGTCGACAATCTGAATCCGTTGATAATCTCATCAAATATCAATATAGCTCCATACTTATGTGTGACCTCTTCGATAATATTTAAAAATTCTTTCTCTGGAAATGTAGTAGTCATTCCCTCCATAATCACGCAAGCAACATTATTACCCTCTCTTTTCATTAAATCTACAAAACCCTCTGAATCATTAAAATCAAAAAGTAAACAAAGTTCTTTGTTTATCTCGGGCACACCTAAGTTTCTCTCAGTATGGCAGTTATACCAATCATGCCATCCATGATAACTTCCAGAGCATCTAACTACTTTTGTTCTACCAGTTAAAGCTCTAGCTGTTTTTACTGCTGCTGTTGTTACATCAGAACCATTTTTACCAAAACGAACCATATCAGCCCATGGATTTAATTCCAATAATAATTCTGTTACTTCTATTTCTAAAGGATGCATTAGGCTAAGATTTTGACCTTTAATAGCTTGCTGATTAATAGCCTCTACGACTTCTGGGAACCCATATCCCAAAGTGACTGACCACAACCCCATCATTAGATCAAGATACTTGTTTTGGTCAACATCCCAAATATGACAACCCTCTCCTCTCTCAACATAGATTGGAGCTATTCCCTGCACAAACTGGGAAGGTCCTTTAGAGAGAGTTTGAGTGGTTGTAGGTATTATTTTTCTAGCTTTTCTGATAAGTTTGTTAGATTTAGCTAATGATCTATGAGCAGGAATAATATTCATTTAATTATTTGGACGAATTAAAATATTATATATCTATATAAATCATAAACTAAAGAAATTTATTAAAAGCATTCATTCTTTCATTTTATCTAGGCCAGAAGCGAGGATCTACAAATTCAATATCATCTATGTTCCAAATAGTATAATCAGAAGGTGATTCACTATAAATTTGACTCCAAGAATTCATGAATTGATTTAATTCAGAAGATGAAGAGATACCAAATATAACTGTATCAACAAATGACAAAGACTTAATAAAGCTCAGAGATAAGTCCAATAACGAAATTTTCCTTTTTGCGCAAAGATCCTCAAGCATTAAATGCTTAGATAAAAAATCTTTTTTTATCCAATTAGGCCATTTACTTGACTTAAGAAGAAGAAGTCCTTGTAGAAAAATACTACGTACGTGAATTGTGCAATTAGAACTTAAAAGCTTTTCTATTGTCCCATCAAGAAGGAGGTTTTGATTATACAATGAAAAGGGAATTTGAACAATATCAAAAACACTTAAGTCAACATTTTTTATATCTATACCGTCGTATATTGATAGGCCTACATATGAAACAAGGCCATCTTTCTTTATTTTAGAAAACCAATTATAAAGAATATTCACATTTTTGTTAGTTAAGCATGAAGGAGAATGTAAAAGCAAAGAATCTATTGATCTAAGTGATAGTGATGATAATATGTTTTCAAGTTCTTTATCCCAATTTTCTTCATCAATTAGGCTGAAATCTCTAATGTTTTCTTCTTTAAATTTAGAAATAATCTTAAAATTAATTTTCTCAGTCAAGCATTTTCCTATAGTCTCCTGTGCGTCACCATAAGCTTTTGCCGTATCAAGATAATTAATTCCAAACTTTGATGCTAAATTTAAAACAGACCTTACTGAGTCAAAAGGTAATTTACCATTGACATTTGTAATCCCATAATTTGATCCAAACTGAGCAGTCCCAAGACAAAGTTTTGGAAGAAAAATAGACATCTAAAAATTCTTTAATCATATTCTATTGTTAGTAAATAAAAAAGTAATTAGGACCATGTCGATTAATCAGATTTGCTTGGATGGTAAAAAGGTAGGAATAGGTAGAAAACCATATATTGTAGCTGAGATGTCAGGCAATCACAATGGAAAGCTAGAAAGGGCCCTAAAAATCATTGAGGTCGCTAAAGAATGCGGAGCAGACGCAGTAAAAATACAAACTTATAGACCTAATACAATTACAATTGATCACGACGGTAAAGATTTTATAAAACAAAGTGGTCTTTGGAAAGGAAGAAAACTTTATGATATCTACGAAGAAGCTCATACACCATGGGAGTGGCATGAAAAGATCTTTACTTTTGGTAAAGAGATTGGAATCACAATTTTTTCATCTCCATTTGATAATAAAGCTATAAATTTATTAGAGAAATTAGGTAATCCTATATATAAAATTGCATCGCCCGAACTTATAGATTTACCGTTAATAGAATCTGTATCAAAAACTAAAAAGCCAATCATAATGTCTACAGGGATGGCAACATTATCTGAAATTACAGAAGCTATAAACACTGCTAAAGATAATGAAGCAAAGGATATTATTATCCTTCATTGTACATCTGCTTATCCAACTCCTATAGGAGACTCTAATCTAAGAACAATGTTAGAAATATCAAAAAAGTTCAACGTACATGTAGGTCTATCAGATCATACGGAGGGGACAATAGTACCAATAGCAGCATCAGCATTGGGAGCCATCCTTATTGAAAAGCACTTTACATTAAATAAAAAAGATGGAGGAATTGATAGTAAGTTTTCGATTGAACCTAATGAATTAAAAGAATTGGTAATACAGGCGTCAAATGTATCAGCAGCATTGGGTAAAGTAGTTTTTCAGCCTATTGATTCAGAAAAATTAGTATTAAGAAACCGAAGATCTTTATATGCCGTAAAAGCAATAAAAAAAGGTGAAAAACTAACTGCAGATAATATTAAATCTATTAGACCTGGAAATGGAATGTTACCCAAACTAATTAAAGAAGTCCTAGGGAAAAAAGCAAAAAGACAAATCAAATATGGAGAACCTTTATCAAAAGATATGATTGAAGATTTATAGGTAAAATAATAATGTTTTACTATCTAAATTTAAGAAACTATTGGCATTTTTCTATAACTAATCTTTGATACTTGAAAGCCTAACTCAGAGAGAATACTATTCATAAAGGAATCATCTGGATGAACATTATAGAAAAAGTAACTAGGCCTAACACTCAAGATTGGTATTTGTGGCTTCTCGGTAGACTCCAAAATGTTAATACTTTCAGCTATAAAATCTAGATAATCACTTAGAAAGTGTACACCAACACTATTATCAATATTAATATATATAGATCCAATATTAATAGAGCTAAGTTTCACAAGAAACCATTTATAATAAGGATGAGAGCGGACAAAATTTGAATGTTCTTCATAAGTTGGAAGTTTTTTATGACTTATAAAAAACTTCCTTTGACTAAGTAACTTGTACAAGAAATCAATATCAGACTTTGACGGCTCTGAATTCAATTGAGACAAGAAAAGACTATCCATGCAAAAGATTCATATAAATGCACAATAGTAAAAGTGGATTGAAAAAGTTAATTAATCATGATAAATTAAAGTTATGTAAGCTTTTGAATACAAATAAATATGCAAGCAAAAAAGAAAATATTAGTTATATCCTATGAAAATGAAGGTTGTAAAATACTTAGCTTAACTAAAAACCTAAGAGAATTAGATTACAATTGCCTAATCATTGAAGGTGCTGAAAGTACCGCAACAGAATTTGATCAAATGCCAAGGGATGATTATATAGGTATTGACATACCTATAAAAAGATTTAACAAGAAGTTAAAAGAAAGAAAATTAAGTAAAGATCTATGGAAAAGACTTTCTCTAATTGAAAAAAATAAAATAAATGGAAGAAGTATAAGGCAACTTTTGAGGACATCTCCAACTTTCTATGATGATCACCATTCAAGAAAGCCATTTTACAATATTCCAAATAATGATCAATTAAGACTTGGCTTAGCACTAGAAATAATAGAATGGTATATGGAGATAATTGAGACATTTAAACCTGATTTATGTATTTGTATATTGGGAAATTGTTTCCTTAAAGTTTTATCAGCTTCAATGTCTAAATACTATAAATATAAATATTGTTGCTTATCGCACTCTAGAATAACGAGCTATATTGCTCCATTAGATAGAAATTTTGTACCTATTAAAAACCTAGAAGAAGAGAAACTTAAATATCTAAATGTTGCCAAAAAATTATTGAAAAGGAATAAATTAGAAACTATAACATATAAAAAATTAGCAACCAAGAACAATTATCATCATAAAAATTATGATATTATATTTACTATAAAAGTAATACTAAAAAATTTAAAATATTTATTTATTAGAATACTTCAATTACTCAAAATAAGCATAATTATAAAAACCAAAAAAGCTAAAAGAAAATTAGACAGATTAGAAACACTACCTAATCTAAAGTTCTTTTATTCTGATCCTATAAAAGTCTTTAGATTTTTCGTTAATCGTTATACCAGGAAATCCTTAATAGAAATAAAAAAAAATAAAATTTTCAGTGATGAGAAATTTGTTATCAAAGAAATTGAGTCCGGTTTTAAATATATATTATTCACTATGCATGTTTTACCTGAATCCAGTACATTAACATTTTCCAAAAAATACTATGAAGAGGATTATATAAAGGATATTTCAACATTGCTTCCAATAGGATATAAGCTACTTGTTAAAGAAGCGAGAGAAATGATAGGTGATAGAGAAATTGTATTTTATAAACGTATGAAGGCTCTGGGTAATATAGTACTTTTAAATCCAGATACTTCTCCTCAAAAGACTCTATCTTTAGTTGAAGGCGTCATAGGCATATCAGGGACTTCCATATTAGAAGGAATAATGGGTGGATTACCATGCGCTTGTATAGGTATGCCAGAGTTCAAAGAATTAATCCGAGAGGAATATCAAGGAGATTCAGGAATACAAAACTTTATATCAGATCTAAGCTCGGATAAAATAAAGTATTTCTCAGAAAAAAAAGTATTAAATTATATCGCCAATATTTGCAGCTGGGGTATAAAATGGAATTATAATGAATGGAGATCTATGGCAAATAATGGTTCTAATAATGATATTTTGAATTCAAAATCAAATATTATTACATCAATTTCTAATTTTATAGAAAAAAGTTTTAATTATGATTTTTAAAAGTTCATTAATAAAAAATTTTAAAAACTTAAAAGTAAGTTTAAAAGTATTTAATATAATTCTAATAAGATTAAAGTTATTAATTAATCCTCTAGGTTATGAACAGTTTTTACGAAGACTACCTGAAAAATCGCGCATACTAGATATTGGTTGTGGTAATAATTCTCCGCAAAAAGTAAAAAAGATACTACCTAAATGTCATTATATTGGTATCGATATAATGGATTATAACCAAAGCTCACAAAGATTAGCGGATGAATATTACCTTGTAGATCGTAATGATTTTATTAAATGTATTAATCAACAATCAAATATTGACGTAGTTATCTCATACCATAATATTGAACATGTTGATAATAGAATCGCATGTCTAAAAGCTATACTAAATTCTCTTAGACAAGGTGGTATTATCTATCTTGTAACACCATCTGAAAAGTCAGTAAATTTTCCATCAAGAGAAGGAACCCTTAATTATTATGATGATAAAACTCACAAATCTAATCCGGTTTCATTTAAATGGCTAAAAGATGAGATCTTAAGTTCAAATTTCACAATAATAAAATCCATAAGAGAATATAAGCCATTAATTTTTTACTTAATAGGATTTTTAAAGGAATTACAATCTCCAAAATTAGCTACTTTTTATTCATGGTGTTACTACGGCTTTGAAACGATAATTATTGCGAAAAAAAAAAAGGAATTAATATATGCTTAAAAAGGTAATCAATTTAATCATAAGATTTCTATTAATTATTGAGGATACATATATAATAATTAAATCTAAACTATTTTTTAGAAAAGAAAATAAGAGTACAAATATAGTACTTATAAAATTAGATTCAATAGGTGACTTTATATTATGGTTATCAACAGCAAATCAAATCAAATCTTATTTTAGGAGCAAACATATAACCTTGATATGTAATAAAATAGTAAAAGATCTTGCATATTCTTTGGATATATTTGACGAAATAATTATAATCAATACTAAAAAATTTTCTCATAGAGGAGTATATAGAAAAGTTATAATAAGACAACTTAGCAGGATAGTTTGTGACCAAGTTATTCATACTACTTATACAAGGACATCTTTAATATCTGATACAGTTGTAAGAGCAATTTCGTCAAGCAAAAAGATTGGCTCCTATGGTGAAAGCAATCTAGGTAACAAATTAGAAAGGTTTATTACCAACAGATGGTATACTAATTTAATAAAACATAATTCACAAGAAAAGCATGAACTTCAAAAGAATTCAGCTATACTAGATTACATAAAAGTTCCACTTCCAGAAAGTGAAATATTTAATCTGGAAAGTATAATTACAGATTCTTTTTTAATTAATAATCTATTAGATACAGAATACATAGTTTTCAGTCATGGTGCT
Source organism: Prochlorococcus sp. MIT2304 (assembly GCF_059772405.1). Lineage (NCBI taxonomy): Bacteria > Bacillati > Cyanobacteriota > Cyanophyceae > Synechococcales > Prochlorococcaceae > Prochlorococcus > Prochlorococcus sp. MIT2304. Next base: position 811,110 of record NZ_CM186286.1, read on the forward strand.
CAGGACAATTATAGGAGATGGCCATCTAGATTTTTTTCAAAAGTAATTGATAATATATTAGTAAGTACAAATTTAAAAATTGTACTAACAGGTGCAGCTAATGAATCCCAAATTGGAATCGATATAATTAAAAATTTAAATGATCATAATAAAAATAGAGTTTTAAACTATACCGGAAAAACAACACTAACCGAATTATTATGCTTAATCAATAATGCAAAAATGTTAATTGCAAATGAGTCAGCGGCTATTCACATGGCTGTGGCAACGAATACAAAATCTATTTGTATTCTTGGAGGTGGACATTTTTCTAGATTTGTACCATATCCTACTAATTTAAAAATTAAAAATTTAATACCCACGCCTTTATACAATCATATGAAATGTTATCATTGTGATTGGAAATGCAACCATCCAGAAAAAATCGAGACTGAATCATATCCATGTATTTCATTTATTTCTCCAAATAATTTAATAGATCTAATTAAATCTGAATTATAATAAAAAAAATTTATTGAGATAAAAAATGATATTTTATATAAATTTAGTATTTAATAATATTCTATAGTCATGAATGATCCTAAACCCATTGGAAACAAAAAAATTGCTGTAGCAGGAGATATAATGCTCGACAGATATTTTTACGGTGACTCATCAAGACTTTCCCCAGAATCACCAGTCCCAGTAGTTTCAAATACTAATGAGATAAACTTACCTGGAGGTGCTGCCAATGTAGCAACTAATTTAGCAACACTTGGAGCAGAAGTTATACTATTTGGTTTTATAGGGGATGATAATAATGGGAAAGAATTTTTAAACTCAATTAAAGGTAAAAAAATTTCTCCAGAAGTTATTACTATTGATAATTATAAAACAACTGTAAAGACAAGAGTTCTTGCAAGAAATCAACAACTTATAAGAATAGATGAAGAGGAACAAATATCAAAAGAAAAAGCAACACTTCTTTTAGAAAGAATTAAAGATAACATAGACTTATTTGAAATAATAATTATTTCTGATTACGACAAAGGAAGCCTAAATGAGATAACTGAAATAATTAATTTTCTTAATAAAAATAATAAAATCATTCTTATAGATCCAAAAGGAAAGGATCTTAAAAGATATTCAAATGCTTACCTAATTAAGCCTAATATTAATGAATTTAATAAATTAATTCACAAGAATAAAGGGAGTTATAATTTAGAAACAGAAGCATACAAAGTCATAAAAAGATTTAACCTTCATGCATTATTAATAACTAAAGGTAAAGATGGAATGATTTTAATAAACAAAAATAATGATATTTATGAACTTCCTTCGCAAGCCAAGGAAGTTTTCGACGTAACGGGCGCTGGTGATACAGTAATAGCTGCTGTTGCTGCATGTTTATCTAAGGGTAAATCTATAAGAGATTCTGTTGAATTTGCAAATCATGCAGCAGGATTAGTTGTAGGGAAAGTAGGAACTTCATCCATATCTTTATTTGAAGTTGAAAAGTATATAAATAAAAATTTTAGATCTAATTCAAGAATTCTAAAAGAGGATTTAATTGAATCAATTGTCAATAAATATGCTGATCAGAAAAAAACAATTGTTTTTACGAATGGTGTATTCGACATACTTCATAACGGTCATACAAAATATCTAGAAGAGGCAAGTAAACTTGGAGATATATTAATAGTAGGAGTCAATAGCGACGAATCAGTTAGAAAACTTTCTAAAGGTTCAGGTAGGCCAATAAATAAATTAGAATCTAGATTAGAAATATTAAGCTCATTAAGATCTGTCGATTGGGTAGTTTCATTCAATGAAAAGACTCCAGAGAAATTAATCAAATTAATTTCTCCAAATATACTTGTAAAGGGTTCTGATTATCAAAAGAATGAAATAGTAGGTTCTTCATATGTAAAAAGCTATGGAGGTGTTGTTAAAACAATTAAGATTTTAGAAGGTTATTCAACTACTAAGATAATTGAAAAGATACAGAAAAATAAAATTAATTAACTTAATAAATAATGAAAAGCAATAAGAATTTAGAAAAATTAGTAATACTTGATAGAGATGGGGTTATTAACTATGATTCAAAAGAATACATTAAGAGTACATTGGAATGGAAGGCAATTAGAAGTTCAATGTATGGGATCTCAAAGTTATCAAGAAAGGGAGTAAAGATTGCTATAGCTTCAAACCAATCTGGTATAGGTAGAGGACTTTTCTCAGAGTCAACATTAAATGACATACATAAAAAACTCATAAAGTATGTTGACAAATATTATGGCAAAATTGACTTAATAAGAACTTGTCCACATTTACCATCTGATAATTGTAGTTGTAGGAAACCCAAGCCTGGCCTTCTAATTTCTATTTTAGAATATTATAATACTGATCCAGAAAGTGTATATTTTGTAGGGGATAGCTTGAAAGACATTCAAGCAGCAAAAGCGGCGAAAATAAAAGCCTGCTTAGTTCTTACAGGGAATGGTAAAGAAACCCTTAAAGAGGAAGAAGTAAAAAATGATGTATTAATATTTAAAAATTTAAATGAATTTAGTAATTTTTACATTAAAAATGAACTAAATTAAAAAAGTGATTTTATCTAAATTAAAAATAAATATTTCTAAATTTAATTAAATGAAAAGATATGATGTTCCAATATTAATTCTTGCTTGGAACAGAGCTGATTCAGTAAGTCGCGTTATAAAAGCGATAAGTCAAATTAAACCTAGAAGTATATACTTCTCTTGCGATGGTCCTAGAAAGACTGTACCTAACGAAGAAGAAAAAGTAAAACAGACAATAGATACGGTAAAGAGAGAGATCTACTGGGATTGTAAATTAACTTCTAACTTAAACGATGAAAATCTTGGTTGTGCAAATGCAGTTAGTTCTGCAATAACATGGTTTTTCAATCAAGTTGATTATGGAATTATTATTGAAGATGATTGTATACCACATGTAGATTATTTTGAATATGCTGAGATTCTACTTGATAAATATAAACAAGATCAAAGAATATGGTGTATTGGTGCAGTCAATTTGCAAAAAGGTAGATTAATAGGAGATGGTAGCTACTACTTGAGTGTATATAATCACTGCTGGTGCTGGGCAACATGGAAAAGTAGATGGTCAAACTATGATCATAAAATGACAAAATGGAACGCTTTTTTAAAGAATAAACATCTAGATTCAATCTTTATATCAAAAAGAGAATCTCGTTTTTGGCAAAAATATATAAATAAAATGATTAGAGAAGGCAAGCCTGACTCATGGGCTATGAGATGGTATCTTTCATGTCTTATGAATGGAGGGCTAACGATTCTACCCAATAAAAACTTAGTCTCGAATATAGGATTTGGAATAAATGCGACAAATACGAAGACAGGTCAATCGCCAGTACATTTAATAGAAACAAAATACTCAAGCAGTGGTCTTCTACCAATAAAACATCCATCTTTTCTTATAAGATCAGTTGAAGCGGATCTCTTTACTTTCAAAACCCATTTCTCAAAATCGATAATGTGGAGAATACAAAAGAAAATAATAGATGTATTTAAAGAATTTATAAAATAATCAATATCAAATAAAAATGAATTCAACTGCAAAAGATCTATCAATTATTACTATAACGATGAATAATGACATGGAGCTGATTTCGACACTTGATTCTATCGAGAACCAAGGAATGAAACCAAGTGAAGTAATTATTAAAGATTGTATAGTAAGAAATTTTCCAAAATTTTTAGAAAAATATTCTTTCCATATTAAATATATAAGTAGAAAAGATGAGGGTATCTATGATGCAATGAATCAAGCATTAAATTATACAAATAAATCTTATATCTTGTTTCTAAATAGTGGAGACTATTTCTATGACAATTTTTCTATAATATCATTTACAGAAGATATAAAAGAATATAATGAAAAAAATTCAAAACCTTTAGATATATTATTCTATTCTTGGACATATCAAACAAATAATATAAGAAAGAAAGCATCAATAAAGCCATTACGCTTTAATCATCAGGCTGTGATATATAAAAGGAATCTCCATAATAAATTTGGTAATTATATTAATAGTAGAGAGTTCACAGCGGCTGACTACTTATTTATTAGATTAACTACTTTATCAAGTAAAACGTCATATATAATAAGCAAAAAAATCTTATCTACAGTCGATCCAAATGGTCGTTCTGCAACGCTAAAGACGCCTTTAATGGTCGCTTCTGTTGACTATATTTTAGGCATAAATAAAAGATCATGGCTTGTTATAATTGCAATATTTCATCCTATATATTATTATTGTAAATCATTAATAAAAATAATATTCAATGGTCGCTTCTAGAAGAGAAATCTCTATATGCATGTGTACATATAATGGAGATAAATATATTGAGGAGCAACTTGATTCTATCCTAAATCAATCATATATCCATTTAGTAAAGGAATTAATAATTTGCGATGATAAATCAATAGATAAAACCTTATCAATTCTTTATTCATATAAAAATAAAGAAAGAAGAATAAAAATTTATAGCAATAAATCTCAAATTGGGATCAAGAAAAACTTTGAACAAGTATTAAAATTATCGACAGGAAATATAATTGTTTTATGTGATCAAGATGATATTTGGAAGCCAGAAAAGTTAGAGAATCTAATAAATAAAAGCAATATACTTAAAAGTCAACCATCAATACATGTACATAATGCATCAATAATTAATCATAAGTCAGAACTAATTGAATCTGATTTTATGAAATCAAGAGGGGGCTTTAATAGTTCAATTTGTTCGAATTTTTATAAAAATAGATACCTAGGCTGTTGTCTTGCCTTTAATAGGAAAGCACTTGAAATTGCTCTTCCTTTCCCCTCTTTACTTCCACAGCACGATATTTGGATTGGAATAATTGGATCAATCGCTAGCAATGTAACTTATTCTAATTGTAGCTACACTCTTTATAGAAGACATAATTATAACGCAAGTACAGCATCTAAGAATAAATCAAATAATATTTTAAAAATAATTTTCTATAGAATAACTTTTTTATATTGCTTAATTATTTTATTATTTCGTTTGTCACCAGTAAATTATTTCAAATCGTTTACAACAAAAGTAAATAAAGGAATAAAATAAGGGTAAATAGTATTATCAATAATATTAAACATTAGATATTGTTTAAGTTTTAAGTATTGCAAAAAATCATATATGAATTTCCACAAAAATAAATTTAAAAATAATACTACTGATAATTATAAGAGTTCCGAACAAAAGATTAAACCAATCAAAGTAACAATAATATCTCAGTATTTTCCCCCTGACTTTGCTGCTACTGGTCAACTGCTTAATGAACTAACAAGATCACTAGCTAAGAAAAATATAAAGACTTTGATTTTAACTGGACTTCCTGCATATGCATATAAGTTTTGTAATGCCAAGAAACTAGAGATTAGCGAGAATATATGCATAAGAAGAACATCTTTATCTCGATTCTGGCCAGAGAGAATTAGAGGCAGAGCAATTAATGGGATTTTATTTTGCTTAAGAATTTCTATTAGATTAATTAAAAAATCAAGAAGAGGAGACCTTTTAGTCTTTACAACTGAACCTCCATACCTGCCTATGCTTGGTTTAATTGTTAAATTTTTAACTGGATCACCTTATATTGTTATTTTATATGACTTATACCCAGATTTATTAACAGGCTTATCTGTATTAAAGAAAAAAAACTGGCTTGTTCGCTTATGGAATAAGATAAATCAATATGTATTTACAAATTCAGAAGAGATAATTGTACTTAGTGATTCAATGAGAAAAAGAATAGTAAGTAATCACAAAAACATTGAGTCAAAAGTATCAGTAATAACAAGTTGGGCAGATTCTGAAAATATTTATCCCATAGATAAAAAAAATAATTGGTTCGCCAAAAAGAATATAATTTCAAATACATTTAATGTTCTCTATTCAGGGAATCAAGGTAGATGTCATGACTTAACTACATTAATAGGAGCAGCATTGATTATGAAAGAGGAAAAAGATATAAACTTTATATTTATAGGTGGTGGATTTCAAAATGAGAGAATCAAAAAGTTGGCAAAGGAGTTAAATTTAAAAAATTGCAAGTTTCTCCCTTATCAGGAATACGAGGATTTGAGATATACAATTGGATGCGGAGATATTGGTGTCGTTACTCTTGGGATAGGAACCGAAGGATTAGTTGCACCATCAAAACTATATGCGCATCTTGCTGCTGGTAGCCCTATCGCGGCAATAACGCCAGATAATTCATATTTGAAAACAACTATTGAAAATAATAAATTTGGAAAGTGGTTCAATAATGGAGATTCATCTGGATTATCCGAGTGGATAATAGATTTAAAAAAGGACAGGACTTCATATACGAAAACTAGTCAAATTGCAAGAAATTATTTAATAAAAAATGCATCAAGAAAAATTATTACTGAAAAATATCTTGAACTTATCAAAAAAGCTGTAGACAAATCTAAATAAGATAATAAATTAATTTTATATTATAATATTAATAACCTGAAGAAAAGTATGATAAAAAATTTTAAAAAAAAATTATCAAATTTCATTTGGAAACATTTTCCACATATAATCTGGAATATAAAAGCCAAATCACAAAACAATGATTTAGAAAATAAATATCTTACTTATTATGCCAAAAAATATACTATATCAAGAACTTTTATAGAGTTTGGTTTTAGTGTAAGTGAATATAATTGTGTTGATTTAACTAAATTAAATTATAAAGGTTTATTAATTGATGCAAATAAAAACACATGCCTATTAGCTAATCGAATTTTCACAAAGTTGAATTTATCAACAAGATCAATAAAGCATTGGATAAAGTGTGGATCAATTGAGCCTATCTCAACTTTTATATCTAACAATGATGGAAAGCTAGGAGTATTAAGTATAGATATAGATGGTGTAGATTATTGGATACTGAAAGAGATTTATTCCTTAGTTAAACCAGAAATAATCATTGTAGAATACAATGCTTCATTAGGGATTCGCCCAATAACAATACCTTATGATGAAAATTTTGATCGACATGAATATCATAAAAGCGGATGGTACCATGGCGCATCGATCAAAGCATTTGAAAATCTTTTGGGAAATGAATATTACCTTTCAGATAATATTGAAGGGTTAAATCTAATCTTTATACGAAAAGATAAGTTAATTGATACAGATTACAAAAATACTGCATGTTATAAGGAACATTTTATAAGAAATAAATTAAGTAATTCTTCAGCTGCAGAACAATGGGAAGAAATAAAAGATCTTCCTTTTATAGAAGTTTGAATGTTTGATGTTATAGTTTAATAAAATTAAAATAATCAGAGGTGAACTATAGCACGATAACGGGAAAGATTCTCAAGAGCCAATATAGTTAATCTAGAAAGCCTATTCTTGGATGAAATCAATTAATTAACTACAAAAGTATGTATTTTCTGAAGAATATTTATTTAAATAAAATTTAGTTACATATTTATTTGGAATAACAAAGGATCTTTTTGATAAAGTATATTTTACATAAAAAATAAAAATAGCATTATATTTTTAGATAATTTAAATCATGTTTATTAACATCGATCAATCCTAGAGACAATATAAGAAAGAAACCTTTAAAAAATTATTCTTAGATAGATACTATAATGTATTAAATTTAATTAATCGGAGTAGTCTAATTTATTTAACATTAAATCTATAAAACGATTTTTCCCATCATAACTAAAGCAAATAATAAACACATCAAAAGTTAAGATAGAGCTGTGCTTATTAATTTGGACTGATTTATAGTTAAAATTAAACTCTTATTATTCTATATACCGTAATAATTAATCTTTTTCGAAGAATTGTTAGTAATTTATTAAAATATAAATTTTGACTATTTGAAATATTTTATACTATTAATATAAAATAAGTTGTCTATAAATAAAATTTCACTCGTAGAAATTATAGATTAATCGACTACCCTAACTTTTTCAATTTAAGATTTATACAAATACTCGGTTAAACGAACCCTTTTTTAATAAGATATAAATTAATTAAGAACAATATCGCTACTTCTAAATTTTTTGTATTTCTAATAATATTTTCATTCTTAGACAAAAAAAGTTCTTTATGAACACAAAATAATAGTTTCATTGTAAAATATTTCTTGAGAGTTTATAATATATAATAAATCATTTTTATTAATAATAATATGTGTGGTATTGCAGGCCTGATTGGAGAAAGAAATAATGAAAAAGCAAAAATAATGATAGATAAATTATCACATAGGGGGCCAGATGGTAATCAATATTGGATTTCTCCAATCAATGAGTATCCAATTACGATATGTCATACAAGATTGGCAATATTAGATCTTTCAGAATCAGGGAATCAACCATTAGTTTCAAAAGATGGTCAATATGTTTTAACATTTAATGGAGAGATATATAATTTTCTCGAGCTTAGAGATGAATTAAAGAGTAAAGGTATAATCTTTAATTCAAATTCAGATTCTGAGGTTTTACTTGAGGGACTTATTTACTATGGTGAAGATTTTCAATTAAGGTGCAATGGGATGTGGGCTTTTTGTCTATGGAATAGACGTACAAAAGAAGCTATCTTAAGTAGAGATAGATTTGGAATAAAACCATTATATTATACCTTAACTAATGATAATAAATTAATATTTGGTTCTGAAATGAAATCAATTACACCTTTTCTAGATTCAATTCAGCCATCAGAAAATATTGATGATTGTATTAATTATCTTTTTAATTATGAAAGTACTGATTTATGCGTAATTGATGGAATTAGTAGAATTAGAGCGGGATATATGTTGAAATTCAAGGAAGGAAAAATTTCTCATAAGCAATATTGGAATACATTGGATTTTATAGAACCTAATAAAAAATCGTATTTACAGCAAGTAGAACAATGGAAAGAAATTTTTATGAATTCTGTTGAAATAAGAATGAGATCCGATGTACCGATTGGTAGTGCTTTGAGTGGAGGATTAGACTCAAGCTGTATTGTCGCAGCGATGGATCACATTGCGAGAAATAATAATTACGACAGCTTTAGTGATGATTGGCAACATGTTTTTCATAGTTCGTTCCCTGGATCTAGCCTTGATGAAACATACTGGGCTGAATCTTTAGCAAAAGATCTATCTTTACCATTAAATAAAGTTATAATTAAACCTGAAGATTTTGAAATATCAATAACCAAATCACTATCAATAGTCGAAGATCCATACTTGACTTTACCTTTACCTATGTTGATGACTTATGAAAATATTAAAAAAAGTGGTATCAGCGTAACTCTAGATGGACATGGAGCCGATGAATTATTTATTGGGTACGGGCACATAAAGAAAGCATTTGCATGCGCTAAAACAAAAAATGAATTTGCCGAATTAATTGCAATCGATGAGTCAACAAGGACGGGTATTTATTCATACAAAGAAAAGAAAATTAAAAGAAAATGGGCAAAGTATAAATTATATGAACTACTGTATAAAAAATACAAATTTATAAGATCTAAAATTAAATATTTATTGAGAAAAAACGACTCTGATATTGACCTTAGTTTCGCAATGGGAATATCAGAAATTGAAATGCACCCAAGATTTAAAGAAATGGATATATTTAATCAAGTCCTATATGAAATTTTTCATTTTACAATTTTACCAACTTTGTTAAGAGTATATGATAGATGTTCAATGGCCAACGGTGTCGAAATAAGAATGCCATTTATGGATTGGAGACTAGTCGCTCTTTCATTCTCGTTACCAACTTCAAGTAAAATTGGAGGATCATTCACTAAGCGTATACAAAGAGATTCTCTGAAGAAGATATTAATGGAACCCGTAAGAACAAGGAGATCAAAAATTGGATGGAATACGCCTTCACATGAATGGTTTAAAAAAGAATTAAAACAAAATATTGAAAACGTTTTATCGAGCAATATAGATAGTGTTTACTATCCAAAAGCTTTAAAGGCATGGAAAAAGTTTAATAATATATCTGCGCCAAAATGGAACGACGGGCAAAAAGCATGGGAGGCGATTCTTCCTTTAGCATGGAATAGTTCATTATCAGAAGATTTATGGCGATAAGAAGCAAAAGGGATACGCGAGGGAATAATTAAGTACCTAATTGATAGTTATTATGTTCAAGATAGTTTACTATCAATTAATATGTCCTTATGTTGATTAGCATTGGATTTTATGAATTCACAAAACAGCTCTAAATTTAATACTTTTAAACAAATTTTTAAACTTTCGACATATTTAAGTGAAAGGAGGAAAAAACAATTAACAGGGCTTTTAATTGTAATGATAGCTTCAAGTATTTCAGAAGTAATCCTACTAAGTTCGATCATCCCATTTATAGGAATAGTATCAAACAAAGAAACTCTATATCAAAATAATTCATTTAATAAATTAACACAGAATTTACCTTATTTAAACTTAGAAAATTCATTAATCACTGCAGCTATTATATTTACAATTGCTATAATTTTAGCAACACTTTTGAGACTGGCTAACTTATGGTTAAATTCCAGAATGGCCGCTGCAATTGGGAGTGATATTTGTAGAGAAGCTTTTCAAAAAACTTTAAATCAAGAATATGAAACTCAGATATCCTGGAATTCTAGTAGTCTTACAGCTACTATCCTTACAGAAGTAGGAATGGTTGTAGAAGCTATAAATATGCTTCTACAGGTAATAACCTCATTGCTTATATCATTAGGTATTGTTATAACAATGCTACTTATAGAGTGGAAGGTAGCATTAATAGGTATTACAAGCTTTACATCTGCTTATATTTTAATTGCAGTTCTAACAAAAAAGAGACTTTCTATTCAAAGCAAATTATTTGCTGATCTAAATAAGGCACAATTCAAATCACTACAAGAGGGATTTGGTGCAATCAGAGATTTACTTATGGACGGTAATCAAGAATATTATGCTAATACATTCTCAATACAAAATAGAAAATTGAGAACTGTCCAAGCAAAAACAAGGTTTCTAACATTTTCCCCTAGATATGCATTAGAGTGCATAAGTTTATTGATATTAATAATTGCCACTTTATATTTAAGAGATGCGGCTAATGAAAGTACTTTACTTCTACCAACATTGGCTGGTATAGCTCTTGGTTCACAAAGAATATTACCTGCGCTCCAACAAGCTTATTCAGGATGGGCTGTTTTCAAGGCAAGTAATGATTCTATAAAGAATGTCATAGAATTATTAGAATTACCTCATAACAAAAAATATGTTCATAAAGATAAGACAAAGAAAATAAATATTAAATCATTTATAGAGTTAAAAAATGTCTCCTATAAATATCCCAACTCTAAGATAAATATTTTAGATGATTTACATTTAAAGATATATAAGAATGATATTATAGGCATAATTGGAGAGTCAGGGAGTGGGAAAAGTACACTTATAGATTTAATAATGGGGCTGCTACCGCCAACCAAAGGAGAAATAAAAATTGACAGTAAAATAATAAATTATTCGAATTTTAAAGAGATGAACATTTGGAGAAATAGTATTTCTCATGTTCCACAATCTATATTTTTAGCTGATTCCTCAATATTAGAGAATATTGCAATTGGAATAAGACCAGACCATATCGACATGATAAGTGTAAAAAGAGCAATTAGGGCTGCTAATTTAGAAGACTATATAAGAATCTTACCTCGCGGATTAAATACAATAGTGGGAGAAAAAGGAGTGAGGTTAAGTGGAGGGCAAAGACAAAGAATCGGAATAGCTCGAGCTATTTATAAGAAAAGTAAAATACTAATATTGGATGAGGCAACAAGTGCACTAGATCATCAAACAGAAGAGAATGTAATTAACTCTATTGTAGGAGAAAATTCGAAAATAACATTATTAATGATAGCTCATAGATTATCTAGCTTGAAATACTGCAAAAAAATATATAAAGTTGAAAACAAAGGGATATTTGATGTAACTGATAAAATAAGATCTTGAAGATATTGAAAACCTATTTCCAGGAAAATTATAAACTTATAATTAAAGAACCTTTTTCATTAATAGAAAATCATTTGAAAGAGTTTTGTAGTCGATAAAGCCAATACTTCGATTAATATAGATATTTAAATTATTAGAAACTTTAGTTTTAGCAAAAATACACTTAACACAAGGAAAATGAAATCTAAAATACTCAATAAGTGATATTGTCGCTAGTTTGGCAATTCCTTTTCCATGAAATTTAAGATTCCCAATGTACTTACCTATTTCCCAGCCATTATTAGTTAAAACAATATTAACACATCCAACTAAAATTTTTAATTCTGAAGAAATTATCATAAAATCTATTCTTTCTAATGATAAATATTTTTGAATAAATTCATTATGTGTTTCAAACGTGATTTTATCAGTTGTATTCATATATTTTAAAACATGATCAGAATTTCTTAGCTTTAGCACAGATTTCGGATCACAATTAACAATCCAATCAAATTTATACTGTTTAGAGTCCTTTGCATAAAATTCCTTTGGAGTCAACTTCTGCTTTAACAGATCTCCTTTGATTGAGTTGAAATTATTCAATGAAACAAAGCAACTTAGTTATTATATATAAAAAGATTACAGTATGAGCTTATAAGTTTAAGATAATATTTAGGCTAAATAATAGCTTTAGTTTAGGAATCAAAAAAAGTAAAACTTTTAAACAAATATTGAAAACATATTTATTCTTATAAATGAAAGACAAATAGTAATTTTATTTTATTCAATTAATAATTATGATTGATTTTGCATTTTTAAAATTAATTAATACAATTAAACCTAGGCATAAGATTGAATGGGCCATTGAAAATTGAGCATTTGACAAAAATATAGGTATAATAGACAAACAATAAACAAAATTTCTAGAAAAAATAAGATAGAAAATTGTTAGCCACAAAGGTATAGATCCCAACAATCCAAGCACTTGGATAAATCTACTTATTATATCCCAGCTTGCTCCGGACCAAATAGCTTCTGAACCGAAGAAAAAAGTGACATCGGGCTTTTCAAATAAACCTGAAAAAACTTCATAGGTATAGTCTGATCTCTGTGAGTTAGAAAATGTATTAAAAAATAATCCAAATAGATTTAACTTTATAGATATGAATGATACCCCTACAAGGATAAATATATATTTTAATTTAATGCTTCCTAATCTATTAGTTAAAGAATCAAAAGTTAGTAGAAGGGAAAATATTATAACCATCAGTAATCCTGTAGTTGAAAATGATAGTAATAATCCCATGGTCGAAATTATCATCAGAGAAATAATAGTTAATTCATCCTTGGAGCTAAAGTCTTCATTATTTTTAATTTGCGAAAAATAAGCTGGAATTAATCTACAATATTTAGTTAACTTTGAAATGGATATAGAATAAATAAGGCTAATAGCAGAGAATGACGAGAGTCCTGAGGCCTCATTGAAAAGTCCTGGAACTCTAAATAAACCAAAAGTTGTAATAGGATGACGATAACCTGTACATAATATACATTGAGAATAATAATTATTGAACTTACTAAACAATTCGATATCTCCTAAACTAAGGACATATATTTGAATAAGAGCAATTAAAACTTGGATTATCATTGCATAAAGTAATGCTTTCGTAATAACTCTAGGTTTTAATAAAGATAAATACGAACTCAAAATAATAGTAGAAACTAGACCCATTAAATTATTTATATTAGGAATAGTTATCAATACACCTAAAAATAACTCTCTTAATACAAAAAATAATGCATATGAAAGAAGTATAATTAATGATAATTTAATAAGACGTATGAAATTATTATTTAATTTATCCTTAAATATATAAATCAATAAAAACAATATAGTAAAAGCTATTTTTTCATTTGGAAGAAATATCCCAAAGATTGCTTTCGTAATCGAGAAGGCTGGGGAGCCTATTAACAGAAATAATATTGCAGCTGTTGATGAAGAAAATATATATGATTTTTTTATTCTCATTTAACCTCACAAATTAAAAAATTTATTTAAGCTTTATTTAAATTTTAGTAAAAAATGCTTACCAAGTTTGTATTAATAATAATACTTTTCATGCATTGCAATCAATATGAGATCAAAATTACACTTAATCTATCATGAGAGGGCAAAAAAACAAGGAAATATATTTATATTATTTATTTTGGTTTGTTATATAAAAAGTATTTGCCAATACTATAACTCTGATTGAAAACTATTTGAGATTATCGAAGCATAACTAAAGAAAGATGTTCATGCGATAAAAGATATTAAAAGTCTATATCAAATTCTAAATATTTAATCTCAAAAAGGATTGAAACTATTACAAATAGTACAAAAAATAATTAACTTAGAGAGATTACAATAATTTTTATATAAAGAAAGAATTTCTATTTTTGAAATAGATAAATTTAATCGATATAACATTTTTTAGTTTTTAGAATATTTTTAATTAATTATATTGCCAATATTTTAACCTCTTCTCCTATTCAGCCTAAAAAAGATAATTTAATTAGAGTTTATTATTTTTTAATTGACCAAGATCTGTAAAAAGTTCTTCCTAAAATTTCACGTAAAGCCTGGGAACTTCTATTGAGATTATTAGAGTTTGGCATCCAATGGTATGGACTTTGCCATGTTGAAATTAATGAAGTTCTAAAATCAACTGGAAAAGGATGTACAAAGAATCCTTGACGCTCAAAAATTTTTTTTGCACGTTGCATGTGGTAAGCGCTAGTAACAAGAAGAATTTTGGCTGTAGATTTTGTTTCTTTAAAGTAACTCTTAATGGTTTTAGCTTCTTGAGCTGTATTAAAGACTCTGGCTGTAGTCTTTATGGCTTCGGATGGTATCCCAAGACTTATTGCGTAATCTCTGTACAAAATTCCTTCGTTTATTGAATCACTATAAGGAATAGCTCCACCTGTGAAAAATAGCAGTGAAGCTTTTCTCTTTTGAAAAAGTTTAATTCCAGCGAAGACTCTATCGGGATCGCTCCATTCATAAAAAACCCCTCTTCCAAAAACTTTAGGCCGACCATTGTTGCCTAATACAACTATTGCATCAGCAGTTGGAGCAAGGTCTTCGTTAAGCCTTTTCCATGGAAATTCAACTAATTTCCATAAAAAATTTGCGACAAAACTTGTACTAAACGTCCATAGAAATATGATTACAAATAAAAGTTTATTTTTTGAAGCCTTTTTAAAATTGAAAATTAAAAAAAATAGGCTAAATCCAAGCGGCAATATAAAAAGCGGTAGTAGCTTGCTTAGAAAATACGTATTTTAAAAAGTCAATTTTTAATAGTTTAAAACTATTGCTACTTTCTTCAAGTAGTATTTATTAAAAAAAAATTGATTTTTGAAAAAGTATAAAAAATAAAAAACTCACTAATCTCTCCTTTTTAAAATTTAGCCAATCTGACTGGAACTAATGAACCTACATGCCATAAAGGGAGTCAGCATGGATAGCTCGAGATTGGATGTTTCATACCTTGATAGGTTTCCTGATATATTTAAACTTTAAGTAAGCTCTTATTAAATTGAAATTTGTATTTGAATAATTTTTCTTCTAATACTCTAATTTTTTTCTTAAGCTGAATATTTTCAATAAAAAGGTTTTTAAACTTTTCAATCTTTTCTTCATCATTCATATTATCAGCAGATAATTTTGCTTTTTCAATTAATTCGTCAATAGTTTGTTCTGCTGATCTAGGCCTTCTAAGAAAAAAAGACAAATCACTTTCTGTATATTTCTTTTCTTGATTTAAATGCTTTTCTATTTTAACTCTTAAAGAGGATTCAACTTTTCCAATCCTTGCCAAGGTTCTTGCTGAAACTTGAGTTAAAGCAGCTTCTGGTATGGAACTATTTACTAACCAGTTTTCATAAGCGGAGGCTAAATCTCTTGCGACTCTTCCAGGTAAGACTAAAGCACCTGAGTCAGTCAATTCAACCCAGTTCTTATTCCTAACTAAACTCTTTGCTTGAGACAATAATTTAGCTACTTGAAGTATAGATTTTCCTGCTTTTTCTAACTCCTTATTTGTCTCATCTATTTTTACTGATAATTCTATTTCTTTTCTTTCATCTAATCCATACTTTCTTACTAAACCTGAGTGATTTAATTTATCTAATTGGCCATCACTCATAAACTTTAACCATCGACCCTAACATATTAACTAGAAAATATAGGATGTCTAGTTAATTACTCTTGAATTTTGGACGATTCGTCCAAAATGAAGCTTTAGCACATAAATCTAAAAGAATAAAACGCACTAACTTTTGGAAATTTAATTGAGACGAGCTTTAAGAACATTAATAATGAAGCTCTCAATCCTGTTATCACAATACTTTTTAAGAATGGAGCCAAGCGGACTCGAACCGCTGACCCCCTGCATGCCATGCAGGTGCTCTACCAGCTGAGCTATGGCCCCAAGTGTATAAAAAGGCAGTAATATCAGGCAGCTTTGAAGATTTAGAAAAATCAGCTGGTTGCCTTGATATCACTTGATAGTGGTTATATAAGCAGATGTGCACAATGGGATGAGCCATAGGGGGCTAATAACCACATATGACCTGTGAAAAATGGCACAAAATTATGCGCCAAAAAACCAATCTGACTTATATGTTCAATTATAGCTATAAAATCCATAGCTTTGTAAACTCCCTTATATATTATTTCAACTAATTTAGATTTTTCATATCAGAAATTGGATTAGATGAATGACTAATTATATATACATTTTCCTTAAAAACTTTTTAGATACATATGCTATTTATAAAAGTGAGATAATTTCTTTAGAAAGCATATGTAATTTATCTTTTTCAGTTACAATTTTAAGTTAAATATTAAATATATTCTCAAATAAATTAGGATTGTTTTTACTGGATTATAAAAAAATGTTCACATCCAAATCATTTATAGATTGAGGAGAGGATCGAAAATAAATATTTGAAGTTAATAAAATATTAATTAAATCACAATCTTTTTTCTTAAGCTCATTAGAAATAACATTCAAAGTTGCATTACATCCCCCATGATAAAATTTAAAGTATAATTTATATATTAGAGTCTTCCTAATTTCAAGTCTAAGAAAGTAGCTCTTTTAAATTAAATCTATTAGATAAATCCTTATTACATAAAGAAATATTCTAAGTTCAGTGTTCAAGTGGAATTTAGATTTATTCAAGTTTTTATTTGGATTAAGTTAAAAAATAGTAATACAATAAATATATAAATAGCAAAAACAAAGCTAAAGTGACTTCGAATAAACATTCAACTCTAATATCAAATGTTTTAGTAATAGGTTGTGGTGGTGCAGGCTTAAGATCAGCTATTGAAGTAAAAAAAGCTGGTCTTGATGTTTGTATTCTTGGGAAAAGAGCTAGAACCGATTCACACACAGTCCTAGCAGCAGGCGGTATTAATGCAGCTTTTGGGAATTTAGATACAGAAGACTCATGGCAACAACATTTTGTTGATACATACTTGGAAGGTTATGGAATTGGTGATCCTGCAAAGATTGAAATAATGGCAAAAGAAGCGCCTTCTTTGGTTAAAGAAATAGATCAATGGGGCGCTAACTTTGAGAAGCTAGAAAACGGTCACTTTAATCAAAGGTATTTTGGTGCACATACATATCGCAGAACATGCTTTTCGGGAGATTTCACAGGTTTATCAATACTAAAAACACTACTTAAGAAAGCTGATAGCCTAAAGATACCTATTTATGACACAAATTACGTTACTGAACTTTTAGTAAAAGAAAATATTTGTTTTGGAGCGATGTCATTTAATACCTTATCGGCTGAAAGAACAATACACTTAGCAGATTCAGTAATTATTTGTACAGGTGGACACACTAGAATATGGAAAAAAAGTTCATCAAGAAAAAATGAGAATACAGGAGATGGATATTATTTAGCGCTTACTGCTGGATGTGAATTAATAGATATGGAAATGGTACAATTTCATCCTTCTGGCATGCTCTTCCCTGAAGATAAAGAGGGAACATTGGTTACAGAAGCAGTAAGAGGGGAAGGAGGAAAACTACTAAACAACAAGGGAGAAAGATTTATGATTAATTATGATAGCGAGAGAATGGAACTTTCTACTAGAGATAAAGTTGCGTTAGCCAATTATAAAGAAATAATAGAAGGTAGAGGAACAAAAAATGGAGGTGTATACTTGGATATTAGCCATAAAAGTAAAGACTTTATTGTCGAAAAATTACCGAGTATATATAGACAATTTCTTGAAATTCAAATGCTTGATATTTCCAAATCCCCTATGGAAGTAGCTCCTACTGCTCACTATTCCATGGGGGGAATTCTAGTTAACCCAGATAATTTATCAACATCAGTGGAGGGTTTATTTGCCGCTGGGGAAGCGACAGGAGGTCTTCATGGAGCCAATCGCTTAGGTGGAAATTCACTAGCTGAAATACTTATATTTGGGAAACGAGCGGGATTAGCAAGTATAGATTATTCAAAAAAATTAAACCAACAAGTTAAGTCAAACAAAGTTATTTATCTAGCACATGAAAATATAAATAGATTTATAAAAAGTGGAAGTCAATTAGTAAGACCTTTACAGTATGAATTAAGGCAAATAATGTGGGAAAGTTGCGGAGTTATTAAAAGTAAAGTTTTACTTAATAATGGTCTTGAGAAGATTGGTATTATCAAATCAAAATCAAAAGATATAGATGTGCATAGTTGCGAAGACCTTGCTCTGATTTTTGATTTGCAGTCTTCATTGATCAGTGCCGAGGCGACAATCCTTTCAGCTCTAGAAAGAAAAGAAAGTCGAGGAGCTCATCAAAGAAGTGATTTTCAGGAGACAGATCCATCTTGTGAGTTTAATTGTGTAATAAAAATGAATCTACCTTCTCAAAAATTAACAGTTTCTAAATCACCATTAAAAAAATTAGTAAAACCTCTGCAAAACCTTATAAATAGCAACAATAGAGAGATTAATTTGAAAAACAAATTACTTGAATAATTTGCCAAAAAATTAACTAATTTAAACGCAAATATTACTGAAATTTCATTAATATTAACATTTAATAGTAAAGAAATACTGGTTCATCTCATAATGCAAGGATTTTTAAAAACTAAAATTAAAAAATTATATATAAATAAAAGTCTTAGTTAATAAATGCATCTTTTCGGATAATAATATAAAATCTATTAAAAATTGTAATGTTAAAGACAAGGAAAGGAATAGTACTCGCTGGAGGTAGAGGGACAAGACTTCAACCTCTAACACATGCAATAAGCAAACAATTGATGCCTGTATATGATAAGCCAATGGTTTATTATCCACTCTGCACTTTGATGCTTAGTGGAATTAGAGATATCCTAATAATTTCCTCACCTAGAGATATAGAAAGCTTCAAATATTTACTTGGCAATGGCACTAAATGGGGTATATCAATTAGTTATGAAATTCAAAAAGAGCCAAAAGGAATTGCTCAGGCATTTATTCTTGGAGAAAGGTTTCTAAGCGGAGGACCTTCATCTTTAATCCTCGGAGATAATTTATTCTACGGACAAGCTTTAGTCTCACAATTAAAACAAGCTTATAGAGATTTAGACAAATCTACAATCTTCGCTTGTCAGGTTAGCGACCCATATAGATATGGGATTGTTGAATTAGATGAAGAATTAAAGGCTAAAGGGATTACAGAGAAGCCAAAAAAGCCAAAAAGCAATTATGCAATTACGGGCATCTATTTTTATGAATCTAATGTTAGTGAAATTGCCAAGCAACTTGTCCCATCTTCAAGAGGTGAATTAGAAATAACTGACTTAAATAATTATTATCTAAGAGAGGGAAAACTAAAAGTTAAAGTTCTTAATAGAGGAACAGCTTGGCTTGATGCTGGAACATTTGATTCTTTGATAGAGGCAGGCGGCTTTATACAAACACTAGAAAAAAGACAAGGTTTAAAAATTGGTTGTCCAGAAGAGATTGCTTGGAGGCAAGGATGGATAACAAATAATGATTTAGAAAAACTTGGATTTGAAATGAATAAAAGTGAATACGGAAATTATCTTGTAAAATTAGCTACCCGTAGCGAAAAAAATAACATTACAAGATCGATATGAAAATTGAAAAAATAAAAACAAATAATGGTCAGGAATTCAATGATTCTTTTTTAATATCACCGAATATTTTTAAAGATGATAGAGGATTCTTTTTTGAAAGTTGGAATCAAAAATATTACGACAAACTGTTTGGTAAGAAGATTTTTTTTGTTCAAGATAATCATTCTATGTCCTCAATAGGTGTTTTAAGAGGACTACATTTTCAAATAGCGCCAAAAGTTCAAGGTAAATTAATAAGAGTGTTATCTGGATCAATATTTGATGTAATAGTTGATCTAAGAATAAATTCACTAACATATTTAAACTGGGGAGGAGTAGAATTAAATGCATGCAAAAAACAATCATTATGGGTCCCACCAGGATTTGCACATGGTTTTCTTTCTCTAGAAGAGAATACCGAGGTTAATTATAAAGTTACAGATTTTTGGGATTGCAAGCTTGAAAAAACCTTAAGATGGGATGATAAATATCTTGATATTAAATGGCCTTTAAGCAATATAAATATAGATCAACCAATTATGTCAAGCAAAGATGAAGATGGAAAGAGTCTTAGAGAGATAGAAATTTTTCAATAAATTCCTCAATGAAAATTCTTATTACAGGCAGCGAAGGTCAATTAGGTCAAGCATTAATCAAAAATAACTTTGCGAATCATGAAATAATTAAAGCTACAAAAAAAGATTT
The DNA here is from genome assembly GCF_059772405.1 of Prochlorococcus sp. MIT2304. Lineage (NCBI taxonomy): Bacteria > Bacillati > Cyanobacteriota > Cyanophyceae > Synechococcales > Prochlorococcaceae > Prochlorococcus > Prochlorococcus sp. MIT2304. The sequence continues at coordinate 831,963 of NZ_CM186286.1, forward strand.
TGATTTTTTAAATCCAAAAAATTTTATAAATAATCTTAGAAAATATAAACCCGACTGGGTTATTAATTGCGCAGCATTTACTATGGTTGATGATGCAGAAACAAATAAAGATCATGCATTCCTTATTAATTCAAAGGGTACAAGGTTGTTAGCAGATGCTGTAAAGGATATAGGAGGAAAAATGATTCATATTAGCACTGATTTCATATTTGATGGACATCAAAGTTTTCCTTATAAGCCATACAATAAACCAAATCCAATTTCAGTATATGGTTCCTCCAAGTTGGCTGGAGAGAATGCAGTAAAAGAAATCTTATTTCGCACTCATCAGGCAATAATATTAAGAACAAGTTGGCTAATGGGGCCAACTGGTAATAACTTTGCATTAACAATGCTTAAATTACATGAAACAAAAAACGAAATTAGAGTGGTTTGTGATCAAATAGGTAGTCCAACAAGCACATTAACTTTGTCTTCAGCCTGTTGGTCTTTAATTTGCAACTGGGAGAAGCAAATTAAAGACGATAATAAAATCCCACAAATCTTGCATTGGAGTGATGCAGGGGTAGCAAGTTGGTTCGATATTGCAATTGAAGTAGGCGAAATAGGACTTAAGTTAGGTTTGTTATCAAAAAAAGCCAAAGTAATACCAATCCCCTCGGAACAATATCAAACAATTGCAAGGCGTCCTAGTTATTCAGTTTTAGATAGTCAATTAATTTGTAAATCAATAAATATAAAGCAAATACATTGGAGGAAGTCTCTCTATGAGCTATTAAAAGTTAGATCAAAATATTTAAAAAAATTGATACCATGATTGATTATAATCATTTAAATAAATTTAAAAATATTTTAGTAACTGGAGGAGCAGGATTTATTGGCGGAACATTCATCAGAAGACTAATAAAAAAAACAAACTGTAAAATATACAATTTAGATAAACTTAGCTATTCAAGCTCCCTAGAAGGAATTAAGTTAGTTAAAGACTCTAAATTAAAGCATTTACACCTATTAGTAGATTTATATCATTACGATGATACTTTTAATGCACTCAAAGAATCAAATCCAGATCTTATTATACATTTTGCAGCAGAGACCCATGTTGACAGGTCAATAGATTCTCCAAATAGCTTTATTGAATCGAATGTGATAGGTACTTACAACTTACTAGAAGCTACAAAAAATTATTGGTACGGTTTATCAAAAAAGAAAAGAGAAATTTTTAGATTTCACCACATTAGTACAGACGAAGTTTTTGGATCACTTTCCTCTATCGGTTCATTTGATGAATCGACTCCATATTCACCAAGGAGTCCTTACTCAGCATCCAAAGCATCAAGCGACCATTTGGTACATGCATGGCATAAAACCTATGGATTACCAGCCATAACTACCAATTGCAGTAATAATTATGGTCCTTATCAATTTCCTGAAAAACTTATTCCACTATCAATTTTAAAAGCTGTCCAAGGAAAAGAAATACCTATCTACGGTAATGGGGAGAATATTAGAGACTGGCTTTACGTAGAAGATCATATCGATGCAATTTTATTGGCAATTATCAAAGGGAAAATTGGCGAATCCTATTGTATAGGTGGCTTTGGCGAGATGAGTAACAAAACAATTGCTTGTTTATTATGTGATGTTCTAGATTCAATAGTTCCTAAAAAAAATGCCTATTCAACTCTTATTAATTATGTGGAGGATCGCCCGGGTCACGATAAAAGATATTCAATAAATTCCAGTAAAATCCAAAGAGAATTAGGCTGGAAGCCATTACATAGTTTAGAGAATGGAATCAGAAAAACAGTTTTATGGTATTTGAATAACCTTGATTGGTGTGATAAAATTAATAAAAGATCGAGTTACAATGGTAAAAGACTTGGAAAAATGAATGTGCAACTAATGCAATAAAAATAAATAAAATCAAAATGAATCCAGATAATAATTTTTTTGAAGAAAATGAAGAATTAATAAATCTCTCAGATTTGTATAACCTATCAATTAGGAATAAATATCTAATATTAGGGCTAACGATTGCTTCGGTTTTTATAGGCTCTATATATTCCTTCACATTAAAGAAAGTATGGAAAGGTGAATTCCAAATAGTTATTAAAGATCAACTCAGCAATAATAAACAAGAAGAAATAACTTCCAATATTTCGAATTTAATGGGAGGAAGAAATCTTTTCGCAAAAAATACAATCAAGCGGCAACTAGAAACAGAAATAGAAATACTTAAAAGCCCTTCTGTACTTTCAAATATATTTTATTATGTTAAAGAAGCTAAAGAAAAGAAGGGAATCAATACATCTCAGTGGAGAATCTCCGATTGGACTAAAAACAATTTAGACGTTAGTTTAGTTAAAAACACTTCAATAGTAAATTTATCTTACAAAGACACAGAGAGAAGCTTAATATTACCTGTATTGAAGAAAATTTCTACTCAATATCAACTTTACTCTGGCAAAGACAGAGTAAAAGGTATTAATAAAGGGATAGCTTATCTCGACAGACAAATTGAAATCTATAAAAATAAGATTATTGATGTAGGAAGATCTATTCAAGAATTTGATTTTGCAAAAGAAGGGGATAGTTCTACTTCTATTGATATTGAGAGTAGAAGGTTAAATTCAATTAATAATATAAGATCTATAGAAGAAATGCTTGAAATAGTTAATAATCTAAGTAATGAATCAAGGGCAATTAAATATTTAAAATCAATTTCTAAGGAAAACAAATCTTTAATAGATTTAGATTCAATAGATTCACAAATAGCAATCAATGAGGTTATATATAAACCAAATGATGTCGCCATAAGAGACCTAAAAAGTAGACGAAAGTCTTTAATAAAAAACTTAAAGCTAGAAGTAATAGCAAAATTAAAAGCAGATAAATTAAATAATATTGCATTGCAAAAAGCATCTACAAGGCCTAAAGAGCTAATAATTAAATATAAGGAATTTCTAAAAAATAAAGAGCTTGATGAGACAACTTTATCCAGTTTATTAAATGAAAGAAGAAGAGTTTCTCTTGATCAAGCACGTTCACTTGATCCTTGGGAATTAATAACAAAACCAACATTATTCGATGATCCTGTCTCTCCAAGTAAAAGAAGAATTGTTTTAATATCATTTATATTAGGATTATTGATTAGCTTCTTTTTCGTATTAATAAAAGAAAAAAATAGTGGATTAATATATAGTAAATCAGCTATTAAAAAATATCTAGGTTGCAAGTACTTAGGTGAATTTGAATTATCAAAGCAAAATGAATGGTGCGAGAGTATTAAAATAATTAATTCAAGCTCAATTATAGCAAATGGATTTCAAAAAATCGCACTAATTAAACTCGGGAAAATCAACAATGAAAGTGTTAAGTTGATTTCAAAAAGGTTTGAAGAAATTCTCAAGGATAAAGAAATTTATGTCTTTGAAAATTTATCTCAATCTATTGATTGCGATGTTCGTATAATAATTACCATTCCAGGATTAATATTATACGATGATATTTATAATTTGAAAACAAACCTAAATATTCAGGAAAAGGATATAGATGGTTTGATTATATTTACATTATAAAAAATTTAGTTATTGAAACAAGTATTACTTAGCTTAGAACGAGAAAAATATTGAGAAGCCTATCAAACTTCTCTTTCTAATTAACTCATACCTAAATTTCACAATTTTATGCATTTTAATGGTAGTTGCATTTCCTAATAATAATTAAGGGAAAAAGATTCATTTTTTCTCTCAAAAAGCTATCATTAACTAAAAAATGTAGTAAAATAATATTTATAGATATTATTTTTAGTGTTAAAGTGTTTATTATAAAAACAACGCAGCTAAAAAATCTTCTGATTTTAAAGATTGTGCTACTTGCCTTCTTATCAGGAGTTGCATTAGCAGAGGGAAGAGAAGTATTCAAAGATAATAAAAATATTATTGACGCCTCCTACTTTGATAGGAGTAATGAATTAGATGACTATATATTAGGAACTGGTGATGTATTAGATATTCAATTTATTAATGCAAGTAATTTAAATAGAAAATATACGATAGATAAACAAGGTAATATATATTTTCCTCGAATCAAAGAAACATATGTTAGAGGCTTAACCATAAAAGATCTCAGCAATATGCTAGAAAAACGTTATTCAGAGTTCTTAATTTCACCCGAGATTTATATAAGAATAATAAAATATAGACCGATTAAAGTTTTAGTTCAAGGTGAAGTAAGAAAACCTTCTATTGTCAAACTTGGAGCTTATACAGAAGATCTACAAATAAATCAGGCCAAGTCAATTGAAGCTAGTGAGATAGAGGATTTATCTATTAGTAGATCAATAGATTATTCAAAACTTTTTAACTTAACAGATGATTTAACTACTATTTCAAATGCAATAAGATCTGTTGGGGGACTAACTTCTTATAGTGATATATCTAAATTAGAACTCATCAGAGATATTCCTTTAAGTCAAGGGGGGGGGCAAAAAAAAGCAACAATTGATTTCTCTATCTTTTTAAAAAGACAAAGTTCAAAGTCAGATATAAGACTTTTTGATGGAGATATTATTTACATACCTCGTCTCACCAAATCAAATCAAGATATCCTTCGAAAATCTATAGTTTTTGGCTTAACTCCAAGGTTTATAAATGTAACTGTTAAAGGGAAAATAGAAAACCCTGGCCAATTGCGTATACCTGTTGATGGTAGTTTGTCTGATGTTATGAACCTCTCAGGTCCCATCAAGCCTCTGTCTGGAAAGATCTTTTTAATTAGATACAATAAAGATGGAACAATATTAAGGAAAAATATTAATTATTCAGCTAATTCGACTCCTGGCTCAATTAAAAATCCTTTTTTATTTTCAGGTGATTTAATTTCTGTTAAAGACAGCCTTATTGGAAAATCAAGCTCAACAATTTCAAAAATAACACAACCATTAACTGGTATTTTTGCAGCCAGGGAACTATTTAAATAATTCATCTTTAAAATAATCTCTAAAAATATTCTTTGTACCAAAAAGCAAATTGTTTTATCCCATCTTCTATTGACGTCATTGGTTTATAGCCAATCCAATCATTTAACAATTTCGTATCAGCAGCTGTAGCAATAACATCTCCTGGTGGTGTTGGCTGAAAGTCCTTTATCGCTTTTAAACCCAGCTCATTTTCAAGAACCTCAATAAATCTTAGTAGTTCTATAGGTTCACTATTACCTATATTAAATATTCTATGAGGAGCAAATGATGTAGATGGATTAGGCTGGTCACTATTAAAATCAGTATCTATAGTTGCGTACTTTTTAGAACATAAATAAATACCTTCTACGACATCATCAATATAGGTGAAATCTCTCTTCATCTTTCCAAAATTATTTACAGTAATAGGTTTGTTATTAAGAATAGATTTTGCGAAAATCATTGGCGCCATATCAGGCCTTCCCCATGGGCCATATACAGTAAAAAAGCGTAAACCCGTTGATGGTAAATTATACAAATGGCTATATGTATGAGCCATTAATTCATTTGATTTCTTAGTTGCTGCGTAAAGACTTACAGGGTGATTAACAGATTGATCCTCTGTAAATGGTAAATTTGTATTCCCTCCATAAACTGAGCTGCTAGAAGCATAAATCAAATGTTGAACTTCATATAAACGACAGGCCTCAAGGAGATTTACAAAGCCTACAAGATTACTATTTACATAAGAAAAAGGATTTTCCAAAGAATATCTTACTCCAGCTTGTGCTGCTAAATTCACAACAATATTTGGGGCATATTTTTTAAAGATTTTAATTAAAGAATAATTATCTTCCAACGCAACTTCCAAGAAAGTCCAACTACCAGAATAACTACTTAATTTACTATTTATCAATTCCAGCCTAGATTTCTTTAATCGAGGAGAATAATAGGAATTAAGGTTATCAACACCAACAACAATTTTGCCTTCCTTTAACAAGCGATGAGATAAAGCTGAACCTATAAATCCCGCAGCCCCAGTAACTAAATAAATAGATCTAGATTTAATCTTTTTAATCTTTATAATCAATTCAACAGATATCTTACTATAGTAATTTATATTTTGACAATATTTAATTTTGATTTTATCAAAATTAAATAAGTTACTGAAAACACTTTATCAAATTACTAAAAAAAGTATTCTAAATTTATTAACAAACAATGTCCCAAAAAGTAAAAATACAAAACTTAACAGAAAACTTAAAAATAATATCATTTATCAGTATCTAGCGACATATATAAAATGGAATCTTCATTTATAAGTTTTCCTGTAAATCCTAAGAAACTTATACAGCAATAAACGACTCATTCTATTATGGCTAGATTGTATATACTTGCTAAGATAGCTGAAGAGTATCTTTATTTTTTCTAGAAGGAGGTATTCAATCTTAAAGTATCAATGTTCTTAAAGAATTTCTTTAAAGAAGAGTACTTGCATTAGATAATACCGAGTAATCCACTCTGCATAACCCATCAACTAATCTTCAAACGATTGTTAAACTTTCATGACAAACTTGCTTAATCATAAAGACAGAATTCTTATTGCTGGATCAACAGGAATGTGCGGGAGTGCCATTGTAAGAAGTTTAAAAAAGAAAGGATATGAGCAAGCATTATTCACTCCTACACATAAGGAATTAGATCTTGAAAATATCATCGAAATAAGAAATTGGTTTAAGGCTCACAAACCAACTATTGTTATTTTAGCTGCAGCAAAAGTAGGAGGAATACTCGCAAATAATAATCAGCCCGCTGATTTCATATTAAATAACTTAAAGATACAAACAAATGTAATTGAAACTGCATGGTCATTTGGTGTTAAAAGGTTACTTTTCTTAGGTAGTAGTTGCATTTATCCTAAATATGCAAAGCAACCAATAAGAGAAGAATATTTATTGGAAAGTGAATTAGAACCAACAAATGAATGCTATGCAATTGCAAAGATAGCAGGTATTAAGCTTTGCGAGTCTTTGCGCAAGCAATACGGATTTGATGCGATTTCATTAATGCCAACAAATCTTTATGGACCTGGAGATAATTATAATCCAGACACTAGTCATGTCATGGCTAGTTTAATAAGAAAATTTTCTGAAGCAAAAAAAAATAATTTAACTTCCGTAACTTGCTGGGGAACAGGCTCTCCATTAAGAGAATTTTTACATGTTGATGATCTAGGAGAAGCAGTTGTGTTCGCTCTTGAAAAATGGGATCCCAATTCTGTTAATGCTCCTATGAATAATCAATCAGAACCACTTACATATTTAAATGTGGGTACTGGAAAAGATATCTCGATCAAGGGCTTATCTAAAAAAATTGCTACCTTAACAGGTTTTAAAGGGGAAACACTTTGGGATTCAAGCAAACCGGACGGAACCCCAAAAAAACAACTTGACATATCTAAAATTTTAGATCTTGGATGGAAGCCTGCTATAGATCTTGAAGATGGAATTTCAGAAACAATTAAATTATATATGAATAAATATTTAAATTAATTGTTCAATTTAAATATTAACTATAAATAGCCTTTTGGATTGTTTGATTGCCAGTTCCATCCATCTAAACACATTTTCACTAAATCTCTTTTTGGGGACCAATTTAAACACGAGAGAGCTAAAGAATTATCGGCTATTACTGTACAAGAATCACCAACTCTTCTGGTAGAAAATTTTATAGATATTTTTACATTGTTTACTTTCTCAAATGTATCTACAAGTTCTAGAACAGTTGTTCCTAGGCCTGTGCCTAGATTAAGATTAATTATTTTTTGTTCATAATTATTTAAATACTCCAAAGTAGCAATATGCCCCTCAGCTAAATCCATAACATGAATGTAATCTCGTATGCAAGTTCCATCTAAAGTAGGCCAATCTTTACCGAAAATAGTCAATTCATCCAAATTACCTACAGCTACTTGAGTGATATAAGGAAAAATATTACTAGGTAATCCTTTAGGGGATTCTCCTATCATCCCAGATGAATGAGCACCAATAGGATTAAAATATCGAAGTATTCCTATTTTCCATTTATCTTTGCGTCTATAATATATATCATTTAGTATTTGCTCTATTGCCGCTTTAGTTCTTCCATAGGGGTTTATTGGTTTGATTTCTGTAGTCTCTTTAAGAGGTAAATGATTTGACATTCCATAGATAGTGGCACTACTACTAAATACAATTGTTCGACAATTGTATTTATCCATAACTCTTAGTAGATTAATTGAACCATGAACATTTACATCCCAATAAAGTAAAGGATTAAGCACAGAATCTTTAACTGATTTGTATCCTGCAAAGTGAATAACAGCTTTGATAGGATTACCCAAATCTTTATATCTTAAAAATAATTTATCTAAAACCTTTTCATCTCTAATATCTGCTATCTCAATATCAATATTTTTCACTCTATTATTTTTTTTCAATATCTCAACAACACGCTGAAGAGATTTCTTATGACTATTTATATAGGAATCAATTACAGTTATCTCATAACCTTTTTCAAGCAGAGCAAGACATGTGTGGCTTCCTATAAAACCTGCTCCCCCTGGGACTAAAATCCTCATATATAAGATAAAATTGATAAATTCACTTATGTACTATATTATAAAAGATTATTTAATTTAAAAATTTTATAATTTCAGGCATTTAAGAATGAATAGTTGATTTTTTATTATTAATTAAAAACAATTTATATAATAGTAAAGTTGTTTTTAATTTTTTTTATATTATGTAAATTATTAATTAATTATATCAACTTAATTTAAGCCACCTTTTTTAAAAGCTATATACCACTCATCTCCTGAAAGGTTTAAAGAGTAACCACAATTATCACTAACTGAATTAAAAGCTTTTTCTGCTATGGCTTTAGTATCAATATTTTCAATCCCTTTCTTCTTCTTAAAGATAGCTATATTTTCCTTGATCGCAAAATTCACGGCGCTTTCCTGAGACAGACCGAAACCAACTCCATTGCAAAATTTCTTCGAAAAATCTTTAGCTATTCTGTTAATCAATTCATCATTTTGCTTAATAGTTGATGCATTTACTTCTAAATCAAATAAACAAAGAGTAAAAAATAAAGAACACACAACTATACAAAAGACTGAAAAACTTCGAGATCGGAGTTTTGTCATTTTTCTATCTTAAATATCTATATATTAATTTTAAAACTAGGTCTATCAAAAGCACTCTATTAAATATAAAAATAATAGATTCTTAATACAAGTAAAGAAAGAAACAAATAACTACTAATGAGAAAATTGCTAATTTTAATTTTTTCTTAATTGCATTTTCTCCTCTTCGTAAACCAAAAAGCTTTCAGCAAAGGTGCTTTATGTTTTTCGCTATTGTATATTATGTATAAAATCAAAGTCACAAATATGCATGCAATCAAAAGCGCCTCGGTTGCCTACATCCATTACTTAAGTTTTATGCTTTGTTTTGGAGCTTTGGTATTTGAAAGAATGCGTCTGAAATCCGCTCCCAATAGAGAAGAAGCTATTTCTATGATTTCAGCCGATATTGTATACGGAATTGCGGGTGTAGCTCTATTAATCAGCGGAATTTATCGTGTAATAAAATTCGGCCAAGGTCCTGATTTTTATACTCAAAACCCTCTTTTTTGGACAAAAATTGTGATATTCGGTTTAGTGGGTTCATTATCTTTATATCCAACATTTACTTATATTTTATGGGCAATTCCTTTAAGTAAAGGCAAATTACCAGACGTTTCTGTTAATCTAGAAGCAAGATTAAAATTAATAATAAATATCGAATTATTTGGTTTTTCATTAATACCGTTTTTCGCAACATTAATGGCAAGAGGTATAGGAGCAAACTAATTTAATAAAAAATATCTGGGTTTTACTAATAATTTAATAGTCATTACTTCTGTCTAAAAAATTAGATAACTCCGACAAATGCTTATAAGAACTTAAAAATGAAGATTTATAAAAATTTCCTTTTGCACAAATCAAAATAATTAGTGAATTTTTTTAAGGGCAACGATTTTTTCTCTAAAAAACCCAAGAAACCCATCTATAAGTAAGCCAATGGAACCACTTCGGGCAAGATAAGTACAACCTGAACTTTTCCACATTTTTTCGTTTCCAAACATTGCTGAATATTTTGTCTTGAAGTTTTAACAGGAACCTGGTTATGTATCAAGAGATACTTATCGCTCGTAACCTGTTGCAGCAGAATGAGTTTGAGTGAATACATTTTTTTTGTAATTTATCCACTTATAGAATTGCCATTAACACGATTGATAATATTTAAAATATGTGAATTTGTGGAAAAGTGGAAAACTCATTAAAAAGACTCAATAATCATTCATGCTGATATCTGCATTTCAATTTAAAAGATCAATTTATTTCAAGCATTTCTTCAAGCCAAAATGACCTTCTATTCATTCAAAGAAATAGTCTCACTTAAATTGCTATTCTAGTACTTCTAGGTAAAAATTTTTTTCTCTCGTCAACGTCATTTGTTAATGCTTCTAATGGTTTATAAAGTATCAAAATTTTAACTTCAACGAGTTTATTGGTTTAATCGCATAAAGAGTTTTAAGAAATTCTTTTTCTCAACATATTTTTATTAAACAAAATCAATTAAATACATATTGCAATTGCTTATCTTAAATTAACCTTGCATATCAAATAATTTTTTAATTCTAAATTATTTGATTTCTTTTATTGACTTACTCCTATAGAACTTTCATTAGGGTCAGAGTATATTTTTTAAAAATCCTTTCTCACGCATTGGAATCAAGATTAGACATATCAACTAGTCAATATGGAGAGGGGATTTATTTTGAAGAAAGGAGTAAGAATTTAAATAAGAAAGCTTTTTTAATAAAAGAAAATCGATAAAAGCAGTATATCTCAGTGTCTAAAGTGAAGATAAAAATAGAAGATCCCTATTAAAAAATCGAAGTTAAACAAATTAATTTGTTATCAAAAATAAAATTAAGTTTTCCTCCACACAGCAGCTAACTTTCCTTGAACATGTACTTTTTCAGCATCAATTTCTATAGGTTCATAAGCTGTATTAGCAGCTTCTAAACGAACTAAACTTCCATCACGAAAAAAATGCTTCAAAGTAGTTCCCAAACCTGGGACCATTGCACTCACTACAGTTCCATTTCTCAATCCAGAAGGGTCATTAACAGGTTCCATTAAGACCATATCTCCATCTGCAATAAAAGAATCAATCATTGAATCTCCATTTACAGTCAAAGCAAAAAGTCCTTTTAGTTGAAGAACTGAATTTAAGTCCAAAGTTTCTTGTACATCATCAAAAGTCTCAACTAATCCACCAGCGGCTATTGAACCTAAGACAGGAACGCCAGCAATACTTTCTTCTATCAATTGCAGTGTTCTTGCCTGACCCTCTTGCCATTTTATCCAACCTTTTTCTTGTAAATGTCTTAAACGACTTTGAATGGGTGCTGGAGATCTTAGCCCCATCGCTTGCATCATTTCCCTTATGGAAGGACTATGGTGCTGGTCTTCAATAAAATCTACAAGCCAGTCATATAGTTCTTGCTGAGCAGTAGTTAAAGCTTCACCAGGCATCTAAACAAATTAAGTACATATGTGCTCCAATACATATGTACCTAATTTATTCTGAAATTGCAACCCTAAAGACCTCCAAGTTGAACAGCAAGCAAAGCTTGTTGAACATGAAGACGATTCTCTGCTTGATCAAAAACAAAACTTCTTTGACTCTCCAAAGCCTCTTCTGTAATTTCTTCTCCTCTATGAGCAGGCAAACAGTGCAAAAGAATCACGTCCTCATCAGCAAGATCCATTAATTTTAGATCAACTTTATAATTTTCAAAAAATTTTTTTCTCCTTGCTTGCTCTTCTTCTTGCCCCATAGAAGACCAAACATCTGTATAAATCACCTGAGCTCCCTTTACTGCCTTTAAAGGGTTATTAGAAATAGATATTTTTGCTCCAAACTCAGATAGAGAATTAGCTTTGTCTACAATTTTTGGGTCTGCATCAAATCCTTTTGGAGAGCAAATTTTCACATTAACTCCCAACAATGCTCCACATAACATTAATGAATTAGCTACGTTGTTGCCATCTCCGATGTAAGAAAGATTTATACCCTTCAGACTCCCAAATTTCTCTTGTATAGTTAAGTAATCAGCTAGTGCTTGACAAGGATGCTCAAGGTCAGTTAAGGCATTAATCACAGGAATCGTCGACCACTCTGCGTATTCCTCTAATTCATTCTGCGAAAAAGTTCTAACTGCAAGAACATCACAATAGCGGCTCAAAACCCTGGCTGTATCTTTAATGGGTTCTCCCCTTCCAAGTTGGCTAACTTGAGGGTTTAAATCAATAGTTTGACCCCCAAGCCTGGCCATTGCAGCTTGAAAACTAACTCGTGTCCTAGTGGATGCCTTTTTGAATATTAAACCTAGGACTCTATTTCCCAGATCAATTCTTCTATCTTCTGCTTTTAATTGTTTTGATAATTCAAACAATGAAAAAATCTGACTTGATTTCAAGTCAGATGAAGAGAGAAAATCGCTTTTACCAAAAGAGGAAAGTTCAGATGCTAATCCAGAGGAGACTGATGCCATTGCTTGGGAGTCTCAAACTTCCTTTATCTAGGAAAAAGGAAATAAAGTCAAGTGGTCTAACTAGAAACTTTTTCTGGCATCACACTATTTGAAAGCATTTTGATAAGATCATCTCCCTCTATAACTTCTTTCTCAAGTATTTTCTGAGAAATATCTTCCAATAAAGAAAGATTGTTTTTAAGAATGTTTAAGGCTTTTTCATGTGCATCATCCACCAGGCTTCTAACTTCTTTATCAATTGCTTGGGCAGTAGCATCACTCAATTCTCTTCTGGGATTACTGTTTCCTCCTAGGAATTGACCACCTCCCTGCTTGTCATATGCTAATGGACCAAGTATATCGCTCATCCCATACATACCTACCATTTGCTCAGCAATATCTGTAGCCCTTTGAAGATCATTGGAAGCTCCGGTTGTAACTTTTCCAAAAATTATTTCCTCTGCAGATCTTCCACCCAAGAGAGTAGCTATTTGGCCTTGAAGTTCTTCTTTAGAATTTAAAAATCTTTCTTCAGTTGGAAGTTGCAAAGTGTATCCGAGAGCACTCATACCTCTTGGAACAATAGATATTTTTGCAACTTTGCTACCTCCTGGCATTAAATGACCAACTATTGCATGACCGACCTCATGATATGCAACGATTTTTTTCTCATCGTCCTGCAAAACGCGGCTTTTTTTCTCTAATCCGGCAACAACTCTTTCGATTGCTTCATTTAAATCTTGTTGTTCAACTGATTTTCTTTTACCTCTTGCAGCCAATAGAGCAGCTTCATTTACCATATTGGCCAAATCAGCACCAGCAAATCCACTTGTAGCTTGCGCAATACGATCTAGATCTATTTCGTTTGAGAGTTTAACTTTCTTGGTATAAATTTCTAGAATTGTTTTTCTCCCAGATAAATCTGGTCTGTCTACCAGTACTTGCCTATCAAACCTGCCGGGACGAAGAAGGGCCGCATCTAAAACTTCAGGTTGGTTAGTAGCAGCCAACACAATGACAGGCTTGTCAGTTGAAGCGAAACCATCCATTTCAGTTAAGAGTTGATTAAGAGTCTGTTCTCTCTCATCATTGCCCCCTACAACTCCCATTGAACCCGATCTACTTTTACCAATAGCATCAAGTTCATCTATAAAAATTATGCACGGTGCTTTTTTCTTTGCTTGCTCAAACAAATCTCTAACTCTTGCTGCACCAGCACCAACAAATAACTCTACAAATTCGGAACCAGAAATGATAAAGAAAGGTACTTCAGCTTCGCCTGCTACTGCTTTTGATAAAAGTGTTTTTCCAGTTCCAGGAGGTCCAACTAACAAAACACCTTTGGGAATTCTTGCACCAATATCTGTATATCTCTGTGGCCTTTTGAGAAAATCAACTATTTCGGTTAGCTCATCTTTAGCTTCATCTACACCAGCAACGTCTTCGAAAGTCACTTTCGACTCATCATCTGGAACATATACTTTTGCCTTACTTTTGGTAAAACTTAGAGCACCTTGAGCTCCTCCACCTCCCATACTTCTACGAGCAAAAAACTGCAATACAAGGATGAAAATCAGCGGCGGGACTACCCAACTTAGAATAGTGGTAAAGATGTTTGGCTTTTTTGGGGGCGCGGCTGCGAACTCAACTCCTTTACTTTCTAGCCTTTGAGGGAGATCCATATCAAAGATGGGAGTCGTAGCAAGAACTGATGGAGCTCCTTCCTCTGCTGTAGAAAGTTCGTATCTGATTTGATCTTGAGTTATGTAGGCACGCTTTACTTCACCATCATCGACTTGGTTGATAAAAAGGGAGTATGGAACTCTCGGAACTTGTGTGTTTGAGCTTGGGAAAAAGCTACTGAAAAGGAGAAGTGCTCCAAATCCTATTAGAACTAAATTAATTATTCCAAAACGTCTATTAGGTTGATTTTCATCCTGTCGTATAGGCATTGGCAAAAACTTGATTGGTACCAAGTTAAACAACTTTCATACCAAATCAAAATCTTTAACTGGAGGGAGATCCGAACGAATATCTATTTAAACAAAATTAAAGCTCTAAATAAGTAGACTCCAACAAAGATCTTCTCCTTTTCGTTCTAAATGAGAATGTTGCAATTTGTAGGTGGAATCTATTGATTCAAATCCAAAACTGTTGAGAGGACTCATTGCAGAATTGCCCCCTATGAGTTTTGGTGCCATAAAAACTACTAATTCCTGAACACAGTTAGACTCTATTGCACTAGTAGCTAGAAGAGGACCACATTCCCAAAGAATTTTGTTACAACCCTGGTGAGAAAGTGCGGTCATCAATTCGGATGGATCATCAGAATTGAGTCTTAATTTTTCTGGACCGTCTGGTAAATCAGAAAAAAAAGCTTCATCCCCCTCTGGCCCATAAGCAATTATGGTTTTAGCAATTTTCGTATCCCAAAGTTTTGCAGAATTTGGCAAATCCAAAGTTCTAGAAAAAACAACCCTTATAGGTTCAAAATTTGATTTTCCTCTTGAAGTCAAAAGAGGATTATCAGTGCGTACTGTTCCTCCTCCAACAATTACTGCATCACATTTTGATCTTATTTGATGAACGGAATTCCTAGACTGTCTGCCTGAAATCCACTTACTACATCCATTTGGCAAACCAATTCTTCCATCCAAGCTCATTGCCCATTTAAGAATTCCCCAAGGGCGACCATGACGCACTCGAAAACTAAATTCGCGATTGATAGATTCACATTCTTGATTTAAAACGCCCTGAATCACTTCAAGTCCCGAGTCTTTTAATCTTCGAATCCCATCACCAGAAACTCGTGGGTCTGGATCAACCATCCCAATAACAACTTTTTTCAACCCCGCATTTAATATTGCTTCTGTACAGGGAGGGGTCAAACCATAATGGCAACAGGGTTCTAAAGTTACAACGATCGTTCCATTTATCGATTTCTTTCCAGCTTGAGTAAGTGCTTCAATTTCAGCATGAGGGTTACCTGCTCCTGTATGAAATCCTTCTCCAACAAGTCTTCCGCTGGAGTCCAATACAATTGCCCCCACAAGAGGGTTTGGGCTTGTTCTACCTTCTGCCAACAAAGCTAATTGAATTGCACGTCTCATCCAAGGAACCCATGTTTTTTGATTCTCAGGCAAATTAATCATTTTGTTTTTCTAATGATCTCCATTCACTCACCAAGTATGGCGGTATTGGTAATTCATTTATCAATCCAGGCAATTTGATTCTTAGTGGTCTGTTTTTATCCAAGTCTGAAATCAGAGGACTGATATCGAATTCTGCAGCAGAATCATTCAAAATTTGTTCGTTAATTTTACTATTTTTTGATGTGTCTTTTAAATACCAAGTCTTCCTACCTGAATTAACAATCAAATTAGTTGGATGATCAATCCTTAATGAGCCTGGATAGCCTACAATTCTTAAAATCAATTTCTTGGAATCATTTGAATTTGGATAGACAATAATCTGCCAATTTTGGTAATCCAAGTCTTTGAGGCTCTCTAAGCTTCTTTTAATTTCTTTTTTCTGATCATTTAAAAAAACTTTTGAATCTGCCAAACTTGTATTTGCATTCGTAAACAAAAAGCAACTAATTAAAAGACAAGAAATTATCAGACGAACTAAATCATGAAATCCTTCCATTACTAATGTTGTAATCTTCTGATTCAAGTAATGCATCTAATGCTATTGCTGAACGAACGAGTGACTGATATTTCTTCATGATACGTTGATTGCGTTCAACTATTTTGGATGGATCATATTTTTCTGATTGCTGAATAGAATTTTCAAAGACTTGGACACCGTCGTCCATTAGTTCTAAATCTTTTTGCTGCTTAATCAGAGCTATCAAAATTTCATGCAGACGGGATCTTCTGTTTAGGTGCTCCTCAGCTTCATTTTTTTTAAGATTCACAAATCTTTTTAGACTTACTATTGAAGTTTTAGTTGATTTTCCTCTAAAAAATAGTGAAGCTATAAAAAAAAGAAATTTTTCTACGTCCATTTATTTAAACCATGGCTAATGAGTCAATTCAGATACACGTAATAGGAGTTGATACTTCAAATGTTGAAAGTTTTTTTGAAGCCAAAAAAAAAACAATTTTTCAAGCTGAGAGAATCACTGGTCCAAAAAGAATCCTAGATTCATTCAAAACTTGGTTGGAGGAAAAAAATATAAAACATCATAATTTTGAATTCATTGCGACTGATAAGCTAAAAGAATTTATAGAAGCATTAAAAAAGGAAGAAAGAAAAACAATTGTGTTTTCTGGTGGTGATCCTCTTTGGTTTGGAATTGGTAGATTACTAATACAAAACTTTCCTTTATCAAAACTTTATTTTGAACCAGCTGCTACAAGTTTTCAATTGGCTTTTTCCCGACTTGGTAAACCTTGGCAAAATACAAAATGGGTCAGCCTGCACGGTAGAGACCCTCTTCCATTTGAGAAAGCAATTAAAAAGCTTCCTTCTTCACTTGTGGTTTTAATTGACGCAAGCAGGGGAGGTGCCCAGGAGGTTTATAAATTACTTGATTCATTAAATCTTATGGAAAAATATGAATTTTGGACTTTTGAAAGGCTTGGCTATCAAAATGAAAGAATCATAAAAATTAATGCAATTGAGGATTTCCCAAAGGATTTAGATCCATTGCATCTAGTTATTCTATTTAAAAAAGAAGAGCCGGCAATACATTCAAATAATTTACCTTTATTTGGAATTGAAGATTCAGTTTTTCTTCAAAATCCAGATTGTCCTGGGTTAATGACAAAAAGAGAAATTAGAGTTCAACTTCTTTCTGAACTCAATGTCCCAAAGCAAGGTGTGCTTTGGGACATTGGTAGTGGCGTCGGAAGTATCGGATTGGAAGCATTAAGGATATCTCCCAATCTAAAATTAGTATCAATTGATAAAAGGGTTGGAAGTAAAAATATAATTCAGGAGAACGCAAAAAGGACAGGCGTAAGTCCATCTTTAATAATCGAAGATGAAATATTAAATGTATTCAAAGGAAAGAAGATATCACCTAATCTTCTACATCCAGACAGAGTTATTATAGGAGGTGGTGGATCAAGCTTAGATTTAATTGTTGAAGAAGTGTTGAAGCTAATAAATAGTTATTGTATCGTAATAATACCTTTGATATCTTTAAAATCTATATCAAAGTTAGAGTCGATTTTGAAACCTAAAGTTCACAAATTATCTATTAGTCAACATCAATCATATAGAGGTGTAAGTATTGGAGAAGATATAAGATTATCTCCCTTAAACCCTGTTTTTATTTTGAAAGGCGAAATCCAATAATTCTTATCTCTTATCAGGTTTTGCAACATGTGGTAGACCCCAACCTAGTTTATTTCTAAGAACTTCAAAGAACTCATGATCTGAAAGTCTAATAAATTTAACTGGATGATCACTTTTTCTAATCAAAACTCGATCCTCTGGCCACACATAACAACCTGCACTCCCATCAACAACCATCATCAATCTTTCTGGTGTAGCAGGGAAAACTGTCACTGGCTCTGCATCACTAAAAACAAGAGCTCTTGAGGCAAGCGAGTGTGGAGATATCGGGGTAAGTTGCAAAACTGGACAATCCGGAGTAATTACTGGTCCCCCTGCGCTTAGCGAGTAGGCAGTTGAGCCAGTAGGAGTTGAAAGGATGACACCATCTGCAGAAATATCTACGGGAGCATGTCGACCAACAGAAATCTCAAAATGACACATGCTTGTCATAGGTTCTCTGTGCAATGCCATTTCATTTAGACATAGGGCTTCCCATCGACATTGATCTCCTCTCATAACACTTATAACTAGACTGGTTCTTGCTTCTATATTCCACTGCCTTGAAGCAAGATGTTTAAAAATTTTATCTATATCTGAAAGGTAGGCCTCCGCCAAAAAGCCTAAATGTCCTGTATTTATGGTGAGAATAGGAATTCCCATTGGTGCAGTTTGTCTTGCTGCAGACAAGACAGTGCCATCACCACCCAACACAATCGCAAGCAAAATTGAAGAATCAAAGTCCTCAGGTATACAAGAGTTGTATCCTTGTGAACTCATATATTGATCAGGATTAGTAAAACCTAATAAGCCACCCGAACTGCTAACTCTGATAACTTCAAAGCCGCAATCCTCCAATCTTTTTTGAAAAGTTTTTGCTGTCTTAACAGCAAGCTCTTTCCCATCATTAACGATCAGTCCGACACGGGGCACCGATCATACTTACAAAGAATTTTTGGATATTAGCAATTAAATTGTGAATAATATTTATTTAATACAATAAAAATTAATTCCAAAAAAAATTTAAATTTAAAATTGTTCTAAAAATCTCATGTCGCTTGTATATAACTTTCGAATATCGTCTATTCCATGCCTAACCATACAGAATCTCTCAACTCCAAGTCCAGCAGCAAACCCACTATATTTTTCTGGATCAATCCCTAATCCTTCTAAAACGGCTGGATCAACCATCCCACAACCCATTACCTCTAACCATTTTCCTCTCCATTGAACATCAACTTCCGCGGATGGTTCAGTAAATGGGAAATAACTGGCTCTGAAACGAATAGGTAAGTCTCCAAAAAATGCTTTTAAAAATGCCATTACTGTTCCTCTCAAATGGCTAAAATTGATATCTTCATCAATTGCCAATACCTCTATTTGATGAAAAACAGGAGAATGAGTTGCATCAACTGCATCTCTTCGATACACCCGACCAGGAGAAACGATCCTTACTGGGGGTTTCTTACTTTCAAGACAACGAATCTGTACAGGAGAAGTATGCGTTCTTAAAAGATACTTACCTCCCAAATAAAAAGTATCTTGCATATCTCTAGCAGGATGGTCGAGCGGTATATTTAGTGCCTCAAAATTGTAGAAATCATTTTCTATCTCAGGACCTTCTGAAACTTGATATCCAAGACCCAAAAAAAGGTCAATTATTTGCTCAGTAGTTGTTATCAAGGGGTGCCGATGTCCTTGAGAAATACCATTTGGAGGGGCTGTAACATCTATAGTTTCTTTTATTAGTATCTGATTTAGAGCTTGAGCTTTTATAATTTCAAGCTTTTCCTTTATTAATTCTTGCAATTGTGTTTTTAACACGTTCGCTCTTTGACCAATTAAAGGTCTTTCTTCATTTGAAAGATTTTTCATCCCTCCTAATAGAAGTGAAAGCTTCCCTTTCTTTCCGAGAAAACCCAACCTCAATTTTTCAATTGATTCAGAACTTTCAGCTGCAGTAATCTCTTTTGCAGCCTCTTTTTCTAAAATATCAAGCTCCCTAGTGAGCTGTTTCAGGGATAATGTTGAACTCAATGAATTCCAATCTCGGTTATTAGTTTAATCGGCAACCAGTCCATGTTCTAAAAACCAATAGCTAAAAAATGAAACCATTAAGAATTTTAATTAGTAACGATGATGGAGTTTTTGCAGAAGGGATAAGAACACTTGCCTCATCTGCTGCGAGCAGAGGTCATAAAGTTACTGTTGTTTGTCCCGATCAAGAAAGATCAGCAACTGGACATGGATTAACTTTACATTCGCCAATACGAGCTGAAAAAGCAGACGAATTGTTTGGGGAAGGTATTAAAGCTTGGGGATGTAGTGGAACTCCCGCTGATTGTGTGAAACTTGCTCTTAATGAAATTCTTGATCAAAAGCCAGATTTAATCCTTTCAGGAATAAATCATGGACCAAATCTTGGTACAGATATTTTTTGCTCAGGGACTGTGGCAGCAGCACTTGAAGGGACTTTAGATGGAATCCCCTCTATTGCAGTGAGCATAGCAAGTTTTCAATGGAAAAATTTTGGTTTTGCTGGAAAACTTGCTATTGATATCGCTGAGAAAGCACTTGAACAAAGTTGGCCAAAAAACTTACTCCTTAATTTAAATATTCCCCCTTGTGAGGAAAAAGAGATGCGGAATTTAGTTTGGACAAGACTTTCAATCAGACAATACGAGGAGCAATTCATTCGGCGGATAGATCCAAGAGGTAACACCTATTTTTGGATGGCAGGAGAGGCTGTAAAAGATCTTCAATCAGCTGGAGAGGGGCCTCGAGCATGGCCAAGTGATGTATCTCAAATAGCCTTAAGTTCTCCTTCTTTGACACCTATTCAACCTGATCTTTTTTGGAGAGGTGATTTAGATGATTTACCAAAACTTATATAAAACTCAGTTTTTCCTATAAATCCTCTGCAACAGCCACAAAGAAAAAATCAAACCAATTAAGTGCGCAAATAAAACCTGCGTATTACTTAAAACAGAGAGCATTTCTAAAGAGGTTATTGGATAATTTTCCATTGCCCTCATTCCTGCACCTATTGATATTCCAGGAGCTTGCATAGAGGCTTGAACAAACAAAGCACCTGCCAAGGATTGATATCCAACCGACGAAAAAACTAATCCCACCAAATCGATGATTAAACCTCTCTTAAGTAATCGGCTGGTTTCACCTCTTCCCGGTCTTGCATCACTATCGAGGGATCTGCCAGTCTTGACAATTAACCACCCTTGCCAAAGGCTAAAAAGCAATAGGATAAAGGCCAAAGTGGTAAGAGACAAACCTGGACCTAGTCCCAATGCTCTCTCTGAGTTTCTGGCTAAACTACTTCCAACATTGTTAAACAACAAAACCCCCACTACTACTACACCCAAAATTGTTTGAATCCAAAATCGAATCCAACCAATTCTTCTCATTCCCAAAGAGAGCAATTGGAAGTCACGTTGAGCTGCCATCACTATGAATAAGGAGATAATTCAAATTTGCCATCTAAGCACAAAAATTGCACATTTATCTTGATCCCTCTCTGTGCTCCTGAAAACGCGAAACTACCCACTGCACTGGCTTTAGGCAGTTTCGATGGCCTACATTTAGGTCATAAAAAAGTAATAAAAGCTATCTTAAAAGAGCCTATTGGCATACCAACTGTTGTCAGCTTCTGGCCTCACCCACGCGAAGTACTCTTTGGAGAATCAAGATTAAGATTAGATTTACCAAATGAGAAAACTTCATTACTAGAGCCACTTGGAATAGAGCAATTAGTTTTAGTTCCATTTAATAAAATACTTGCTTCTAAAAGTGCTGAAACATTTGTATATGAAATTCTTGTAAAAACACTTCAAGCCAAACACGTATCGGTTGGAGAAAATTTTAGGTTTGGTCGCAATAGAGAAGGTGACGTTTCTACTTTGAAGAGAATTGGTGAATCTCTGGGAATAAAAATATCTATCACTCCTATACTCGAAGATCATGATGGAAGACTGAGCAGTAGCAGGATTCGCAAAGCACTTAAAGAAGGTGATTTAAAACATGCTAAATATTTATTGAACCGCCCATATAGTTTCACCGGAACGGTGGAGAAAGGTAAGGGTTTAGGTAAAAAAATTGGATGGCCAACTGCAAATTTAAAAATAGATGGGCGTAAATTTCTTCCATCATTGGGGGTTTACGCAGCTTGGGCCTCCATAAAAAACGAAAAAGAACGTTTTTCAGCTGTTATGAATATGGGACCTCAACCAACTATTGATTCAAGCTCATTATCAGCAGTCGAAGTTCACATTCTAGATAAAGAAATCAACCTTTTAGGACAAGAATTAACTATTGAACCAGTACAAAGAATTCGGCTTCAAAAAAAGTTTGAGAATATTAAAGCGCTCAGCGAACAAATAAGTTTAGATGCCATATTGGCAAAA
Source organism: Prochlorococcus sp. MIT2304 (assembly GCF_059772405.1). Taxonomy (NCBI): domain Bacteria; kingdom Bacillati; phylum Cyanobacteriota; class Cyanophyceae; order Synechococcales; family Prochlorococcaceae; genus Prochlorococcus; species Prochlorococcus sp. MIT2304. The sequence continues at coordinate 854,262 of NZ_CM186286.1, forward strand.
AAAATTTTGACAAGCAATCTCTAAATTTAACTAATTGCGGGATAAGCGTTAGATAATCCCCACACAACAAATAAACCTATGCCACCCAATAAAAAAACACCCCAAATAAGCACGGTCATATTGTTCTCAGAATCATTTTCCACAATAAAATTTAGATACATATCATCTAATAAAGGATGACATGAAATCAATGTCTGTCACCCCTCCATCTGATAATCGTATTGCTCAATTGATTGACGCGAACCTTGATCGAGCTAGAGAAGGGCTTCGAGTCATGGAAGATTGGTGCAGATTTGGTCTAAAAAGAAGTGATTTTTCTATTCAAATCAAAGGCTGGAGGCAACAACTAGGAGTCCATCATCACAATATCTATAGGAAAGCAAGACTTACCTCAAGCGACCCAGCGATGGGGGTTTCACATCCCTTACAAAAAGTCAGAACTACCCCTAAGGCTGTATTTATTGCAAACTCATCCAGAGTTCAAGAAGCCTTAAGGGTAATAGAAGAATTTACTCGGTTAACAGATCCGAAGCTTTGTGAAGTAGCCACTAAAATTAGATATGAAACTTATGAGATCGAGATAAAAGTGATTAATACCGCTGAAGGTATAGATAAAAGAAAAGCCTTAAAAGATTGTTCCTTATATTTAATTACCGCAAACAGGAAAAACCTCGAAGAGATAGTTCTTGAAGCTCTTAAAGCCGGTGTAAAAATAGTTCAATACAGAGAAAAGTTTTTACATGATTTTGAAAAAATTTCTCAAGCGAAATGCTTAGCCTCTCTTTGTAAAAAATACAATTCACTTTTTATAGTCAATGACCGAATCGATATCGCACTTGCTGTTGATGCTGATGGTGTTCATTTAGGCCAAGAAGATATGCCAACAAAAATAGCGAGAAAGCTTCTAGGCGAAGAAAGGATTATTGGCCGAAGCACGCACTGCCTTGAAGACATACATAATGCCGAAGAGGAAGGCTGTGATTATATTGGCATTGGGCCAATTTTTCCCTCTGAGACAAAGAAACAACTAAATCCAATCGGAATTGATCAACTTAAGAGGGGGTTAGCGATGACTGTTCTTCCGGCATTTGCTATTGGTGGAATCAATAGCTCAAACATAAAAAAATTAAACCGGGTCAACAATCTACGTATCGCAGTTTCAGATGCAATCATTAATTCAAATGCCTTTTCTAAAACTGAGGAGCTTCTTAAATTCTTAAAATGAACTTAAAAATTAATGGGGAAAATAAAACCATTGAAAACTCTGAAGAAAACTTTCTACTAGAAGGTTTACTTGAAAACTTAGGTTATAAAACCCAATTGGTTGTTGTTGAGTTAAATGGTTTGATTATCAACCCAAAAGATTGGATAAGTACAAAAATAAAAAATGGCGATTGCCTAGAGGTTGTGACAATTGTTGGCGGAGGTTCCTACAGTTAATTAATTCCGATAAAAATAAGTGTTCAATTTTACTCGCTTTAACTGGTTTAAAAGAAAAAGATTCTGCTCTTTTCTGGTTAGTTCATCATTAATTGTCTCTTTTTTATTGATCAATCCCATATCGGCGTCAGCGGCCAGTGGAGGACGAATCGGTGGAGGAAGTTTTCAGGCACCTACTGCACCAAGAAGCCAAAACTACGGAGGTTATGGAGGAAACAACTTTCGGGGCTATGGAAGTGGCTATAGAGGCGGGGGGATTGGTTTCCCTTTCTTACTACCCATATTTGGCTTTGGTGGTGGTGGCATTTTTGGTTTTTTAATACTTATGTCAATCGTTGGCGTGATTGTTAATTCAGTTAAAAATACTTCAAGTTTTTTAAACTCAGGCAATAGATCAATTGTTTCTCAATCAGTAAACCCATCCGAAGTATCTTTGATACAATTCCAAATTGGCTTATTAGCAAGTGCAAAAGAAATTCAAATAAAGCTTAGAGATCTAGCTTCCCAGGCCAACACCTCAACATCATCTGGTCTTCAAAGAGTTCTTCAGGATACAACTCTGGCATTACTGAGGAAGCCTGAACTATGGGTCTACTCAAATATAGAAACAGGCTCCGTTCCATTTGCCTCAGCAGAATCAACATTTAATAGGATATCAATAACTGAAAGAAGCAAGTTAAAAGCAGAACTCACTTCAAACGTCTCAGGACAAATAAGTAAATCAACAAATAATGAATCCAATCCTGGTGATTCTGATTCAACAAATGAATACATCGCAATTACTATTCTTGTGGCGACCAAAAAGAACTTAAAACTAAATAACTCTGCAAACAACGAAAAAATTACGGAGGCTTTGAGAATCCTGGGGTCAATATCATCAAATGAGCTAATCGCCTTAGAAGTTATCTGGCAACCCGACGGAGAAGGAGAAACTTTGAGAGAAGAAGAGCTAATCACTCAATATCCAAATCTTAAACATTTATAAAGTCAGTAAGCAAAATAACCAAAAACCTGATTTCTTTATATTTTTTTCATTTTATTTACGTAAACAAGGGTCAAAAAAATACAAATAACGGTTAGCATTCCATGACAGTTTTTAATAGAATTAGAAGTGTCGGCTTCTTCCCAACCAGAACCTCGCTCAATGAAATGGGAAAGCTCTGGAGAGCTTGCTCAAAGAGATTTATCAGAATTAGTAACTCGTCTACTCGATGTTGAATCGAGTAACAACAGTGATGAGTTAACAAGGCTCGGTAGCAAATATGACGAAGAACCTTAAAACTACTTGTTTGCTCTTGCGCTCCTTGAGTTAATGGCACAACTTAGGAAAAAGAAAAGAATTTGATGAGAGCTAAGACTATTCAATGGATAAACACACCAGTTATTACTGAAGCAATCTTTCGATATGAGAAGGGTTTACTGCCTAATTCAATGAAATTATGGTTAGAACAAGTCCTAGAAATAGATTCACAAAAAGATTAAGATTGCAAGATTCTAATCGCAGCCATCGCAGCGCCATAACCATTATCAATATTCACCACCAATAATCCTGGAGCACAACTTGCAAGCATCCCCTCCATAGCGGTTTTACCACCACCACTGATCCCATAGCCTACTGAGACAGGAAGTCCGATAATTGGCTGAGGTATTAATCCTGCGAGCACCGTAGGCAAAGCCCCCTCCATCCCGGCACATGCAATCACTACTTTTGCTAATTTTATTTCTTCAAGCCTATTTAGCAGCCTGTGAAGTCCTGCGACACCAACATCAATCAATAATTTAGTTTTTATACCATGCACGTTCAAAGCTATTTCAGCCTCTGACGCCACTCCAATATCACTTGTTCCTCCGGTCAAAATTATTACTTCTTCCCTAGAGGAACTAGATTTCTTAAACTCTCCCATAGTCAAACAACCCGATATTTCATGAAATTCTGCAGAAGGAAATTCAACTAAAAGTTTTTCTGCTTTCTCTTTGGAAAGTCTTGTGACCAAAGCAGTTTCAGACTCAAGTTGATATTTATTCAATATTTTAGAAATTTGTTCAATTGTTTTATGCTCCCCCCATATGGCCTCAATTACACCCAGTCGACTTTGCCTCTGAAAATCAATAATTGATTCACTCATCTTTACTCAGGATTTAATTCTCCTTCAAAAATCAATGGGAAAGGATTTCCACTGCTTACACCTGTTTCCTCTCTGGCAATCTTTTCGAAATCCTGCTGGACAAGATTTATCTCTGTCTGAGAGATGTTTTTCCAAACTTCTCTTGATTCCCAACCAATCAATAAAGTTGCTTCTTCAACCTTAGGATCCCAAAAAAGCTGGCGTCCTAAAAAACCATCTTGTTTCAACAACCATGGCTCCCAACTTCCTTCCTCAGCTTTTAACCAAGCATATTTAAATTTTTTTGGGACATCAAGCTTGAGGTGCTCGACAATAGATTCCTTTGGGAAATTCACTTTCAAGAAAGACTCAGCTTGAATATTTTTCACGTTTCCAAAAATAGTAGATAGAAAAATCAAACTCAGAAAAAGGAACCTAAATATTTCTTCAATAAAATTTTTCTTTCTATTTTTTTTCATTTCTTTGCATCAAAACAACTGCATGGCAACATATACCTTCTTCTCTTCCCTCAGCACCTAATTTCTCATTTGTAGTTGCTTTGACTCCTACATCATCAATGTTAACTCCTATTTTCTTAGATATTTTCTCCTTCATTAAGTCAATATAAGGTTTTAATTTTGGCCTTTCAGCAACAATAACTGAATCAATATTTTGAATTTGCCAACCTTTCTTCTCAATTAAATCCATTACTTGTTCAAGAAGAATCAAACTATCTGCATTTTTCCATTTAGGGTCATCTGGAGGGAAATACTTTCCAATATCACCCAATGATAACGCCCCTAGTATGGCATCCATAATTGCATGAGTAAGAACATCTGCATCACTATGCCCATCAAGGCCTAAGCCCTCAGGATGGTTTAACTTGACACCTCCAAGTATTAAAGGTCGACCAGGAACCAATCGGTGCATGTCATAACCGTTGCCTATTCGTAAGCTCACTTCAGTTCTCAATAATGAACTTCTCTTATTGAATGATAATTGGTCGTGCTTCCAAAGTTCGAACAAATCGGGTCTACGGGACTGTGTCCTAAGTTCTCTTTGCTTCTGCCTCCATTCTTTAATTAATTTATGGTTACCACTTAGAAGGACCTCAGGAACTTTGATACCTTTGAATTCTGAAGGTCGTGTGTATTGCGGGTGTTCTAAAAGAAAATCATTATGACTTTCTTCTTTTAATGATTCGGCACTGCCTAAAGTTCCAGGCAAAAGACGTACTACTCCATTAATAACAGTTATTGCAGGAATTTCTCCACCGGTAAGAACAAAGTCTCCAATTGAAATTTCTTCATCAGCAATAGACCGAATCCTTTCATCAAACCCCTCGTAGCTACCACATATCAATATGAGTTGATCTTCTTTTGACCATCTAGAAAAATCAGATTGAGATATTTTTCTACCTTGTGGAGTCATCAAAAGTATCCTTTTTTTATTAAGCTTTGGGATCTGATCCAATATCGAAAAATAAGGTTCGGGCTTCAAGACCATTCCAGCGCCTCCGCCGTAGGGTTCATCATCAACTTTTCGATAATTATCTATTGCATGATCACGAGGATTGTGTAGATAAATTGATGCGATCTTCTCCTCAAAAGCCTTTTTTATAAGCCCATGATTAAAAAAATTTTTAAATGCTTCTGGGAAAAGGCTTACTACATCAAACCTCAATTTACTCATATGAATTAGCTCCCTTCATAACCAAACTCATCAAGCCGAGAAGATTTACTTCTCCATTCAGGAACAACTTTAACAAACAATTCTAAGTAGACATTTCCGTTAATTAAATTTTGAATTTGCATTCTTGATTCCCTACCAATTTTCTTCAACATGCCCCCCCCTTTGCCAATTAAGATGCTTTTTTGGCTTTTTTTCTCAACACAAATAGTTGCAAGAATTCCCGTTCTTGATTTCTGTTCAGATTTTTTTTTCGATGGTATATCTACAATTTTATCAATAGAGACTGCAACACTATGTGGTACTTCTTCGCGTGTATTGATTAAAACTTGTTCTCTAATAAATTCAGCCATCAAAAACTTCTCAGGATGGTCGCAAGTCATATCACTTGGATATAGCTGAGGTCCAAGAGGCAGTTTTTCTTCTATTTCACAAATTAAATCATTACATCCCCTTCCTTTAAGAGCGCTACAACAATAAACTGGCCAATTTGTCCCCTCAAAAAAGTCTAAATATTCTTTCTTTCGTTCTTTAAATTGACTCAACTGAACTAGATCCCATTTATTCAAGGCAACAATCACTGGGATTTGTAAATTTCTTATCAAATTTAAAATAAATGCATCCCCCTTACCTGGAGAATGATTGGCTTCAAAAATAAGTAAAACTGCATCCACCTCACCTATAGACCTTTTGGCACTCTGAACAAGTCTTTCACCTAACAAATGATGGGGTTTGTGAATACCAGGAGTATCTACAAAAATAATCTGCGACTTTTCATTGGTAAGTATTGCTTTTAATCGATTTCTGGTGGTTTGAGCAATAGGTGATGTAATTGCTATTTTTTCACCAATAAATTTGTTTATAAAAGTTGATTTCCCAACATTGGGTCGACCTATTAATGCAACAAATCCTGACTTAAAATCCTCTTGATTTAAATCTCCTAAAGACATTTTTTCTCTCTACGATTATCTATAGCCTTACTCTAAAAGAGCAATAAAACCATGAATGAAAAGAAACCAACTTTTAAAGAGGCAATGCAAGCATCAATGCTTTGGTGCAAAAGCTGGGAAAATGATGAAATAAGTGACGAAGTGATTTCTGATCGAATTGGCGAGCTTATTAAAACAGTTGAGGGCGCAAGAGGTTTTTTTGTTGTAAGTCTCTCAATAGATTGCCCATTAATGGATAGATGTCCTGATGCGTTAATTTTTCAATTAAGAAGTTCTGGAGAAATTGTTGTTGACTTAACCGTGAAGAATCTTGCTATGAGTTCAGCGATGATAATTACACATCAAAATAATAAAGATCCACAGGAAATTCAATCAAAAAGAATAAAAATTCGGTGTATTGAATTGCTTAGACTCTTAGATTCTTCTCAGGTAAAAAAACGTTTAGATGTATTACTTGAAGCAACAAAAGGGAATGGATCGGACTTGAAGTTCCTAAATAAATGGTGTTACAACGATGCACAAATCAAGGCAATATCAGAAAGTATTTATCAAGTTGCAACATAAAAAAAGAGCCTTTCGGCTCTTTTTTTATGTTTAATTTCTCAGACTCAATCTCTCCTTCCACCACCCTGTAGAGCAATAATCAAACGAAGAACAAAAACAAACAAATTTATATAAGTTAGATACATCCCTAATGCTCCTGCTAAGTACTGTTCATCGTTGTATCTTCTTGGCATTGTGTAGAAATCCACAAAAGACATCGCAACAAAAAGTACAGTTCCAAAGCCAGCAATCATTAATTCAAATCCACTTCCTCCAAACATCCCTGGAGCAAACAAACCACCAATAAACTGGAAAACCATTGCGATAATTAAACCTAGCAATCCAAGACCAACAGCGCCTTGCAAAGCTTGACCGACGTTATCACTCATTTTTCTACCTACAGAAGATGCAATAACGAAAGTAATTCCAGTTGCAAATACAGCTGTTCCTATTGCGCCCATTCCTGCTACTTGAATTGCCAAGCCAACTATTCCGCTTAAAGTAAAACCAGTTAATAAACTGAATCCGGTCAATAGTGGAAGTGCTTTAGAGTTATTTGCGTTGTTGGCAGCGCTGCTGGCCATAAAAAACAGAACTATTTCTGCGATAAATGCGACTATAAATAAAGGCCCAAATAGCGGATTGTTAGTGGCTTGCAAAGATAATCCTCCTAGAACACCTAATCCAGTTAAAGCCATTCCTCCTCCTACATAAGGCAAGGCTTTATTAACTACATTCGGGCCAATAAGTGCACTTGTTTGTGCTTCACGAATAGCTTGTTGAAAATTGCTGTTTGCTGGCATAACGCACCAGATATTTATTTATACCTATTCTGGCACAAAAAAAATTAGTCTTCACAAATGTGAATGCGGATCACCCTATTGTCTTTTTTTTATCAAGTTCTGCATAAGCATCAACAACACTTTGAACAAGAGGATGTCTTACTACATCTGCTGAGGTAAGCCTGCAAACTGAAATCCCATCAACATTTTTTAGCAAATCTGCTGCTTCAGTTAGTCCACTCATCTGTCCGAATGGTAAGTCCACTTGGGTTATATCTCCTGTTACGACCATTCTTGATCTTTCACCAAGCCTTGTAAGCACCATTCTCATTTGTGCTGGAGTAGTATTCTGGGCTTCATCAAGTATTACAAAAGATTGTTCTAAAGTCCTGCCTCGCATATAGGCCAGTGGGGCAACTTCAATAACGTTTTTTTCTAAAAGCAAATTAGTTTTTTCTTGTCCGAGTAACGAGTGAAGTGAATCATATAAAGGTCTTAGATAAGGATCTACTTTTTGCTGTAGGTCACCTGGCAAAAAACCCAATCTTTCTCCAGCTTCAACTGCAGGTCTTGTCAAAATAATTTTCTCGATTTTTCTCTCTGTAAGCATTCGCACAGCAAGTAAAGTTGCTAAGAATGTCTTTCCTGTTCCTGCTGGACCTAAAGCAAAAGTAAGATCATTTTTTTCCATAGCTTCTACATAAATTTTCTGTCTAATTGTTCTTGGCCTTAAAAGATTTCCTCTTTGACTTCTTGCTAAAACTTTATTTGTTGATTTGGCGTGATCATTGCTTTTTCCAATATCCAAGGCCCCAGCTGCAGCATGTAAATCAACGGTCGAAACAATTTGTCCTTCTTGCCATATTGGTCTCACCAATTCAACAATTGCTGCTGCTCTCTCTAATTGATAAGAATTTCCTTTTATTTCAAGTTGTAATCCCCTTAAAGAAAAAGTTGCCCCAGTTAGAGTTTCCAGTCTGTGAAGTGTTGACTGACCAATCCCTGATAAAGCGGTAGCAGCTTCGGAATCAGGAAGATCTATACAAAAGCGACCTTCAGTGGTTGCTTCAGACATAAATTTTCTTGAAGTTATTTATACTCATCCAAACTTCTTATTCAGAAGTTTCCGATGCAGCTGCATCTTTTTTCTTTTCTAGTCTCTCTTTTTCTTGTTTTTGCTTACCTATAACCTCGGCTGGTCGGACTTTCTTCTCAAGAAGGCCTCCTTTTTCTAATAGAGTTCTCACAGCATCAGTAGGCTGTGCACCTTGTCCTAGTCGAGTTCTCAAAGCCTCAGTATCTAATCGGGTTTCTTTGGTTCTTGGATTGTAAAAGCCTAGTTCTTGCAGTGGGCGACCATCTCGCCTTGATGTGCTATTACATGCAACTAGACGAAAACTGGATTCACGCTTTTTTCCAAACCGCTTAAGGCGGAGCTTGATCATCTTTTATTTATTTGTAAGTGGATTGAACTCAAAGGTTCTTCAACTTAATAATACTCCACAGATGATTAATTTAGCCTTTTGTTTTCTCTAAAGATCACCAAAGCCTTTCTTTTTCTTTAATGGTCTCTGTCTTCGGGGCGCCGAACCAGGGCCTCCTCTTCCTTTCCTCGATTGATATTGATTACCACCTGAGGAGGTCATACCAGAAAGTCCTCCCATCCCGGGGAGGCCTCCTTCCATTCCAGGGAGTCCACCTCCTGAAGACATCTGCTTCATCAAGCCTCTCATCCTCTGAAAATCTGAGAGGACCTTGTCTACGTCTGCAGGTTGATGACCACTACCACTAGCAACTCTTCGACGTCTAGAAGGTTGTGCTGCTAACAATTCAGGTTTATTTCTTTCCTCTTCTGACATTGAACCAATCATTGCCTCAATTTTTTTTAATTGATCTTCTCCACTTTTAATCATTCCATCATCAATTTTATTCATTCCAGGAATCATTTTCAGCAAGCCACCTAATGAGCCCATTCGCTTTATCATCCTCATCTGCTTTACGAAATCTGAGAAATCAAAAGTTGCTTCTTGAAGCTTCTTTTGCATAATTTCTGCATCTGCAATTTCAACTTCTTTCTGTGCTTTTTCAACAAGAGTTAAAACATCACCCATCCCTAAGATTCTGCTAGCCATCCTCTCGGGATAAAAAGGTTGCAATGCCTCAACCTTTTCTCCAGTACCTATAAATTTGATCGGTTTCCCACTGATTTTCCTAATAGAAAGAGCAGCACCACCTCTCGAATCCCCATCAAGTTTTGTGAGAACAGCTCCTGTTATTCCAACTTTCTCATGAAAGCTTCTGGTAATGTCCGCGGCCTCTTGGCCGATCATTGAATCAACCACCAACAAAACTTCATCTGGTTGAACAGCCTCTTTAATTCGAACCATCTCACCCATCATTTCTGTGTCAATTTGAAGCCGACCGGCAGTATCAACAAGCAAAGTATCAAAACCTTCTTCTTTGGCTTTCTCCAAGCCTTTTCTTGCAATCTCTTCTGGCTTTAGATTGGAACTTAAATTAAAAACCTCTACATCAATTTGATTTCCCAGAGTTACTAATTGATCAATAGCTGCTGGTCTATATGTATCAGCAGCCACTAGCAATGGCTTTAGATTTTTTTCTTTCAGCAGCAATCCAAGTTTCGCTGTGGCTGTAGTTTTTCCAGCTCCCTGAAGCCCAGCCATTAAAATTACAGTTGGTTTTTCATCTGAATTAGCCAAAGGATCATTCTCTCCCCCCATGACATTTACAAGTTGCTCATGAACAACTTGAATAAATTTCTGGCCAGGATTTATACCTCTTACGACTTCCGTACCAACTGCCTTTACTCTAACTTCTTCGATAAATTCTTTTACAACAGATAAACTGACGTCTGCTTCTAAGAGCGCTCGCCTTACTTGCTTGAGGGCTTCATCAACGTTTTCCTCCGAAATCTTAGCTTCACCCTTAAATGCTTTTACTGCATCTTCAAACTGGTTGGATAGTTCCTCAAACATTTTCTTAGAGTTTCAGAATTAATTTGAAAATTTATTTTTTAATTACCACTAATATAATCAACTAATTGCCAGTTATTTTTATTCTTACCTATTATATACTTTACTTTTAGAGATGGATAAACACTTGACTCAATAATATCCCCAGAAGAGTTGATCTTTTTATCTTCATATTTCATTTCAACATCTGCTTCTACTCTTTTATTTGTTTTTTTAACAATATCAATTGAAGTTATTCTCGCATCAATAATAATTTTTTGGCCTAGATTATTATATTTATTCCTTCTTTCAATTTCTATATTGTATAGGTTAGGAGATGCGACAGAAGATAAAAGTTGACTTTCCAAACCACTCAAAATGTCTGCTTTTCCCTTTAACCATGATTCAATAAGAAATTTAATTTCTTGATCTGTAGGAGAGGGCGAAGTAAGTGGAACAGATTTTTCAAAATCAAACTTTTCTTTTTCGTTTCCTATTTTATTTGAGACACTATCATTGTTTTTAATATCCTCTGTTTTAAAAACTTCAGAGGTCGAAATGTTTTTGAGATTAGTAGTTCCTGATAGTCTTCTCTGTGTGAGTGTTCCAAAGCTTATCCCTATAATAAATAAACCGATAAATGCAAAAGCACTCGTAAAAATTGGTCGTTTTGATAAGAAGGATTTGAAATCTAATCTTTTGATCAATTCAATAGTTAAATAATATTTTGAAACTATATTTTTAAAAATATCGGTCCCCAATAAAGCTTCTTTGCTTTGCAATCGTGATTTAAAAGACTTTTCTTTCAAAACGTCATCCAAAGACCCACCTGGCATTGGCAAATCGGCTTCTTCTTCATCAAAGTTTAATAATGACTTATTCTCAATTTCTTGTTCAGGGGACAAAGAAGATAGGAAAGAAAAGCCTGCTTTTGCTATTGCTAATGCACCTTTTGTTTCTAACTGTTCCACATAAAGCTGTACTTCTTGATTAGAGAACCAATCATCAAGATTCACTACCTGTATTTGAATATCACTAAAACCTACCAACACATCTTTATTTAACCAATTTCTGCAATAGTCACAAAGGGCAGCCAATGTTTCACCTGGATAATTATCCAGCCAATCTTTTAATTTCTCATCTGAACTACTTCTAAAACGAGACTCTGCTTGCTTCACATCTCCCAATAAAAGATCGATACATCCAATTAATGGCATAGGGTCAAAACCATTAATGTTTATATTTCGAAGGTATTTACGTGCCTCTTGCAAAAGTTCTGGTTTTCGATAAGAAAAGCCGGAAGCAATTAATGCAAAAGCAGCAAGAAAACCAGCATCTTCTGATCCCCTTCGGTACCAATTCAAGTAAAGTTTTGATTGCTCTTTTGCAGTTAAAAATCTTCTAATTTGGAGGAAAAATAGCTCAAAATCATTTTGATTTAATCCTGCTATTTTTTCCGAATTTCTTTTCCCTTCAAGTCCGCCCCTTTTGTTAACAAATTCTTCCAACAAAGTCAGGCCTTCCTGATGAGATTTTTCTCCTTCACTCTCTCTACTTAACAAATCAAGTATTCTGTACGGAAGCAATGTCTCCAGATCAGACTCAAGGGTTTTTCTTTCCTCAACAAGCTTCCCCATCCTTTGAAGCAACTGAATCCCCTCTTGGAGTAAATCAGCCCCTGAGGCATATCTTCTGCATGCCTGCTCATCAATAGAGGCGTCTCTACAAGACAAAGCTGCTATTAATGTTAAATCAGACTCTCTGCCACTACCCAAGGCAGGGGCTTGTGGTGGCTGGAGTGCTTTCTTTGCAAGTTTAAAAGCTTGCAAAGAGGAATTTGATTCCCACAAAAGAAGCAAGCCTGCTACTTCACGACTTGAAGACAATTCAAGTCCTGACGAGCCCTGAATCAAGGCAAGTTCGTAAGATTGTCGTTCAGCAGGATTGGACAAAAGATCAGCAGAAAGCCTTAGAAGCTCAGCTCTTTGAGCTAAAACTTCATAAGTAAAGCCTTGCTTGGGAGGACGATCTAGCCTTAGCTGAAAAGCCCTGAGGACTTCTTCAGCATTTGCGGAAGGGCTAACCCCCAATAAGCGAAAATGATCAATAGGTAATTCCAATCGCTGCTTGGTAATTAGTAAAAAACCTCTAGGCATCGTAAGGGGTTTTATCCATTTTGCATCCATTGACGCTTAAAGTCTAAAAAGGATTGATACGTGAATATGAACAAAGTCATGACTCACAACAAGGACAAAAGCAGCCAAGACCCTATTCAGAACAGGGAACACGCAGATAGACTAAGCCATTTAGCTAACACCAAACCCGCCAAAATCAACAGAGAAATTGGTTTAAATCTTTTCAAAGATATGACTTTGGGAAGACGATTTGAAGATAAATGTGCAGAAATGTATTACAGAGGAAAGATGTTTGGTTTTGTTCATCTTTACAACGGGCAGGAAGCAATAAGTACAGGTGTAATTGGTGCAATGAAACGCAAACACGACTGGTTTTGCAGCACATATAGAGATCATGTTCATGCTTTGAGTGCTGGAGTTCCTGCAAAAGAGGTAATGAGCGAGCTGTTTGGCAAGGAGACTGGCTGCAGCAAGGGGAGAGGGGGGTCTATGCACCTATTTTCAAAAGAACATCATCTTCTTGGGGGTTATGCTTTTATTGGTGAAGGTATTCCAGTCGCACTTGGTGCTGCTTTCACCAGCAAATACAGAAGGGAGGCTCTTAAAGAGAAGAGTGATTCTGTAACTGCAGCTTTTTTCGGGGATGGAACATGCAATATTGGTCAGTTTTATGAATGTTTAAACATGGCCCAATTATGGAAATTACCGATCATATTTGTTGTCGAAAATAATAAATGGGCAATTGGAATGGCCCATGACAGAGCAACTAGTGAAACAGAGATATGGAGAAAAGCTTCTGCATTTGGAATGTCAGGAGAAGAGGTTGATGGAATGGACGTGCTAGCTGTAAGAGGGGCCGCTCAAAGAGCCATTGAACGAGCAAGAGCCGGGGAAGGGCCTACTTTAATAGAGTGTCTTACTTACAGATTTAGAGGCCATTCGCTTGCTGATCCAGACGAACTTAGGTCTGAAAAAGAGAAGGAATTCTGGGCTGAAAAAGATCCAATTAAAAAGCTAAAAAATGACTTAACTAGTTCTGGATTCGTCTCTGATGAAGAGTTAAAAAATATTGAGAAAGAAATTGATCTGGAAGTTAATGAGGCTGTTGAATTTGCTCTAAACGCTCCAGAACCTGATCCAAGCGAGTTAACAAAATATATCTGGGCAGAGAACTAAAACTAAAGTAGATAAAAATCAAATTCCACTTGGAAGCTTTCTCGTAAGATTTCTCAATTTTCTTAAAGCTTTCAACTCAACTTGCCTAACCCTCTCACGAGAAACCTGTAACAATCTTCCTATCTCTGCAAGAGTATGTCTTTCATTACCCTCTAATCCAAATCTAAGCCTAATAACGTGCTGTTCTTGTTCGCTTAGATGACTTAGCCATCTTCCAAGTTGCTCTTGATGAATTTTTTGTTCAACTTTATCTAGCGGTTCTTCACCAGAGCCATCAGCTATTAGATCACCTAAAAAACTACGGCCTTCATCACCATTAACGGGTGCATCAAGACTGCTAGTAGTAAGAGCTTGTCTCAAAATCGAATCAAGTTCTTCTAACTCAATTTCCATCGCCTCAGCTATTTCAATACGACTAGGCATTGCTCCGAGCTTATGAGCCAAGTCTAAGCTGACTTTTCTAATGGTCGCTAATCTCTCGCTTAAATGAACAGGTAATCGAATTGTTCTTGACTGACAAGCAATCGCTCTTGTCATGCTTTGCCTTATCCACCAAAAAGCATAAGTAGAGAACTTATAACCACGAGTTGGATCAAATTTTTCTACTGCTCTTTCTAATCCAAGAGAACCTTCTTGGACTAAATCTAATAGTTCAAGACCCTTCCCTTGATATTTCTTTGCAACGCTTACAACAAGCCGAAGATTGGCTTTCATCATTCTTTCCTTTGCCCTCCTTCCAATTCGAATCAGTCTTCTTTGATGTGAATTAAATTCTTTGCTTTCCTCCTTAATCTGACCATCCTCGGTAAGGCTCATCATTGTTTGAACCTGATTACCAAGTTCAATTTCTTCGGCTGGTGTTAAAAGAGGAACTCTTCCTATAGAAGAAAGGTACCAACTAATTGGATCACTGCTGCGTCGTTTTTGAGATTCAGCAGGCTTGGGTGCAGTTGAAACCATTGTTTCTAGACCCGTTTTTCAAAGTGATAAGACTTTCCTATAGAAATCGCAAAAGATGCCTGGGTTTCATGAAGGCTTCAGATTCTGTTGATGATTAGTTAACAAATGGCACCAAATCCACCATTTATTGCCTTGTAAATGGTTGTTTCAAAACATTTCAGGTGCTTTCTTTTTTTATTAATTCACTAAGAAAAGTGCAAACAGTGCTAGCTGTGCTCCCTTTTACGCAAAAAGCACCAGCATATGCATGCATCAAAGCTGACGCAGCAAGCAAACTCGTATCTAATTTTTCAGCACTTGCGAGCCCAGAAGCACCCATCCCTGAGACAAACCCAGCCAAAACATCGCCAAAGCCAGTTCTTGCAACACTTGAATTCACTTGACCTATTTGCCAGGTTTTCCCCTCTGGATCAGAAATAACACTATGAGCAGATTTCAATAGGACAGAAGAATTGCAAATTTTTGCAGCTGCTATCGCAGCCTTCAAGGTATTCGAGCAATCAACTAAAGGAAATAGCCTTTTAAATTCTTCAAGATGAGGGGTAAGCCAAGTAGGACCTTTTCTATCATTTAGCCATTCCCAACCTTTCGAAGTTATCGACAGCCTATTTATTGCATCAGCATCAAGAACAAGTAAGCCTTTGAAATCCTGTAAGTCATAGCCAAAACAATCTTTTTCTTTTGCAAACCCCAATCCTGGTCCAAGCAAAATCGAGTCAAACCTATTCAAATCAACTTCATTTAAAACTTTGGAAAAATCTGAAGAACCATCCTGAAAAGTATTTAGATCTCCAAGCAATAAAACTTCAGGATGAGTACTCCAAAGAGCAGATGAAACTGAATGAGGCAATAAAGCGCTCACACTACCAGTTCCACTTGCTAAAGCCCCCTTCAAAGCAAGGTAAGCTGCTCCTCTATATTTTTCGCTTCCTGCAATTACTAGAACTCTTCCTCTTTGATATTTACTTTTACTTTTACTTGGCTTAGGCCAAACAAAATCAGATAAATCTGAAAACGAAATCCGTAGAGGCTGTGTTTCAGGAAGATCAGCCAAAATCTTACCTGGGATCCCTATATCTACTCTCTCTAAATCGCCGACAAAATCAATAGCTGAATCTTGAATCAACCCAGTCTTAAAGAGGCCTAAAGATATTGTAGAAGATGCTTTAAATGATGTATTTGATACTAGATTCCCGTTATCTGAGTCTAATCCAGCGGGAACATCAATACTAATAAGTTTATCAGGACTAGATTTCTTCTTCCTATTCAATAAGTGAACTATTTCATCAGAAATAATTCTTGATTGACCTAATCCAAATAATGCCTCAATCCATAATGAATCAGAATTCGAATCAGGTTTATGATCCAAGTTTTTAATACCTATTCGAAGTGCATAGTCGAAATGTTTTTGTGTTAATTCTTTTTTCAATGGGAATGGACACCAAATAGAGATATCAACGCCTGCCATATAAAGTTCTCTTGCTACAACAAGTCCATCTCCTCCATTGTGCCCTGGGCCTACTAAAACGATTGCACCATTTTCAATCAATCCTTGTCTGTCTAATATCCATGAAGAGATACCAATCCCTACTTTTTCCATCAGAGCTTCAACAGGCATACCCATAGAAAACATTTCTTTTTCTATGGTTTGCATCTGCTCTGAAGTAACCAACACATGTTCCGAATCAGATTGAGGCCAATTCAAAATCAAAAACAACCAAACCATTATTAATAGAAGCTACTATCAATGCCAATGAATGTGGAAACAAGAGAAACAAAAAAAATTTTAAATCATTTGACTTCAGAAGAAACAGTCTCGAAAACATTAAAAAGACTGCAAGCATTTTCTGGGAATCATTCGGTTGTAGTGGGGCTTTCAGGAGGCGTTGATAGCTCATTAACGGCTGCTCTCCTCTGTCAAGCTGGTTGGGATGTTGTGGGCTTAACTTTGTGGCTAATGAAAGGGAAAGGGTCTTGTTGCTCAGATGGATTAATTGATGCAGCAGGGATATGCGAACAACTTGGAATTAAGCATCACATAGTCGATTCAAAAGAAATTTTCCAAAAAGAAATCATCAATAATGTCGTAAAAGGATATGAAGAGGGAATTACTCCTTTACCCTGCTCTCGCTGCAATAAATCAGTCAAATTCTCAGAAATGCTGAAATGGGTTAAAGAAAATAAAAATGTCGAAAAGCTCGCCACAGGGCATTATGCAAGGATTAGATATTCAAACGAATCTTTCGACGGAAATGACCTTCCGAGTGCTGGGATCAAAAGGCATAAGCTTTTAAGAGGTAAAGATCTCAACAAAGATCAAAGCTATTTTCTATATGATCTCCCACAAGAAATCCTAGGAAAAACAATTTTTCCTCTTGGAGAATTAACCAAAGAGATAACGCGAATCGAAGCTTTTAAACATTCATTAAAAACTGCAGAAAAACCAGAAAGTCAAGACCTATGTCTAGCTGAACATTACGGATCAATGAATGCTTTTATTGACAAGTATCTCCCAAAAAAGGAAGGAGAGATTGTCCTTAAAAACGGGAAAGTTATAGGTTCCCATAATGGAATTCAACATTTCACCATAGGACAACGAAAGGGATTAGGTATTGCATGGGAAGTTCCTCTACATGTTGTTGAAATTGATGCCTCTTTCAACAGAGTAATTGTTGCCCCAAGAGAAGATTCTGGCAAGTCAGAGTGTATTGTCAAAAATATAAATTGGGTATCAATTGAAGCACCCCAGGAACCAATAGAAGTTGAGGTGCAAATCAGATACAGAAGCAGAGCAGTAAAAGCGAAATTATTACCAATTATTGAAAGTAAGAAAGAAAACTATTGTGATAAATGCCATATTCATTTCGAAGATAATCAATTTTCAATTACTCCTGGACAAGCAGCAGTATTTTACAAAGGTGATTATGTATTAGGAGGAGGAATTATTTCGAAAGAGAGTTAATATAAATTATACTTACGTAAACGCAATATAACTATTAAGCTGATCAAAATAACTGTAAATAGCGGTAAGTCAGATATTAATGTATACAACGTTTTCTTTCCATTTAATTCCAGGTCAACGACACTTACAAGTTCTTTACTTGGGTCAAGAAGAGTATCAATTTTTCCATTACTTTTAATCAAAGATGTTGGTCCCGTATTGGAAACAGAGATTAAATTTTTTGCTGTTTCAATACTCCTTAATTGAGCAATAGATAAAAATTGTCTCTGCAAAGAAATCGGATAGGGATCTAAATTGGCAATCACTAAAATCCATTTAGCCCCTTGATTGACTGCTTTAGCTATGGCTTTTCCATTACTCAATTCATAACAAATAGCTCCTGCAAAAGATGGCCCATCCCAAGAAAGAAGTCTTGATGGATTACCACCTTCAATTCCACCTACGGCAGAAAGACCATTTTTCAAGAAATTGGGCAATGCAGGTATCCATTCTCCCAGAGGAACTAATCTAGATTTATCCAATACACTCGAAAAAGAATCTTCTCCTGGATTAAAAACTAATATTGAACTTCGTAGAGAACCATTGATTTTCCT
The DNA here is from genome assembly GCF_059772405.1 of Prochlorococcus sp. MIT2304. Classification (NCBI taxonomy): domain Bacteria; kingdom Bacillati; phylum Cyanobacteriota; class Cyanophyceae; order Synechococcales; family Prochlorococcaceae; genus Prochlorococcus; species Prochlorococcus sp. MIT2304. The sequence continues at coordinate 872,569 of NZ_CM186286.1, forward strand.
AAAACCTCCAGAGAGAAATTTAACAGGAAAATCTGGAATCTTTGATCTATCAAGTGGCAACGTTCCCTCTGGAGCAATTAAAAAAGATGCATTCATTTCAACAGCATCAGTTAATGCTCTATCTACTTTTGAGGGCAAGGCATTTATTTCTTCCTGACTAAATTTTTGTCTTATTGGAATATTTGTTTGCCACATCGCAACATGTTCTGCCGTACCAGTTGGAGAGTCCAACAACAAGATAAATCCAATTAAATGAGCCAAGGGAAAATAAGCAAATCCAACAAAAATCAATTTCTTGAGTTTTTTCCTGTATTGAAAAGCCATTGAAAGTTGCCAAAGCCACCATCCAGCCAAAAGATGGATGGTGGCTAAGCCTCCCGAACCTATCCATCTTGCTAATCCTGCCAAGTATCTATCTTGTGGTAATGAACTTGGCCCTACGCCCATCCAAAACAAAGGGCCTCTAGATAGGATTTCTTCAGTTAGGCCCCATATTGTTGACAATAAGACAGCATAAATAAACTCATTTTCTAATTTAGAAAACTGCTGTCTTCCAGGAGCCAAAAAACCACTTAAAGCTGACCAACAAAAAACCAGAGTCCCTCCATAGGCTCCACACAAAAGCCATATAGCAATGGTAATGAGCAAGCTAAAACTTGAGTTTATCCCTAACCAATTGAGTGGATGCAAAGATAACAACCACTTATGACTCCATAAAATAGCCACCCCACCCCAACAAAAACCCCCCCATGGATTCTTGCTAGCAGGCCAAAGTAAAGATATTCCCAAAAGCATGCATACATAATTGCCTTCACTAAGAGAGATTCCTGCTAGAGCTCCACCAGCAAAAGCTTTAACAAAAAGAAGGTAGATATCATTCATAAATCTAATTTAATAAAATATGTACCGACAAAATTCATACCCTCTGGTTAGTTATCTTTTAAATAGATGTAATTTGGGTATTAATCTGTAAGAATATTTTCCACCACTTAATATTACTGTGAGAGAAATTTTAATTAGCTTTTCTGTTTGCCTTAGCTGCTTGATGATTGCAGTGATCAGCCAAATCATCTCACCAACTCCAACGAATGCCACACAAATTGACCAACCAATCCAAGCAAATGTGAGGCAATCCACAACTACAAGCGAGTCTGTAACTAATCCATTTGAATTAGACCCAGAAGACTCAAATCCATCACTTTTTACTATGGCTTCAGATAACACCAGTTCAAGCAAAACCCCTCTAGGAGGAGCTGAAATAGGATCATCTCAAGTAACTTCAAGTGGGCTTGAAATTACAGAATTAGTTTTAGGTGATGGTCAAGAAGCCACCCCAGGAACAAGTGTCTCTGTAAATTACAAGGGTACTCTTGTTGATGGGAAAGAATTTGACAGCAGTTACGGGAGAGGTCCTTTTGAATTTTCTTTGGGTGCCGGGATGGTGATAAAGGGTTGGGATGAGGGAGTCGCAGGGATGAAAGTTGGAGGCAAAAGAAGATTAGTCATTCCACCAGAATTGGGTTATGGCAGCAGAGGAATAGGTCCAATCCCCCCTAATTCAGTTTTAACTTTTGAAGTGGAATTATTGGGTGTAAAATAAATTTCTTAAATTATTCAGAAATATTCAGAAAGCCCATAAAAAATTATGGCGTTTGTTGACAAACGCCATTAATGTAAAAAAAAATGTTCACAAATCATTTCTCAGATGTTGAGCGAAACACTTACATCAATCTTTAACAAGCTTCCAGCAAAATCTGTTCACGCTCACTGTGACGGACCTTGCGGAGTATACGACCCAGCTTCTGCAAGAGTTGCCGCAGAGGCAGTCTTGTCTATGACAAAAAAACTTATTGCTCTAGCTCCAGCTGGTAACGATCAAGCTTCGATTTCAGCATATAACAATACTTTTTCTCGCTTCGTTGCGATTAAAGAAGAAGAGTCACAAAAGGCCAAAAAAGAACTTCTAATTCTCTGGACTGATTACTTCAAGCCTGAGCACTTAGCTACATATCCTGATCTTCATGACACTTTTTGGAAAGCAGCAAAGCTTTGTAGTGCATGCAAGGTAAATATTGATCAAAACAAAGCAGAAGAATTATTAGCGGCCGTGCAAAAGATTCACTCCATGTTTTGGTCTTCAAAAGGGAGAAGTGATAGCTGGGTTACTGCAAGCTGATAAAAGTCTTTTCCACAAGCCAGACTTATTTACTTTATTGACTTTAATAATCGGATACCGACAACATTTACGTGTTGTCGGTATCTCTATGGAAAGAACTTTGAAAGAAGGAGATTTAGTAACTTATAAAAAGTTAAACCAAAAAAATATTGACTTAAAGATTGGCGATATCGTTGTTGCCGCTCATCCAAAATTAAAAAACAAATTAATTATTAAAAGAATTCATAGGATTTATCAAAACAAATTTGATTTAAGGGGAGACAACTCCCTAGCAAGCACTGATAGTAGAGAGTTGGGTTTAATTGAATTAGATTTAATCATTGGGAAAGTAGACAGAATTTTCTCTAAATAGATTTAAGTTATTGGTATATATCTTTTCCTAAATTTATAATTTACCAATTAACTTTTTCACTCCAACTAATATATCTTCCTGTGACATAAGAGATTCACCAACTAAAACAGCATCAGCCCCATAACTCTTTACTAGGGCCAAATCCTCGCTAGTAAACAAACCTGACTCGCTTACTAAAGTAATAGAATTTTTCTTGATTTGGTTAGCATAATTCTTAGCCAATTCCTTTGTAACTTCAAGATTAGTTTTAAAACTCTTCAAATTTCTATTATTGATACCTATTAAATCAAATGAATTTATGCCTAGTACTCTTTCAAGTTCTTCTGAGTCATGAACCTCTACTAATATTGTCAGTCCCAAATGTTCAGCGACCTTAGACAAGTACTTTAAATCTGCATCAGTCAAGATTGCAGCTATCAAAAGTGCAGCATCAGCACCAGCAGCTCTGGCTTGGTAAAGCTGATAGGGGTAAAGAATAAAATCCTTGCATAGGATTGGGATTGTGGTTTCTTTTCTAACTTCAACCAAGACATCAAAACCACCTTGAAAGAATTTCTTATCTGTTAAGACTGATATGCAGTTAGCACCTCCCTCTTCATACATTTTACCTATCATTCTCGCGTCAAAGTCCGCTTTAATTACCCCTCTACTTGGACTGGCTTTTTTTATTTCTGAGATTAGTGCTGGTTTCGATTCACTATTCTTTAATGCTTCTATAAAATTTTTTGTTTTTGGTAAAACCTTGATCTTTTTTTTTAAATCTTCAAGTGAAACTTTTTTTCTTGCAATCTCAACTTCTAGATGCTTTTCCCAAACAATTTCCTCCAAAATATTTTTAGGTTTTGAATCAGGGTGAGGGATTGCATACTCTAAATTAGCTACTTTTATACTTGGATTAGGAGGCCTTCTTCTGATTTCCATAATTTAAATGAGTAATGATCTGTAAAAATAAAATTTGATTTAACTACTTCTTTATTTGTAAAGACGCCTGTTTATAGGCAACCTCTACAACTTCGCTTAAAGTTGGATGAGTATGAACTTCTTTTGCTAAATCATTAACTCGTTGTCTTCTAGAAATTGCATTAGAAACCTCTTGTATAAGATCAGCCGCATGTAAGCCATAAATATGAGCACCAAGGACCTCCCCCGTCTCTTTATTAAAAATCAACTTCATAATTCCATCACTTTCCAGTTCAGCCAAAGCCTTAGAGTTAGCTTTAAAGTAACTTCTAACTATTCCAAGATCAAAGTTTTCATTTTTTGCTAAAACTTTTGCTTCTTCTTCCGAAAGTCCAACAGAACTTATCTCAGGATGCGTAAAGGTCGCTGCAGGAATACTTCTGTAGTCAATTTCTATTGCTTTTCCTAAGATATTTTCTACGGCTATGCTCCCTTGAGCTGCAGCAGTATGAGCTAACATCAACTTACCGGTAACATCTCCCACTGCCCATAGATTAGAAACTGGTTTTTCATCTACTAATACTCTCATCTGATCATCAATTGGGATAAAACCTCTAGTTGTTTCAACGCCAACAGATTGTAGATTTAAATTTTTAGTAGACGGTACTCGGCCTGTTGCAACGAGAACTGCGTCAACTTGTAACTCCTCAATCACTTCTCGGCTCTTTGCATCTGTAAGTTCGACCTCAACTGGACAACCTGGCTTTATTTTAGTAGCGAACACTCCAGCTCGAGTTTCAATATCTCTTTTATCAATAAGATTTCTTGAAGCAATTTTCGTGATATCAGGATCAAAAGTAGGCATTACTTTCTCAAGAGCTTCAATCATGGTGACTTCACAACCTAAAGCTGTATAAATATCGGCAAATTCCAAACCTATATAACCACTACCAATTATTGCAATCCATTTTGGCAACCATTCTAAATTAATAGCCTCATCACTTGTAAAAACAGTTCGTCCATCAATTTCAATTCCGGGCGGTACAAAAGGGTCTGATCCTGTAGCCAAGATAATATCTTTAGCGGAAAAGATTCTATCAACTCCATTAGTTTCTCTTAAACCGACCTTTTGATTGCCTTCTAAACGTCCTTCTCCTCTAAGTATCTCAACTCCAGATCTTTCCAATGTTTTAGTTAGATTTTTCCGAATTGTCTCAACTAAGTTTTTTGCATGTTCTGCAATCTTTTTACGTTCAAATCTAACCGGAGCGGAATGTATTCCAAATTCAGCAAGGTGAGGAACATTTGCAAGTTCACGAACCTTACCACTAGCTGCTAATAATGCTTTAGAGGGGACACATCCTCTGTTGACACAGGTCCCCCCCATATCTCTTGACTCGACAATCGCCACTTTCAAACCAGCCTCGGCTGCATGCTTGGCCGCATCAAAACCTCCATATCCAGCTCCGACAACAATTAAATCAAAGTCAAAAGAAATTTCACTCACGGTTTTTATTGGATACCCTTAACCATTTTTACTCTTTTTCGCTCCAACAAGAGAGGAACTGCAGCAGATGCCACATTTAATGAATCAACTAGTGGGCTATGAGGCAACGTTACAAAGTCTGTACAACAGGCTTCAATTGAAGCGTGAACACCCGATCCTTCATTACCAAGAACCAATACAGTAGGGAGATCCCAGTCTAATTCCCAATAAGGTTTCACTTTCTTATCAGTAATTTTATTAGGTGAAATTGTTCCCACTACCTGGAAATTACAAGTAATTGCTTTATTGAGTTTTGAAACAAGCATTTCAATACTCGAGGAAGATGAATCTCCTATCCGTTCAAAAGGCAAATGTAGAACTGAGCCAGCTGACGATCTTAAAACCTTTTGATTTAGAGGATCTGCTCCGGAAGCTAACCAAATAACTTCATACTCACCAGCAAGAGCTGATCGGAATAAATTTCCCAAATTGCCAGGGTCTTGAATCCTATCTAAAGCTAATATGTGTTTTGGGTCTTGTTCCACTTTTGGTAACCCTGGTATTGGGAATACCGCAGCGACGCCATCAGGTGTCACTGTTGATAAAGATGCTTCTAAAACGTTTTTAGTTACTAGGGTTAATACAGATCTTGACGCTATTTTTCTTAAGACTTCCTGATGTTCATCACACCATTCAGGAGTTGCAATAACTTCTGTGGGCAAAAAATTTGTTTTCAAAGCCTCTTCTAGCAAATGCGACCCCTCAAGCAAAAGAGAAGCGTGCTCTTCACGTCCATTTTTTTTCAAAAGGCCCCTTAATTTTCTAACCAAAGGGTTCCTTTTACTTGTAATCAATGGAGAATATGAATTATTAATTTTCCAACCTCAAATTATTTAATTTTTAAAAAGCAGAAAAGTTTCTTGCATTGAAATAACCGCTGATTTTTTTCTTAAATTTAAAAGAAGATAAAAATATATTAAAAATTTTATTCAATCTTTCAACATTATCAATATTTAATTTGAACCCATCAATTTTCAATAAGGTTGACTGGACTATTTTAAATCCACTTGGCATTATAGCTGAGTAAGCAGTTCGCTCCAATATGACTAGTGTGGCGACAATTAAAAGGAATGTTATTCCGCCACATCTAGCGATAAGAGGGGGGCGTCCACTTAGTGGGGTTTTAAAGGTTAGTGGGGCGAAGAATTCTTCGCTAGTTCTTATGGCTGCGGCTCTTCTTACCAAAGAAAAGCTCCTTATTGAGAATCTCCCACAACTTACGGACATTGAAGTAATGTCAGAGATTCTCATTAATTTGGGTGCAAAGTTAACTAAAACGAATAATTCAATTGAGATTCATTCAGAATTCATTCATAACGCAGAATTACCTTATCAACTGGTTCATAGCTTAAGAGCAAGTTTTTTCTGTGTTGGGCCATTACTGACAAGACTTGGAAAAGCAAAAATTCCTTTACCAGGTGGTTGCAATATTGGAGCAAGACCTGTTGATGAACACATTAATGGTCTTAAAGCTTTAGGAGCGGAAGTTGAAGTTAAGGATGATGTTGTAAAAGCTCAAGTTTCATCCAAAAACAAAAGGTTACATGGTGCAAATATTACTCTTAAATATCCAAGCGTTGGAGCAACAGAAACCATTGTAATGGCTTCTTGCTTAGCTTTGGGCAAAACAACAATATCGAACGCCGCTAGAGAACCAGAGATACAGGATTTAGCAAAAATGCTTAATTCAATGGGAGCAAAGGTTTTTGGTGCCGGAACGAAAAAAATCACCATCATCGGAGTGGAATCTTTAAGAGGAACTTCTCATTGTGTTATCCCCGACAGAATAGAGGCAGGAACTTTTCTTATTGCGGCAGCAATAACACGATCACCACTAACAATTGGTCCGGTAATCCCAAATCATTTGGGTGCTGTTATTTCAAAACTACAAGAATGTGGCTGTTCAATATCTCCTCATGGGAATCATTATTTAAAAATCATTCCAAGAGACATTTCAGGAGTTGAAATAACCACAAGTCCTTTCCCTGGTTTCCCAACTGATCTTCAGGCTCCATTTATGTCATTGATGGCCACAGCTAAAGGTTCAAGCAAAATCAAAGAAAGCGTTTTCGAGAAGAGAATGCAACATGTTTTGGAGCTAAATAAAATGGGCGCGTGTATTTATCTTGAAAATAATACTGCTCATATAAAAGGAGTAAAAGAACTTTTAGGTTCAAATGTGATGGGAGGAGATTTACGGTCTTCAGCTGCCATTATCCTTGCATGTCTCTCTGCTAAAGGGACTAGTATTTTCACGGGCCTCGAGCACTTAGATAGAGGTTATGAAAAATTTGAAGAAAAATTAACTAATGCAGGTTCTATTATTTCTAGAAAGTTTGAAAAAATAACACCTCAAAATCCCCTAACCAGCAACTCAGTTAGTGAAGATAATATTAATACTCAAAAAAATGCGGCTTAGTTTCATATTTTTGCTATTTTTGACATAAAATAGATCTATGGGAGCGTGGTGGAATTGGTAGACGCACCGCACTCAAAATGCGGCACCTTCGGGTTTGTCGGTTCAAGTCCGACCGCTCCCACTTCAATAATGAACACTTACAATCGTTTTCCTTTAGACCTCGTTAAAGGTAAAGGCGCGTGGGTATGGGACAAAGAAGGTGGAAAATATCTTGATGCGGTAGCTGGCATTGCCACTTGTTCGTTAGGCCACAGTGATAAAGCTCTAAATAAATCCTTATCAAAGCAATTAAGAAAACTTCAACATGTATCTAATCTTTACGGTATCCCAGAGCAAGAAGAATTAGCTCATTGGTTAACTTCTAATAGTTTTGCTAAGAGTGTATTTTTCTGTAATAGCGGTGCAGAAGCAAACGAAGCTGCAATTAAATTGGCAAGAAAATATGGGCATATTGAACGCAACATCGACAATCCAGTTATTCTTTGCTCAAAGGAAAGCTTTCACGGAAGAACTCTTGCAGCAGTGAGTGCTACTGGGCAACCGAAATATCACAAAGGCTTCGAGCCAATTGTTCAGGGATTTAAGTACTTTGTTTATAACGATAGTAAATCTTTTGAAAATTTATTTGATGATTTAGAAAAAACAGGCCCAACAATTGCAGCTGTTTTAATTGAACCCATACAAGGTGAGGGAGGAATAAATATTGGGAAAAAATCATTCTTTGAGCTTTTAAGGAAAAAATGTACGAACAACAATGTTTTATTGATATTTGACGAAGTCCAAACTGGAATGGGAAGGACAGGTACTCTTTGGGGATATGAACAACTAGGAATTGAACCTGATGTTTTCACATTAGCCAAAGGCCTTGGAGGAGGTCATGCAATAGGAGCCTTATTAGTTAATAAGCTGGCTGATGTCTTTCAGCCAGGTGATCATGCAAGCACTTTTGGAGGGAATCCTTTCGCTTGTAGAGCAGCTCTGACCGTTGGGAAAGAAATTCAAAAAAGAGACCTCCTAAATAAAGTCAACGACAGAGGTGATCAGTTAAAAGAGGGATTAATTAGACTATCAGAAAAATATTCAGATATATTTATCTCCACAAGAGGCGTTGGTCTTATTCAAGGTCTCGTAATAAAAGACGATATCAAAATAACATCTCTTGATATTGTCAAATCCGCCTTAGAAGAAAAACTTCTTCTAGTATCAGCTGGCACAAAGGTAGTAAGGATAGTTCCACCTTTAACTATTACAAAAAAAGAAGTCAAAGAGCTCATAGCGAGACTAGACATATGTCTGATGAAACTTTCATAACAAAATCGAACTTCATTTTTAAAACCAAGATCGCAGAATATAAAGAAATGAATCTGGGATTAGATCGTATGTTATCGGCTATTAAAGCCATGGGAGAGCCCTGCAAAAAAACACCTGCCATTCATATTGCCGGAACGAATGGGAAAGGCTCTATTTCAGCTTTCATTAATAGTGTTCTAAGCTTAGTCAATATCAAAACTGGAGTTACCACTTCGCCCCATTTAGTTGATTGGGTGGAAAGAATATGTATCAACAAAACTCATATACCTAAAGAAGAATTTCAATCATTAAGTCTCGCTCTTACTCCAATTGCAGAAAAATACAGATTAACTCCTTTTGAATTTGTTATTGCAATAGCACTTAAATATTTTACTTTAAAAGAAGTTGAACTTCTTATCCTTGAAGTAGGGCTCGGAGGTAGACTTGATGCAACAACCGCACATAAGTATAGACCTATTATTGCATTTGGAGCTATTGGTCTTGATCATTGTGAATACCTGGGTGATAATCTAGAAAAAATAGCTACTGAAAAAGCAGCTGTAATAACTTCAAAGAGTGTTGTCATTTCAGCTGCTCAACACAATATTGTAAAAAAAGTTTTCGAAGAAACTGCCCTAAAGCAACAAGCAGTCATTCATTGGGTAGACCCACTTCCATCAGACTGGGAACTCGGTCTATCAGGTGCGATACAAAAAGAAAATGCAGCTGTAGCTAAAGGAGTTATTGAATCCTTAAAAAATATTGGATGGTCTATTTCTAAAGAACAAATTCGAGAGGGTTTCTCTCTTGCCAAATGGCCTGGAAGACTTCAATCAACAAAATGGAAAGGATTGCCAATAGTTGTTGATGGTGCACATAATCCTCATGCGGCAAACCAATTATCCATTGAACGAGACACATGGACTAATCAAGAAAATGGAATTATTTGGATACTAGGAATTCAAGAAAGAAAAGACATGATAGGCATTTTACAGAAGCTAATCAGAGAAAATGATTTAGTATGGCTAGTTCCTGTTCCTGGTCAACAAAGCTGGTCCAAAGATCAAATTTTAAGTTTTTGCCCTGAATTTAAAGACCATATCAAAGAAGCGCTCAGTGTGGAAGATGTTTTATCAGCACATAAGAAGCAACATAGATGGCCATCTCCACCACCTGTAATTACAGGATCACTCTATTTAATAGGAGATCTTTTTCAAAGGAAAATATTGACAATTTAAATTATTTAATAGATTGATAAATCAATTGCCTTTTAGAGTCCATCCTTTGAGTTTACCTGGATTGAGAATCCCTTTTGGATCAAAGTCACTCTTAGCTTGCACTTGATCAGAATCAATTACACCTAGACCTCCATCTTCAACAGTGATTGTATGCGGATTAAAAATCACGGCGCCAAGGTCTCTGCATTGACTGATTAATTGATTCATAGCCTCTTCACCTTGCCATTTAACAAGTGGGAGTGAAGCTATTCTTTGAACTCCATTTTGACGAACACATTCCAAATGCCATAGAAGATTGGATCCCCACTCAGATTTCAATTTTCTCATCATTTCAGATTCAGGCTGAGGAAGAAGCATTTGCAAATAAGTCCAATCAGGGTCAATGCCACGCATATGTAAAGTTGTGTGGTTCCAAGAAAGCTCTCGAAGGCCTGTCCCAGCCTTCAGATTCTCCGGGCCCAAGTCATCAAAATCCGCACCAGCCGACTTTGCAAGTCGCTCAACTGTACTAACACCATCAGGCGCGACCAGCAATAAAATCCTATGTTTACTTGAAGGTTTGCCAGACCAATGCGGAAGACAGTTAAGAATTTCTTTCTCTAATAAGGTTCCCAAATAAAGCTCAAGTGCAGCACAATTAAATTTGCCTAACAAGTCAACAGCCTGATCCCAATCAAAACAGTCGACAACTATTTGTTGCCATTCAACAGATGGAGCAGTCGTTAATGTCAGCGCAGTAATAATTCCGTTGGTTCCATAAGCATGGTTCAATGCCTCAGACTTGTTTGCATTCAATTCTATTTTTCTTGGGGAATCCTCAGTCGTTATTATTTCTAAGGATTGCAAATGGCCAGGATCTCGCAGGAAGCCCCAACGAACGGATCCGATTCCACCTGAACCACCAGCGATGAAGCCGCCAATAGAGGCGCTTCTCCATGTGCTTGGAAGCAACCGTAATTGTCGGCCATGTTTAATCAACTCATCATTGATATCTCTAAGCAAACAACCAGATTCAACTGTAATTTCACCTGATTTTGAATCGAAATTTCTAATTTTCCTTAGACCAGACATAACCATGACTACTCCACCATCGAGGGGAACACTTTGCCCATAGTTCCCTGTCCCTGACCCTCTAAGTGTTAGCGGAGTTGAGTACTTATTACAAATTCGAGCAACATCAATAATGGCATCTACCGAAAGTGGTCTTACAACTATGTCAGCCAAGCAATCTTTCAATTCATTAATCAATATTGGTGAATAATCAAAGAAATCTTTAGAGAACCTTTTTAAATCACTAGTTTTTTGATAGATCTCTAGATGAGATACTTGCTTTAGTTCACTTAATAGCAACTCTATTTTCTCTTTACTAGTCATGACTCATGATTTGTGAATGTTGTTTTTTTGTTTTTAGGCAATTCATTCAAGAATTCACCATTAACTACTACTCTTCTTTTAGGTCTCTCAGACAATGCTTTCACCCAACTAGTTGAATCTAACAAAATAAAATCCGCAGGACTTCCCTTTTGAAAAATGCCATCCCATTTAAGGTTAAGTAAATCTGCTGGAGACCAAGTAAATGGAGAAAGGCCCAATCTGTCCCAGGGAGATAAATGAGCAATTGTCATGGAGAATGACATTAAATTTATAGGATCAAAATTAGACAAAGGGAACCATGAATCATTTATATTGTCACCTCCTACAGATACATCGACTCCCGCTTTTTGAAGTTGAAAAATCGGTGCTAATGGTCTTTTCGTTAAGGTGGATCGATCTTTTCTTCCTAAAAGCCAAGAATTTGTTAATGGTAAAGAAACTACTTTTAATCTGTTCTTAGCAATTTTGTTCGCTAAAAATGAAATCTCCTTTTCTCTTAACAATCCCATACTGCTTAGATGACTACAAGTTATTGATATCTCATTTTTAACTTGGCCTAATACTTCTAGAAGTAATTTCAAGCCCCCGGCCGGGCAAAATTGAGACTCATCAATATGAAGATCGATATCACAATTAAGTCTATTTGCTAGTTTCACTAGGTGAAGTAAGGACTTAAAAGTGTTCCTTTTATTGAAAGGTGGCGCTATCACCCCACCCAAGAGATCTCCATTTAGAGCAACTCTTTGAGCTAAAAGCTCGCCTTCATCACTTTGCCAAAAATCTAATGGGACCAAAGCCACAAACTGTAAAAAAAATTTCTCTTGCCATTTTGTTCTAATACTTTCTATCTGATCCCAATCTCTCATTGCTGTTTTTCCAAAACTATCTATATGAGATCTAATTGCCCTAATCCCATTAAAAAGAGCTAGGTTGAGACACTTTTCAACTCTGAAAATTAATTCTTCTTCGGACCTCAATTCATATTCACGGAGATTTGCTGCTAATGCTTCTTGATAACTACCCCTCAAGTTAGGTGAACGTGACCATGAAAATGCTTTATCTATATGTGCATGCGGCTCTGCAAATCTTGGCAAAAGGATTTCCTCAGAGACTTTTGAAGTTTTTTCTAAGCCCCTAATTGATGTAATTGTTCCATCTCGCCACTCAAGCCGAACAGACAACAATCCTTCTTTATCAACTGAGGTTCCCAACACATCATGTCCATTACCAATTAAACATCTTGGAACAAGAACATCAACTCGCCCAGACTTTGGAGGACTTGCAATAAATTCAACATCATTTGCGAAATTCACTTGTTAACAGATTTCAATCCCGAGCTTTTATTATTGTGGGTTTTACTTACACAGTAACTTCTATACCTGTCAATTGCGTTTTGATCAAGATATAAAAAGTGATATTTTTAATTCGTACTATCTACAATACTAACAAGCTAAATATTTTACCAAAATCATTTTGGAATTTCAAAATGACAAATCATTGGTAGATTAAAAGCACAAGGCGGGCGTCGCCAAGTGGTTAAGGCAGCGGCTTGTGGCGCCGCTATACGGGGGTTCGAATCCCCTCGCTCGCCCTTAAAAATTTTTAGGACAATCTCAAAAATCTTTTTTCCCTAGGAAAAAATTAATCTGCGATGACTACATCCATAGCTCCTACCAAACAAAGCAAGTCTTTTAGAAGCCATAGAGGAAGCTACTGGATTACCACTTTCGGTTGTCAAATGAATAAAGCTGATTCAGAGAGAATGTCAGGCATTTTGCAAACAATGGGATATGAGCTTGCAGAGGAGGAACTTAAGGCAGATTTAGTTCTCTACAACACATGCACTATTCGTGATAATGCTGAGCAGAAAGTTTACAGCTATTTAGGAAGGCAAGCTAGAAGGAAAAAATTAGATCCTAATTTAAAAATTATTATTGCAGGATGTTTAGCTCAACAAGAAGGAGAAACACTTTTAAGAAGAGTTCCTGAAGTAGATCTTGTGATGGGACCTCAGCATGCAAATCGACTGGAGACTCTTCTTAATCAAGTTGATAACGGACATCAAGTATTAGCGACTGATGAGCAGCACATTTACGAAGACATTGCGACAGCGAGAAGAGAGAGCGCCATATGTGGCTGGGTTAACATTATTTACGGGTGCAATGAGAGATGCACGTATTGCGTAGTTCCATCGGTCAGAGGTAAAGAACAATCACGAACACCGCAAGCTATTAAACATGAAATAGAAGAGTTAGCGAGAATTGGGTATAAAGAAATAACCCTCTTAGGGCAAAATATAGATGCTTATGGCAGAGACTTTAAAGCTTATGAATTCAATAATTCTGGGCAATTAACACTTTCATATTTACTAGAATATATTCATGATATTGAGGGAATAGAGCGCATAAGGTTTGCCACAAGTCACCCTAGGTATTTCACGAAAGAATTAATAGACATATGTGCAAAACTTCCTAAGGTTTGTGAACACTTTCATATACCAGTCCAAAGTGGAAGTAATAAAATACTCAAAAATATGGGTCGAGGATATACTGTTCAAACCTATAAAGAAATTGTAAATTATATAAAACAAATAATGCCTGAGTCCTCAATTACTTCTGATGCAATCGTAGCTTTTCCTGGAGAAACGAGAGAAGAATTCGAAGAGACCCTATCACTTATTGAGGATGTTCAATTTGACTTGGTAAATACTGCAGCCTATTCTCCCAGACCAAATACCCCAGCTGCCTTATGGCCTAATCAATTATCTGAAACAATAAAAATCGATCGACTAAGAGAAATTAATAACTTAGTAGAAAGGACTGCAAAGAATAGAAACTTAAGGTATAAAAACTCCTTACAGGAAATACTCGTTGAGAGCATAAATTCTAAAGATAGTTCCCAATTACTAGGAAGGACTAGAACAAATCGATTAACATTTTTCCCAAAGTCTTCAATTGATAGAGAATCACCTCAACCTGGAGAAATAGTGAATATAAAAATCAATGAGATACGTCCATTCTCATTAACTGGAAGTTTGTTATAAATGTTAATTAATTCAATAACCCACGCTTAAAGAATATTGAGAGCTAAATAAATATGTCAAATTCAAAGCTAATTATCGGACTGGTTTTCGGTGGTGAATCAAGCGAACACGAAGTTTCCATAGAATCAGCTAAGACAATTTATAATGCTCTATCTCATCCTTACAATAGTAAAAACTTTATTGTAAATCCAATTTATATAAACAAGAATGGGGTTTGGGAGAATACAGAATACTCAAAGTCAATTTTATTGGAAGAAAAAAAAACAATTATCACAACAAAAACCAATAAAGTTTCCATTAATAATCTCAGTAACTTTTCAATATTAAGCAACAACATTGATGTATGGTTCCCTGCACTGCATGGACCAAATGGGGAAGATGGCGTTATTCAGGGACTATTTAAATTAACAGGAAAATCTTTTGTTGGATCAGGAACGCTCGGTTCATCATTAGGGATGGATAAAATAGCAATGAAATCAATTTTTAAATCATTCAACCTTCCTCAAACTCCGTATGTTTTTTTACATAAAGAGGATTTATTAAATAAATTATTAATGAAAAATATTTTTTATGAAATAGAAACAACAATACATTATCCATGTTTTGTAAAGCCAGCTAATTTGGGTTCCTCTATTGGCATAACCAAAGCAAAGTCAAAGCAAGAACTCATTCATGGGATAGAAATTGCAGCAAAATACGATGACAGGATAATAGTAGAAAAAAATATCGAAGGTAGAGAACTTGAATGTGGCGTATTAGGAAAGTCCAAAATGAAATCCTCAGTTATTGGCGAAGTTAAATTTGAAACTGATTGGTATACATATGAATCAAAATATAATGATTACTTAAGCAATGCAATCATCCCAGCTGACTTGAACGTAGACATATCTAATAAAATACAAAAGTTAGCTATCGAGGCATGTAAAGCTATCAATGCTTGTGGCTTAGCTAGAGTCGATTTCTTTTATCAAGAGAGTTCGCAACAGATTTACATAAATGAAGTCAATACCTTGCCGGGCTTTACTAGAACAAGCATGTATCCCATGTTGTGGGAAGCTTCAGGAATAAAACTAGAAAAACTTGTTGCTAATCTCATAGAAACAGCTAGAGAATGAATTAACCATGACATTTTTAGACCTCTATTTCAAAAAATGATTCACGGTCTTCTTTGGTTGCCATTGCTTATGGCTTTTATTCTAATTGCTTCTCTTGGTTGGATCGAGAGAAGACGACAGAATCTCTACTTGATTTGGGCTAAAGGTTCAGAGCTGGCAAAACTTGATGGAACAGGAGCTGCTCGATTAAAAGCTGGGATTTTATGCTGGAGCAGCTTTGAGGCTGGTAGCTTCAAGGAGGAAGCAACTTTTGAAGTTAAGAAATTAGAAATGGTTGAGCTAATGGCTCTGAGTTCAGGGGAAGCTCCTCTAACAAAAGAATCTGAAGGACGCTGCCGACTTAGGCTTATTGGTTCAGGTAAAGAAATAGATGTGCCTTTTTCAGATGCTGAGCGTGCTCGTCAATGGATGGACAAACTCATGTCCAGAGCAAGATGCGACCTTTGAAATCTTACAAAAGAAAAAGCAGAACCTCATGTAAAAATAATCGAAAATCAACTAGAAAAGTTTCGCTTATTTTTCAAAATAAGAATTTTCTTATTGAACTTTGGCAATTACTTTTTTTCTCAAGCACTTCAATTTGTCTGATCATTACATTTTTAAACCAGGCTTGGAAACCAATTGGTTTTGATCAAACTAGAATCACAGGTCTATCTGGAATAACAAAAAACGAAATTAAAAAAACCACCAGTATTTTTTATCCAAAAAATTTGTTGGAATTAAATCCAAAAGAAATTGAATCTTATTTAATAAGAAATCTACCTATTAAAGCAGTTTCCGTAAGCCGAAAAATTTTCCCTCCCGAAATTCATTTAAATTTTTTAGAAAGAGAACCAGTTGCTTTAGCGAGTCGAGTTTTATCAAATACCACAGAAAAAGGAATGATTGATATGGAGGGATCTTGGATACCACTTCAGTTTGTAAATCAGTCAAAAAAAAATAAAATCAAATTATCTATCGAAAATTGGAATCCAAATAAAAAAAAAGAAATTCTCCTGATAATAAAAAACAGATTTAACTTCCAAAGCCCTCTTCAAAAAATCAAAATAAATTCCCTTGAAGAAATAAGCCTAAGAACCGAGCACTTCGATTCAGTCCTTATAGGGTCGGGAACTGATCGCTTAATCGAGCAAATTAATAAGCTTAACCAACTACAAAAATCATTACCAAATCTTTTAATCAACACAAAAGTAAAAATCGTGAATCTTAAAGATCCACTCAAACCAGAATTAAAAATAGAAAAAAAACCAGAGAACAGAAGGTAAAAGCCTTACTACGACACGACTTTTCAAAAATCCTTAGCATATTTGTAATAATTCAGGGGCAATCAGGGAAATTAATTTGTTAATCAATTTGAACTTATAAGCCAACAGAATTCATGGATGATGTTCATAATGCCCAAAACGAGTTCTAATCCTGAATATGGTGATGGGAATGGGAAACAAATCTAGTTTCAACATGGATGAAGGAATCCTACCCAGTCAATCTGCACGTATTGAGGTTATTGGCGTTGGAGGTGGCGGAAGTAATGCCGTCAACAGGATGATTAATAGTGATCTTGATGGAGTCACATATCGTGTTCTCAATACAGACGCTCAAGCTCTTATCCAATCATCTGCGACTCATAGAGTTCAGCTTGGTCAAAGCTTAACTAGAGGACTTGGTGCAGGCGGTAATCCTAGCATTGGTCAAAAGGCTGCAGAAGAATCTAGAGCTGACCTCCAACAAGCCTTAGAAGGTGTAGACCTGGTATTTATAGCTGCTGGTATGGGCGGAGGAACTGGAACAGGTGCTGCCCCTGTTGTCGCTCAGGTTGCCAAAGAAAGTGGTGCTTTAACAGTAGGGATAGTTACTAAACCATTTAGCTTTGAAGGGAAACGTCGTTTAAGACAAGCAGATGAGGGTATCGCGAGGCTTGCAGAGAATGTTGATACATTAATTGTTATTCCAAACGACAGATTAAAAGACGTAATTTCCGGAGCACCTTTGCAAGAGGCCTTTAGAAGTGCTGATGATGTTCTGATGAAAGGAGTTCAAGGAATAAGCGACATAATCACTTGCCCTGGGTTGGTTAACGTAGATTTTGCTGATGTGCGTTCTGTGATGACAGAAGCTGGTAGTGCACTTTTAGGAATTGGTTTAGGCTCTGGAAGATCTAGAGCACTAGAAGCAGCTCAAGCGGCAATTAATAGCCCACTTTTGGAAGCAGCTCGAATAGATGGAGCAAAAGGATGTGTAATAAACATCACTGGTGGGAAAGATATGACTCTAGAGGACATGACTTCAGCTTCTGAAGTTATATCTGATGTGGTAGACCCAGAAGCCAACATCATTGTAGGTACAGTTGTTGATGAAAAACTTGAAGGAGAAATCCAAGTAACCGTTATTGCAACTGGATTCGACAGTAATCAGATTTACTCAAACGAGAGAAATAGAGCAAGATTATCGCCTCAATCACTTTACGAACAGCCAGAAGTTAGAGAATCAGGAGCCTCAATACCGGAATTTTTACGTCTGAGACAAAATCGTTGAGAATTATCAACTTGCTTTAATTAAGGTGACCCGGAGTCCACGCCTGCTTTGAGCATCCATTATGGCTGCTACCTTCCGGTCCTGACCAGGTTTAGGCGTCACAGCCGCATGGGGCCGAGTCAATAATATCCTAGCAACAGCTAAACTCGTTATTAAGAATTACATGCAAACCACAGAATTAGTTAACTTTAAAAAGGTGGGCAAACAGATAACTGTATTAACAGCTTGGGATGCTATCTCATCTTCAATAGTGGAGGCAGCAGGAGCTCATGTTGTTCTGGTTGGGGATTCACTTGGAATGGTTGTCTTGGGTCATGCAACGACACTTCCGGTAACACTTGATCAAATGCTTCACCATACACAAGCAGTTTGCAGAGGTTTTTCTAAACCCCTTTCCCAGCAACCTTTAGTAGTATGTGATCTGCCTTTTTTAAGTTATCAATGTGGAGAAGACAAGGCTGTTGAAGCTGCCGGAACTCTCCTGAAAAACTCCACTGCTTCAGCAGTGAAACTTGAAGGAGCGGAACCTGAGACTTTATTAGTTATTAAAAGACTTATTAGAATGGGAATCCCAGTAATGGGGCATCTTGGCCTAACTCCACAATCAGTTCATCAACTTGGATATAAAACACAAGCTAAAGATAAACATAGTCAAGAAAAAATTTTCAACGATTCAGAAATGCTTCAAGAATCAGGTTGTTTTGCAATAGTTCTAGAACACATACCAGGAGAAATTGCCAGCCGATTAAAAAAACATTTAGACATTCCAATAATTGGCATCGGTGCGGGGAGTGATTGTGATGGTCAGGTAAGAGTTACTGCTGATATTCTTGGCCTTTCGATTGCACAGCCCCCGTTTGCGAAGCCTTTAATTGCAGGACGCGAACTTTGCATCGATGCCTTAAAAAAATGGATTAATTCTACTAATCTAAATCAAGTGAATCCCACCACAAAAACATTTGAATTAAAACCTGATTGCTAATTTGCATTCCTTCAGGATCACTTAAAAAATACCTTCCATGTTTTCTTACTAGAGATCCTTCATTTAAAGAATTTAGCCAGAATTTTTGCAATAATTTCAAATTCTTATCGCATTCTTTCTGAGTCCATCCCACATTTTTAGCAAGCTCCTCCAAATGAACACCCTCACGCCTTCTGAGACCAATCATCAGTAGTTCATCCAATGGCATTGGTTTTGACTTATCTCTAGACAAAGTTTGCTCTAATAATTGACTCCCTTGCTGATCAAGCCATTTTTTATAACTGGCAATTGTTCTGGGTCTAGAAAATCTCTCCCCCCAAGGTGCACTTGTTGCTCCCATGCCAAAACCCCACCAACCAGAACCACTCCAATACATACGATTATGTCTAGATGCATGCCCAGGCAATGCGTAACTTGAAATTTCGTATCTAGAAAAACCCTTACTTTTCAGGAATTTATTAGTTACGAAATCTATTTTTTGAGCTTCAGTTTCAATTGGGATTTTCAACTCACCTTTTTTATGTCTTCTTCCAAAAACAGTATCTGGTTCAATAGTTAAATCATAAATTGACAAATGAGGGGCTTCAATTTTTACTGCTTGTTCAAGCTCTTTTATCCACTTAGACAAATTTAATCCTGGAAGATTTTGAATCAAATCAAGACTCCAGCTTCTTAACAGCCCTTTTTTAAATAAATCATTTACCCAATTACAAGCCTCTATTAATTGAGAACCATTATGTTTTCTTCCAATTGAAGCCAAAGTACTGTCATCAAATGACTGACCTCCCAAGCTAAATCTATTGATTCCAATTTCTATGTATCCGTTCAGATCATTTTCAACAAATGTTGCTGGATCAATCTCCATAGTTATCTCTGCACCATCTTGAAATCCAAATTTTCTTTGAAGATTTTTCAACAAATCACCTAACTCATCTTTTTTCAATAAAGAAGGGGTTCCACCACCTATATAGATTGTTGATAAAGCAGGACCTGGAGGGTTAATTGAAATTTCTCTATGAAGTAAATCCAAATATGCGGTAATAGAAGTTATCCCTGGACTACCAGTAACTTGGGCGCTATCACCTAAAGGGATAATGGAAAAATCACAGTAAAAACATCTTTTATGGCAAAAGGGTATATGCAAATATGCACTTCTTGGTGGGGCTACCATTTGAGCTCTAGATATACAAACCCAAATAAATGGTCACTTTTGCAGCCCAAATCTTTGAAAATAAATAAAGCTTTAGTAAAAAATGAGAAGCAAGCATAACCTGAATATATGGCAGACATAGTTATTCTGGTTTTATTTCTTATATCAGGTGCAATCACCGGATGGATTGGGGTGAATTGGTTACCTGAAGAGACTTTAGATCATATTACTAATCTAAAGAATTTTAAAATTGCTCTATCAGGATTAACGGCTTTTGTAGGTCTTTTAATTGCGTTTCTTTTTCAGCAATTTAGAAATAAATTAACAAAAAGAATTAGAACAATGCCAACAGATCTACTTGTCAGTAGATCTGTTGGCATTGTTCTTGGACTTCTCATAGCAACACTTTTGTTGGTACCTGTATTACTTTTACCTTTACCCGCTGAATTATTTTTTGTAAAGCCAATTTTTGCTGTTCTAAGTAACATATTTTTTGGAGTACTTGGATATAACCTTGCTGATGTTCATGGTCGAACAGTTTTACGTCTTTTCAATCCGAACAGCACTGAATCTTTATTGATGGCAGATGGAATTCTAACCCCAGCGAGTGCAAAAGTTTTAGATACAAGTGTAATAATTGATGGTCGAATTCAGTCTCTACTTAAATTTGGGCTCATAGAAGGGCAAATAATTGTCGCTCAATCAGTTATGGACGAGTTACAAAAACTCGCGGACTCAAGTAACAATGAGAAACGTGGTAAAGGAAGGAGAGGTCTTAAATTGCTAAACCAATTGAGAGAAAGTTATGGGAGAAGATTAGTTATTAACAGTACAAAATATGAAGGAGAAGGAACTGATGAAATTCTTTTAAAATTAACATCAGACATTTCAGGAATGTTAATAACTGTTGATTACAACTTATCTCAGGTAGCACAAGTACAAGAAATAAAAGCTCTAAATCTGAGCGATCTAGTGCTAGCAGTTAGGCCAGAAGTTCAACCTGGTGAAAAATTAAATTTAAAAGTAGTCAGAGAAGGGAAGGAAAATTCACAAGGTATTGCCTACCTTGAAGATGGCACAATGGTTGTTATAGAAGAGGGCTTTCAATGGATAGGTAAAAGAATAGAAGTAGTTGTGACTGGAGCATTACAAACACCGACAGGGCGAATGGTTTTTAGTAAAGCTTCCAATGATCAGCCCACGAACAAATTTTAAAAAACAAAAGCATCTCAAGGCTAGATCTAGCTAGGCTCGAGTCCAAGGATACTTAAACTTCATATGACTGCATCACAACCGTATTATGGCGATTCTGCCGTAATGAGAACTCCACCCCCTGATTTACCATCCCTTCTTTTAAAAGAGAGGATAGTTTATTTAGGCCTGCCGCTTTTTTCCGATGATGATGCAAAAAGGCAACTAGGAATGGACGTAACAGAACTAATTATTGCCCAACTTCTTTATCTAGAATTTGATAATTCAGAAAAACCTATTTATTTTTACATTAACTCAACTGGAACAAGTTGGTATACAGGAGATGCAATTGGATTTGAAACTGAAGCCTTTGCTATTTGCGACACGCTTAGATATGTGAAGCCCCCCGTACACACAATTTGTATAGGTCAAGCAATGGGAACTGCAGCAGTAATCCTATCGGCAGGTACAAAAGGTCAACGAGCCGCATTACCCCATGCATCAATTGTTCTTCATCAGCCTAGAAGTGGCGCACAAGGCCAAGCAACTGATATTCAAATCAGAGCTAAGGAAGTTATTCACAACAAGAGAGCTATGCTAGAAATTCTTAGCCATAACACTGGAAGATCAGTAGATCAATTGTCCAAAGATTCAGATCGAATGAGTTACCTCAACCCTCATGAAGCAGTTGATTATGGGATCATAGATCGCGTTCTTTCTAGTAGAAAAGATTTACCAGGAGAGAAGGTCTTGCCCACATAACTAAATAATTTTTCCCAAAATATTTTAAAAATCATTACCTCAACTACCAAACTTTAACTAGCCATGCCAATAGGTACTCCAAGCGTTCCATACCGTCTTCCAGGAAGTCAATTTGAAAGATGGGTCGATATTTATACAAGACTTGGTGCGGAGAGAATTCTATTTCTGGGCCAAGAGGTAAACGACGGCATCGCAAATAGCCTCGTAGCGCAAATGCTTTATCTTGATTCTGAGGACAGCAGTAAACCAATCTATTTGTACATCAATAGTCCTGGGGGCTCAGTCACCGCGGGTTTAGCCATATATGACACGATGAAATATGTAAAAAGTGACCTAGTAACAATTTGTGTGGGGTTAGCGGCCTCAATGGGTGCTTTTTTATTATCGGCAGGAACGAAAGGGAAAAGACTTGCATTACCTCACAGCAGAATAATGATTCACCAGCCTCTGGGAGGCACTGCTCAAAGACAAGCTAGTGATATAGAAATAGAAGCACGTGAAATTCTTAGAATAAAAGAAATGCTCAATAAATCCATGGCAGAAATGACGGGTCAAACATATGAAAAGATAGAAAAAGATACTGATCGTGATTACTTTTTGAGCGCAGAAGAAGCAAAAAATTATGGTCTAATCGACCGAGTGATAAATCATCCAAGTGAAAGTTAATTTGATAATTTTGTTTTTTTATTGATTTAATTGTCTTGATAGCCAAAAAAATATCTCAACAAAAGTAGTCTCCGTAGCACTCTATTTCGTAAGCTCAGCCTGAATACTGTTCTGAAATACCCACTCACATGGCAAAACTTTTTTACGACTCCGATGCAGACTTGGGTCTTCTCCAAGATAAAACCGTCGCAATTATTGGTTATGGATCTCAAGGCCACGCACATGCATTGAACTTAAAAGATAGTGGAATTAAAGTTGTCGTTGGCCTTTATGAAGGAAGCAGATCAGCCAGTAAAGCAACTTCCGATGGATTGGAAGTTCTAAGTGTCTCAGAGGCTTCAGAAAGTGCAGATTGGATCATGATTCTTTTGCCTGATGAATTTCAAAAAGATGTTTATACCAAAGAAATAGCACCTCATTTGAAACCAGGGAAAATACTAAGTTTTGCTCATGGTTTCAATATTCGTTTTGAATTAATAAAACCACCTGAATTTGTCGATGTGGTAATGATTGCTCCAAAAGGGCCAGGACACACAGTTCGGTGGGAATATCAAAATGGTCAAGGAGTTCCTGCTTTATTTGCTATTGAGCAAGATGCCTCAGGCAACGCTAGATCACTTGCGATGGCATATGCGAAAGGGATTGGTGGAACACGCGCTGGGATCTTAGAAACTAATTTCAAAGAGGAAACAGAAACTGATCTTTTTGGAGAGCAAGCAGTTTTATGTGGTGGCCTTTCAGAATTAGTCAAGGCTGGTTTTGAAACTCTTGTAGAGGCAGGATATCAGCCTGAATTGGCCTACTTTGAATGCTTGCATGAAGTCAAATTAATAGTTGACCTCATGGTTAAAGGAGGTCTAACTGCAATGAGGGATTCGATTTCAAATACAGCTGAATATGGAGATTACGTAAGCGGTCCAAGGTTAATTACCAAAGAGACAAAAGAAGAAATGAAAAATATTCTTGCTGATATTCAAGATGGTACTTTTGCTAAAAACTTTGTAAAAGAATGCGATGAAGGAAAGCCTGAAATGAAGAGAATTCGCCAAAAAGACTCAGAACTCCCAATAGAAAAAGTAGGCAAAACACTTCGCTCTATGTTTAGTTGGCTTAAATCAGACTAGAAATATCATTCACTTAATCTTAATCGCCTTTCTTCTTGACCTTTTAATAGGTGATCCAAGGAGCTTGCCACATCCAGTCCAATTTATGGGTGTGGTTATTAGTTTTTTGAGAAGATTAGCTGAAGAGTTTGCGAAAGAAAATAAAACAAAGTTATATATTTTAGGCGCAATAATTACAATTATAGTCATATCATTAAGTGGCATAACTGGATGGCTTATAGAAAGATTATTTTTATTTTTTCAACTGAAAAATCCTATTTTAAGTACATTATTTTTTTCTTTAATTTTAAGTAGTTCGCTTGCCTCAAGAAGTCTAAATAAAAGTATTTTAGAAGTTATAAATTCGATAGGCAAAGAAAATCTTAGTAATTCAAGACGAAAACTAAGTCTTATAGTTGGTAGAGATGTTGAGAATTTAAATACCAATGAAATTCTCAGAGCGGCAGCTGAGACGGCAAGCGAAAATTCTGTTGATGGTATCTTTGCTCCGTTATTTTGGATATTTTTAGGAACTATTTTCTGGGAGTTTGATCAATCAATACCAGGACCATTAGCTATGGCATGGATCTTTAAAGCATCTAGTACTATTGATTCAATGCTTGGATATAAAGAGGGGAAATTGAAATGGCTTGGATTTGCTGGTGCAAAACTTGATGATCTAATGGTCTGGATCCCTTCAAGAATTGTATTAATTACACTTCCTCTTTGCTGCAAAACAAAGAAATCATTTTTCAACACAATAAAAGATTCCTGGAAGGATGGCATTTTGGATTCTTCACCTAACTCAGGAATTTCTGAAGCAATATTTGCTTATTGTGCTGGAGTAAGAATGGGGGGAATAAACTATTACAAAGGGCAAAAAACAATAAAAGCAATAATTGCAAGATCTTTTCCTATTGCAAGTAAAAGTTCAGTGAAAAAGATACTAAATATCAGTCTTAGGCTTCAGCTTGCTTGGATTCTTACCTTTTGCTTGATAATGATATTTATAAATTCATAAAATCAAAAAGCACCTCTATCCATAGGGAAGAGCAAGACCCCTAATGTAAGAATAATAATTTCTAAATCAAGTAGAAAATTTCTATTTCTTGCATAAACCAAATCTAATTCAACCCTTTTTTTATAACTAAGGTTGTTTCTACCACTAACCTGCCATAAGCCAGTTAGTCCGGGTCTCACTGAAATAACTTCTTCCATAAAAAGACTGTATTTATTAATCTCATTACTAACAATTGGTCTTGGCCCAACTACACTCATTTCCCCTTTTAAAACATTAAAGAATTGTGGTAATTCATCTAAACTAGACCTTCGCAGAAATCTTCCTAATTTTGTTATTCTAGGATCTTTACGTAATTTAAAATCTTTTTCAAATTCCTTTCTCATAAGAGGATATTTATCCAGTAAATTTGGGAGTAAATCATCAGCATCTTTATACATAGTGCGAAACTTTATGCATCCAAATTCTTTGTAATTTCTTCCTACTCTTTTTTGAACATAAAAAACAGCTCCTGGAGAACTAAACTTTACTAATATTCCAATTAGGATAAAAACTGGTGAGCCTATAGTTAACACAAGCAAAGAAAAAACAATATCCCCAATCCTTTTCAATGTTCGTCCATATCGACTTTGATTTTTTATTATTTCTACCGCAGGCAAAGAAGAAGGTTCTTGTGAGATTACTTCAAAAGGAATTATTGGAGAACCTTTACGGAACTCAGACCATCGTAATAAAGATTTTTTTGGATTAGTTTGCACAAATTATTGAGTTAGTAAGCTCAAGACTGCAATAAATTCACACCATACTTAATTAAGATTTCTTGATGTAGAACTAAGGTCACTAGTAGCAATGTCACAAGAATTCATATGATCTCTCCAAGCTCTATTTATGATTTTCTCAAATCTTTTTTTAAATGAATCTTGAGAAAAAGAATTACTCCAATCCCTAATTAACTCAGATTTTAAATCTCTCCAAAGTTGTTTTTCTTTAAAAAATTCAATTGCTTCAACCAAGGACTTCACTGTCTGATCATGAAACAAAAGTCCAGTTGCACCTTTCTCTGAATTTGAATTAAAACATTTCACTGTATCTAAAATACCTCCCTTACCAAAACCAATCACAGGGGCTCCCGAAGCCATTGCTTCGACAGGAGCAATCCCAAAATCCTCAATACCGGCATAAACAAATGCTCTACATTTGCTCATAAGGTTTTGAATATTCTCTTGGCTCTGATAACCAAGAATTTGAACTGTTGGGCCTGCAAGATTTTTTAAATGTGCTTTTTCGACTCCATCACCAACAACAACCAAAGGTAATTGAAGCTTATTAAAAGCCCTCACGACCAAATCAACCCTTTTATTAGGTACCAATCTACAGACACTTAAATAAAAATCTTCTCTGGGCTTCTTCCAGTCAAAACGATTGACATTGACAGGTGGATGTAAAACCTCTGAACGCCTTCTCCAATACTTCCAAATTCTCTTTGCCGTAAAATTAGAATTTGCTAGCAAGTAATCTACTCTTGAGCTACTTAATTGATCCCATTGCCTCAAAGTATGCAATTGCCATCTAATTAATGGTCCTAAACCTATTCTTCTTAAAAAAGATCGTTTTAAATATATATTCATCTGATCCCAAGCGTACCTAACTGGTGTATGAACATAACTAATGTGAAGTTGATCAGGCGAAGTCAAAACACCCTTGGCTACTAGGTGACTACTGCTTATAACCAAGGGATACCCTTCCAAGTCGATCTGTTCGATTGCGAAAGGTAAAAGAGGTAAATATTGTTGAACATGTGAGATGCCAAATGGTAATTTTTGAATGAAGCTAGTTTTTACTTTTCTTTTAAACAACCAACTATTTTTCAGTAAATTCTCTCCATTAACTAAAGAGAAAAGGTCTGGTTGCGATGAAATTTCAGTAAGCAAATCATCAATTACCTGAACAACATTCTCTGCACCACCTGCTGATCTTGGAGTGAACCATTCATGTACTAATGCAATATTGCTTGGAAGATCTAAAGATGAATTGACACTCAAAGTTAAAACCTTAAATCATAAAATTAGTTTTAGCTTATTACAACGAAGATATTATGACAACAGATAACTAAATCATCAATTTAACAAACTTAAATTATTTTTCATTAGGATCCATGGCTAATGAAATAATCTCTTTAAAAAGAAATATCTATTTTATCTAAAGATGTTATTAAAGGATCATAAAAGTTATGAAATAAGCTTCCACTAAAAGAAAATAAATAAGAAAAGCCACTTAATAATCCTAAAAGAATAAAGTACCTAACATAGCCACTTCTTCTTTTTAGTTTTGCAACTGAAAAAAGCATAATTAATAAGAATACTAAACCTATTGATTCGGAAAACAGCAAAGCTGATCTATCAACTACTAATTGGAAGTTACTTCCAATTAGTAGCTCAATTCCTGATATATCTTTTTTAAATAAAATAAAGTTGATTATTTCCGAAAAGATAAGGCTGATAATGATAAAATAGGATACTGGCTTAGTTAGCCTATTCATTGTTTTACTAAAACTCAATAAGAGCAAAGCAATAAAAATAGATGCAATTATTGGTAGTCCAGGAATCAGCCAAGTAAGATTTAATAGCATAGTTATTAAACAAGCTCAATTTTACAGGCAAGAATTAAGTTCTTTTGATTGTTCTTGAAGACCAAAAACAAAAAAGCGCTCTGAAAGCGACGCATTAATAAACAGATTAGCACTATTCATTTTGTAAAAACATTTTATATTTTTTTAGCAAGAAAATGAGCTGAAAACAAGTTATAAATTAATAGTCAAACAAAACTTAATAAGGGAAAAACCTTTTTTAATTTTTTAAAAATGATCTGTATTTTAATATATCAACTATCAAAACTGATATAATATCCTATCTATAATTTTAATTATAGATAGGATATTATATTTTACTGAATCTTATTTTCAATTCATTCTATTCTAAATAACTTGACAGTTACTCGCTTCAAGTAATCTAAACAAAAAACAAAGTCTCGTAAAAACAAAACCTTAACAAAAATAGTTTATAATTTACTATAGAATTAGGTTTTAAATTCAAATGTCTAAAATTGATGCCGATAACAATAATCAAAGTATAAAATCAGATCTTGATGACACAAAGATAGTTGAACCAGAGACAAATCCAGACATTACTGATCAAAGCCAAAGTCTAAGTTCATATCCTAAATGGATAAATAATAAAGGCGAAGAGGTAAAGCAAGTCTTTGGCTTCAATGAAAATGCTGAACTTGTTAATGCAAGAGTAGCCATGATAGGGTTTTTAATGCTCATACTCACTGAATTAGCTTTCGCTGGAGAACCAGCAACACTTAAAATTTTTGGAATTAGCTAGTGAACAAAGCTTTGTATTATTATTCATATAAATTTATTGACCTACTCAAAAGCTATGAATAAAAAAACAGTAGTTGGTGTTTCATACGTATCTGCTTGGATCATTATTTGGGGAACAATTGGTTCACTTGTTGATTTTTATTTCCTTCAAAACACTTATCTTCCAGGCTCATTTGGTCAATATTCAACATTTATAATTACAGCTGTTATCTCTTCTATTGCCGCAACATACATGTTCCCAATAATAAATAAAAGATTTATAAGTTAATATCGATAACGTTCAACTACTTGAGAAGGATTATCATTAATTCCCTTCTGATAAAGGATCCATTGATTAGTTTCAAGATCGTGGTCACAACCCAAGCCTTCTAATTCAATAGATTTCAATCGCAATTCATAATGGCATTGCTGATCAGCTTCAAACGCAGATTTATAGCCAGTAAAAAAATGTAAATACCCGAAAATTATTACTATTAAAGATATAATCACGATAGGTATTTTCATAAAAGGGAATAGATTATTATTTATATATTAGCTATTACGGTAGATAAAAAAAGTATTTATAATTTTGTTTCTTTTTCTGTTTCCAAAGGTATTTCACATTCAGTTAAATCTTGATCATTTAAACGATCTAATATGCGAACCATATCAACTGCAGACAACTCCCCATTAGTTCCCCATTTAAGAGTTGTCTTTCTCTGTTGAGGAATCTTTTTGGATATGTTTCCCTGACTTCTTTTTTGTACCATTACTAATAAACAAACTTTTATAAACATTAAAATATAATGCTTCTATATCAAAACTCATAAAAAAAATTCTTAGTCAAACTTTACTTTTATTTTTCCTTAGTAGTAATATTTTCCTATTTCAGCAGTCTAACTAAATCTTTCCTAATCATTTCGCTGTAAAAGTTATATAAACACTAGCCTCTACCAAAATTATAAACAAAATCCTGAAATGAAGGATTATAAAAATAAACAAGCACACTAATAACTAATAAAACGTTCAAACCAATTACTATTGAACCTATGATGACTCTCTGACGCTTACCTGGGACTTTATATTTCATGCCGGCTGGCAGGTTTACTAATACATCTGGATCATTAGAACTTGATTTCTTAAATTTATTTTCTTTGACCTTGTTTGTCTTTGCTGCCTTATCGTTAGTTTTCTTGGAATTCGAAGCTTTGGAGCCCATTTTCTTAATTAGAGTAACTTCTTTATCTTTATTGTTCTAAGCTTACTTAGTTAAATCTGATAAAAACCTATTTTGTTCTAGTTTTTCACATTAGTTTGTTGACTAAGTCACAAATCAAGAATCAAGTGATCTATATGTTAATTGTATTTAACAATATTTCTTGATCGCATCAAGAATATTTTTAGATTGCTTTCTTTTGAAATCAGAATTCATAGCCATTATTAAATTCGCCTCTAAGCCAAGTAATCTAGTTTGACAAGAAAATTTTTTATTTTTTGCTGCATTAATTTGATAATTATTTATTCTAAGTAATGCTTGATTGCAAGATTTTATATCTCTATAACAACTCTTTACTAGCGTATTAATTAGCAAAAAATCTCTGTTTTCTATTGCCATCAATGGGATTAATGGAATAATCAAATGTACAAAAAGAAGAAATTGGAATTTATTTTTTTTATATAGAGAACCAATCAAAACGTAATCTCCGTTAAATGAGTTAAAAAATTCTGAATATGTGTAACAGTTTTTGAGTCAATAAAAACGACATTATTTTTTTTATATAAATTCTAAGTTTTTACAAAAAAAAAGGACTCGTTTTTAAAGAGTCCCTCACGAAAGAAAAGGTAAGCAAGCAAAACAGCTTTTTAAAAAACTCAACCCTGAACACGATCCTTAAACAACTTCCCAGCGGTAAAAGCAGGAACTCGCTTAGCAGGTATTGCAATCTTTTCCCCAGTCTTAGGGTTTAAGCCTTGTCGTGCAGAACGATCGCGTGGCTCAAAAGAGCCAAACCCTAGAATGGAGACTTTCTTACCCTCCACTACAGAATCAATAATTGTATCTATGGCGGCATCTACTACCAGAGATACATCTGTTTTTGTTAGCTCAGTACGAGCTGCAACCAGGTTGACTAAATCTGCTTTGTTCATTGGAAAGATTGTATGTAGCAGGGAGTAAGAAGAGGGAAACCAAAAGGTAATTAGTTTCCATAAAACTCAATCTTGCTAATCGTATGGACCAAATCACTTGCCTGCAACCCAAAGAGCTTGTGGCAATAGGCTTTCTAAAAGATATAACTGCTTTTTGTCATGATTCAATAAGCTTTCAAAGATTTCAATCAAATACATTAAAGAAAGATGTGAGTTTTGAATTTTCGCCAAGAAGCTAGTCAGGACAAGACTTCTAAAAAAATGGATTTTCAAATTTACCATCAAGAATGGCTCTAAAGTTTGAAATCAATTCTTTTTTCTAAAGAAAATCAGACATTAAATTTAATTCTCATGAATTAACAAAGGTCTACAGAAAAGCACATTTATTGGTATTACAAAATAAAACCCACACTAAAAAAGAGACAGATAAATGAAAAATCAGATTTTTTCTGGCTTTAGGAGATCTATATGGAAGCCGTAATCCCTAAAAACCAAGAAAATTTTTGTTGACTGTTTTTAAAAAAATTCAAAAAATTTGAATTTTAATTAAGAAAGAATGTGTTTCAACTGAAGTTACTGTCCAAGTCAAAAAAACAAAGAAGTTCTATTGAAAAAGACTATCAGGTATTCATTAAAAAAAGCAGTCCGTTCTCAATAAAAGTTTTTTCAAAAATTGAATTTCGTTTTTTAGAACTTGTTAAAACAAACCAACCGCCTAACTTGGAGGGAAAGTTACTTGATTACTTAATTTGAAGGACAAACACAATTGAGCAAAGTAAAAGTTGGTTCAGCATGGCCTTTGGGTAGCTCAGTCACTCCTGATGGGGTTAATTTCTCCATCGCAGCACCACATGCAACAAATCTAGAATTGCTAATCTTCCAAAATGAAAATGACAACTATCCAAAAGAAATAATATCCCTAGATCATCAAAACAGGTCAGGAGATTATTGGCATATTGAAGTAGAGGGACTGACTGAAGGCACTTTATATGGATACAGAATATCAATTAAAAAGAACAAAGCCACAGAGGAAAATCTTGTTTTAGATCCATGTGCCAGAGCTATTACAGGATGGCGAAATTACATAAGACCTCAAGAAGGGAAAGGAATTAATAACTATAGTCATTCTCTAAAAGGAGTAGTAACAGAAAGGGATTATTTTGATTTAAAATCTCATCCAAGACCTAAGCATGCATGGAATAAAACAATTATTTATGAGTTACATGTTGGAGGTTTCACTAAAAAAATAGATTCAAGCATTAGTGAAACAAAAAAAGGAACTTTTATCGGATTAATCGAAAAGATACCTTATCTAAAAAATATTGGTATCACATCAATTGAGCTGCTTCCTGTTTTCGCTTTTGATACTAGTGATGCCCCTGACGGACTAGTTAACTATTGGGGTTATAGCCCTATAAATTGGTTTACGCCGCATCAAAGTTTTGTAGATGGTTTGAATCCATTAGAAGCAAGAAAACAATTCAGGAAGTTAGTAGAGGTTTGCCATGATCATGGACTCGAAGTATTAATCGATGTTGTTTACAATCACACAACGGAAGGCAATCAAAATGGTCCAAAAATAAGTTGGAAAAATTTTGGTCCTAAAGCTTTCTACCATCAAGATGAGAATGGAAATTATCAAGATGTAAGTGGGTGCGGAAATAGTATCGCTGCCAATCGTCCTTTAGTTAGAAACTTAATCTTAGAGTCATTGCGATGTTGGGCAATTGAATTAGGTGTTGACGGCTTTAGATTTGACTTAGGTATTGCTTTAAGCAGAGGCGAAAATTTAATTCCTTTAGAAAAACCTCCCTTGTTTGAAGAAATCGAAACAGATCCTCAACTTAGTGATGTGAAATTAATCAGTGAGCCCTGGGATTGTGGAGGGCTTTATAAGCTAGGAGATTTCCCAGCGAAAAAGTTCAGAACATGGAATGGATATTTTAGAGATGATATTAGAAAATTTTGGAAGGGCGAGAAAAGTACAATATGGCCTCTTAAAGATAGATTAATAGGTAATAAATCCCTTTATAATGATAATAATTTAGCAAATAATTTCAGTATAAATTTCATAACTTCTCATGATGGATTTACATTGAAAGATCTGGTAAGTTTTAACAAAAAACATAACTTAGCCAATGGCGAAAACAATCGTGATGGAGAGAATAATAATAATAGTTATAATCATGGGGTTGAAGGGCCAACTACTAATAAAAAAATTAATAATTTAAGGCAAAAACAACAAAGAAATCTTCTTGCAACACTCATATTGTCGCCAGGCATCCCAATGCTTTTAATGGGCGACGAAGTTGGAAGAAGCCAAGGAGGAAATAACAACACTTGGTGTCAAGATAACCCACTTGGATGGATGGATTGGGACCATGAGAATTGGGATCATGACTTAAAAGAATTTGTAACAAAACTCATATCTTTAAGAAAACAACTACCAGAATTTTTTAGCCCAGATTGTATTCATAACAGTGAAAAAGATAATACCAAGGTCAAAACGTCCGATTTTTGGATTCAGTGGCATGGAATTAAAGTTAATAAACCTGACTGGAGTGACTGGTCACATACTCTTGGTTTTAGCATTAACAAAAACAATGAAGGCGCAGCAATCTGGCTTGGCTTAAATGCTTACAAAGACCCAATGCTTTTTGAATTGCCAACCCCAATTTCTCCATGGAAAAAATATATTGATACCTCATTTTTAAAAAATAAAAATGTCTCAAAAAAACCCTTAACAAATCAATCGAACATACGTATTGAAAGTAACAGCCTGGTTCTTATGGTCGCTAACGATTATTCAAAAAGAATTAAGCTATGAGAAGCAATATCAAGCGGGCGGCGGGAATCGAACCCGCATCATCAGCTTGGAAGGCTGAGGTTTTACCACTAAACTACGCCCGCACTGGAACCAAAGAATTACTTCCGATTGGAGTAAACATTAATTCCTGTTCCTCCATTATTACCTCGCGAGTCCCATTATCCAAAAAAGATTGATGAAGTCCACATCGCTTTACGAAGGGAGTAATCGCACAAGACTAATGATCTCTTATGCAATGGGAGATGCTGGAACGGGATTAGCTGCAATACAGTTAGGTACTTATCTATTTCTATTTTTCACTTGTGCTGCAGGAATACCTGCATTTGTTGCAGGCTCACTGCTTATGGTTTCTAAACTTTGGGATGCAATAAATGATCCGCTAATTGGATGGATGAGTGATCACACCAGCTCGAAATGGGGGCCAAGGCTCCCATGGATGGTCGGAGGTGCTGTTCCCCTTGGTTTATTTCTTGCCGCAATGTGGTGGGTCCCTCCAGGAAGTATAGAGACAAAAACTACCTATTACGTATTCACCGCAATTTTCTTGATGACAGCTTATACAGCAGTGAATCTCCCTTTTGCAGCATTGTCTACAGAGCTGACCGAAAATATGGCGATTAGGACAAGACTTAATGCAGCTAGATTTACTGGCTCTATTCTGGCAGGAACTTCTGGATTAATTGTAGCTGCAGGTTTCTTATCTAAAGGAGTAGAAGGATATACCTCAATGGGAAGAGTTACAGGGATAATTGCTACTTTTACAACTTTAATTGCTTGCTGGGGACTTGCCCCATTTGCTAAAAAAGCAAGAAAACCGGCTTCTCAATCTGAACCTTTTAACCAGCAACTAAAAAGAGTTTTAAATAACAAACTTTTCACAAGGATTATTGCTCTTTATTTGCTGCTTTGGTGCGGACTACAATTAATGCAAACCGTTTCGTTAATCTATCTTGAACAAGTAATGCTTGTCCCAATAGAAATTTCAAAATGGATCCCAATTCCATTTCAAATTAGCACTCTATTAGGTCTGCAATTTTGGAGCTTTTACTCCAATAAATATGGGAGAATAACAGCACTATATAAAGGAGGATCAATATGGATATTTGCTTGCCTTTTTGTTATGATTATGCCTCCTTTAACTAAAGGAATAAGTATCAATAATTTAATGTTTTTTGATAATATTGAAGGAATAAAAATGCTAATCCTTTTACTAATAATTATTTTAGTGGGATTTGGAGCATCAACTTCTTACCTCATTCCATGGTCATTACTTCCCGATGCTATTGATAAAGACCCCGAAAAACCTTCAGGAATATATACTGCATGGATGGTTTTTATTCAGAAAATTGGTATAGGTTTAAGTGTTCAATTTTTAGGAGTTCTTTTATCTTTATCAGGATATAAATCTTCAACCAATTGCTTATCAAGTTTTCAAGATTTAGATCAACCTCTTACAGCAATAATTACCATTAGATTATGCATGGGATTAATACCATCTTTTCTTGTATTAGCTGGATTAATAACTATGAAACCTTGGCGAAATTTAGACTTCAAATCTGAAAGCGTAGGTACATGAACATTACACCTCGTTGGCTAAGAAGATTCTTCAGCAGCATGTTAATTGGAGGGCAAGCAATTGCATCAATAGCTAAAAGGAAGGTCAATAAATCCGATTTGATAGATCAATTAATGGAAGCAGGACCAGGTAGCTTTCTTATTGTTCTAATAACGGGCGTTGCGGCTGGAACAGTTTTTAATATTCAGGTCGCCGCAGAATTAAGTAAGCAAGGTTTAGGTTCTGCAGTTGGCGGTCTTCTAGCAATTGGTATGGCTAGAGAGATAGCTCCTTTGCTTACCGCAACTCTACTTACTGGGAAAGTCGCAACTGCTTATGCTGCTCAAATAGGGACAATGAAAGTTACTGAGCAGATTGACGCTATTACGATGTTACAAACAGATCCAGTTGAATATCTTGTTGTCCCAAGGCTATTCGCCATGGTCGTAATGGCACCAATTCAATGCTTACTATTCTTTTCTATTGCTCTATTTAGCGGTCAATTTAGCAGCACCGTTCTCTATCAAATTCCACCAAGCATTTTTTGGAATTCGGTAAAAGAATGGCTCATAACATCTGATCTTCCATTTATGCTTGTGAAAGCATTTGTATTTGGTTTCTTAATTGCAGTCATTGCTTGTGGTTGGGGGTTAACCACGAGAGGCGGGCCCAAAGAAGTAGGCTCAAGCACTACTGGAGCAGTAGTAATGACTCTAATAACCGTTTCTTTAGTAGATGTTTTACTCACTCAAGTTCTTTTTGGCTAAAAACTATGACTTCTAAAAATTCACTCGATAAAGATGGTGTAATTTTATCTCCTTCATATCGTTTAC
Organism: Prochlorococcus sp. MIT2304; assembly: GCF_059772405.1. NCBI lineage: Bacteria > Bacillati > Cyanobacteriota > Cyanophyceae > Synechococcales > Prochlorococcaceae > Prochlorococcus > Prochlorococcus sp. MIT2304. The sequence continues at coordinate 908,153 of NZ_CM186286.1, forward strand.
CCATCTTCATAATCTTTGCAGGCTTATTATTTTTAATCACACCACTTAATCCTTGGCCAACAATTGTGATTAGCAGTTTTGGTTTTTTCCTATTACTTCAATCATTTACCTTGAAACTGAAATTCACTAAAGACGATTTAGTTGTGATGCAACTTGGTAATGAATTAAGAAGATTTCCCTTTAAAAATTGGATAGCATGGAGAATCATCTTGCCTAATTTGCCAGGTTTTCTTTACTTTAGAGAAGAGGCAAGCCCTCATCTGTTACCAATCCTTTTTGAGGTTAACTCATTAAAAGAACAGCTAAGGTTAAGAGTCAAGGATTTAGAAATAGAAAAAGAAGTAGACTCATCAAAATCTAAAACTTAACTAAAGTTTTTGAAATATGGAATCCGAAGAAAATCTAACTAGAGAAACACCAAATTTAGGACAGAATATTTCTGTAGATAATTCTTCACCATTGGAAGAAAAGCCCAAAGAATCTATCGAAAAGCAACCTGAATTAGCAACAACCAATGATCCTAAAAATAATCAAGAAATCTATGCTGAGAAGGCAGAGACACTTTTTAACATTGCCCTTAAGGATCTTCAGCTTTCTCGCGAGAGATTAGAGAAAGAATTAGAAGAACTTTCAAAAAAGAAAGTACAAATAGAAAATGAACTCAAAAGCTCATTTTCAGGTCAATCTGATGCAATTGCTAGAAAAGTTAAAGGTTTTCAGGAATATTTAACTGGAGCTTTACAAGACTTAGCTCAATCAGCCGAGCAATTAGAGCTTGTTGTTCCACCAGTAATAGTTAAACCATCTCCACTAGATGAAAATAAAAAAATTGAACCTTCTCATGAACAAGAAGTTGTCCCTGCTGTTGCTGATACTTTCAAGCCTGACGAGAGTTTAATCAGGAGATGCTTTGATCAATTTTTAGAACAACCCGATTTCTATGCAGAGCCTTGGAAATTAAGAAGAAGTCTTGAAGACAATGATATTAAAATGCTCGAAGATTGGTTCTTTAGCATGGGCGGAAGAGGTGCTCAACCAAGTCGAGGGACTAGATCAAAGAATGCTTTAGTTGCGGCAGGAATTATTGCAATTTTAGGCGAATTGTACGGCGAACAATTTCAAACATTGGTTTTAGCGAGTCAACCAGAGCGACTTGGAGAATGGAGAAGATGTCTCCAAGATGCATTGGGACTCAACCGTGAGGATTTCGGACCTAATAGCGGTATAGTCCTTTTCGAAAGATCCGATGGCTTAATCGAAAGAGCAGATCGACTTGAAGAAAGAGGTGAGTTACCTTTTATAATTATTGATGCCGCAGAGATAAACGTAGAGATTCCTATCCTTCAGTTCCCTATTTGGCTGGCTTTTGCAGGAAGCCCAAATGAAATTTATGAAGAGGATGAATTAATATAAAAATTCCTATGGAAATTGTTTTGGATCTATTATTTATTTTCTTAGGATATTTATTTGGTTCTTTTCCTAGTGGTTATTTAGCGGGAAAGATTGCTAAAGGAATTGACATTCGATCATTAGGTTCAGGGTCTACAGGTGCAACAAATGTATTAAGACATATTGGTAAACGCGCAGCAATTACAGTATTCCTTCTAGATGTTTTCAAAGGAGTTATATCTATTTTATTAGCAAAATATTTCCTTCTGAATGATTCTTGGCAAGTAGCAGTAGGTTTATCAACTTTAATTGGTCACATTTGGCCTGTCTGGCTGAATTGGAGAGGCGGCAAAGCGGTAGCGACAGGATTAGGCATATTTCTTGGTCTTTCATGGCAAGTTGGGCTTGCAACTTTAGGAATCTTCATTCTTATGATTACATTATTTAGGATAGTATCACTTGCAAGTGTTAGCGCGGCATTAGCTCTACCTTTAATAATGTTTCTAAGTTTCAATACCTCCAATATTTCATTCCCATTTTTAATTATTTCACTATTAGCTATGACTTTAGTTATTTGGAGACACAGAGAGAATATACTTAGGCTAATGAAAGGCAAAGAGCCCAGAATTGGGCAGTCCTAGAAAATTAATTCAGAACTTTATCGCAAAAACTTTTAAACATTAAAGCACGATTATCTGATTGGGTAATTGCTCTTCCAATAACTAACTTTGAAGCCCCCATTTTAAGAGCTTCAGATGCCTCAGAAACTCTAGATTGATCATTATTATCTGAGCCAATTGACCGGATTCCAGGCGTTATCAAATCAAAACTCTCAGGATAAATTTCTCGAAGGGACTTGACCTCCCTAGGGCTGCAGACACATCCCCCCAATCCAGCATTTGATGCAATCTTTGCTAGGTGCTTAACACGTTGATCTATTGATTGATAAATTAATAGATCGTTGGCAAAACTTTCTTGAGTCCAACTAGTTAAGATTGTTATTCCCAAAAGCTTTGGCGGCATTAAATTAACTTTAGCGGCTCCTTCCTGAGCAGCTTCATTTGCCATCTTTAGAGCTTTGATACCTGCGCAAGTATGCAAAGAAATATATTCAGCACCTTTTTGTGATGCAGCAAAACATGCTCTAGCAACTGTTGTAGGAATATCGTGAAATTTCAGATCTAAAAATATTTTTTTCCCTCTATCTCTCAAGGTTGACAATATGTCTGGGCCTTCACTAGCAAATAACTCCAGACCAACTTTAACCCAGATAATTTCAGGTATTTCTTCAAGTAAATTGAAAACATTATTCTTATCCATACCATCTAAGGCAATAATTATTTTTTCATTTGGATGATCTATATCTTTCATAAAAACCAATCAACTTGATACCCGAAGAAATTTTTTCTTTCCGACTTGCAAAATTTTTCCAATGAGATCTTCTGGACTATCAAACTCTAAATTAGGGTCTAAAATTTTTTCTCCATCAATTCGTACGCCACCTCCAAGAATTTGTCTTCTAGCTTCACTGCTACTTGAACACATTTTCATTTTACTAAATAAATAAAATGCTTTAGCTGGAAAATTCACTTTTGAAATTGAAGATTCTGGTATTTCATTAAGAGTATTTTGTGTTCCTAAAACTAATTTTTCAGAATTAGACTGAGCTTTTTGTGCTGCTTCAACTCCTTTAAAATTAGATGTTATTTTTAAAGCCATTAATTTCTGAACCTCTCTTGGATTTGAACTCAAATCATTTAAATTTTCATCAGTTAATAAATTTAAATAACTAAAAACTAAATTATCTGGCACCTTCTCTAATTTTGAATACATCGATAATGAATCTTCATTGATTCCTACAATATTGTTTAAACTTTTGCTCATTTTCTGAGTCCCATCTAAGCCCACCAAAATAGGCAATAACATCCCAAATTGAGGCCTTTGACCAAAAGCTCTTTGTAAATCTCTACCCATTGCAATATTAAATTTTTGATCTGTACCACCAAGTTCTAAGTCAGAATTAATTGAGACAGAATCATATCCTTGAAGAAGTGGATAGAGAAATTCATGAAGAGATATAGGAGTTCCAGATTTGTATCGATTATTAAAATCTTCCTTTGCCAGCATCTGGCCAACTGTTGAATTTGACAAAAGTTCTATAGCTTTAGACAAATCAAGATTTTCTAACCACTCACTATTTCTTCTGATTTCTAAACGACCTGGAGTAGAAAAATCGAGCAACGAGTTTTGGGGATCTTTACCAAGTCCTAATTGCTCAAGGTAATTTAATGCATTTGATTCAACTTCGTCTTTTGAAAGCTGAATTCTTGTTTTACTTTTACCAGTTGGGTCTCCAATTCTTGCAGTAAAATCTCCAATTATAAGTACTGCAATATGTCCTGCGTCTTGAAAAGCCCTCAATTTTCTAAAAAGAATACTATGGCCAATATGAATATCTGTTCCTGTTGGATCTATTCCAAGCTTTACACGTAAAGGCTTTTTTTCTATTGATGAAAGTTCTAATCTTTTTATAAAACTTTGATCAGAATCTTCAGATTTTTTATGAGGGAAAAGATCATCTAAACCCCTAGAAATCCAATCAGGTAAATCATTAAAATTATTTAACATATTTAAATATAAACTGGTAAATAGTCATTTATCCAATTCTGATTTCATTCTAACCAACGTTTTATTCATTTGATCAAACATCTGATCGGGAGTGATGCCAAATTGACCCAACTGAGTCTTCAACTGTTCAACTGTCATTTTTGCCTGAAAATCTTCCGAGAGCTCAAATCTTTTCATAAAAACTTTATACCTTTCCATTAAATTTTCCATTGTATTGATAAACATCACTTTTCCTTCTCTATCAAATTTCCCATAATCAGAGCCTAATTGCATAAGATTCTGATAATCAGTGAAAAGTTTTTTTGCCTCTTCCTGAACTATTTCAGATTCAAAAAAGCTCATATCTCTAGCCTCTGCTGATAGATCAATTGCTTGATTTTGAGTTGAACCTCTGACATTGATTGTATCATTTATGTATCTGTTTAGTCTAATCGATCTTTACCAGACAACATTTGCTCAGAGAGTGTAAATAGCCACACCCCAAAAAATATTATTATTACTCAAATCATATAAAAACCTACAAATAGAAGAAAAAGACTTTTTATTTGATCTTAACAAGCTAAACTCACACTGTTGTCAATCGAAAAATATAAAATCTTGATCTTATTATGCTGAAATATTGATCGAAAGTCATCTTATGATTCTAACCTTTTTAAAATGAAAAAATTGGAACGACAATATGATTTATTTAAAAATAATGATTTAGATTTTTCAGAAAATAATCTTCTTGAAGATATATTTATTGAAAAAAAAATAATTATAGAATGGCAAAAAAAAATAATTAATCATCAATCTCCCATTTTTAAATCTAACTGTAAAGACATGATTCAGCCTTCACTGTTTGAATCTATTTCAGATGAGTTAAACGAAACTTTTAATCCTATTCAACTTACTCCTTTACCATTAAGTTTTTGGAGGTGGCCAAAAACAATGCACAAAGTACCTGCGGTTTATTTTGTAATGGATAAAATTTTTAATTCTGAAGAAAATATTATTTTATATATTGGAGAAACAATTTCCGCAGATAAGAGGTGGAAAGGGGAGCATGACTGTAAAAATTACCTTTCAAATTATTCTGATAGTTTACAAAAAGCAAATATGACGCCCAAATTAAACATACGTTTCTGGATTGATGTTCCAATTAAAACTAAGGAAAGAAGAAAATTAGAACAGAAACTTATTCAAACTTGGCTTCCACCTTTCAATAAAGAGACAAGAGGAATATGGGCAACACCATTTACTTCTTAAGTCAGTAAAAAAAAATTGTTATCATTAGCACAAATAATAAAATTACATGCACATTTCAGTAGTCGCCAAAGAAATTAACGAATGGTCAGGATCAGTACTTATTGCTGGAATTTTAGAAGGAGCAATCGATTTTCAGATAAATTCATTTAAGGCAATAATAAATGATACTTATTTGAAACAAAGGTTTAATGACGCGAAGTTCGAAGGCCAAAAAAGTCAACAATTATCAATAGAGATTGCAGGAGGCAACATAAAAAAAATCATATTTGTTGGATTAGGTAAAGCTGAAAACCTACAAATTGATGATCTACGAAAAGCAGCTTCATCAGCAACTCGTAAAGTTTTGGGTTATGAAAAAAAAATAGGAATTTCTTTCCCTTGGGATGCATTTGATCCACCTTCAGCTGCATCGGCCGTTGGTGAAGCTGTTAGATTGTCTTCTATTAAAGATCTTAGATTTAAATCCGAACCAAAAGAATCGACTTCAATCGAGGAAGTTGAGTTGATGGGATTGGACGTGAAAGCAACCGAATCAGCAATTGCTGAAATAATGCCAATTTGCGAAGGAGTTAAATTTGCGAGAGAACTTGTTTCAGCTCCGCCAAATTTCCTAACTCCATATCAAATGGCCAAAGAGGCCGAGAAATTAGCAAAAGACTTTGATCTAGATGTAGAAATTCTTGACAAAAAAGATTGTGAAGATCGAGGTATGGGGGCTTACTTAGCAGTTGCCAAAGGATCAGATCTAGATCCTAAATTTATACATTTGAAATATTCTACAAAAACTATTAAAAATAAAATCGTATTAATTGGTAAAGGCTTAACTTTTGACTCTGGTGGATATAACTTAAAAGTTGGTGCCTCTCAAATTGAAAAAATGAAATACGACATGGGAGGAAGTGCTTCTGTTCTTGGAGCAGCAAGAGCCATAGCAGAATTAAAACCAAATAACATCGAAGTTCACTTCATTGTCGCTTCTTGCGAAAACATGATTAATGGTTCTGCATTGCATCCTGGAGATATCATCAAAGCCTCCAATGGAAAAACTATTGAAGTAAACAATACCGATGCAGAGGGAAGATTAACTTTAGCTGATGCATTGGTTTACGCTAGCAAGCTTAAACCTGACGCTATTGTTGATCTTGCCACTCTTACTGGGGCATGCGTCATTGCACTAGGAGATGAAATAGCTGGGTTATGGACTGACGACGACAATCTATCGAACCAATTAACTCAAGCCGCAAGTAAAGCTGGAGAAGGTATTTGGAGAATGCCTATGCAAGATTCATATAAAGCTGGAATCAACTCATCTATTGCTGATTTGCAAAACACAGGGCCTAGGCCTGGGGGCTCAATTACTGCTGCCTTGTTTCTAAAAGAATTTGTAAACTCAAGTATTCCTTGGGCTCATATTGATATAGCAGGTACATGCTGGACGGAAAAAGATAGAGATATCACTCCTAAGGGGGCTACTGGCTATGGAGTACGAATGTTAGTTAATTGGATAAAAGAATTGAGTGGAAACTTAAATTAATACTTAATTATATAAATTTTAAATTTACAATCTTTTTTATTTGTAATCTCCCCAGACTTTTTTTAATCTATTGTCTCTACCACAACTGGTTCTGTAAAAATTATATTTAAGGGGATTTTTAACTGCAAAATCTTGATGATACTTTTCTGCTATCCAAAAGACTTTTGCATCAATAATGTCAACCTTTAACTGCTCCAAAGGTACATTTAATGCATCAGAGATCGTTTTCTGAGTCTCTATGGCATCTCTCTTTTGTTCTTGATTAGATGTGAAAATAACAGGCTTATATGAATTACCTCTATCACAAAATTGTCCTTGATCATCAAAAGGGTCTATATTAATCCAATATCGCTTAAGTAAATCTTTGTAGCTAATAACGTCACTATTGTAAGTAACTTTAACAACCTCTTGATGACCACTGTGATTTTCATAAGTGGGATTAGTTAAGTCTCCTCCTGAATATCCACTTTCTGCCGACAATACTCCATTAATCTTCTCTAGATCATGCTCTAGGCACCAAAAACAACCACCAGCAAAGATAGCTTCTTCTGATTGAGCAAATACTTCTATTGGGGAAGCTATTAATAGTTGCACTAGCATACAAAATACTATTAATGTTCTGAAGATTTTATTCATAGGAATCATTGAACTAATAAGTCCAGAATATCTTCTGATACTCTATCTGTAACTCCAGGTTTTCCTAATTTATCTTTCAATCTTTTATAACCAAGCATTATGTCTTCTTTTTTTGAATTATCTTCAAGTATATTTAATGCTTCATTAAAAATTTTTTCTGCTTTAAAATCCTCTTGAACAAACTCTGGAACTAACATTTTATTTAAAAGAAGATTAACTGGAGAAATATATTTAACATTGAACCGCAATAAATATCTTGCGAAAAAAGCGGTAACTCTACTTACTTTATATCCAACTATTTGTGGAACTGAGCTTAAAGCCAATTCCATATTTATGGTCCCAGACTTCGCTAAAGCCAGATGAGCAGCCGAAAATAAAAATGGCTTAATCTCATCAACTTCATTTGATAAAATAATCCTTCCAGATACACCGTATTCTTTTAATGAATTATCTAATAATTCATTAAATTCTTTTAAACTTGATGGGATAATAACGGTTATAGAAGAGTCATTTTCTTGAAGAAGCTTAGCCGCTTTTAAAAGTGTCGGTAAAATATATTTAAGCTCTTGTTTACGCGAAGCCGGAATGATAAGAAGAAGTTTTTCATCAGAACTTAGTCCTATTTTTTTTAATGATTCTTCTCTAGTAGGGATATTTTTATAAAAATCCAACATTGGATGGCCTACGAATTTTACATTTCCTCCCTTATTTGAATAAAATTCAGCTTCCTCTTCGAAGATAGATAATATTCTATCTGTAAAAGCAATCAAGTCAGTTGTACCTGAATCACCTAACCTCCATGCCCATTCCTGAGGGGCAATATAATAAATTATTGGCACATTAGGAAACTTTTTTTTTACTTTTAATCCCAGTCGAATATTTGGCCCCATATAGTCAATTAAAATAACTGCATCAAGAGAGGAAGATTTTAAGTAATGATCAATTTTTGATTGTGCATTTAAAGTTGGCAGAACGTAAGGAAGAGCTTCTAAAAAACCAATTGCACCTATTGAAGAGGTATTAGATATTAATTTAGCACCAGCTTCTCTCATCCTTTCTCCACCTAAAGCAATTATCTCTAATTTAATTTTTCTTTTTTCTGCATTAGTCATCAAAGACTTTATAAGTAAACTTCCCTGCAAGTCTCCAGAGACTTCACCAGTACTGATTAATAACTTCATGATTTATTTGGTTGGCATTAAAGAAGGCATTGGACCTCTTCTACCTTTCCCAATTGAGAGTTCTATAAATCCACATAACCTTTCGGAAGATTGAAATAAATTCTCTTGTTTTGCTATTTTCAAACCATCAGAAATTACATAATTAGACTTAAATAGTAAGTTCCAAATTCTTTTCAATTGTAAATATTCTTCTTTATTCTTTTTATCTATATTTTTCCTTTTAATTCCAACTTTATTTAGTCCCCTCATTCTTCCCGGATGTCCTTCTGCTAGGCAATAAGGAGGAACATCTCTATCAACTCTTGTCATGCCTCCCACCATAGCTAAATAACCAATATGCACAAATTGATGTATTCCCAAACAACCTCCAATCACAGCTCTATCTTCAACAACAACATGACCTGCGATCTGCACACTATTCGCTATTACTACATTGTTCCCAATTTCACAATTATGTCCTAAGTGTGAATATGCCATTAACAAATTTTGATTCCCAACTATTGTTTTCTCTCCTTCAAAAGTCGCTCTATTTATAGTTACACATTCCCTAAAAGTATTATTATCTCCAATTAAAACATAAGTAGAATCTCCATTATACTTCAAATCTTGGGGTTCTAACCCAATACAGGCTCCTGGGAAAATCTTATTATTTGATCCTATTTTTACTTTCCCCTCGATAATTACATTTGGTCCTATCCAAGTATTGGGACCAACAATCACATCTGGACCAATTACAGCTCCCGGACCCACACGAACACCTTTGCCTAGATCAGCCTTTGGAGAGACATCAGCAAAATTATGAATATTAACTTTTTCATTTCCTAATAAACTTTTAGAAGAATCAAGTTCACTCATCAGATCAATCCAAAAGAGAAAACATCAAATCTCCAGAACAAACCAATTTATTATCAACTTTGGCCTCGCCCCTAACTTTTCCAAATCTCTTCCTTTTGATGCTTATCAATTCACAAGAGATTAACAATTGATCCCCCGGGACCACTGGACGCTTAAACCGAACCGAATCAATTCCAGCGAAAACAAACAGCCCTTTTGGAAGATCAGGCATTTGAGAAACGATCAAGCCTCCTACCTGAGCCATTGCTTCTACTATTAAAACCCCTGGCATTAATGGCCTTTCAGGGAAATGACCTTGAAATTGAGGCTCATTGAGAGTGACATTCTTTATTGCCACCGCTTTTTTCCCTGGGTCATGTTCAATCACTCTGTCAACAAGCGCAAAAGGATATCTATGAGGTAAAAGCCCCATTATTTGCTCGCTATTTAAAACAAGAGGTTGAGAAGAGGAGATGTCAGTCAAAATCAGATTTAATTAAGTTAATACCTTTTGAAGAGAAGCTGCAAATTCAGCATGAAGAGAATGAGACCCTTTATAAACAAAAATCACCGCTCTCGGCAATCCAACAAAAGCTAGATCTCCAATGAAGTCAAGCAATTTATGACGAACTGGTTCATTTGGAAATCTTAAGGGTGGATTAACCCAAGAATCGCCATCGCACACCAGTGCATTTTCAAGAGATCCTCCTTTAATTAGGCCAGCTTTCTTTAATTCTTCTAACTGATCAAGAAAGCCAAAAGTTCGAGCAGGTGCAATTTCTTTAACAAAATTATTTGGACACATCTCAATAGAGAAAATTTGCTGACCAATTGCCTTGTACGGGAAATCAATCAAACCTATCAATTTCAAATTTTTTGATGGTTTAGCAAAAATTACACTCTCTCCTTGGCTTACAAATATTGGAGATTTTATTTCTGGCCTTGGTCTAGGTGCTGAAGTCGAGCTGGTCATTCCTACCTTTTCAATTTCCTCTATCCAACCAATCGCAGAACCATCAAGTAATGGGATCTCACTACCAAATATTTCTATATGTACATGAGTCAAGCCTGCACCAATTAATGAAGCCAACAAGTGTTCAACAGTTGATACTTTTTTCCCATTCAGGTCAAGGGTTGTGCATAAAGGAGTATTTCGTACTTGCGAAATATCAATAGGAATAAGGTTATTAGGTGCGTCCGAAAAAGAGATGTAAAACCCGGTTAATTCTGTTGGCTTGATAATGACTTTACATTTAAGACCTGTGTGCAATCCAACGCCATCTTTTATAATTTCGTTTTGAAGCGTCCAACCTTGTTCATAATCATCGGGAAATGAGAACACTAGAATTTCCAGCCTATACCAATGTTATATCTCCAATTACCACTAAAATCCTGACTCGCTGCCTCTATTCGAATTGGGCCAACAGGTGTATTTATAACTGCTCCAGGTCCAACTGAAAAACCAGATCCTGGTTTTTCAAGAATTTTTCCAGGCTTCCCAGGAACATTCGATTGAGAATCAAAATCAGATCCTGCGTCAACAAATAGAACTCCAGAGACTAACCGCCAAATAGGAAATCTATATTCTGCTGTTGCCTCTCCATAATGTCTCGCAACACCTAGATCACAAGAGTTCCAACCTCGAATAGAGTTAGTCCCACCCAAGCAAAATGCTTCATAAGGAGGCAGCTCACCAATAATTGTTCCAACCTTTGCCTGAAAACCTAACGACTGAGAGCAATTTAATTTTTCACCAGACTTAGGACGGCAACCCTTATGGAACTTCAGCCAATTAACAGGAAAAAAACGTGAATAACTTACCCTAGATCTATTAAAAGCGGGAGAATTTTCTCCTAAACTAATAAATTGTTCTGAACCTAGATTGAAATAATCTCCAGAGGTAGGATTTCTTGAATTATTTAGATTATTGTAAGTAACGGCACTTTTAAAACTAATAAGTGTATTTTCTGAAGAACAATTAAATGCTACACAAATAACTTCGTCTTTTGGGACCCTACCTCCTTTAAAATTTGTAGATGCCACTCCATAAGGTCTTTTTTCACCTGCATAATCTATTGGTTTGACTTTCTGTACATTTGCACCAATAAGTACACTCCAAGGAACCTTTTTTAGAGGCTGAGCGCCATTTAATGGCCTTGCGAAAGAGAAGCCACCTCCGGTTCGCTCCAAGATAATAGAGTCACCCTCATAATCAAACCAGCTAAACTGAGAGGCTGAAGACTTAGCCGAATAAAGATTATTAAATGGTCCAGTTTCTATTAGAACATTATTATTATTTATATCTAATTTTTGGGATTGATTAATATCATAACTTATCGACGAATTAGATGCCTCATATCTATCTATAACTCCTCTTATACTTCCCCCATCTTGACTTCTAAGTTCTTGAGGAACTTCTCTACTTAAATATAATGAAGTTCTAAAAGATGTTCTGTGTTTATCATTTTTAATCCAGGGGTCATATAAAGATATATTTAAAAGTGCTCCATATTCACCATAGGTCAAATTCATATTCGATGACCATGATCTTCCAATCAAATTGGACTCTTGCAAACCAATCTGACCAAAGACTCCTTGCGCTCCGCTATAGCCAAGACCTCCTGTCAAAGAGCCTGTTCTTTGTTCTGTTATACCTAATGAAATTATAATATTTCCAGGCTTAGATTTAACTGGTTTAAGAGTGACTTTTACATCATTAAAAAGTGATGTTGCATATAGTCTTTTTATATCTGATTCTAATTTATTTCTATTGAAAATATCTCCAACTTTAGTTAATAATTCTCTTTCAATTACCCATTTTTTCGTTTTCCCTTTTATTTTTCTCCCTTTTTCATCTTCTATATTGCCATCTTCATCTATAAAGCTAATCTCAATATCTGAAATATACCCTTCTTGGATATTAAGTTCTACTAGTCCAGCTTTGCTTACACGACTTGGTCCAGATATCCTTGCCAATGAGTATCCATTTGCATTATACCAATCTTTGATTTCTTTAATTCTTATCTGAAGGGTATTTAAATTTAAAGTTTTTCCGTAATCATTATCAAAAATCTCATTTAATTTCTTATTTGAAATTTTTCTTTCCAAAGGAATAATATTTATCTCATTGAATATCGGATTAGGCTCAACTTTAATCAAAAGTTGAACTCCTAAAGGACTCTCTAAAGATTCAATTTTTGCACCTGAGAACCAACCTGTTGAATAAATTCTATCTAAATCCTTCTTTACTTCTTCTTTTATAACTTTACTACCAGGCCTAATTAACATTGCATCATAAGCAATAACTTCCAAATTCTCTTTGTCAGGATGATCTTCAAGTCCCTCAATAATTATTTCAGAAATTAAAACTCTTTTTTCTTCAGCTGTATTATTTTCATCTTTTTGATTCGTTTCATCAGCTATTAAAAAATCATATCGCTTTAAATTAAATTTATTATTATTGATTTGATCCATATATTTAACACTATCAGTAAAAACTTTTTCAACAAATAATTGATCTTCACCTAAGATTATTTTAGAAGCTTTAGTTTCTCCAAAAAGGCTAATAAAAGGAAATACTAAAGCACAAGCGTATACGCTTTTGTTTTTTAATTTCTTCTTAGATAGGGTGTGTCTTTTGAACATAGCTTTCAAAGTAATTCAGTAAAATAAAGTGCTTCTTAACCAAGAATAATTTGATTAAAAAGAATTAGAAGACTCTTTTTCTATACGTTTTAAAATCTCCTGATATGCATCAATAACACCTCCAAGATCTTGTCGAAAGCGATCTTTGTCAAGGATACGGTCCTTAGGGTCAGAATTTTTTTTATCCCAAAACCTACAATTATCTGGACTTATTTCATCCGCTAGCACAAGTTTTCCTAATGAGTTAAGGCCAAATTCTAATTTAAAGTCGACCAATAGTAAATCAAGTGAATCAAAATATTCTTTTAGAATTTTATTTACACTTCTAGTAATTTTCTCTACCTCTTCCATCTGAGAAGAGGATATTATATTTAGCAAATTCAATCTTCTTTCTGTAAGTATAGGATCACCTAATTCATCATCTTTATAATATAAATCTAGTAGAGGAGGATTTAATATTGTTCCTTGATGTATTGGTGTTTCTTTACATAGTGAACCTGTTGCGATATTGCGAATAACAACCTCCAAAGGGATTACATTAATTTTATCCGCAATCATAAAGGTTTCCGAATGGAGTTCTAAAAAATGGGTTGCGATTCCATTAGATTCAAGCAATTTAAAAAGAGCAGCAGAGATTTTGCAATTCAATCGACCTTTGCCTTCAATCTCCGATCGTTTTTTTGCGTTAAAAGCAGTAGCATCATTCTTGAACTCTATTAAAACCCTATCTGGATTTTCAGTCGCAAAAATTCGTTTTGCCTTTCCTTCATAAATTAGTGACCTTTCGATATGATTCATTAATACCTCTGTTATCTAATTAGTATAAATAGACGATGCTAAAAAAATCACCTCAATCAAAACAATTTTTTTTAAAAACTAACTTTCAAACAACTTAACAACTTTTCTTCAAGGAATATATTAACTAATAATCAAAAGATAATTAAAGCTCAACTAAAACTATTTTTCACTACAGCAAGAGAACAACTATGACAAAGAATCTAAAGCCAGAAGAATCAGCGGAATTAAGAAGGGTATTAATAGTTGGGAATGGAGGAAGAGAAAATTCTATTGCTTGGGCTCTGTCAAAAAATCAATCCATAGAAAAAATATATGTTTGCCCTGGGAATGGTGGTACAACTAATTTTGAAAAATGTATCTGTCTGAGACCAAAATCCAAAGATGAAAAAGAAATTATTAATGAGTGCAAAAGACTTAAAATTGATTTGGTCATCATCGGTCCTGAAGTCCCTTTAGCTGAAGGCTTAGCAGACAAACTGCGTAAAGCAGATTTAATAGTTTTTGGTCCCGGGAAAGAAGGTGCTCAACTAGAAGCGAGCAAAGACTGGGCTAAGGGTCTGATGATTGAGAACAATATTCCTACAGCAAAGTACTGGACTGCAGGTTCTAAAGATGAAGCCTTGAAAATTCTTGAAAGATTCAATAAACCACTTGTTGTCAAAGCAGACGGTCTTGCTGCAGGTAAAGGCGTAACTGTTTGTCAAACAATTGAGCAATCTAGGGAAGCAATTAATGAAATATTTTCTGGAAAGTTTGGCTCTGCAGGAAAAAAAATTATTCTCGAAGAAACAATTGAAGGGCCAGAAGTTTCTATTTTTGCTCTTTGTGATGGAGACAACTTAGTTATTCTTCCTCCAGCCCAGGATCACAAAAGATTACTCGAGGGAGATAATGGGCCAAACACTGGTGGAATGGGAGCTTACGCTCCTGCACTTTTACTCAATCAACAAAAACTTGATGACTTGACGGAGCTCGTTCTGATTCCTACTTTAAAAGGTCTGAAAAAAAAGAAAATTAAATACATCGGAGTTATTTATGCAGGATTAATGCTCACAAAATCTGGGCCAAAAGTTATTGAATTTAACTGTCGTTTTGGCGACCCAGAATGTCAAGCCTTAATGCCATTAATGGGAAAAGAATTTTCATCAGTAATTTTTGCTTGTGCCAAAGGAGAGTTAAGAAACGCTCCAAAACTTACATTCAACGCAAAACGAAGTGCATGTATTGTTGCCGCAACTAATGGATATCCAGAAAACCCTCGAAAAGGTGACAAGATTAATATAGATATTGATTCAAATTCTTCTCTACAAGTTTTTCATGCAGGGACCGAGGTGGACAAATCTGGCAATATAATTACATCAGGAGGAAGAGTTCTTTCAGTAGTTGCTCAGGGAGAAACCTTTGACGAAGCTTTCGACTTAGCTTACTCTAATCTAAAAAAAATCAAATTTGATGATATGCACTATCGCAAGGATATAGGTTATCAAGTTAGGAATATTTAATTTAATTGAGATTAAATGAATAATTCAAATTTAAAACAAAATAATTCCTTTTCTTCGTCAAAAGACGATAGTTTTCAAAATGAATTAAACATATTAGAAAAAATATATTTATGGTGGTCAAGATTTAATCTAAGATCAAAATTATTAGCATTTGGAACACTAGTAGTTAGTTTTATAATGACACTTATTACGTTCTTTGCTTTAAGTAGTATACAAAAAGATGCAGGCATGAACGATACAAGATATGCCAGAGATTTAGGATTATTATTATCTGGGAACGTCACAGAATTAGTAGCAAAAAATCAAACAAGAGAACTTTTCAACGTAGCAGAGAAGTTTTGGCGTTCAAGCAGAAATTTAAGGTACATTTTCTTCACTGACCCTGATGGCTTAGTGAAACTGGGTATTCCGGTCAGCGCAACGACCACGGAATCCGAAGAGGAGGGTGCCTTACAACTCACTAGAAAACTTAAACTCCCAAGTGAATTAAAAAAACAACCTCAATTCCCACTAGTCAGACAACATTCAACTCCTCAAGGTCAAGTAACTGATGTTTTTGTTCCAATGCTTTGGAAAGGTGAATACCTTGGCACATTAGCTCTTGGAGTAACACCAAATAAAAAAGCTCTTGCCACTGCAGCATTAACAAGAGAAATTACCGTTGCTGTGTTTATTTCTATTTGGGTTTTAGTAATAATTGGCGCAGTATTTAATGCTCTAACAATTACTCGTCCCATCAAAGAATTGGTTATTGGAGTTAGAGAGATTGCTAAAGGTAATTTCAAATCAAGAGTAGATCTACCTATGAGTGGAGAACTTGGAGAACTCTTAAATGGGTTTAATGCAATGGCCTCAAGATTAGAGGACTATGATGCAGCAAATATTGAAGAATTAAAAGCTGCTCAAGTTAAGCAACAGTCTTTAATAGCCACCATGGCAGATGGAGCACTTCTGATTGATGAACAAGGAAATATTGTTTTAGTAAATCCAACTGCTAGAAGACTATTTCGGTGGGAAGGTAGAAATCTTGAAGGTCAAAAATTGTTAAATCAACTTCCTGATTCCCTCGCTAAAGAGCTCGAAACTCCAATAACTTCTCTTTTAAATAATTTTGGAGACAGCGATGATTTGCGCTGCAATCTTGACGAACCCCCAAGAACACTTCGTATAGTATTAAAGTCTGTTAGAGACACAACAGGCGAAAATATCAAAGGTATCGCTGTTACCGTTCAAGATCTCACTAGGGAAGTTCAACTGAACGCAGCTCAAAAAAGATTCATCAGTAACGTTTCGCATGAATTAAGAACGCCATTATTTAATATAAAAAGCTATGTAGAGACATTGTATGACTTAGGTGAACAACTTACAAAAGATGAGCAAAAAGAGTTTCTGGGTGTTGCAAATTCAGAAACAGATAGACTTACTCGTTTGGTCAATGATGTTCTTGACTTATCCAAACTGGAGTCTGGAAGAACTATCCAATTAGAAGCACTAAGTATAAAAGAAGCTATGGAACAAACCCTGAGGAACTATAAACTTAATGCCGAAGATAAAAATGTTAAGCTCTTATTAAATGTTGAAAATAATTTAGCATTTGTTTTAGGAAATTGGGATATGATTCTTCAAGTTTTAGACAACCTTGTTGGAAATGCTCTCAAATTTAGCGAAGAAGGAGGAACAATAAATTTAAAGGCATACACATGGCCCGACATATGCGTTGCTTCCCCAGTTGATCAAGATAATAAGGCTCCACATTGTGAGATATTATCGCCAATGCCCAAAATAAGAGTTGAAGTGTCTGATACAGGATGTGGTATTTCTGAAATAGATCAACAAAGAATATTTGAACGTTTTTACAGAGTTGAGGATTCAGTTCATACTGAAATAGGGACTGGATTAGGGCTTTCGATTGTCAAAGGTATCGTAGACAAACATGGGAGTGAAATAAGAATGGCTAGTGAACCAAATACAGGAACGACTTTCTGGTTTGAGCTCCCTCTTGAAGATTCGGATTCTGATCAGTTATTACTTAAATCTGCAAGGAAAAATTGGGAAATTGAAAATGACAAGTCTTTAATAAAATAGAAATCACTCTTCTTTCGTTTCAATAGTTTTAAAAACACCAGGAATTTGCTCTTCAGGATTAATTCGATGAGGGGCTCCACTAAAAATTTGTTCAAAATTAGAGAATGAATCTTTAATCTCAGGGCCTTCATTAGTAATAATATATTCACGTATTCTTTTGTCATGCCATGATCCCCGCATCTTAAAAACATTTATTGCTCTTGCCATTTCCCCTCTTATTTCTACATACTGTAAAAGCAAAATAGTATCAGTTATCGTCGAAATATGGGAATCAGTAATCGAGTGGCTTCCCATAAATTCTTCTGCGGTATTAGTAAAAAATCCTGCTATTTCTTCTTGTTTTGCATAACCAGTTACTCCAATAACGAACTGTCTAAATGCATTTAAGCTTACACCTCTTGCCAATGCAGATAGTGAATCGATTGCCATCCTAGAAGGTTTATAATCAGTAATCTCCGATTTGATAATTTGCAGATGATCTTCCAATCCAGTTGATTCTGGATAAGCACAAATAATCTTCAATAATCCATCAGCTTCCATTTTTTCAAAATCAATCCCCCAACTAGTTGCATTCCTTAGAAGTTGAGCTCTTGATTCTTCATATGCAAAAAGGATTGTTCGTTCTTTATGTTTATACGCATCTTCAACAAACTTAGAGACCAACATAGTTTTCCCAGTACCAGTCGCACCAGTTGCAAGAATAATTGAATCTTGGAAATATCCTCCTCCACACATTTCATCCAAATCAGGGACCCCAGAACTTATGCGAATATTTGATGACCTTTGAGTCAATCTCATCGCACCTAAAGGAAATGCAACTATCCCTTGGGGACCCATTGTGAAAGGGAATTCACCCTTCATATGAGTAGTTCCTCTTAATTTCAAAATTTCTACAGTTCGTCTCCTCTTCTCGGCTTCTAAAACATTTCTTAAAATCACAACATTGTCAGAAACAAATTCTTCAACTCCATATCTAGCAATTGGGCCATATTCATCTATTCTTTCAGTGGTCATAACAGTAGTCACTCCTATTTCTTTTAGTCTTGCTATTAGTCGAAAAATCTCTCTTCTAACAACATAAATAGCGTCATATTGTTGAAAAACTGCTGTCATTGAATCTATAGCAACTCTCTTAGCTTTAAACTTTCTAATGGCATAACTAATCCTTTCAATTAACCCAGATAAATCAAAACTTCCAGCCACATCTTGTCCTTCTGGGTCTGGAGATGCATCTAAAATAAAAAGTTTATTTTGGTCAATTAATTCTTGTAAATCCCAACCAAAACTTGCGGCATTTCGAACAATATCTAGAGGTGATTCTTCAAAAGTAACAAAAATCCCAGGTTCATCAAAATTACATATTCCATGATGAAGATATTGAAGAGAAAAAACTGTTTTACCAGTCCCTGATGTTCCGCTAACTAAAGTGCTGCGTGCATTAGGCAACCCACCATGACAAATGTCATCAAAGCCCTCGATCCCAGTGGGGAGTTTTTGTACATGCATGTTTGATCGAATTTTTTATTGAAGAACGCTTAAAGCTGTTATGTGTAAAACATAATCAACAAACACCAAGAATTGCTTAGTTATCGGTTGGGCTTAAGAATTCATTTACTTCTTGTTTGATTAGCTAAATTATTTATCAGAAGAGTAAAACATTTCCTGATCTGAAAGTTCATCATACAAAAGATCCAATCCAATTAGCACCTTTTCTCTATCTGAGAGGTCGCCAATGATTCTTCGTACAGGTGGGGGTAATATCTTAGATAAAGTTGGCGTTGCAAGGATTTTATCTTCCTCGGCTAATTGAGGACTTTTTAAAACATCAATAACCTTAAGAGCATAGACACCTTTAAATTCACTTTCTAAGATTTCTCTCAAAGTGTTCAAAGCCCTCATAGAGTTTGGAGTATTCCCTGCCACATAGAGCTTAAGGATATATGTCTTTCTTGCACTCATTTAAAAACCTCTTAAAAATCAATAGAACATTTGCCCTACTTAGATCTTGACTAAATAACCAACAAAAAGCCAGAATGTTACCTTGTTTTTCGATTACGATTAAGGCTTAATCGATTAAAAGAAGGAAACCCTTTTATTTTATTTCGAGCCTTAACGTGTCACCAAATAATCATGGCTGATAAAAAATCAAATCCCACAAAGACCACTCCACAAGATAAAACTTACGCGATAGTTGAAGCCTCAGGAAAACAATTTTGGCTTCAACCCAACCGTTATTACGATTTAGACAGATACCATGCAGAAGTTAATGATGTTTTGACTCTTGAGAAAGTACTTCTTCTTAATGATGGTAAAGATTTAAAGCTTGGGAAACCTTATGTAAAAGATGCGAAAGTAGAAATTAAAGTCTTAGAGCATAGAAGAGGTCCAAAAATAATAGTTTATAAAATGAGACCAAAGAAAAAGACAAGAAGAAAAAATGGACATCGTCAAGAACTAACAAGAGTTTTAGTTCAATCAATATCGGTAGGATCAAAAACCAAAAAATCTAAAGAGACAAAAGACACCAAAACTACAACTGCTAAAGTAGAATCTTAGAAATTAAAACTAAAAGATTACATAAATCATGGCTCATAAGAAAGGTACTGGATCAACAAGGAATGGGAGAGACTCAAACTCCAAAAGACTTGGTGTAAAAGCTTATGGTGGTGAAAAAGTAACTGCGGGGTCAATTCTCATTCGCCAAAGAGGTACATCTATTCTTCCAGGAATTAATGTAGGCAGA
Organism: Prochlorococcus sp. MIT2304; assembly: GCF_059772405.1. NCBI lineage: Bacteria > Bacillati > Cyanobacteriota > Cyanophyceae > Synechococcales > Prochlorococcaceae > Prochlorococcus > Prochlorococcus sp. MIT2304. The sequence goes on from NZ_CM186286.1 coordinate 928,376, forward strand.
GGAAAAGATGATACTCTTTTCGCCCTAGCTGATGGTTCAGTTCATTTTGAAAGTATCCGAAGAGGCTTAAGGAATAGAAAAAGAATAAATATCTCCACTGCTAAAGCTGTTTAGTTTATTTTTTTAAAGGTTTATAAGCTCGAGTAGTAATTAAAAAAGGATGGAACACTTCTAAGAAGTTTAATTGTAAGGTAGAAAAGAAATTCTCAATAAGAATAGGATCATCAAAATGGAAAGGATATTCTCCGTTTTTTCCTTTGTAAAAATACCAATTCATTAGAGCTATCCCTTTGGGAGAAAGTTTTTCCAAAAATATTCTCAATTGTTTTGCTGGATCTGGAAGATGTTCTAAGACATCCAAACAAATAAGAGAATCAAAAATTACATCAGAAATGCTTTCTAAATCTCTAAAAACTGAAATCTTATTTTCTACACCCAATTCCTTAGATCTATATTCCACAAAACTACGATTTTGAGGATTGAGATCAACAAACCAAACATGTTCAACATCTGTCAAAAATGATGCAGCCAGAGCATGCGTTCCAATACCACCACCAAAATCCAAAACTTTTCCAGAAGCAAATTTTTGTTGTAAACGAAGAGTATCAGCTATGTAATTTGAACTATTTAAATGCCAAGATGCAAGATCTATTAAATGAGCATCTCCAACTTCTGCCTCATAAAAATCACCTGCATTTTTCTCAGTAAACGCTCCTGGATGCAGAGCCGCCAAATCATGCACACCGTTAATTAACCTTTGATCTAATTGATAAGTATTTAGATGAAGGAAATCAATAAGGTGTTTTTTTAAATTAAAGCCATCTTTAAGGAAGCAGGAAATACTGAGATCTAAATTGGTCATATTATTTGGCTCACTTAACACACTGAGTTATAACTTTAAATGTTCAGGGTTACTTGAACAATCTTTTTACGTGAGCTTCAACCTTCAATATTAATTTTGGAAAAGCCTTTTGGATTTGTTGTGATTGATAAGCCTGCTGGGCTTACTTCTCATGATTGCGTGAATAGACTTCGAAAAGTATTTGACATCAAAAAAATTGGACATAGTGGAACCCTAGATCCCTCAGTTACTGGTGTACTACCAATAGCAATAGGCGACGCGACAAGATTAATCCCTTATTTAGAAGGCTCTAAAGCATATACAGGAATCATACAGTTGGGGACCACTACGAATACTGATGATATGCAAGGAGAAATTATAGAATCAAAGATTTGGCCATTAATTAGCAAAAATGAAATAAATTCTCTACTAGACAATTTCAGAGGCGAGATATTACAAAAGCCTCCTATTTTCTCTAGTGTTCATATTAAAGGAGAGAGAGCTTATAAGAAAGCAAGAAAAGGAGAAAAATTTGATTTAACACCTAAAAAAGTAACCATAAACAAATTAAATTTAATAAGCTGGTCACAAAGTAAAGGTGAATTATTCGTTGACGTCGACTGCTCAACTGGGACGTACATTAGATCCTTGGCTAGAGATATTGGAGATAAAATCGGATGCGGTGGTCATTTGAAAAAGTTACGACGAACCAAAGCCTATAATTTTGATGAGAATCACTCAGTACTACTTCCTGAGAAATCAAAATTTTATACAGAAAAAAATAAACCTAAGGTGCTTAACCCTACTATTTTTTTTGAACATCTTTCTTCTTTTAAATTAATTTCTGAAGAAGAGATTCTTAGTTGGCGCACAGGAAGAAAGATAAGTTTTCAAAATAACATAAAACGTTTAAAGTTACCTAAGAACAAAGAAATTGAAATAGGTAGCAGTATTAATAATATATTAGTATTGGATATAGAAAATAAAATCCTTGGGATAGCTGTTTTAGATGAAAGTTATGCAATTAAGCCTAAGGTTGTTTTTCATGCAATTGGTTAAACTCATAAAAAATAAAACTTATAATATTAATGTATAGCTAATAATATTTATCTAATAGGTTTTGATTTGTACTCCCGTATAATAATGTTTAAGGATTTTACGAAAACTTGATCCTCTTTCAGCCATAGCTTTAGCACCCCATTGGCTCATTCCTACCCCATGCCCAGCGCCATAACCTCTCACTAATAAGAAATAATCTTTTGGAATTTCCGGTAAAGGTAGAGGTGCCATATCATTAAAAACTTTATTATCAATATAAAATTTATTATCTAAATTACTTTGTTTATATTTTAAATAAACCTCAAATTTAGTACTAAGTAATTGTAATTTTTCTCTTAATTTTTTCCCAGAGATATTTTTATTTCCATTCAATCCATAAAGTTTGATTTTCAAGACTCTATCAGTATTGCTTTTATTAAGAATTTGTATACTGTTAACCCCACCCAAATCAGGAAAGATCTTGTCTAACTCTCCCGAACTAAATTTATTACTCCATCTATACTTTTCACCGTTTTGATCATAGTCAATAACACTTTTTAAATAAGGTAATTGATACTTCCAAACCGTTCCACTATTCTCAGTCCTCCCACCAGAGCTACTATGAAAAACTGCCTCTATAAGTTTATTTTTATAAAACAAAGCAAGTGATCTTGTGCTTTTGACAGCTCTATTTATTTTTGCTGTTTCAGCTTCAAGTCCTAAATAAACTTGACTTGCTTGAGTTGAATGAATATCAAAGTATTCATTCTTATCTAAAAGTTTTAAAGCATAAGTCCTAGCTGCTATTGCTTGAGCTTGAAGTGCCGCAAGTGGAAATTCTTTAGGCATTTCACTACCGACAACACTTTTTAAATATTTCTCTAAGTTTAAAGAATTTATTATTTGCAAATTCTGATCATTTAAAGCAATTCTTAAGTCTCCCGCATATCTTCTATTTTTATACCAAATGCCTCTATCATCATTATTTTTGATTATTAAATTAAAGTTCTTAGGTAATTCAAACCAAGAATTTTTATTATTGTTAATATAGTAGTTAACTTTGCCATTATCGTAAATAATATTTATAGATTTAATAGATTTTTGTTTAGAAGAAATTCCTTTAACAAAAAATGATTTACCCCCATCTGCTCTAAATCTTACCTTTTTTTCTTGTCCAATTAAGACTCGTATTACTGGATCTTTAGCAGCGATTACCTTTAATGGAGAGATGAAAAATATAGCCAGAAAAATCATGGCCCATCCCTTACTACTTTTAGGTGACGTGCTCACAATAAAAATTGAATTTAGATACTAATTCTGCCTATAAGATAGAAGATCTACCAGTGGTCAAAGCTATGAATGGCACCATGTATTAAAGAGGAGAAACTTGCAAGTAACTTTTCTTGGAACAAGCTCAGGAGTTCCAACCCTAACCAGAAACGTATCAGCGATGGTACTAAAGCCTCCACAAAGATCAGATTTGTGGTTGTTTGATTGTGGTGAGGGTACACAACATCAATTCATAAGAAGCAAGCTTAAGTTATCTCAAATAAAAAAAATATTCATAACTCATATGCATGGTGATCATGTGTATGGCCTCCCAGGACTTTTAGCAAGTATTGGGTTAGCTGGAAGCAGCTCTGGCATTGAGCTTTATGGACCAGCACCTCTTAAAAATTTTATTGATGCTTGCTTGTATAACAGTTCCAGCAGATTGGCTTACTCTTTAAAATTCCATAAAGTAGAAAATTTTGCTTTTCAAAAAGAAATTTTATTTGAAGATTCCGATTTAGAAGTAAAAGTTGCTCCACTCAAGCATCGAATCCCATCTTTTGCTTACAGGGTGAACCAGAAGCCTAGACCAGGTAAATTCAATATAGATAAAGCAAAATCAAAAAAGATCCCTCCTGGCCCCGTATACGCTGCTCTTCAGCGCGGGGAAGAAGTTAAATTGGATGATGGTCGCATTTTTTATGGAAAAGAATTCTGCGGCCCAGCTAGGCCTGGAGTTAGCATCGTTTATTGCACAGATACTGTTTACACAGAATCAGCTATTGAGATTTCTAGAGAAGCCGACCTCCTAGTCCATGAATCAACTTATTCTCATAAAGAAACTGACATGGCTTATGAACGTGGACATTCAACTGCAAGCATGGCAGCTCAAATTGCTGCAAAAGCGAAAGTAAATCAATTGATTTTGACTCATTTGAGCCCGAGATATACCCCTGGGAATGAAACAAGTCCTAATGATTTGCTTAATGAAGCAAAAGCAATTTTTCCAAATACTCAGTTGGCAAAAGACTTTTTGCAAATTGATATAAAGAAACGCTGCAACAGTTCTTGATCCCTTGCCTATGAAATGCCTCTACATGAAACAATAGTCGAGTTTGGTGCTTCTTTAATCGCTGGCGTTATTAATGGATTCTCTTATTTCTTCCCTTAAACGGTCCCTTACAAGACTATTTGTCTTGATACCTGTGCTTGTAAGTCTCATTATTAGTCCTCTTTCTGTAAGTGCCCTGTATCCCAGCGATCCTTCTTCAGTGGATAGCTTAGATCCAAGCTTGGCTGGTAAGGACTTACAAAATACTGAGTATGTAAAATACGACTTATCAGGAAAAGATCTTGGTGGGGCGAATTTCACTGGGGCTTATTTCAGTGTCTCAACTTTGAAGAACTCTGATCTAACAGGCGCAAACATGACCAATGTTATTGCTTATGCTACAAGGTTTGATAATGCGAACCTCACAAACGTAAATCTTACTGGTGCAGAATTGCTTAAGAGTGTTTTTGATGGTGTAACCATTGATGGTGCTGACTTTACTGATGCTGTATTAGATAGAAGTCAACAGAAAAAACTTTGTGAAGTAGCTACTGGTAGCACAGCCGAAAGTCTTGGTTGTAGTACTACTGCCGCAGGATATGTTCCTGCGACAAAAGGTAAAGGTTTCAACCCAGGTACTTAAATTTATTCAAAATTTAACAACCAATAAAAAAGGGGCCAATGGCCCCTTTTTTATTGGTTAAAAACTAATTTTTTCACTTTGTTATTAGAAAGAAGGCAGCTGCAGCTCCGCCAACTGCAAACATTGGCAGGCCAACTAGCAAATGCGAGGTGCCAAAGCCAAATCCTTTTTGGCGCAATATAAAATAGCCAACCCCAGCAGCTCCAGCAGCCAATGGAATAGCAGCGGTGGCAGCAGAAGCAACAGCGTGATAGTCGAAGTTCATCCCTGTGTTGAAATTTAATTACTTATAATTATCCTTCAAATTTCAAAAATGGCATGAACTCATACATGAAATGCTTCATATCTTCATCACTTTAAATCCAAAATAACTTGAATATTTCTAGACTAATGCTGCTTTAGGGGAAATATTTGAACTATCTCTTGATCGAGGACGTTTGCTGTACCACCATTCCTCGAGATTTGAATCTAATCGTTCAGAATATGATGTCAAAATTGTGATTTTAGATTTTTCACCTGGTTGAATAATCTCAACGGAATAAGATGGGCATTTTTGTGCTGCGATATCAGGTACCAATCTTTTCCCAACTCTTTTCCAGCTGGGCTCCCTACCTTTCCATGAAAGCCTGCAACAAGGCCAAGGTAATTCTTCACGGTCATATAGACGACAACAAGGGCCTAAAACCCTGTAACTAAATTGACCACCAATACTTGAGTGAATAGAACCATGATCTAAAAGATCTTGGACTGTATCAGTTGGCAAAACTTCTGAAATCAATTAATTCCTAAATAATTAATTTGCGCTCATGAGCACATAAACAAGAGCTTGGCGAGAGAGGAGAGAATTGGCAAGCAAAACGATAAAAATCTTGTGAAAAAATTAATATCCACACAATTACTCTTAGGCGTCAGTTCTAATTATTTAATCTAAAGCCCAATATTGAAGGCAAATCAAAAATATAAACCTTTCTATTTTGAACATCGTCCAGAAATTTTAATTCTCTAGATAAACTATCATTTTCAAATTTAATTTCACAAGTCCAATATGCTCTTGATCGAAAGAAGTAAGGAAGCATAATATTTTGTTTGAAGGCTGCCACAAGAATATATTTTTCATAAGCATTTCGATCATTTATTAAACGCCACGAAACTCATTAAACAAAGTGATCTCAAAAGAAGTCATGAAGTTATTATGGCAATTTTGAATTTATTTAATTTAAGGTAAATCTTGCCTCAACACCAGTAAGGCCCATTTTCCCTTAGTCTTGATTTCAAGAACTTGCCAACCAATTGACAGAAAGAATTCTCTAAGTTCTTTAATTTGCTTAACCAACAAACCAGATAGAACGAGTTTACCTTTACTACTGATAATTTTTTCGAAACTCGGACCAAGCGATTTTATTACAGGCGCAAGGATATTGCAGAGAATTAAATCAATTTTTTTTTCGGGCATATTCGCCTCGACTTCTCCAATAGAACCAAGGAAAACATTTAAGAGGTTTCCAGGGAAATGATTTAAATCAGAATTAATTTTAGTGGCGGATATTGCTAGAGAATCGGTATCAACAGAGAAGGTAGTCTGTGCTGCTAATTTCAATGCAGCTAAAGACAATATTCCACTACCACAGCCCACATCAGCAATTATTTGACCTACTGGAGGATTATTGTCCAAGAATTCAAGGCATAATCGCGTCGAGGGATGGCTACCAGTTCCAAAAGCACTTCCTGGATCTAAACGAATAATTTTTCGTTCTAGGAATTGCTCAGGGACGTCTAACCATGCAGGTAAAATTAAGATTGATTGTCCTACCGGATCAGGTTTCCAGTTTTTTTTCCAACTTAAACTCCAATCTTCATCTTTCATTTCTACCCATTTACATGCAGGCAAATTCAAGTCAAAAGGTTTTGCCAATGAGATTAATGATTGAGCTAAGATCTCCTGATCTTGAACCAACCATTCATTCAAAGGAAGCCATATAAATAGTTTTTTAGTGGAATTGTTCGATGGATCATGCTCAAAAGAGAATGTATAAATATCTAGTTTGCTTAAAAGCCAATAAACAGAATCTTCTAGCTCAACTGCAATTTCCTGTTCCAATCTCAACCAAATAACTTGAGAAATTTGCAACTCTGTATTTTTTTCAACTAGCAAATTATAAAGTCACAGAATGAGCTTCGTTTATTCCTTGCATTGCAAGAATAGAGCCAAGCAACTCAGATGGAATTGGGTCATCGATACTTAAAACCATTACCGCCTCCCCTCGAACGATCCTTCTCCCTACTTGCATTGAGGCGATATTAACATTGTATTTTCCAAGAAGTGAACCTATCTGACCAATAATTCCAGGCATGTCCCTATGCCTCGTAAAAAGCATATGTCTACTTGGCACAAAATTTATCGGGTACTCATCAATACTTGTAATACCGAGATCACCATCACCAAAAACAGTACCAGAAACGCTATGTCCACCTTTATCGCTAAAGCTATCCAACTGTAAAGAGCCTCGAGCAAACTCTGGGCTCAATTCATCCTTAATTTCAACGACATCAATACCGCGTGCTTTTGCTTCCAATGAAGCGTTTACATAATTAATTTTATCTCCCAATGCACTAGTAAGTAATCCCTTCAAAGTAGCAATAACTAGCGGCTGAGATGGATGTTGAGCGAATTCTCCCTGCAAACGAACTTCTAATTTTTGAATCTGTCCCCCTGAAATTTGACTAACTAATAATCCTAATGTCTCCGCAAGTTTTAAATGTGGTTTAAGACTATCCATTATCTCTGCGCTTAGGCCAGGAATATTTACCGCGCTGCGTGCAGGTAAACCCAAAAGAACATCTCTAATTTGTTCCGCAACATCAATAGCTACATTTTGTTGTGCCTCAACAGTTGAAGCACCTAGATGAGGAGTAAGTACCAAGCCTTTTTTCACAGCGCGAAGAGGGGAGTCCTCAGCTAAAGGTTCTTTTGCATATACATCGATTGCAGCACCTTGTATGACATTTTCTACTAATGCATTTGCTAAATCATTTTCATTAATAATTCCGCCCCTTGCACAATTCACCAATCTTGCAGTTGGTTTCATTTTTCTCAAAAGGTCTATATCAACTAAATTCTCCGTATCAGGTGTCCTTGGAAGATGAAGGGTTACATAATCAGATTGCTTGAACAAATCTTCAATATCACTTAATCGAACCTGCATTTGCTGAGCTCTTTCAGTTGAAACGAAAGGATCAAATCCTATGACTTCCATACCCATTGCATTCGCGACCTTTGCCACATGAGATCCAATCTTGCCAAGTCCAACTACTCCTAAAGTTTTCTTATAAAGCTCATTCCCTACATATTTTTTGCGATCCCAACCTCCAGAAAACATACTTGAATGAGCTTGAGGAATATTTCTAGATAATGAAAGAATCATTGCCAAAGCATGCTCTGCTGCTGCAATCGTGTTTCCACCAGGAGAATTTACAACTAAGACACCCTTTTTAGTAGCACTTGGAACATCAACATTATCAACCCCAACTCCAGCCCTACCAATGATTCTTAATTTCTTAGCCTCAGCAATCACATCTGAGGTAACTTGAGTTCCTGAACGGATCATTAAACCGTCATAATCACTAATAATATTCTTTAACTCATCTATCGAAAGACCTACTTTTTGGTCAACCTGAGCAACCTGAGTAAGAATATCTATACCTGCTTGATCAATTGGATCAGAAACAAGAACTTTCGTCATTAAAGGCGATAAACGTGCCGATCTGAACTTTAGTGATCTATTTGCTGCTGGCCAGAATTATGTTGAGCAGGATTGAATATCCAAACATTTCAAGGAGCTAATTAGTGTCCACATTCGTAATCATCTCGAAAGAAAAGGAACCAGTAAAAGAGTTACTTCTCAAATTGAGAGAGTCTCAAACACCTATCCTTAATTGCGATCTTGTAGAACCATTGGCTAAACAATCTAAGGATGAGGAGCCAAATCTAGACAAATCTGAAGAAGTTTTTGCCAATAAATCAAACTTTAACAATATTAAGTTGCTCAATCCGACTCTTGCTCGAAAGGATCGCCAAAAAACTTTGGCATCATGGTTGATTCCCTTTGGTTTTATTGCAGGTCTAAGCTTTTCTCAGATGACAGATCTTAAAACATTCGCAGATATGGGGTTCCCAAATCAATTAGAGAAGCTCTTAGGAGGCATAGTAGGAATGATTTCAGGAGCCCTTGGAAGTTTTTTTTCGGCTGGGGGAATTAGCCAAGAAACAAATGATGATTTAAGAGCTATTAGAAAAAAAAGCGAAGGAGGTTCTTGGCTGTTAATTCTTGAGTTACCATTAGAGATAGAACCACCTTGGGGAATTCTAAAAGAAATAGATAGCTTAGAAATTATAACTATAGGCAAAGATTAATTCTAACTTAAATAATATTTAAACAAAGGATAAAACTTTAACAGCTTCAACCCCTAGATTTAGTATTATATTTATCAAAATCAAGCATTCATTTAAAAGAAAGGTTTAGAATATTCAAAAATAAAACGAGAAATTTATTCTCTTTTCATGTATCTTCCGAAACAAAAGATTCTATTAAATAGCAATTTTTGCGAAGAGCTAGAGATTTTACTTGATTATGCAGAAAAGGCACTAAACGAGAGAAAACCTATTTGGTCTCCTTTCGTTTCAGCACAATTAATGGAGGAAGTTAAAAACAAATTCAAGAATTTAAGTGATATAACCCTCTTTTTTGAGGGGGGATTCCCTGGTTCAGAACGTAAAAGAATATGTTTCATAAGATCTGAACAAGAAATCAACTTTCCCTCTTCAAATATTCCCATAAAAGGTATTTATCTAAAAGGAAATTTCCTATTCGATAGAGCAAAGCAAAATGATTTTAGAGATACCTTGCATGAGCTTGGAGTAGAAGAAGGAGCAATTGGAGACATTTGGTTAATTAGAGATAGAGGTGCCCAAGCCATTTGCTCGCAGATGTGTGCAGATTTAATTCATCAAAAAATTGGCAAATTAAGAGAAGTCGAAATAGCAATCGAAGCGTTAGATCTCAACGATATGGAGATCCCTTTTAAGAGAGCAGAAAAAATAATTAATACAGTTGAGGCCTCTAAAAGAATAGACGCAATAGCCTCTGCAGGATTTGGTTTATCAAGATCAAAAATAACGACTCAAATTAAGAAAGGCTGCCTGCGACTTAACTGGACGCCAAATAATCAGCCCAGCAAATCGTTAAAAATTGGAGACCTAATCCACTTGGAGCATAAAGGTTCACTTAAAATCCTAGATATAGATAAAACAAAAAAGGAACGCTGGAGAATTAAATTACTAAGGCAATGATTATTAGGACCTATTGCCTGCTAACTTCATTTAGGAACTTAGCGATTGAGTTCCAAATCGATTCGCAAGGGCGATTAGCTCAGAGGTAGAGCACTACCTTGACACGGTAGGAGTCACTGGTTCGATTCCAGTATCGCCCATTAATCAAATTTTGGTCATTTGGATATTTGAATAAATAAAAGTAATAGAAAAGACTTAAAATTTTTACTTATCAAACATTTGATGAAGCTTAATCCATGTAAGCTCGCTCTCACTCTGCTCACCTCCACCAATTAAGGAATACTCACGATTAGTTGATTCTTGTTTTTCTTTTAGTTTTAACATTTCCACGCCATCTATGTTTGCAGGCATTAAACAGAAGCAAATTCCTCTGCATCAAAACAACTTTTAAAGAATAAAGCCAGAAGTATTAATGATTCTTTAATCTTATAAAAATCAAGCTGCAAGATTTATTATTAATTTTTTACCTTTAGGACAGTAAGCATTTTAGCAAAAATAAGTAAATATCTTTGTTTAAGGATGAAAATAATGCAAACAAAAAAATATTTTATATTAGAGAGTAGTCAAATTTTTATGCAAGAAGATTCGTCTTAAGCTAGTTACCAATAGAAAAACCTATTTACATTCAAATCCAAATTAAGTTGTCAAAACAAACACTATCAAATCAAATACATATTGTCCTCGGGCTGGGCAAATCTGGTATAAGTGCAGCAAAGCTACTTAAATCAGAAGGCAAGGAAGTCTTAGTATTAGAAAATAATACAAATGAAAAATTAATAAGTATATCTAATCAACTAGAATCAGAAGGAATCAGTGTTATCTTACTCGACGAACAACTTAATATTAATAATTTCACGCCCTGGATAGGTAAAATTGATACTATAATTGTAAGTCCAGGGATAGAATGGGAACATAAAGTTCTAAAAGAATTAAGAAGCAAAAATATCAATATTCAAGGTGAGGTAGATATGGCTTGGGAAAGATTGAATCATGTTCCTACAATCGCTATTACTGGCACCAATGGCAAAACCACCGTAACAAATATGCTTAATTATGTTCTAAAATCAAATGGTTTAAATACTGATATGGGAGGCAATATTGGAAAGGCATTATCTAAAATCGCCTTAGAAAGTATAAAAAATCATCAACAATATTTGAACTGGCTAGTTTTAGAATTGAGTAGTTATCAAATTGAAGGTTCTCCAAAAGTAGAACCGACCATCGGCATATGGACAACATTTACGCCTGACCATTTAGAAAGACATGGTGACATAGAAACTTATTTCAAAATCAAGCGAAGTTTATTAGAAAAATCATCCATTCGAATTTATAACTCCGATGATAAATCTTTATCTAGGAAAAGAAAAGAATTACCTCAAGGAATATGGGTTGGGATAGAGGAAAGATCATCCTATAATCATCATCCAAGATTCTGGATCGATCAAAAAGGTTATATTTATGAAGAACACAAACAACTATTTCACAACTCGATACTTAAATTACCCGGCAAACATAACTTGCAAAACCTTTTACTCGTAACAGCAGCAGCAAGAGAAATAGGTCTTGATCATTCATCAATAGCTACAGCCATAAATTCATTTAGAGCGGTACCCCATAGATTAGAATATTTAGGAATTGCGAATAATTTAAGTTTTTACAATGACAGCAAAGCTACTAATTTCGACTCTTCAATAACTGGTTTAAAATCCATTCCCTCCCCAATAATTTTATTAGCTGGCGGCATACAAAAGAAAGGAGATCATCTACCGTGGTTAAAACAAATAAAACAATCTACCAACGGAGTGGTTTTATTTGGACTTAGTGCCAAAAACTTACAGGAAGCATTATTAGATTCCTCTTATAAAGGAGAAGTCATTCTCAAACACAATCTAGAAGAGGCCACAATAGCCTCTATTAATTTAGCCAGGGAAACAGCTTCCAAAAGCATATTATTATCTCCAGCCTGTGCAAGTTTTGATCAATATCAAAACTTCGAAGAAAGAGGTAACCATTTTAAAGAACTAGTCAAAAAATATAGAGATGCTCAATGATCTATTTTTTCCAAGACAAATAGATTTGGTCGGAGATCCACCCTTGGGGGAGAATTTCCTCATGATAGTTTAAACATATTACATAATATTTATAAGTTGAACAACGACAAGTTCTCACAAAATGCTATTAGTCATAAGGAATTAAATGACTTTTTAATAAGAGCCAGAAAAGATATATCTTCATTTGATACCTCTGAAAAAAACAAATCGAAGGAAAGTCAAGAATTGATTGATTTGCTTGAAACCTGGACAGAATCAAGTCAAAAGTTACTCCTAATGATCAGCAAGGAACAAAAAGTTTTAACTGAAAACAGAAGTCCTAAATCTCTTATAGCCTTTGGGGCTATGGGAGCCCATATAAATATGGCCTTGCAAGCATTCAAAGCGACAGAATCTGACCAAGAAGGTTAAATATAAGGAAGTTTATTACATAAGAAATTAAAAGAACTAAATGTACTTTTTAAAAAATATAATTAAGTATAAAATCCTTTAAGAAAGGGATTATAGGGATATCTTATTTTGTCCGAACAAAACCAAAACCCACTTGTTCTCGTTCCAGAGTCAACAGCTAAATTGATTAAGTCCATTTCAGGCGAAACTATTGGTTCGGTTGATGATTTAATTTATTGTCACCTATATGGAATTGTAGGTGACTGGTACATTTCAGAGATATCAGAAGACAGAGAAAAAGCCTTTGGATTTCAAATAATAAATTCTGAACCTGCTTGGGAAATGGATAATTGGTTAACTAATTCCAGCAAATGGGGAGAGATACCGATAAAAGCACTGCAAGAGCTTGTTAATGAAAAATTTTTAAAAGAAAAAGATATTCGTTTTTTAATTACAAGAGATTTATTTTGGGAACCTAAAAGGTTCTCAGAAATTAATCTCGATCAAAATACTCTTTCCTATCCAGGTGCTACTGATAGAAGTTTATCTTGAATATATGAAACATTGTATGTCACTTACATAAATAGTTTCTAATCAAAATGGAAGAAATAGACCCCAAAAAAGATCCTCTTTATTTACTAACAAAAGCTGTTGAAAGAGGGGATCCTGAAGTTGAACAAAAAGTAAAAGATCGCCTTGATAAATCAGATAATCCTTCAGAAATGAGGTATTTAGAAGGTTTACTTATACTACTAGGTGAGAAGCCAGGAGAACTTGAAGAGCCTCCCGACGTCGAAGATGATCCAGATGAGTATTGGCAAGAGAATGATTACTTTGAGGTCTAAATTAAAACGATAGCAACTCCAACAAAAGATAAAAAAGAATAAAAAATTGTTAATTTATTTATTTCATCTCCCTCTCTCTTTGAAATAAAAAGTGCAAAAATAGGAGAAAGACATAACAAAGTCCAACCAATACCTATAGGCAAAAGTTTAAAAACTATTTGTTGAAATAGTATTCCAAAATTAGTACCAAGTAAGGTTGATAAAATTAAATTTGAATTCTTATTTTTAGTTATTGATCTATTAGTTAGAAGCTCAATAAAATCCTTTTTGAAAATAAAAAATAAAAACATCGATGCTGATAAAAGTCTTATTTCAGTTGTTTGTAATGGAGTTAATGTAGAGCTGATTAAAATTATCCTTGATAATAAAGCTGCAAAAACAGCACAAAAGACCGAACCCAATGCACACAGAATCCCAAGAATATTTGTTTCGCTAGCTTCCTCTTTTTGAAATGTGTTTTGACGTACAATCATCAGTAAAGAAAAAGATACAATTAGAGATCCTATCCATACTCTTTGAGGATATATCTCATTAATACTCAATGTTCCTAATGTAGTCGCAATTATTGGTGTTAGTGCTTCAAATGAGAGAGTTTTTCTAGTCCCTATTATTTTCAATGAATTTATGTACAAGGTATCCCCTATAGAAATACCAACTATTCCACTTATCATCAAAACAAATATAGAGGTTAAATCAGAGAACCAATTTATTGTTAGGGCAACTGGTAAAAAGAAAATTGAAGCAAGAACATTTTTATAAATATTGATTTGCCTAGGTAGCAAGTTTTTAGATTCTCTACGCCAAACAGAACACGCAAAAGTCCAAGATAATACTGCAGATATAGCCGCGATAAAACCAATCATATTTATCTTTTTTGATAAATAAACTTTAAAAGAGTTAAATGTTAATCAATAGTTTACGTAGCTACTAACAAAAAAACTTGTTTTCTAGTTAACTAACTACTTTGTTTGCATTCTGGCTTTTTTTTCTTACTATTTAAATTAAGTTTGCCATCACTCCAAACTTCTAATACATCAGGGAAGTGCTTCTCCATGCATAAATCGCAAATACCATGACTAAAACGAATATCTGCAATTTTTGAAAGGTATTTTTCTAAGTGCTGCCACTCGCCATCAGAATCCCTCACCTCTTTACAATACGAACATGTTGTTAAAATACCCTCAGTGTTATGCATTTGGGTAAGAGCATCAAGAAGACGAATAGATCTTTTACGAAGTTCTAATAAAGTAACAACCTGTCTAGACAATGCCTCCATAATTTGATGCTGTTGACCTGACAAATGTCCAGGCTTTCTATCAATCACGCAGAGAGTTCCTATTCGCTGATCATTAGGAGTTTGCAATGGAAACCCAGCATATAAACGAATTTTTGGTTCCTCAACCACCAAAGGGTTTGATTTAAATCGCTCATCCAACAAAGCATCCTCAACAATCAATGGCTCAGGGCTAGCAATAGCATGAGCACAAAAAGAAACGTCCCTTGATGTTTCTTTCGTCTCAAACCCACACATTGATTTAAACCATTGCTTATCTGTATCGACCAAACTCATTAAAGAAATAGGAGTGCCACAAGTCAAAGAAGCAATTTTCGTTATGTCGTCATAACATTGTTCAGGTTCAGTACCTAAAATTCTATATTCAGCAAGAGCTTTTAATCGCTCTTCTTCTTTGCTTATCTTTGGGGCACCAAAACCCAAAACGTTTCCCTATTCATATTCTCTAAGATTAAGTAATCCTCAGCAATAAAAACGAATCTCTTCTCAATAATAAATAATTAAGTTTTTATAAGAAAAACTTAAAAACTTTAAGCAAAATACAAATCCACAAAAGACTTACTAGCTAATCTACAAAATCTAGCTTTTCGGCTATTTTTGCTTTTATATAAATTTTGTAAGTACTTGTTTCTTCTAAAAGGTTTTTGTAGTTCTGATTTTAAAACTACTCTTAGTTATCAAATTATCGCCACTAATCTCTAGCCCTTTCACGCTAGAGATCTCCCCTTTCAATCCCTCTAGTTGAAGTTGATCAATCATCTGCTGAATAACCTGGGTTTCTACTAATTTCTGATCAATCATTTCTGGAGTCATTTTCTCAAATAATTTACCTGCTTTAGAGGCAACAACATCTGATGCATTAGTAATTTTGAGAAGAATCATAATTAAAGCAAAACTTAGAAAATTGAAATTCAATTCAATTTATTAATAAATAAATATTATATAAATTTATACTTCATCTAATATTAAAGAATTATGGAAATGTAATTCAACTAAGAATCAATATAAAAATTTGAATTAAGACCAAGCATATAAAAATCCAAAGTAATGTCATTCCTATTTTATTATGAAAGGAACCTTTCTTATAAATTGATTGACCTGACTCAAAATCCCTTGTCATTATTAAAAGTAAAGCAATCTAAAAATAACATAGCAATAGATTTGAATTTTGATTGCTCACGCAAACAAGCAATACAATTGAAAATCAAAATTTAAAGAATCGAGAAATATCCGCAAAAACAAAATAAATATTACATAACAATATATAAAACTTAAACATTAATTTTTTTATCTTAATATTGATCAAATGGACTTTGATCAAACAAGAAATTTAATTGGAAGAATTTTAATATCAACTATATTTATTTATGCAATTCCTGGTAAGATATTAAATTTTGAAAGGACAGTTGAGGTTATCTCAAATAAAAATATACCTCTTACTTTAGCCCCATATTTATTGCTTTTGACAATCATTTTCTTGGTTTTTGGTTTAATCCTTTTATCTCGTGATTCAAGCAAAAATTGGGTGCATATCTTCTACTAATCTTCATCTTACCAAAAACTTTTCTATTTCATTTGTCTCCTTTTAAAGAAAAAGCTGTTCTATTGAATACTAGTCTGAATGGAGGTTTATTACTCGGTTTAAATAATCTTAAATGAAATCACTTAAAGAGATATTTAATAATCAGACAATTAAAAAACAATAATATATCTACTTTTTTTCAATTTTGATTTGATGCCAATCCAACTTAATCTTAATAGAGTTCTCTAGGTTACGCTTTGCGGGACAATCTTTTGCTGTTCTTCTAAGGATTTAATACTTTTCAGCGTCCATAGCAGATTGCATCTAGATGTCTAAAGTAAGGGTCTTTATTTTTCTTAGTCCATCTTTTGTAATTATTTAATAAAAATCAATTTGAATATTTCTAAGTTCCCAACATCTACGTTTTGTCTCAATACCCATAATCGTTATTACACAAGTTCCCAAAGAAGATGCTAACAAATCAGTTAGTGCAAAATTTTTTCCTTCGCCATCATGGTCTTTGGGTGCATCAGTATTAATCACACTCCCTGAAAAGCAATGCTTTGCTTCAATGCGCAATTCCCCAATATATTTGCCACTAATTTTTGTAGGGTTGGTATGAGTATCTGTTGAGTTTTTGATTTGAAGGCCTGATCATTCCTTTTTTTCGAATTTATGCGCTAATCAAGTATCAAATAAGTTCTTTTGCATAGACAAAACAACTATGATGACAAATAAAAAAATAATATGATTTCACAGAAATATTCTCTCATTATTAAGTGAATGATTTTTATTTCATTTTTCCTTAGTTTACTAATTACTCTTAATCCTTCACCAAGTTTCGATTGTGATGGGAACAGATTAACTGCCGTCATCAGAAACAACTTAAATGGAGATTTCTCAATAACAGATGATATTTCCAATATTGATGAAGGAGCATTCATAGTTCTTAATTGGCGAGATATCAACCTTATGCTCCCAGTATCGTTTAAGGTCGGAGAAATATCTTTCACAGACAAGAAATGGTTATGGAGTTATAAAGATGAAAAAAATGGATTAAGAATGGATGAACCCAGATTTGCTCAACGTTTACCTAATGGAGATATTCAAGAATTTTCTTGCCATGCTATTTATCAAGAGGACATGGTTTCGTAAAGAAAATCTTAAGCAGGAAATAATCAAGACATGTTATGGCTAGGTATTAAGTAACTGAAAAAACTTAAATGACTGTATCAAGATCAAAGAGATTTGTACTTGTAAATACAAATACAAATGTAAATAAAAAACAAGTTTTTATTTTTGGATCAATATTTGCAAGTAGTTGCTTAGGTGGTGCATTTTTAATCGCCCTTTATATTGAGTATCTTCATAATCCAGCTTTTCACAGTTTTGTCCAATCAAGAGGAATCTTTCTATGAAGCCTATGTTAATCGAAGCTAGATATTCCCTATAAAAAAAAGCCCCCTAGGAAGAGGAGCTTCTTTTTTGAAAATTTAAAGATGTTTTGAGATTAACCAGCTAATGTATCCATTTTCAATGACTGCTGATTAGAAACCAAATATGTGAACATCAATAATATGTTATCGATTTGGATAACTTTTTAGAGTTATACAAAACCAGGAATAATTTGACCAGTTGTTGCATACGCACCGATCAAAGCAATACAACCGAATAGCGCTGCATACCCATTAAGCCTCTCTGCGGTTACCTTTTCAGGATCAATGTTATTCGCGGTATTTTTTTTAGTAGTCATTACACAACTCCAGGAATAAGTTGGCCAGTCGTTAGGTAGATACCTGTTAGAAGTACGAAAGCCATCATTGCTGGTCTGCCGATGCTTCTTTCCAAAATTGTCTTGTTAGATGGTTGCATGATTAAAATTTTAGAAAATACCTGGAATTATTTGTCCGGTTGTTGCATATGCGCCAAAGGCTGCAACGAAGCCAAGCATTGCTGCCCAACCGTTAAACTTTTCTGCTTCAGGAGTCATTTGGTGATGGATTAAATATGTAAAGGAATGTAACTAACTATTGTTTGGTATTGATGGTGGGCAACCGAACATAATAGTAAAAATTATCAAGTTCATTAGAAAAATCTATATAAAACAAAACCTGATTGCTTGTACTTTCTATGAAACAATTAAGGATCACTATAATTGAAAAAATTTAATCAATTAGGAATTTGTACGACCCTTCGATTGGACAAGATTCACTCACCATCATTGATGTTGTAGGAGTATTAATAGGACATTTCCTTTTTGGAGTAGCTGCTACTCTTTTAATTGATTGGAGTTGGATCCCCTTAAGTTCTCAACAAAGAAAAACTGGTCGATCACTAAAACAAATTAAAAGAAGTTGGGGCTGGGATGAAAAACCCGATAAAAATGATGAGCTCCATACCTAGAAAATAGAAAATCCTTAGCAAAAAACAACGAGTAATTTTTTAATTCCTACCTGGGTCAAATGATTTGCGTTGATTTGTATAATATAATCTGCAAATTTTTAAAAGATCTATTAATAATAGATAAAAATAGTTTTTCAAGGAAGACGATCCTTTTTGTGATTGCCATCTTGAATTCTCTACTATCAAAAAAATATTACCCTTAAAAAAATGGAATTAAAGATAAGATCTTGGAAAATTATCTATCTATGTTTATTGCTTATTACAATAGCTATAGATAATTATAAATAATTTGTGTTTCGTAAATATATTTTTTTAGTTTATTAATATTTTTAATTGACTAAAATAATTAATAAATAAAGTTTTGCGCTAAAGATCGAAATGGCATGTGAAGATTGTACTCATCTATTTAAGTCTGCCTATGAAAATAGGTACACATGGGAATCAGATTTTTCAGGTTATGAAGGAAGATGCTCATGGACAGATGGAAAAAGAGAAGTAGAAGGAAACTTTTGCTTGGGACAAGATTTAAAAGCTACTGTTTACGATATAGATGATGAAGAAATAAACAAAGCCATTTCCTCACAACTTTGGGAAGTTGCCATTCATCGAGTTAGAAGATCATTTGAACAAATCCATGGTAAAAATACTTTTACTTTTGGGGATACAAATGAAATCGGCTTAGAAGTTATAGTTGGAGGGAAAAACAAAGGTGACAAATATAGGGTCAAAAACGATGTAGTCACAATGGTTTATAGGCATATTCATGGGAATCTAATAATTATTCTCACTGAGGATGTCATTCACACTGGTAATGGCTACTTAAGCAAGAGTTATTCCAGTCAATATCTTGATCCAATTTCAAAAAAAGATTTAAAGGAAAAAAGTTTTTACAAAGATACTTTCATACCTTTATTCAAAGGAGGACCTTGGGTTTTATCTTCCAGAGCTATACATCAAGAATCTTCAAAAGGTTCAGAAAATAGACAAGTATTTTCTTTTTCGGAGTTAAAAAGTCTTGGTACAAAGTAAGTTAAGCCAACTAAATCTTAGCAGCAATAATGATTTTCATAAAAATATCTAACCAGATGAAAACCGGGATTTATAAATTAACTATTTTCGATTATTAATAAATGGCAAGGACAAGAGGTTTACAAATGCTTATTGATTTGTCCCTATTCAAGTTTTTCGTAAAACAACACCAAACGTATCCTTCTTAGATGCAGGCGTAAATATATCAAAGGGGTCAATGTTTTCATACATCATAAAAATGCCATATCTCCTCCTGGTGAGGGTGATTTTGAGCAGTTTTATATTCTTTATCAAATTGACCACTATTAAGTGATTGAAGGTAGTCAAAAATTCACTCTTATCAACCCTAAATGGGATGAGCTACACCATGTTATTTTTCAGCAGAGAAATGAGTGCTGCACTTCAAATACTAATTGGGACATACCCTAATAAAGTCTGATAAAAAAGGTATTGACCTTTGCAAAACATCTTCAAGTAAGATGAACAACGCCTTTAAAAAAAATGCAAATTTTTGCTTAGTTGCTTTTTTATTTGTTTGTAAATTCCTATTCGTTTAAGCCAGATCAGCCTTGCCTAGATTAGGGATACTGAACTGAGTTAGCATTTCATGCGAATCATAAGAAATTCAAAAAATATTCAAAACTTATATACAACTACCTATTCATTTTCTACTTGAAACTCTTTTAATGAGTCTCCGTAATAACTCATAGCCAATTGAAGCAAGACCCAATTCATAGCTCTTGACATTGTTATCTCGAAATGACTTCAAATTAAAGATGGCTTATATTTCACAGCCTTGCCATGAGTAATTATTATTTTTAAAGGATTTAAAAATAATACGTTAATAATTTAAGGTCAAATCAATATTCAATTTAGTTATCAGAACAAGTAAAGATAAGTAATTATTCAGGGCATTTGTTCATTTTAAATATACAATTAGCTTATAAAGCAATTAAAGGTATTGCATGGTTTTCCTATCGAACCCACAGGTGTGGCACTTGCCTGGTACTTGGTCTGAGCAACCTATTGATGGCCCTTACTTAGGTATGACCACAAGTCAATTAAGTTGGGTGGCTGCATCGATTTTGGCAACCTTATTGATGGCTTTTAGTATTTACATCCTTGAGACGAGCAAGTCAAAACGTAAAAGAAGTTCTTAGAATATTCAAATAATTAGAATTGACTTACTGGGTAATTAATATTTTATGACATATTTTATTTTATATTTTGCTGGAATAGCCTCAATTTGGTGGATTTATAAGGTTGGATGGACTGAAGCTCTAAAGACCATTCTCAGTGTTTTAATTCCTTCTTTATTAATTATTCTTTTTAATGTCAAAGCAGGACGACTTATATTCAAAAATCCCACAGTTGGAATAATAAGTATTCTTCCTACCGCAATTTTTATTTATCGAGGATCAAAGCCTCTCGTATGTGGAATTAATAGTTGGATAGATAGGAAAAGAAACGAATTTGTTTATTCACAAGAAGTGGTTGATGCCGAAGTGGTTTCTAAAGAGGAAGCATAAATTTAGATTTCAACAACGTAGTCATAGTAGGAGATCTGAACGGAAGAAAACTCTAAACCCCTTTATTTGGACCTATTTCCCATTGTAGAAAAGTAAATTCTATTTTGAATCTCAAAAAAATTAGGAGTTTCTTTATTCTTTTATTAGTTATATTTGTTGAACGCTTTGGATAAATGGCAATAATGAAGTGATTAATAAACCAACCATGACAGATAACGAGCCAAAGTGGGATTACACCACCAAGGAAGGAAATTTTGCTGCAGGAGCAGCCGTTGTTGGAGGGAATTTACTAGTTCTTATTATTTACATTCTCTATAGAACGGTTCCCTCTGTTCACCATTTTATAATCGGGAGATAACTCAAACTTTTCCTAGAAAACGACCTAGTTAAAGGAGAGCAGAATTCTCAGTATCTTCGGTTAGTTGTTGATTGCGACCAGATAAAAGTCAATAAAAAAGCCATTCCAATTAAAGGAAGAAGGGTTTTAATCAAGCCAACTAGAACCAAAACTACTATTCCTGCAGAGCTATAAATTGCCCATTTAGGAACATATCTACCCGCTCTATTCCCTTTATTACTTGAAGGAGGAATTACTTCTGGATCAATAGTCATTTCAACTGAAAAATAATCAAGCTTTAATCAGAATAAATTCATTCAAAAGGAAAACAAGCCCCTATTGGATACTGTAATCATGAGAATTTTTTTGCTAACCATAACCCCCATATCTAATTTTAATGAAGCATCTATGTTTTTTTAGTTTCTTCAAATAATCCAAAAAAAGTCCATGCTATTAATGAAACAAGTCCTGTTAGCAAAGACAAGATGGCAAAAGTAAATTTCCCTAAAAAAAGAACTGCAATAGCTGTTGTTATGAAAATTAAAGAAAAAATTAGATAAGTATTGGCAGGGATTTTTTTTAGTAACTCCATAATTAATCCATTAAAACATATTTATCAAAAAGGAAACTCAGATTTTATCCATAAGGCAGAAATAACTTTCATAAGTAACCACATAACTAAAGCGCCCTCAAGAAAACCAAACCAATAAAGGGCGTAATTAGATATCCCCATTTCTTTTTGAGCACGTTCAACAAATGATTTATGCCATTTAATCAACTTCACAATTCATATGTATACATAAGATTATTATAGTTAAAAGCAGCAAATAACACCTTTTTTAGGACAATTGCATCTCTTATTCTTGCGAGATATTTGTCTATTCCACAGTTCTTGGACTAACGAACTGAAGTCAAACATAACAATTTTATTGAATTAATAGCTACGAAAATGAGTCATTTAAAACTTTTAAAATATCACTCCAAGTATTTAACTAATTCAGTTACGTTAATAGGCATATAAATAATATAATCTTATTTTAACAATCTGGATATATTAATATGACTTGAATTATTAGGGGTATGAATTGACCTTAAATCATCAATGCCCCTATAAGTAAGCTTTCTCTGAAACTTTGAATCAGAATTCTACTGCACATAAATCTTCCATTGAAATACATATTAACCAAGTTATAGACTCCCATCCCCGTCCTGTAGCTTTAGTCGAGATACGCTCTACATATGCAAATCGGACGATTGAGGAGCAAAAGCTAAATCACTTTCTCAGTATCAAAACTCAAGAAAATCAATGGTGACTTTTTTGTCTAAATCTGTTTTTCGTCGTCAAAGAAAAATTACGTTGTTATTAGACTAGCTAAGACAACTCACTCAACTCAATCCATCTATCCTCATGCTCTTGTATGGCTTCAATAAGCTCTGCTAACTGAAGACTAATTTCACTAATGTCTTCATCACTATCAGTTATTTTTTTCTCTAAAAATGTTTTCTGTTTTTCTAACATAGGGAGTTTAAGATCTAGTTCTTTTAATTCTCTAGCTTCTTTAAAACTCAATTTTCTGACAGTTTGTTGAGAATTTGATTTTTTTTCTGATCCAACCTTGCTATGTGAATTATTAACCATTTGATCTCGTTCCTTGGCTTCTTTATTTCGCTCTTCTAATATTTTTTGGTCCAAAAATTGAGAGTAATTACCTTCATATCTTCGTAAGTGACCGTTTTCAAAATGAAAAATTCGATCAATAGTTCGATCAAGAAAATACCTATCATGCGAAACGACTACGACACAACCTTTGAAGTCCTCTAGAAAATCCTCTAACACGCTTAGTGTTTGTATATCTAAATCATTTGTAGGCTCATCAAGCAACAATACATTGGGAGCTTGTATTAGCATTTTACAGAGAGCAAGTCTTCTTTTTTCTCCTCCTGAAAGTTTAAGTAGAGGACTATGTTGCTGACTTGGTGGAAACAGGAATTTTTCTAAGAGTTGTGATGCAGTTATTTGTCTTCCCCCATGTTCAATTCGTAAGGCAGCTTCCTCCACGAATTCGATAACTTTGCGCTGTTGGCCTTCCCCTTGATTTAAATCATTTGTATGTTGGTCGAGATAGCCAATATGAACGGTTTCTCCAAGTTTTATGTTCCCACTTGTAGGCAATCTTTTACCTGCAATGAGATCTAAAAGAGTCGATTTGCCACTTCCATTTGGACCAATGATACCTACACGATCCTCAGGACTAAAGCTATAAGTGAAATCATGTAGAAGGTCCAAATTATTTTCTTTATCATTTAAAGAGAGTCCTACACCTTCAGCTTCAATTGCGATTTTTCCAATTCTTCTACTCAATGAATTCATTTCTAATTTAGCTTGGACATGATTTTTAGATTTCGCTTGCATTTCAGCAATCCTTTGAATACGTGCTTTTTGTTTTGTACTTCTTGCTTTGGGACCTTGTCTTAACCAAGCTAATTCCTTTCTTAAAACACCCTGAAATTTTTTCTTTGTTGATGCCTCTGATTGTTCTTGTTCAACTTTTTGTTGAAGAAATTGGCGATAATTTCCGGAATACTTGCGAGCTTCTCCATTATTGATTTCAACCATCCGAGTAGTGATACGATCAAGAACATATCTATCGTGAGTTATCAAGACAAGAGCGCCGTCATAATGGTCTAACCAATTTTGAAGCCATTCCACTGCAGATGCATCAAGGTGATTGGTAGGTTCATCAAGAAGCAAGACATCTGGTTTAGATACAAGTGCAGCGGCAAGTCCCACTCTTTTACGGTAACCACCAGAAAGCTCTTTTACTGGCTTATCTAAATCTTTTATACCTAGTCTTCTTAGAACATCTTGGCATTGTTGTTCTAGATTCCATGCCGCAGCGACATCCATAAGTTCACTTGCCTGACCAAGTTTTTTCAAAAGGTCTTCATCTTCCGGGTTTTGAGCGATTTTTCTACTTAGCTGACTGAAATTAAGTAATAATTTTCTTTTTTCTCCACACCCTTCAAGAACTTCTTCCAAAATACTTTTGTCACTGTTGTAACTTGTTTCTTGCCCAACTAAAGATACCCGCAAAGATGATAAACATCTCCTTTCTCCCTCCATCAATGGTTCTACTCCTGCAATGACTCTCAAAAGTGTTGACTTTCCAGATCCATTTGGACCAATCAAACCAAGTCTCTCTTTTTTATTTATATGAAGATCTAAATTTTTAAAAAGATTTTTTATTCCAAAGTCTGTAGAAGCATTAACAAGACTAATCAACACAGCTTACGTCCTCTTGTCCATAACTAAAGCCAACTCATAAATATTAGCCCCCTTAGTCCTAATGATCTTTTTCAAAGCTTGAATATGAAATTTATAAATAAATTCTGTCATTACTTAATAACCATACATTCAATTTCAACACTTACTTCAGCTAGGAATATATGATTGATTGCAAGAGCATAACGCATAAACAAGAAACTTAGCGAAAGAAATTGCAGTACTGCTCTACCCTTGAGCTAACCCTTCCAGAATCACCACCGTTAATTTCGACTGCATAGTATCGTCCACAAATATTCTTGGTTTCATAAATTCGATCATCAGACTTAACAGCCATCGGAGACATAAGAGCAAAAAATAGAGCCATGAAAAAGATACGGTTCATTATTTTATTTATGAAATAAAAAACTTTAGAGCCTTTTAAGAGTAAGATCTTACATAACTATTTATACATGTAAGAATAAGGATGAATTTTTTAGAGAGAGTTCTTTCAAATTACTTTCTGGCTTGGAGTCAGATTTTTAATTACAAAGATAGAACAAGTAGAATACCTTTTTGGCACTTTTTTATCCTTGATGGATTAATAGGAGCTGTGGTTTCAATTATATCTAATGACACCCTTACTAATGATCTAAATGATTTTTATACCATCTCTGAGGGATATGATTGGAGTTATTTATATAGCATTCCATCTTTTTTAGTTTTTATAGCTTTATTAATCAGAAGGCTCAGAGATATAGGAAAGGAAAACCTGGTTTTATGGGCTTTTTGTTCATTTATTCCTTTCTATAATCTTTATATATTTGCTCAGCCTTCCTCTAAAAAATAATCATTTCCTACCTTTAAAAGTCCGAGGATAAGGAATATTAAGGGCATTAAACCTTTTCAATTTTTTACTTCGCCTGTAACGCTTATAAAACAAGTCGAAAAGTGTCGAAACTCCTAACCAAGATAGAATACAACTTATAAATATCCTTGCCCCTTCAGTCGATGCAAGCCAATAGATAATAGGATCAACTATAAGATTAATACTAACTATAAAACCAATAAACAAAGAGAAAGTCAGACAAGCCATTACTGATAATGCTCTGATTATTTTTTTTGTATTGTAATTTTTCATACCCAAATGTTTAAAATCCTACTAGGAATCCATATTTTCTATTCTCAAGCAATATGGATAGTAAAGGAGTTTTAATGTAATAAAAGTTGATTCAGCCTTTATATTATATATATAATTAACAGATCAAAACTAGAAATTAAAATCAACTATTTTTAGTAGACATATACAACAAGCAACTATTAGATAATAATATAGCAATCAGAAAAGGGGCTTACGTAATTCATCTAAGCATAAAAACTACTCAAACAAAATTTTTGGAAGTTTACAAACTGATCTCAGAGGGTAATTTAGATTAGCTACCTTTAGCAGATGGCATTTAATCAATCTGTCAAAGAAACGTTTTCAGAACTTATATGTCATATGCCTAAAAGAACAAATAAACTCAATACTAAAGATCAGTTAGCAATTTATCAAGAATACAGAGAATGGATCAAAACTTAAAGAATAAAAACCTTGTGCCACAGAACATACTATTTATAATACATCAACTTTTTTGGGAAATAGTCAATAAAAAGAAGCCCTTGCTTTAAATTTCAAAGTAACTAAACTTTTTCAGCTCCTATACTTACTGACAAATCATTTAATAAAGATGCAATTGACTATTAGATAATTAAGAGTGCACCTAATGCCGAGTCATCATCAGAAATTGATCTAGTTCATTTAAGCTTATTCATTTATAAATCAAAGACAAATGTTCTATCTTTAAAATATATTTAAACTCAAAAAATACTCTTTGAAGTTTCAACCGGCTTTATTTATGAGATCACAACTTTGAATGAAGAAAAAGTAAAAGATTTTCTTTAATTGCCTAGGAAATAGAAAAATTTGGCGAAAATCAAATTTATTGATCAAAAAAATTATGCGTCTTTTGGTATCAGGATTAGTTGGTCTAGCAGCTCTATTAGCTGGTTGTGCGACAACAAATCAAGACAATAGTTCTAGACTTAACCTGATAAGAAATCGCAACGAGTTAATTTGTGGAGTAAGTGGGAAGATTCCTGGATTTAGTTTTCTGAAAAGTGATGGTAGTTATGAAGGACTAGATGTCGATATATGTAAAGCATTTGCTGCTGCATTTATGGGAGATTCGAAAAAAATCCAATACAGGCCTCTAACTGCAGCAGAAAGATTTACAGCTATAAAAACCGGGGAAATTGACCTGTTATCAAGAAATACCACTTTCACTCTTAGTAGAGATTCCTCAGGAGGAAATGGGTTAACTTTTGCACCAGTTGTTTTCCATGATGGGCAGGGATTGATGGTCAAGAAGGAGAGTAAAATTAGCAGTCTGAAAGATCTTGCAAATAAATCTATATGTGTAGGCTCAGGCACAACCACTGAGCAAAATATAAATGATGCATTCGAGAGTGCATCGCTGCCTTATACACCAATCAAATATCAAGACCTTAATCAAGTAGTTGCCGGTTATTTACAGGGTCGTTGTTCAGCCATGACTTCTGATCGTTCACAATTAGCAGCAGCCAGATCTGGTTTTAAGAATCCAAAAGAACACATTATTCTAGATGATGTATTAAGCAAGGAGCCACTTGCTCCAGCTTCCGATGGCCAAGATCAGAAACTAGCTGATGCGATGAGATGGGTTATCTTTTCCCTAATATCAGCAGAAGAGCAAGGGATAACAAAATCAAACATTGGTAAAAAAGTACAACTAGCAAAGAATAATCCTCAATTAAAACCTTTAAGAAGATTTCTAGGTATAGATGGAGGCCTAGGAGAAAAAATTGGTCTTAGCAATGACTTCGTAGTTAAAGTAATTAGCTCAACTGGGAATTATGGCGAGATCTACGAAAGAAATTTAGGTCAAAATAGCGAGGTGCCTATTCCAAGAGGACAAAATGAGTTATATAACAAAGGAGGTGTGCACATTTCACCACCTTTTAACTAAAAATAATTTGTTTAGGTAATGAAAATAAATCAAAAAATATTTTTTCAATTAGGGGCAACTATTATCTTTTTTGGTCTGATTGGGATACTAATTAATAATTTGACAATAAATCTAATAAGAACAGGTCTTGGTTTTAATTTTAGCTGGCTTTTCAAACCAGCGAGTTTTGCTTTAGCGGAACACCCCTTACCTTATACCTCCTCAGATAGCTATGCTTGGGCATTATTTATAGGTTGGCTCAATAGCCTAAAAGTAATAGTCTCATCATTATTATTAGCTACTTTATTGGGAATACTTGTAGGCTTTGCAAGAACTGGTAAAAACTCATTACTAGGGCTTATTTCAGCTGGGTACATTACAATTATTCGCCAAACCCCTCTTTTACTTCAACTTATGTTTTGGTATTTTGTTGGTTTTTTAGGCTTAAAAGATAATGTATTAATCCAGATAAAAGATATATTTATAATTTCAAATCAAGGAATCGAGTTATCAGGGTTCAACCTATCTTCGGAGTTTTCAGCATTGTTACTTGGTCTAAGTATATTCGCAAGTGCGTATATAGCAGAAGTAATTCGTGGAGGGATACTTTCTGTTCCAAGGGGGCAATGGGAAGCTTATAGAAGCTTAGGGCTCTCTGAAAGAAAAGGTCTTATCAGCATCATAATTCCACAAGCCTTACCAGCAATCATTCCAGGATTAACAAGTCAATATCTTAATCTTGCAAAGAATAGTACCTTAGCAATAGCAGTTGGTTACTCAGATATTTATGCAATAAATGATACTATTATTAATCAAACTGGAAGAGCAATCGAATGCTTCCTTATATTGCTTACAAGTTTCTTATTATTAAATCTATTAATAAGTAATAGCATGGAAATTATTAATAGGATAATTGTCAACTCTAATAAACATAACTAATTCATACTAAATATGACTTTAATTATATATCTATTTCAAAGACTAAGAAAAACTTTGTTTTCAAGTTTATCCAATAGCATTATAAGCCTAATCTTCATGTTGATTATTACTATAGTTTGTCAAAATACGTTTAGATGGCTTATATTTAGAGCTAATTGGGTAGTGGTCACATCGAATCTTCCTTTGTATGCATTTGGTAGCTTCCCACCGAATGAACGATGGAGGCCTGCAACTTGGATTATTATTCTCTTTTCACTCAGCATTATTACCATTTTTGGCCCTGGGTGGAAATGGCTACGCAAAAATCTTTTAATAGCATGGGTAGGCACTATACCCCTAGGCCTTTATTTACTTTATGGGGGATTTGGATTGTCTCCTATCATGAGTAGACATTGGGGAGGATTGACTCTAACTATTCTACTAACTGCTTGTAGTTCATTGTTATCATTACCATTGGGAATAGTCTTAGCACTTTGTCGTCAAAGTTCATTACCATTAATTCAGAAGCTAAGTTCATTCTATATAGATGTAATGAGAGCAGTCCCTCTTATTGCTGTACTTTTCTTTGGTCAACTATTAATACCTTTATTTCTTCCAGTAGAGATAGAAGTTGATCGTGTTTGGAGAGCTATCTTTGCATTCACTCTTTTTGTCTCTGCCTACATAGCAGAAGATATTCGTGGCGGATTACAATCAATTCCTAACACCCAAATAGAAGCAGCTAGTAGTCTTGGCCTTAATCAATTCCAAATCATCCAATTGATATTGATACCTCAAGCCTTGCGTATTGCATTACCTGCTTTGACTAACCAATCCATCGGACTTTTTCAAAATACATCTTTAATGGCTATTTTAGGATTAGTGGAGTTACTTGGTGTAGGCAGAAGTATCCTTGCTAATCCAGAATTTATTGGTCAATATATTGAAGTTTATGTTTGGCTAGCATGTGTCTATTGGATCGTTTGCACAATCATGGCTGTTCTAGCAAGACATCTTGAACAAAGAATGACCATTAATCAAGCTAATTTTTGATAATTCATGGAACCTATTGTTGTTGCAAAGAATCTCACAAAGTCTTACACAAAAGGATTACGAGCTCTTGACAATGTTTCTCTGACAGTTAATCAAGGAAAAGTCCTAGTGGTAATGGGTCCCTCTGGCTCAGGGAAAAGTACTCTGATTCGAACCTTTAATGGTCTTGAGACTTTTGACACAGGAGAACTGAATGTTTTAGGAATAACAGTTAATTCCACTCATGATGAAAAGAAAATCCAAAAAATAAGAAGAAGAGTAGGTATGGTTTTTCAACAATTCAATTTATTCCCTCATCTATCAATCCTTGAAAATATCACTCTCGCTCCAATAAATGTGCAAAAACGTCGTCAAATTGAAGCGGAAGAATATGGGATGTATCTCTTAAATCAAATGGGAATAGATTCACATGCAAAAAAATACCCAAGTCAACTTAGTGGAGGAGAACAGCAACGAGTAGCCATAGCTAGAGCGTTAGCATTAAAGCCGGAGTTGCTTCTATTTGATGAACCCACTAGCGCTCTAGATCCAGAGAGAATCAACGAGGTGCTCGATGCAATGAGAAGACTTGCTGAGCAAGGAATGACAATGATTGTAGTAACACATGAAATTGGTTTTGCTAAAGACGTAAGTGATCAAGTTTTATTTATGGATTCAGGTAAAGTCATAGAAACATCTCCTCCAAATATTTTCTTTTCTAATGCAAGACACGAAAGAAGTAGAAAATTTCTAAATCAACTTGATAAACATTAGCAATTGCCAAATCATAAAAAAACGAAAAGGAAGATCTAAACAAAGCGTGACAGAGTAAAGGATTCAAAGTGTGGGAAGTTTTTACCATCAAAAGAAATTATAAATAATTGTCTTTTGATTAAAGCAGAGAAAAAAGTAGACCATTAAAATTAAACATCTAAAAGAAGTAGATTTTATACTTCCTTATAATTAACAAGCAAATAAATGTTATAAAGATCATTTGATTCGCCTAAAAGAGTCTAGTAAGACTGACTCTTCAAAAATTTATAAGTCTATGTCTAGCGATAAGTTTTATTAGTTTCAAAAGTTAGGTAATGTTCGGAGAGAGGCAAGCGGAATAGAATAAATCCGTCAACGCTCAGTCCACACACTGCATTTTCGCTGAGATCCCATGGCAGCAAAGAAAATCAACTATTGGCTAATGAAAAGTGAGCCAGATGCTTACAGCATTAAAGATTTGCAAAAGGAAGGAGAAACCCTCTGGGATGGAATACGAAATTATCAAGCAAGAAACTTCATGAGGTCAATGGAAATTGGTGATCAAGCTTTTTTTTATCATTCAAATACTAAACCTCCTGGAATAGTTGGTTTAATGGAAATCATTGAAACCAATTTAATTGACCCATTTCAATTTGATGAAAGTTCAAAATACTTTGACAAAAAATCAAAGAGAGAAAACCCTCGTTGGGATTGTGTCAAGACAAAATATATCTGTGAATTTAAAAATATGATTACTTTAAAGGAGCTATCAGAAGATTATACGTCTGAAGAACTAACTTTAGTCCGCAAAGGCAATAGGCTATCAATCATGCCCATAAAAAAAGAAATCGCTATAGAACTTCTCAAAAAACTCCGAAGAAATTAATTCAAAAAGAATGAGACCCAAACATATTTCCAATATAAAGACGAGTTATCAATCTAGAACTGATACCATTTTGGATTAAGAATCCTGCAAGCGCTGCTTGTAAAAGCCTGTATTGATCCCAATTTGGATGTTTCTCAATATAAACTCTCATCGCTTGTTGAATCTGCTTGGGTATTTTTGTTTGAAAACTAATTGTATTCTCAGATTCCAAACTCTCAGAACTCTTGGTCAAGCTGGTTTCTTCCATAAAATCAATATCTTTCATTTAAGAGGCTTTTGAAAATATTAGATCCACAATCAAACTACTATCAAAATCAAATACGACTAAACGCTTTCTCGAGCCGTCTCATCCTCAGATCAAGCACTCAACTACTTTCCGAAAGAAACCATAAGTATTATTTATCCTAAGTATTAGTATTATTTAACAACCAAATCCAAAGAATCAAACTCAGTCTTTTTCCACAGCAATTAGTTGGAGCCAAATTAATGGGATCAATCCTGTGGAAAAAATGTGAGTTAAATCCAGTTGGATTTGGGGAAAAATTGAAAAACTTTTAGTTAAGTTCTCTCACAAATAGTCTGAATCCCACATTATTCTCATTGCATTAGTAACGTGATTAGTCACATTTCTAGGCCAATAGACTTCTGCTCCTCGATTTAATAGACCACTAGCACTCAAGATCAATCTAAGGTTCCATCCATTTTGATCACCTTTTAAAATTGCCAACCAAGGGCTACGCTCTAATTCCAAAGTAATATCCTCGTCACCCATTAATTGTTCTCTAACTGATTTGTATTGATCAGACAAATCTATTACTAGCTTAACTAGATTTTCCCACTCAAATTTATTCAACTCTATAGCCCAATTTTCTCCTCCTATAAGCGTAGAAAAGTTATCTCTCGATGAGTCTCTAATTATTCTCCAACCCGGACCTTCTTTTTTAATCACCTAACCAGGCAATAGATCAGGCTGATCTTGTTCATCACTTAATTCAATTATGGCTCTTTGTACTGGCTTAACCGTTGATTCTTCTAAAAGGCCATCAAAATCATCAAATCTTCTTTGCTTTGCTCTAAAAGCAATCCGAACAGTAGTGAGGTAGCGGTTAGTGGATTGCCTTATGAGACTCTCACCTCTTTTTGCTAAATCCTTTGAATTAACACCTGAACCTGACTTAATCACACTTAAAACTTCAATTTTGATTTATTCTAGGAGAGAATTGCTCATTTCTATATTTTTCGCGAAATAATAACCCTGGTGTTAGTTTTTCTAGACTCACTTGCTATTTATAGATTTTTCTGCTCCTATTAAAAATTCAACGAGTAAAGATGGTAAAAAATAAAATCGATCAATTCGAAAACATCCTTCCAACTGAAATCAATACAAATAATTTTGGAACATTAGCCATCGATTTAGGTAGTTCAACAACGGTAGTTGTTTTTCAAAAAGAAAATGGAGAACCTCCTGAACTCTTAGATTTACCCCCCATTAGTCGAGCTCCAGGAGAAATACCGAGCTTAATTTGGAAATCATCAGAAAAAGAAAATTCCTATTTAATTGGTCAAGAAGTTATCAATTCAAATGTAATTAATGAAAAAGAAAATAACTTAAGTCAAGATTTTAAAAGATGGATAGGATCTCAAGAAATTGAGGATATATATGATTCAAAAATCTCTCCAGAAAGAGCAGGAGAAGTTTTAATTCACAATATTTGGGAAAAAGTCTCGGAGAAGGTAAGTATCAAAAGACTTGTATTAACTGCTCCAGTAGATACATATCGAGAATATAGAACCTGGTTAGTCAATGTATGTGATTCCCTAGAAGTAAAAGAAATCGCCTTAGTTGATGAACCTACAGCTGCCGCAATGGGAGCTGGACTTGAACCTGGATCCACATTACTTGTTTTAGATTTTGGAGGGAGCACAATTGACATGTCAATTGTTGCTTTAGAGGGTGGAGAGGGACAAGCTTCACCAATTGCTCAACTTGTAAGATTTGATGGAAATAATTTAGAGGGAAAAAGCACACAAATTCTTCGAGCCGCAAAAGTTCTTGGGAAATCAGGACTTCGGTTAGGTGGCAAAGATATAGATAGATGGATATCTAATCATTTGTTACCAGAAGAGAAAGCAACTAACTCAATCTTGAGAAAGGCCGAGGAGCTGAAATGTGAATTAAGCAATGTCAATATAAAAGAGACATTTACTATCACTAAACAAGTAAAAAATGATGAGAATGAGGAAAAGATTTTAAGACTTTCTAAAAAAGGACTTGAAGAATTACTTATAGAAAAAGGGCTCTTAAAAAGTATTGAAAAGCTTTTCAAGCAAACAATTAATATCGCAAAAAGAAATTCATTTGAATTAAAAGATCTTGATAGTGTTGTCTTAGTCGGAGGAGGATCTCGAATACCTTTAATTAAAAACTATTTAAGTAATATCTGTAATTCGATCCCTTTTTTGACTCCTCCACCTATTGAGGCAATTGCATTGGGAGCCTTAAATCTAACGCCAGGTGTTCAAGTAAAAGATGTACTAAATAAAGGGGTAAGTTTAAGATGCTGGAACAAAAAAAATGAAAAGCACATATGGCACCCTCTTTTCTTAGCAGGTCAAACATGGCCAACAAATAAACCTTTAGAAATAATTTTATCTGCAAGTATAAATGATCAATTAAGCATAGATTTAATAATTGGAGAACCTCAAGAAGAAGGATCTAATGAGATTGTTTATATTAATGGATTACCAACTTTGACAACTATAGAATCTAAAGAAGAAATCAAAAAGATCAATAATAGTATTATTTCCATTCCGTTAGATCCTCCAGGTAAAATCGATCAAGATTGTATTAAATTAAATTTTAACATTAATGAAAATTGTCAACTTGAGGTTGAAGGGATTGATTTACGAAATAACAATAAAATCACAAGTCAAAATCTTGGGGAAATCAGATAAACATCTTATATGTTTAATATTAATCATTTAAAGTTTTTTACATAAAAAAATACCTGCTTCTCCGTCAACCTCTCTTAATCTGAGTTCAATAGTCTCATCATTACTAGTGGGAACCACACGCCCACAAAAATCTGGTTGAATGGGAACTTCCCTATGGCCTCTATCAACCATCGCAAGAAGCGTAACTCTTTTTGCTCGGCCCCATAAATGTAGAGCTTCTAATGCTGCTTTGATAGTTCTACCGGTATAAATCACATCATCTATTAAAACGACCTCTCTATCATCAACAGAGGTGGGTAAATCTGTCACTTGAGCTATTCGAGCCCCAACTCTAGGAAGATCATCTCTATGAAAAGTCGGGTCTAAACATCCATTTTCGACTGGCTGGCCAGATAATTCCTCTAAAGATTTTGCTAACAATCTAGACAAATAAACCCCTCTAGTTGGAATTCCAACTAGCAATAATGAACTAATACTTGGGATCTTTTCCAAAATTTGAGAAGCCAATCTTTTGATGGTTCTATCAAGTTCTTTCTCTGAAAGGATTTCTTTCTCTTTTCTTATGGCTTTATCTGGCATATTTTAAAGTCCTAAAAATTTTATTTTTTCTTAGGAATAACTTAAATACTTTTTTAATCTAATAGGGAAAAGCTAACCAAACATCAAAGAATTAGCCTGTTTACCTATTAGGAAGTAATTTAATACGAAAGAAAACCATCAAAAGAAACAAATTTCTTTGAATGCCAAGCAGAAACACCGCTGTTTCAATGAACAAAGGGAAAGTAGCACCAGTCGTGCTGGCGATACTTGACGGTTGGGGTCATAGAGAAGAAATTGAAAATAATGCAGTAAAACTGGCCTCAACGCCAGTCTTTGATGCCTTATGGCATGCTTATCCTCATACTCTTATCGAAGCCAGTGGTGGAGATGTTGGGCTACCAGATGAGCAAATGGGCAACTCTGAGGTTGGGCATCTAACTATTGGAGCAGGAAGAATAATTCAACAAGAATTGGTTCGAATATCCAATACAGTCAAAGAAAATAAATTAATTGAAAATCTTGCTCTTAATGATTTTTCTAAAAATTTAAAAAGGAAAAAAGGCACTCTCCATATCATGGGACTTTGTTCTGATGGAGGGGTTCACAGCCACATCACTCATTTATGCGGCTTAATTGAATGGGCTGCCAAAAAGGGGCTGCAAAACCTCTCATTGCACTTATTCACTGATGGTAGAGATACCTCTGCAAAGAGTGCCTCTAAATATATAAAAACAATAGAAAGCAAAATCAAATCAACAGGGGTAGGCGAGATTGCATCTATATGCGGTAGATATTGGGCTATGGATCGAGATAATCGATGGGAAAGAACTTTAAAAGCCTATGAATTACTTACAGATCCAGACTTCATAATTAGCGATCTTTCAGCAGAAGAAAGTTTAAATAAAAGCTATGAAGAAGGAATTACAGATGAATTTATTGAACCAACTAGACTGTCTTCCTCTTTCTTAAAAGATGGAGATGGAATAGTTTTTTTTAATTTCCGCCCTGATAGAGCTAGGCAATTAGTAAAGGCGATTAAGTTAAATGATTTTGACGGATTTGAAAGAAAGAAAAAAATAGATATTGACGTCCTTACCTTTACACAATACGAATCGGGTCTTCCTGTATCAGTTGCTTTTCCGCCTGAGCCATTAAATGATTTATTAGGACAAGTAGTTTCTGATAACGGCTTAAATCAATATCGAACAGCTGAAACTGAAAAATATCCACACGTAACATATTTTTTAAATGGAGGAATTGAGAAACCACTAAAAGGAGAAGTAAGACACCTTGTGCCATCTCCAAGAGTTGCAACATACGATCTTCAGCCTGAGATGTCAGCTGATGAGCTGACCGAAAGTTGCATCAAAGCAATTGAAACTGGAATTTACTCTTTAGTGGTAATTAATTTTGCTAATCCAGATATGGTTGGACATTCCGGAATAATTTCAGCTGCAATAAAAGCTAATGAAAAAGTTGATAGCTGCCTTGGAAGATTATTAAATTCAATAGGGAAGCTAGGAGGATCTATTTTGATAACAGCTGATCATGGTAATTCTGAGGTAATGGTTGGCCCGGATGGCCAACCATGGACCGCCCACACAACAAATCCTGTCCCTGTCATACTTGTTGAAGGTGAAAAACGTAAATTGAGTGGATACGGAAATGACATAAAACTGAGAGAGTCTGGAGGAGGATTATCTGACTTGGCTCCTACTCTTTTACACTTGCTAAATTTACCAAAACCAAAAGCAATGACTGGCACAACACTTATTGAGCCAATTAACTTACCTAAAAAAACAAATCTTATTCCTCAACCTGCATAATTAAAAACAAAAATGATCATTCCACTTTTATCCTGGGCTTGGGCCATTTTAGGGGTTTTTCTTATAATATTAGTTCTTCTTCATAGCCCAAAAGGCGATGGTATGGGTGGCCTTGCATCTAGCGGAAGTTCTATGTTCACGAGTGCAAGTAGCGCAGAATCTACTCTAAATAGAGCGACCTGGACATGCCTTATCTCATTTTTAGCCCTTGCAGTTATTCTTAGCGCAGGTTGGTTAAAATAAATTCAAGACTTAATCTTTCAATATTTTTTAGCCTTCTAAATATTATTATTTAATAGACTTTAAAAAGAACTATTTCCCTACCGAAACACCTATCTAAAAAATATTTGTTTTTAAACAAAAAAGAGAAATTAATAAAATATCCCAATACTAACTAGGCAAAACAAGCAAAACCTGTTCCAATTTTTGCTTAAGGTATTTTTCTGACATTTGCCAAAACCATTTACTAGAAAGCAACAAAAAAGGGGCAAGGTATAAGCCCTGACCCTCATTAAAGTTTCTTTGATTGAGAAGTTAATCAATAATCAAAATCACCACCCATACCACCAGCTGCTGGAGAAGCCTCTTTTTTCTCAGGTAAATCAGCAACTATGCACTCAGTAGTAAGAACCATTCCTGCTATTGAAGCAGCATTTTGCAAACCTGAGCGGGTTACTTTGGCTGGATCAACAATTCCAGCAGAAAGCATATCTACATATTGACCCGTTGCAGCATTGTAGCCATCATTGACTGGTTTCGATTTAACGTTCTCTGCAACAACAGCTCCATTAGCCCCAGCATTCTCAGCAATACGCATTAATGGAGACGTAAGAGCCGCTTCAACAATATTTGCTCCAATTAATTCTTCTCCAGAGAGGTTGGAGGAAGACCAATCTCCCAGAGCAGGAGCCAAATGAGCGAGTGTTGTTCCACCACCAGGAACAATTCCTTCTTCAACTGCAGCTTTAGTTGCGTTAATTGCATCCTCTAAACGTAGTTTTTTGTCTTTCATCTCAGTTTCTGTCGCAGCACCAACCTTTACTACAGCAACTCCACCAGAGAGTTTAGCTAATCTTTCTTGAAGCTTTTCTTTATCGTAGGTTGAATCGGTCTCATCCATCTGCTTCTTGATTTGTTCACATCTGGCATTAACAGCCACTTCATTACCTTCAGCAACAATTGTGGATGTATCCTTATTAATTGTTACCCGCCTTGAAGTACCAAGCATATCAAGAGTGGTATTTTCAAGTTTTAAACCTGCATCCTCAGTTATAAGCTGACCATTTGTCAGAACAGCCATATCTTCAAGCATTGCTTTTCTGCGATCTCCAAAACCAGGAGCTTTAACAGCTGCAACATTTAATACCCCTCTAAGTCTATTAACTACCAATGTAGCTAAAGCTTCTTTTTCTATATCTTCAGCAATTATTAGGAGAGGTTTACCAGTTTTAGCAACTTGCTCTAATACAGGAACAAGATCTTGAACTAAACCAATTTTTTTATCAGTTAAAAGTATGTAAGGTTCATCCAACACTGCTTCCATTCTTTCAGTGTCAGTTGCAAAGTAAGGGGAGATATATCCCTTATCAAAACGCATTCCTTCAGTGACCTCTAATTCAGTGGTCATTGACTTGCCTTCTTCAAGGGAGATAACACCTTCTTTACCAACTTTATCCATTGCATCAGCAATCATCTTGCCAACTTCTTCGTCATTACCCGCAGCTATGGTTCCGCATTGAGCAATTGCATTGCTGTCACTGATGGGCTTGGAATGATCTTTGATTTTTTCAACCAAAAATTCGGTTGCCTTATCAATTCCTTTTTTCAAAGTGATTGCATTAGCTCCTGCTGCAACATTTTTCAAACCAGCTTTAACCATTGCATGAGCAAGAACAGTTGCAGTGGTGGTGCCATCTCCAGCCGCATCATTAGTTTTTGAAGCAGCTTGACGAATTAGAGCAACACCGGTGTTTTCAATGTGATCTTCGAGCTCTATTTCTTTTGCGATTGTTACACCATCATTAATTATTTGAGGTGCACCAAACTTTTTCTCGAGAACAACATTCCGACCTTTAGGTCCCAAAGTGACGGCGACTGATTCAGCCAAAATGTCAATACCACGCTCGAGTGCTCGGCGGGCTTGCTCGTTGTAAATGATGCGCTTGGCCATAAGAGGCGATTTCCTTTAGTTTCGAAAAGTTTTGGGTTTTGACTTCAGCAAAAGCTGAGATCTAATTGACGACAGCAAGAATATCTTTCTCAGAGAGAAGTACGTATTCATCGCTGCCAAGCTTGATATCAGTACCTGCGTACTTACTGTAGAGAACCTTGTCTCCAACACTTACTTCTGGAGATTGACGTGAACCATCTTCGTTACGTTTTCCAGGACCAACCTGAGCAACTTCACCGACTTGAGGTTTTTCTTTAGCAGTGTCGGGAAGCAATATACCCCCCGCAGTCTTCTCTTCTGATTCAGAAACTTTTACAAATACACGGTCTCCAAGTGGCTTGACAGTGGAGACGCTGAGAGATACAGCTGCCATAGATTAGTGCAGTAGCAAAAAAACAAAGCGCTTAGCGCTGACTCGATAAAGAGTATTACTCATTACCAACGGTATTAATTTATGCATCTAAACACTCTCAAGACCACATATATTCTGTGCGGTTGACCGAACACTGAAAAAAAACGCCTGTGAAGTGGTAGTCTAAGCCGCTGATAAGAGTATGCAAATCAGAGCATGCTCACAAAGTTTCTAGTTATCTTATGGCCGCTTCTGCTACAACTACTGTTGGAACTAAGGGTATTGTTCGCCAAGTAATTGGTCCAGTTTTAGATGTTGAATTTCCAGCTGGCAAACTCCCTTCAATTCTCAATGCATTAAGGATTGAAGGCAAGAATCCTGCAGGGCAAGATGTTGCATTAACTGCAGAGGTTCAACAATTACTGGGTGATCATCGGGTCAGAGCCGTTGCCATGAGTGGAACTGACGGATTAGTTAGAGGAATGGAAGCTATAGATACAGGAGCTCCCATTTCAGTACCTGTTGGTGAAGCTACCCTTGGAAGAATTTTCAATGTTCTTGGAGAACCAGTTGATGAGCAGGGAGACCTTAAGAACGTAACAACTTCGCCAATTCATCGTTCAGCCCCAAGCCTCACAGACCTGGAAACAAAGCCAAAAGTATTCGAGACTGGTATTAAAGTTATTGATTTGCTTGCTCCCTACCGCCAAGGAGGAAAAGTTGGGTTGTTTGGAGGTGCAGGTGTAGGAAAAACAGTTTTAATCCAAGAGCTTATTAACAATATTGCAAAAGAACATGGGGGAGTATCAGTTTTTGGTGGAGTAGGAGAAAGGACAAGAGAAGGTAACGATTTATACGAAGAATTCAAAGAATCTGGGGTCATCAATTCAGAAGATCTAACCAAGTCAAAAGTAGCCTTATGCTTTGGTCAAATGAATGAGCCCCCTGGGGCAAGAATGAGAGTAGGCCTATCAGCTTTAACGATGGCTGAGCACTTTCGTGATGTAAATAAACAAGATGTTCTCTTGTTCATTGATAATATTTTCAGATTTGTTCAGGCTGGATCAGAAGTATCTGCATTATTAGGTCGTATGCCATCTGCTGTTGGATATCAGCCAACTTTAGGCACTGACGTAGGGGAGCTTCAAGAGAGGATCACCTCCACTCTTGAAGGATCTATTACCTCAATTCAAGCTGTTTATGTTCCTGCTGACGACTTAACAGATCCTGCTCCTGCTACTACTTTTGCTCATTTAGATGCGACTACTGTTCTGGCGAGAGCTCTTGCAGCTAAAGGCATCTATCCTGCTGTCGACCCACTTGACTCAACCAGTACCATGCTACAGCCATCTGTTGTAGGTGATGAGCATTACCGCACTGCCAGAGCAGTTCAATCAACACTTCAGAGATACAAAGAATTGCAAGACATCATTGCCATATTGGGATTGGACGAGCTTTCAGAAGAAGATAGAAAGACAGTTGACCGTGCACGCAAAATCGAGAAATTCCTATCTCAGCCATTCTTTGTTGCCGAAATATTCACTGGCATGTCTGGTAAATATGTGAAATTAGAAGATACAATCAAAGGCTTTAACATGATTCTTTCAGGAGAACTAGACAACTTACCTGAGCAAGCCTTCTATCTTGTTGGAAGCATTGAGGAAGTAAAGGCTAAAGCAGAAAAAATAGAATCTGAAGCAAAAGGCTAAAAATCTTTTCTACATACAATTACATCTAAGTCAACGTTTTTCTAAACCCCAAAGATATGTCTTTAACTCTTCGAGTTCTTGCTCCTGATCAAAGCGTGTTCGATGATACTGCTGATGAAATAATACTTCCAAGCACCACAGGGCTATTGGGAGTACTACCTGGTCACATTTCAATGGTTACTGCTATTGATTTTGGTGTTTTGAGGGTTTTTAAAAACGGTACTTGGGATTCAATCGCACTAAGTGGGGGTTTCGCGGAAGTGGAATCTAATGAAGTTACAGTTTTAGTAAATAAAGCTGAGATGGGTAAAAATATTGATTCTGCCAAAGCTGAGGCCGAATTAGAACAAGCTAAAAATCTACTAAGTCAAACTCTGGATAAAGAAACCTCCCCTGAAAAAATCAAAGCTCAAGAAGCATTGAAAAAAGCTAAAACATGGTTTAGTGCTTCAAAATCTGACTAAATTTTAAAAAAAAATTTTTATGCCGTACCGCAGAAAGTTACATCAGGGAATTTAATTTTGGCTTGTTCTAAGGTCTTTCCTTTTCCTTCCTCTTGCCAATAATTAATCACCTCTGTCGCTTTGTTTAGAACTTCCACTCTTTCATTATCAGTAATCCAACTTTTTTCTTCTAATTGAGACTTTAGTGTTTCCCATGCGTCCTCTCTTGGCCAAAAGAAATAGGCTGTAAGTGGGCTAGGTCCTCCTCCAACAATTTGATCAACGGCCAAAGCGACATTGTCTGGCAACCAAAGAATTTTTAATAAAAATCTTCCCTCATCTGCTTTTGGTGTATGTCCTGACGGTACTCCATCTGCATCTATAGTTGCAGTTGCTAATGCTGCAGCACCTCCAAGGGCACTTGGTCGACCGGATTTTGTCTCTTCAGAGCTAACTTTCCCTTGGTTTTCAGATTGTGGGATCGCCTCAGTACTTGTTACATCTTCTTGCACAGTACCAGCCTCTTCAGAAACCATCATCTCTAAGTTTTCTACTTGCTAACAAGATAATAACCTAACAGGCAGTAGGACCTATTTGAATTACTAGATTAGGAATTCAAAAGGTTTTCTATTATTTGATAATGATAGGATTATGAAAGTAGAAAAATATTTGTGAAGATTAATTCCTCATTGACATTCAATTAAACAAATTTTATTGGAATTTTCTCAATTAATTCAATCATTCTTCCAAATCATTCATATTCTTAGTCGCACTACGACTCAATACTTCCACAGAATTTTTTGTTACTAAAACATCATCTTCAATTCGAATCCCAATACCCTTCCACCTCTCATCTATCTCAGGCTGCCCCTCCGGTACTGCTAAACGGTCACTTATGTAAATACCAGGTTCAACTGTTAAAACCATTCCAGGCTCAAGCTTCATATGATAATCACCAAGTCGATATGCCCCAACATCATGAACATCAAGACCTAACCAATGACCTGTTCGATGCATATACAAATGAGAGTAAGCTTCTTGTTCAATGATCGAATCCACTTCACCAACAAGCAGGCCAATATCAACCAAACCTGTAACAAGATGCTTCAAGGCAGTCAAATGTACATTTTCGGCGTTACCACCTGGTTGCACACATTGAATTGCGGCTTCTTGAGCTGTGAGAGTAATTTCATATAAAACTTTTTGTTCTCCAGAAAATCTGCCATTAGCAGGAAAGGTTCTTGTTATGTCGCCATTGTAATAATCATCCAAAGAGCAACCAGCGTCTATCAAAACAAGCTCTCCATCTCTAATTGGTGAATTATTTTCCGTGTAATGAAGTACACATGCATTGTCACCTGAAGCAACTATTGAGCCATAAGCAGGACCTCTTGTCCCCTTTTCAAGAAAGTATTTTTCTATTTGAGCTTGCAAATCTCTCTCATTCATCCCAGGGCGTGCATATTCTCTAACTATTTCATGACCCTCTGCAGAAATTTTTGATGCAATACGCATCCTTTCTATTTCAAACTCATCCTTACGAAGTCTCAGGTTATGAAGTATTGGGCAAGGTGCAATCATTGAAAACGGAGCGAAGCCACTTCTAGGAAGTTTTTGTAAATGCTCAGACCAAGTTTTCAAAACTAAAGGTTCCAAATGTGGATGTTTCCCAACTCGAAACGCAATCCCTTCAGCCCCTTTTAAATAATGAGGCAATAGGTTTGGTAATTCATTTAAAGGATGAGATATATCAACATCGAAATTATCTAGAACTCCTTTTGTTCCCCACCTAAAGCCTGTCCAAACTTCTGCTGCAGACTCTTTTGGCAATACGAACAATATATATTGCTCTCCCTTGGGTTTATGAGGTAAAAACAATGCCACTGCATTTGGCTCATCAAAACCAGTTAAGTACCAAAAATCACTATTTTGCCTGAAAGGATATTCACAATCTGCATGATGAATCACGAGTTCTGCAGCGGGGATAATGGCCGCATATTCACCTAAATGTGACAGAAATATGTCTCTACGGCGACGAAAAACGCTTGAATCAGCCACAAAAATAACCCTATTTACTCTTTAGGATGGCAAGAGAACTGACTTAGTGGAAAAATAAAAGCAAAAGATCCTTACTCTTTAAAAAATCTTTAGGGGATGAGCCAAGACATTCTGCTCTTAACTGCTCTTATTGCGGTTATTTTAATGGGTTCTGCAATGTGCTCAGGGATAGAAGCAGCATTACTGGCTGTCAACCCATTACACGTGCATGAGCTTGCTAGAAGAAAACCAAAAGTACTGGGAGCTAGAAGATTAGAAAAATTACGTCACCGAATTGGAAGGACTCTAAC
Organism: Prochlorococcus sp. MIT2304; assembly: GCF_059772405.1. Classification (NCBI taxonomy): domain Bacteria; kingdom Bacillati; phylum Cyanobacteriota; class Cyanophyceae; order Synechococcales; family Prochlorococcaceae; genus Prochlorococcus; species Prochlorococcus sp. MIT2304. The sequence goes on from NZ_CM186286.1 coordinate 972,188, forward strand.
TGTAGTGACCATTGCTAATAATAGTTTCAATATTTTTGGAAGTTTAATGGTTGGTAGCTACGCAAGTTTTATTTTTCAAAATAGGATCGGAAATGTAAAGCCAATATTTTTTATTGGCCTAACCATTCTCGTCTTACTTCTTGGAGAAATCGTACCCAAAGCACTCGGCACAAGGCTTGCATTGCAAATAAGTTTAACGAGTGCACCTGTGCTCGATTTCTTAAGTATAGTTATGCGTCCATTGCTAATAATTCTTGAACGTCTACTACCAATTATCACTGCCAAGAGCGAGCTAACAACAGACGAAGAAGAAATAAGACAGATGGCTAGGCTAGGATCTCAAATAGGTCAAATAGAAGCAGATGAGGCTGCAATGATATCCAAAGTTTTTCAGCTTAATGATCTTACTGCTAAAGATTTAATGACTCCACGAGTTGCTGCTCCAACACTTCCAGGAAGAGTTTCTTTGCAATCTGTTAAATCAAACTTATTAGAAAATAATGCCACATGGTGGGTAGTATTAGGGGAGGAAGTAGACAAGGTTGTTGGTGTCGCTAACCGTGAAAAGCTCCTAGCCTCTTTACTTCAAGGAGACTCTCATTTAACTCCTTACGACCTAAGCGAAAATGTAGAATTTGTGCCAGAAATGATTCGAGTAGATAGACTACTGATTGGTTTTAATGAAGACAAAAACGGAGTCAGAGTTGTGGTAGATGAATTTGGTGGATTTGTTGGTTTAATAGGAGCAGAAGCGGTATTGGCGGTTTTAGCTGGTTGGTGGAGAAAATCAAATAAATGATTAACAAAACAGATATACCTACAAAATGCAAGTTTTCCATTGATAAATGGAAAGAGAACCTAAATCTTACTAATTACGAGAGAACTAAGTTCGCTGATATTTTAAATCAGCTAGAAGTTCAAATAAACAAATTAGAAAAAAGAGAACTACGTATATCAGCATATGGACGAGTTGGAGTTGGGAAATCAAGCTTGTTAAATGCATTAATTGGAAAGCAAATCTTTCCAACCGATGTACTCAACGGAAATACAAAGACTATTAAATCTTATACGTTGGAGAAAAAATTTAGCAGCTTAAACAAAGTTGAAATAATAGACTCCCCTGGCATAGATGAAATAAATAATATTAATCAAGAAGAAATACATTTTAATTACATATTAGATACAGATTTAATTCTCTTTGTAATTGATAGTGATCTAACTCGAATCGAATTGAATTCTATTGAACAGCTTTTAAGGCATAAAAAACCCATACTAATAGTCTTAAATCGTTGTGATCAATGGAATGCAAAAGAGACAAAGCTAATACTCTCTAGTATTCACAAAAAATTATCATTTTGCAAACAGAAAATTAAAATTTCTCTAGTATCATCGTCTCCAAGGGAAGCAAAAATAAAACCAAACGGAACTGTTAGAAGTGAACAAACAACACCTAAAGTTGATATTCTTAGGAATGAACTTAAAGATATTCTCGATCAAAGCGGGGAATTACTAATTTGTGTAAATAGTCTCAGAATTGCAGACTATTTATACAAATCACTTAAGGAGAGTCGACTACTCAAAAACAAAGCAGAAGCACAAAGCTTAATCGGCAAATATGCAACCTTAAAAGCCTCAGGAGTAGCAATTAATCCCTTTTTAATGATTGATCTTCTTACTGGTCTTGCTTTTGATAGTGCCCTTGTTATCCAATTAAGTAAATTATATGGTTTAGAGGTAGGTGGTCCATCTGCTAGACAATTAGTTAAAAAGCTTGGTTTTCAAAATTCATTACTTGGGGGGGCACAAATAGGCATACAAATTACTCTAAACATTTTCAAGAAAATACTGTTACTAGCTGCACCTCTTACGGGAGGATTAAGCCTTGCACCCACTGCTCTAATAGCCATTGCACAAGCAACTCTTGCGATTCATTCAACAAAAATCATAGGTCGTCTCGCAGCTTATAAATTTTTAAGCAGTACAAATAAAAAAGATGGGCGACCTCGATTAATGTTGAACTATCTTCTCAAAAAAAATACAGACTTTCGAATAATGCTTGGTGACTTTAAATTTCTTACATCAAGTACTACAAAAAATAAGAATTATTTGTTGCCATGAAAGACAAATTAAACAAAATAGCCTTATTCGGGACAAGTGCTGATCCGCCTACCTTAGGTCACGAAGCCTTATTGAATGAATTAACAAAAATCTTTCCAAAAGTCATAACATGGGCAAGTGATAACCCTGATAAAACACATCAAATTCCACTTCTAAAAAGAACTCAGCTTTTAAGAATTCTTGTACAAAAAATTTCACATCCTAAATTAGAGCTAGTTCAAGAATTGAGTAGTCCTAGGACGATTCATACCCTAAAAAAAGCTTCTCAACTATGGCCCGAAGCGAAGTTAAGTTTTGTAATTGGTAGTGATTTGGCTGCACAAATTCCAAAGTGGCTCAATGCTAGGTCTATTCTCAGTAAAGCAGCAATAGCTATTACAATGAGAGATGGATGGCCAATTAGCGATAATCAATTAGATGAAATTAAAAATCTTGGTGGTGAAATTGATCTATTGCCTTTTAATATACCTGAATCATCAAGTTCGAAATTTAGAGAGAGACCTCAAGAAGTTCTTGTCCCTCAAGAGCTTGTTCCATTACTAATTGAAGAAAATCTATACGGTCTGGCAGATAACAAATAATGAAATTAGCCTTAGCCCAACTAAATCCAGTCGTTGGAGATCTTGATGGTAATGCAGAAAAAATATTTGAGATGTGTAAAGAGATTAAAGACGAAGATGTTGATCTAGTAATAACACCAGAGCTTTCTTTAATCGGCTACCCTCCAAAAGACTTACTATTTAATCCACGACTATTCGAAGAGGAAAAAGATGTCCTAAACAAATTAAGCGAAAGATTAAGTAATCTTAGTCGAGACTTATCTGTATTAATTGGTATTGCAGAACCAACTCCAGATAAAGAAATTCCTAAACTTTATAATTCAGTTGTTATTCTAGAAAAAGGTACTTGGAGAATCGTTGCTAGGAAGCAACTCCTACCCACATACGATGTGTTTGATGAAAAACGCTATTTTCGTTCTGCGGAAAATAGTAGTATTTTAAATTTTAATCACCAAGAAAAACTCTGGAAGATTGGAATAACTATTTGTGAAGATATATGGGTTGAGAAAAACTTACAAAATGAGAAGATCCAAGGGAAAGACCCTTTAAGTTCCTTTGAACAAGAAAAATTAGATTTACTGATCAATCTCTCAGCTTCTCCATTTATTGAAGCTAAAAGTTTCCTACGCCAACGCATAGCAGCCAAAGCAGCTATACGTCTTTCATGCCCCGTGATCTATGTAAATCAAGTAGGAGGGAATGATGAATTAATTTTTGACGGTTCTAGTTTTGCTCTTAACAACGATGGGAGATTACGGCATGAACTTCCTGCCTTCATAGAGTCAATTAGTCTTTGTGACATATCTTCCCTCAAACAAAAAACCTCGATATCGAGCAAAAATCCAACATCACAAGAAATTCTTTTCAGAGCTTTAGTTCTTGGAGTTAACGATTATGCAAGGAAATGTAATTTCAAAAGTGCGGTTATTGGATTAAGTGGGGGTATCGACTCAGCACTAGTAGCCGCTATTGCAGTTGCAGCTTTAGGTAAGTCTAAAGTTCATGCAATTTTAATGCCATCTCCATGGAGTTCAGCAGGGTCTGTAAAAGATGCCACGGCGTTAGCTAATCGACTTGGGATAAATCATCAAAGGATCCCGATCTCAGCTGTAATGAATAGTTTTAACGATGTTTTATCTAATTCAACATGGGGTATACCAACCGGTATAACAGCTGAAAATCTCCAATCTCGTATTAGAGGAACAATATTGATGGCTCTAGCAAATCAAAGGAGGCATTTACTTCTATCTACAGGAAATAAATCAGAACTGGCTGTAGGTTATTGCACCCTTTACGGAGACATGAACGGAGGTTTATCTGTAATTGGAGATCTCTACAAGACAAGTGTATTTGATCTATGTGATTGGATAGATAGCGAGTCATCATCCACTTGTAGAAATGATTTCTGCCTCCCTAAAACAGGAGAAATTATAAGCTCTGAAATAAGAAGCAAGCCTCCAAGTGCTGAATTAAGACCAGAGCAACTAGATAGCGACTCTTTACCAGATTATTTCATTCTTGATCCAATACTAAAAGGGTTGATTGAACAGCATTTACCAACTGAAGTTTTAATAGAAAAAGGATTTAATAAGAAGATAGTTCTCCAAGTCGCCAATTTATTAAAAAAGGCTGAATTCAAACGTTATCAAGCCCCTCCTTTGTTGAAAATCAGTCATCAAGCTTTTGGAAGTGGGTGGAAAAAGCCAATAGCCTCAAGATAAATCTTTGAATCTACTTCTTTTCGTCATTAATTTCTTTTAAGCAATCAATTGGTCTTCGTAGAGACTTAATATTAATCCCATTACGTAAAGCTGTTATTAATCCCGCAGCCTCTAAATAATTCTCAGCATACAAAATATATTTATCTTTATCGCCAGTTACGCAATCTAGCCTCATCTTTTTGGAGCTTACATTTAATACTCCTTGATTAGAAACTACTATTAAAGGAATAAATCTTTCGATGCAAGACATAACTGCTTCGCCACCCAATGCACCCTGTGGAACAACAACAGCTCCCAAATCACTATTCCTTAATAAAGTTTTCACCTGTGAAAAAGCATTTTCTTTGGTATTCATAGCTGACTTACCGATCAGATCGGGTGCACGACTAAGACCAACTAAAACACTTTGCAAAAATGTATACCCAATCTCCTCTCCCGAGGTTCGAGGGTCTAGATCATAATCAATTGGCAATGGAGCTAACCCCGGCGCATGTGCACAAGGAATCAGTAAATGTTTTACGAGAAAATGACTAATGACAGCCTCGAGTCCCGCAATGACATCAACACCATTACCTTGTCTATAAAGTTGAGTTTCTAATTCATCACTATCATCAGGAAAACGCGTTACCACAGCAATTGCTGTTGCACCAGCTTTCTTCAGTTTTTCGGCAGCTCTTAAAAGAACATCTGGATCTTCTATACTCCCCCAACTTGAACCACTTAAACCTTTCCTCAGATTCATTCTTATAGCTCTTTCAGTTGTAATTACAGGGCCAATATCTAGACCCAAGGTTGCGATACAGCCATCAGCAACTTGTAAATGTCTTTTTTTTAAGTCAGGCTCTAAACCAGCATCTAATAGCAAACCTACTTTTTGTTGTCTTACTGGCTTAAGAAACACTTCTCCAGCGGCAAAAAGATTTAAACTATACCCCTCTACATATTGGATACAAGTATCTGGCCAATACAAAGATCCACCATTCATAACATTGGGATGAGTTATTAAACAGTCACTCGCAGAAGCCAGTAATCTCGCAACGGGTATTGCATCTCCTGCATAGCCACCGACACTGCACCCTATACCTGTAGGAATAATCAATAATGTTGGGAAAGGATCAGTATTAGTCATAAAAAATCAATTCAATTCAGGGATTAACGCCTTTCTCCTTATCCTGATTAATAATCAACACAACTTCCAGCGATATTACCTGGATTTCTTTTTCAGAACGAGTAGTAACTGAAGTAATTGCCCACCTTAGTGGATCACCAAATTTTCTTAGCTTAGATAAAATATATTTTTTTAAGTCAACTATGCTCAATTCATAAGGCCAATCAATATCCAATTCTATAAATTCAAGATTCACTTTATTAATTACTTATACTTTGCAATTTGCAAAATTAGATAAAAATGAGAAACTATGCTGCAGCTCCACCAACAACTTCTAAAATTTCTTGCGTAATTGCTGCTTGTCTCGCCTTGTTGTAATCAATAGTAAGGTTTTTAGCCAATTCCTTAGCGTTATCACTAGCGTTATTCATTGCAGTCATTCTACTCGCCAACTCTGAAGCAGCCGACTCCTGTAATGCACGTAGTAATTGATTCTGTAAATAAAGAGGCAAAAGAGCATTCAAAAGTTGATCAGGACTTTGTTCAAAAACAATATCCGATGGTAATTTCGGCTCTTCATTCGAAGGAGCCGCATCTTTTTCAATAATTAGTTGGCTATCTTTTGTAGTTAATCTAAAAATCTCATCTTCTGAATCAGCTATTCCTTGAGGATCTAAAGGTAAAAGAGTTTGTATTGTTGGGTTACAACTAACCAAGCTAACGAACTTAGTAAAAATTACCTCTACTCGATCAGTACTTTCGGAGAGGAATTCTGCTAATACTTCACTCGTAATAGAGCTAGCATCCTCAGAGGTCGGTACTTGTTCTAATTCTTTAAAAGTAGCTCTTATATTATAAAGGCTAGATCTATTCTCGAAATAACCTATTGCTTTCTTACCGATTAATACTAGGTCAGGACTATATCCTTGACTTTTTAATTCGGCATAGCGTTTCTCTGTTCGTTTAATAATATTTGCATTGTAACCTCCACATAATCCTCTATCACCAGTAACAGCCAAGAGAGTGATTGTCTTAACTTCACGCCTATTTAACAAAGGAGAGTCAGCAGCTTCAAACTGCATCCTTGATTGTATATTTTCTAAAACCCTTGCCAATCGATCAGCAAAAGGTCTACTCCTTAGGACCTGATCTTGTGCTCTCCGAACTTTTGCAGCAGCAACGAGTCTCATCGCTTCTGTGATTTTTCTTGTATTTTTGACAGATACAATTCTGTCTCGTATGTCCTTGAGGTTAGCCATAGGTAATTGTCTCTCTTAGATAGACTTAGCGTTTAAGCCGCAAGCATTGAGGATTTAACCTCGTTAATAGCGTCTTTAAGCATTGATTCAGATGCTTCACTTAATACTTTTTCCGAGAGAACATTCTTGATAAAATCAGCCTTGTTTGTTTTTAGATAATCACGCAATTCACGAGCAAATTTTGTGACTTCCTCTTCAGGCACTTCATCAATTAATCCTTTAACCCCTGCATAAACAATAGCTACTTGCTCAGCTAAATTCAGAGGATCAAATTGAGGTTGTTTAAGTAGTTCTCTTAGTCTTTTTCCCCTACCTAATTGCTTTTGAGTAGCCTCATCTAGATCAGATGCAAATTGAGAGAATGCCGCAAGTTCATCAAACTGAGCTAACTCAAGTTTTAAAGTACCAGCAATTTTCTTAATAGCTTTAGTTTGAGCAGCTCCTCCCACTCGGCTAACTGAAATACCAACGTTAATTGCAGGTCTTAATCCAGAGTTAAATAAGTCTGAGCTCAAGAAAATTTGACCATCAGTAATTGAAATAACATTGGTGGGGATATAAGCAGAAACATCTCCTGCTTGCGTTTCAATAATGGGCAAAGAGGTCATTGATCCTGCACCCATCGAATCAGAAAGTTTTGCGGCCCTCTCGAGTAAACGACTATGGCAATAAAAAACATCTCCTGGATATGCTTCACGACCTGGTGGACGACGTAAAAGTAATGACATTTGCCTGTAAGCCTGAGCTTGCTTGGTTAAGTCGTCATAAATAACTAGTGTCGCCTTACCTTGATACATAAAGTGTTCTGCAATTGCTGCTCCTGTGTAAGGAGCTAAATATTGCAAAGCTGCAGCTTCAGATGCTCCTGCATTAACAATAATTGTGTATTCCAAAGCTCCTTTTTCTTTCAGCACTTCAACTACATTTGCCACTGATGCTTGTTTTTGACCAACTGCCACATAGACACAAACAACATCTTGACCTTTTTGATTGATTATTGTATCGATTGCTATTGCAGTTTTTCCTGTTTGACGATCTCCAATAATCAACTCTCTCTGACCTCTTCCAATAGGAATCATCGCATCAATGGATGTTATGCCCGTCTGCATAGGCTCATGTACTGACTTCCTCTTAATAATTCCAGGAGCTATTGACTCAATTAGTCTTGAGTCATTTGTAGCCATCTCACCTTTGCCATCTATTTGCTGTCCAAGAGGGTTAACAACTCTTCCAAGCATTGCCTCACCAACTGGAACCGAGGCAATCTTTCCAGTTGCTTTAACTGTGCTTCCCTCTTGTACTCCTAAAGCTTCACCCATCAAAACGACACCGACATTGTCATCTTCAAGGTTTAATGCAATACCTTCTGTTCCATCCTCGAATTCAACAAGCTCACCTGCCATGACCTTTTCAAGTCCATAAACTCTTGCGATACCATCTCCAATTTGTAAAACAGTACCTACATTGCTTACAGATACTGATTTATCGTAATCAGCAATTTGCTGTTTAAGAATTGAACTGATCTCGTCGGGACGTATAGAAACCATGGGATTTACTTAAAGTGGGGAAGATAGAAGGGAGGGGGAAGAGGAATAAAGTCAGAAGAGAATTAGCTGACCTTGGCCAAAGCAAGACCAAGTCGTCTGACTTGCCCTGCGATGCTGGCATCAATGACCTTTGATCCAACATTGACCACAAAGCCACCTAACAATTCAGAGTCGACTTTGAGATCGATTTCCAAATTATCTGTACCAGCTATGGATTGTACTTTCTTAAGTAGCTCAGATTGTTGATCTTCACTTAAAGCTGTAGCTGAGGTAATTGTTGCCAAGGCAATATTTCTTTGTTCTCGATAGATTTCCAATAATCTTTCAAGAACAGAATTCAACAAACCTATTCTCTGTCGATCTGCTAAAAGTTTTAGAAGATTTAAGAAAGAGGGAGTGACCTGACTAGAAAAAAGTTTTTCTAAAGCTGCTTTCTTCTGATTAACCTCTAAAACTGGTGATGACATTGCATCACTAAATTCAGGGCAAGAATTCCAAAGTTCTAGAATAGATTTAGCTTGATTTACTACTTCATCCACCTCGTTACGGCTCTCAGCGACTTGAAGGAAAGCTTCTGCATAAGGAGTAGTAATTGTATTAAGTAGTGGCATTAGTTATCTCCAATATTTTTAATTGACTGTTTAAGAAAATTATCTTGAGTATTAGAATCTAACTTTTTAGGAAGCATTGTTAATGCTTTTTCTATAGCAAGTTCTGCAGCCTCTTTCCTTAATTGGGAAGTCACTCTTGCAGCTTCAGCATTTAAATCAGAGGCAGCACCTTGTTTAATTCGCGCCATTTCCTGAACAGTCCTTTTTTCACTCTCCAAACGAATTGCCTCTGCTCTGGCTTTGCAGTCATTTCTGATTTTTTCTGCTTTTTGCTTAGCGGAGGCAAGCTCGTCTTTTGCTTTTGAAAGGGAGTCTTGCGCTTGAGAAAAACGCTCTTCTGCTTCTTTTAAGTCAGAAAGTATTGAAGTCCTTCTTCTTTCTAGGATTTTTCCTAAAAAGCCTGGTAAGAACTTATAGAGGCCAAAGACAACAACTGCTAAGTTGATAATGTTGGTCTCAAAAATATTTAAGTTGAGGCCAAAGCCCTCGGAAGCGAAAATTAAAGTAGTCATTTTTTTGCCAATAGTCTTTCAACAATCAAATCACCAAGATTTTCAGCTTCGCTCTTGAGTTGATTAAGAGCTTCATCTCTTTGCGAATCAATCTCACGCCTGGCTTTTTCTCTTGATGCATTTGCCTCTGAAGTAGCAAGAGCAAGAGCTTCTTTATAAAGATTCTCAGAATCCTGCTCTGCCTCAAGAATCACCTTCTGAGCTTCAAGTCGAGCTTCTTTAAGCTGCTCTTTGAGTTCAGTCTCTAGTCGTTCGACTTCAGCGATTTTTTTCTTTGCTTCTGCCCGACTGGTGTTTACAAAATCCTCTCTTTCTTCGACAACCCGTCCAACAGGTTTGAAGAAAAGAGCATTAAGTATGAAAGTAAGCAATACAACCTGAACCGCCATAAGCGGAAGCGTTGCATCGAAATCAAACAGACCTCCCTCAGAGGCACCAAACAAAAACAAAGTTGGCATTAGCTAGGGGTGCAAGAAATTAAGCGAGCCGAATAACGGCAATTGAAATTTACTAAAGAATTTTCAAATATTTAGGATGAAAGGAAATCAATTAATTGATTTCCTCAATCAGCCCTTTTTTGAAATATTCAACCAGCAAAAGGGTTAGCGAAGAGAAGCACCAATGCAACCACAAGGCCATAAATGGTAAGTGATTCCATGAAAGCGAAAGAGAGAAGCAGAGTACCTCTGATTTTTCCCTCAGCTTCTGGTTGACGGGCTATACCCTCTACTGCTCCTTGTGCGGCACTACCCTGACCGATACCAGGGCCTATTGCGCCAAGGCCTACAGCTAAACCAGCTGCAACAACTGATGCGGCGGTGGTAATGGAATCCATAATTCTGCTAAAGATGTGTAGCGCTTTAAACGCTTATAGAGTTGTGAACGGGAGTTTATACCTGCGAGGGGTGAATCTCATAGTTCTTGAGATGATACTGAAAGAATTTCAGGCCTCAAAGCAGGAAATTTGCCATTGAAAAGTTAATTCAGTAGCAAAAAATCATGATTAATGATGCTCTTCAACTGCTTCCCCGATGTAATAAGCAGCAAGAGTTGCAAAAATCAGAGCTTGAATAGCACTAGTAAACAAGCCTAGAAACATAACAGGAACCGGAAGAACAAGAGGCACAAGAAAAACAAGTACCGCTACAACAAGTTCGTCAGCGAGAATGTTTCCAAATAAACGGAATGAGAGAGATAGAGGCTTTGTGAAGTCTTCAACAATTTTGAACGGGAGCATTATTGGCGTTGGGTGAACGTAATACTCGAAGTAACGCAAACCCTTATTGCTCAACCCCGCGTAAAAATATGAAAGAGATACCAGTAGTGCTAAAGCAACAGTTGTATTTATGTCAGCCGTAGGTGCACCAAGTTCTCCACTTGGTAGTTCAATCAGCTTCCAGGGAACTAATGCTCCGCCCCAATTGCTCACAAAAATGAACAGGAAGAGGGTTCCGATGAAAGGCATCCAATCTCTATAAACCTTTTCACCAATTTGTGTTCTAGCCAGATCACGTATGTAATCCCACAGAAATTCCAAAAGATTTTGAACACCTTTTGGATCACGTTCCATTTTTTTTGTTCCAATGACCACCAAGGCAAGCAAAGCGCCTATTAGGAGCCATGAAGTCATAAAAACTTGGCCGTGAATTCTAAAATTTCCAATTTGCCAATAAAGGTGTTGACCCACCTCTAATTCGGCCAAAGGAAAAACAAATGGTAAAAAACCCATTTATCTGGTAGTTAGGTTGCGTAGAAAAAAAAAGCCAAACAAACAAAACTTAAAAATTTAATTTCTAACAAGCGATTAAGGCATAGATAGAAACTGAATAATTAACGCTGGTTTATAAAGCAAAAATCCTAATAAAGCCGGTATCAAATCAAGTTGAGGAAATCTAGAAGACATCAAAACCAAAAGAACCGGAATTAACAACTGGACTTTACCGACGATCTTTGATGAAGTACCTAACCTTCCAACCCCGCGAGCAAGCAAGCGAAAATAAAGAATTCCTGATAAAGCACCAATGAATAGGCTTGCACTAGCTTGGATTCCCCAAAAGAAACCTGCTATGCCAACAGAAAAAATAGTCAATAAAAATGTCAGACGGAATACTCGAAATTGAAGTTCAAGATATTCGTCTGATTTGACTCCGGACAATGTGTCCAATGAGTCAATATCCAGAAGAGGATCATGACTTGAGCAATTGTCAACGGTCTCAGATGCCACAAAAAATCCTCCCATAGGAGTTTCTTTGTGATAGCGAGAAGTTGTTTCGCAAACAAGACACCTAAGCTCTCTGCAAAGGCCCGGGGAATCTATCACGAGACTTGCATCAAAACAAAAAAATTTTCTCTATCAATAGCTTGAAAAGTTGGTTAAATTAACAATCTGCGGAGAATTTTCAAACAAACTTTTATTTACACAATATAAATCAAGATATAGTTTGTTAAAAATTTAATCCTGTGGTTGTAAAACTAAGTTATTAGTTTTTAATCCAATTTCTTTAATTTCATCTCTAGAAATTAACAATTAAATTTAACTCGTAAAAAACTTCTTAGTTTTGTGGAATTCCAAAAAAGTAAATTAATTAAAGTTTAAAGACTTGGCAAAATGGCAATTTAACGGCTCAATGGTATACAAGCAAAATATCCTTTGAGTAATATTTCCAATAAAAAAACAACATTTGCATCCAAAGCGCAAAAGAAGCATGAATCAAAAGATTTTCTGAGTAATTTTATAAACTATAAGATTCTTCCATTGCCTTGGCCATTTTGGCCTAAGGAAGGGCGTTTAATAATGGGATTAATAGCCTTTTGGAGCATTTCAGGAATTTTCATACTTGGATCAGCTAGTTGGTGGGTAGCCACCAGAGAAATGGGTGAAGGTACTTATTACATAAAAAGACAAATAATATGGCTAATCGCTAGTTGGAGCATTTTTTATCTCTCAATCAATATCAAATTAAAAAGTTGGCTTAGGGTTTCAGGCCCTTGCCTTTTTATAGGAATGCTGCTGATTGCATCAACAAGTTTTTTCGGTAGTACCGTCAATGGTTCAACAAGATGGTTGATTATTGGTCCTATCCAAGTTCAACCATCGGAATTAATCAAGCCTTTTATTATCCTTCATAGTGCAAAACTTTTTGGTCAATGGGAGAGAATAAATTCAGAAAAGAAAATTTTTTGGTTAACCATATTTGCCTCCATTATTTTATTAATTATAAAACAGCCAAATTTAAGCACCGCTGCATTAACAGGAATATTACTTTGGATGATTGCTTTAGCTGCTGGTATTAATTTTCAGCATCTTTTCAATACGGCCTTATCAGGCTTAGCCATTGGTTCAATAAGTATTTTTTTTAATGCTTACCAGCAAAGTCGCGTTTTATCTTTTATCAACCCATGGAAAGATCCACAAGAAGGAGGTTATCAATTAATTCAGAGTCTTTATGCGATCGGTTCGGGTGGTTTATTTGGAGAAGGATATGGTCTTTCAATGCAAAAATTACAATATCTACCATATAGAAGTACTGATTTTATATTTGCTGTTTTTGCAGAAGAATTTGGATTTTTTGGATCTATTTTACTTTTAACATTTTTACTCGTAATTTCATATTTAACTCTTAAGATATCTCTTAATTGTAGAAATAATTATACTAAACTAATTTCTATTGGATCAGGAACTATTCTTGTAGGCCAATCAATTATGCACATCGCAGTTTCCTCTGGCGCAATGCCTACAACAGGGCTACCGTTCCCTCTGATCAGTTATGGGGGAAACTCACTAATTTCAAGCTTACTTATAGCAGCCTTATTGGTCAGATCCTCTATTGAATCTTCAGATTTATTAATTAAAAATTCCGCAAATTGACGCTTAAATAGATAATCTAGAAAGGAAAATTGGTGTGACAAATCTTTTTTTGAGCATTTCTTCCATAAGTTTGGTTTTCTCTGATTTAGCTCGTCATGGCGAGCACATAATTAATAATGGGCTAAACAATCCAAACCCTCTATCACTCCTAATTATTTTCACTGGAGGCCTTTTAACCAGTTTAGGCCCCTGCTCATTATCACTATTACCAATAACGGTTGCATATCTAGCTGGATTTAAAAGTAAACAAAACCCTTTACAAAAAACTTTTAGTTTCTGCAGCGGAATAGTTATATCACTAGTGGTTCTGGGAAGTCTAAGCGGTTTTTTAGGAAAAATTTATGGCCAATTACCTGGTTTCTTTTCAATTTTTATTAGTCTTTTAGCCATAATTATGGGTCTTAATCTCCTTGGACTCTTAAAAATCTCCCTTCCATCTGGACCTGATCCTGAAGCTTGGAGAAGCAAAGTCACCCCCGCTTTCGCACCGGTTTCAGCAGGGTTAGCCTTTGGATTAGCCTCCTCGCCTTGTACAACTCCTGTCCTTGCTGTTCTTCTCGCATGGGTTGCCAAGGAAGGTAATCCTATTAGTGGAACAATTTTTCTTGCAAGCTTTGCGATTGGGCAAATTGTTCCTTTATTTATTGCAGGTACTTTTGCAGCGAGTGTTCCAAAATTATTATCTTTGCGACCTATTGGAAAATGGGTTCCACCAATTAGTGGGATGATTTTGTTAACCGTAGGTCTTTTAAGCCTTCTTTCTCCTTGGATATGAATTAGATGAAAAAAATCAGCCAAGTTTTAAATTGGCTTTCTAGCTTAAAGATTGCTATTTTACTATTATTTTTAATAGCAATTTCTTGCGCAGCAGGAACTTTTATTCCACAACAAGAACCAGATCAATTTTACTATGATAATTTCAATAAGGATCCTTTTCTTGGACTAATCAATGGAAATATATTACTACTTTTTGAATTCAATCATGTTTATACAAGTTACTGGTTTTTGATTTTACTAACTTGGCTTGGTTTAGCTCTTGCAGTTTGTAGTTTTAGAAGACAATTACCAATACTCAAATCAGCATTAAACTGGATCGATTACAAATCTCCTCGTCAAATAGCTAAACTTTCTGTCGCGCAGACAATTAAAACTAATGATCCTTCAAAAAGCTTAGAGAAACTTTCAATAAATTTAAAGAAGGAGGGTTGGAATGTGAGAGAAACAGATGGAAGGATAGCTGCAAGAAAAGGAGTAATTGGTAGATTAGGACCTATATTAATCCATCTAGGTTTAATCTTATTGATGATAGGTGCAACATATGGAGCATTAAATGGAAAAACTGTAGAAAGATTTCTTGCGCCTGGAAGATCAATAGATTTATTAAACAATAATGAAGAGAAGGGATTAACAATTAAATTACTAAAGTTTCAAATAGAAAGAGACCCTCAAGGAAGAGCTGAGCAGTATAGATCGATAGTAAAAGTTATTGAACCAAATGGAAAAAATGAAGAGAAGGAGATTAGTGTTAATTCTCCATTAAGGTACAAAGGATTAACAATATATCAAGCCGACTGGTCTTTAGCAGCAATAACAATTCAAATTGATAATAGTCCTAAATTACAAATTCCAATAAAATCTATCCCAGAGCTAGGGGAACAAACTTGGGGAACTATTATACCAACCCAAAAAGATGGAGAAGAGCAAATCTTATTAACAGTCTCGAGTGAATTGGGACCTGTAACAATTTATGATAATGATGGTATAAGACTTACAAACTTAAGCATAAATAAGGAATCAGAAGTGAAAAATAATTTTATTAAAATAATAAATATAATACCAAGTAGTGGATTACTTCTTAAGCGTGATCCTGGCGTACCCTTTGTTTATACCAGTTTCGCTATAATACTTCTTGGAGGTTCACTAAGTATAATTTCCACCAAGAAGATTTGGTTATTACATGAAAAGGAGAAATCTATTATCTATATAGGTGGATTAAGTAATAGAAATCTTTCAGGTCTCTCGAAAGAAATGCCGAAATTTATTAGTTTTCTAAATAACTAAATCTAAATCTTTTCTTTTTCCATGGCAGACTCTAATGATAGTATGAACATTTCCTCTAGGATTAAAATCAGCTTCTAATTGCATCCACTTAGGTGCAGAAACTTCAACAAAATCATCTATTATTTTATTTGCAACTTCTTCATGAGATATTTTCTTTTCACGAAAACTATTTAAATAAAGTTTAATCGCTTTAAGTTCAATCACCTTCTTATCTGGTTGATATAAAATCCTTAAAGTAGCGAAATCAGGATAACCCGAAAAAGGACACTTACATGTAAATTCAGGGAAATCTATTGAAATCTCATAGTCTCTATTACTATTGGGATTAGGAAAACATATCAAGCTCCCAGCAGCAATTTCCCTTTCCCCATACATAATTACCTCTTTAATATTTTCTTCACTCATTGGAATATTTTGAATAGGATTTAAACAACACACTACATAATACCTGAATTAAAGATTCAACCCTCTAATAAATTTTGCTAATAAATAAAGCATTTATATGATGGGAAAAGCACATATGTATCAATGAGTACAAAACTAATTCACGCTATCCCCCCTAATAGGTGTATTGAAAAAATTTTGTATGGACATCAGTCTTTCTGAAAAGATAAATGGAACTCAAATAGAGCCAAAAACTGTTCACGGAATTCTTTGGCTACAAACTCATTTTGAATCCAACCATTGGGAAATAATCAGTAATGGCCTAGTAATAATTCCTACCAAGGATGCCCAAATGCTTCTAGAAGATGCAACAAATGCTGGACTGAATGTAAATTTCATCAATTCTCTAAGTCCAATAGACAAAATTTGATCAAAAATTATCTAATATCAAAAAAACTCTCTTAAATTGATATGAAAAAGATAGAAGCAATAATACGCCCTTTTAAACTAGAAGACGTAAAGATCGCCTTAGTAAATGCAGGCATAGTCGGAATGACTGTAAGCGAAGTAAGAGGTTTTGGACGCCAAAAAGGACAAGTCGAAAGATACAGAGGTTCCGAGTTCACAGTTGAATTTCTTCAAAAACTAAAGATCGAAGTTGTTGTCCCTGAAGAAAAAATTGACATTGTTTTAAAAGCTATTGCTGAAGCAGCAAAAACTGGAGAGATTGGAGATGGAAAGATTTTCGTAAGTCCGATTGATTCAGTTGTAAGGATAAGAACAGGTGATAGAAACGAAATAGCTCTGTAAATTCACGAAAAATTTATCAATTTTTCTATGTTATCGAATCCCCTAGAGTTATCGTTCATCCACAATAGATATTCTTGATTACCCGCAGGTCCCTTTAAAGGTGAGGCAATCAATCCTTTTGGATACCATCCGTATTTTTTTGATTCATTTATGACGCCTTGAATAGCCTCGAAATGCAAAGAATGGTCCCGAACGACCCCTCCCTTCCCAACTTTGTCCTTTCCAACCTCAAATTGAGGTTTCACTAATACTAATAATTCAGACCGGGCATTATTAAGAAGAGATTTAAGGCTAGGCAAAACAATTTTCAGAGAGATAAAAGATAAGTCAGCTACAGCGAAGTCAGGTATGGGATCTCCATCATTAAATAATTTTTCAGGTGTTAAATGTCTGATATTAGTGCGTTCCAACAGGACCACTCTTGGATCATTTCTAATACTCCATGCAGTTTGACCATAGCCAACATCAACTCCATAAACCTTTGCTGCCCCTAATTGCAAAAGACAATCTGTAAAACCACCAGTGGAAATCCCAGCATCTAGACAAACTCGATTTTTAATATTAAGAGGAAATTGATCAAAGGCTGCAGACAACTTTTCACCTCCACGAGATACATACTTCAAAGGCTGAGTAATTTCTATCTGAAGATCTTTTAAAACTTCATGGCCTGGCTTATCAAGAATTTGTCCATTAATTGTTCTAACTTTGCCAGCTCTGATGAGCCTCTGCGCCTCTTGACGAGATTTAGCTAATCCTTTAGTCAGCAAGTGAAGATCTAATCGCGATTTTTTAGTCATTTGTTTACAAAAACAAACAGGAAACGGAACAAAAACCGCAGAAGTCGTAATAATCCTCGTTTTCAATAGAGAATCTATTCAATTGACCAAAGTTTTTGTCTAAAAAGCTCATGCATCCCACCAATCAAAATGAGCTATCTAGCCATGGTCATTTTCATCTAAACCCAAAGAAGCAAGCTGGAGAAGTACTTGATCTTTTGCCTCCAGGAAGTTTTGCAAAATTTGCAAATCAACCTAATGACTTGCCTCCCTTCCAAGTAATTGACTGCAAAGGGGGTAGATGCAGGGTAAGACAGCAGGCTTGGGGAAGATATGTGCATTGGGAAGTTGAACACAATAGACTCAAGTCAGCTTGACCTTGACGACCTAAATTAAAGTAACCTTTAACTTTGTAGCACTTTGATTGAGCGTTACACAAACCCAGAGATGGGAAGTATTTGGTCTGAACAAGCCAAATACCAAACTTGGCTTGATGTTGAAATAGCCGCATGTGAGGCTAATTGCAAACTAGGGAAAATCCCACTTAATGCAATGCAAACCATTCGATCAAAGGCAAAATTCACACCCGAGCGAATACTCGAAATAGAAGCCGAAGTTCGACATGACGTAATTGCTTTTCTAACGAATGTGAATGAATATGTTGGGGATGCAGGTCGATACATACATGTTGGGATGACAAGTAGCGATGTCCTAGATACAGGACTAGCACTTCAATTAAAGTCATCAGTAAAACTTTTAAAAAAAGAGCTTTTATTGCTTGAGGACGCTATCAGAGATTTAGCAAGAGAACACAAGAGTACCGTAATGATTGGCCGTTCTCATGCAATTCATGGAGAACCTATTACTTTTGGATTTAAGCTTGCAGGATGGCTAGCAGAAACTCTGAGAAACAAAGAAAGGCTTAACAGTCTCGAGGAAGATATCTCCGTTGGCCAAATCAGTGGTGCCATGGGAACTTATGCGAACACCGATCCCGAAATAGAAAAAATTACTTGTGAACTTTTAGGACTTCATTTTGATACAGCTAGTACTCAAGTGATCTCAAGGGATAGGCATGCTAATTATGTACAAACTCTTGCTTTGATTGGATCATCATTAGATCGTTTTTCTACAGAAATTAGAAACCTTCAAAGAACAGATGTCCTTGAGGTAGAGGAAAACTTTGCCAAAGGTCAAAAAGGAAGCTCTGCTATGCCTCACAAAAGAAATCCCATAAGGAGTGAGAGAGTCAGCGGTCTTTCAAGAGTTTTAAGAAGTTATGTAGTTGCAGCTCTCGAAAATGTAGCTCTATGGCATGAAAGGGACATTAGCCACAGTTCCAATGAAAGATTAATGTTGCCTGACACGTCTATTACACTTCATTTTATGATCACTGAAATGACAGCGATTATTAAAGGGCTTGGTATTTACCCGAAGAATATGCTGAATAATTTAAACATTTATGGAGGAGTAGTTTTTAGTCAAAGAGTTCTTTTGGCACTAGTTGAGAATGGAATGAGTCGCGAAGATTCTTATCGATTAGTACAAAAACATGCTCATTCCGCATGGAATCAACCTGAAGGTAATTTCAAAAATAACCTTGAGAATGATCCAGAGGTAATGAATATTCTCTCTCTCACTAAACTGTCTGAATGCTTCTCAACTGAATTACATCAATCGAATTTGAAGGTTATCTGGGATAGACTTGGAATATAAATGTAAATGCTAAATCTAAATCAATTAATATTTATTAGTAGACTAAACAATAACTATAGCTATAGATTCAACTAAAATCAATAGCTATAATTTTTATTCCCAGGAAATTTAAATTTTCAAACCAACAGCTATGTCTAATATGAAACGACTTGAAAAAGATAGTCTAGGTTCGATTTCTGTTCCAGAAAATGCGCTATGGGGAGCTCAAACTCAACGATCAATATTAAATTTTGCTATTGGCGATGAAATCGTACCTCTTGAAATCATTCATGCAATTGCTCAAATAAAAGCCTCTGCTGCTCGTGTAAACAATCATTTAGGTCTTATTGATACAGAAATCGCACAATTGATCACCGAAGCAAGTTTGGAAATTATTGAAGGTAAATACAATGATCAATTTCCTTTAAAAATATGGCAAACAGGAAGTGGTACCCAAACGAATATGAACGTAAATGAGGTAATTAGCAACATAGCTTCAAAACGTTTAAATAAGCCTTTAGGTAGTCATGATCCACTTCATCCTAATGATCATGTCAATCGCTCTCAATCTACTAATGACGTTTTCCCAGCAGCTATACAGATAGCCACAATACTTAATTTGAAAAAGGCCTTAATACCCGAATTAAAAAAGCTCATAGATTTGTTTCATCAAAAAAGTCACGAATGGAAGGATCTTATAAAAATAGGACGTACTCATCTTCAAGATGCAGTACCCCTGACTCTTGGACAAGAAGTTTCCGCATGGTCAAGTCAGTTAGAGACTGCATTAGGACGCATTGAAATCAACCTAGAAGAACTTTATTCACTTCCACTGGGAGGAACTGCTATTGGAACAGGAATAAATGCTCCAGAGAATTTCGATAATCTCATTGCTCTTGATATCTCTAGAAAAACAAATTTACCCTTTGAAACCGCAGCTAATAAATTCGCCATCATGGCTAGTCATGATGGCCTTGTAAATATAATGTCCCAACTAAAATTATTAGCCGTAACTTTTCTCAAAATCGTTAATGATCTGCGACTTTTATCTTGTGGACCAAGAGCTGGATTATCAGAGCTACAGCTACCCGCCAATGAGCCTGGCAGCTCAATAATGCCAGGGAAAATCAATCCTACTCAATGCGAAGCTATGGCAATGGTATGTACACAAATAATTGGTATGGATGTCTCAGTCTCCATAGCAGGAAGTGGTGGACATCTACAAATGAACGTTTATAAACCACTAATTGGATACAACATTTTAAAAAGTATTAATCTTATTCAAACCGCATGTAAAAGTTGCAGAGAAAATATGATTGAGGGCCTTCAAGCAAATGAACCAAAAATCAAGCAATATCTAGATAATTCTTTAATGCTTGTCACTGCATTAGCTCCATCAATCGGATACGAAAAAGCAAGTCAAATTGCCCAATTAGCACATGAAAAGAATCTCAGTTTAAGAGAAGCCTCAAGTCAACTAAACCATATCGATCCAGAAGAATTTGATAATCTCATTAATCCAAAATTTATGATTGGGAATGATTGAAAAAATAAATTTCTAATCTCAATTTTTTCTTTCAGTTGCCGGATTAATAACCTCATGATTTTTTTCTTTAGATTGATTAATATCTTCAGCTTCACAAACTGGAAATCTATCCATTAGTTTTATAGCTGCTCTAGCATTATTCCTAAGTTGCCTACTCACAGCCTCGCAATAGGGAATCTGTGAAAGCAAATCATTTGTTCTTCTTAGAATTCTTACAACATCTCCCTCATCTAAAGAAGTATTTGAAATTAAATCCGTCCAAGTACTTCCTCTTGCCCATGCCTCTACTAAACCCATTAATTCTGAACTCCATAGAATTGGAACTTCAATACCAAAACGTTCTTGTACTCTAAATAATTCTCTTCGTATATTTGATAAATCATTAAAAGCTTCATCTGCAACTGCACTTGGAATAAATCCAGTCCATAAATCAGGACGATTAACTTCTGTCACAATTGACTGAATCACTCCGGCTAATTCAATCGGAGTCAATTCGTCAAGATGTCCACTCATCAAAACCAAACCTAACCACAATTCATTTTCCCCTCTTAAGGATCCAATACCTCTACCTATTTCAGTAGGACTTAAATCATCCAAGCATCCGAAGTGGTTTAATACTTTAATCAGTGATAAAAAAGTTTCCCAGTGACGATTCGACCTGTCATAAAGTATCTGCTCACGTTCATGAATTTCAATCTCTAATTCATTCATTTTACGCCTATGCTTCTTTAATTTTTTTTTATCTCCCCATCGATGGGCTGGCTGAATCAACAATTCATCTTCTAGAGAGCTAACTAATTGAGCTTGAGACAAAACTTCACTAGCAAGATCATATTGCGCAATTCTCATGTTATTTTTCTTGGCCAAATTTGATATCATTAATGATATTTCGTTACTTATCTTATCGCCATGAAGTTTTTCACCTAGTCTACTAATTTCAGGAGGTATAATATTTGATACGTCTAAGCATGTAAGGTCAGCATGAAGACTAACGACATCCTTACAAGAGATCAGTATCCAAATATTTTCATCTGTTAAGCAGAGCAATTGAGATGGTCTATCTACTTTTTGTAATTTTTTAATAATCACAGCAGGTATTACTTTACCTTTTAGCTGCGAAGTTTTTAGACTTATCAGAGTTCCATTATTTGCAAATTCTAATGCTAAATTTAATTCATCAGATAAAGTCTCGGCAGATTGTTTTTGAAGAATTTTTAATAGTCTTCTTTCTTCTTTTAAATGACTTTTTATTTTTTCATATCTTTCAAAAGCTGACCATGGTATATCTTCGGAAAAGGTTTTATATTCTTTTAAGTCATCTTTTAATCTAGAAAGCTCTTCTTCCTCTTGAACTAAGTCTAAGCTAGCTAAGTATCTACTAAAGCTTCTTTCTATCAATTCTTTTGATTTATCTAAATCATAACGCTGTAATAAATTCAGAACCATGCCATAGCTGGGCGTGAATTGACTAATCAGGGGGTCCGCTGGACTGATTGCCAATTGTCCAGCTTCTCGTACACCTTCAAATCTAGTTTGTACAGTAACAACATAGCCTCTAGAATCAAGACCTCTTCTTCCTGCTCGACCAGCCATTTGCAAAAACTCACTCCCCATCAATTGACGATGTCCATTATCTGATCTCTTCGATAAAGTAGATATAATTGTAGTTCTTGCAGGCATATTGATTCCTGCGGCTAATGTTTCAGTTGCAAAAACAACCTTAATCAATCCTTCTTGAAATAATTCCTCAATCAATTCCTTCCATGCAGGAAGAACTCCCGCATGATGAGAGGCGATTCCATTAAATAAAGCTCTGATATGTAGATCATCTCTGAGCCCTTCTGAATTTAAAATTGAATATTTTTCAAATCGATCTTGAATTGAATTCCTTTCTTCTTGATTAACTAAACAGGTGTTGGCAATTGTTTTCACAGCTTTATCACAACCACGACGACTAAAAATGAAATAAATAGCGGGTAACATATTTCTCTCAGCCAACTTCGATATCACAAAGCCAATTGAAGGAGATTCAGGTTGAATAGGCTTGGATAAGCGTCCTCTCCTCTTATGTGTTTTTATTGGACGCCAAATCTTACAATTTGGATGTAAACCAGTTCCTTTATCGTTCAGTAATGGGTGAAGTCCTTTAGCGCTGCAAAAATTGAACTCCAGAGGAACTGGCCTTAAATCACTAGATATTAAATCTGTGGGTCCATGTACTTGCTCAATCCAATCGGTTAATTGGCCAGCATTTGCGACTGTTGCCGATAGACCAACAAATTGAACGGATTTAGGACAATGAATAATTGATTCCTCCCACACAGTTCCTCTATGAGCATCATTCATGTAATGACATTCATCAAGGACAACAGTTTCTATATCCATTAGAGGGTCATCATTTCTGTCTGCTGCTGCGTAAAGCATATTTCTAAAAATTTCAGTAGTCATCACAAGGATGGAAGCCTCTCTATTCAGGCTTAAATCACCTGTTAAAAGGCCCACATTGCTTGAACCAAATTGATTTCGAAAGTCTCTTAGTTTTTGGTTAGATAAAGCTTTTAAGGGAGTCGTGTAAAACACCTTATTCCCATTTGAAATAGCTCTATAAATTGCATACTCTCCTATTAATGTCTTTCCTGATCCTGTAGGTGCACTGACAACTACTGAATGCCCTTGATTGAGTGAATCAATTGCTTTAAGTTGAAACTCATCCAACGCAAAAGGAAAGATTTCCTTTGGATTTAAATTGTTTTGGAGGATTTCGTTCTCAGACGTATCTCTTTCTGATGAAGTCATTATTAAATCCTAGAGGATTATTCTAAGCCCACATGATTTTTGACGTGGATACATAATAAAATTAAGAAACCAAAGAAATAATCTTAAGCCAGTTCCCAAATCTTTAACCACTGAAAACAAAAAAATATGCATGAAATCCCTAACTCTAGAATTCGTAAACTCAGGATTTGGATCCCAGGGCAAAGATCATCAGAATTGATTGGTGTAGATGAAAATAAAAATCAAATCACCTTAATTGACCTAGCAAGTAATGATTATCTAGATCTTTCAAGACACCCATTATTAATTGAGGCCGCCAGACAAACCTTAGAAACTGATGGTGTTGGCTCAGGGGGATCAAGATTTATTACTGGTAGTAGAAATATTCATCAAAAACTTGAAACAAAGCTCGCCGAATGGCTTGATCGTGAGATTGTCCTGCTTTACCCGAGTGGTTTCCAAGCAAATCTAGCTGCGGTCTTAGCACTTGCTGATCGCCACACTCCTGTGATTTGCGATCGTCTGATACATCATTCCCTGCTCGTTGGAGTCAAAGCGAGTGGAGCAAAGCTCATTAGATTCAAGCACAATAATTTATCTGAACTAGAAAGACTTTTAAAAAAATCTAGGCAAAGAAATCCTCAAAAAAAACCTTTAGTAATTACAGAAAGCCTTTTTAGTATGGAGGGTACAACAGCCCCCATAAAAGAAATTTCAAAGCTATGCATTAAGTATGATTCAAAGTTATTTATAGACGAAGCTCATGCTTTTGGCATTATGGGCCCTGAAGGAAAAGGAGAATCTTTTGGAGTCAAAGACTCAATATCAATTATCAGTGGGACCTTCGGTAAAGCTTTTGGAAGTGGGGGGGCATTTTTAGCAACAGACAAGATGACAGGAGAAAATTTGATACAAAACTGTGGGGCATTTCGCTATACAACCGCTTTAGCTCCTCCACTTTGTGCAAGTGCTTTAGCCGCATTAAATTTAATTGAAAGTAACCCTAGTTGGGGTAGCGAACTGAAAAAGAAATCAATAGCTTTACGGGACAGATTGTCTCAAATTGGGTGGCAACGGCCTGTTGGGGAAGGTCCAATTATCTCAATAATTTTAGGTTCGGACGAATTAGCAATGGATTATCAGAAGAGACTTGAGGCACGAGGCCTTCTAGCTGTTGCGATCCGTCCACCAACTGTCCCAGAAGGTGAATCCAGACTCAGGTTGGTGATCAGGAGAAATACTCCCGTTCAGGCCTTCGAAAGACTTGTAGAAATTCTTAAAAATAAATGAAAGAAATAATTGCTATGCATGGCTGGGCTGGTGATAGTCATCAATGGTCAAATTGGGAAAAGATATTTAAAAGTTGTGATTGGGAATGGCAAACTTCTGAACGCGGTTATAAAGATATAAGTCCTCATACATCTAAATGGAATCACAACTCAAATCATGTCGAACTTAAAAGAGTTGCTATATGTCACTCACTTGGTTCACATTTGATAGATAAAAATATCTTACACTCGGCCACTCATGTTGTATTAATCAATAGTTTTAGTCGTTTTATTCCAAGTGGCAAAGAGAATCGCCCTATAAAACTGGCCCTCAATAGGATGATGAATGCAATTGATTCGCCTAATGAAGATGCCATGTTAAGAAAATTCCAAATAAAAGCTTATAAACCTAATTACATTGATCTTGAGTCATCAGAATCAAAGCTCCTTCATATATCCCATTCAGGGAGGTTGAGACTAAAAAATGATTTAAAACTTCTTATAAATTCAGATTCTCTCCCAAATGGCTTAAATAATTCTTCCCAAGTACTCATTGTTAACAGCGAGCAAGACTATATTTTAACTAATCAAACAAAACAAAAGCTAGCTGAAGATTTAAAAAGCCACTTAGAGGACGTACCCAAAACAATCAATCTTAAAGACGAAGGGCATTCCATTACAAAAATAAAAAATATCAAAAAAGTCAAACACTGGTTAGAATTTGATCATGCAAAAAACATGGTCTAGCCAAGTTAATAAAAACTTTAACGAAGCTGCATTAAGTTATAACGAATCAGCATCAATTCAAAAAAGGACTGCTTTAAAACTTGCAAAAATTTGTTCTAATCATTCTATTAAACATGGCCTTTGGGTTGACCTTGGTTCTGGCACTGGACTACTCGCCAAGTCATTAGAAGATCTACATCCAAACCAACATGTAGTGAGATTGGATAATTCTAAAAAGATGCTTGATCAACATTCAGAAAAGAGTGTTAAACAACTTTGGGATTTAAATAATGGGTTACCGAAGTGGTCCAAAAAACCAAATTTATTAGCTTCAAGTTTTGTTTTACATTGGCTTGATAATCCACAAAATAAACTTAAGGAATGGTTGAATGCTCTAAGCTTGGATGGATGGATTGCTTTAGCAATTCCAATCAAGGGAAGTTTTCCAGAATGGTATGAAGCTGCAGAAAAGGCAAATTTAACATGTACGGCTCTTGATTTACCATCATACGACTCACTAATCAGAGTCGTTACGAAAAAAAGTATTATATATAATAAAATTGAAGTTATCACACAAACGGCGAATACCGCGACCTCCTTATTAAAACCTATGATCAAGGTTGGGGCACAAAGTAGTCAAAAGAAACAATTAAGTGTTTCAGATTGGCGACATCTGTTGTCTTTTTGGCCAATTGCCCACGAGGATAAGCAATTAAGCCTTAGTTGGTCAATTCAGTTTTTATTAATAAAGCGATGAGTAGTTTCTCAAAAAAAATTATTATTTGTGGTACTGATACAGATGTAGGTAAAACAATCGTTAGTAGTTTTTTCGTCCAAGGTCTTAAAGGTATCTACTGGAAACCCATTCAAAGTGGGACAGAAGAGGGTACAGACACCACAACAGTTCGAAATCTCTTAAACCTTGAACCTAACCGCTATCTTTCGGAAAGATATAAATTCAAGGCTCCTGTCTCTCCTCATTGGGCTGCCGAACAAGAGTCTAGTTTTATTGAACCAAGCAATTTGAAATTACCAGACTTAGATGAATTAATAATCATCGAGACAGCGGGTGGCTTAATGGTTCCCTTAAATCGAGATTGGCTACAAATAGACCAATTAAAGGTTTGGGGAGCTCCTGTAATTCTTGTAGCCAGGACCGGTCTTGGTACTCTCAATCACACCTTATTAAGTCTAGAAGCCTTGAAACATAGAAATGTAGATATATTAGGAATAGTCTTAAACGGCCCTCCACACAAAGACAATCCGAAGACTCTTGAGCAATTTGGAGATACTCAAATTCTTGCAAGTCTTCCTGTCTTTGACGAAGTCAACGCAAAAGTACTTTCACAAGAATGGAATAACCAGAATTTAGATCAAAAGCTTAAGAAATACATTCGAAATTAAATTTTTATTTTTCTTTATTCAAAAGATTATTTTGACTTCGATCAAGTTAAATGAAACAAGAGGGAAAACTAAATTTGATGAATGAGAAAGAAAATTCAAATCAAACTATTCAGAATCCTCATATATGGCCACCATTCACACAACTCACATCCTCTAAGCCTCAATTATTAGTTGAAAAAGCTAAAGGCGCCCTTTTATTTCCTAAAGACAAAGCTCCGATAATCGATGGCATAAGTAGCTGGTGGGTCACTCTGCATGGTCATGCGAATGAATATATTGCCAAAGCCATCGCAACTCAAGCAAAGCAACTAGAACAAATTATCTTTGCAGATTTTACTCATCCTCAAGCTGAGCTGTTAGCTGATCGGCTAAGTAAATTAACAGGTCTAGAAAAGTTATTCTTCTCAGATAATGGATCTACCGCCGTAGAAGTAGCTTTAAAAATGGCTCGACAATGGTGGAAAAACAAAGGTGATAATAGGTCTCAAATCATTGCATTCGAAGGTGCCTACCATGGAGATACATTTGGAGCAATGGCAGTAGGCGAACGAAATATATTTAGCGAGCCTTTTGATCAGATGTTATTCCCAGTTAGCCGAGCCCCTTGGCCTGAGACATGGTGGGGCGATGAAGATTTTGAGAGAAGAGAAAAGGAGGCTTTAGCGACTCTTGATCATCTTTTGAAGACACCAACTATTGCGGTAATTCTTGAGCCATTAGTGCAAGGTGCTGGAGGGATGCGAATGGTTCGTTCAGAATTTTTAGTAGAAGTTGAAAAAAAAATTCGCCAGGCTAATTCTTTACTTATTGCCGATGAAGTATTAACTGGCTTTGGAAGGTGTGGAGAACTATTTGCTTTTCAAAGAGCAGGATTAAAGCCAGACCTTATTTCGCTCTCCAAGGGATTAACCGGTGGATTCCTTCCAATGGGAGTAACAATGTCCAGCAAAAGGATTTCAGAAGGATTTCTTGGGGCAGATCCCAAGAAAACTTTCTGGCACGGTCATAGTTTCACGGCCAACCCATTAGGCTGCGCAGCGGCCAATGCCAGCTTAGATCTTTTAGAAAGATCCCCAAAAAAATATATAGATTTTGAGTCACGTCACCTACCACATCTACAAAAAATAGTTAATGATCCGAGGATTGAGTATCCAAGGATTACAGGAACCATTGCAGCTTTTAATATTAAAGTAAATGGTAAAAAAGGGTATTTAAGTTCAGTTGGAAAAATGATCAAAGCAAGTGCATTCAAAGTTGGCGTGTTCATCAGGCCATTAGGAGATGTAGTTTATCTAATGCCACCACTATGTATTACAGATGAAGAGCTAGAGAAATGCTATTTTGGAATCCAAGAGGGCTTAAATTCTCTACCCTAAGATTTTTTCATAAGGATTCAAAGCACTTAGTTATAAACTTATTACTAAAAATTGAATATCACATTAACCAACTTGGAATAAAATTCAAGTTTCCACCTTTTGAGAAAGCAATAAACACACCTAAAGCCAGGCTAACGAAAATAGATGTAATTAATAAAAGTAGTGAGAACAATTCTCCACCTGATAACGGTCGCCTTACCCCTATCGATTTAGAAAATTGCACGGGTTGTGTATTTCTTAAAGAAGATTCTTTTTTCTGACTTATAAGATTATTCTCTTGCTCTATAAATAAATCATAATTTGCCCTTAGGACAGGGTCGCTTAATAAATCATAAGCCTCGCAAACATTTTGAAATTGCCGTGTCGCTTCATCCCGTGGCAAAGATGTCGTATCCGGGTGAAGACGCTTACTTAATTGACGGAAGGCTTGTCTGAGCTCTGCGTTATTAGCAGAGGGAGAGACACCAAGCAGTTCGTAACAATTAGGAGAAGGATTCAACTAAAGAAAATATGATCTAATAATGTATAGATTTTATCTAAATATCTCAAGGCTGACTATTTCAAAAAACAATTCAAAATGTCTACTGATAAAAACAACAAAAAAGCAAATCATCATGTGATATGGAATAAGCTTAAATGGGTTCCAAGTGAAAAACAATTATCTCAATTTATCCTTTTGCAGGAGTTACTTAAAGAATGGAATGAGAAGACCAATCTTACTCGTTTAGTCGATGGAGATGATTTCTGGACTGCACAAGTATGTGATAGCTTGTTACCACTTCATGAAGAGCTGCAATACCCAGAGCTCACTCATAAATATGTTGATGTTGGTTCAGGTTGTGGATTCCCTGGTTTAGCTATAGCTATAGCAATGCCAAATTCAAATATTACTCTTTTAGATTCTTCAAGTAAAAAAACGACTTTTTTAAAAGAAGTATCTAAAGAAATTGGATTGAATTCACGGATAACAGTTGTAACTGAGCGGGCTGAGGTGGCAGGTAGAGATCCATTCCTTCGAAGTAATTTTGACTATGCAATTGCTAGAGCAGTTGCTTCTGCAAATGTAGTAGCAGAATATCTAGTGCCTTTTTTAAATTCGACAGGCCAGGCGCTCATATTCAGAGGAGGTTGGAGTGCAACAGAGCAACTAATGCTAAAAAAAGCTTTAACTGAACTACATGCAAAGATTCAACAAACACATAAATTCGTTCTCCCTAACAATCGTGGTATTAGGAATATTATTAGAATTAGTTCTATTAATAAATGTCCTAATCAATATCCAAGATCAATTGGAAAACCAACAAAACAGCCTTTAGGTTACTAAATACCCCATAATCTATCTCTTCTTTCCCCCCCCAATCTATCTCTCAATTTCCTTAGTAAAAAAGGTATTTCAGAGCTCCATGGACTATTAATCAAAACTTTTTGCAAGTCATTCTCGCTTACTTCACAATCCAAGCAATCTGCATTTGAGCCTGGGAACCAATGTCCTCCTCTGCCTAGAAGCCTATAACGATCTTTAGCAAAGCTTTCCATATCCCAAGCCTCTAATAGATTATTTAACCACAATAAAATAGGTATATTAATCTCTCCTGGCGTTTGATCCCAACTAGGCAACCCTATATGCCAAGTAGTCAACCATGACTCTCCAAGCGAATCACATGAGGCATCTATTAGACGCTTTTGTATGTTATTGATCACCGCATGCATGGTATCCATTTTAGAAATAGCACTTAAATGAATATCAAGATCTTCAGGCTTTGACGCTCCAACACTTAATGTATGAACTCTTTTATCACTCAAGCAAAACAAATCATTAAATTCTATTGGATGCAAAGGACTACATAAATTTATAAGTTTCAATGAAGGTGTATGTAAATGGCCTCCCTTGTCAGTAGGACTGATAATAAAAACTCCCATATCATTGGCATTCGCAACTTGTAATGCTCTTTCGTTTTCCCGACGAATAAAATACCAATGCAAGTTAACATAATCAAAAAGTCCTGTTTCAATTGTTTTAATTATCAGGTCAACATTTGCATGAGTTGAGAAGCCAACATGACCAACAAGACCATTTTTTTGCCAACGACGAACAATCTCTAGACATCCATTAGGACGAATAGTCATGTCTAAGTGCTCAGGCAGATTGATACCATGAATAGCTAATAAATCAATTTTCTTAGAACCTAATCTACTCATACTTAACTCAAGTTCTTTCTCAAATATCGAAGGATTATTGTTGGGTGGTATTTTTGTCTGCACAATTCTTTTTGGGTCATCAATTTGACCGAAAGCCCAACCTATCTGGCGTTCTGATGTTCCATAATGACGAGCAGTTTCTATGTGGTGCATACCTTTTTGAGATGCATGCTTAATAGTTTTTTGCAAGATATCTTGTTGTTGATTCTTAATCTCATTGGGGTCTAAATCCTTCCAGCTTTGTTGAAAGCGCATTCCTCCAAGAGATAAGACTGGCATCTGAATCTCTGTACGCCCAAATCTTCTGCTAGGTATTGAATTGTTTTTAGTATCTTTAATTCGTGCCACTTCTAAACTTAAAAATCAAGTACTGGGTGGTAAACCTAAATTCCTAAAATGATGATTTTTTATAACTTCTTCCAATTTAACTAAGTCTTCAAAAGAAACCCAATCTATGCAATCGACAGGACAGGTATCTATTGCTTCTTGAATTAATTCCTCACTATCTCCATCTTGTCTAAACGCCCTAGCTCTGCCTTGCTCAGGCTCCATTGCGAAAGTGTTCGTAGCAACTGAGCTGCAATAGGTACAGCCAATGCATTTCCTTTCATCAACCCATACAGCTTTTTCTTTTAACTTTCCACCTAATACAGGATCTCTACCATTTAGCTTGAAATCTTGGCTACTAGCAGCTTCGAAGGCAGCATTGGTTTTATGAATATCACCAGATTGCTGATATTCATTAGACCTAGTTTCAAAAGCTGGGCTAGGATCAAAAGTCAATTTTCAAATACAACTCTAAGAATCCCAGCGAGTAACAACTAGTTCAATAGAACCATCTAAATTTTGTTTTTGCTCGGAAATTTGAAATCCCTCTTGAGAGGTTGTCTGTAGAACAGTGTTTAAAGCATATCTTTGAGTCACTTGAGCTAAAAATCTTTCAACTGGTATGGATTGCTTCCAAAGATCCAAATCAGTCACGAGTTCATATGATTTGGAACCTTCATTCCACCGAAAGCCAATATCTCCTCCTGTATTCATTTCTATAGTCATTTCCGCTTTTACAGTTTGACCTCTATAACCTCTTACGAGATTTTCACCTTCTTGAGGTAAGTAGCCCAAATCAATTAGAGCCTGTTTTAAAAACTCTTTCTTGCGAAGTTGTGTTTTTACAGTGCTGAAATGTGACATCAGTTAATTTCGGCTGGAATTGTCTGTTTTTGAACCCTTTTTTGAAGAAAAGCCTCAGAGGTGGGTTTTCTCTGTTCAACACTGCCAAGTGCAGCTTCAAGCTTTTCTGTTAAATCAATACATCCTTCACCAACGATTCCTTCGACGGTTTCTTCAACCCGTCCATCTTGTCGAATCTTAAATCGCAAAGTGCGTAAAGACATATTAAAGAGCTTTAAGTCACTGATGATATAGAAAAAACACCTAAAAAGCGAGTTAGATATTATAAAGATGTGATTCTAAACAAATAATCAAACCAATTGACCATCATCAATTAATGATTTTAGTTTTATTTGTACCTCCGGATTATCCAATTGTTCCAAAGCTATCCTTGCTTCATACCTAACAGAGGGCTCACGATCATTCAATAAAACAGAAATGAAAGCCTCTTCTACGTGGATTTTGATTTCCTCACTCAAAATGCTGTAAAGACGACCAAGAGACCAAATACAGTTGCTTCTAACTATGGGTTCACCATCAATTTGCAAACTTTCAAGTAATTGCTTAGCCGCTGGCAAGGAGCTCTCTAATGAATTGAGTCCAACCTCCGCTAAAGAACTTGATGCCCACAATCGAACGGCAGCGACATCTTGTTTTAATGCATTAACCAAAGGTTCAAGAACAGGGGCATCTGAGTAATTTCCAAGACTCCAAGCAGTAGCTTTTCGCACATAAGCATTACTGTCAAAACGCAATAAATGCAAAAGAAGGTGGATAGCCTGTGGACAAGGATTTCTGCCTAAAGCATAAACAGCGCTCATCCTCACAACTGGAGATGGTTCGTCAAGTAAAGGCACCAAAAGTGGGAGAGCTCTGGAATCTCTATGTTCACAAAAGACTCTTAGACCTTGAAGTCTTTCTTCATTTCCAGATTGAAGCCATTTCAACGCAAGATCACATTCTTTTGATGAATTAACTAGATCATCATCGGTTTTATCAAGTTCGATTTCATCTAAAGGATCTCCCGCTATCTGAGCTGCTAATTCTCTAGCCAAGAGATCAGGGTCTATGGCTAAATTAGCCAACCCTTCATTACTTAATTTTTGATTTGCATCATTCATAGCTCTGACATAGGAAGAGCAAGTTTAATTAATTGGTGCTGGTGCAAGCATATCCCCAGGCAGCCATATCCGCGCACTGACTGCAAACAAAGCGATACCAAAAAGCGCAACAATCAAAATAGGGAAAAGCGTTGTGCGTAAAAAACCCAAAGTTGCAAATGAATTAGATATTCATTCTGCTCTAAATTTTGTCCATTTGGCTATGAAGGGTCAATTTATTGAGTTATTAGTCTTGTTTTCTTCATTAAAAATACACAACTGACTGCAATCAGAAGCGCAATCCAACCATGGCTTTCTTGATGTAACAAGAAAGACCCAATACATATCAAGCCACCATAGAGAATTCCTGAGCCTAGGATGAATCTCGAGCCAAGAATGAAAAAAGAGTCAACCGGATCAATATTCAATTTATTTCTTATTTTTTTCCAACCAGGACCTGGCGGTTTCACCTGCTTCACAAACGTGTTAAGTGTCTCCTCTGACTCTGGCTCAGTACAAAATAAAGTAACCAACCAAATTACAGCTGTGACTGCAGTATTAACCATAAGTCTTACCCCAAAATCATCAATCATGAAATAAGGCGAAATAGAGGTAATTACCCCTATAAAGAAACCACCAAGCATTGCCGAAAGTTCTGCTTGAGCATTAACTCGCCACCAAAACCATCTAAGGACCAGCACAGCACCTGGGCCTGTACCTATCGCGATTACAAGTCTAAACATTGAACCAATGCTGTTACTAAAGAAGGCGGTGGCGATTCCAACTAGAAGCAACAAAATACTTGCGAGTTGTCCCATGAGAATCATTTCTCTGGGACCAGCTGATGGCCTTAAAAATCTTTTATACAGATCATGAGAAAGATAACTTGCCCCCCAATTAATTGAAGTGCTTACGGTACTCATAAATGCAGCAACCAATGAAACCACAACTAATCCAAGTCCAACAGGAGGCAAATATTTTATTGCGAGATTGGGATAAATTAATTCCCAGTCAGTTTGATAAGGCAAGAGGACCAAACCAGCCAATCCTACTAAGATCCAAAGCCAACTACGAATAAGATAATTAATAATTAAAAATACTACTCCAGCCAAAGTTGCTTGCTTTTCATCTTTAGTAGCCAATAGACGTTGAATAAACTCGCCACCACCATCACTACGCCTAAAACTCCACCACTGCAAAGAAATAAAAGCGAAAAAAGTAGTAACGCTTATTCCTGAACTATCTAGCCAATTGAAACCATCTTTATTAAATGTCCACGGGAATACAGAAAGCAGCTCAGGTCGATTTAATGCTTTTAACTTTATCAACAAATCCGTCATGCCACCTGAAGCATCAAGTGCTACATAGGAAACAGCAAAAGCGCCAAGAAGAGCTAATACTAGTTGTACAAAATCATTAATTACTACTGCCAAAAGTCCACCCAAAACAGTATAAACAAGTAAAAATAAAGCAACACAAATCATTAAAATCATCGTGTCAGTAAATCCCCCAAATACAACATGTCCATCTACTACTCCCAATGCTTCAGCAACCTTGCGCATTGCCAAAAAGGCATAACCAATTCCAATACAATTGATTGGAACAGATAGTAAAAAAGCTTTTATTCCTCTTAAGCAAGCTGCTGCCTTCCCCCCATACCGTAGTTCAGTGAAGGCTGCATCAGTCAATACCCCGCTACGCCTCCAAAGAGGAGCGAATATCACTGTCATGGCAACATGTGCTAGACCGAAGCTCCACCATTCCCAATTTCCTGCCAAGCCTCTTGTCCCAACCAGTCCAGCAACATAGAGAGGTGTATCAATTGAAAATGTTGTAGCAGCCATAGACATACCTGCAAGCAAGCCACTTAGGCGACGACCAGCAACAAAGTAATCTGCTTCGTTACGATTTTTTAATGAGAAGTAAATTCCTAATATCAAGGAAAAAATTAAATATAAAAATAAAATAAACCAATCAATAAATGTCATAAGAACTGAGAACTAATCTATTTTTATTTACTTAATTGATTTTTATTTGATTGATTGATTGATTGCCGTCTTAATTGTCCACATGCCGCATCTTGATCCCTACCTCTACTTGCACGAACACTTACAGCAATTCCCTTATTTTCTAATAGTTCTCTAAACCTATTCACTCTGATTTGACTTGGTCGTTTAAAGTTCTCTTCAGCGATGGGATTATAGGCTATCAAATTAACATGGCTCTGAAAACCTCTCATCAGATCAGTTAACTGCTCTGCATGAATATCTTTGTCATTCAATCCCCCAAGAAGAATATACTCAAAGCTTACCCGTCTTCCAGTAAGTTCTAAATATGTTTTACAGTCTTTGAGTAATGACTTGATTGGATAAGACTTCGCCGAAGGAATTATTAATTCACGCAACATCTGATTAGGGGCATGAAGACTAACTGCGAGGGTAAATTTAACTCTTCCCAAGCGCTCTTGAGCTGTTTTTGCTAGATATGGGAGCGTGTCCGGTATACCAACAGTACTAACAGTTATTTTCCTTTGACCAATTCCAATATCATTCGTAAGACATTCAATAGAATCTAAAACATTGCGTATGTTAAGAAGTGGCTCGCCCATCCCCATAAAGACGACATGAGTGGGCCTCCTGTTCATTCTTTCTCTAATACTAATTACCTGATCAACTATCTCATTTACATTAAGAGATCTATTAAGTCCCCCCTTCCCAGTCGCACAAAACTTACATCCCATAGGACAACCAATTTGACTTGAAACACAAACAGTAAGTCTTTTATCTGTTGGTATCCCTACGGTTTCTATAATCTCACCATCATAAGTCCCCATTAATAATTTCAACGTCTCATCTTCTGC
Organism: Prochlorococcus sp. MIT2304; assembly: GCF_059772405.1. NCBI lineage: Bacteria > Bacillati > Cyanobacteriota > Cyanophyceae > Synechococcales > Prochlorococcaceae > Prochlorococcus > Prochlorococcus sp. MIT2304. Next base: position 1,007,642 of record NZ_CM186286.1, read on the forward strand.
TAAAACTCTGTCAATTTCATCAAGTCTTCCAACCTTTATTCCTTTGTTTTTGAGTGAATCTCTCCATTTCTTTGGAAGAACAGTTATTGAATCTAGTTTTTTTGCTCCTCTTTGATAAATCCACTCATGAATTTGCCTCCCACGAAAAGCTTTCTCACCTTCCTGACGCGCAAATTCTTCAAGGTCTTCAGAACTTAAGCCAAGCAAGGATGAATTACTTGATAGTTGAAGAAATTTTGTCACCAATTCATTAGTCCATGTCCTAACTTAAATTCCAAAAGCACTAGAGCAACAAAACCTATCATTGCCCATCTACCGTTAATACGTTCAGTGTGTGTGTGAAAGCCATAGCGAGGCAATTTACGCTTTGGAACTACTGGAGGATCAATCATCGATAGTCTTTATCAGTGGAAAACTAAATATTAGAAAATTTAAAAGAGTTATGTAGAAAAATTGATTTATTCATCTGAGAGTAAACCTTCTTCTTGCAAGCCCTCCAACGCAGCAGGATCTGGCATTTGGTCTTCAGGTAAATCGTCGTCACCTGTTGGACGTGCAAAAGCTGCAAAGTTACTAGTTGTAGGGTCAATCCCATGCCTACTTCTCGTTGCCTCTAAGTCCTCATCACTAGGATCATCCAAAACAGAAGTATTCTTTGCTACTGGTGAAGAAGGCATATCAACAGTATAGTCAGGTCTAAGATTTTGAATCCTTCGATAACCTGCAGGATCTTCTGCAAGAATATCTGGGTGAGGACCTGCTTCAGCATTTAACTCTTCAACAAAGCCACTAAAACCTGTACCTGCAGGTATCAGTCGGCCAATAATTACATTTTCTTTAAGTCCGCGAAGCCAATCAGACTTACCTTCAATAGCCGCTTCGGTAAGGACTCTAGTTGTTTCTTGGAATGAAGCAGCTGATATAAAGCTATCAGTATTTAATGATGCCTTTGTAATTCCAAGTAAAACTGGAGTAAACTCCGAGGGAGCCCCTCCAGTAATAGAAATAGCCTGATTAGTATCTTCAACCTGCCTAAGTTCGATCAATTCTCCTGGTAAGAATGTTGTATCTCCTGCATCCTCTATTCTTACCTTACTAGTCATCTGACGAACTATTACCTCAATATGTTTATCGTCTATAGCTACTCCCTGTGACTTGTAAACATTCTGTACTTCACTTACCATTCTGTGCTGAAGCTTAGCTATTGCCTCCTGAGCAGCATCCATTAAAGGCTTTTTGTCTCGCAAGTCTGTAAAGAAACACTCCAAAAGCTCATGAGGATTCACTGGGCCATCAGTCAAGAATTCACCAGCGACAACTTGTTGACTATTCCTAACCATTACATTACGGCCTAAAAGAATCGGATATTCAGTAATTACATCATTGTCCTCAATAATAGAAACAACTATAGAATCATCATCATCTCCTTTCTTGATATCTACTGTTCCAGACTTTTTACACAAAATAGCTGAATCCCTAGGCCTACGAGCTTCAAGCAATTCTTCGATCCTTGGCAAACCTTGAACAATATCTCCTGTTTTTTGTCTTTCAAAAACCAATAAAGCCAAGCCATCGCCTCTTTGCACCAAATCTCCATCGCGAACATGAAGGACTGAATCTGGTGAGACCATATAAGGTCTACCAAGACGCAATTTAACTTTCTTTCCATCAATCTCCTCTATTTCCCCACAAGCACCTATTGTTTGATCTTTTGAAACGAAGTCTCCATCTACAACTCTTTGTCCAACTTTCAAAAGAGTAGTTCCTTTAGATTCAATTCTTATTGTATCTTCATCCCTTTCAACAATAAGTCGGCGAACCGGGTCACCATCAATGGCATCAGGGAGTTGAACAATTCCTTCTTGCTTACATAAAATCTGGGTTGTCGCCACTACGTCTCCGGCTGAAACTATTTGAGCATTTTCTATTTGCAATTCAGTGTGTGTTGAACCATGACTAGAATCCGATGTAGTGTCTCTTCTAACTAAAATACTTTCAAGGATAACTAACTTCAATCTATCAATACTGCTTGAATTCAAGTCTTTTACGACTTCTACGTCTACTGTCATCTGCGGAGTCGTGTCAAACGTCTCAAGCATCAATTGGGTTTTAAGTAACTCAATACCCTCTACAGATTTAATAAGCTCACCATCCTTAAAGGCAAGTCGCTGAGAGGCTTTTATCCCTAGTGATGGGCCCTTGGGTTGTTTAACATGCTCTAATTCAGGTAGCTGTGCTTGATCAGGAATAGTAAATTCCTCAACCGGTCTTAACAGAAGCCCCTTGCCTTCTGGGGTTTCGACTGATTGAACCATTACCATCGCATCAGTCTTAATACCTTTTGCAATAGTTTCTCCAGGATTAACTATTTGCCCGTCACCTTCGAACCTATCAAGCACTTTACTTTCTTTGCATAGTTTAAAAGTGCCACTCCTAACTATAATTTCACGAAGAATGTCATTTTTCTGAGTAACCGTAACTATTCCAGCAGTTTGACTGAAAATATCTTTAACAACCTCTGTGCCTGCCTCTATCCATTGACGATCTTTAATCATCAACAATGAAATATCTTTATTAATTTCATGAGTTTCCTGAGGAATCCACAAAAGGGTGCCACCTTTACTAACTTCGTAACCATTCTTTGCAGAGCGAGCTTTCTTAATTGTTAAACCAGGGGCATATTTAACAAGCCCACCTGTTTCAGTTTTAAATCTATCGTCTGCTAACTCAGCAATTACCTCATTATTTCCTATCTTGCTTCCAGGAATTGTATTCAATCTATAACGAGTATCATCCTTTGCTTCAAGATGCCATATCTCTCCTGAATGAGTCGACTCTTCTAGTAATTTAAAATCTTTTAATGTCATCGACGTTGTTACTATTTGAACTTCTCTAGAATCACCAATAGAGTCTCTTAGTCTTACTTCACCTCCAAACTCACTAGCCTGGCTGGCTTCGGCTAAAACTTGTCCCTCATTTACTGAAACATTGCCAGAGACAACTGGCATTGCATTAGGGGGTAAGTTATATACGTCTCCTGCTAGTACCCAAAGCCGACCAAGTCGTTGAGCTTTGAGAGTAATATTACCTTGTCTATCTGTAACTTCTCTAGGTTGAATAATTGATTCATACCTAACTTGTCCCGCTAAATCACAAATAACATCTTTAGTAGCCTTTTCAACACTTTTTTGTACAGTTCCACTAGCGATCTGAGCAACAGTCACATCGACATCAATTTCTTGAGCATTGTCTACAAAAAGTAAAGATCCTATGGGTATGTCAATTTTTTGAGGCTTACCACCACTAGAAGGAATAATACTAAGGTTAAAATCAACCTCTGCTTGCTGAGCTTCAACACCATGTGGCGTTCTGTAGCCTCTCACTCGCGCCTTTGAACCAAATTCAACTTTTCCTGAAATGGTTGAACGTACAACACCAGTTTCTGCTGTTGAGACCCCGCCAGTATGAAAAGTTCTCATTGTCAACTGAGTGCCCGGCTCTCCAATAGATTGAGCAGCAACAATACCTACTGCCTCGCCTAAGTCAACTAATTGGTTATGCGCTAGCGCCCAACCATAACATTTACGACAAACTGATCTAGTCGCCTCACATGTAAGAGGAGATCGAACCCTTACCCCTTGAACATGTGATTGTTCAAATTTCTTAGATAGCTGAGGGTCAATAGGAGTATCTCTTTCAGCTAAAATTTCCTTGTCTGAGTTCACAACCTGTTCAGCTGTCAAGCGTCCAACAAGCCTATTGCCAAACTTTTCATCCTCTGTACTTATTGAAATAGACCTTGTCGTACCACAATCCTCTTCCCTAACAATTACATCTTGAGCGACATCAACCAAGCGTCTAGTTAGATATCCAGAATCAGCAGTTCTTAGGGCTGTATCAACAAGACCTTTACGAGCTCCATAAGAAGAGATGACATATTCAGTTACTGTTAGACCTTCTCTAAAATTAGTTCGAATTGGTAAGTCAATAATCTCACCTTGAGGATTAGCCATTAATCCTCTCATACCAACAAGTTGACGAACCTGAGACATGTTTCCACGAGCTCCAGAATTAGCCATCATCCAGACTGAATTCAATGGATCGTTTTGATTGAAATTCTTTTTAACTGCATCCACTAATCTTTCATTAGTTTCAGTCCAAGTGTCGATAACTTTTGTGTGCCTCTCGACTTCAGTAATTTCCCCTAATCGATAACATTCCTCAGTAGCGGTTATTAGTTCTTCAGCCTGACCAAGCAGATCTTGTTTAGCCTCAGGGACCTTTAAATCATCAACAGAAATTGATACAGCTGCCTGGGTTGCATATCTAAAACCTAAATCTTTTAAGTTATCTGCCATGGCAGCAGTTGCAGCGGTTCCATGATGTTTAAATGCCCATGCAACTAAATTTTTCAAACCTTTTTTGTCGACTACTTTATTTCTAAAAGGTGGAGGAGTTTTAGAAAGTTTTGGGACAGCGTTCATCTCTGCTGCTTTTTTTGCTTTAGAACCTCTTTTTGCTTTTGATTTAGAAGAGGTTTTACGAGTTTTAGGAGAAGAGGAAGTCATGGAAAAAATATTTTAAAAAGGGAGGATGTGTTCTTTAGAGTTATGAGGTGGCTGCTACAGCATCAATAATTGTATGATTCATGACTACGCGACCGACAGTAGTCAAAATGTAACGGCTAATTAAACTTCCATCTTCATCTAATCGATCTCGTCGATATGTCCATTCTTCAATCCGAGTACCATCTTTCAAAGTCTCCAAATTACGCGGTTTCTGAAGCTCCTCATCATCCTCAATTTCTCCAGAGAATCGTACCCAAACCCAATCATGTAAATCTATTCTTTTATCTTCAAGAGCTTGTAAAACATCTTCAAGTGATGCGTATGTATGTGCATGATCCCCAAATTTAGGCTGATTTGCTTCCGGCTGAATTGCTGTTAGGTAGTAAGACCCTAAAACCATATCTTGAGATGGAGTAACAATTGGATCCCCAGTTGCAGGGGAAAGGATGTTGTTACTTGCAAGCATTAGCATTCTTGCTTCCGTTTGCGCCTCAATAGCCAAGGGCACATGAACAGCCATTTGGTCTCCATCAAAGTCAGCGTTAAAAGCTGGGCATACCAATGGATGTAGCTGTATGGCTCTTCCAGCAACTAATTTAGGCTCAAAAGCTTGAATACCTAATCGGTGTAAAGTTGGGGCACGATTGAGAAGTATAGGGTGACCATCTATAACTTCTTGTAATACCTGCATAACTTCATCGTCGGCTTTCTGTATCAGTTTCTTTGCAGCTTTGATGTTATTTACAATATTCTGACGAATCAATCTATGAATTACAAAAGGTTGAAAGAGCTCTATTGCCATTTCCTTTGGCAGTCCACATTGATGCATTTTCAACTTAGGGCCAACTACTATTACTGAACGACCTGAATAATCAACTCTTTTACCAAGTAAATTCTGTCTAAATCGACCTTGCTTACCCTCAATAATATCACTTAATGATTTCAAGGCTCGATTATTTGCACCAACAACAGTTCTTCCTCTTCTACCATTATCAATAAGTGCATCTACAGCCTCTTGTAACATCCTTTTTTCATTTCTAACTATTATCTCTGGGGCTAATATTTCCTGAAGACGAGCAAGTCGATTGTTCCTATTTATTACTCTTCTATATAAGTCATTTAAATCTGAAGTAGCGAATCTACCGCCATCCAATTGCACCATAGGTCTCAAATCAGGAGGTATAACAGGTATGGCATCTAAAACCATCCACTCTGGGCTTGCACTTGTAGCAATAAAATTATCTATAACTCTTAGTCTTTTTATCAGTTTAGCCCTTTTCTGACCTTTGCTTGTTGCAATTTCTTCTCTCAATTGCTCTGCAACTTCTTTAAGATTTAAATCTTCAAGCAATTGCTTTAAGGCCTCCGCACCTATCCCAACTATGGGTTCATTCTCAATAGTCGAATCCTCAGCATAAATTTCATCTTCGATCTCAAGCCATTCATCCTCTGTTAATAGCTGCTTATACTTAAGATCCTTACTATCTCCTATATCTAAAACAACATAACAGTTAAAATAAACAATTTGCTCAACATCTCTGAGAGGCATGTCTAACAAAATAGCGACATAGCTAGGAATACCTTTTAGATACCAAACATGCGATACAGGGGCTGCCAATTTAATAAATCCCATTCTATGCCTTCTTACGCGACTTTCGGTTACTTCAACACCGCATCTTTCGCAAACAATTCCACGATGCCTAACCCTCTTATATTTCCCACAGTGACATTCCCAATCTTTAGATGGGCCAAATATCTTTTCGCAAAACAATCCATCCATCTCAGGCTTAAGTGTTCGATAATTTATTGTTTCAGGCTTAGTCACTTCCCCTACAACCTGGCCATTGGGCAAAGTTCTTTGACCCCATTCCATTACTCTTTCAGGAGAGGCTAATTTAATTTTGACGTAATCAAAATGGTTTTCAGTACGTAGATTGCTATTAGTCATGAGAATTAAGGGTGTTTAGATGATTTGTTTCTATTGAGTTGATTACTCTTCGTATTCTTTACCTAATGATTCATAGGTGGGTCTGCTAGGCGTGCTTCTACGAGGATTTACATCTTGCATAAGATCAACCTCTTTACCATCATCTGTATATACTCCGATATCTAATCCCAATGACTGAAGTTCTCTCATTAAAACTTTGAAAGATTCTGGAGTGCCAGGCCTTGGAATTGGTTTTCCTTTCACAATGGAATTGAGCGCTTCATTGCGGCCTTGCATGTCATCAGACTTCACGGTTAACAGTTCTTGCAAAGTGTATGCAGCTCCATACGCCTCTAGTGCCCATACTTCCATTTCGCCTAATCTCTGTCCACCTTGCTGAGCCTTTCCACCAAGAGGTTGTTGAGTCACCAAAGAGTATGGGCCAGTGGATCGAGCATGAATTTTATCGTCTACTAAATGTACAAGTTTAAGGAAATGGGCGTAGCCAACAGCAACGGGTTGATCAAAAGGTTCACCAGTTCGACCATCTTTAAGAAGTAACTTTCCAGGATCTTCAGGGTTGTAAACCCATGATTTGCCTGGCTGCTTTGCCGCCTCTTTCAAGTAGGCTTGAACTGTCTGATTAGACATCTCTGCCCCATACATCTCATCAAAAGGTACAATTTTAACTCGACAATCCAAATTAGATGCTGCCCAACCCATGAGGAGCTCAAAAACCTGCCCTACATTCATTCGACTTGGGACTCCTAATGGATTAAGGCATATATCTACAGGTGTGCCATCAGGAAGGTAGGGCATATCCTCTCTTGGCAATATCCTACTGATAATCCCTTTATTACCATGCCTACCAGCCATTTTATCTCCAACTTGAATCTTTCTACGTTGGGCAACATAGACTCTCACCACCATGTTCGCTCCAGGTGGCAGCTCATCACCTTGTTCTCGTGTATAAATTCTGACATCAACCACTCGCCCTCTCTCAGTTGAAGGGACTCTAAGAGAATTATCTCTTACATCTCTTGCTTTCTCTCCAAAAATAGCTCTTAAAAGTTTTTCTTCAGGCGGTTGATCTGATTCTCCTTTGGGGGTAACCTTCCCAACCAGAATGTCTCCACTCTCTACGAAAGCTCCAATTCGAATAATCCCCATTTCATCCAAATTACCAAGACTTTCCTCTGATACATTTGGAATTTCTCTTGTTATTTCTTCAGGGCCTAGTTTCGTTTGACGAGCTTCTATTTCATATTTTTCGATATGGACAGAAGTATATAGATCATCTTTAACTAACCTTTCACTTACTAGAATTGCATCTTCATAGTTGTAACCCTCCCACGGCATATAAGCAATTAAAACATTCTGACCAAGAGCTATTTCCCCTCCCTCACAGGCTGAACCATCAGCTAAGACCTGCCCCACAATTACCGGGTCACCATTAAAAACTATAGGTCTATGGTTTAAACAAGTATCTTGATTAGATCTTTGATATTTTTGCAAGTAATGGGCATGGTCATTGCCTTCCTCATCAGTAACAACAATTGTATTAGCGTCTACATAAGTCACTGTTCCATTTACTTTTGAGATTGGAACCATTCCAGAGTCTCTAGCAACTTGAGTCTCTAAACCAGTCCCAACCAAAGGTCTTTCTGGACGCAAAAGAGGAACTGCTTGTCTTTGCATATTTGAACCCATCAAGGCTCTATTAGCATCATCGTGTTCCAAAAATGGTATTAACGATGCAGCCACAGAAATTACCTGAACTGGTGATAGTTGAACATAATCAACTTGTTCAGGAGAAACCGTTTCAAAATCTTGCCTGTATCTAACGGGAACAAGTTCTGCCAATATTTTTCCTTCTTCGTCCGTGGCTACATCTCCAGGAGCGACCCTACACTCATCTTCTAAATCTGCAGACAAGTAAATAGGATCTCCTTGTTTAATTAATCGTCCATTTTCAACCTTCCAAAATGGTGTCTCAATAAATCCATATTCATTAACGCGCGCGTGCGTTGCCAAAGAATTAATGAGACCTGCATTGGGCCCTTCAGGAGTTTCAATAGGACAAAGTCTTCCGTAATGAGAAGGATGAATATCCCTCACTGCAAAACCAGCCCTTTCACGAGTTAAACCTCCAGGACCTAAAGCAGATATACGTCTTTTATGAGTTAATTCAGCTAATGGATTGGTTTGATCCATAAATTGACTTAGTTGACTTGAACCAAAAAATTCTTTTATGGCTGCAACTAAAGGTTTTGGATTTACGAGTTGCGCTGGAGTAAGTGAGTCAGTTTCCCCAACTGTCATTCTCTCCTTGATTATCCTTTCAAGTCTATTCAATCCAACTCGAACTTGATTTTGTAAAAGTTCACCGACTGACCTCACTCTCCTATTACCTAAATGATCAATATCATCAAGAGTTGCACCACCAACATCTAACTCTAAATTGATTAAATAATCTAAAGTAGAGAGAACATCTTCATTTGTTAGTGTTCTTACATTATCAGGAATAGTTAAGCGTAATTTCTTATTTATTTTATATCTACCAACTCTTCCTAAGTCATATCGTTTTGGATCAAAAAATCTTGTTTGGAGTAGCTGTTGACCTCCACTTACAGAGGGAGGCTCACCTGGCCTTAACTTTTTATAAAGCTCTAACAAAGCTTGGTCTTCTGAACTTATGCCTTCTTCGTTTGCCGCATCAATTGACTTCTTATAAAACTCAGGATGTCGTAATTTATCTATCACATCATTATCTGACAAACCCATTGCCCTCATCAAGACATGAGCATTAATTTTTCGTGTTTTATCTACACGAACATGCAGCAAATCGTTTTTATCAGTTTCAAACTTTAACCATGCTCCGCGGTTAGGTATAACGCTTGCATTGTAAGTTCTTCTACCATTTTTATCTTGCTCATCTTTAAAATAAACTCCTGGACTTCTAACGATTTGATTTACTATTACTCTTTCAGCACCATTAATTATAAAAGTTCCACGCTCAGTCATTAAAGGCAATTCACCGATAAAAACTTCTTGTTCTTTAATTTCTCCTGTTTCTTTGTTAACTAGACGACAAGTAACATACATTTGAGAAGCAAACGTTGCATCTCTTCTTTTTGCCTCCTCTACATCATGCCTAGGACGCTTAAGCTTATATTCTGATCCTATAAAATGAAGTTCAAGCTTACCGGTATAGTCAGTAATGGGAGAAAAATTGTCTAATTCTTCAATTAAGCCTTTATCCAAGAACCACTTAAAACTTGATCTTTGCACCTCAACTAGATCAGGCAGATATGTAGCTGCTTTGGCTACCTGAATCGCGCTTCTGCTCATTCGAGAACCTGCGTTTATATGTAGAGGACGGGGTTGATGTCTTGTCCTAGAGTTCGAAAAATGATCTTTACTAAAAAAACAAAAACAATCCCCAATAAGGCTGAGATTTGAAATTGAATTTAGTTAATTAACGAACAAACTAACTCAAAAAGGAAGATCCCTAAGGGTTTAAGCGCAGATACCACGCCTAAGCAAGACAATAAATAACTCTACACTCAAATCTGAGAATTAACTAGAGGAAATGATCATATTTAAGGCAACGCAAACAATTCCCTTGCATTTTGAGTGGTTCTTTCTGCAATTTCTGCGAAGCTTTCACCTCTGATTTCTGAAATTTTATCTACAACGTGCTTTACATAAGAAGGTTCATTCCTTTTTCCTCTATGAGGAACGGGTGATAAGAAAGGACTATCAGTTTCTACTAGAAATCTACTTTCGGGAACTTTTTTAGCGCATTCATGGATATCAATCGCATTTTTGAAAGTGACATTTCCACTGAAGCTTATGTAAAAGCCTAGATCAAGAAACCCTCTCATCTCTTTCGCATTGCCACTCCAGCAATGCATAACTCCTTTTGGACAGTGACCATTCTCAGAAAGCTTAGAAAAAACTTCTAACATTTCTTTAGCGGCATCTCTGCAATGAACAATTACTGGCAAATTCAATTCAAAGGCCAAGTTTAATTGCGGCATTAAAATTGAAAGCTGCTCACTCAAGTTCTCTGCTTTAAAAAGATCAAGTCCTAATTCTCCAATAGCGACCACTCGACTATCATCAAGAGCTGCTTTTTTTAAAATGCTTAAAGTTTTAGAGCCCCAATGATGCACATCCAAGGGGTGAACTCCTACTGAATATCTGATCTCATGAAATTGATCTGCTATTGATTTAATTGCAGGGATTTCAGAGGGCTCTACACATGCATGTAATAAAGCTTTAACACCCTGTAATCTCCATCTCTCTGCAACTTTTTCTCTATCTTCATTAAAATTAGAAAAAGCTATATGGCAGTGACTATCAATTATTGAATTTTTAGAATCGCTCAAGATGCAAAATAAACTCTTATTTCAATATTAAATCTTAGATTATTTATTCTCAAAAAACTCATTTCAAAACTTTTTTTAGCGCAATGCTTAGTCTGGATTTCTGATTAGCTCCTGTATTTTTATGCAAAACACCTTTTTTAACTGCTTTATCAATTTTGCTAAAGGCTAGATTAAATGTTTTTTGAAGGTCTGCCTTAGATTCATCGCTAGGCTCTTTTTCAAATATTCCACAAGCAAGGAAGCACCTCTTCATTAAGGTACGAACTGTAGATTTGTAATTTTTGTTTTCAAGGCGGTTGCGTTCCGCTATTTGAATTCGCTTTTTAGCTGAGTTGGTATTTGCCACGGAGGCTTAGTGATTTAGTCTTAATGTTATTCCACACTACCTCAAGACCATGAAGAAGATCTACATAAATCAAAATTAAGGCATAAGATAATCAAATTGAACCAATAGCCAAAAGTTCATGACGCAAATAATTAATAAAGAAGAGGTACAAAAACCCCCTTCAAAAAAACTGACCATAAAAACAACTGTTAATATTGACCAGGCTCAGCTTGAGCTCAAGGCAATTACTGAAAGAACAGCTGGATCCGCTCAAGAACAAGCTATACAGGTAGTTGACGATATTATTGAAAACGTTAGTAAAAGGGGTGACGAGGCTCTTAAAGAATACACTTCTCGCTTTGATGGATTTTTCGCGGAAAATTTTCAAGTTTCATCAGATTTAATACTTAAAGCTTGGGAAGAGACTCCAAGGGAATTACAAGATTCACTTTTGTTAGCAAAAAAAAGAATTGAAAAATTTCATAGTCTTCAAATTCCAAAAAATATCACTTACATAGGCCCCCATGGAGAATCACTAGGACGAAGATGGAGTCCTGTTGAAAAAGCCGGAATATATGTGCCAGGAGGGAGAGCAGCCTATCCAAGCACAGTATTGATGAATGCTATTCCTGCATATGTTGCAGGAGTCAATCAAACCATAATGGTTTCTCCCCCTAACTCTAAAGGGGAGTTAAACCAAACCGTACTTGCTGCAGCCCATATTACAGGTATCAACAAAGTATTTCGTGTTGGAGGCGCTCAAGCTATTGGTGCGCTTGCTATTGGAACTGAATCAATTCCAAAAGTAGATGTGATAACTGGACCAGGAAATATTTATGTAACTTTGGCAAAGAAGAAAGTTTACGGAAAAGTAGGAATTGATTCTTTAGCTGGCCCAAGTGAGATCTTAATCATTGCCGATAAATCAGCAAAGTTGGAACACGTTGCATCAGATATGTTAGCTCAATCAGAACATGATCCTTTGGCTTCAGCGATACTAATAACTACTAATAAAAAATTAGCTGAAAAATTACCAGCAGAAATTGAACGACAATTAATTAATCATCCAAGATTAAAAATATGCCAAGAATCAATTACAAAATGGGGGTTAATAGTTCTTTGCGATAATTTAGAAACTTGTGCAAAGTTAAGTGATACTTTTGCCCCAGAACACCTTGAATTGCTTGTAGAGGAGCCAGAAGAATTATCTAAAAGCATCAAAAATGCAGGGGCAATATTTATGGGGGCATGGAGCCCAGAGGCTATTGGAGATTATCTTGGAGGTCCTAATCACACTTTGCCCACTTCTGGGACAGCAAGATTTGCTGGTGCTCTTGGAGTTGAAACTTTCATGAAAAATACTTCACTTATAGATTTTTCAAAAGAAGCCTTTCATAAGAATAAAAATGCAGTTGTGCATTTAGCCAATAGTGAGGGATTACATAGTCACGCAGAATCAATAAAAATTAGAGATTCTAAACCCTCTTAAGAGATTCGACACCCACTATCTCATTTTCTACTTTTCCAACTAGTACTTCATCTGTGAGGTTTACAAAAAGTCCGTTTTCAAGAACACCAGGAATATTATTAATTTGACTCTCCAATAGTTCTGGCTCGTCAATGCCATTAATAAACGTGAAATCAAGTATTAAGTTTCCCTGATCAGTAACTATGGGTCCAGCCTTTTTCTGAGCCATCCTTAGACTCCCTTCTCCTCCAAGATTTATTAATGTTTTTTGTACTTGTTTCCAGGCAGATGGAAGAACCTCTACTGGTAATTTGAAATCGAGATTCAATTTTTTAACTAATTTTGTCGAATCAACAACAACAATGAATTTTCTAGCCAAAGCAGCCACAAGTTTTTCCTGCACATGACAAGCGCCTCCTCCTTTAATTAGTTGAAATTTGGGATCAACCTCATCGGCGCCATCAATTGCAAGATCAATTTCTGAGACTGAAGAAAGAGATTTAAGCGGTATTCCTAATTCGGAGGCAAGAACCTCGCCCTGAAAAGATGTAGTCACACCTACGATGTCTTTGATTTCTCTCGATTTAATTTTATGAGCAAGTGCTTCAATCATTAAAGCTGCTGTAGATCCAGAACCAAGACCAAGAATCATACCGTCTTGAATTTGATCTACTGCAGCTTGAGCAACTGCTAGCTTCATCTGATTTTGAAGATCCATTTAGTAATAGCTTTGCGAAAAGACAGTAGCAAATTTTCAGCTAATTCCTGGTAAAGCAGCAGGCTTAATAGAAAGGTTAATCTCTTTGTTGTTTCGAACGACTTCCAATTCAAATGGTTTTCCTATTTGGGCATTCTCAACTTGCATGAGCAGGGATCTGGGATCATTAATTTCATTCCCTGCTGCAACTATGACAAGATCACCTCTTCTTAAGCCTCCCTCCTCTGCCGGACTTTGAGGGATAACAGATTGAACAAGTGCACCAGATCTTTCAGGTAAAACAATCAATGCATTGGGATCTTGATTATGCTCTTTTGCTATTCTTTCATTTAACAAAACTAACTGAGCTCCTAGGTAAGGATGAATAACTTCACCATTAGCGAGTAATTGATTGGTAACTTTTGAAGCAAGATTGATAGGGATTGCAAATCCAAGCCCAGCCCCTGGACCTGACCTGACCAAAGTGTTTATTCCAATAACTTCTCCATTTGAATTCATCAATGGTCCGCCTGAATTTCCTGGATTTATTGCTGCGTCCGTTTGAATCAAATCCAATCTTTTGTCAGAGAATCCAAGAGTATTAATGTCTCTATGAAGACTACTTACTATGCCCAAAGTGACAGTACTTTCAAGGCCGTAAGGAGTTCCAAGGGCAATTGCCCAATCCCCAACTTGAATATCTTCTGAATCTCCCAATTTTGCACTTTCTAAACCAGGAAATGCTTTGATTTTCACAAGAGCTAAGTCAGTGACTTGATCGGTTCCAACGATTGTGCCATCCACTTGATTTCCATTTTGAAGAGTAACTATCACACGATCAACTCTTTCCACTACATGAGCATTTGTAAGAACCAATCCAGAATCATCAATTATGACTCCAGAACCTTGCCCTCTTTCTTTTTTTGGGAAAGTACTCAAATCGCCTAAAAGATCTCTTAACAAAGGGTCTAATAAATCATCTTCAAACTCATCTGTTTCATATTCTCTTTCAATATCAATCCTGACTACTGATGGTGAAACCCTACTGGCCACATCAGCAACAAAACTATGTGATTCTCCTAATTGAAAATTTTCTAATGCAAATACAGATAATGGTCCGAACAAAAAGCAAAAAATTATGGAGCAAAATAAAAATAGACTACTAAATCTCCTCATAATTTCTAACTTTCTGGGACTAAGCATAACGAGTCATTATATCTAGAGACAATAAAATAGATCAATGCAAAATAAGAAGAAGTTGATTTTAGAGGTAACCGAAACCTTTATCTAGTAATATTTAAATGCCTGACGGTACCTCTTTAAACAGAGGCGGGTCAAATACTTAAACCGCTCGGGCTTCCTGCCCGATCTCGACGCTGCCTTTTGCCTAATCAAACCGTTACAGAATTGAAAGTTCTTACAACAAAGTCAGCAACAAATTATGGCTTTGATGTAACCGATTTCAAGATTTTCACTCATCTAAATCCCTTGTCGATTCAAATAAGTATCCGACACAAAAATCCTGACAAGAAAGTCACTATTGATGACTGTTCAAACCTTAATCAACATATTGATGAAGCTATTCATGGTTCTGCAATCCTTAATCGACCTTTCACACTGGAAATCAGTAGCGAGGGAGTTGGTGAAATCTTGACTGAGGAAAAAGATTTTCAGGTTTTCAAAGGTTTCCCAATTGAAGTTACTTATCAGGATTTAAAAAAAATTGAGCAACAAACAAATGGTTTGCTTCTAAAAAGGACAGATAATGATTTACAAATAAATCAAAAGGGGAAAACTCACAGAATCCCAGTCGAGGACGTTATCCAAGTCCGACTCACAACACCCTCTGGTTAAAATCTAGATATCAATTTATCTAACCCAATCTTTCTCATCTTTATATCCCATCATCGATGGCTCTTGTTCTACTCCCAGGCCTAAACAACTTAATTGAAGACATTAGTGAGGAAAAAAAACTTCCCTCACAAGTTGTCGAAGCTGCTTTGAGAGAAGCACTTCTAAAAGGTTATGAGCGATATCGAAGAACTCTTTATTTGGGTATCAGCGAAGATCCTTTTGAGGAAGACTATTTTAGTAACTTTGATGTTGGCTTGGACCTAGATGATGAAGGTTATCGAGTTTTAGCAAGTAAGATAATAGTTGAAGAAGTTGAGAGTGATGATCATCAAATAGCTATAGCTGAGGTTATGCAAGTTGCTGATGATGCCCAAGTTGGGGACACTGTTGTCCTAGATGTGACTCCAGAAAAAGAAGATTTTGGAAGAATGGCTGCAGCCACTACCAAGCAAGTCTTAGCCCAAAAGTTAAGAGATCAGCAAAGAAGAATGATTCAAGAGGAATTTGCTGACCTAGAAGATCCAGTGCTAACTGCGAGAGTCATTAGATTTGAGAGGCAGTCAGTAATCATGGCAGTTAGCTCTGGTTTAGGCAGGCCAGAAGTAGAAGCAGAGCTTCCAAGAAGAGATCAATTGCCAAATGATAATTATCGAGCAAACGCAACATTTAAAGTATTTCTAAAAGAAGTTAGTGAAATACCCAGAAGAGGGCCTCAACTTTTTGTGAGCAGATCCAATGCTGGCTTGGTCGTATATTTATTTGAAAACGAAGTGCCTGAAATTCAAGAGGGTTCAGTACGAATTGTTGCTGTTGCTCGTGAGGCAAATCCACCTTCAAGAGCAGTAGGTCCCAGAACAAAAGTAGCTGTTGACAGTATTGAAAGAGAGGTTGATCCTGTTGGAGCATGTATTGGTGCTAGAGGGGCTCGAATTCAACAAGTAGTTAATGAACTTCGTGGAGAAAAAATAGATGTAATTCGTTGGTCTTCGGACCCCGTTCAATACATCTGTAATTCATTAAGTCCTGCAAGAGTTGAAGTGGTAAGGCTTGTGGATCCAGAAGGTCAGCATGCCCATGTCCTTGTTCCTCCAGATCAACTTAGCCTCGCAATTGGAAGAGAAGGACAAAATGTAAGACTTGCGGCAAGGCTTACAGGATGGAAAATTGATATCAAAAATTCACAAGAATATGATCAAGCCACTGAAGATTCCGAGGTCGCAGAATTAATTTCTCAAAGAGAAGAAGAAGAATCTTTACAGAGAGAAGCTGAGCAGAGATTAGAGGCAGAGCAAGCAGCTAGAGCAGAGGAAGATGCACGATTAAGAGAGCTTTACCCTCTACCAGAAGACGAAGAGGACTTTCAAGATAACCAATTATCAGTTATTGATAGCAACGAAGCAGAAACAGAATCCTCTGAAACTAATTCAAGTATCGATTCTGATGGCTCAGAAACTGAGAATGATGAAAGTGATATTGAAAAAACAAACGAAGAGGAGGTTACAGACGAAGATAAAATGATTTCAGAAGAGGAAGGAACCCGGTGAGTCAAAGCCCCATTCTGCGTAGGTGTGTAGCTTGCAAAAAAATTCTTGATCGCAAGTTTCTTTTAAAAGTTACCAGAGATTTTCAGAATGGAGTGGTTCTCTCAGACGGGATGGGAAGATCAGCCTATCTCTGTCGATCTGAGTCATGTTTTGAAGAGGCTTTGAAGCGTAAACGATTACAAAAAGCTTTGAGATGTGACATACACTCAAGCGTTTTCAATATGCTCCAAAAACAACTTAATACCTGCATTGATTCAGATACTGAGGCATGATGTTCATTAAGAGAACTCAATCAACTCAAAAAAACCAAATCTAAAGTTCAAGCACAACATTAATGACCAGTAGCGGCAAAATCAGAATTTATGAATTGTCCAAGGATTTAAGCCTTGACAATAAAGATGTGCTGGACGCAGCTCGTAAACTTGCCATAGCAGCTAAGAGCCATAGCAGTTCTATAAGCAGTGTTGAAGCAAATCAAATCAAAGATTTTCTAAAAAAAGGCAACAGAGAAAAAATAATTATTGAACCTAGTAAAAAATTAGAAAAAGAAATTCTTTCCGTTAAAAAAAGTCCTGTCAAAACTCAAAAGACTCAGAAGCCTGAACTTAAACAAAATTCCCCTGAGCCATCAATTAGTTCAGAAAAGAAGATAAATGTACCTTTAAAGCCAAGTCAACCTTCAGTAAAAACTCATGAATTAACTAAATCCGACAATTCAAAAAATTTAAAAAATAAATTTCCCGGTCAACAAAAGAAAATAACAGCACCTTCTAAACCAAATAAACCACTACCTCCTAGGCCAAGACAAGAAATTAAACAAACTATTTCTAAGCCCTTAACTCACGCTGAAAGGGAAATCCCTCTTAATGAACTAAAGAAAGAAAACAAAAACGTAAATCAAGCAAAAAAGCCTGAATCAGCTAAAAAGCCAATTATCCAATCAAAACAAACTTTCAGACAGGAACCTAAGAGGCCCATAGCACCAAGCAGACCAAAGATAAATATTCAAGATAAAAAACAATCAGAACCTAACAACTACAAGACAAAAGCCAGACTCAATCAAAGTGGTATTTCTCCTCAGAAAGTTGCCCCAGGAAATTTACAAAGAATCAAAAGTCAAAACAAACAGGCTTCCCCCTCAAGAAAGCCACAGCCTCCAACCAAAGGGAATACTCTTGAACTTGTAGGAGCCCCCATACGAAGAGAAAAACCTACAAATAAACCTCAGACTAACGAGGCAAGGATTAAACCAATAATTCCAACAAGACCTGGAGCGCCAAAACCGCCAGTCTCTTTAAATCGTCAAGGATTATCAAATCGACCTATTTCCAATAACAGAGCAGGTGGAGGAGGAGCAAGTCGGCCTGGTTCGCAAAACAGGCAAAGTCCTAATCGAGGTGGAGTAGCAAATCGACCTATGCAAGGTCAAAATCGTCCAGGATCTAATAATCGATCTGGAGGACCAGTCCGTCCTGGAACTCCAAATCGAGGCGGTATGCAAAATAGACCTGGAGTTCCTACTAGAGTAGCTGGTGTTTCAAACCGATCTAACAATCGTCCAGGTGTTCCATCTGGGATGAGAAAGCCAGTTGCACCAAGTGAGTTAATGCAACTGCAAAAGCCTCAAGCGAGGCCAAGTGCTCCTCAAAGGAAATCTGATTCTTCAACCAGTCCTAAACCCAAACGAGAGAACCAAACTGGAGCCAGGCCACCAGTTAATAGGCCAACCCCATCCGCTCCTAAGAAGCCCGCTCATAGGCCAGGTGGCACTGCAGCTCCTCCCAGAAGGACAGGCAGGCCTGATTGGGATGACAGCGCAAAGTTAGATGCCTTAAGAAATAAATCGCCTCAAAAACAGCGGCAAAAAGTCCACATTATTGGAGAAAATGATGATGCTCTAACTGCTGAGACAAGTGGATTTGCAGGAGAGCAACAAGCAGTCGTTCTCTCAGCAAGCTTGGCTCGACCATCGAAGCCGAAATCTGGCAAGAGAAATAATGGCAAGCCTTTAACTGCTCTTAAAAAACGTAAAAAAGAAACAACTCGTCAAAGGCAAAGAAGACGTGCAATGGAACTAAGAGCCGCTAGAGAGGCAAAGCTTGTAAGACCTGAAATGATTGTTGTCCCAGAGGACAATCTCACAGTTCAAGAACTTGCTGACATGCTGAGTGTTGAAAGTTCTGAAATCATTAAATCATTATTTTTCAAAGGGATTACTGCAACCGTCACTCAATCACTTGACCTGGCAACGATCGAAACTGTTGCCGAGGAATTCGGAGTACCGGTTCTTCAAGATGATGTTGAAGAGGCTGCGAAGAAAACAGTTGAAATGATTGAGGAGGGCGATTTAAAACATTTAATAAGAAGGCCTCCAGTCGTTACTGTGATGGGTCACGTTGATCATGGAAAAACATCTTTACTCGACGCCATAAGAAAAGCGAGAGTTGCAGCAGGAGAAGCTGGGGGGATAACTCAACACATTGGTGCTTATCAAATCGAAACTCAACATGATGGATCAACGAAGAAACTAACCTTCCTTGACACTCCTGGACACGAAGCTTTTACTGCAATGAGAGCCAGAGGAACCAGAGTTACAGATGTAGCAATTTTAGTTGTTGCTGCTGATGACGGAGTTAGGCCTCAAACCCTTGAAGCTATTTCCCATGCAAGAGCAGCAAAAGTGCCAATTGTAGTAGCAATTAACAAAATTGATAAAGAAGGATCCTCTCCCGACCGTGTAAAACAAGAGTTGTCAGAGCAGGATCTATTGTCAGAAGAATGGGGAGGAGACGTAGTTATGGTCCCCGTTAGTGCCATTAAGGGCGAAAACATAGACAAACTTTTAGAGATGGTTTTGCTCGTAACTGAGGTTGAAGATTTACAAGCAAACCCAAACAGATTGGCTAAAGGTACTGTGATTGAAGCCCACTTAGACAAAGCAAAAGGGCCTGTTGCGACATTACTAGTTCAAAACGGTACCCTTCAATCAGGAGATGTAGTCGCTGCTGGTCCAGTGCTTGGCAAAGTTAGAGCAATGGTAGATGAAAATGGATCCCGGATTAAAGAAGCAGGCCCATCTTGTCCTGTCGAAGCTCTTGGATTCAGTGAAGTACCAACAGCAGGTGATGAGTTCGAGGTTTACCCAGATGAGAAGGCCGCAAGGGCAGTGGTTGGAGAACGGGCCACGGACGCAAGGGCCGCAAGACTTGCGCAGCAAATGGCTTCCAGGCGAGTTTCACTTTCATCTATGTCTGGACAAGCAAGTGAGGGTGAACTTAAAGAATTAAATATTATTCTCAAAGCTGACGTTCAAGGAAGTTTAGAAGCAATACTTGGTTCTCTTGAACAGCTTCCAAAAGACGAAGTCCAAGTGAGAGTATTGCTATCAGCTCCAGGCGAAATTACTGAGACTGATGTTGACTTAGCAGCGGCCTCTGGAGCAGTCATAGTTGGATTCAACACTTCAATGGCATCGGGCGCAAAGCGCGCAGCTGATGCGAATGGTGTTGACGTAAGAGATTACGAGGTTATTTATAAACTTTTAGAGGATATTCAATTAGCAATGGAGGGTCTCTTAGAACCCGAAATGATAGAAGAAGCTTTGGGTGTAGCAGAGGTTAGAGCGATATTTTCAATTGGCAAAAGTGCAGTTGCTGGTTGCTATGTAACCAATGGGAAAATACAACGGAATTGCCGAGCCAGGGTCAAAAGAGGAAAGCAAATCGTTTTTGAAGGCGATCTGGATTCACTAAAAAGAAATAAAGATGATGTAAAAGAAGTATCAACAGGGTTCGAATGCGGGATAGGTTGTGATCGCTTTGCAAACTGGGAAGAAGGAGATCAAATAGAAGCCTTCAAGCTTGTTACTCAAAGAAGAAAATTGACCAATTAGCTTCGCTTATTAGTTGGACCCAAAATCTGAAAAAATATAATTAACAAAAGCAAGACAACTAATTTACGTCCTCTTTACTCCTATCCTTAAACAACAAAAATCCAAGAATAACTAATGCTGAGCTTTGAATTGCAAGATCATTAAGAGAGACACTATCGCCCGCAATCAGATTGGTAAGCATGATAAAAAAGCCTAAGGCCGCTGATCCAAAAAGTGCTATCCAAACAGCTCTTCTCAATCCCCGATAGGGATTTTTAGTCTCTTTCAATAAACGAGCTCTTAAATTAGGATCAAGATTGGATTCAGGCTTATTAGAGTTGCTCAAAAATAAAATTAAAGATGATAACTTTATTCTAGTGCCGGTGTAGCTCAGGGGTAGAGCAACTGATTCGTAACCAGTAGGTCGGTGGTTCAATTCCACTCATCGGCATCAAAAATCAAAGTAATTAGAGTAAAAAAATCCGCCTTATCCAGATAGAGAACCAGGCAGTATTTTAGAAAGGCAAAAACTAGAACTTGAAAGTAGTTTTCACCAAACCCCCATTAACATCCTCTTTACCATCTTTATCAATAACAAAGATAGCTTGAGTAACGATCATACTATCCTTCACTCTGGGTTCATAAAAAGCTTCCCAAGCTAAAAGATCGTCATAACTACTGTCATCTCTATGAGTTTCGGCTGTTCCAAGACCAAAGCCAAGCTTATTCCCCTCAACAAACGCATAATGCCATAAGAATTTAACGAACCATGTATTGCTATCCTCCACCTTATTCATTGCATTATCAGTACGATCCTCATTATCAGGATTTTTCCATCCCATTCCTGCACTCAAGCTATAGTCATTCCCAAATTTATAGCTACCACTAACCCAAAGGATGAGTGTCGTCAATGTCAGCAGAATTGTCAGTGTTCCCATTACTGGCATGTGTGTAGGCAGTTGAAAAAGTAAATTTTTCTTCAACCCATGCCATCTGAGTTGTTATGTGATCTTTACCTTCATCAGCTAAAAAGCCGATCGAAGAATTTGATGCGTATTCCGAAACGAAAAGTGCAGAGGCAATTAATTTTTTATGGGACCAAGGAATTCGAGAGCCCGCCCCCATCTTTTTTGGAATAAGTATCATTAGCACCTGCCTGATTTAATACAAATAAAACTCCATCACTTTTGTAATAATTAGGCCAGACTCCGAGTAAATCAACTTGGCGAAGCTTCGGACCAAAAGTTACTTGAATACCATCTCTAATAGGGAACTGATAATAAGCCTTATGAAGTTCCAACGAATCACTACTACTGAAAGCCGTATCTAATTTTGCCTCACCCTTCATTCCAAAGGGTTCCATCATGCCAAAATTACCTGCACGAACAGCTGTTTTAAGCATTTCTTGACCAGTGAAACTGGTCATAAACACTAACTTTGTATCGTAATGAAAAACTGTTCCATTCTTGTCCTCAGACATAGACATTCCACCCATTCCAGAATCACTCACTCCATCTACTCCACCCAAAACAAAAGTCGTTTTACCCATGAACATAGTTGAAGGATATGAATCACTCATATTCATGCGCCCACTAAGGTGCTCAAGATGACCTTTGTGATTTTCACCTACTGCTTCAACAGCCATTGGAGCAAGGAGAGCCAAAAAGAAAGCAGGCTGAAGTAATCGCGACAAAGGGCTCATAGTTCTCAAAAAATACTAGCTAAACTAGCAAAGCTAAGTTCTGGCAAGGCATAACCTCAAGAACCCTCGAAAGCCGAGAGAAACATGCCTTCTCACAATTACTATGTGCTTTTGAGTATATGTCTGAGTATTTTTTTACATAACTATTGGAGATATTTGGCTTTGTCGGCCGATAAATAAAAAACTTCGTGTCAGAGCCTAAGTATGAGGCTGAAAAAATGCAATCTTATTACTTTTTGAATATTTTTCATCTCTTCAGTTTGAAGAGTTTTTAATGACAATAATCACAATTTAATTAGTCTAAAGCTAGATGAACTAGGCAAACCTAGAAAGATGAATAATCTTAGGAGTACTATAACTACCATAATTATTTCCTCATCATTTTTTCTGATGGGATGCTCTGGTAATTCACATAAATACAGAACTCCTGCACTTTTTGAAACGAAAGCAGAAGCTGAAAAAGCAGCAAAAGATTTCAATTGCACCGGAGCGCATAAAATGGGAAATAAATGGATGCCTTGCAAAAATCATGCAGATCATAAAGACACAGAAAAACATGATTCTCATAATGGTCATCACCACTAGTATTTTCAGATAATGAAAAATCCAAATAACACCGATCAGGAAAATCAAGAATGGCTTTCGCATTGCGGAAGCAAGCCCAAAAAAATTGCATTTGGGATTGCACCGCTTGGATTTATATCCATTGGGATTGTTCCAATGGGAATTATTAGTATTGGTATTGTGCCCATGGGGGTAGCTTCCATAGGCGTAGTCGCTATGGGAGTCTTGAATGCCTCAATAGTGGGAATGGGAATATTTTCAGCAGGAATAACAACTATGGGTCTAAAGGTATGGAGTCCAGAAAATAATGCAATTCAGGAGTTAATTAATCGTTCATATTCTCCTTCTTCAAAAAACATATACGCTTATCCAACTAGATATCAGGCAGAAATCGAAGCAAAAAAGATCGGATGCATTGGTGTTCATAAGATGGGTCAATTATGGATGCCCTGTGCAACCCATATCAATCCTGACTAATGTTCAGACTGTTAAATCTTGAGCTTTTAGGTTAGGGCTTTAGGTTTTGTTTCTATACAAAAAACGACAAAATTTCACTTAAGAATATATGTCTTGTACAAGGATTTGACCCTTTTCGCAGATTTGTTGCTGTGAGGGAAAATCTTTCACTGAACAGCAACACTGACCTCTAGATGAATTATTTATCCAATTAATTATTCCTGTTCTTATTGGTTGAGGACATATATCTCCCTCTTTGAGATGATTGATTTCATCGCTTGTTAATGGATCGCCATGTTCAAAAAAAAGAGATTCTTTAAGCCTAAAAGAACATTTCTCATCCCATTGGTCAAAACAATTTATGTGATTAATAAAATCATTCCATGCTTCTTTTATTGATTTATATCCTTTCCTTTTCGTCTCTTTTTTAAAAACAGCCTTAATAAATTCATTAAAATTTTTCACCTCTGTAGATGTGAAAGATGGAGTTTTTTGAATTTGAGGATTTAGCAATTCAATATTTTTTTCTATAGCTTGAAGCCTTTGTTCAATCATTTGGAATCGAGAATCTATCGATTCAACAGGGTTATTCTCAATTTGATTAACAAAACAATCAGAGACATAACCAACTAATGATTTGCCTGAGACCCTGGCACTCTCTTTAATCCTCTCTAAGAGTTTTGGGTCAATACTTACATTGAGTTGAGTTCTCTTCATGAGTTAATCAATTAGAGGTGGGTTGTATTAATCCCATCAAATTATAGTATTGAATTCAAAACAAAATCGTTAGTATTTTCAAATTTCTTGATTTAAGCCAATTGTTTTCAACTCTCTCAAGAAAGTATACTTTTCTGGCTAAAAATATTTAAACATAAATCTATCTATTCCTTGGCAGCACAATCAATGAAATCACACAAAGAACACTAATTAGAGGGCCAGGAGGCAGATTCAATACCATAGCGAGCGAAAAACCTATTAGTGATAAAACTAATCCAAATATTGAAGATCGAACCATCGCAATCCACAGAGATTTCGCTTTCTGTAGTCCCAACAAAGTTGGGGTTGAAAGTAAAGCAATAACGAGAATGACTCCCACTGCTGACATTGAGCTGACAATGACAAGTGCAGTTGTAAAACCAAGAGCTAAATTTAAACAAGATACATTAACTCCACTTGAAGCAGCGCCTTCAGGGTCTAAACCAATATGAACAAGTTTATCGTAACCAAAAACCAATAAGGAAATAAATGCCAAAAAAGCAATCAAAGTTCTCAATAAATCACTAAAATTTGCAGTTAATAAATCTCCAAATAAAACAGCCTCCAAATCAATCCTGATCCCAAGTAGAGGTATAAGAAGAACACCAAGTCCCATGGAGCCAGCAAGAATTGTATTCATCACAGCTTCATAATTTTGATTTTTTTTATTTGTCAAACTTTCTGCTGCAATAGCTCCTACTAAGCCACTGATGACACCACCGATAGATGGATCCATACCTAGCGCCATAGCCAAGGCAAGTCCAGGCAGAACACAATGTGAAATTAAATTAACTTGAAGCAGCCTTTTATGAGTAATTAATACACTCCCCATAGCAGGACACAGCACTCCTGAAAAGGAAGTTATCAAAAGAGGAATTATCCACCAATTTGTATTGACAAAAGACATTAAGCAAATGATTCAGTATGGTCAGGTAGAAAGATCAAATTAAGATCTTGATAATGAGTACCAAAAAGCCTGAGATCTCCAAGCGACAAGAACAACTGCTCAATGAACTTAGGAGATGTACCGATGAACTGAGCGGACAAGAACTGCATAGAAAACTTCATAATGGTGAAAAGGCAATGGGTCTGACCACTGTCTATAGAAACCTGCAAGCACTAGTCAAGCAAGGTTTGATCAGATCGAGACATCTTCCTAATGGTGAGGTGCTTTATGCTCCAGTTGAAAGAGATATTCATCATTTGACTTGTGTAAGTTGTGGAGAAACTACTCGATTACAGGGATGTCCTGTCAAAACAGTAGATATATCGAAAAAAGTGTCTAATAAATTTGAACTGTTATTTCATACCCTTGAATATTTTGGAATCTGCCAGAATTGTTCTAGAGAATTGAATGCTTGATAAGCTTAAATGATTATTTATCACAATTATATTTTCCACCTCAGATAATTAATTGAACTAAGTTTTTCTTGAACTTCTTGAGGGTTACCAGAGGCCAAGATAATCTTATCGAGAACAATAACCTTGTCATAAGCATTCAAAGATGTACCCCAATCGTGGCTACTGACAAAAACTGTCAAACCAGAATCGGCTAACTGACGAATAATTATCAGGAAATCTTCTTTTGCCGGTGGATCAAGCGCAGAACAAGGTTCATCAAGTAAAAAAATAGTGGCTGGATTCATCAAGGTTTTAGCAAGTAATGCTCTTTGTTGCTGACCACCTGATAAAGCATCTAGCCTTCTCTTCGCTAGGTGAGATATTCCAACACGTTGGAGGGCAGCCTCAAGCTCACAACAAGTGGATTTCGAATGATTCACTCGACCCAAAGAAACTAATCCTTCAACAGTTATGGGAAAACTCCAATTTAACTTTCCCCTTTGAGGCATTAAAGCAACTTGAGCTCGATTATTAATTAATGGTTTTCCACCAACCGTGATTTCTCCTTGATCTGGTCTGCTGCTTCCTTGCAGCAAGCTTAATAATGTGGACTTGCCTGCACCATTAGGGCCAACAAGAGCAGTCAAAGTTCCTGGTTCCAGCTTAAGAGAAACTTTATTTAAAGCAGGTGGGATTTGAGTTGAATAAGAATATGTAAGATTTTCAGCAATCAAACAAGGCATCAGTTAGAGGATTTGCTGACAAAAAGTTATTATATACTTGTCAGGGTAAAACTAAAACGATTATCATTTTCAAGTATTTTTGTGTGAGGACACTTTGAAACTTTTTCAGCGTTTGCTGGTGGCTCCTGCTGCCTTGGGCCTAATGGCTCCTGCTGCAGTTAACGCAGATACTGCATTCTCATCTACCACATCTCTTTCTGGTGGTGCTTATTTCACTGTTGGTTCTGTTTCTGACGGCGGAACAACAGACACTGAAGAAGAGCTTTATATGCAATATGCATATGAGTTAGAAATCAGCTCTAGTTTTACTGGTGAAGATCTACTTTCCGCAGGTATTGAAGCAGGTAATGCTAGTGGTCCACTCGCAAGCATGGATAGTGCTGTAGAAGACGGTGCAACTCTAAAAATATCTTCCCTTTTCTATGCTTTTCCCGTAGGAGATCTAGAAGTAACTACTGGACCTGTGGTTGCCCAGGATGACGTTCTTGCTGCCACAACTTCAGCATACTCAGGAAGTTTCAGGTTGGGCGCAATGCCTTTCTCTGAAGCTGGCAACGAAACTGGTCCTGGTGTTGCTGTTGCTTACTCTAACGACAACGGCGTAGTTGCTTCTGCTAGCTTCATCTCTCTTGGTGGTACTGACGCAACCAAAGGTATCAATGCTGATGATGCTGATGATGTTTCAACTTTCACTCTTGGCTACAACGGAGACGGCTTTGGTGGCGGTCTAGTAATCGCTTCTAACGACGGCGATGCTGGCGCTGGATACGACACATTTGGTGGTGGTATCTACTACAGCCCAGAGTCAATTGATGCAACATTCAGCGTGGCTTATGACACAAATGATCCAGAAACTGGTGCTGATTCAACTGATTTGTTCATCGGTGTTGACTACGAAGTTGGTCCTGGAACATTAAGTGCTGCTTACAACACAACTGATGTTGATGGTAGTGATTCTTTAGATTCAACAGGATTTGAAGTTTCTTACACTTATGCATTGAACGACAATGTATCTATCACTCCTGGTTTCTTCACAGTAGAAGATACAAGTACTGGTGATGATGATTCTGGTGTTGTTGTTGAAACTGCATTTAGCTTCTAATCAAATAAAAAGTCTAGATTTAAGACTGTGCAATAAGCTTCTGCCCATTAGGCAGAAGCTTATTGCTTTGATTTGCTCAATCATGAATTTGCAATTGAGGATTAACTCACTACTAGAGCACACGAATTAATCCAAGCTACTTCACCTTTCAAAGCATTCCCTGACATGTAGCAAAACGATAATCATTTCCATTATAGTAATTAGGTTTCATTCATAAATTCTGAATGTTTAGAGGTCTTTTGAAATCTGACTCAGCAAAAGGATCGGTTGCGAAGTTTTTTCTTGGTGGTTCTCTTTCTGCAGGTTTTCTTTTTGCAATCGATGCTGATCAAAGTGCACTAGCAAATTCAAAATCAATTGTTGCTGTAGAGCCATTAGTCTGTGATGTTGTCTCCGCAATTGCACCACCTTCAACACCTGTGACCTGTTTAATCGACAGGAAACAAGATGTTCACGATGTCAAGATCACTCCAAGACAGGCCCAAACTCTAAAAAGTGCCAAGCAAGTCTTTACTCTTGGTTCAGAGATGACACCTGCAATCAAGAAATGGTTAGGTAATCCCTTAACTGTTGTCGTTGGCGTAAATGCAATAGAAATAGATGATCATCATGACGATCATGACGATCATGACGATCACTCAGCTGATAAGCATGACGACCATGACGATCACTCAGCTGCAAAGCATGACGATCATGATGACCACGATGACCATGGAGATAGTCATTCAGATGGAGCCTTTGAATGGGGGGGTGTTTTTGATCTTTCAGCAGGGAGCTACACCTGGTCATTCGCCAAAGTCGATGGACAGTATGCTGATCCTGCAATGAAAATGGTTATTCTCAAATCAGGTAATATTGAGGCATCAGAAAACCTTGCTAAAGACTTAATAGGATCCAAAGATTCTGAAGTCAAACGAAATAATGACAAACTTTTTGCGCAGGAAAAAGCATATTTTCTCTCATTTAATGAGAAGAAAGACGTCACAACATTTACTGTAGAGATCAAAAAAGCTGGTAAATATGCATTCTTTACGGAGCATATGCCTTTTGAGTTTGAAGCCGACGAACATTTCTTTAAGGATGTTTCTGGTGACGATGTTGAACCAATAGCTCAAGTCCCAGATGAAGGTGATCATCATCACCATCACCATGGTGGGCTAGATCCTCATATCTGGCATGACCCTCATAACATCATCAAGATGGGAAATGTCATTTCTAAAAATATCAACAAGAAAATTTCCTTCTTTGACAGAGAAACAAAAAAAGTTTTAGAAGAAAGAACTAAAGCAGTTAATTCTATTTTAGAAGATCTCGACTTATGGATTCAAAAACAAGTTGCCACAATTCCTACTGATCGAAAGACAATCGTTTCTAAGCACAAAGCAATGGAATATTACGGAGATGCATTTGGCTTAAAAACTTTGAGTCTATTAGATGTCCTTGGAGACTCTTCCAGCCTTAGACCAGAGACTATTTCAACTGTAATAGCTGAGCTCAAAGAAGAAAACGTGAACGTGTTATTCGCGGAGCAAAAGCCTCCTTCCAAGCTATTGAAAAACTTAAGCAGACAAACTTCCACTCCTATCGCAAGAAATCAAATCTTTGTTGATGGTCTAATGCTTAAAGGGAACACTATTTCAGTAGCAGTACACAACACATGCACAATTGTTGATTCGCTTGGTGGAGAATGTGATCAGAAAGAGGGCAATGAACTTGAGGGGAAATGGGATTCCTTAACGAGTCCTTAACTTTTAAAGATTTAAGAATGTCTAATTTTAGAAAGATAGACATTCTTAAATCTAAATTGACAGGCAAAGGATACAAAGCTTACAAGCAATACTGGGAAGACCAGGCAGCCTTGGATCAATCACCATGGGATCAAAATAAGGTATTAAGACTTACTATTTTAACTGATTACGATTCAAATCTAAAAGAACTTCAATTTTCAAATCATTCGCTCAAAAAAAGGATAGGAAACATTATTTATCAAGATTAAAAGTTCCTTACAATTATCAAGAAGTTGAAAGCTTTGAATCAAAATCACTTGAATTATTGGGTATCAAAGAGCATTTGCTAACCGATATTTCTCTTGATAGCTCACATTGTTCCGATCGTTAATTAAAGAAAATGAGCAACAAGCAAAAAGTACCAGTGACAATACTGACTGGTTTCCTTGGATCAGGCAAAACGACACTACTTAATCGAATTCTGAGCGAAGAGCACGGTAAAAAAATAGCAGTTATTGAAAATGAATATGGTGAAGTTGGTATTGATCAAGGATTAGTAATCAATGCGGATGAAGAGGTCTTCGAGATGTCGAATGGTTGCATCTGCTGCACCGTCCGGGGAGATCTTATTCGTGTACTAGGAAACCTCATGAAGAGACGAGACAAGTTTGACTATGTATTAGTTGAAACTACTGGTCTTGCTGATCCTGGCCCAGTAGCTCAGACATTTTTCATGGACGATGAAATCCGTGATGAGTTTTCACTTGACGGCATAGTCACACTTGTTGATGCAGCTCACATTGAACAACAACTTGGTCGAAGTGATGAAAGTTCCGAGCAAGTTGCCTTCGCTGACGTCCTTGTTCTAAATAAAACTGATCTAGTTTCAGATGAATCACTCGACAACTTAGAGTCCCGGCTACGCGATATGAATCGTATGGCTCGTGTAATACGTAGTAAACAAGCAGACGTCTCAATTGATACTGTTCTAAATCTCAATGCTTTTGACCTGGATCAAGTACTTCAGCGACGTCCAACTTTTCTAGAACCAGAGTATCCATTTGAGTGGACAGGTGTGTTTTCACTTGAAGAGGGTCGTTATGCGCTTACGCTCGAAGAAGGTCCAGACCCTACCATGTCTCTTGTCCTGTTATTAGACCAAGGCAAGGATGAGTCATCTCTAAACACAGGTGCTGAATCATGCGTAAGACTCTATGCCGAACAAGAACAACCTTTACATCCTGGCGACATAGTCCCCGTGGGGAAGCACGTAAGCCTTCAACTTCAATCAGAAGGTACTAAGTCCTTCCTAATAGACATTGACAAGTCAAGGGATATAGGTCTATTCACTCAACATACTGCCGAGGAATTCAATTTAAAAATAACGAAAGGAAGGTCCTCAACTGCTGACGATAAAAATAATGCTCAAAACACCTCCATCATCTCTCCAATTGCTGAGAGAGTTTGGGTAGCAGAACACGAACACGATGATGAAGTAGGTTCTTTCGCTATCGAGCGAGTAGGTGATGTAGAGCCAGAGAAACTAAATAGGTGGCTAAGTCGACTCTTATCAGAGAAAGGTGTCGATATATTCCGCACGAAAGGATTTATTAGTTATGCGGGTGAATCGAGGCGAATAGTTTTTCAAGGAGTACACATGCTCTTCACAGCTCAACCTGATAAAGAATGGGGCAATGAACCTCGCCGCAATCAACTTGTATTCATCGGTAGAAATCTTGATGAAGCAGAAATGAGCAGGGAGTTTGATAAATGTCTGGTATAGAAGCATTTAGTCCCAAGGGAATGCTGCACGAAGGTTGGTCTGCTCAAGTTGACGACTATGCAATTGTCTGTGGATGGGCGTTAGGAGGTCAAATCTTTTTAGTAGGTGATGTCGCTGGTGGGCTTTACGCATTTGAGGGAAAATCTGGAAAGCTCATTTGGCAAACAAGAAACACACATAAAGGTGGCTTACTAGCAATGTCTATTCATCCAGATGGAAATGCTTTTGCTACTGCTGGCCAGGATGGACATGTGTATTTATGGGAAAGTCATGAGGGTAAGTCAACTAACAATTTGGAACTTGGGAAAGGATGGGTTGAGCACATCAAGTGGTCCCCAGACGGAAAATTTTTAGCAGTAGTTTTTACTAAATACGTCTATATTTTTGATGAAAAAGGTAAAGAGCACTGGAGATCAAAAGCACATCCCAGCACTGTAAGCGCGATTGCTTGGTCTAATTCAAATGAATTAGCAACAGCATGCTACGGCCAGGTAACTTTTTTTGATGTAGTTAGCAACAAGGTCAATCAAAAATTGGAATGGCAAGGTTCACTGGTATCAATGGTGCTTAGTCCAGATGGAGACATAGTGGCATGCGGTAGTCAGGATAATTCTGTTCATTTCTGGCGTCGTTCAACTGATCAAGATTCAGAGATGACAGGCTATCCAGGTAAACCAAGCCACCTAGCTTTTGATCAAACTGGCACAGTTCTTGCTACCGGAGGTAGTGATCGCGTGACAGTTTGGAGTTTTCAAGGCGATGGCCCCGAGGGCACTGTGCCAGGAGAGTTAATTCTTCATACTGAACCCATTTCCTGCCTTGCTTTCTCACACAACGGAATGCTTTTAGCTTCTGGCGCACGTGATGGTTCAGTTTTTTCTTGGTTTCTCCAAAAAGATGGTCAGGGTGATCCAGTTGGTGGTGCATTTGTAGGGGACCTTGTAAGCCAAATTGCTTGGCATCCTGATGACACTGCCTTGGCTGCAATAAATGCAAACGGAGGAGTTAAGGTTTGGGATTTTAAGGTTCGGACAAAAACGGCACCTCAAGGATTCGGATAGGGTCAAAATTTCTTATTTCCAAGAGATAAACCAAAAGTGCTCAATTACTTGGCTAGAAAATCAATGATTCAACAAGAGGAGTTTTTACTGATGTATAAATATTCCACATAACTTATATATGTTTATATGCCATCAGAGGACTCAATGAAAAAAACAATTCTTTGGCTTCAAGAACTACTCATTTCAATGGGTAATGCTCTATTTCATCCTTATAGAGATAACTCACCTCCAAGTTTTGAGGCACAGCCCTTCAGAGACGACCCATATAAAAACCGAGGAATTGCGTAAGGAAAGGCCTAGGTTTTTTTTTTAATTTCGAAGAGAGGTCCAAATGGGCCTCTTTTTTATTCCCTATTTACCAGAAGAATAAGTAACGACCGAACCAAAAGAATTAGAAAATGTGCTTTAATACTTTAATGAATGCACCGATTAAGAAGAAGTTAAGCACTGGCAATCCTTGCGTTAACTTAAAAAAAACTGACAACAAAAAACCCACTTGGTATTTTGAAGTAGAAGGTAGCGGTCAGAGAAAGAGATATTTAAGATCGCTCAAAGAAAAAACTAATGCTTAATTTATAGCCTTTTTACTAAAATCAATTCAACTAAGTCAACACAACTGCTAGTCAATCAAGAAGGGAAAAGTCCATACCAAAATTTTATAAAATTGATACTTTCAAGCGATTTAGATTATTCCAAGATCAAAAAATTTAAAAAAAATCGAATGAATTTAATAGCTAGTTATAGAAATAAAGGTTTTGAATCTGTTGCAGATGGTGTGATGTCGTTTTTCGATCGTCGCACTGACTTGCATCACAATGGAATCGCCTTCGGTAATGGAGCAAATAATGATTCAGATCCTGCAAAGATTTCTACTGATATCAGCCTTGTAGCAATAGATAGATCTGATCCAGAATCATTTGCTTTGTCTGAAGTAATAGTAAGAGGAGTCAATGCTGGACTTCAAAAATACCTTCAAGAACGACCACTTTTTAGCGAATGTGCTCCAGAAAAATCTCTCTTTGTTAATCCCATTTTTAACTTACAACGTTATGCTCCTGGGGAAGGTTTTAAGAAATGGCACTGTGACTGGACTATAAGCGAAGAAGCGACCGAACCAGTTAACAGAGTCTTAGCATGGATTTTGTATTGTAATGATGTCGATTCAGGAGGAACAGAGTTTCATTGGCAGGAATATCATGAGACTGCTGAACGAGGAAAACTAGTTTTTTTTTCCCGCTGGGCTTACACATATACATAGAGGTCGTGTCAATAAGACTCATCCAAAAACTATTGCGACAGGTTGGATCAATGCTGGTTCAAGAGATTCATACATTTCTAGACTAGCTCGCTAGTAAATTAGTTATTTTATTCGTTTAATAAATCACGAGTTTCGATCTAAATTGATAATAATTTTTAAAGAAGCTTCAACAGATTGGGAATATGTTGTGTATCATCTAACAACGTTCGACTCGACTTGAGTCGCAGTTAGATTCAAGCCATGGAACGGGGACTTGAACAATGCACATCAATTTAATGGCTGAGCTAACTTACAGAGGACTTAAGTACACACAAACTAAATCCGACAAAAGGGGACAAGAATTGCATTTGCAATATTGTGGTCATGAAATCATGAGCAAGAGAATCCATGAAGCCATGAAAGCCGAAATGGGTTAGATAATAAGTCAAAAAAACTTGCTTAACTTTGCAAGATATCTATTGCTTTGAATAATTAAATACTCACAGAAATTAACCTGCAACTGGGCCTTCTTTTTTAGAAGCAGATACTCTGAGTCGTTGCTCTAAATTTGGCCCATAAGACTCTATACCCCAAATTTCTAAATTAGAACCTTCTGGTGCCATAGAAGAAAAAATTTCTTGGGGGAAAATAGCTCTTTCTATAAAAAATCTATCTGGTCCAATGCATTTCAATATGACCATACTAGAGCTAAGATTTTTGTATGAGAAATCAACCATAACGTACTATTATTTGGCGAAATTAAAACAAATAAATATAAAAGTATTTGTACTTTTTTATACCAAAAACAAAGATTAAAGTATAAAATAAAATCAAAAAAATCCGCCAAGAACCAACCCTTTAGGGCCGGTTAGCTACAAAAAGAAAAAAATTCATGCTCTCCACCACAACAAGAATTCGAATTCAAAACATACTGAAAAAACTAGAAAGTGATCAATCAGTTATTTTAGAAGAGCGAATTTTTCTAACTAAATTATCCAGTATCTCTTATGTCGTATCGTAATGGGTTACAGCTTCTTTAGGTCCTGAGGCTAACTCTATAGATAATGATTAATCATTAGAGTCAAGCAGCTTAATTTTTCAACCTTTTCATTAATTAGACTACTCCGACCCAAAAATGGGTATTCCATTAAATAATTATTTTCTGTTTCTTGCAAGAAAATGCTATCCAAAAATTTCTTTATAGAATTCGATAAACTAATTTTAAATTAAAAGGCCAAATATTCATACAAATCAAAATTGTATTCGTCGTTACTAAATATTTTTTAATAGTGTTATTAAAAATACATCTTATTTAATTGTTAATAACGAAAATAAATTGATCTTAATTTTGTGAGGACACAATGAAGCTTTTTCAACGTTTATTAGTAGCTCCTGCTGCCTTGGGCCTAATGGCTCCTGCTGCAGTTAACGCAGATACTGCATTCTCATCTACCACATCTCTTTCTGGTGGTGCTTATTTCACTGTTGGTTCTGTTTCTGACGGCGGAACAACAGACACTGAAGAAGAGCTTTATATGCAATATGCATACAGCCTTGATGTATCTTCTAGCTTCACAGGCGAAGATCTTTTCTACGCAGGTATCGTAGCTGGTAATGCTAGTGGCCCACTCGCAAGCATGGATAGTGCTGAGACAGGCGATCTAGATGTTCAGTCTTTATTTTATGCATTCCCAGTTGGCGATCTAGAAGTAACTGCTGGTCCTTTGGTTGATCAGGATGATGTTGTTGCTGCAACACCATCTGCTTACTCAGATGCTTTTAGACTAGGTGCTATGCCTTACTCTTTAGCTGGTAACGAAACTGGTCCTGGTGTTGCTGTTGCTTACTCTAACGACAACGGCGTAGTTGCTTCTGCTAGCTTCATCTCTCTTGGTGGTACTGACGCAACCAAAGGTATCAATGCTGATGATGCTGATGATGTTTCAACTTTCACTCTTGGCTACAACGGAGACGGCTTTGGTGGCGGTCTAGTAATCGCTTCTAACGACGGCGATGCTGGCGCTGGATACGACACATTTGGTGGTGGTATCTACTACAGCCCAGAGTCAATTGATGCAACATTCAGCGTGGCTTATGACACAAATGATCCAGAAACTGGTGCTGATTCAACTGATTTGTTCATCGGTGTTGACTACGAAGTTGGTCCTGGAACATTAAGTGCTGCTTACAACACAACTGATGTTGATGGTAGTGATTCTTTAGATTCAACAGGATTTGAAGTTTCTTACACTTATGCATTGAACGACAATGTATCTATCACTCCTGGTTTCTTCACAGTAGAAGATACAAGTACTGGTGATGATGATTCTGGTGTTGTTGTTGAAACTGCATTTAGCTTCTAACCCTGCAAAGTTAGACAAAAGCCTCCTGTTGAATCAGGAGGCTTTTAATATATAGAAAACAAATTTCAGACTTTTAATAAATAATAATAACTAATATTATTCAAGAGGTTTTTTCTTTTTTCTTGAATTTGATCTAATTTGATTGGATTTGATTTGCGCTTCATAAGCATCGAGTTTCTCTATTCTCACAAAATCTTCATATGGGTCAGAAAGATTTCTTTTTTTCATGTCTTTTAGTTTTTTTTATATAAAAGTTATCGGTAAAAATTGAGCATAATTTTCTCTTTTATGCAGCTTTATGACTTCTTAAGCCCCTATTATTGCTGCCTTTAAACCATCTCATTTGATGAGTAATACGATCCCCATTGGGATAAAAGTAATTAAGATTTTCAATAGTTTCGCTTGTAATCACCTTTTCATATTCATTAACAATATCTTGAGAATAATCAGTCTTGTTTTGATTAAATTGCATAAAAAATAATTTGACTAAACTATTAAAAACAGTAAATTCATAAATTGATGTCCGTAATGAACAAAGTAATGATTTTCCAACGAAAATTATCCAATCAGAAAAATTAACTTTCTAAAACTATTTTTCAAAATCAGTTATTAATTCAAGTTTAATTCCTCATACCTAAAAAAGACAGCAATTAGCTGTCTTTTTTAGGTAAAAAATTAATTTTGTCTATTTTTAACTTAGAAATATTTAAACGGGAAAAATATCTTATCAGGGCCTGCAAGCATGACTGAAGCAGCAATAAGAGCAGTTACTACTTGAACACCAATAAATTGTTTTTGAAGATATTTATATGAACCAGTTTCAGAAAGCTCAACTGATGGTTCATTCTCAGGTAATCCATAATAATAAATTTGAGAAATCTGAAAAAAGATAACCAAACCTGCTATTGCAGCTAAAGGATTAAACCCGCCAAATGTGATTGTTGAAAAAGGAATTGTTGAGTAAACCATTAAAAAAGGCATTGCTCTGAACTGCTTATCATTACAGCATTAATTTGAGAAAATGCTTAATTCGCTAATAGACTGAAATCTAAAACTAATTAAAATTCAAAAAATACAATTAATCGAGTTGCAGACAGCTTTATTTTGAGTGGCATGAAAAATTCAGGTTAACTATTTTTAGGTCTAGCCTTTGTAACCCTAATAGCTCTACCCATCCATTCAACATCTTGAAGATCATCGATTGCTTTTTGTTCTTGAGCATCATCGCCCATATCAACAAAAGCGAACCCTCTTTTTCTTCCTGTTTCCCTTTCTAATGGCAGCTTACAATTAGTAACTTCACCATAACTGCTAAAAACACCAACAATATCTTCGATCTCAGCATCAAATGAGAGATTCCCTATGTAAATAGTCATTGGGTAACGGACCTATGAAGAAATAATGAATGGTCCGAAAAGGGGAAAACCTCAATGATTTGGCTAATAAGCAAAACTTGAAGAAAGCTATTTGGATAATTCAGTTATGACTCTAGATCTTTTTCTCCCAAAAAGGACAAAACAAAAATATGCTTTATCGTCCTGTAAAATTATCTAATAGAATTTTTTATCTTTTTGACTCAAGTAACTGTTGGAGAAAACGAAGGCATCGAATCAGCACTTCGCCGCTTTAAGCGTCAAGTTTCCAAGGCCGGCATCTTTGGAGAATTAAAGCGCCTGCGTCATCATGAGACTCCTGTTGAAAAATATAAGCGTAAATTGCAACAAAGACGTAGAAGTAGAAGAAGATAAATAAAATTAGAAAGTTCTACCTAGGAAATCAAATGCAAAGAGAAAACTGTTGGGTTTGGTTCAAAGGTTCAATCAAAGATGGAGGGATATGGAAGGGAGGATTCACTTATCAAAAAGATTGTAATCCTGGAGTGCTTATTCAAAATCCAGGATATGTACAATGTCGAGTACCTGACTGGAGAATTAGCACTACAGAGCCCCCAGATAAAACAATAGGACCAAAGATACCTGAAAATTCTGTTTGGAAAATTTTATAAATTCATGAATCATCTCAAACTTTTTTACTAAACTCTAATTCAGGTTCACACCAAAAAGAGGAGCTAGATACTTAACAACAGCTGGAGTGATTAATAAAACAGCTATCAATCTAAATGCATGGATTGCTGCTACGGCAGCTCCTACTCCAAGATCTGCTCCGACTAGACTCATTCCGAGGGTCCCTCCAGGAGCAGAACCCAACAAAGCTATCAATGGATCAACTCCAAACAAACGTACTACCAAAAACCCAACCAAGAGACCTGTAAGAATCAAAGTAAAAGTAATTACCATAGCTGGCTTCCAAAGAGTTTGTAGCTCTGAAAGAGTATCTCGATTAATTCCAGTGCCAATAACTGTGCCCACACCAATTCCAAGCAAAGTTTTGGTACCCATCGGCCATTGAGCAGGCTCAAATTGACCACTTATGCTTAAGCATCCTGCCGCCAAAATCGAGCCCAGAAGAGGAGCCGCAGGGATGCCAGTTAGAAGCATCAAACTTCCAAGAGCAGCGCCACTGAGCATGTATATAATCAAAGTCATTGGAGGATTCATAATCCAATCGTTAAAGCAATAAATTTAGTCTGGTCTATTTTTTGTTTTTTCAATCAATTGATCAATATCAATTAAAAAAGCGTCAATAAAAACTTTTCCTTTAAATTAGTTGTAGATCATCAAAATTGAAAAAAATATAAAAACGCCTCCATAACTAAGTTTTGCCTAAATTTTAAATGGGCTTGAGTTTTTTTGCTTCTAACCATTACTCTAATTTTCATTCAAAAAGGTCAATAAATTGTTAGTGTTTGTCGTAAAATGATTATTTTTCGTTGTCAATAGATGTCCTGATGAAAGCAAATCTGACTACTGAGTTAAAACTTCTTGGACCTAAACCAAGGGCAAAGGTATTGTACGTCAGACTCCCTTGTAATCCTATTTTCCCCATCGGACCAATTTATCTAGCAGATCATGTACATAAATGCTTTCCGAAAATTCAACAACTAATTATAGATTTAGCTTCATTACCAATTTTAGATGTCGAAAGAATATTGATAAGTAGTATTAAAAAATTTCAACCAACACTACTAGTTTTTTCATGGAGAGATATACAAATTTATGCACCTGTAGATGGAAGAGGTGGAAATCCATTACAAAATTCATTTGAAGTTTTTTACGCTCGAAACCCTCTCAAGAAAATTCGCGGTGCTTTAGGTGGTTTTCAACTATTAAAAAGTCATTATGGAGAGATATGGAGAAACCAAAGATTAATTAGAAAGGGATTAAAATATGCAAAGAAATATAATCCAAATGCTAATGCAATCGTAGGCGGAGGTGCTGTTAGTGTTTTTTATAATCAATTAAAAAATTCACTTCCCAAAGGTACTATTATCTCTTTAGGAGAAGGAGAGCTTTTAATAGAAAAATTAATAAGAAATGACTCAATAATTGATGAAAGATGTTTTATCGTTGGCGAGTCTCCAAGAGACAAATTGATTCATGAGAAGCCAAATAACATCATTAAAACAGCATGCGATTATGACTATATTCAATCTATCTGGCCTGAATTTAAATGGTATTTAGATGGTGGCGACTTCTATATTGGAGTACAAACAAAAAGAGGATGTCCACATAATTGTTGTTATTGTATCTACACAGTTATTGAAGGTAAAAAAGTAAGAATCAACCCAGTAAGTGAGGTTATTAAAGAAATCAAACAACTTTACAACCTAGGTGTTCGCGGCTTTTGGTTTACTGATGCCCAATTCATACCTTCCAGAGGACATATTCAAAACGCCAAAGATATTCTTCAAGCTATATGTGATGAAGGGTTGAATGATATTCATTGGGCCGCATACATAAGAGCTGACAATTTAGATGAAGAATTAACAGAGTTAATGGTTAAAACAGGTATGAGCTATTTCGAAATTGGAATAACTTCTGGATCTCAAGAACTTGTCAGAAAAATGAGAATGGGATACAACTTAAAAACAGTTCTGAAAAATTGTGAACTTTTAGCAAAAGCCGGTTTTAATTCACAGGTTTCAGTAAATTATTCATTCAATGTTATAGACGAGCGTCCAGAAACAATAAGACAAACAGTTGCTTACCATAGAGAATTAGAGAAGATTTTTGGTGCTGATATTGTTGAGCCTTCTATATTTTTTATAGGACTTCAGCCACATACTCTACTCGAGGAGTATGGACTAAAAAAAGGTTTATTAAAACCTGGGTATAACCCCATGAGTTTAATGCCTTGGACAGCAAGGAAACTTCTCTGGAATCCAGAACCAATGGGCAAAGAATTTGGAAGAATTTGCTTGGAGGCCTTTGATAAAAATCCAAATGATTTCGGTAGAACTGTTATGGACTTGTTAGAAAGAGATTATGGGGTTTCTTCGTTAGACGAAGCATTAACTGTCGAAGCTAAAAACCGGCCGGTTCTAGAAAAAAGTCTTCGTTGAAAGAATATAGTAATTAACAAAACTATTATCCCAAAGACACTTCCAATCGGATTCACCATACTTTTGCTTGGTCCTATTAAAAAATAAGGAGTATCAATAGAAAAACTTACCATTCCTGAATCAATAAGATACCAAATACTAACCAACCCTCCATGCAAACCTACACATCCCCATAACGAACCTCTATCAATAGTTCGTCTTAAAGTTAGAACTATTCCAAATAAAAATAGACCACTCAAAAAAGGAATTAAAGCTAATAAACCAATATCAGATCTATAATGCGCAAAACTAAAAATTACAGATTGAAAAATCATTCCTCTTCTAAAACCATACAGAAGAACCATTTCCTCCATTAACCATCCACGAAAAATTATTTCTTCAGCAAAAACAATACCAGCTATTAATAATGTTGCATTTATTAGTTGATCAAACTTGATATAGTCAATTCTATCAATCCAACCACATAATAGCAAAAACAGAAAAAGAATAATTATTAAAAAAATTGAAAATATAAATCCACTGAGAAATAGTTTTAATGATGCAAATTTATTTTTAAAATCTAATCCTATAGATAGCCATAAGTGATCAGTTTTCCATCTAATTTTTCCCCAACTTGGTAAAAGACTTAGAAATAAAATGAATGTAATTATGGTGCCTATTATACTTAACTTATTGGAAGTAATATCTCTATAAAAAAAGGAAAAAAATTGACTAATAAACCATCCTGCAGGATATAGAAACAAAAAAAGAGAAAATGTTGGTATCCATTGCATCTTTTGATGCAACCAACTATTCCAAAACCTTTTAATTGATGATTTCAGCTTTCTATTTCTATAGAACTTGTTAGGCCTTTTGACTTTAAAGATTCAGAATAAAATTCAGCAGGTTCTAAGTCACAGACTATAACAAGTCCTATACCAGTTTTATGCGTTTCCAACATAATACTCAAGGCATCCTGTTCACTTAATTGTGGGACAACCTGCCTTAAAGTTTCAACAACATAATCCATTGTATTGACTGGATCATTGTGAAGTAAAACCTTATACTTGGGTGATAATTTTCGAACTCGCTGAACTTCCCTATCAATAACTGCAGTATCACCATCTGTTTTATTTGTAGAATCAACCATAATTAAACTGCCGGGATGAACAGCACTTTTTAAGAAGGAACATACCATGAGATTACGCATTAAAGTTTTACGATCTTTTGCATAGCTTTTTCGACATTTTCTCTACTGTTGAAGGCGGACAATCGAAAATATCCTTCCCCAGCAGCTCCAAAGCCACTTCCTGGTGTGCCAACGATATTTGCATTTTCTAGTAATAAATCAAAGAAATCCCATGAGCTCAAGTTATTAGGAGTTTTAATCCATGC
Source organism: Prochlorococcus sp. MIT2304 (assembly GCF_059772405.1). NCBI lineage: Bacteria > Bacillati > Cyanobacteriota > Cyanophyceae > Synechococcales > Prochlorococcaceae > Prochlorococcus > Prochlorococcus sp. MIT2304. The sequence continues at coordinate 1,048,961 of NZ_CM186286.1, forward strand.
ATACGGGGCATTGATTGCGCCAAAAACTTCAAATCCTGCGGAAGTCAAATTGGCTTTGATTATTTGAGCATTATCCATATAAAAACTTACTAATTTTTTGATTTGAATTTGCCCTTCTTCAGAATAAACGGCTTCCGCACCTCTTTGAACAATATAACTGACTCCATTGAATTTGGTACTTTGTCGACGATTCCATAAGGACCACAAATCAACTTTTTCATCACCTGCTTTACCTTCTAAAGACTTTGGAATAACTGTAAAAGCACATCTTGTCCCTGTGAATCCTGCATTTTTTGAAAAAGAACGAAACTCAATTGCACATTCTTTAGATCCCTCAATTTCAAAAATCGAATGCGGAATTGAGTCATCTTTAATAAAAGCCTCATAAGCAGCATCAAAAAGAATCAAAGAATCGTTTTCTCTTGCATATTCAACCCATGAAACTAATTGTTCTCTTGTTGCTACTGCCCCAGTTGGGTTGTTAGGGAAACAAAGATAAATTAAATCAAATTTTTCTTTTGGTATTTCTGCCACAAATCCATTCTCTGAATTAATTGGGATATAACTTAAACCTTTATATTCTCCAAATGAGTTTGCTTCTCCTGTCCTTCCCGTCATGACATTTGTGTCAACGTATACTGGATAAACAGGATCAGTTACGGCTATTTTATTAGCCTTACCAAGAATATCCAAGATATTGCTGCTATCACATTTGGAGCCATCTGAAATAAAAATTTCCTCTGGTGAAATTTCGCAACCCCTAGATAAATAATCATTCTCAGAGATACTTTCGCGAAGCCATTGATAACCCTGCTCTGGTCCATAGCCCTTGAAGCCCTCCAAGGTTCCCATTTCTTCAATAGCTGCTTTCATCGCTTCACGACAAGCCAAAGGCAGAGGCTCAGTAACATCACCGATTCCGAGCCGGATTAAATCAATATTGGGATTCTTAGAGTTAAAGTCTTTAATTCTTCTAGAAATCTCTGGGAAAAGATAGCCTGCTTTTAATTTCAGGTAATCAGCATTAACTTGTACCACTGGAAAATCGGTAAGATTTAATTCAAGGATAATCCCTGAAACACCTTTAAATCTCCAAACATAGTTTATTCCATAATTAAGAACTAATTTTTTAAGAAGATCAGATCCTTAAATTATTAACCAAAAAGTGATCTTGTGTTAGTATATTTTTAGAGCAAAGAAAAGGGTTTAAGCCCTTAATGTTCTTAATTAACGCCAGATTTTCTTAAAGGGACACCTAAATTAAACGCTGGCAACTCCAGCATTTTCAACCGGACTATATTTAATTCCAATTCCGAACAGTATTCAAAAATCTCTTTAATTAGGCTTGGCGTCATAACTATCAAAATGTTCTACTTGCAGTTTTTCTGCTAATCAATTTTTTAATAGCTTGAAAAAGCTCAACATTGTATATGCCCCAGCAAATTGTGATTGCTGAGCATTTGCGAATTGCCGCTCTGCTCACTGATGAGAAAATAGATGAATTAATCGTGGCTCAAGGTAGCTACCAAATCGGAGATATTTTCTTAGGGACAGTTGAAAATGTTCTTCCAGGGATAGATGCTGCTTTTGTCAATATTGGTGAGACAGAAAAAAATGGTTTTATTCATGTTAATGATTTAGGTCCACTTAGGTTAAAAAAAGCAACTTCAGGAATAACAGAGCTTCTCGAACCAAGGCAAAAGGTTTTGGTTCAAGTAATGAAAGAACCTACTGGATCAAAAGGACCAAGATTGACTGGGAACATCGCTCTACCTGGAAGATATCTCGTACTCCAGCCTTATGGGCAAGGTGTAAATATTTCTAGAAGAATAAGTACAGAAAGTGAAAGAAATCGACTTAGAGCATTGGGAGTATTGGTCAAGCCTCCTAGTACTGGGCTTTTAATAAGAACAGAAGCAGAAGATATTTCTGAGGAATTTTTAATTGATGATCTTGAAAATCTTCTCAAGCATTGGGAGCTTATTCAACAAGCCTCTGAGAGTTGTACCCCACCAATTCTTTTAAATAGAGATGAAGACTTTATTCAAAGAATTCTTAGAGATAATATCGGCCAAAATGTAACTCAAATTGTAGTAGATAATACTGAAGCAATTGGTCGAGTTAAGAACTTCCTTGGCAAGGATAATAAAGAATTAGCAATAGAGTTGCATAGTGATTCACAAAATATCTTAGAAAAATATAGAGTTATTTCTGCAATTAATGATGCACTAAAACCTAGAGTTGAGCTCCCCTCTGGCGGGTATATAATAATAGAACCAACAGAAGCATTAACGGTTATAGATGTTAACTCAGGCTCATTTACACGATCTGCAAATTCTAGAGAAACAGTTTTATGGACTAATTGTGAAGCAGCCATAGAAATAGCAAGACAATTAAAATTAAGAAATATTGGTGGGGTTATTATTATTGATTTTATAGATATGGATACGAGAAGAGATCAACTGCAATTATTGGAACATTTCACATCTGCCATAAATGGAGATTCAGCTAGGCCACAAATTGCTTCGCTAACAGAGCTTGGACTTGTTGAGCTAACGAGAAAAAGACAAGGTCAAAATATATACGAACTATTTGGGAAAAACTCAACTCATTCCCAAGGTCAAGCTCATCTTCCAAATATCACTATTCAAGACATAAATCCGACAACCTCATCAGAAGCGGGTGTGATCGATTCAACTTTAATATCAAGTGAAGAAATCCAACCTTCACAAGAGAATAATTTAAAAAAGAGGCGTATAAATAAGACAAAAGATATAGACACAAATCTAATCAACGAAGAAAACAAACTATCAATAGACAATTCGAAATCTTTCTCCAAAGAGAACATTGGAGATGATATTTCTAAAGAGATCAAAAATAAAAAACAAGAAAATAAATTAATAAATATAAATATGAATGAGCATGAGGAGATTGTATATAGCTCAATGGGATTTAACCCCATCTTAATTTTAGATGAGCCTCCATTATATAAAAATTATACGGTTAATATAATTCGTCCTGGAAATCAGGAAAGTGGAAAAGAGATTAATAAGATTCTTGAGGACGATCAACAAAAAAACCTTGTTCAATCTGATACTAAAAATAATTATGAAGATATGATTCCTCTTAAAGTAAATAACACCATTGAGAAAGATCTAATTACCTCTGAAGAAAAAGAACATACCGAAGGAAAAGATATTAATGTTTCCTTTGATGAAGAAACAATTGATTTAAACTCTTGTGAATCAAAAGAAGTTACTGAGGATCCAAGACGAAAGAGAAGAAGATCATCAGCTTCTTCTTGAGCATGTGTAATTATAAATATCTGATTGCGGGTGTTGATGAAGTAGGCAGAGGTTGCTTATTTGGCCCTATTTTTGCAGGGGCTGTGATATTAAGCAAAGAAAACGAATCAAAACTCTTATCTCATGGTTTAAAGGACAGCAAAAAATTAAGCCCCAGGCAAAGATATAAATTAGTTCCTTTAATCAAAGAGAACTCAATAGCCTGGTCAATAGGCCAAGCTTCAGCAAGAGAGATTGATAGTTTCGGCATCCGTGAGGCTACTGAAAAAGCAATGGTAAGAGCATTAGAAAAATTTTCTTCCCCACCAGACTTACTTCTGGTAGACGGAATACTACCCATTCGCCTGTGGGCAGGAAAACAGAAAACACAAGTTCGAGGAGAGAGTCATTTCCCTTCAATTGCCGCTGCCAGCGTTTTAGCAAAAGAAGCAAGAGATGAATTAATGAAACGACTAGCTCCTTTATACAGTTTTTATGGACTAGAAAAAAATAAGGGTTATGGAACTGCATTCCATAGAAAACAATTAATCCATTCAGGCGCAACAAGACTCCATCGAAAAAGTTTTCTCTCCAGACTGAAAATGGATTAATTTTGGTAACTAATTTTCATTACACCAATTTTTAAAGTCAGCAATTAACTGCTTCTGAACTCTGCTCTTTATTCCTAATAATATTCCATTCAATATCGAGTGCCCAGTGGTCTCGAGCATTTTGGGAGGAATTAATCTCAATAGTTGAGGCTGACTAACTGTTACGCCTAAAAGCGCTTCCCCTTCAAGACTTGATGGTTTTGCCTCCAAAGTTGCATCTAAGGTTAAATCAAAATCATCAACAAACCCTAAGCCTTCTAGATGACTTTCAGTGACATACATTCTTATTTTTCTATCACTATTTTCTACTCCTATTGATACCACTGGATTTATCTGAAGTTGAAAAACCTTAAAACTTGTGACTTCGTACTTAAAGCTCCCTGGCCCCAAAGGAGTCAATTTTTTTGGATCAAGCATTGCTCCTACAACTCTTTCCTGTTGTAAGAGATAATCAGATAGTTGCTCCTCATTTTCTTGAACAACTAGATCAATTTTTTGTCGTGCTGTAAAGGCAAGAGCCATTATCAAAAACTTGCTCAGTTTGATCTTATCGGCATTTACCCCTTTTTTTTATTCTAATGTCAACTCGAGTGGCTTACCTTGGACCCAAAGGAACATACGCTGAGAAGGCCGCAAAAGCCCTAGCAGCCTTAGAAAATATTGACTCACCACAGTTCGCTCCATGCAAAGGATTAAGATCTGTTGTGGAAAATCTTGCAAACAATCTTTGTGAAGCAGCCGTAGTACCAATTGAAAATTCAGTAGAAGGTGGCGTTACTACAACATTAGATTCTCTATGGATACATAAAAATTTATTTATTCATAGAGCCTTAGTACTTCCCATCAAACACTCATTAATGAGCAGCGGATCATTATCAACTATTTCAGAAGTCCTCTCTCATCCTCAGGCATTAGCTCAATGCAGCCAGTGGCTAAATGACAATCTTCCAAATGCAGTTCATTTGCCAACTAATTCAACAGCAGAAGCAATAAGGATGGTCAAAGGAAGCTCATTTAGAGCAGCAATAGGATCCAAAGATGCAAATGAGGAACTCAATATTCTTGCTTATCCTATTAATGATATTGAAGGCAATTGCACTAGATTCATTCTTCTGAGAAAAAAGAACATTAAAGTTGATGGCAATAAGGCAAGCATAGCTTTTTCTCTTAAGTCAAATAGTCCAGGTGCATTACTTAAAGCATTAAATTGCATAGCAAATCTGGGTCTCAACATGAGTCGAATTGAATCTCGTCCCTCTAAAAGAGAACTAGGCGAGTATGTCTTTTTCATAGACCTTGATTTAAATAATTCTAGTGAAAAAGACTTTACGAAAATAACTGAAGAGTTATCTCCACTTTGCAATCAAATAATCAATTTTGGATGTTATTTCAGTTCAGAAGCTGAGTAATTTATCCTCTTGACTTGAAAACTCCAAATTTCATCAAACCTGTTGAGAAAGACCATCTCATCATTAAAATTGTTGGTATTTCTCTGAATGCTTTTAGTAAAGATCTAAAGCCTAATTTCAATATAGATGAAGGTCTTCTAAACCCTTCATATATTGATTCATTCCAAGATTGAATTGTATATTTCGTCCAATTAGAGGTTTCTACAGAGCCTCCACAATAAGGACTATTTAATAAATTTTTTTGGAATCCTTCAATACTTGAAAATTCAGGATGTGTCCATTGAACTAAAAGTTGATGCATAATGAACTTTTCCAAGAAATTTAATGGATTCTTTATTGAATCTCTTTGATTCCAATCTGCTATTGCCAAAATGCCACCAGGTCTAAGTACTCTTAGCATCTCATCTGCATAAGTTTGTTTATCAACAATATGAGGCCCCGCTTCAACGCTCCAAACACCGTCAAAGCTTCCTTTCTCAAACTTCAAGTCAAGAGCATTCATCACTTCAAAGCGACAAAAGTCATTATTGGTAGTTAACTCATTTGCTCTTCTAATTTGTGCCTCACTAATAGAAATACCAACAACATCAAATCCATAATCATTAGATAATATTCTTGAACTTCCCCCTATCCCGCATCCCACATCTAATATTCTTGATCCTTTTGGTAATTTATCCAAACCACTCCAACGCACTAATTCGTGAACAAAATCAACCTTCGCTTTTCTAAAATCCTTTTTTGATCTTGGTTTTTCGTAAAAGCCTAAATGAATATGCTCCCCCCAGAGATTTTCTAGTAAACGGTCATTAGTCCAAGAATCATATGAGGATGCAACAGTACTAACAGACTCATATTTACGACTTCCCCTGAGCCATTGAGTACTTAAAGTTAGTATAAAGAAAAGGCTAAATATAAAAAATAATATCCATTGCATAATTAATTGTTGGCTTGATCTGCGTTTGAGAAAGTATCTTTTAAAGCTGTTCTTGCAGCCAGTTGCCTTCTAGTGTGATCAAGAAGTTCATATTCTCTTTCCAGTCTGTGATAAGTATTTGTTAATTCTAATAAATTTTGCTGTTCACTCGCTACGGGACCTCCAAGATGAGCTGCGATCCAAAAAGACAATTCTCTGGGGATATCCGGCAAAGAATCAGGGAGCTCTTTCTCTGATTCAGTTAATTTTGAGGTTAGCGAAACGACATCCCTAAGGGCAATAGAGACGGAATTCTTAAGTTCTAAAAGTTTTTTTTGATCTGAAGTTTGATCATCATCAACCCAACTAACTAAGGCGTTAATAAAAGGCGTTTCAGTAATGATTTCTAGGATTCGAAATCTTTGTTGTCCAATAGTAACAATATTGCTTCTTCCATCTTGTGAAGTTTGATGCTTAATGATCTCAGCACAACAACCAACATCAGCCATTTTTTTCGCGATTGGATCCCATCTAACTACTCCAAAACGGCTGTCTGACTTCAAAACAGATTGAAGCATAACCCTATATCGAGTCTCAAAAATATGAAGAGGCAAGTACTCCTGAGGAAAAAGCACAACCTCAGGCAATGGGAAAAGTGGTAGCTCCCTAACTGAAAGTTCGCTCAAATGGGTATTCCTAATTAAACATATCCTAGATAATCAATCTCTTGTTTGAGAGAAAAAGATCTAGAGCTTAACTTCTATATCAACTCCACTTGGGAGGTCCAACTTCATTAGAGCATCTATAGTCTTTGCTGAAGGGCTGTAAATATCAATAAGGCGTCTATGTGTTCGTGTTTCAAAATGCTCTCTGGAATCTTTATCAACATGTGGGGAACGCAGAACACAGTAAATTTTTCGTTTTGTAGGTAGAGGAATAGGCCCTATTGCAGAAGCAGCTGTTGTATCTGCAGTCTCTATTATTTTTTCACAAGACAAGTCAAGCATTCTTCGATCAAAAGCCTTGAGGCGTATGCGTATTTTTTGCTGTGCAATTGCAGTTGACATAATTGAATTACCAAAAGCTAATTAGGTTTTCGAGGTTCTTTAAAATATGAACTGATTAGTTCATTTGATTAATTAATCTAGAGGATGACCTGAATAAATTACAAGTCATCCTCAGAGCTATCACTCAATAATTTTAGAAACTACTCCAGCACCAATAGTACGTCCACCTTCGCGAATTGCGAATCTCATGCCTTGCTCTATAGCCACAGGTGCAATCAATTCCCCTGTCATTTTTATTCTGTCACCAGGCATAACCATTTCAACATTGCTTCCATCATCAGATGTAAATGCAGTAATTTGACCTGTTACGTCAGTAGTACGGATATAAAACTGAGGACGATAACCAGCAAAGAAAGGGGTATGGCGACCACCTTCTTCTTTTTTTAATACATATACCTCACCTTCAAATTTAGTATGAGGCGTAATCGATCCTTTCTTAACAAGAACCATTCCTCTTTCAATATCTTCTTTCTGAACACCGCGTAATAAAAGACCAACGTTATCTCCTGCCATACCTTCATCAAGAAGCTTTCTAAACATCTCAACACCGGTAACAGTTGTGAGTCTTGTATCTCTAATTCCTACAATTTCAACCTCCTCACCTACAGTTACTTTTCCTCTTTCAATTCGACCTGTAGCGACTGTTCCACGACCAGTAATTGAAAAGACGTCTTCAACCGCCATTAAGAATGGCTTATCAACTTCACGTTCTGGCTCAGGTATTGAAGCATCAACAGCAGTCATCAACTCATCTATTTTTGTCTCCCAATCAGTTTCGCCTTCTATAGCCTTCAATCCTGAAACTTGAATAACAGGTATATCGTCACCAGGGAAATCATAACTTGTAAGGAGTTCACGAATCTCCATTTCGACAAGTTCGATCATTTCTTCATCATCGACCATGTCACACTTGTTGAGTGCAACCACCAATGCTGGAACACCAACTTGCTTAGCTAAAAGAATGTGTTCTTTAGTTTGAGCCATTGCTCCATCAGTCGCAGCTACAACAAGGATTGCACCATCCATCTGGGCAGCTCCTGTGATCATGTTCTTTACATAATCTGCGTGGCCTGGACAATCAACGTGAGCGTAATGCCGCCCATCAGTTTCGTATTCAACGTGAGCAGTATTGATTGTGATTCCACGCTCTCGCTCTTCTGGGGCACCATCAATATCTGCATAGTCTTGTTCTTTGGCTTGACCCTTCTTGGCTAAAACCTTTGTAATTGCAGCAGTAAGGGTTGTTTTGCCATGGTCAACGTGGCCAATAGTACCTATGTTGACGTGAGGTTTGTTCCTCTCAAACTTCTCGCGAGCCATTTTTTTTAAAGAATCGGGGGATGGTTAGTAAATTTTAGAGATCAGGAATTGCCCTGATTCTTGGAGATAATTGCTTCAGCAACATTACGAGGAACTTCCTCGTAAGTGCTGAACTCCATTGAGAAAATACCCCGACCTTGAGTCATTGATCGGAGTTGAGTGGCATAGCCAAACATTTCGGCTAATGGCACTTTTGCCTGGACTTTGGACTGCCCATCATCGATGGACTGACCTTCGACCTGGCCTCGTCTAGAGGACAGATCTCCAATTATAGAGCCTAGGAAGTCCTCAGGGACTTCTACCTCAACTTTCATCATAGGTTCTAGAAGGACAGGATTGCACTTCTTGATTCCATCTTTGAAAGCCATTGAGCCAGCAATTTTGAAGGCCATTTCTGATGAATCAACATCATGATAAGAGCCATCAACCAAAGTGACTTTGACATCAATAAGAGGATAGCCTGCAATCACTCCAGATTCACATGTTTCCTTCATGCCAGATTCCGCAGGTTTAATATATTCCTTTGGAACTGATCCCCCAACAATTTTATTGACAAATTCAAATCCAGTGCCTGGCTCACCTGGCTCAACTTCGATAACTACATGTCCATATTGACCTTTACCCCCTGTTTGTCTCGCAAACTTTCCTTCTCCTGAAGAACTGGCTCGAATAGTTTCACGGTAGGAAACTTGTGGAGCACCAATATTTGCCTCAACCTTGAATTCTCTCAACATTCGATCAACCAGAATCTCTAGATGAAGCTCACCCATTCCAGCGATAACAGTTTGATTTGTTTCTTGATCAGTACTTACTCTGAATGTTGGATCTTCTTCGGAAAGTGAGGTTAAAGCTTTCCCAAGTTTTTCCATATCGCCTTTGGTCTTAGGTTCAACAGCAACCGAAATAACAGGTTCAGGGATAAAGAGCGTTTCTAATACAATTGCTTCATCAGAAGCACATAACGTATCTCCAGTGGTTGTATTTTTAAGTCCTAGTACGGCTCCAAGATCCCCCGCCCTTAGTTCATCTACCTCTTCACGGTCATCAGCTTTCAAAATAATTAGTCTTGATATTCTCTCTTTGGCATCCTTGGTTGAATTGAGAACATAACTTCCTTTCTCAAGAACGCCAGAATACATACGTACAAAAGTTAATTTCCCGTATGGGTCTGCCATTACCTTGAATGCAAGCGCGCTAAATGGTGCAGAATCATCTGAGGGCCTTACAGCTTCTTTCCCGTTAGGAAGCAGACCTTGAATAGGAGGCACATCAACGGGGGCGGGTAGATAATTAACAACAGCATCAAGAAGCAACTGAACACCTTTATTTTTAAAAGCTGAACCACATAACATTGGAACTAAGCCATGTTTAAGAACACCCTCCCTTATCCCAGACTTCAATTGATCAACAGTTAACTCACCATTTTCTAGAAAAGCGTCCAGTAATTCCTCATCAGTTTCAGCTATCGACTCCATTAATTTAGAGCGCCAATCAGAAACTAAATCAACCATGTCGGAGGGAACCTCAGTCTCTTCAATATCTTTGCCTAAATCATCTTTATATATATATGCTTTATTACCTACAAGATCAATAATACCTTTCAGATCATTCTCGGCTCCTATAGGTAATTGAATTGGCACTGCATTAGCTTTCAATCTGTCTTTGATTTGTCCATGGACCTTTAGGAAATCAGCGCCTGTTCTATCCATTTTATTAACAAAAACCATCCTTGGGACGGAATATCTATCGGCTTGTCGCCAAACAGTCTCGGATTGGGGCTGAACGCCGCCCACAGCACAAAAAACAGCAATAACGCCATCAAGTACTCTCATCGAACGTTCGACTTCGATTGTGAAGTCAACGTGTCCAGGCGTATCAATAATATTGATACGGTGATCATCCCAAGTAGTTGAAATTGCTGCTGCAGTAATTGTTATGCCTCTTTCTCTCTCTTGGGCCATCCAATCGGTAACTGCGGCACCGTCATGGACTTCACCCATTTTGTGTACAACACCCGAGTAGAAGAGAATTCTCTCAGTACAAGTGGTTTTACCAGCATCAATATGTGCAGCAATCCCGATATTTCTTACTCGTTCCAAAGGAAAGGCTCGTGCCACAGAAAATTCTCCGACTAAAGGGCTTTAAAATGCTGGTGGACTCTACAACTCAGCATGCAAAAAAAGAAATATTTTTTGAAATTGAATAGAAAAATTTGAAAAAATCAGTAGCGGTAATGTGCAAAAGCTTTATTTGCTTCAGCCATTTTATGCGTCTCTTCCCTCTTTCTCACTGCGTTCCCAGCCTCATTAGCTGCATCCATGAGCTCCCCAGCAAGTTTTTGAGCCATGCTTCTACCATTTCTTGATCTTGAGAAATTTACCAACCATCTGAGGGCCATCGCAGTCCCTCTTTCTTGACGGACCTCCATGGGAACCTGATATGTAGCTCCGCCTACTCTTCTAGCTCTTACTTCAACAAGAGGAGTAACATTTTTCACTGCTGTTTCAAACAATTCAATGGGATCCGAACCAGTTCGTTCGTTAATCAAACCAAAAGCATCAGAAAGAATTCTTTGAGCTGTTGATTTCTTACCGTGCTTCATCAATCGATGGACCATCATACTTGCCAAACGATTATTGAACTGAGGATCAGGGAGAACAGGTCTTTTTTCTGCTGCGTTTCTTCTTGACATGAAATTAAATTTGTATAAGGGAGAAATTCAATGAATCAAAAATAAGTTTTATTCCTTGGGAGATTTAGCTCCATATTTTGATCTTGACTGTCTACGGTCTTTAACCCCAGCAGTATCAAGAGTTCCTCTGACTATGTGATATCTCACACCTGGTAGATCCTTAACTCTTCCACCCCTCAGCAAAACTACAGAGTGTTCTTGAAGGTTGTGACCGATACCACCTATGTAAGCAGTAACTTCAAAACCTGAGGTTAATCTGACACGAGCAACTTTTCTTAAAGCAGAGTTAGGTTTTTTGGGAGTTGAGGTATAAACCCTGGTACAAACGCCTCTCCTTTCTGGACAACCTCGCAAAGCAGGAGATTTGGTCTTTGTTTTTAGAGTCTTTCGCTCTGTTCTTATCAACTGTTGAATGGTTGGCATTAATTTTATATTTGGTCTGAGTTCGACCAGATTCAACAATTGTCTAGATTACTCGGTCAAGCACCCAAATTAGGATTTTTTTTTAATTAACATTTTATTTTTATTCAGGTTTAAGCATAAGGGACGAATTTTTAAAGAAAGTATTGAAGAAAAAACTTGATGGTCGACAAAAATGTTTAAGATGTAACTCTAGGAACTATCAAATCAATCTAATCATTCATTTCAAAGCTTACCGATAGCACTTTTGCAAGAAAAGAAAAATAGTAAGTTAAAAAACATGCATCAACGACCCTCAAGATCAAATTGGCCTTATTGCGATAGCACCTATCCAGATGCCTTCTCTGGGGAAAAAGATTCTTGTGGAGTTGGATTCATAGCGAGCGTCGAGGGCAAGCAAAACAATTGGGTCTTGTCTCAGGCTTTACGTGGGCTGAGTTGCATGGAGCATAGAGGCGGATGCGGGGGAGATAGCGATTCAGGTGATGGCGCTGGGATTTTATGCGAAATTCCATGGTCATATCTAAAGCAAGTTTGGCAAACCGCTAAAGAATGTGAGACTAAATCATCAGGAATAGGGATGATTTTTATGCCTAAAGATGAAAAGAATAGGGAAATATCAAAAAAAATATGTGAACAAGAAGCTGAATATTTAGGCTTAACTTCTAAAGGCTGGAGAGATGTTCCAGTTGATAATGAAGTTTTAGGAAAACTTGCAAAAGAAAATGAACCCTTTATTACACAATGGATAGTTGATATTCAAGATCAAGAAATTAGTCTTGAAGCTTTGCTTTTCAGACTAAAGCAAAGGATTTCCAATCGGGCAAATATAGAATTAAAAGAAGATAAACTAGGTCTCTATATATGCTCTTTAAGTAACAAAACAATTGTATATAAAGGAATGGTCAGATCTGAGATACTGGCTCCTTTTTATAAAGATCTACAGGACGACAGATTTAAAGTTTCATATGCGGTTTACCACAGAAGATTTAGTACGAATACTTTACCAAAGTGGCCATTAGCTCAACCCATGAGACTTTTAGGTCATAATGGAGAAATAAATACACTGCTAGGAAATATAAATTGGGCGAAGGCAGCTGAAACGGATATAAGTTCAGTATGGGAAGACAATGCAAGTGATCTAAAACCGATTGTCAATAATTTATTTAGTGATTCAGCCAATCTTGATTTAACTCTTGAGCTATTGGTTCGAAGCGGCCGACCAATAACTGATAGCTTATTAACACTTATACCTGAGGCTTTTAGAGACCAACCTGAGTTAATAAACAAACCTGAAATCACTGCTTTTTATGAATACGCTGCAGGGACTCAGGAGCCATGGGATGGGCCAGCATTAATAGTTTTTACTGACGGAAGAAACATAGGAGCAACACTTGACAGAAATGGTCTAAGACCAGCTCGCTATTGCATCACTAAAAATGGATATGTTGTTATGGGATCTGAAACAGGTGTTGTTGAATTAGATGAGAATCAAATTCAAGAAAAAGGTCGGCTAGGACCCGGTCAAATGCTGTCAGTAGATTTAGAAAAGAAGAGGATTTTACGAAACTGGGATGTCAAAGAAGAATCAGCAAACAGATATCCATACTTAGATTGGTTAAAAGCAAATCGTATTAATCTCAACAACCAAAATTGGGAAGTAAATAATAAATTTAATAAGCAAGAGTTACTACAGCAACAAATTGCATTTGGATTTAGTGCAGAAGATTTTGATTATATAATCAATAGCATGGCTGCAAATGCAAAAGAACCAACTTATTGCATGGGAGATGATATTCCACTAGCCATACTTTCCAAGAAATCACATATTCTTTATGACTATTTCAAACAAAGGTTTGCACAAGTAACTAATCCTCCAATTGACCCTCTCAGAGAAAAACTTGTTACGAGCTTAGAAATGCACCTTGGTGTTAGGAAAGCTCCATTATCTCCAAAAGCAGAATCTGCAAGACTAGTTCATATTAAATCACCAGTTATTAATGAGAAAGAATTAACTTCAATAACAAAATCTGGTCTTAATTGCAAGAAAATATCTACATTAATTCCTACAGATAACCCTGAACTAAGCCTAGATAAAGGAATTAAATATCTATGCCAGGAAGCAGAAAATTGTGTAATTAATGGCGGAGAAGTACTAATCCTTTCAGATAGAAATATTAATCGAGAAAAATCATACATTCCTCCTCTTCTAGCTGTTGCGTCAGTTCACCATCACTTACTTCGCAAGGGACTAAGGCTAAAAACTTCAATAATTATAGATACAGCTCAATGCTGGAGTACCCACCACATAGCCTGTCTAATTGGATTTGGAGCAAGTGCAATTTGTCCATGGTTAACATGGGAAACTACTCGCCATTGGTGGCAACTACCTAAAACTCAAAAACTGATTTCCGATGGGAAGTTGTCTAATTTATCCATAGAGATTGCTCAAGAAAATGTTAAGAAAGCAATGGAGGATGGATTAAGAAAAATACTTTCAAAAATAGGAATCTCTGTTTTAGCAAGTTATCATGGAGCACAAATTTTTGAAGCCATAGGTATTGGTGCAGATTTAATTGATTTAGCTTTCAAAGGAACGACAAGTCGCATAGCTGGACTCACTCTTAGAGAATTATCAATCGAGACAATTTCGTTTCATAAAAAAGCGTTTCCAGAGCTAGAGCAAAAAAAACTTGACTTTAATGGATTTGTTCAATATCGAAATAGTGGAGAATTTCATTTGAATAATCCTGAAATGTCAAAAATTCTTCATGCTGCAGTCAAAGCTGGGCCAGGATATGACCACTTCAAAACTTATCAACAACTACTAGAAAGTCGTCCAGCAACAACCCTAAGAGATCTACTTACTCTTAAAAAAGCTGCACAGCCTTTACCTCTCGATCAAATAGAGAGTGTTGAGAGTATTTGTCAAAGATTTTGCACCGGTGGCATGAGTCTTGGCGCACTATCAAGGGAAGCCCATGAAGTTCTTGCAATAGCAATGAACAGAATTGGAGGCAAAAGTAATAGTGGTGAAGGAGGAGAAGATCCCGCTAGATTCAATATCCTTGAAGATGTTGATGAAAATAATCAGTCAAAAACCTTACCCAATATCAAAGGACTTTTAAATGGAGATACAGCTTGTTCTGCAATTAAACAAATTGCGTCTGGCCGATTTGGTGTAACCCCTGAATATTTAACTAGCGGAAAGCAATTAGAAATCAAAGTAGCCCAAGGAGCAAAACCTGGAGAAGGTGGACAATTACCTGGAGCAAAGGTTGATGAATACATAGCCAAGCTTCGCAATAGCAAGCCAGGTGTAGCTCTTATTTCACCTCCTCCTCATCATGATATTTACTCCATAGAAGACCTGGCTCAACTTATTCACGACCTACATCAAATAAATCCAACTGCAAAAGTGAGTGTAAAATTAGTTGCCGAAATAGGTATTGGCACAATTGCAGGGGGAGTAGCCAAAGCAAATGCTGATGTAATCCAGATTTCAGGACATGATGGCGGAACGGGTGCCTCGCCACTGAGTTCAATTAAACACGCTGGTTTGCCATGGGAACTTGGATTAACTGAGGTTCATAGATCTTTATTAGAAAATGGTCTGCGCAAAAGGGTTTTGTTAAGAGCAGATGGAGGTTTAAAAACAGGATGGGATGTCCTGATTGCGGCTTTACTTGGAGCAGAAGAATATGGTTTTGGAACAATCGCAATGATCGCCGAGGGTTGCATCATGGCGAGGATTTGCCATACAAATAAATGTCCAGTCGGTGTTGCAACTCAAAAAGAAGGCTTAAGAAAAAGATTCCCAGGTTTACCAGAACATGTGGTGAACTTCTTTATCTTCGTAGCTGAGGAGGTAAGACAATTGATGAGTCAAGTTGGTGTAGCAAAAGTCGAAGATCTTATTGGAAGAACAGATTTATTAATTCCAAGGAACCTACAACTAACAAAAACAAAAGAGGTTGACCTTTCTAGCCTTCTCAAACCTTTAAAAAACTCAAAAGATCGTTCATGGTTGAGCCACGAAATAGATGCTCATAGCAATGGAGAAGTTCTTGAGAATGCTCTTCTCAAAGATCAAGAAATTTCCAATGCAATTAAGACCCATGGAAGCATCACTAAAGAAATCTCAATAGTTAACACCGACAGAAGTGTTTGTGCACGGATCTCTGGAGTAATAGCTAAAGAATATGGGAACAAAGGTTTTAAAGGGAATTTAAATTTAATATTTAAAGGTTCAGCGGGGCAAAGTTTTGGTGCCTTTATTTTAAAAGGAATGAATATTTTTTTAGTGGGAGAAGCTAATGATTATGTAGGCAAAGGCATTAACGGAGGCTCAATTACCGTTGTTCCTGAAATCATCAATCACACATCCAACGCTCAAGTAATACTAGGAAATACATGTTTATATGGAGCAACGGGTGGAAAATTATTCGCCCTTGGAATAGCAGGAGAACGTTTTGGAGTTCGCAATAGCGGCGCTCATGCTGTTATTGAAGGAGCGGGGGACCATTGTTGCGAATATATGACTGGGGGAGTGGTTGTTGTTCTGGGAAAAACCGGAAGAAATATTGGAGCAGGGATGACTGGAGGGATAGCATTTATTCTTGACAAAAAAAATGAAATTCACTTAAAAATAAATAATGAAATTGTTGAGGTCCATAATCTGACTTCAACTAACCAAGAGAAATTCTTAAAGGACCTAATTATTGAATATCTTCAGAAAACTAAAAGTCCCATAGCAAACAAAATTCTCTCAGATTGGTCTTCTTGGAAAAAGTTATTTAAGATAGTAGTTCCTCCAAGCGAAAAAAATAAATTAGGTATTCAGGAACAACTTGAGAAAGCGACAATATAGAAAGATAAGAATGCCTATATTTATTAAGACTGAGAAGTTTAAAGATAAAACCTTAGAATTATCTAACGATGAAAGGAAAAAACATTTATTAATGCATAAAGAATGGGTCAAAGAGATGAATAAATTAGGCCATTACATCCAAAGCGGATATTTAATAAATGAAAAAAAAATTCCAGGCGGAGGGGGGTTATTAATTCTTGAAGCTAAGGATTATTTAACAGCAAAAAAAATCATAGCGAATGATCCCATGATAAAAAATGATTTAGTCAACTGGGATCTTCAAGAATGGATATCAATTGATCGAAGACAGCCAAAGTTTTCCAATTATCTTGGATGAGACATCATTAATTTTTTCACTTCTCCAGCGTGATAGCTACTTCGAGTTAATGGTGAGCTAATTACTTGTAAAAATCCTAATTTATTTTCTCCCTCAATACGGTAACTATCAAATTGCGAAGGAGATACAAATCTATTGACAGGTAAATGTTTTGGTCCTGGTGACAAATATTGGCCAATAGTTACTATGTCGACTTTATGTAGATGCAGATCATAAAGAACGCTCAAAATCTCTTCATCCGTTTCTCCTAATCCAGCCATTAAGCCTGATTTTGTATATACTCTTGGCCAACCTTCACGAACTCTTTTTAATAATTCCAAAGACCTTTCATATTTTCCTTGAGGTCTTACTCTTGGATATAGCCTTGGAACTGTCTCAATATTGTGATTTAGAACGTTTGGAGCAGCATCCAAAATGACTTTTAAAGCATCCCAATTACCACAAAGATCTGGAATTAAGACTTCAATAGAGGTAAAAGGAGATTTGCTTTGAACGGCTTTAATACATTTCAAAAATTGACTTGCGCCACCATCCTCTAAGTCATCTCGATTCACCGAAGTTATTACAACATGAGTTAAGCCCATCCTGTAAACAGCTTCACCTAAACGATCAGGTTCTGATGGATCTAAAAGCCTTTTGGAGTTATCAAATGAGATATCACAATAAGGGCATTTCCGAGTGCAAGCAGGGCCCATGATTAAAAAAGTAGCAGTACCCCCTGCAAAGCATTCTCCGATATTTGGACAACTTGCTTCCTGACAAACTGTATTGAGTTTTAAATCAACTAATAGATCAGCAACATTGCCAATCCTCTCTTGCTGTGGTGCCTTAACACGTAACCAGTCTGGTTTAAGCAAAGCTCTTTTAATAACAAACTAACTTTAGAAAGAATTTCCAGATTGACTTGATTTTTTAACTTCTTCTCAAGTTGATAACAAAAATAAGCTAAAAACAAAGTATTTGACTTTTTGGGTTAAAAGAATATAAAAATTTAATCAAGGGAATAGCCTCTGGGTGTTAAAAATTTATTGTTTTTGATAACACTCCGACTATTACCAATAACCAGAATCGTAAGCATATCGACCTGATCAAATGGCAAAGTTTCGAGAGTATGCAGTTCTATACTTTCCTCTGGCCTCCCAAGCTGCCTAGCAATAGCAACAGGTGTGCTTGGTTTGCGAAATTCAAGTAATAAATCAACTGTCTTTTTCAGCTGCCAATAACGTTTAATTGATTTTGGGTTGAATATTGCAAGAACAAAGTCACCAATAGCTGCACTTTTTATTCTCTTCTCAATTTGATTCCAAGGAGTCAAAAGATCACTTAAAGAGATGGAGCAAAAATCATGCATAAAAGGAGCTCCTAGTTTTGCAGCAGCCATTTGGAAAGAACTAATACCTGGATGAACTTGAAATAAAGGTCTTGAATCAACCCTTTCATTTAGCCAAAGTTCAAGCGCCAATCCTGCCATTCCATAAATTCCACTGTCTCCAGAAGAAATCAAAGCAACCTTTACTCCCTGTTTCGCAAGATCAAGAGCATGATGACAACGATCTTTTTCAAAAGTTAATTCTGAATCGATTCGAACCTGATCATGACCTCGTATGGCTTCCAAATAATTTAAGTAAGGACCATAACCAATCCAAACAGCACATCTAGTCAAAACTTGGCGTGAGTCAGAAGTAAGCATTTCTAATTTTCCAGGCCCACTACCAATTAAATGCAATTCACCTTTATGGGGAGCAAAAGGTTTATCAAGCTCTACCAATGCAATAGTTACAGCCCCAAATTCATCCTCTTTGGCGTAATAGATTTGTTTTTCTTGTATTAACCTTCCACTCTCTGCTCCCTGAGAAATTGCTGCCGCCTCAGCTACTGAGGGGGTTCCCATTTCTTTTAAAACCACATTTGAGGGAGTAGGGACCTTTACTTTTGAAAGTTCAAGAGCACTAAAAAAATTAATTGGCCATTCATTTTTTTTTGATAAATTCAATAATCCAATTTCATCATTTTTTTTATCAATCGTTGCAATACAAGCGATTGAAAGAAGTGACAACCCTTTTTCAGAAAAAGACTCATTAATTGCTCTTTTAATCAATTTTTCATCAGTATTTCTCTCGCAACCAATTCCGATAATTATTGATGATGGATGCCATGAACATATGCTTTTTTTCTCTTGACCTATATATAAATCGATATTTTTAGAAGATATCTGATCATTTTTTTCTAAAAAAGAAAAATTTGAGCAAGCTTTCAACTTATGCCATAGTTTCGAGCCTTTAGATTGAAAAACAAGATTTTTTCGCCCCCTAGCTTGTTTAATCATTAAATTTCGCCAATCAACATTATCTCCTCCTCTTTCCCAACCCCAACCTTTGCCAAAACAATCCAAGGATATTTTTCTTTCAATAAATGAATCTGAGGTAAAAATCGCTTCTGCTTCTAAAGCTGCTGATAATTCATTTGCAAACATATCTCCCCCTTGTTTATGGCCTCCCAATAAAGGAATAATATTTTTAGCTTTTGAATCCATAACCAGTATCGCTGGATCATTTTCCTTAGAACTGACGAAAGGAGAAATGAGCCTAACTACTGCTCCGATTGAACCTATAAAAATTAATTTATTGTTTTTCTGCCAATGATCTTTTAAAAAAGCTTTAGGCATTGATTGAATCAAACCTGAAGCTTTTTCTTCGAATAAAAAATCTGATCTATACGACATGAAAATGTGATCAACATGATTAGATGCCTTTAATCTTTCGAGCAAAGGCAAAGAACTCAAAGAAAATCCAAATGCAATTCTTTTTGGAGTATTAACTAAAGGTTTTTCCAGAACAAAAATAAGAAACAGCTTTATTTTGATGCATTTCAATAAAATGCCATAAAAAAGATTCGCTAATGATTAAAAAACAATTTTTAAAATGTATAAAATAAGAGTATATTTGCCTATGAATAAGCACTTAAAGAGTGCCTAGTAAGCGAAAAACGTTACGATAACTAGGATAAATAGCTATTTGGACGAATCTTAATTTAAGATATCTATCACCAAAACTCCTATCTGAAATTTGATTGATTCTTTATTTCACCTCTCAAAAAATTGAGGTTAAGCAAAGTTTCGAATTTCGAATTGACACAAAAATAAAAGTGTAGAACATTTGTTACACGTGACCGTAGTAACTGAATCTCTGTTTTATGATTGTGACATAACTAAAAATCACAAATTCAATTACCTTTCAAGGTAGGTCTTGAATTCCTAAATCTATCCACGGAACTAGCTTTTTTTCATTAGTTTTTCCCTCTAGATTTAACAACTAATCTGAAAAGATTACCCACCCACCTCGATCACATTCCTAAAGGAATCACTCGATGACCATAAGCCCCCCAGAAAGAGAACAAAAAAAAGAACCAGTTCTCGATAAACCTATCGAAACTGATGCAATCCCTGTAGATTTTTCCAAGCTTGATAAGCCTGGTTTTTGGTCTAAAACCCTTGCCAAGGGCCCAAAAACTACCACTTGGATATGGAATCTTCATGCTGATGCGCATGATTTTGATACCCATGTTGGAGATCTACAAGAGACTAGTAGAAAGGTCTTTTCAGCTCACTTTGGACATTTAGCAGTCATCTTTATTTGGATGAGTGCTGCTTTTTTCCATGGAGCTCGCTTTTCCAATTATTCAGGCTGGCTAGCCGACCCAACTCATGTGAAACCTGGAGCGCAGGTTGTTTGGCCAATAGTTGGTCAAGAAATGCTTAATGCTGATTTGGGTGGTAATTATCACGGAATACAGATCACATCAGGAATCTTTCAGATGTGGAGAGGCTGGGGTATTACTAACGAAACAGAGTTAATGGCTCTAGCAATTGGTGCTTTGCTAATGGCTGCCATTATGCTTCACGGGGGTATATATCACTATCACAAAGCTGCTCCTAAGCTCGATTGGTTCAGAAATCTTGAATCTATGCTCAATCACCACATTGCTGGTCTTGTTGGTTTAGGTTCAATTGCTTGGGCTGGACATTGCATTCACATTGGTGCACCAACTGCAGCGATCATGGATGCAATTGATGCCGGTAAGCCTCTGATTATTGATGGCATTCCTATTGCTTCAATTGCGGATATGCCTCTGCCTCACGAGCTTTGCAACCCTGCCATTGCTAGTCAAATATTCCCTGGTCTAGCTGGAAGAACAGTTGAAAATTTCTTTACGACTAATTGGTGGGCGTTCAGTGATTTTTTAACTTTCAAAGGTGGTCTAAATCCTGTTACAGGTAGCTTATGGATGACAGATATTTCTCATCATCATTTGGCATTTGGAGTACTAGCTGTATTTGGTGGACACGTATATAGAACAATGTTTGGCATTGGCCATAGCCTCAAAGAGATATTAGATAATCATGCTGGAGATCCAATTCTTTTCCCTGCTCCAAATGGTCACAAGGGCATTTATGAGTTTTTAGCTAATAGTTGGCATGCTCAGCTTGGCTTAAACCTTGCAATGATTGGCTCCTTGAGCATCATCATTTCTCATCACATGTATGCGATGCCTCCATATCCTTACTTGTCGATTGATTATCCAACTGTTTTAGGTCTCTTTACTCATCATATGTGGATTGGAGGCTTATTCATAGTTGGTGCTGCAGCTCATTCTGCTATTGCAATGGTTAGGGACTATGATCCAGCTCTTCATATTGATAATGTTCTCGATAGAGTTCTAAAAGCTAGAGATGCACTAATAAGTCATCTTAATTGGGCTTGCATGTTCTTAGGTTTCCATAGCTTCGGTTTATATATTCATAACGATGTAATGAGAGCCTTAGGAAGACCTGCAGATATGTTTAGTGATACAGGAATCCAACTTCAACCTGTATTTGCTCAATGGATTCAAAATATTCACCATTCAGCTGCTGGATCTACAACGCTCGCAGGGGCAAATGTAAATCTTCAAAGTGGATTAGTGAGTGAAGTTTTCAATGGTTCTGTAAGTCAAGTAGGGGGGAAAATTGGAATTGCCCCTATTCCACTAGGGACTGCAGATTTTATGATTCACCATATTCATGCATTTACTATTCACGTAACACTTTTAATTCTTCTAAAAGGTGTCTTATTTGCTAGAAGCTCCAGACTGATACCTGACAAAGCAAATCTTGGTTTTAGGTTCCCTTGCGATGGTCCAGGAAGAGGAGGCACATGCCAAGTATCTGCTTGGGATCATGTTTTCCTTGGTTTATTCTGGATGTACAACGGACTTTCAGTTGTTATCTTCCATTTCTCATGGAAAATGCAAAGTGATGTTTGGGGCTTGACTGGAGGCAATTTCGCTCAAAGCTCCATAACAATCAATGGATGGCTAAGAGATTTCCTATGGGCACAATCTTCTCAAGTCCTTACAAGTTATGGTCAACCCATAAGTATGTATGGATTGATGTTCCTTGGAGCACATTTTGTATGGGCATTTAGTCTTATGTTCTTATTTAGTGGTCGTGGCTACTGGCAAGAATTATTTGAGTCAATAGTCTGGGCTCATAATAAACTTAAATTAGCCCCCACTATTCAACCAAGGGCTTTATCAATTACTCAAGGTCGCGCGGTTGGAGCAGCTCATTTCCTTCTTGGAGGAATAGCTACTACATGGGCCTTCTTCCATGCTCGCTTAATAGGTCTCGGCTGACCCTTTCTGATTTCTTAAAAAATGGCAACTAAATTTCCATCTTTCAATCAGGGTCTTGCTCAAGACCCCACAACCAGAAGAATCTGGTACGGAATAGCTACTGCTCATGATTTTGAAAGTCATGATGGTATGACTGAAGAGCAGTTATATCAAAAGCTTTTCTCCACACATTTTGGACATCTAGCAGTAATTGGTCTTTGGGTTGCTGGAAACCTTTTTCACATCGCTTGGCAAGGCAACTTTGAACAATGGGTTCTAGATCCACTTCATTCTCGGCCAATTGCTCATGCAATTTGGGATCCACATTTTGGACCAGGTCTTACTGAGGCATTAACACAAGCAGGAGCTACATCTCCTGTAAATATTGCTTATTCGGGTTTATATCATTGGTGGTACACAATTGGGATGAGAACTAATGAACAACTTTTTCAAGGCGCAATATTTATAAACATTCTTGTTTGCTGGCTGCTATTTGCAGGATGGTTACATCTTCAACCAAAGTACAGGCCATCTTTAGCATGGTTCAAGAATGCAGAATCTCAATTAAACCATCATTTATCTGTTCTTTTTGGATTCAGTAGCATTGCTTGGACTGGTCATTTAATTCATGTTGCAATACCTGAATCAAGGGGTATACACGTTGGCTGGGATAATTGGCTAACTGTTATGCCTCACCCGGAAGGGTTAACTCCATTCTTTTCAGGAAATTGGGGCGCCTATGCTCAAAATCCTGATTCTCTTAATGCAGTTTTTGGAACCTCTGAAGGAGCTGGAACAGCTATATTTACATTCTTAGGAGGTCTTCACCCTCAAAGTGAATCACTATGGCTAACTGATATAGCTCACCATCATTTAGCCATAGGTGTTGTATTTATAATTGCTGGTCATATGTATAGAACTAATTTTGGAATAGGTCATAGTCTTAAAGAAATTGTTGAAGCACATAACACAAGTCATCCAAAAGATCCACATAAAGGTTATTTCGGGATAAAGCATAACGGTCTTTTCGAGACAGTTAATAACTCACTTCATTTTCAACTTGGTCTTGCTCTTGCATCTCTAGGTGTGGCTTGCAGCCTAGTTGCACAGCATATGGGTGCACTACCTTCATATGCATTTATCGCAAGGGATTACACTACTCAATCAGCCCTATATACCCATCATCAATACATAGCGATGTTTTTGATGGTTGGTGCTTTCTCTCATGGAGCAATTTTCTTTGTTAGAGATTACGATCCAGTACTAAACAGAGATAATGTTTTAGCAAGAATCCTTAGCACTAAGGAAGCATTGATTAGTCACTTAAGTTGGGTAACTATGCTTCTTGGCTTTCATACTCTTGGAATTTACGTTCACAATGATGTAGTTGTAGCCTTTGGAACTCCCGAAAAGCAAATTCTAATTGAACCAGTTTTCGCTCAGTTCGCTCAAGCTGCAAGTGGGAAGATGATGTATGGCTTTAATGCTTTATTAGCTAATTCCGCAAGCTCAGCTTCAATAGCAGCAAGCTCCATGCCAGGAAACCATTACTGGCTTGATATGATCAATAGACCTGATGCGCTAACGAATTTCCTACCTATAGGACCCGCAGATTTCCTGGTTCATCATGCTATTGCACTAGGACTTCATACAACTGCTTTGATTCTTATTAAAGGTGCCCTTGATGCAAGAGGAACTAAATTAATTCCAGACAAAAAAGATTTGGGATTTGCGTTCCCTTGTGATGGACCTGGTCGTGGAGGTACATGTGATAGCTCTTCTTGGGACGCTACTTATTTAGCAATGTTCTGGGCTTTAAATACAATTGCTTGGATAACTTTTTATTGGCATTGGAAGCATTTGGCAATTTGGATGGGCAATACGGCTCAATTCAATGAATCAGGCACCTATTTAATGGGCTGGTTTAGAGATTATCTGTGGCTTAATAGCTCTCAGTTAATCAATGGTTATAACCCCTTTGGAGTCAATGCTTTATCACCATGGGCTTGGATGTTCTTATTTGGTCATCTAATATGGGCTACTGGATTTATGTTCCTCATATCTTGGAGAGGTTATTGGCAAGAACTTATTGAAACTCTAGTCTGGGCTCATCAAAGAACACCAATAGCTAACCTTGTCGGTTGGAGAGATAAGCCAGTTGCATTGTCAATTGTTCAAGCCCGTTTGGTTGGTCTATCTCATTTCACTTTTGGAAACTTTATAACCTTTGGAGCTTTTGTTATAGCCTCAACTTCAGGTAAGTTTGGATAATACTTTATACAACTAAAAAAAAAGAACACTATCTATTGGGTAGTGTTCTTTTTTTTGAAGTTGTATTACTAAGTTAACTTTAGCTAGTTAATAAAAAAACAAAAAGTATCAATTTAATCGTAAAAAGACAGATAAAAATAAGCTAAATTTAAAAGAAAAAATATGAGCTTTGAGTTTTTATTCCTATTATTCAAGTTAATAATAGGAATAAAAAGCCCTATTAAAATAGGGGCTTTTTATTAAAACTTCTTCTAGGAAAAATTTTTAGGCTCCTAATAAATGATATTCTTTGATCAGAGGAAGGACAGTATCTAAATGCAAAGTACCAATAAGCAGCCAAGCAAAAACAACACCTCCAGTACCTCCTAACCAAAAACCATTTGTAAAATCAGTCCATCCTGATCTTGTAAATAGGTCAGCAGGAGGATTCATAACAGTTGCATCCGGTGGTTGAACATTAGGGGACTTACCAGGTGCATTATAAAGGATAAAAAGTGCTGTTAATATTTGAATAGCTCCAACTCCACCGAGCAATCCTGCTGTCAAAGCAAAATCAGTATTTCGAAGAGGTCCAGTCATAGAAAAAGGGCCAAAAAGTAAATAGCCAAAAATTGCTCCTGTTTCAAGGCCTCTAAAATTTGGAGACAAGCCCTCTCTATATACTGGCAAATTATTAATAACCATCCTTGTAAACCAACCACTATTAACAGGGGTTTGAAGATTACCAACCGTTGGATCTTGAACTGTTTTTACAGCCCATTTCTGCATAAGTGTTTCTTTAGATTCAGTCATAGGAATAAGCTAACGTTGACAAAATAAAATTTAAAATTATTCAGTTGCAGTTATATATCGTCCAAGCATCACTATCGATACTGCAGGAATCATAATTCCTACAAGAGGAACAAGAATACTTGGAAGCAAATTCGTAGCAAGTTCGCTAGTCATTACTTTTTTAAATAAATCAATTATATTCTACTGAATTCTTTTCTTCTTAAGTGAAGTAAATACCATTGATGACATAAAAGTTTAATCCGTTTATCTTATAAAAATAGAATTAATACTCAAAAATTTTTCATAATGAATCAAGTTTTTGCAGGTGGTTTAGCTCTAATTATTGCTTTAATCCTTTGGAGTTCAAAAAAACAATCCAAGGCATCAGCTTTTTTCAGATCTGAAAAGGATTCCTTTTCAAAGGCTGAGTTAGCATCATCCGAGTTAATCATCGATAAGAGTTTACAAAATCAAAAATCAACAACAAAGAATAACAAAAATACGAAGCCTTTTTCACAGCCAACTTCACTTAATTCAATAGAAACAAAAAAACAATTAACAAAATTAATCTCTAGCAACCCAAGTGATCGACTATTAGCCATTCAAATTGCTAGTCAATGGGATAACAAGAAAGCATTGCCATTTTTAAGAAGAGGATTAAAAGATTCTGACAGTAGCGTTGTTATTGCATCTGCTGCTGGCATTTCATCTTATAAAGGAAAAACTATTGATATAGATAAAAATTCTCAAGATTCTCGTCCTCCTCGAAATGTCTCTCGAATGCGATAAATTGGTCTATTTTGACTTTCATGATAAGTGCGGATCTGAAGTTCTCCAAGCAATCCAAACCCAAAAAGTTGAACTCCAGTCACTGCAAGAAGCAAAGCAAAAATAAGTAAAGGTCTATTCCCTATATCTTCTCCTAAAAGTTTGATGGTTAATAAGTAAAAACTTGTTATGAGGCTCCCAATAATTGCAAGAATTCCACCAAAACCAAAAACATACATAGGTCTAGTTAAAAATCTATTCATAAACCATACAGTCAACAAATCCATTAAAACTCTAAAAGTTCTATCTATTCCATACTTACTAGATCCATATTGACGAGCTCTATGATTTACTTTGACTTCCGTAATCCTAGCTCCTTCAATATTTGCGAGAACAGGCAAAAACCTATGCAATTCTCCATACAATCTCATATCTGTCAGTACTTCTTTCCTATAAGCCTTTAAAGAACATCCATAATCATTAAGTCTAACACCAGTAACTTTCCCGATTAACCGGTTAGCAATTTTTGATGGAAGCTTTCTACTTATAGCGGCATCTTGCCTTCGATATCTCCATCCACTTACAAGATCATATCCATCCCTAATCTTATTAACTAATAAAGGAATATCTTTAGGATCATTTTGCAAATCACCATCAAGTGTGACGACTATCTGACCAGAAGAAATATCAAATCCTGCTGCCATAGCTGCAGTCTGTCCATAGTTTTTACGTAGAAGAACTCCAACTAATTCTGGTATCTCAAAGCTTAGTTTTCTAATTACCTCTGCGCTGTCGTCTGAGGAACCATCATTTACTAAAACTAATTCAAAAGTTTCTTCCGTAGGCTCTAAAACTTCTAATAACTGATTAACCAAAACAGGAAGACTTTCTTCTTCGTTATAGATAGGAACAACTATTGATAAGGTGACATTAGAATTCATTCAAAACTCCTCATAATGGTCAATTAATCTTCTTTAGAGTTTTTTCACTCTGATAACAAGACATCACTCTTCCAGCAGATCTAAATTTAGATCTATAAAAAGAAGCAATTTTTCCAAGGTTCGGTTGAAATAAACCGTCAATCTCTATTCCATTATGCCCATCAGTTACCCCAGAACTGTGAATATAAAAACCATTCTCAATATGTAATCCCACATGTGTACATTTTTCAGAAGATCCAAAGAAAAGCAAATCACCAGGTATTAATTTTTCGCCTAAAGTTTCAATATCTAATCCTACATTTTTACAAAATTTTTCCTGCTGATAAGCATCTCTTGGTATCCAAATACCTGAACTTGCAAAAGCAGATTGAACCAAACCAGAGCAATCAAAATTTGGACCTATAGTTCCACCCCACAAATACTCATTATTATTTTTTTTCGCAGCCTTAGTCCAAGACAAAATACTTGGTATCTTAGAATTAATTTTATCTTCAGTGAAAAATTCAAATTTCCAGGATTCTATTTTTGACGCTTGAAGAATTAATTCAGAAAATCTAAACCAACAAATATAGTCATCTTCCAAAAGACGAACTTTAACTCTATCGATAATTTCTTTATTTTTATAATTGTATTTAACACAATCAATCAATTGAAAACTCCTACCAATACTTGCTTGAGTAACTAATTCATCACTATTTGGACTTTTAAATCCATCAATATTTACTCTGAGTTTCCATAAACTTCCCAAAACAAATGAAGCTTTAGTTAGCAAAACCTCTAAGGTCATATTGAATTCTTCTCGAGCGCTATGGCGTTCTACCGACAAGACCCCGAGATGGCATATTGCCTGAAAGGTCTCCTCGATAGATTTGAAAAAGAAGGTCGTCCAAACCTTCAAGAAAACATTGCAATAACATGCATCCGCTATGACAAGCAAAGTCCATCTACATCTGGTGGATATGGAACAGGGTGGAATTCAAACAGAAATTTTTATCCTGCAAGCGTTGTAAAGATAGTTTATGCATTAGCGACTCAGGTATGGCTTCAACAAGATTTAATTGTTGACTCAGAAGAACTTAGAAGAGCATTACATGAAATGATCGCAAACTCTAATAATGACGCCACAAGTTATATTTTAGATCTTTTGACAGGTACAACAAGTGGTCCATCTCTTAATGAATCCAACTATCAAGGATGGAAAATCCAAAGACAATTAATCAACACCTGGCTCAATGATCTTAGATGGCCTGAAATACAAAATTGGAACTGTAGTCAGAAAACTTGGAATGAAGGTCCTTTTGGAAGAGAAAAAGACTTTTATGGAGAAAATAATGAGAATCGAAACAGTATGACAACAGACGGAAGTGCCAGAATTTTTGAATCATTAATGACTAAAGAGATGCTTCCAAAAGAAGCAAGTGAAAAATTTATAAAAAATTTCCTTCGATCACTCGATCCAGTTATTCGCAAGAAAGATTTAAATAATCAAGTAGATGGTTTTTTAGGCGAAGGTCTTCCTTATTCTTCAAAACTATGGAGCAAGGCAGGTCTAATGAGTGAGGTTCGCCACGATGTCGCATGGTGGGAAGCACCCAATAAAAATCCTATGCTTGTTGCTGTTTTTACTATTGGGGAAAAATTAGTGAAAGATAGATTTCTACTTCCTGCTTTGGGAAGTGAGTTAAATAAATTAGCTATCTAGCAATTAGCAAGATACCTGCAAATAAAATAGAACCCACAATGAATCCCACCCCTAAAAGAACAGCAATTATTGGGGTATTCAAATAAACAGATATTGTTGCGAGTTGATTACCCTTAGCGTCTGTCACCTTAAAAACTCCTAAAAAATATTTTTTATTAAATCATCTAAACATCCCATTGAACTAAAAAGGTAGAAGAGAGAAAAAAATTTATAAAAAACTTATTTATTTCTTATTTTTTCAAATAAACTCAAAAAAAGTTAGATTTAGATTTCTTTGTAATTGAAATGGAGGCGTCATTTTTAATTTCTATTTCTTCCAATTGTTCTTCCTCTAATTCAGATATTTGATCTTTAGCGATATTATCTTCTGATTTTAATGAATCTTCTTTATCTGATAAATCTTCAGTTAATATATTTATTTCTTCTTTTGGAAAATCTTCTTCACTTTCAGAATTGAAATTAATATCAATAATTTGATTATCCTCAGAGATTATATTTGATTTTTTTGTGTCTATTTGAACAAGTTTATCTTTGAAAGCGACAGAAATTGATCCTAGA
This sequence comes from Prochlorococcus sp. MIT2304, assembly GCF_059772405.1. NCBI lineage: Bacteria > Bacillati > Cyanobacteriota > Cyanophyceae > Synechococcales > Prochlorococcaceae > Prochlorococcus > Prochlorococcus sp. MIT2304. The sequence goes on from NZ_CM186286.1 coordinate 1,078,547, forward strand.
TTAAAGTTAAGTTTAGCCCCCTTTATAGTAGACAGAACAAATAGTGAAGATAAAATTACTATAATTAATAAATTAGATATTAATCTTTGAATAGGGGGCCATAATAATGTTATTTTTGCTGCTTCTTTTTGTTTAGATAAGACGCTAGAAGATTTACCAAATTCTAAAAATGTATCTTGATTAATCCAGCCTTTATTTGCTTTGCTATAAGGAGATTCACTTTTAGTGAATTCAAGAATTTCTTGTAATCGATCTTTAAACACAGTTTAATGTCTTTTGGGAAAAGTTAAAAACGCAAACATAGCAGAAACCCATGATCAAAAACTTAATTTAGATAAGATTTTTGAAAATTGAATTAGCCAGAAATAAATACCATTGCAGAGACAAGAAAAGCAGAAGCCAATATACCTACAGCAACTATTCCAACAATTTTACCTGTATCTAAAGAGACTGAAACTGTTAACAGTTCAGTCCTGGAGTCACGCTTTTTCTGAGGATCAAGTTGGTTTACTGAAATAGCTTTCTTCTCTGCAGCAGCTTTCTTCTCTGCAGCAGCTTTTTTCTCTGCAGCAGCTTTTTTCTCTGCAGCAGCTTTTTTCTCTGCAGCAGCTTTTTTCTCTGCAGCAGCTTTTTTCTCTGCAGCAGCTTTTTTCTCTGCAGCAGCCTTCTTATCTGCAGCAGCTTTCTTCTCTGCAGCAGCTTTTTTCTCTGCAGCAGCTTTTTTCTCTGCAGCAGCTTTTTTCTCTGCAGCAGCCTTCTTATCTGCAGCAGCTTTCTTCTCTGCAGCAGCTTTTTTCTCTGCAGCAGCTTTTTTCTCTGCAGCAGCTTTTTTCTCTGCAGCAGCTTTTTTCTCTGCAGCAGCTTTCTTGTCTGCAGCAGCTTTTTTCTCTGCAGCAGCTTTTTTCTCTGCAGCAGCTTTTTTCTCTGCAGCAGCTTTCTTGTCTGCAGCAGCTTTTTTCTCTGCAGCAGCTTTTTTCTCTGCAGCAGCTTTCTTCTCTGCAGCAGCTTTTTTCTCTGCAGCAGCTTTCTTGTCTGCAGCAGCTTTTTTCTCTGCAGCAGCTTTTTTCTCTGCAGCAGCTTTTTTCTCTGCAGCAGCTTTTTTCTCTGCAGCAGCTTTCTTGTCTGCAGCAGCTTTTTTCTCTGCAGCAGCTTTCTTCTCTGCAGCAGCTTTTTTCTCTGCAGCAGCTTTCTTCTCTGCAGCAGCCTTCTTATCTGCAGCAGCCTTCTTCTCTGCAGCAGCTTTCTTCTCTGCAGCAGCCTTCTTATCTGCAGCAGCCTTCTTCTCTGCAGCAGCTTTCTTCTCTGCAGCAGCTTTCCTCTCTGCTAAGGCTTTATTTTCTACCTGAGCTGTTTTCGCTTGCACTTTAAATCCAAAATTTTGCCTATTCAAGCATCCTGATCACAATGATTTTAAAAAAATTGGCTAGTTGAAATGAAGTAATGCAATAGATTTCTTGTCTTTTGAATTTATAACCATCTTTTGCTGCAAATAAGAACGAAGAGGGAGGACTTTTGAGTGACGCCAAGTGGACTATGGTAAAAGCAGCATGACGCAAGGTGATGGGATTTTAGAGTTATTCCACCCAACAAAAAAAAATTGAACTGTATGCAAAAGCATGGAAATTCCTGAATCAATCACTTTAGTTATATCTAGTCACTGAAAGGCTTTTGAGCCCTTATTAAGCATCCTGAACCAAATTAAGAACGGAGAGGGAGGGATTCGAACCCTCGACAGAAGTTACCTCCTGTAACTCCTTAGCAGGGAGCCGCTTTCAACCACTCAGCCACCTCTCCATTCCCAATACCTTATCAAGTCAACGCTCAAAAAATTTGTATTGTGATCCTCTACAAATTTTAAACGACCACTCTAGGCAGTCGATTCCTGAAACTGCAAAGGACTTCCCATGGAATTGATCCAGACAAATCGCACCAATTTTGAGGAGATATGCAAATCTCACCATCTGTTCCAAGAAGAGTTAAAACCTGACCTGTTTTAACATCTGGTTTATCAGTTATGTCAAAGACCATTTGATCCATTGCAATTGCGCCTACTTGAGGAACCAAAACTCCATCTATTGAGGCTGATATTTTTCCAGAAAGAGTCCTACTTACCCCATCTGCATAACCAATAGCGACGACAGCAAGCTTACTTTTCCTTTTAGTTTTAAAAATATGTCCATACCCCACTCCAATACCTTTTTCAACATCCCTAACCAAAGTAACTCGAGCCTTAACTTTCAAGGCTGGGGAAAGGTTCAAATCAGACTCAAAATCATTTGCGGGAAAGTAACCATACAAGCTAAGTCCCACTCGAACCATATCAAAATGTAGACGACTATCTGAAAGTGTCCCCGCAGAATTAGCAAGGTGGGTGCATAAAAGCTTATTTCTTTTGCCTAAATCCTTTAAAACCCTCTCAAATCTATTTAACTGAATCTGAGTGAAACTTTTTTGAGTACTATTTTGTAGATCTTGATCAGCAATTGCTAGATGACTGTATATACCTTCCAAGGATATATTTTCTAAACAATCAATCTTAGTAATTAATTCTTCAACTTCATTGCAATTACATCCAAGTCTAGTCATACCTGTATCAACTTTCAAATGAATAGCAAACCTTTTATTCTTATTTTCTGCTATGTTATTACAAATTATTGCCTCACGAATGCCGCTGATCGTGGGAATAAGATCCCAGTAAAAAGAAGAATAAAGTTCTTCTGCATTTATTAGATTTCCAAGAATCAATATCTGACACTTCAAACCAGCATTTCTTAATTGAATCCCCTCCTCTAATGTTGCTACTCCGAGACTATCGGCACCTCCAATCAAAGCAGCTTTTGCAACAGTCTCTGCACCATGTCCATATCCATCAGCTTTTACTACTGCCATTAACAAACAATCTTTACCAATAAAGTTTTTCAAAACTCTTGAATTATTTTCAATACCTTTAGAGTTAATCTCTACCCATGCACGACTTCGAGGATCAGGGTTCATTACATTTTTAGTTATCTCTTCAAAAGAGAAAGATCTTTCTATTTTTTTGATCTTTGACATACTCGGCATGTAATCAATGTAATAAGGGAAACTGCAACAAGGTTCCAATACCACTAGCATGCCGCTTAAATAGCTTGCTTGCATGGGTCAAGTTCTTGTTTTAAATGCTTCCTATGAGCCATTGAACATCACTTCATGGCGTCGTGCGACTGTTTTAATGCTTAAAGGCAAAGCCGAAAGTCTTGAAGAAGATGCTTCACACAATATTAGGCAAGATGTCAAAGCCCCTACAGTAATAAGATTAAGACAATTTATTAGAGTTCCATATCGTGATATACCTCTTTCTAGAAAAAATATATTTCAAAGAGATGATAATTGTTGTCAATATTGTGGTCAAAAAAATAAGAAACTTTCAATTGATCATGTTTTACCCCGTAGTAGAGGAGGAACCGACAATTGGGAGAATGTGATTACCGCTTGTCTTCAATGCAACGTAATGAAGGGTAATAGAACTCCAGACGAAGCAAAGATGCCATTAAAAACAAAACCTTATAAACCTCTAAACAACATGAGTTTTGAGACCACAAAACATATTCACTCTGGTCGCCATAAAGAATGGAGTAAATATGTAATTGGATGGGTGACCTAGCTTCTATTAATCTTCAGATTGATTACTCATCTCTTCCATTTGCCTTTTTTGTTCTTCTGCAATACATGCGCCAATAACATCTTCCAATTGACCTGCTAGAACTTGCTCGAGGGGAAAATTTATTCCTAATCGATGATCAGTGGTTCGATTATCTTTGTAGTTGTATGTCCGAATTTTCTCACTTCTATCACCTGTACCAACTTGAGACAATCGAGCAGATCTTTCTTTTGCATTAGCTTCTGCTATTTCTAATTCTAATAATTTAGCTCTTAAAATCTCCATTGCTCTTTCTCTATTTTGTAATTGAGAACGTTCCTGCGTACAAAAAACTCTTATACCTGTGGGCTTATGAAATAAATCAATCGCTGTTTCTACTTTATTTACATTTTGCCCACCAGCACCACCTGATCTTGCCGTACTAATTTCTAGGTCAGTAGATTCTATTTTTACTTCCACTGGATCAGCCTCTGGCATTACAGCAACAGTTGCAGTAGAAGTATGAACTCGTCCTTGAGATTCGGTTGAAGGAACTCTTTGAACTCTATGAACACCTGCTTCAAATTTTAACTGACTATAAACAGAATCTCCTTTTACTGAGATGATCATTTCACGAAAACCTCCCATATCAGCCTCTGTTGAGCTTATCGGTTTTACATTCCATCCTAGCTTTTGTCCATATCTCTCATACATTCTTGCCAAATCACCAGCCCATAAACAAGCTTCATTCCCTCCTGCACCAGCTCTTATTTCAAGCATCACGCTTCTTTCATCTCTTGGATCTTTGGGCAAAAGAGCCAAAGTCAACTTTTGAATTAATTCATTTTTTGAGTTTTCAAGATTTTCAAGTTCTTCTCTAGCCAAGATCTCCATCTCTTTATCATCTCTGCTTTCCTTTACTAATCCTTTAGCCTCTATATATTCTCTTTCTATTATCTGAAGTTTGAAATAATCATTAACTAGTGGCTCTAAACGGGATCTCTCCCTAGCAATTCTCTCTAATTGTTTTGGGTCTGATGCAACATCTGGATCAGCTAATTGCAACTCCAAGTTTTGAAAACTAGTTTTAGCTGTTTCTAATCGTTTTATTAGGGTTGAAGAATCCATTCTTTATATTCCCTAATTCTTTAGAAAAATAGCTATCAACTTTCTTTTTCTTTTTTGGGAGATTTATCTTTTTGTTCACCTGAATCAGATGAGGCCATACCATATTTCCTCATAAATCTATCTACTCTTCCCTCTGTATCTAAAATTTTCTGAGTCCCTGTAAAGAAAGGATGATTTCCGCTCCATACATCAACCTGTATTTCAGGCTGAGTTGAACCAGTTGTCATAACAACTTCTCCATTACAAATGACTTTTGCTTCTGGATACCAAGTTGGATGTATATCTGATTTAGGCATAATAATGAAAGTGCAAGATTTGAGGTAAAAAGTAAACTACCTCTTTGAGAATTGAGGAGCTTTACGAGCTTTTTTGAGACCATATTTACGCCTTTCTTTGGCTCTAGGGTCCCGACTAAGATGACCCTCTACTTTTAAAGGCTTGCGATTATCAAGAGATAAATCACACAAAGCTCTGGCAGCTCCTTGCTTAATAGCGTCAGACTGACCAGTCAAGCCTCCACCGTATACATTGACTAAAACATCATATGAATCACTCAATCCTAAAGTTTTTAAAGGAGCTTTAACTGCAGATAGATATGCAGGATTGAAATTCAAATAATGATCACCAGGCCGACCATTGATAATTATTTCACCTTTTCCAGGAGTTAATCTCACTCTGGCTACGGATGTTTTACGTCTACCAGTTCCCCAGTAGACTACTTTGTTTGTGGAGGTAGTCATTTCTTAACAGATTCAGAATTTAGATTGAGAATTGTGGGTTCTTGAGCTGAATGAGGATGATCAGAGCCTTTATAAACTTTGAGTTTGGTAAATAATTGCCTACCCAACCTTGTGTGAGGAAGCATTCCTTTAATTGCCTTTTCAACGATTCTCTCTGGAATTCTGGATTGAAGAGCTTTAAAAGTTTCTACTTTCATTCCACCAGGACGTCCAGAGTGTCTGCGATAAAGCTTTTGATCTGATTTTTTGCCGGTTACTTTGATCTTTTCTGCATTTACGACAATAACAAAATCACCTGTATCTAAGTGTGGCGTGAAATTTGCCTTTGTCTTCCCTCTAAGAACACTAGCAACTTCAGTTGCTAGTCGACCAAGAGTCTGATTCTCTGCATCCACCAGATACCACTGGCGATCTATTGAATCCGGTGATGGAACGGATGTCTTGTTCATTTTTCCTTAACACCTTTAACACTGAATAAGCATTATCAATTGATAATACTATTTAAGGAAGTTATCAAGTCAAAAAATTGAACTGATTCTTCAGAAAAACAATTCTACACTTTCATGGCTTAAAACTGGCCTTTTTGTTCGCATAAAATTTAAATTCCTGATTCAAAAAAAATTCCCAATTTTTGAATTATTAATCTTTTATTTTGTTTGTTTATTTTGAGGACTCGAATATTGGGAGAGAGAACCTAGGGAAAGTATCAAAACTTTTCTCTTGTGAAAAGATGTTTTCCTCGTAACCAACTCTTATCAAACACAATCCACGAGCTGGGGCTGACTCTTTCACCTCATGGCGCAAACCTTTTCTCCATATAAACCTAAATTTTTCCAGAGAAAGTCGTTTTTCTCCAACAGCAACTAATTGGCCCATCAAAAGCCTTACCATCCCATACAAAAAGCCACTGGCCTGGATCTCTACAGTGACTAAATCTCCATCACGACAAATAAAAACATCTTGCACGGTGGTTAATGAATTACTCCTATTACTTCCTGCTTTTTGAAACGCAGCGAAATCATGAAAACCTAATAAATCATTCAGAGCATGCTTCATAAGATTTACATCCAATTTAGATCTATATTTATGCCAACTTATATTTTGAAGAAAAATATTTGGATAGGAACCATTAAAAATAGTGTATCTATACCTTCGATATTTGGCTGAATAGCAAGCATGCCAATTACTGGAAACACTCGCCGCTTCAATAACTTTAATTGATGCTGGAAGTCTTCCATTCAGTGCTGATGTCCATTTATTAATTGGAATTGGGCCAGCACAATCAAAATGAACAACTTGTCCAGAAGCATGAACACCTGAGTCAGTTCTGCCTGCTGCTATTGCCTTAACTGGTCTGTTTGGATCAAGTTCTGCAATTTTTTCTTCTAAAGTTCCTTGCACAGTTATTGAATTTTTTTGATTTTGCCAGCCTCTGAAGCATGATCCATCGTATTGAATAACAAGTGCAATTCTATGAGTCAAATTTAACTAAAACTAAAAAATATTGATTTACTTTTTTGCAAAAATTGTATCCTATACAAGCTCGACAATAGCCATTTCTGAATTATCACCACGCCTTGGGATAGTTCTAACGATTCTGGTATAGCCTCCTTGACGATCACCATATCTCTCTTGAGCCTTTTCAAAAAGGGCATGAACCAACTGCTTATCGTATACATAACCAATGGCTCTTCGTCTTGAAGAAAGGCTGCCATCTTTAGCTAATGTGATCATTCTCTCGGTCTCATCTCTTAAAGCTTTTGCTCTTGCTTTGGTTGTTGTAACTCTACCTTCACGAATTAGTTGCGTAGTTAATCCTCTTAAAAGCGCCTTCCTTTGATCTGCAGGACGACTCAGTTGTGGAATTCGACGTTGATGACGCATTGGATTAGCTTTGAAATGTAGTAGTAATAAAACCGAAAGTCATGCGGAAGTTCTACTTTGCGGAATAGAAATTCCAATTCTCTCTAGAGCTTCAATTACTTCATCAGCAGATTTAGAACCGAAGTTCTTAATTTCCAATAAATCCTCATAACTGAAGCCCATCAAGTCTGAAACAGAGTTCACTTGGGCACGTTTTAGGCAGTTGTAAGCTCTTACGGATAAGTTTAACTCTTCAAGGGGAATTTGGGCTTCTGCTGCAGGCTCAGGCTCTTCAGGAATCTCTTCTACCATTGAAACGGTGGCGAGAGGTTGAAATAGTTCAATTAATTGATTTGCAGCTTCTGCCAATGCATCATCTGGAGATGTTGATCCATCGGTAACTAGCTCCATTTTTAATCTTTCTCTAGTAGATCCACCCTCGGCAACTGCAGTTTCATCAATAGTAAAATTGACTCTATTTATAGGCATAAAAACCGCATCTATTTGAAGTAAATCGATTGCGCTGGTCTCTTCATTTCTTCTATCAACTGGTCGATATCCAACACCTCTCTCTACATGCAACTCCAACTCTAGGTTGTGGCCCTCATGAACTGTTGCTATTGGGCGATCACCATCAACGACCTCAACTTGAGAAGAAAACTGAATATCCTTTGCTTTTACTTCAGCGGGTCCAGTAACAGCAATTCTTCCTATCTCAAGATCTTGACTACGACAATCAACTGAAATTTGTTTGCAGTTAAGAAGGATGTCCAAAACATCCTCTCTTACTCCAGGGATTGTTGCATATTCATGATTAACACCTGCGATCCTGACAGCAGTAACTGCACTCCCTTCGAGCCCACCCATCAAAACTCTACGAAGAGAGTTGCCCAAAGTTGTTGCTTGACCTCTTTCAAGAGGTCCTATCAGGAAAACGCCTGTTTGGGAACGATCATTAGCAACTTGATGGTCGATCCTGTCTATCTGGTATTGCAACACGGTCTAATGCGATGTGGGAAAAAAGGAAAATTTCACTTAAGTGAATAGATTTTAAACGCGTCTGCGTTTAGGTCTCCTACAACCGTTATGAGGAAGAGGAGTTACATCTCTGATCAAAGTAATTTCAAGACCAGCTACTTGCAACGCCCTTATTGCGGTTTCACGACCTGAACCTGGTCCTCTTACAAGAACTTCTATTTGACGCATTCCTTGCTCTACCGCCCTTCGGGCTGCAAGTTCAGCCGCAGTTTGAGCAGCAAAAGGAGTACCTTTTCTAGCTCCTTTAAAACCGCTTGCTCCTGCTGAAGACCAGGAAATGACTTCACCAGAGGTGTCAGTAATTGAAACAATGGTGTTATTGAAGGTACTTTGAATATGCACAACTCCATTAGGGACATTGCGCTTTGACTTCTTAGAACCGGATTTTTTTGAGGTTGTAGCCATTAGGCTGTGCCTGATTAAAAAAAAGATTTAGTAAATTACCAGAAGGTAACAGGAGTCTTAAGAAATTATTTCTTTCTTCCTGCAACGGTTTTTCTCGCTCCTCTTCTTGTGCGAGCGTTAGTTCTGGTTCGTTGTCCACGGACAGGAAGACTCATCCTATGCCTTCTTCCTCGAACACATCCAATATCTTGAAGACGTTTTAGAGCCATTCCTTCCTGGCGCCTTAAATCTCCTTCAAGGGTAAATTCTTCAGTAACAGCTCTAAGCTTTTGTACATCGCTGTCGTCTAAATCCTTTACACGAATATCAGGGTTAACCCCAGATTTTTCGAGGATAGTCTGAGCTCTGGTTAAGCCGATACCATAGATATAAGTTAGGGCAACTTCTACCCGCTTTTCGCGAGGTATGTCGATGCCTGAGATCCGTGCCACTTAGGGATAAATCGAAGAGGACAATGAAAGTCATCATAATTTAATGATGACCTTGTTGTAAGAAGAAAACGAAAATAAAATTAATCGTTAATCGCTTCTTAAGAAAGCCAGGGATCAGCCCTGACGCTGTTTGTTTCGAGGCCTTTTCTTGTTGATCACATAGATCCGGCCTCTGCGCCTCACGATCTGATCGTCAGGACTAATTTTTTTGACTGAGGATCTAACCTTCATTTGGTGAGACTCTCCTATTTCCAAACTACTATTTTACTACATCATCCGCCTAAAGCTTTCTCAATAGATGAAAAAACAACATCTATGTCAGCATTACCTTCTATCTCCTCAAGAATTCCCTGCTTGGCATACAAATTAATAAGAGGAGAAGTTTTTTCTCTATAAATTTTGAGTCTATTAATTATGACTTGTTCATTATCATCCTTTCTCCCTCTCTCTAAAAGCCTTTTAATTAAGAACTCGTCGGCACATTTTATTAAAACAACTCCTTCTAAAGGTTGATTAATTTTTTCCAAAAGACTTTTGAGAGAATTAGCTTGATTAACATTTCTAGGGAAACCATCAAGCAACCATCCTTCATTAATATTTAACAATCTTCCTTCAACAATTGAGAGAACTAATTCATCACTTACTAATTCTCCTTTATTCATAACTTCAGCAGCTTTAAGTCCTAAATCGGATCCAGAGGAGACTTCATCTCTAAGTAAATCTCCTGTTGAAAGATGGTCTAATCTGTACTTATTGCAAAAAAGATTTGCCTGAGTACCTTTACCCGCACCAGGTGGACCAAGGAATAATAATTTCTTTTTCATTTAAATAAAAATCATATTAAAGATTTTATTGGCGTACCAATCCTTCATATCTTTGAGAAATGACATAAGTCTGAATTTGCTTAGATGTATCAATTGCAACTCCCACCAAGATCAATAATGAAGTCGCTCCAAGCCCTTGAAAAGTCTGAACATTAGTTGCTCTTTCTACTGCTGCAGGGACAATGGCAACAGAGCCAAGAAATAATCCACCAAGCAAAGTTAAGCGATTTTGAACACCTGAAAGGTAAGTAGAAGTTGAACCTCCAGGCCTCACGCCTGGAATTGCGACACCACCCTTTTTTAAATTAGAAGCAATATCTATTGGATTAATTGTTAAAGAAGCATAAAAATAAGCAAAACCTAAAATCAACGCGAAAAAAGTAATCGCATATGGCCATGGGTTAGACGAACCTGGATTTAGCGAACTAGCAGCCTTAATAAGTAAAGGGTTTTGAGTAAAATTTGCGATTGTTATGGGGAGGAAAATTAATGCAGATGCAAAAATTATCGGCATGACGCCACCAGCATTTAATTTAAGAGGCAAATAACTTTGCCTACTTGGCAAAAGAGATGTACCGCCCATTTGACTTTTTGCACTGACTATTGGAATTCTTCTGGCACCCTCTTGAACAAAAATAATACCAACAATAGTAATTAAGAAAACGATCAAAAGAATTATTATCCCTAGAACATCAGCTCTATCTCCGGTTTGAGCTTTCTCAATAGTAGAGCTAAGTGCCTTAGGCAAAGTCGCAACAATATTCAAGAAAATAACTAAAGAAGCGCCTTGGCCTATCCCTTTTTCAGTAATAATCTCACTAAGCCACATCACAATCATCGATCCAGTTACTAATGCCAGTGATGTTTGAATAACAAATTCAGTTTCGCCAAGACCTTCTACTGCATATTGTCTAAGAATCAAAGCAAAAACTGTGCTTTGAACCAATCCCCATCCCAAAGCCACATATCTAGTGATTTGAGCAATCTTCCTTCTCCCTGCCTCCCCTTCATTTTTCTGTAGATCTTCCAGTTGAGGCAAGGATGCGGTAAGCAATTGGATAATTATTGACGCATTAATAAATGGAAGGATACCCAGTGCAAAAATCCCCAAAGTTGATATTCCTCCACCTGTAAAAATATCAAGAAATCCAATCAATTGTCCCCCCTGATCAATAAAAGTTTTAAAAGCTTCTCTATCTATACCAGGCATAGGAATATAGATTCCTAATCGAACAATCAACAATAACCCTAGGGTCGTAAATACTCTCCCCCTTAGCTCTTCATTACTGAATAGCTGGGTGATTACTTCTCCTGCGCTTGGGTTTCGACCACGACTTATTAACATTTAATAAGGATAATTTAATTAGAGACTAATGTATAAAATTAAATTTTTGGAATAACAAAATTAATTATATACCTCGCATTTGCCCCCGACTTCTTCAATTTTCTTTTTTGCAGATGTTGTGAATGCAGCAGCTTGAACAGTCAATTTGACTTCTAATTTTCCGTTTCCAAGAATTTTTAGAGGGTTTTTTGGTTTTGTCAAAATACCCTCCTTCACCAATGAATCAAGGTTAACAACAGTACCTTCTTTCAATGCATTCAAACTAGAAACATTGAGGACAGTAAAATTTTTCTGATTAACTATTGGAAAATGCTTTAATTTTGGGACTCTTCGATACAAAGGCATCTGACCACCCTCAAAACCTGGACGAGTAGGTCTACCTGATCGAGATTTTTGTCCCCTCATTCCAAACCCGCAACTAGCACCTTGACCAGCAGCTATGCCTCGACCTTTACGCATTTTTTTACGTCTAGATCCTTTATTTGATTGAAGAGATTCTAATTTAATAGTCATGGTTGTTAAGAATAAATCTGCTCTAGTGAAATACCACGCTCTTTAGCTGTGGCTTTGTGAGTTCTTAACTCACTTAGAGCAACCATTGCAGCACGAGCATTATTCAGAGGGGTCTTACTTCCTAGTCTCTTAGCAAGTACATTTTTAATTCCTGCTAACTCTAAAACAGTACGAATTGACCCTCCTGCAATTACACCTGTTCCGGGTGCTGCAGGACGAATTAACACGCTAGCTGCTCCATCTCTGCCATTGGAGAGAGTTGGAATAGAGCTATTACGGGTTAAAGGGACACGAACTAGATGTTTTTTTCCATCAGCTACTCCTTTCCTAACAGCACCAATAACATCTCCAGCTTTACCAACACCAACGCCAACTTGTCCCTTTTCATTCCCTACTACAACTATTGCTCTAAAACTCATTTTCTTTCCACCTTTGACAGTTTTGGAGACCCTTCTGATTTGAACAACACGTTCTTGCCATTCAGAGTCTCTTTCTTGCCCTCTTCTATCTCTTCTGCCTCCACGTTTTTCACCACGATTACGACGGTTTTCTTGCCTACCATCTGCGGCAGGAGGAGAATCTGATGATCCTGATGTTTTTTTACTTGAGGACTGGTTTTTAGAGTCTGTCATTGTTAAAGCAATAATTAAAAGTTCAAGCCTGCAACTCTGGCAGCTTCGGCTAGAGCTTTAACCCTGCCATGGTAGATGTTCCCACCTCTGTCAAAGATAACTTGTTTGATGCCTTTTGATAAAGCTTTTTTTGCAACGAGCTCTCCAACCGCTGTGGAGGCATCGCAGCTTCCAGCATTTGCTTTTAAAGAAGATTTCAAGTCTTTATCCAAGGTTGATGCAGCACATATAGTGTTTTGAGCATCATCATCTATTATTTGAGCGTAGATGTGGTTATTAGAACGAAAAACAGCAAGTCTTGGTCTTGATTCTGTTCCGCTTAAGTTTCTCCTTAAGCGTTTATGTCGTTTTTGTGTCTGTTGTTTTCTTGAGAGTTTTGTCATGACTAATAAATTTTAAAAAACAAATAAGCAAGATTAAGCTTTGCCAGACTTACCAGCTTTTCTAATTATATTTTCTCCTTCATATTTTATTCCTTTACCTTTATAGGGTTCTGGGGGTCTAATTGCTCTTATTTTTGCAGCTTCATTGCCAACTAATTCTTTATCAGGTCCAGTTACGATCACATTAGTATTATTTTCAACTTTAAAAGTTATGCCTTCTGGAGGAACGACTTCAACAGGATGACTATAACCGGCACTAACAACAAGTGTTTTTCCTTTTACTTGAGCTCTTGAGCCAACACCAACTATCTCAAGTTTTTTTGTAAAACCTATACTCACTCCCTCAACCATATTCGCGACAAGAGATCTACAAAGACCATGCATTTCCCTGGACTGCCTTTTTTCATTTACTGGTTTAACAAGAATAGTATTCTCATTTTTGGTAAGACTCACTCCATCCGGAAGAGTTCGCTCCAGTTGTCCTTTGGGACCTTTAACAGTAATAGAAAGACCATCGAGTTTAACATCTACCTTTTCAGGAAGGGAGATGGGTTTTTTCCCTGTGCGAGACATAATAAATACCTAATAAATCAACAGACGTAGCAGAGGACTTCTCCTCCAACCCCTTGTTTGCGAGCATCACGATCACTCATGACTCCCTTGGAAGTAGAAATTATTGCAACTCCAAGACCTCCTAAAACTTTTGGTAATCCTCGAGTGTTTTTATAAATTCTCAAACCTGGTTTACTTACTCGCTGCATAGAACGAATAATCGGTGAGCGATGCTTACCGGTATATTTCAATCCAAGAATGAGCTGCTTTTTAAAGCCTTCTCCTTCTTCATTGATTTCTGCGATAAAACCCTCACGCTGAAGTACCTTAGCGATACTAAGAGACATTCTTGAAGCAGGGACTTTGGTTTTTTCATGACGCTTTTCACTCGCATTTCTTATGCGAGTGAGCATGTCTGAAATTGGATCGTGGTTGGCCATAGTATTTAGCTAATCAAACTCATTTTTTACGAAAGGGCATTCCCATTTCACTAAGAAGAGCCTTACCTTGTTCATCAGAGGAAGCACTGGTGACAATTGTGATATCCATACCTCTAATGGCATCGACTTTGTCAAAAGTGATCTCAGGGAAAATAAGTTGCTCTTTTACTCCGATAGTGTAATTTCCTCGGCCATCAAAGCTTTTTGGACTCACACCACGAAAATCTCTGATTCTTGGAAGTGCCAAATTAATGAACCTTTCCAAGAATGCGTACATGCGATCACCTCTAAGCGTGACTGAGCAACCTATGGGCATTCCTTGTCTAATCTTAAAGGTCGCAATTGCTTTCTTAGCTCTTGTCACAAGAGCTTTTTGCCCAGAAATCGTTGCCATTTCAGCTAGAGAAGCTTCTAAAGCTTTGGAATTCGATGCAGCTTCACCAAGGCCTCTGTTTAAAGTGACTTTCTGCACCTTAGGAACTTGATGAACATTTTTCAGACCAAGATCTTTTAAAAGCTTTGGTCTAATTGTCTCTCGATAGCGTTTTTTTAGTGACATGGCTTAGGAAAAAGTTGATTCTGGTCTTGGTCAGAATTCAATTGGGAAAGAAAGTCTGCTTTAGTTAGTTCAGACAAAGGGAAAGTGAATTAATTAATCAATTAATTCTCCTGTCTTCTTTAATCGTCGTTTCTTGGATCCATCTTTATCTACAAAAATTTCAACTTTACTAGCAACTTTCTCTTTAGTTGAGTAGATCATTACATTTGAGGCATGCAGGGAAAATTCTTTGGTCTCTATTCGACCAGTTTCTCCTTCCTGTGATGGTTTTACATGCTTTGTTCTTTGGTTAATTCCTTGGACTAGAACTCTATTTTCATAGGGAAGTGTTTTAATAACTTCACCGGTTTTACCCTTGTCCTTTCCAGAAATAATCTGAACTGTATCTCCTTTACGGATCTTCATTTTGATCCGATCAGCAGGAGCTTTAGATTTGTTAATTGCTGGCATAACTAAATAACCTCCGGAGCTAAAGAGACAATTTTTGTGAAATTGCGCTCTCTTAATTCTCGCGCGACGGGACCAAACACCCTAGTACCTCTTGGATTTTGATCATCATTGATAAGAACAGCCGCGTTATCATCAAACCGAATTGAATTTCCAGTCTCTCTGCGCATTGTTGCTCTAGTACGAACGACAACCGCTTTAACGACATCTGATTTTTTGACTCCCATATTTGGCATCGCATCTTTAACAGAAGCAACAATCACATCGCCTACGTGGGCATAGCGACGATTAGAACCCAAGACTCTAATGCATTGCAACCGCTTTGCACCACTGTTATCTGCAACGGTTAAGAATGTTTCTTGCTGAATCATTTTGCAGCCTCCTTAGATTTCATACCCTGAACGAGAACATCTGTAACCGTCCAACGTTTGTGAGCGCTCATAGGAGGAGATTCTTTAATCCGAACTCTATCTCCTACTTTGCAATGGTTTTCTGCATCATGGGCTTTATATCTAGTCGTGCGACTAATAATTTTTTGGTAGATAGGATGTGGAAATCTATTTTCCACAGCCACAACTACTGTTTTTTGCATTTTGTCACTGACAACAGTGCCGACCATTTCCTTAAGTGCCATAACTAAAAAATCAAGATGATGTGTTGGAGCGGCTTCGCTCGTTAGAAACCGTTAAAAGTTGAGCTAATTCGGTTCGTGCCTCTTTGAAGCGGTGAGTTTTCGCAAGCTGTCTTGTGGCTTGCTTAAAACGAAGATCAAAAAGTTCTTTACGAAGATTTTCAATCTTTTCTGATATCTCGGAATCAGAGAGATTCCTGAAATCTTTTGTAGTTGTTTTGCTCATGATGATGACTCCGAATCATCTGCTGGAACTGGTGTTTTAGCAGGTTTATAATTTCCCTTATTGAGATCTTCTTCTAAGGAAATAAATTTTGTTTTTACTGGCAGCTTGTATTGAGCAAGACGCATTGCCTCTTTTGCAATTTTCTCTGTAATTTCTTCGCCACCCATTTCAAACAAAATTCGACCAGGCTTGACAACTGCAACCCAAAATTCTGGATTACCTTTACCAGATCCCATTCTTGTCTCGGCAGGCCTCATCGTTACGGGCTTGTCAGGGAAAATACGAATCCATATTTGTCCTCCCCTTTTTACATAACGAGTCATAGCTCTCCGACTTGCCTCGATTTGCCTTGATGTAACCCACCCACAGTCTTGCGCTTGCAATGCAAACTGGCCAAAAGAGATTTTGTTGCCTCTAGTAGCAACACCGCGCATACGGCCTCTTTGTTGTTTACGAAATTTGGTTCTTTTAGGACTTAGCATGATTAAAACTCCTTATTTACCTTCATTGGAACGGTCCTCAAATTGTTGAGGTCTACGATTCCCCCTATTGCGTCTAGGAGAAGAACCAACAGGTAAAGGCTGTTCTTCTTTCGGAAGAACTTCACCTTTAAAAACCCATACTTTGATTCCCAAAACGCCATAGGTTGTACTGGCGACTTTGGTTGCATAATCGATTTCTGCTCTCAAGGTGTGGAGGGGCACTCTTCCTTCTCGTGTCCATTCAGAACGTGCGATTTCAGCTCCATTTAGCCTTCCACCTACTTGTATTTTCAGACCTAAAACACCAGCTCTTTGTGCTCTTTGTACAGCCATTCGAATTGTTCGTCTAAATGCAACACGCTTTTCTAGTTGCTGCGCAATATATTCCGCTAGAAGATATGCATCTGCATCTACTTTCTCCACTTCAACTACATTTATACGCACTTGTCTATTTCTATCACCGATCGTTTTTTGAATACCAGACCTTAATTCTTCAATACCACTTCCTTGCCTACCAACAATTACCCCTGGCCGAGCAGTTTTTAATTCGACCTCAAGTTGATCTGCTTTTCGAGCAATCAATACATCACTAATACCTGCTGCTCCATACTTCTTCTTTATAAAAGTACGAATGCGATCATCTTCTTGAAGTAGCAACGGATAAGTCTTACTAGGTGCGTACCACTTAGAACGATGCTCTTGAGTGATCCCAAGCCTAATTCCAGTTGGATGAATTTTATGTCCCATCAGTCAGTGTCCTCAGAATTGGTTGATTGATTGGCCGAAACAGCAATGCTGATGTGGCATGTCTGCTTTTTGATGGCAAATGCTCTGCCTTGAGCCCTAGGTCTATAGCGTTTCATTGGTGGTCCCATATCAGCGGTAGCAGTGGTAATCACCAAAGAAGAAGGGTCAAGACCAAGGTTGTTTTCTGCATTAGCAACCGCTGATCGTAATACCTTAGTTATTGGCTCAGTTGATCGATAAGGCATAAATTCAAGCATAATTAATGCATCCCTGTAAGTTCGTCCTCTTATTTGATCAAGAACACGTCTTACTTTTGAAGCAGATCCGCGAATGTAACGCCCATGAGCTAGGGCTGCAGTTTTAGTTGATGAATTAGTCATAATTAGCGGGCTCCCTTTTTATCTCTGATGTGACCTCTGTAGGTTCGAGTTGGAGCAAACTCGCCTAACTTGTGTCCAACCATTTGCTCGGTTATGAAAACAGGTATGTGGCTTTTTCCATTGTGAACAGCAATCGTATGGCCAATCATCATTGGCAAAATTGTTGAGGCTCTCGACCATGTTTTGATGACAGTTTTATCATCATTAGAGTTTTGCTTCTCGATTTTACGAAGCAAACTGTCTGAAATAAATGGCCCTTTTTTAAGTGAACGTCCCATAACGGTTTAATAGAATTTGTAAAGAAAGAAAGAAATCATGAATCTCGACCTCCTCTACTTCGTTTAGATACCTTGCGTCGTTTTCGAAGAACATACTTATTACTGGGCTTATTCTTCTTCCTGGTTTTTAAGCCAAGAGCAGCTTTACCCCATGGAGTCACAGGACCAGCCCGTCCAACTGGTGCCTTGCCTTCTCCTCCTCCATGTGGGTGATCACATGGATTCATTACACTACCTCTAACTTGAGGTCTTCTACCGAGCCATCTTCTTCTTCCTGCTTTTCCAAGACTTGTATTTCTAATCTCAGAATTTCCAACCTCTCCCAGTGTTGCGTAGCATTCTTTTCTGACCAAACGTACCTCGGTAGAGGGTAATTTTAATGCAACATAATCTCCTTCTTTCGCCATAACCTGAGCACTTGCTCCAGCGGTACGAACCATCTGTCCTCCTCGACCTGGATAAAGTTCAACACAGTGAACGCTGGAGCCTAAAGGCATAGAGGAAAGTGGCAAGGCATTACCAGTTTCAATTGGTGCGTCTGGACCTGAAATAATTTCTTGACCAACCGTTATGCCTGCAGGGGCAAGAATGTATCTCTTTTCACCATCAGAGTAAAAGAGTAAAGCAAGTCTTGCATTGCGATGAGGGTCATAATGTATTGCCGCAACTTTGGCCGAAACACCATGCTTATTTCTACGAAAATCAACAATTCTGTATAACCTTTTGTGCCCGCCACCTCGGTGACGACAAGTAATTACTCCTCGGTTGTTGCGTCCTTTCTTTCGATGCTTAGATACGACAAGTGAGCGCTCAGGTTTTTTGGATGTAACTTCACTGAAGTCAGTTACTACTCTTGTGCGAGTACCTGGTGTATAAGGTTTGAAACTTCTTATAGCCATTTTTTTAAGCCTCCTCTGATTCTGGGAACAATTGTATGGAGTTGCCTTCTGCTAAGCGAACCACAGCCTTCTTCACTTGTGGCCTCTTCCCAGAAAACCTGCCAACTCTTCTACTTTTTCTTGGCGGATTCATGGTGCTGACACCAAGAACCTTGACATCAAACATTTTCTCTACTGCAGCTTTTATGTCAGGCTTAGCTGCTCTTGGATCGACCTCAAAAGTGTACTGATTTAAATCCAAAGCTTTTGTAGCCTTCTCTGTTATCAAGGGTCGCTTAATCACATCAGTAAGTCGTTTATCAAAAAATTTAGTCATCACCATATACCTCCTTAATAGTTGATAATGCGTCTTCACCTATTACCAATGAATTGGCATTCAGAAGGTCAAACACATTTAGTTGATCAGCAGAAATAAGCTTGATTTTTTCTAAGTTTCTAATTGAGCGCTTAATGATTTCAGAAGGATTGTTGAGAATAATAAGAACTTTCCCATCTGAATCAATTCCTATTCTCTTGAGTAAAGAAACAATTTCACTTGTCTTAGGAACTTCAAGTTTTAACCCGAAGTCTTTAATTATTTTCACATCAGAAATTCTACTCATTAGAGCAGTACGAAGAGCTAGTCTTCTTTCCTTCCTATTCATTTCCAAATTATATTTTCGAGGCTTGGGGCCAAATATAACTCCCCCTCCGGGACGAAGAGGCGTTCGAATTGAACCTTGCCTTGCTCTACCAGTACCTTTTTGCTTGTAAGGTTTTCTGCCGCCGCCTCGCACCTCAGACCTAGTCAAAGAACTTGCAGTTCCTTGGCGGCTATGAGCCTGCTGGCGCAAAACAGCACGATGCAATAAGTCTGCTGAAGATGATTCCTTAGCAGTTTTCAAATCAATTGTTGATTCGCCAGTCTCTTTGCCTTGCCAATCAAGAACAGTACAGTTAGCCATCATTTACCTCCTTGGTGGGTAGAGACGCCAACTCTTTTGGCAGGTCTTATGTTTAAAAGTGATCCAGGTTTACCTGGAACAGATCCTTTGACTACTAATAAATTGTGATCAGAATCTATCTTGAGAATTTCAAGGCCTCTAGTAGTAACTTTTTTACCTCCCATACGACCAGCCATCCTCTTACCGGGATAAACACGGCCAGGAGTGGTTCCAGCTCCTGTTGAACCAGGTAGTCGATGATTTTTCGAACCATGGCTCATAGGACCTCGGCTGAAACCATGTCGCTTTTGATAACCTGCGAATCCCCTTCCCATTGTGGCGCCACTTACATCAACCTTTTGACCTGTTTTAAAATCATCGACTGTTATTGCAGCTCCAAGTTCAAATTCACCGGAATTTTCAACTCGGTACTCTCGAAGATGACGTAAAAGATCATCTCCTGATTTTGCAAGATGACCTTTTGAAGGCTTGTTGAGAAGTTTTTCGCGTATTAATTGAAAACCTATTTGTACAGCGACATAGCCGTCTGTATCTGCAGACTTCAATTGAGTGATTCGACAGGGACCCGCTTCTATCAAAGTGACCGGAACGGCTCTGCCTTGATCGTCGAAGAGTTGGGACATTCCCAACTTCTTACCTAAGATTCCTAAAGACATGAGTTAAATAAACGCTAGCTAAAAGGTCAATCTGTAAAGAAAGACTCGGAATCTGAATTAAATCGCCTATCTAGCCAAAAAAGTTGAAGTTAATTGAATAATTGAAGTTCAATTTGTTTGGGAAAATGCTAGCGACAATCAGCTGGCTGAGACTTTTTCAAACTTTTCAACAAGTTCAAACAGTATCTCGACAAAAGAAATAAATTCTTCTGCGCTGGCCAAAAAGACTAAACGCAATCGCTTAGTCTGCTCAAGCATCCAGAGGCCCGGCTAGCGGACGGGCATAGAAAAGCTTTAGCAACTTAAAAGATTACACTATTAACACCCATTTTGTGTGATGCTTCACTTAAATAAGATAAAGAATTTGATTTAAGGATGCCTTTATTACTCTCTGGTCATAAATTTCGCAGTGATCTTGAATCATTTGGCTGCCTTGCCATCCTCAGTCCATTAGAAGGTGGAGCAGAAACTCGTTTACTTAGAAGACTTAGAGCCAGCGGATATCGAACACAGATCACTTCAGCTAGAGGATTAGGAGATCCAGTTGTCTTTCTTACCCAATTACATGGAATTAGACCACCACATTTGGGACATCAAAATGTTGGGAGGAATGGAGCCTTAGGGGAAGTTCAACAAGTTATTCCTCAATTAAATGAATTATTAGTTGAAGATAAACCGTTTGTCCTATGGTTATTAGAGGGTCAAGTCTTATCCAAGTCAGAACTATTATCAATAAATAATCTTTGCAAAAAGGAACCTCGAATCAAAATTGTTATTGAGATGGGAGGAGCTCGAAGTATTCAATGGCAACCATTAGATGAATTCATCGATAGAGATTAGAAATTAATAAATGTGATTACTCAAAATTCGATTTGCAATTCTGAAGCTCTCAAAAAAGGTAACTGGGTAAAATTAATTTGTGGTGCAAGTAATCAAGACTTACCTTCCATAACTGATCTTTGCTCAATTTATGGAGCTGCAGGAGTGCATTGCATTGACCTTGCTGCCGACGAAGCTGTTGTCCATGCAGCTCGCAATGCTATTGATTGGGTTTTCGAAACTTACGGGAAAAAACCTTGGCTGATGATCAGCTTAAGTGATGGAAAAGATGCGCATTTTCGCAAAGCTTGGTTTAATCCAGACCTATGTCCTTCGAATTGCTTAAGACCCTGTCAAAGCATTTGTCCAGCTCACGCGATTGAAAACGAAGGTGGTGTAAAGGCTAATAAATGCTATGGATGTGGCCGATGTATTGATACATGCCCGCTAGGGATCATTAAAGAAAAGGATCGAAGATTAACTCTTAAAGATTTTGCTCCTTTGTTAACAACTATCAGACCAGATGCAGTAGAAATTCATACTGCTCCAGGAAGAGGCCAAGAATTTGAAAAAACAATCAAGGAAATTTTTAAAGTCGATTTGCAGCTTCAACGGTTATCTGTCAGCTGCGGTTTACAAGGACATAGAATAAATCACGAAAAATTAGCAGAAGAACTTTGGCTGCGACATAAATTCCTAAGAATTCATAATCAAAAACCTCTTTGGCAACTTGATGGGCGTCGAATGAGTGGAGACCTTGGAGCAGGTGCGGCCAAAATTGCAGTAAAACTCTGGGAGAGAATACGTCCAATAGCTCCACCAGGCCCCTTACAACTTGCTGGAGGAACTAATGAATCGACCATTAAGTACCTCCCAGAGATTAAAGGGCCTGAAGGAGTTGCTTTTGGAGGGAAAGCAAGAAAGATAATTCAACCATGGTTAGAGGAGGCTCAACGAAAAAAAATCAGCCTTAGAGAGTGGCCTGAAGGCTGGGAGGCGGCCCTTTCAGAGGCAAAACGACTTATAAATCCTTGGCTTGTGAGGAAATCTTTATAATTGAATTTCTCTAGTTAAATCAATCATTCGAAAGCCCATGTTGAGCTGAATTAATGAAGAAATCTTCCGATTAACTAAAAAAACCTGGATAAAGACATGACAGGATTGAATCAAATATGTAATTATCTAAGAGAAAGAATCCTAATCTATGTCTCTCAATCGCAAACATAGATCTGGAACAATGGGCCGTCGCCAAGTGGTAAGGCATCGGGTTTTGGTCTCGACATTCCTAGGTTCGAATCCTAGCGGCCCAGTTTTTAACAGTAAGTGATAGAGAAACCTCTAATTGTTCTTGATTTTGATGGTGTCATAGTTGATGGCATTAAGGAATATTGGTCAAGTTCTCGTCAAACTTGTATAAACCTACTTTCTGCCAAAGAAAAAAATATTATTTCTTTTCCTAGTGAGATTCCCAAAGCTTTTAAAGCAATGAGGCCATGGGTCAATTATGGTTGGGAAATGGTTATTCTGGCTGCTGAATGTGCAATTAACACTGGTCAATTCAAATTACTAGATTTACAAAATTTCTCAAAACATTATGAAATAGAATGCTCTTTAGCTCTTAAAAAGTGGGGTTGGACACCTTTTCAATTACAAGAAGCTTTAAATCAAACGAGAAAAGAAGCAATATCAAATAATTTCAATCAGTGGTTAAATTTGCATCGGCCTTTTTCTTTAGTCACTGAACGCCTCAAGACCCTGGAGAAGGAAGGCATTGAATTTGCTGTTTTAACAACAAAAAGTATTGAGTTCACAAAAAAGCTGCTGGATTGTTTCGATCTTCAGCCAAGCCTTGTTTTTGGTCACGAATCAGGAAGTAAAGTCGATGTCTTGAACCAACTCTTACAGAAGAGAATAATTCGAGGGTTTATTGAAGATCGAAGAACTACCTTAGAAAAAGTTTTGGAAGATCCCAGGCTGAAATGTATCCCCTGTTACTTAGCAAGCTGGGGATACTTAAAACCTCAGGATCGAAATAATCTTCCTTCTGGTATTAAATTACTAAATTTAGATATTTTGCGAGAACCTATCTCAAAGTGGTCTTGACTTAATAGCGTACGTCTGTACTATCGGTTTAATTGCTATTCGTTGAGGAACTGAGTATTTCATCATCAATCCCAACGTCTGTTGTTATCCCTCTGCATTAACGTTATTTGTCATGTCAAACGAAGGTAAGTCACTTCAATCAACTGAATCCAAGAAAATAGACGGAAAATCTGGAGAGAAAGAAAAAGCATTGAGCTTAGTGGTTGGGCAAATAGAACGCAATTTCGGGAAAGGTTCAATCATGCGTCTTGGGGACGCATCAAAGATGCGGGTGGAAACAATATCTACAGGTGCTTTAACTCTTGATTTAGCTCTTGGTGGCGGCTATCCCAAAGGACGTGTAATTGAAGTTTATGGTCCAGAAAGTTCTGGAAAAACAACGCTGACATTACATGCAATAGCCGAGATTCAACGTAACGGTGGAGTTGCTGCATTTGTAGATGCAGAACATGCTCTTGACCCAGTCTATGCAGCCTCTCTTGGTGTTGATGTAGAGAATCTTCTCGTATCTCAACCAGATACAGGAGAGATGGCACTGGAAATCGTTGACCAACTTATTAGATCTGCTGCAGTCGATCTAGTGGTTGTTGATTCAGTCGCTGCACTCACGCCCCGTTCAGAGATAGAAGGAGAAATGGGTGATCATTCAGTAGGTGCTCAAGCTCGTCTAATGAGTCAAGCGATGAGAAAAATTACTGGGAACATTGGAAAGTCTGGTTGCACCGTCATTTTCTTAAATCAATTACGTCTAAAAATTGGTATTACATATGGGAATCCAGAAACAACAACTGGTGGAAACGCTCTTAAATTCTATGCCTCTGTAAGATTGGATATCCGTCGTATTCAAACGCTAAAGAGAGGAACTGAAGAATATGGAATTCGTGCAAAAGTGAAAGTCGCAAAAAACAAAGTTGCACCTCCATTTCGAATAGCCGAATTTGATATTCTTTTTGGGAAAGGAATTAGTACTCTTGGTTGTCTTCTTGATTTAGCAGATGAGACTAATGTCGTCACTCGTAAAGGAGCTTGGTATAGCTATGAGGGTGACAATATTGGGCAAGGAAGAGACAATACCATTACTTGGCTTGAGCAAAATCCTGAATCAAAAGACATAATTGAAAAATTAGTTAAAGATAAATTAACTGAGGGCTCAGAAGTAAGTGCTAATTCAATGAGACCACTAGCAGCAGCAGCTCGACATGCTTCATTACGACCCAACTTAAACCAAGTTTCAGCGAACGGTTGAAACTAAAAATATAGTTAGGTTTATCTGATGTCTGCAGGAATCCACCACCCTGCAGCAGGTCCAATAAAGCGAACAACAATCCAAAGAATAACCAAAGCAGCAATACCTACCCATCCTGCACGAATACTTAATTTTATAAATTGATCTCTTTGCGCTTGCGTCACAGGGAACCAAGAGACAATACGAGGTGACTCATTCTTAGAGTTTTTCTTACTACGAGGTTTCAATCCTTGTTCAGATCTTCGCCGAGCTTCTCCCATTACAAAAAAACAATATTTTTTAATCTAAGATATTGATTTTAATAAGGCAATAAACGCTCCAACGCAATCCACGGCTCAAGAGCTTCAAATATTAGTTTTCCCCAACTTCTATAGTGCATACGGCCATCCAGTATAGCAACTCGAACATCTCCACTCCTAATGATTGCAAGCGATTTGAGAAGTATAGTGAGAGTTTCGGGAAACAGGAATTCTCGAAACCAATCACAACCTTGATGCTTAAGCATTTCAACTCGAGCAGCAACCCAGGGCGACTCTAAAGTAGGGAATGGAATCACTGGAAAAATCAATTGATCTGGTGTTGGCAAATTGTACTGATTAATAATCCACCAATGACAACTACAACAAAGAATCCCATTAGTCTCAACATCAGTAGTTTCATGAACTACTCTCAATCCAAAATCTCCAGCCAATTCACTAGTTATTTGAAGTCGTAGTTGTAAATCATCTACCAAAATAATAGTCGGACGAGGACGACCAAGTATTAATCTTTGACATTGTCTTAAAATATGACGATAAAACTTAGACGTATTTGGCAAAGGTTGTCTTTTTGGGACAAACAATGGGATAGGTTCTTGATCAAATTTATTTCCTAAATTCACCTTCACAGTAAAAGTAAATTTTTTACTATTTAGATCTAAAAAGAAAAAATCGCTTTGACCTGAATTCGTCAGCATTAAAAGAGTATTTTTTGAAAACAAACTGGAAAGAGTTTGTAAAGGAAATAAAGGTTGAATATACCAGTCCCAACTAAGTTTTCGCTTATCTAGTTTCGCCCAGGTTACCCATTCATTGTTGACCGCATTAAGAGCTCGTTTCCAAGGCATGGCGGAAGGCAAGTCATCTTTGAGAATTTGTTTTAATGTTAAAAGTTCCCTATTATGAATTCTTATGACAGCATCAGAGCGCACTGATTGACTAAATAGATCTCGAGTTAAGCGCTCATGAAGTTCGACAAGTGAAACTTCAAAACGTGAGCGCGAAGCAATTAAATCCTCCCAATCTTTTTGAGTAATTTTTATAGACATAGATTCTCTAAGCTCACTAGAAATAAATTCAAATTCAGGAAATATTAATTGGCGGTTTTTTAATAAATCATTTTCATGAGCAAAAACAAGATCTTGATATCTTAAAATCCAAACTTTTTTATCTGAAGGAGTTAATTCAATTCCCTCTACATAATCAAAATCTAATCGACTAGATCTTAACTTTGGTAATTCCACTTCAAACAAGAGTCGAGATTGTCTCTCTGATAGAATTAAAACAACATTCTTGTTATGCAAACAAAGTGGAATCAAAAGACCAGGCCACCAAAAATTTTTACTGTCACTTGATAGTTGAATAAAAGTATTATCTTTACGACTTAAGCTTCTAGCTATTAATCTTGTCAGGGTCAAATTATGAGGCCACAGAGCAAGATTATTTTGATAGTATTTTTTCAGATGTTTATGTGAATTCACCTCAAGCATTAGAAGTACCTTTTATAAATAAATTCTTTTAATCATGTTGCCCTATCAATAAAGATATAGAACAATAATATTTATGGAGCTTAAAATAAAAACCTTTCAAAATATTGGAATTGTTGGATTAGGTCTAATTGGAGGTTCCTTAGGCTTAGATCTCCAAAAGCTTGGATATACAGTTTATGGAATTACTCATCGAGAAAAAAGTGCACAAAAAGCAAGAGAAAGAAAACTAGCCCAAATTGTCAGCACTGATACAAGCGTATTAAACAATTGTTCTCTTATTTATATTGCTTTACCACTGGAACAGCTCCTAAATCCTTCAACAGCCCTAATCAATGCCATTCCTAGAAATGCTGTTGTTACAGATGTTGGATCGGTGAAAGTCCCTATTTTAAATACTTGGAACAAGCTACATCCGCGTTTTGTAGCCAGTCACCCAATGACTGGAACCGAAGAATCTGGCGTTCACGCAGGCCAACATAATTTATTTAAAAACAAGCCATGGGTTGTTACCCCAAGCAAAGAAACTGATCAAAAAGCTCTCGAAATAGTGCAGCAAATTGCTTTATCACTTGGGAGTCAATGGATAAGCTCTGAAGCTAAAATACATGATGAAGCTGTTGGATTGATTTCACATTTACCAGTTCTAATTAGCGCGGCATTGCTCAACACATTAACTACAGATGTAAAGCCTGCCTTATATTCACTTGCAAAAAGTATTGCATCCAGTGGGTTTTCTGACACCTCAAGAGTTGGAGGTGGCAACCCAGAACTGGGAGTCTCGATGGCAAAATTTAATAAGAAAAATATTGAGAGACATTTGGCCTCTTATAGACATTCTCTAAATCTTTTTGAAAAATATTTACTGGAAGAGAACTGGAGTGAATTAGAAAAAATGTTAGTCAATACTCAAGAAGAAAGACAAAATTTCATTTCAAAACCTACTAATTAAAGACAGGGATATTCAAATGCCTACCTTTACATTCCATTAGTTGTCTGACAACCATCATGGCTGATTGGCTTACACCAGCTGTACCTTCGCCGGGATAAATTGAATCTCCACAAAGCCATAAACCTCTAAGAGGGCTCCTACTTGACAAGCCAAAAGGTCCAAATTGATCTGGATGCTGACCAAGCCCTCCGACTATTCCACGAGGACGTCCTGTCCACTTTTCAAAGCTTCTTGGAGTTGCAAATTCGTGATGATCCCAACTCGACTCAATCAAATCAAACTTTTTATTCAAAATAGTTCGTATCTGTTTTGATAAAATATTTTTTTTTCTGGCATAGGATTGATTATCTAGATTAGACCATTGATCGATATCAACAAATACACTTGCAATTAAAGTAGCCATTCCCACTGGTGCACGCTGATCATCTTCCATGCTTATGGAAATAAATAAAGAGCCGAAATTCTCATCGAATACTTGAATATGTCCTGGGCAATCAACGGGCAAGTCAGCACGACGGAGAGCCCCATAAAATACAGCTGCACCACTTGGTTTGGGTAATTTTTTTATACTTTCACGATATGTTGTAGATAAACCTCCATCAATGGGAATTAAATCTAAAAGAGATTGAGGAGGCAAGCTAAAAACAATATCTGATGCTTTCAGCTCTATCAAATTTTTTCTCCTATCAATTACATTGACATGAAAGATATTTGATTTTGTTTGACTAATTATTTTAGTCACTCTATGTCCTATCAAAAGGTTCCCACCATCTCTCAAAAAACTATCTTTCAACAAGTCGCTAAGAATTTGCATTGATCCATGAAGATGCCATAACCCTCTGGGAGATTGGGCCATTTGAAGCACAGTTGCACCGTATAAAGCTGCCGTTCTATCCGCTGGCTCTTGAGAGTAAAGTTTTAATTGAAGATCTAGAAAACTTCGTAGACGTCTATCTTGATGACAACCAGTTATTTTAAGCAAATCTTCAATAGTCAACTTACTCATAAAACCTGTAAAAAGATTTGAAGGACGTATAGCTCTAATTAATTGACTTAAATCCCACAAATTTCTAACAGGAAGTATGGGATCTCTTTCTACAAATTCCCAATTACTTTGGTGAATTTTAGAACATAGTGACCAAAAGATTTCACTTCCAGGGAACTGTTCTTTTCTTTCCTTATCCCATCTTAATGGATCATGCCAAAGATTGATTGGCCGACTCCCATCACCAAGAACAACTGAACATCCAGGATCTAAAATTTTCGCATCAGGTAAAGGAATATCTAAATAATTGAATAAACGATGATGAATTCCTCCTCTCTCAAGACCTGCAACTTGAGTGGCGCCTACATCAAAAGTATAAGAACCTCTCGTAAAAGTTCCTGCACAGCCACCTAATTGAGTATGTGCTTCGACCAAAGTTACCTGATAACCCTCTCTAGCGAGAAGAGCAGCACCTGTTAAACCAGCTATCCCGCCCCCAACAACAATGATAGATTCTTCAGACATAAAAATTATCCAACGAGAATAAGGTGAATGAAGGAATTAATCAAAAATGCTCTTTCCAGTTCAAATAAAGTAAACAAAAACTCATTAATAGAAAAAATAATCCCGGTAAGCGGAGGTTGTATCCACAAAGCTTGGTGCATTTATTTCCAAAATGGTAAAAGAGTGTTTGCCAAATCAAATCATATAGACAATATTAATATGTTTAAGTTCGAACGTGAGTGTCTCTCTGTTCTGAGTAGATTTGCTAACAAATCGTATATCTGCGTTCCTAAAACACTTGATCTAGTAACTTATCAGGACATATCTGTACTTTGTTTAGAATGGATAGATCTCGAACAATCCCATCAAAATCTTCTTGGACAAGGTTTAGCACTACTACATAAATCATCGAGTGAGTGGAGCCAAAAAAAATTCGGATGGGGAGAAGAAGGTTTTATAGGTTCTAACACCCAAGCAAGAGGGTGGGGCTGTAACTGGGGCGAATTCTTTGTCAATTATCGTCTTAAGCCACAACTTATAAAGGCAAAAGCATGGGGTCTTGTAGTTGATGATCATGAAGATGTTTTAATATATTTAAGCTCATACCTAAATGATCATAAACCAAGCATCTCAATAGTTCATGGTGATCTTTGGTCAGGCAATTGTGGAAGTACTCAAGATGGTTTAGGGAGTCTTTATGACCCAGCATCATATTGGGCTGACAGAGAAGTTGACATCTCAATGACTAAATTATTTGGCGGTTTTAATAGAGAATTTTATAAAGGATACGAAAAGATCTGGCCACTAGATACGCTTTCAAAAGATAGAACTAATATTTATAATCTTTACCATTTGCTTAACCATGCAAATATGTTTGGAGGATCATACAAAGAAAATTCATTGAAAATACTAAAAGATCTGAGATCACGTGTGTAACGAGACCTCAGATCTTTGATCCTTTTCTTATTAATTTATCCCAGGTACTCTTTTTTAAGATTTTGAACTTTATCAAAAACAGCTGTTCTTTTTTCACTTGTAGTTAAATTTTGCCAACTCCACTGGCCTAAAACTACTATTCCAAGAAGTTCAAGCAAACCAGGGAGAATAGGGAAAAAATTAACTGTATCAATAACAACCTTGATTAATACTTGAGCAAGAACAACCACAGCAATGATTCCTGCGGCCTTGCCATACTTACCCATCTGGGTCCAATCAATTTTGCTCAATGATTCATTAACTTTCCCCATTACATCACTGTAACGTTCTGAAAAATTAACACCCTCAGTTTTCCCTCCCTTTGATTCATCTTTAGAATCAGGATTTACATCAGACATGAACACAAGCGACTAAGCAGTTATGGACCGAGCGTATCGAATTAATTTAAGAAATGCCATAGGCTTTATAGGGATAAGTCCGAACCAAAATAGAGAGGATGCCGAATCAACTCAGTTTTTCTGATGAAAATTCCAAAATATATTGAATTCCATAACGAGACAAATTATGTTCTCTCTAGATTTTTAAAGGCAGCTGAACCAGAAGAAGGCTGCGCTATATTAATCGGTCAAAAAAAAACTTCCATATCAGATGGTAAAAAAAATTTTTGGAAAGTAATGCACATCTGGAATTGTCGTAATGTATGGGGAGAACCAGAATCATTCTTAATTGATCAAAATATAAGAGTTTTTGCTAATCAAAAAACTATTCAACCATCAAAAAATACTCGCTTCGAAATAGACGCAAAAGATCAAATTGCCTCTCAAAAATGGGCAAGAGAAAATGATTTAGAAGTTTTATGCTGTGCTCACTCTCATCCTTCAAGTGAAAACAAACCGTCGGAAATGGATTTATTCTTCAATCAATCTCCTGGTCTTATGGTTATTTCAAATAATGATGGAGATTTAAAGGCATGGTGGATCAAAAATAAATTTGATTTTCATAACGTGAAAATTAAATTTATTTCTTTAATGTAAGTAAATCATGAAAGGGTTGACTCATGGAGCAAAGCCAGAATGACGCAAATTTAGATCTCGATGAACTTGCTAGGTATGCAAGACATATAAGTCTTCCTGAAATAGGTATTACAGGTCAAAAAAAATTGAAGACAAGCTCAGTTGCTTGCATTGGGACTGGGGGACTCGGATCTCCACTTTTAATTTATCTTGCTGCAGCTGGAATAGGACGTATCGGAATAGTTGATTTTGATGTGGTTGAATACTCAAATTTACAAAGGCAAATCATTCATACAACTGATTCAATAGGCCTATTAAAAACAGATTCTGCCAAACAACGCATACTCAAAATAAATCCTTCTTGTCGAGTGGATGTATTCAATCAAAAGCTAACAAGTAGTAATGCTTTAGAAATACTTAGAGCCTATGACGTGATATGTGATTGTTCAGACAATTTCCCAACACGCTACCTAATTAATGATGCTTCCATAATTCTCAAGAAGCCATATATATATGGTTCAATTGCACGATTCGATGGTCAGGTAAGTGTATTTAATTTAAAGAAAAATAGTCCTAGCTATAGAGATCTAATTCCTACGCCACCTCCACAAGAATTAATTCCATCATGCTCTGAAGCTGGAGTTATGGGAATTCTCCCAGGGATTATAGGTACAATTCAAGCAGCAGAAGCAATAAAAATAATAACAAATATTGGTTCTCCACTAGATGGAAGGGTCCTCATTTTTAATGCATTAAAGATGAGCTTTAAAGAGCTAACATTGAAATCGAGTCAAGAGAGTAGCAATATCAATAAATTAATAGATTATAAAAACTTCTGTTCAGAGGTTAAAGTTAAAAATGAGGTCGATTTAGATATAAAAAGTATTTCAGTTCAGGAATTAAAAACACTTCTTAGTCAAGCATCTAAAGAGACATTATTGATAGATGTTCGCAATCAAATCGAGCATAATGAATGTTCAATTTCAGGCTCCAGGCTCATACCCCTTAGTACTATTGAAAGTGGGGAGTCCATCAATGAAATCAAAATTCTTGCCGCGCAAAAAAATATTTATGTATTTTGTAAAAGTGGAAAAAGGTCATTGCGAGCACTAAGGCATTTAGACAAACTTGGAATTCAAGGTGTAAATATTGAGGGAGGTATTGATGCCTGGAACAAAGAAAATATTAATTAGAACTAATAATCAACTCCCCTCTTTAAATCAACTCCTTTTTCTGCATAGTGCTTATGACACACCATCTCAGAGTGAACACTTGCCAAATCAAAATACACCGGTTGATTTTTACATCTTCCTGTAATAATCACTTCGGTCTCTGATGGTTTGCGCAGTAATGTTTGAACGATAGGCTCAACTGGTAAGAGTTCCAAATCAACAGTTGGATTTAACTCATCCAAAATAACTGTCTTATAAAGACCACTTGAAATCGCTGCTCTTGCAATTTCCCATGCCCTCTCAGCTTCTACATAATCAATGGGTTTTTGCTGGCCTCTCCAAACGATCGCATCTCTGCCAGATCGAAGATGGTCCACTAAATGAGGGTAACTTTCTCGAAGAGCTGCAATAGCAGCATCCTCTGTGTAACCACTACCACCCTTAAGCCATTGCAAAATTAAAACACGATGACTTTTATCCTGACTAATTCCTCTACCGATAGCTTGTAAAGCTTTACCCAGAGCACTGGTTGATTTGCCTTTCCCTTCCCCAGTATATATTTCAATTCCGCCAACATTATTTTCAAAAAGATTTTCCTCTTTATTTGTCTCAGGACGCCTGTGAGCTCTCATCTCAGAATGTAGTTCAGCAACTTTAATTAAAGGGTTTGGTGCTGCTCTACCAGTGACAATAATTTCCATACCACTTGGTCTTGCAGTAAGTGTTTTAACAACTTCTTCAACTTGCAATAAACCCAAATCCAGAACAGGATTCAATTCATCTAAGACAACAACTGAATATAAGGCACTAGCAATCGCCCCCTTTGCTATGTCCCATCCTCTTTGAGCTTCCTGATAATCAAATTTTGTAGATTGATCGACGTTGAAAAATTCACCTCTGCCAGTCCTAACTTGATCAATCAGGTGAGGGAAACCTTGCTGCAAAGCATCAATTGCTGAATCTTCGTCATAAGAGCGACCAGGTCCTTTCAAAAATCTCAGAAGTAATACTCTTGTTTGTTTTTTCTCACATATACCCAGACCGATAGTTCTCAGAACCACCCCCAAAGCTGCTTGACTCTTGCCTTTACCCTCTCCGTCATAAACATGTAATTGTCCATGACTTCGTTCTTGGCTTTCCGATGCTGTTGTAATTCCTATGCCGTTTGATACCACGATCGATAATTCTGCTTCTTATGCATGCAACTTAACTTCTTCTACATTACACGTCATAGAATATGCAAAATACACACAAAGATGAAAGAGTTCAGAACGTCAAATTCAAACAAATTAATGATCCTCTAAGAAAGTGTTTTTCAGTCAACTTGAATCTTTATCTGAATCAGAACTTAAGCAACTAGAATTGTTGAGGGAGTTTATTAAAGATATAAACAATGCATGCGTTGCCTTCTCTGGAGGAGTTGATAGTTCTTTAGTAGCAACAATAGCGCAAGAACAGCTAGGCTTAAAAGCCTTTGCAGTTACTGGTGTCTCTCCTTCTTTAGCTCCATATTTACTAAAGCAAGCGCGTCTTCAAGCAGCTTGGATTGGTATTCGTCATGAAGAATGTCAAACCCATGAAATCAATGAGCCAAATTACTTTAAGAATCCTGAAAATAGATGCTTTGCGTGCAAACAAGAATTACACAAGCATTTACATGAAATTTCAAAAAAATACAATAATGCTCAAGTTCTCGATGGAGTTAATTATGACGACCTTAGCGACTTTCGACCAGGTATTAAGGCAGCCAATCAAGCAGGCGTGATATCACCTCTGGCCGAACTGAAAATAGATAAAAAATCAATTCGTTCAATTTCCAAATCATTAGGATTACCTTGGTGGGATAAACCTGCTCAACCATGTTTAGCCTCTCGGATTCCTTTTGGAGAGGAAATAAGTTCAAAAAGGCTGGAGCAAATTGCTCTAGCAGAAGAATGGATTGTTAATCAAGGTTTTTCTAAGGTGCGTGTAAGAAGTCAAGGTCTATCAGCAAGAATTGAATTACCCGCACATGAAATAAACGACTTTCTGAGAATTATCCAAAGAAATCAATTAATTAAATATTTTTTATCTTTAGGTTTTCATTCAATAAGCCTAGATCTAGAGGGTTTTATTAGTGGCAAACTCACTAGAGACATAAAGAAAACCACCTGAAAGATCAAATCTAATCTCGAAATAATTTTTTATTCAGTTAAAGTCTCAATTTTGCTCAGGGTTCACGATACAAAGTTTGAATTCCAGAAGGAATCTCTCTGGCAATATTTTTAAAAGAGAAGTTCTTAGCCAAAAAATCTTTGAAAAGTACTTTACAAGCTTTTTCAGGCATCGTATGGTCACCACAAGTGAACACATCAATGGCTGCATAACCAATCTCTGGCCATGTATGTATTGAGATATGAGATTCAGCCAATAAAGCGAGTCCAGTAACTCCCTGAGGTTTAAAACTGTGTGTTACCAAGTTTATGAGCGTTGCACCAGCAATTTTGGCCGATGATGTGATTGTTGTTCTTATAAAAGCTTCATCATTAAGCTTCGCATGATCACATTGGTAAAGTTCAAGTATGCAGTGCCTTCCAATATTCTCACTAGAATTAGCATGAATGATTTCTGCATCATGTGACTTGCAAGAATCAGGCCATCCAGGGTTTGGATGCAATTCTGGGAAAAAAGGTTCCATAATCTATCCAAAAATCATTTCCACAATAACCGACCAATAGTTTTAACTAAAAGAATCTAATTGCATTAATTGTGAGTTGCGTACCCATTCACCTTCAAAAGATTCCAAATGTGTTGCACTAATTAAACACTGATGTTTTTGGCCGACAGCATCTAAAAGCAATAATTGTCGTTTTGGATCCAGCTCAGCTAAAACATCATCTAAAAGCAAAATTGGAGATCTGCCAAACACCGTTTTAATTAATTCTAATTCGGCCAATTTCAAAGCCAATACAATAGTCCTCTGCTGACCAGCAGAACCAAAGCGTCTAGCATTTACTCCATTTATTAAAAAATGTACATCATCACGATGCGGACCTACTCGGCAATTACCCGTGACTTGTTCATCAGATCTCATTTCCAAAAGTTGACGTTCAATGCTCTCCCTCCAAAGACTTTCACTCTCTTCACCTTCAAGTTTACTACCTGGTAAATATGTAATATTAAGCTTCTCCTTACTACTACTTAAATGTTCTTGCCAGTTTGAAGCTATCGGAAGTAGACGATCTAAAATACGCCTACGCCTTCGATGGATTCTTGTACTTACTAAAGCCATTTGCCTATCATAAGAATCTAAAAGAATATTTTGATCCTCGTTCGATTTAACACTGAAATTGCGCCACAACTGACTTCTTTGCCTAAGCAATCTAGAAAACCTTCCGACCAAGTCAGAATAAATTGGTTCAAGTTGTTGAACAATTCTATCTAGCCAATATCTTCTGAGAGCAGGTTCTCCTCTTATCAAGTCTAGGTCAAGAGCACTAAAACCTACACTTCTCATAGGTCCTATCAAATCAAGTTGACGAGTTAAAAGTTTTTCATTTTTATAGGCTTTTCTCCCACCTTTTCTGTTTAATTCTAAAGAAATTTTTTGATCATCGTCAATTTTCGCAGATAGGAAAGCCTGATCTTGGTCCCAATAAATTAAATCCTGATTTCGATTAGATCGATGAGAGCGTAAACTAGACAAGAGCTCTACAGATTCAAGAAGATTAGATTTCCCAACTCCATTTTGACCTATTACTATTAAACGATTTTCAGTTAACTCAAACTGAACACATCGATAATTTCGAAAATTATTAAGTTCTAACTGATGAAGTTGAATGTTGCTTTATGGCATTTGTATGTAAGCTAATTTTAATAAGGTCTCAGTATTTGGCCTTTTTTAATATCAACCCCTTGTTGGGCATGTAGCTCAGTTGGATAGAGCATCAGATTCCGGTTCTGAGAGTCGGGGGTTCGAGTCCCTCCATGCTCGTAAAAATAATTTCTCAAAGTCTAAATCCCATTGTTTTTATACCATTTGGATCTAATAAAAATCCATTAGCCTTTAATGGATTAAGCGAAATTAATGGAGCAGCAACCGAAATACTACAGCCTGGCAACTCTCGTCTAATAATTTCGATTGCCTTGAAAACCATAATAGACATGAACGTTTCTTGTTGATCTCCAGGCTCTGCGACTAAATCCCACAAATTTGCATTTAAACCCTTATCGCTAGTCACACGAACAAAGCCAACAAGATTATCAGAAGTTTTTTGAAGAAGAGTTAAATAAAAATCAGACTTTTTCAAAGCTAATTCTAACTTCCTTGGTTGATGGGTATCTTGTTTACATCTTAATAAAAGCCTATTTATTTTACGTACAGAAACAGGTTCACTCCTGAGTAAAACAAAGCCCTGAGGAATTTGGGGGCATTTATTTCCTGAATTTAGTCCAAGCATGTCATCCTGTGTTTCTCATTCCTGCAGCAATGCCATTGATAGTTAACAATGCTCCTCGCAATAATTCACTACGGCTGTATGTACGTGAACTTTGACCAGAGTCAACACTCAAATCTTCACTAATGGGTGGTTGACGATTCTGATCTCTTAATCGTTTGAGAAGAGCGACTTGTAGAAATCCCAAAGGAATAATAGTTCTGTTCCTCAGATTTACAGACAATTGCAAAGCAGGGTCTGCACTTAAAAGTTTTGACTTATCAGTAATTTCTAAAATTAACTTCTTAGTTAAATTATATTCACTTGAGATGATATCGAAAATTCCAGCGAATGCTTCACGATTATCATTGCCACCTAAACTAAGCATATAGTGGTGGGCAACATCCAAATCAACCTTCGAAAGTGTCATCTCTACTTTAGATATCAACATTCTAAAGAATGGCCATCTCTGATTTAACATTCTCAACATATCCATTTGATTGGGATCTATCTTTAGTTCAGTAGCTAACGCTGTACCAACCCCAAACCAGCTAGGTAAGAGGAATCGACTTTGAGTCCAACCAAAGACCCATGGAATTGCACGAAGACTTGATAAGTCTTTTGCACCACTTTTTCTTCGTGCAGGACGACTGGAAATTTGCAGCTTACTGATCTCTTCTATTGGAGTAACTACTTGAAAGAATTGAACCAAGTCGGGATTATCATGAACTAAAGCTCGGTAATGCTCCCTTGAACGAGCAGCCAGCCTGGTCATCAATTCATTCCAACTTGGAGTGGCATCTAATTTGTTAGTAACCAAGCTATTTTGGAGAACAGCTGTAGTGACAGTCTCAAGATTATACAAAGCTAATTCTGGAAGGCTATATTTTGAGGCAAGAACCTCTCCTTGCTCTGTGATCTTTATACGGCCTTGAAGCGTACCACTTGGTTGAGCCAAAATTGCTTGATAAGCTGGACCACCTCCTCTGCCTACTGACCCTCCCCGACCATGAAAAATACGTAAAGCTATACCTTGTCTACTAGCCAGATCTTGAAGTGCTATTTGGGCCTTATGAATTTCCCAATTACTTGAGAGGAAACCAGAATCCTTATTACTATCAGAATATCCAAGCATAAGTTCCTGAAGAGGTTGTTTTTTCTCTCCTACTCGTGTGAGTAATTTTCTATAAACATCTTTCTGAAGTAAAGACTCCATGACAGAAGGAGCATGTTGTAGGTCCTCAACCGTTTCAAATAATGGAACAACAAGAAAATCAGCAGCTCCTAAAGTTGGATCAATCAATCCTGACTCTTTGGCTAAAAGCAACACTTCTAATAAATCTGATGCCGTATGACTCATTGAAATTACATATGAGCGACAAATACGAGTACCAAATTCTTTTTGAAGCCTGTGAAGCATATGAAAAACTGAGATAGTTTCTTGAGTGCTTTTAGACCAATCAAAAGCAGTAGGGATAAGTGGTCTCCGAGTATTCAATTCCTTCATCAACCAAGTGACGCGACTTTCCTCGTTCATCAATCCATATGACTCAGGCAGATCTAAATAGCGAGTGAGTTCATCCAATGCATCACTATGACGAGTACTTTCTTGCCTAATGTCTAAGCTTGCTAAAGAGAACCCAAAGATATGAACTTGGTTTAATAAGGTATCTAGAGGTTCACATGTAAGATTAGTACTAACCAAACTATTCCTAATAAGTTCTAATTCATTTTTAAATTCGTCTACAGACCTATAATGAAGTAAATCATCAAAACTATTATTTGTAGATGCTACAGGCTTAACTTCAGGAGAGAATTGCCACCCAGCATCTGCTAGCTGCTTATTACGTATTTGAGTAAGTCGCAACCTCTCGAGTGTATAGCTAAGCTTCAATCGATAAGGTTCTAGCCGATATCTGGCAGCTCGCTCCTCGTAGACCTCCGGGAAACGAATCCTGTCCATTTCTAATGACTCTAGCAAAGGCGAACTTACTTGACTCCATTGCATAGATATACTTAATTGATCTCTGAGCTCTTGAACTGATGCAATATATCTATCCAACATTAATTGTCTTTGATAACAGGCTGTTCTCCATGTGATTTCAGGAGTGACGGACGGATTACCATCTCTATCTGAGCCCACCCATGAACCAAATGTACAAAAGGCCTCATTAGGGATCTCTACATCAGGATAACTTGAAGCCAATGCCGTAGTCAGCCTTCTTCTCAATTGTGGCATAGCATCAAACAAAACCTGCTGAAAATAATGAAGCGCATAATCAACTTCATCTAGAACAGTCGGCTTGAATTGATGAAGTTCATCAGTTCTCCACCAAAGTCTTATCTCCTCCTCTAATTGCAGCCTAAAGATTTCCTTCTCAGACTCAGAGATTAAGCTATTAGATTGAAGTTGTTGCAAAAGAGTGGCTACTCTTCGTTGCTTATGCCTGACGGTATGTCTAACTATTTCAGTTGGGTGAGCTGTAAAGACAAGACGAATATCCATTTCCCTCATTAAAGCATCAAGCTGGGCTGGAGGAACATTCAAACGACGTAATCGCTCAAACAATTGTCGAAAAGTTGCTGGTGCAGTTTGACTCGCTAAAGCAGGAGCGTAAGGGTCTATGTTGTCATGACTATTATCTAACTTCCCTTTTTTCATACTTTCTAAATAACTATCCTCCTCTATACGTTGCTCTAAAATATTTACTAACTGAAAATAAAGCGAAAAAGCCCTAGCAGCAGATATCGCCTCTGCTAAATCCATTTCTGTAATCAAATTAACTATTGCCTGTGAAGAATTATCTTTATTTGACTTGCTTGGGTCACTTAATTGCTTTAAAAGCAATAATCGATCTGTTTGATTAGG
The DNA here is from genome assembly GCF_059772405.1 of Prochlorococcus sp. MIT2304. NCBI lineage: Bacteria > Bacillati > Cyanobacteriota > Cyanophyceae > Synechococcales > Prochlorococcaceae > Prochlorococcus > Prochlorococcus sp. MIT2304. The sequence goes on from NZ_CM186286.1 coordinate 1,117,467, forward strand.
TGGACATTCACTTTTAAGAACTGTTTTCCACAGGTCCTCAACCAGTTCAAGTCTTTGTTGCAATAAATATCCAGGATCTTTATCCTCAACACTTTCTGTCGAGTGATGAGAGATATTTGCGTTAGAAGAATTTTTCAACATAAACCTATTATGAGGCAGTTCTCCCGACTTAGTCACTAATGGGTTGTTTCAATTGAATGAAATTGGTCTCTTCTCGTTCCATTTCACTAATACCTTTCTGAAGCAAAGACTGAATTGAGACTCCCTTGGAATAAGAATTCAGCCATATCATTGATTGATTTCCGTTGGTTAAAATAGATTCAATAGGTTGCAATAACTCAAACATATCAAGCTGCTTAGCCAAAGGAGTCACCTCTAAAAGAAGTTCATTTATCCAATCACGACAGTTTATTTGTTTTCCGGTTTTCCAATGAGATAAATTTGCATCGAGACTAGATTTGGCTGCAAGCAATTCATTTTCATCTGCTAATAGAGCCAATTCTTTTAGTGTTTTAAAGCTCGCATCCATAGGATCATATTTTTTCATATTGTTTTTAAGATTAATAATTCTTAGTTCAAGTAACGCTGTAATAGCCAAGAGCAAATCAACATTACAGACCAAGTCACATATTCTTAGCTCTAATCGATTTAATACATGAGGTCTTTCTGGACCATTTGGCCGAACTGATGTCCACAAATGTCTTTCATTTTGCATATTTCCCTGCGATAACTGATCTTCAACCCATGTTACATAGTGATCATGATCTACAAACATGGGGACATTGGAGGGTGTTTTAGGGAATTGAATCCACCTTTGAGAATGTGCTCCAGTAGCAATTCCGCCTAAAAAAGGAGAACTAGCGCTTAATGCCAAAAATAATGATGCCTCGCATCGAACCAAACGAAGGGCCGAAAACAGTAAGGATAGGTTTTCAATGCCTAAATTAATATGAATACTTGCTGTTACGACTTTTGTTCCATAATTTTTTTCTATGAAAGAGTGATAGCAGTTTTCCAAATCTGACCTTTCAAATTTTTCTATATTTCCAAGACTTAACGTGCTCCCAGGAAGGATGGTGAGTTCTTTGCAATCAAGCCATTTTCTAAGTTTTAATCTTGGTAGTAACAGTGCATGCTTTAAAACTGCATATCTTTTATCTGGAACAGTTATATACTCAAGATTTCTTTGATCCGGTTCTTTCACAAAATCTGATAGATCTTTAGTAATAGCAGATGCAACCCCTACATTTTCGCCGGCAAATGTACCGGTAAAAAGCTCCACTTCAAACCCCTTTAGAAGCATAAAGTTGGTCATAAATCAGGAGCTTCTAAGCAAGCTAAAGCAGTAAACATCCCTTTCGCTTTATTTAAAGTTTCTTGATACTCATTAGAAGGAATGGAATCTGCGACGACTCCAGCTCCAGCTTGAACTTGAACTATGCAGTCATTTTTATTGTTCCTACGAACAACCATTGTTCTTATAGTAATAGCTGTGTTTAAAGCTCCATTTAAATCTATTGAGCCATAAACACCGGAGTAAGGGCCTCTACGTTGTTTTTCTAATTGATTAATTAGTTGCATAGCTCTTATTTTTGGTGCTCCACTAACAGTTCCAGCTGGGAAAGAAGCAATTAATAAATCCCAAACATCATTTGTTTTTTTTAAAGTACCTTCTACCTCACTGACTATGTGCATTACATGCGAATATTTTTCTATAACCATTAATTCTTTTACAAAAACACTACCTGGGATGCAAACTCGGCCTAAATCATTTCTACCTAAATCTACTAACATCACATGCTCAGCTCTTTCTTTTGGATCTTTTAAAAGATCTTTCTCTAGGATTGCATCATCTAAATTATTTTTACCTCTTGGACGTGTACCAGCAATTGGTCTCAAACTTGCTTGAATACCCTTTTCAGTTTGTTTGGCCTTAACCATTACCTCCGGGCTCGAACCAATAAGTTGCCAATCTCCAAAATCAAAAAATGCCATAAATGGAGAGGGATTTACCATCCGCAGGCTTCGATATAACTCAAAAGGTTTTTGTATTACAGTCGACTCCAATTTTTGACTAATAACCAACTGAAAAACATCACCTTTTTTGATAAATTCTTTTGCCGATTTAACACTTTTTTCAAATTCACTCTTTGATGTTTTTTGCGTCATATCAACTGATCTATTCGCATTTTCATTCCACTTCAAAGACTTGACTGGCTTTAGAGGAGCGGCCATTAGGTCTTGAAGTTGATTGATTTGTTCACAAGCGATTTCATAAGCTTGACCAGGGGAAGCCCCATCACTTAAATCTCCATATGCCACAGCTGTTATTAGACGTTTGACTTGATCAAAAATAAGAATCTTATCCATAAACATCCAAATACCATCTGGCAAGTCTTGATCTGATAATTCATAGGTGGGTACAGAGGGCTCAATCCATTGAATTAGCTCGTAACCCCACATTCCAAAAAGTTGTCCTAGTTGCGGTAACCCTGACAAAGAAACAGATTTATATGGCTTAAGCATTTCTCTGAGTATTTCAATTGGATTCCCATGAAACTTTTCTTGTTTTCCAGTTCTCCAGAATCTAGTCAATTCATTACCACGTACTGTCACCTGCCAGAGAGGATCTGATGCAACCACACTCCACCTGCCAATAGTTTCTCCACCTTCTACTGATTCAAGCAATACCCCTGGAGGGTTGCCGTGACCAACTTTAAGCCAGGTGGTAAGTGGGGTTTCCAAATCAGCGGGCCAACTTTTTGCCAAAGGAATATAGTTTGCCCCGCTGGAAGCTGACAAAAGAAATTGTTCCTTACCTAAGCTAAGCATGACTGCATAATGGCAGCCCAATATATGTATTTAAAGGGTTCAACAGTTTAAATTAAATTAGTCATGCATCGTAAGTTTTTTTCCCGCTAAATTTCAAGCTTGCTGGATTAGGATTTTCACCGATTCGTCTATTATTGTAACCTTCTTTTAACCTCCCTTCATTGGGTTTCTCAGAGAAGACACCATCTTTCGGGAAAAGTAATTCTCTATCCCCTCCAGGGTAAATTCTATATATTTTGCTTGTTTCAATTCTTGGCTTAAACCCTCTTAATTGAGTATTTAAAGCAAAACACTGCTCTTTTCTTGCAAAGTACATTAAATTATCACCTGCATGCATTACTGCAGCTCCTCCAGTTGGAAGCTCAAAGACCTCAGAGGTTTTACTTGTCCAGGTAATTGCATATTTTTCTTCGGTTTCAGCCGAATTTAATAAACCACCGGTGCTACCAATGTGTTTTGGAAGTGTTCCAGGTAATACTTCGGTCATGTTTCAATTAAATCAACTTTTTCTTTATATTTTTAAATTAGCACTTTATTTTGTGCCTTTTGACTCATTGGACGTCAACTTCACACGCGTCAACATTAATCAATAAGATCAAATTCATTTAATTCAGAAATAGGAAAAAATATCGTAATTCCTTTATCTCTCCTATTAGTAAGGCGGCCACCAAGACTTTTCAAAAGTCTTTGCGTTGCAGCCTGACTAAGCTGCAAATTACCTGTCGAGGGATTCCAGCTAAGTACTGGACCAATTTCTTCATTGGAAAAACTTTCTGAAATTTCCGAATGAGTAGTTGTGGAAAGCTGAGTTAAAATCTGAAGCTTTAGCCTTTGACCCGCTGGCCTCAATTTCAAAGTTAATTCCCCACCGGTTTGTAATCCACGACTATTACGATCAATAAGACCGGTAAGCATTAATTCAAGCCCTTCAGAATCACTCAAGACTTTTGGTAAATCTGGTGTGATATCAAGAATAAGTTTCAATCCTTTTCGTTCTAACTGATTACTCCAAACCGGAAATAACATTGTGAGCATTTTACCTAAATCAGTTAAAGCTAAATTTGTCTCTCTTGGCTTACTCCTCTCTAACTCAACTGCATTAAAAATCAAACCAAAACGATCAATTTGTTCTGTACATTCAATATCTATTTGCTTCAAACGTGTTTCAACTACCCTAGGTAAGTCTTGTTTTCGTAGAAGAGATCTTATTAAAGTTCTTATTGTCGCCAGAGGAGTCCTTATTTCATGTGTTAAAGCCTCTAGCAAGGAAATTTCACTATTTCTTGAGCTTGTTGTGTGATCATCAATTAAATTATCAGGCAAAGTTTGAATATTTAAACTTGGTGCAATATCTGCAAGTCGTTGAGATAGTAAAGGCCAAAATACTTTAGATAAATCATCATTTGTTTTTAGCTGGCCCAATTCTCCAAGAGCGTTTCGGAGATTATTTGCTTGATCAACATTTTCTGTATTTAATCTATTGTCAAGTAACGTCAAAAGGTCACTCAAAGTCTCTGGATCACTGCGCATTAATAATTTTCTCTCCTGACAATTACCTTCAAGGGCCAAAGCAATTTGAATTTCAGGAGTAATCACTATTAACAAAGGATCGTTCCCATCTTCCTCCAGAAGAGTCAATCGCTCATAGCCTGAGGAATCGTTATGAAAATCCATCGAAACTGATTGGCTGGGTGGCAACATTCCCATAGAGGGATTCGTAAGATTTAAAAGATCTTTGGGAGCCCATACCCATCCTTGAAATTTCTTGAGTAATCTTGGTTCGTATAATGCTGGTAAAGGAGAAGACAACCATAAACCTCTTGTCAGGTTCATCGGTAGAAGTATGTCTGACTGAAGAGTATCCAGCGCCGCCCACCACATTCTCCTTACTGCAGATTCACTACATTTTGCTTGAGGAACACCTTTTGCCATCCTATTTTGTAAGGCTTTAATAGTTACTAGAGGCGCGTTCACGAGAACCTCCAAGCCTCATACAAACCTTTAAATCCATTAGATTGATTAGATTTTAAAGGGTGAAAAATCATAAAAAATAGAGTTTCAACTCTTGAAGTGCCTAAGCTGATTATTTTCAAATAGATTGATTGAAAATTTCGGAGTAATTCAACTTAATAAGCAAATAAAGTCTTCAAAACAAATAAAATCATAAGAATTAATTCGTTTATTAGTAAGGATTAACAAGGTGGTGATAGTACCTCATATTCCATTAAATCCAAGAATAACTAATTCAATGAAACTAATGTTTGATCTTAAAGTGAGGATTCCTTCCTTTACATAGATGAAAAACTTAACCTCAAGATGGTATCGAGTGTTAACCATAGCAATACTCAAAACTCTAATGAGACTCAACTAGTGCATTTACAAATAAAATAAGCAATATGTTTAATTAGAGATTTTTTCTTATTGACTGTCCTCTTCTAGATACAGATAAACAAAGGCCCAAGCTTATAAAATTAACAAATAATGCCGTTCTTCCATAGCTCATAAAAGGCAATGGGATTCCAGTAACAGGTCCTAGACCTATGGTCATAAATATATTCACCATAATTTGGAACATAAACATTGAGGCTATTCCAATCACAATCAAAGATTCAAAATCAGTGCGTGCCTCAATAGCTATCTTGATCAATCGAAAAATTAGAATAAAAAATAAAAATAAGACCAACAAAGTTCCTAAAAAGCCTGTCTCCTCTCCAAGAGCGCTAAAAATAAAATCAGTATGTTGCTCTGGTATGAATTTTAATTTAGTTAATTGACCCTGCATCAACCCAGTCCCAACCAATCCTCCAGATCCAATACTTATTTTGCTTTGGAGCATATGATAGCCACCACCTAAAGGATCTTGACTAGGATCAAGAAAAAGAATTAGTCTATCTCTTTGATAATCTCTTAATAAAGTTTCCCAAAACCAAGAAGAAGTTTGGGCTATTAATGAATGAAAGAGAAGAATTAATATTGTTAGTATTTTTCTTTGATTTGGAAGAGATTTATAAGACAAAAAAACAATTATTGGGAACCATATAAAAAGCCCCAACGGGTATAAGTAAGACAAGAATCCTGTAACTGAAGTAGCCAAAACAATAAATGCCCACTCATATGGCATCCCTGACCAATACAACATGCCAAGAAGTATCGAGCCAAAAACAAGAGATGTACCTAGATCAGGTTGTATGAAAACCAAAATCCAAGGAAAAATAGAAAGTAATAAAGGTTTAATTACATGCGATAAATTAGTAAATCTTCTTCGATCTAAAATAGAAGCCAAAACAAGTATTAAGGTCAATTTAGCAAACTCCGATGGCTGAACATAAACTCCAGCAAAGCTCAACCATCTCTGTGCTCCTAAGGCAGAAGTACCACTAAAATTTACATATAATAGAGTTAAAATAGTAAAAACATATATTGGTACAATATATTTTCTTAGATCTTGCAAAGGAACTTGAGCTAAAAAATAAACAATTAAAGACCCTATATAAGCAATGATTGCATGGTGATACCAATCTGCAATTCCAATATTTCTTTGAGTACTTGCAATTAAGAAACAAGATAAATGTACTAAAATAAAAGGTACAATCCAAATTATGAAATCAGCATCTTTCCAAATTTTTCTGTTTCTAACTATTTTTAAATTAGATATTTTCTTTCGACCAAAACTTATCATGACTTTCAATCAATGTTTAACTGATAATTGATTACATAGAGTTTCAGCAAGTTCTAAAAATACTTTTGCTGTTATTGAATCTCGAGATGTATGAACTACAGGCAAATCCTTACCTGTACCCGAAAAAGTATCTGACTCTATTGGTATCTGAGAAAGCAAGGGGACATCATTCTCTTTGGCTAATTGCTCTCCACCTCCCGAGCCAAAAATCTCATATGATTTTTGCGGTTGATCTGAAGGAATAAAATACGTCATATTTTCTATCACTCCGAGTACAGGAATATTCAATTGTTTAAACATTGCTAGTCCCCTTCTCGAGTCTTGAAGAGATACATTTTGTGGAGTGGTGACTATCAGCACGCCTGCCATGGGAACTGCTTGAGCTAAAGAAAGTTGAGCATCCCCTGTCCCAGGCGGAAGATCCACTATTAAAAAATCACGTTCTCCCCAAGAAGCTTGATACAAGAATTGTCGAATAATTCCATTAAGCATTGGGCCACGCCAAATCACTGGTTGATTTTGATCAATCAATAATCCCATTGAAACCATTCCAATTCCACATGTTTCAATGGGGATAATCATTTGCTCTGCCCCCGAACCACTAACTTCAGGAGTTATTTCGCTAACACCAAGCATATAAGGGGTATTTGGCCCATAAATATCTGCATCAAGCAAGCCGACCTTAAAACCTTTTTGACTGAGCGCACAAGCTAAATTTACGGCAACAGTACTTTTACCAACGCCTCCTTTACCACTACTTATAGCGATAACATTCTTCACTTTTGGTATTGGAGTTAATCTCTGAGATTGAGCACCATGCCCGGCCTGACCAATAGGAGATTCCGCAGATGGAGAGGAATCCCCTATCTCAATTTGTACTTCTTCTATGTCTTCCAGTAAATTAATGCATTTCCTAATATCATTTGCTATTTGACTTCTTTGCGCTAAGGCAAAATTAGGAAGGGTGAGCCTTACAACAATTTTCGGTGGCTTTACTGAAACGATATGCAACCATCCAAGTTCAACAATAGATCGTTCACTTCCGACATCTTTGACTGAATTAAACGCTTTTAAAACCTTCTCGTTAGTTGTCATTCTTAATTTCTATTCACCCGATGATAGTAAAAAAATCGACAAATATTCCAACTCATTATCCAATGATATTGGCTTTAGTAAAAAGTAAAAAATATTCGCAATACAAACTTTTCCAATATTGATGTGAAATTTGCATCATTTGAAAGTATTTTTTAAAGAAAGCAAAATACAATTAATTTTGTCCTCCTCACCAAATCAAGCCATTTTACCGGCAAAAAATTCAAGAGAACGAGCCAAAAAGCTTGTTTTAGGGCTTCAAGACGAAATTTGTGCTGGTTTAGAGACTATTGATGGAGAAGGCAAATTCCTAGAAGAATCTTGGCAGAGGCCAGAAGGTGGTGGGGGTCGTTCACGAGTCTTGAAAGATGGGAAAATCTTTGAACAGGGAGGAGTGAATTTTTCTGAAGTACATGGGAATGAACTTCCACCATCAATAATTAGCCAAAGGCCAGAAGCAAAAGGTCACTCTTGGTTTGCAACAGGAACCTCCATGGTTCTTCACCCCAAAAATCCCTACATACCAACTGTTCATCTGAATTACAGATATTTTGAAGCAGGTCCTGTTTGGTGGTTTGGGGGAGGGGCAGATTTGACCCCTTTTTATCCATATTTATCTGATACGCGTCACTTTCATTCATGTCATAAAACCGCATGTGACACGATTAACAAAGATCTTCATAAGGTTTTCAAACCGTGGTGTGACGAATATTTCTTTCTAAAACATCGAAATGAAACCAGAGGAGTTGGAGGTATTTTTTATGACTATCAAGACGGCTCAGGTTTACTTTATAAAGGTCAAAATGCCAAAGGGAAAGCGTCTAACATTTCAAAAGAATTAGGTCACCATTCTTTGAATTGGGAAAATCTTTTTTCACTTGCCAAAGGATGCGGACAGGCATTTCTGCCCTCGTATGAGCCAATAATAAAAAAACGAAAAAATCAACAATTTTCAACCAAAGAAAGAGACTTTCAACTTTATAGGCGAGGTAGATATGCTGAATTCAATCTGGTTTGGGATAGGGGAACCATTTTTGGATTACAAACAAACGGAAGAACTGAATCAATATTGATGTCATTACCGCCCTTAGCAAGATGGGAATATGGATATAAACCAGAAAATAATTCACGTGAAGCACTATTGACAGATTTATTTACTAAGCCTCAAGACTGGTTTACAGATAAATCGCTTGAAGAGAGATGCCTAGCACATCAAGCATTGGATTAAATTTCCCACTTTTAAGTTATCCCATTTAAAAAAGCCTGAACTATTTCATTAGCAATAAGATTTATTGTTCTTTGCCGAGTTTTTAAATTTCTAAGATTTTGTTCTAATAAACCCTCTAATTTTCCAATTTCAAGAATCCTTATTTGCCTTCTTGGCGCACCTAAACCTCCTCTGAATAAAACAGGAAACCTTCCAAATTTTTTTGCGATTGACTCGTCGATTTTGTTTGGCGTCTCAGAAAAAGGAGGAATCAATCCCGAGCCAACTCCATACTTACCATATGCATCAAAATGAATCTCAATTGCATACCCACCTTGCTTGGCAAACTTCCTACCTACTGACCAATTTGTTCTTGGATCATTAGCATCATCAATATTTCTTATGCCAGGATCATACGATCTGATATTTAAACCTTTCTTTTTGCCAATATTCACAACTGATTTTTGTAACTTTAAATTCCAAAAAAGTTCATCACTAATTTCAGGATGCATTGGATTCTTTCCAAACTTATCAACCGCTTCTCCAGGAGTACCAGCGCCAGCCAACCCCTGAGAGTCTGCATGGCCAGCTAATATTAAAATAGGAATATTTTTAACTACATTTTTACTCCCAACCCAATTAGCAGGAAGATTTGAGCCTTCACCAATAATTACTTCGAGATCATCAGTGAAATTAAAATTTTTAGTGTAATAAAGTTGAGAAAAAGCATAAAAAATAATAAAAAATACGATAAATTTTAAACGATTTAATAATTGATTTCTCTCCACAAGTAAAAATTAAATAGGTGATGAAAGCAGAGAATTTTCACTGCTAAGCTTAAGACTTTCAGATAATTCTGACTGAATTGCTATCAACTCATCACGATGAGCTTTAATTCTTAAAACACTACTATCTGATAAATCTGAACTTAACAACTTAACTTCTAATGATTCCTCTCGTTGGGATCGAATACGATAAATAATTCCTGCAAGAGGTGCACCAATTACAGATAGCAGTAAAGGCCACCAACCTAAAGAGGGGTAAAGCTGAATCAGAACCAGACCCAAGCAAGCAGATCCCAGCCCTCCAAGGCATGATAAAAAGATGATCAAAAAAGTACTAGAAGCAACATTGCCATTGAAGATCAACAATTTCTCTTCCACATTGCCTCCATTCTTTTTCCAACCACGTTCTTCTAACCAAAAACTAATTCCTTTCATAACTTCAAGGGGAGGCAAAGGAGACTGAACATCTACAATTGTCGTACGGTCTTTACTTGCAGCTCGCAGAAAAAAAACCAAACCTATTGCTAAGAGAATAGTTAAAAATAAAGTTGAGGAGAATGCGCTTTGCATCTCAAAAATACGATCTCTTTAATTTTAATTGTTATGAAAAACATAGCTACAAAAGTGAGCTAAAAGAATTAAAAGATATTAGAAAAAAATAAAATCGATAAATTTCCTAAATATTTTTCATCATTAAAGGCATTAGAATTCAATCATGGAAGAATCACTTATTAATTAAATTCCACTAAATCTACTATGCCAAAAAAACTTGACGAACCGTCGACTTTCAAGATCTTTGATCAAGACATAGATAATGAAACTAAGATTGCTTTAAGCTCATCTTTAGCATTGGCAGTTGATACTGAAGCCATGGGATTAATTCATGGCCGAGACAGGCTTTGTTTAATACAAATATGTGATCAACTAGATAATGTTATTTGTATTCGGATAGAAAAGAACCAACATTCAGCACCCAACTTAAAATCTATTCTTGAGAAAACAACAATTGAAAAAGTCTTTCATTTCGCAAGATTTGACGTGGCTGCCTTAGCAAGTAATCTAAATATTGATGTTAATCCAATTTTTTGTACAAAAATTGCAAGTAAAATTGGTAGAACTTACAGTCCAAGACACGGATTAAAAGAGGTGATTATGGAAACTGTTGGAGTTGAATTAGATAAGCAAGCTCAAAGCAGTGACTGGGGAAAAGTTGGTGATTTAACTCAAAAACAACTAATCTATGCGGCAAATGATGTTAGATATTTACTAGGGGCTAAACAGAAACTTGAGGATATGTTAATACGTGAAGATAGATGGGAATTAGCACAAAAATGTTTCCAGTGTGTACCAATTTTTTCCGAGCTTGATAGAAGAAGATTTACAAATATTTTTGACCACTAATTTTTCTAACCAAAAGATTAATTAATCTTCAAGCATAAAATTTTCCTCTTCTTTTAGAGCCTTCAACAAGTGATCAAAAGAGGCAGAGGCAGATAAAGTTTGTTTTTGATCCTCATTAAGAGTTTGCTCAAGGATCTTTTGAGCAATTTCTTTTCGTGATTGCAAATCTTTTTTCCCTTCTTTAGCCGCTGCAACCTCTACTTTTCTTCGAGCGGCTGCAATACTTATGCTTAAAGAGGATGCTAATTGAGCACAAATTTTAAGATAATGATGATCTTCAATTAGAGGCATATGCTGTGGCTGCAACAGAAAATCATCATTAAAAATCTTTTATCAGATTACACCGCACTATAAACCCTGGGACAAGTGAGTCGAAATACTAATAGCTAAAGAGCGACTTCCACCTTCAGGTCCCATTCGTTTAGATCCTCTTAAACCAATGTTTTGTCTATCGAAATCAGAATCCAATAAAAACTCCACTCGTTTTGCGAAAGTTTGATAATCTTTTGCTATGGCCACCGAACCTCCCAACAATCGACTTTGACGCTTAGCAAAATTGAAATTAAATTGAGGCCCTTTCCCTGGGAAAGAGACACATGGGATACCTAAACCTACTAATTGTTCTGTAGCTGTTCCCGCATTTGCCACTCCTACTTCTCCCCATTTAGCCCATGAAGAGAATTGCTGAAAACCAGTCAATATAAGTAAGGATTTTTTTTTCCATATTTCTGATATCCCTAATTTATCTATTGATTCATCAGTCGGATTGAAACCTAAATCAACCATTATCAATTTTATTTTTTTACTCATTGAAGAAGAATTTAAAGGAACAAATATTGCCAAAGGAGATGAGGTTTGAATCAGTTGAGTTGCAATTAAAAGTTTTTCAAAATTCACATACGCCTCAGGTAAACGACTTCCACATAACAAAATCAAGCGTCTATATGTTTTGAAATCACTTGGACATTCTGTCTTAGCTAGACCATCCATCATCGGATTCCCAGGGGCAATTGCTTCCACTCCGTGACCCCTTAAACCTCTAGCAGTGATTTTGTCTCTTACAGCAACCATCTTGCAGCGACTAGATCGCATCAACCAATATTCCCATGGATCCCACTCGGTTCCTTTCAATCGATGGTAGAAATCGCTCAAAGAGAATCTAGGTCCGCTTGTCCATGTGTAATCACTTTTGGGAGTGCCAACAAACAAATAATCAGCACCACTAGCCCATGCAAAAAGAAGGGGTAATAAATCTCCAACCGCAACAATAATTCTTCCCTCTCTCGCTGATCTATGAATAACAGTCCATTGCCTCCAAAGGCTCCAGAGCAATCCAGCTTTTAAATCTAAAACTAATCCACTAAAACTCTGATTACTAAATCCACCACTTGGTAAAAAATTTAAAGGACCAATCTTGGTAAGCCAGCCATCTGTTGTGAACTTATTAAACACTTTTCCCTCTCCAACCATTGGGAGTACTTCTTGGGAAATATCCGGATTAATTTCATGTAATGCTTCTATGATCTGGCAGGCAATCGTATCTTCTCCATGTCCATTACAAAGAAACAAAAGATTTTGTTCGGCTTGGCTGATACGATTTGGATTGGAAATGAATATTTCATTTTCGGCGGCATGGCCAAGTGGTAAGGCAGAGGATTGCAAATCCTTTATCCCCAGTTCGAATCTGGGTGCCGCCTTGAGTATTATTCGTTTAATTTTCCTGAGAAAGCCTCCCAGAACAATGCTCCATGTGTAGCGAGTAGCAAGTTTCAAGAACAGTCAGAAATTGATAAGTTGATTTTTTTTCTCGATCGAAATATTGATCATTTTCACATTCTTACAGTAAGTCTTTCAAAGAACCACTAATAAAAATCTGGTAGCCAATCAAAATGCCAAATAGTTTTATCTTATGTGCATATCTTTATGTACTATTTCATTCGTTTAAAAATTGGGAAGTAATATTAGTCATGAACTAATATCAAAAACAATAACCAATATAACAGTGACTGATCAAATTGAATTCAGTTCTTTTTTTAAATTATTAAATTCAATAAAAGAAGGAGAATCGGAAAAAATATCTTTATTAGATGAAAAAATTAATGAATTTAAAAATGGTACCAATTCCAAAAGTTTTTTAGAAGAGTTGGGATCGATTTATCTAGCAATTGGTGTTACTGAATTATATATTTTTACTAATCAAAAGGATTTAAAGTCTATCGGTCTGATAGATAAAGAAGGATGGGAAAAATTATCTGAAAAAAATCAACAGGAACTTCCCGTCTTCCTTGCTAATAAAATGATTGAGTACATTAAAGAAAAGAAAAAAGTGAAAGAAATGTCTAAAAAATGGAATATTAGAGAAGGTGAAATAAGAAAGCACATAACAAAAATGGCAAGATATATTACTGAGGGGATAATTGATGTTATTGAATAACTTAATAAGTAAAATCTAACAAAATCATTTTTGATTCATCATTAATTATCAGATTTAGTCTTTAAACAAAGAGGTTTAAAGTTAATATTCATTGTCCGCGACACAAATACCAAGGCATCTTATACCATTACTGGTAGTTCTTCCACAATGATTACATAGTACTTTTTCAATTTTATTTTCACTTGCATTACCTTTTTGACTTTCGTGATTACTATTACTATTCTCCACAGAGAAATCTTTCAATCTGTTTAATTTATTCATGTAAGATACTTGAAAATAGACTTTTTAGTTAAATAAAAACCTCGAAGTCATGAGTAAGAAAAAAATCGGGATTGGCTTTGGCACTTGGGCATGGGGAAATAAATTGGTATGGGGCTACAAACCTGAGATAGATGATATTTTACTAAAAAAAACTTTTTTTGATGCTATAGATGGTGGATTAGATCTTGTTGATACTGCAGATTCATATGGCACAGGAAACTTATTTGGTCAAAGTGAAAAGCTGATTGGCAATTTCCTTGAAGAGTTACCAAGAAGGAAACTAAAAAAAATCACCATTGCAACAAAACTCGCCCCCTTTCCCTGGAGAATTGGTCGCAATGGTCTCAATTATGCTTTTCAAGAGAGTAATAAGCGGCTTAAAGGACATATGAAAAGGGTACAACTTCATTGGAGTACTTATCGTTATGCGCCTTGGCAAGAAGAGCAATTAATAAATGGCCTAGGAGATCTATACGAAAAAGGTTTAATCAAGGAAATCGGGTTGTCGAATACTGGTCCAAAAAGACTAGAATTTTTATATCAAAAACTTAAAGAACGAGGAATAAAAATTAATAGTATACAGATGCAATTTTCATTATTAACTAAACCAACTTTAGCAAATGAAAGAATTAAAAATATATGTATTGAGCATGATATAGAATATTTAGCGTACAGTCCACTTGCATTAGGAATACTAACTATTCCACCTAATCAGTCGCCCAAGCCTAGAACATTCTTACGACAAAAGTTATTTGAAAATATTCTTCCTAAAACTATAGAAATGAGAACACAAATAACTAATATTGCTAAAAAATATTCAGCCACACAAGCACAAGTGGCATTAAATTGGATAAGGTCTCATGGAGCCAAACCAATAGTTGGGATTCGCAATCCTTTACAAGCTAAAGATGCTATTTCAGCGCTCAATTGGTCTTTAACCCACAGAGAAAAAGAAAGACTTAATTCTTACAGAAGCAAGTGTCTTACATATATGCCTCAAAATCCTTTTACTAGTCAATAATTCAAATTAATTATCAGGGCTTACGATCACCTTCATTGAATCGGAAGAGGTTGGAAGAGTAATAACTTTTGCTGGTGGAATTGACTGTGAATTTGAGGTTTTTTCAACTATTTCTTTATCAGATTCTTTTTCATCTTTAGCACAAGCTTCTAAGGCTTCTCTCAACAACGAGTCAAAAGTAGCACCTGGCAATCTATGCCTGGCAACTTCAAGGAATGTGAGTGGTAAAGACTCTGATGCTGCATCTTTTAAAGCAGGATTATTTTTTCGATGTTCTTGCTCATCTTGAATTGCTCGAATAAATCTTAGAGTTACTTCATGCTTAGTAGAAGCTTTTATTAATGTATCATTATCTCTTTGTCCATTATTTGCTTCTTGTTCTAAATCATTGATTCTGCTCTCTAAACTTGTTAGGACTTCATCAGCTTCTTTACCAATATGAGCGAGTTGTCCATCAGACAAGTTTGGCAAATCAGCTACATATACCTTTCCATGATCTCGTAGTGTTAGGAAAGTTGGTCTTGGACCTCCATTTTGTCTCATGCCCGATTCAGCTTGTCCACCTAAAGGTTTTCTAGGTGGTGTTGGACCTGCAGAACTTCTCCTACGCGTAAGACGCTGTTGATTTTCAAAAGGCATAGAACTTAGAACTAATTAAGATCTGACTTCGCAATACCCGAACTAATATCCGGCTAGCGTTTTTTTACATCTTACTGTTTTTTTACCGATATCGAAAATCTTTTTTAACCTTAATTTAAGGTATTAAAAATTGGAATACAGAATTTTACACACCAATGCTGTGTGCACTAATCATGAAATTCCCAATATATCTAAATGCCTTGGATTATTTAAACTTTCTACAACTTGACCAATATTCCAAGCTTCAAAATCATTTTTTGTACATATTTCTAAAGCGGAATTCACTACATTTTTGGGAACAATGAAACAAAAACCTATACCCATATTAAACGTATTCCAAAGATCAATTTCGGGAATATCACCAGCATTTTGTAACCAAGAAAATATTTCAGGAATTTCCCAACTAGTTATATCTATATGGGGTACTAATCCAGCAGGAAAAACTCTAGGAAGATTTTCTGGCAATCCTCCACCAGTTATGTGAGTCATTCCATGAATTGGTAAATTTTCAATCAACAATTTCTCAACAAGTTCAGCATAAATTGCTGTTGGTTTAAGCAAAGATTGAATCAAGTTACTTTGATTTTTTCCATATAAAGTATTTTGATCAACATTTGCCATAGATAGCACTTTACGGACAAGACTAAATCCATTGCTATGGACTCCATTACTTTTAATCCCAATAATTTGATCTTCAGAATCAATGTGCGAGCCTGTAATTAAGTGATTATTTTCAACGATGCCGACACAAAAGCCTGCTAAGTCATATCTTCCTTTGGGATAGAAGCCTGGCATTTCAGCCGTTTCGCCTCCCAATAGAGAACAATCAGATTTACTACAGCCCTCAGCAATTCCCTCTATAACTTCTGCTAAAGCATCTGGAGTCAAGGTTCCACTTGCGATGTAATCCAAAAAAAATAAAGGCTTAGCGCCATTGGTTATTACATCATTCACGCACATTGCCACTAGATCAATGCCAACTCCAAAATGACAGTCATATTGCTGGGCTAATTCCAATTTTGTCCCAACACCATCAGTCCCTGAGACTAATACAGGACTTTCATAGCCTCTTGGAATTTTTATACAGCCCCCAAAACCTCCTAACCCTCCAATCACTTCGCTTTTATGAGTTTTTTCAACGCATAATTTAATTCTCTCCACAAATGCTCTTCCAGCAGTAACATCAACTCCCGCAGTTTTGTAATCCATCAGTAAAAAACTTTTATGTTCAAAAGATCTGTATCCTCATATGAAACTCCATATGGAATCAGTATGCAATCAACCTATTTCATTTCAATCATAAGTTTATGAAATTAATTTGTTTACCAACATAGTGGGACAAAAAATCTTCCAAACTAATGCTGAATTAAAAGATTGGCTTAGTAAACAACATTCAGCAATAATTTTCATCCCAACCATGGGAGGGCTTCACCCTGGGCACCAATATTTAATTCAGAAAGCTAAAAAAAGGAAACCTAATAAAAGTCAAATCATTCTTGTAAGTATTTTTGTCAATCCATTGCAATTTAGCAAGGGCGAAGACTTCAAAAAATATCCTAGAAATATAACTAGAGATTCTGAATTAGCTTTTAGTGCAGGAGCAGATGCGATTTGGGCTCCAGATTATATTGACGTTTTTCCAGGAGGCGAAGATTCACATTTCAAAATTCAAGTTCCTAAAACTTTGCACAATCAATTATGTGGTGCTGATAGAAAAGGACATTTTGATGGAGTTGCTACCGTTATTATTCGTCTCATAAAAATTATCAAGCCAGAGAAACTAATTCTTGGAGAAAAAGATTGGCAACAATTAATTATCATTAGAAAACTTTTTGAAGAACTCTCCATACCTATAAAGATTGAATCCTTTTGTACACAAAGAGATCAAAGTGGATTTGCTTATAGTTCAAGAAATGCTTATCTAAGTCATTCTGAAAGATCAAATGCTCAGGCTTTACCCAATGTAATTCAAGAAGCAAAAGATGATTTTGTTAAAGACAAGATTATAAATCTCAAAAAGATAGACTCCAAACTTAAAGAAAGCAATTTAGAAATCGAATACATAAAAATCGTAGATGCATTTTCATTGAAAGAAAAAAAGAATATAAATGGTATATGTCTTTTAGCCGCAGCAGTAAGATGTGGTTCTACAAGGCTCATTGATCACACTTTTCTTATGGATAGAAAACCAATTATTGCAATTGATGGTCCAGCTGGTGCTGGTAAAAGCACAGTAACAAAAGAATTTGCAAAGAGACTTGGTTTTATTTATTTAGATACTGGTGCAATGTATAGAGCAGTCACATGGTTAATACTCAAAAATTCTATTGTTCCAAATAACCAAGTTGCAATAAAAAACATCTTAAAAGATGTAAAATTAGAGTTTAAAAACTCAAGTTTTGATGAGCAAAGAATATTAATTAACAACACTGATGTAACAGAAAAAATACGATCACCAGAAGTTACTTCAATGGTTTCTGAAATTGCTAAACAACAATTCGTCAGAGATTTACTCACAACAAGACAACAAGTTATTGGAGATAATGGAGGTTTGATTGCAGAAGGCAGAGACATAGGAACAGCTGTATTCCCTGAGGCAGACGTAAAAATCTTTCTGACAGCTACTCCAAAAGAAAGGGCGAAACGAAGATCCCTTGACTTAAAAAAAAGAGGTTATAAATATTCCAGCATTGAAGATCTTGAAAAAGAAATTAGAGAAAGAGACAAAAAAGATACAGAACGAGAAATCGCCCCCTTAAGAAAAGCTCAAGATGCCATAGAACTTGTTACCGATGGACTGAATATCGAAGACGTATTAGAAGAAATGACTTATATTTTTAGATCAAAAATTCCTGAAGAAATCTGGCCAACACCTAATCTATAAGACTATCTATTAATTCTTCAATAGCATCATTCAATAAATCTAGAACCTTTTCGAATCCATTTTGACCTCCATAATAAGGATCAGGAACTTCATCTAATTGTGATTTTTGAGAATAACTTAAAATAAGTTTTATTTTTGAATTGATAGTGTGCATATCATCTTTAATTAATGATTTAACAGCATTCAGATTATCTTTATCCATAACAAGAATATGATCAAATTCATATAAATCATTTTCTTCTATTTGTCTAGCTCGACTGGTTAGTTCTATTCCCCTCGATAATGCTGTTGTACACATTCTTTGATCAGGAGGATTGCCTATATGCCAACTGCCAGTTCCTGCGGAATCAACCACAAAAAAATTTTCTAAATCTCTCTCTTTAATTTTTTGATTAAAAATACCTTCTGCTGCCGGAGAACGACATATATTTCCCAAACAAACAAAGAGAATTTTTTTTACCATTTTTTGAATTTATTTATATTATTTATTTTAGATCAAAAAGAATATTATTTATATAGCTTTCAGTCCATTTTTCTCCAAAAAAGCCTCTTAACATACCTCTTGCAGGATCTTTTTTTGCCCTGTATCGCATATATTCTTTTTGACCATTTAAGATTTTTAAAGATCTTTCCTTAGAAATCATTTTTGCATCTCTCACTAAATCAAAGAAACAATTCAAGTATTCACCAAAAGCAGGTTTAATTATCTGACTAATTAATGTATCACCTTCTTCTCCTAGTGGAATTCTAGACCAAAGAAAAGCAGGCGAAAAATATTGAATCGCCTCAGGAGGAATGTCACCTCCTGGTGGTAGTTTTGATTGCCAATTAGCATGTATGGGTTTTAACTTATTCCAAACATGTTGAGTATGATTTATATCGTCATTTAAAGCAGGTTGAAGATCTAAAGCAATAAGATGACCATTTGGAAGTGTTACAAAATCGGCTCCAAAAAAAGGTAAATCATAATTATTGAAAGGTGAGATTACCAAATTCATGACAGAAGTGATTTCACCAGCTTGCAGGCATGCACATCTAGCCTGTCGTATTTTTTCCGTCTTTAGACCCCACGTTTCCAGAATAACTTTTTTAGGATTAGAACTTGACCCAAATAATGATTCTTTGAAAAGAAATGCATTATTTATCGGATAAGGATTAGGTCCAAAAATAGAAAACTTCTTAATAGTTTCATCCAAGAAATAAGCCCAACGCCAATTACTTATTGAAATAGGGGCAAGACTATTATTTCGGTTACTTTGCATTTAGAGATAAAAATGTAGAATTAATATTTATAGGGTTAAAGGAAATAAAAACTCATTCATATATTTCTCTGACCATTCTTTGCCAAAAAAGCCAGAAAACAAACCATGAGCTGGATCTTTTTCAGCACTATATTTATTATAATCCATATGCAATAAGCTTATCTCTTGCGATTTAATATAATTTTCATTAACTTTAGATAAATCTAGATTAAGCCAATAACATTTAAGAAAAGAGGTAAAAACTTTTGGTAAAATATTATCTGCTTCAAAATAACCACCTTTGCAAAATAAAGCCCATGGTGAGAAGTACTTGTTTGGATCATATATATTACTTTTCATATCAGAATTAAACTCATTAAAAGATTTTTTTATGCTTTTTAAGCCATCAAAGTATCTATCAAAATATTCTTTATCTTGAACAAGAGGCTGAAAGTCAAGAATAGCAACTAGCTTTTCTTTTTTTTCAAACCATAGAAGATCAATGCCCATAATTGGCATATCATTTTGATCATGAGGATAAGCAACTGAATTTAATACTTGAAGACGATCTCCTGCATCTAATCTGGTCACTCTCCATCTTCGAAATCCAGGAACATCCCATAACCAGCTATTCAGTTTATGATTGCCTTTTTTAGAAACGCGTTCACAAAATTCATCGGGAACAATCAAATTCTGACCGCCATGATCAAGAATATTTTTATTTAATTCACTTAAAAGATCATCAAACATATATAGTCATCTCCTTAGAGGATTTAATAATTTTCTTTCTATGAAAGTGATTAAATCAGTTAAAACGAATAAATTCAAAAATTTTTACCATTCTAATAGATATCTTAATAGATACTGATTTTAAAGAAAGGAATAATCTTTAGAAAAAATTAATTTCACTACTCGGTACTACCTTTTCGCTTTTTATTTGCAAAAAATCTAAATAAAACTTTTCCAATAGCAGCAATTAAATTTCCTTCTAATTCATTAAAAATATCCATATTGTATTTAAAAGATCTATTAGCTTCTTCAATAATTGAATCTGCTATCTTTTGATCAATCGGAAGATTATCCAAGGTATTTCGATACTTGATTTTAAATTCTTTTTCATCTCTAATATCCTCAAAAATATAAAAGCTAAGTCCCTCATCCCCAGGGAGATTCATGGCTTTTTTAGTGATGGTTTTCAAAAGCTGTCCCCCAGATAAGTCACCTATATATCTGCTGTAATGATGCCCAATTAAAAGTTCTGGATGATCTTTAGCAATTTGTCTAATTCTTGCTTCATATTCAACAGCTGGCTTAGAGGGTTTTACCAATTCCGACCACTTACTACCAAAGTAGAACGAAAGATCTTGTTCCAATTTTTCCTTGCGAAAAAGCTCTTTAAATCCAATTGGAGAAATTATCGGATGAGAATTTTCACAAAGTTTTTCTATCTCCTCCTCCATCGCAGAGTAAACAAAATATAAATCAGCTAATAAATTTCTGTATGAGGACTTATCAACTACTCCCTTGAGAAAACAACTTATAAAACCTGTATTCTCAGCCATCGTATGAGACTTTTTAGTCCCTTCACGAAGTTGCCTAGCCAAGGCTACTGCCATGAGTTTAAAATCATTTAATCAAAACTTACCACTTAGACATAAGCTCGACATTAGATCTATTAATCCGTGAATAAAAATTATGACAAATTTTGAAAAGCTCATTGCCCCATTAGAAGGCCAAAAAATTACTTTTGTTGATGGAAACCCAGTAGTCCCAGATCATCCAATTATTCCATTTATCCGAGGTGATGGAACAGGAATAGATATTTGGCCTGCTACACAATTAGTAATCGATCAAGCCATTAAAAAAGCATATGGAAAAAACAGATCCATAGAATGGTTCAAAATCTATGCGGGTGATGAAGCTTGCGACTTATATGGAACCTATCAATACTTACCAAATGACACTCTTGAGGCGATAAGAACTTACGGCATTGCAATCAAAGGACCTTTAACAACGCCAGTAGGCGGAGGGATTCGATCTTTAAACGTATCTTTAAGACAGATTTTTGATTTATATTCATGCGTTAGACCTTGCAAATATTATGAAGGAACTCCAAGCCCTCATAAAAAGCCGCAAGATTTAGATGTAATTGTATATCGAGAAAATACTGAAGATATCTATATGGGCATTGAATGGGAATCTGATGATCCCGAATGCATCAAATTAATTGATCAACTCAATAATGAAATAATTCCAGCCAGCCAAAAACTAAAAAACAGGAAAATTCCTAACGGAGCAGGAATCGGAATTAAGCCTGTAAGCAAAAGTGGTAGTCAAAGACATATCAGGCGAGCGATTAAACATGCACTCAATCTTGAGGGGAACAAAAGACACGTGACATTAGTTCATAAAGGAAATATCATGAAATTTACTGAAGGAGCTTTCAGAGATTGGGGATACGAATTAGCAACCACAGAATTCAGGAATGTATGCGTCACAGAGAGAGAAAGTTGGATTTTAGATAATCTAGAAAAAAATTCTGACATCACTAACGAGGAGAATGCTGAGTTAATTGATCCAGGTTATTCATCTTTAACAGAAGAGAAAAAGAAAGCCATTTGTGATGAAGTTGATTCAGTTCTAACAAGCATTGGTGTTAGTCATGGCAATGGAAAATGGAAGAACATGGTGATGGTTGATGACCGAATCGCAGACAGTATTTTTCAACAAATTCAAACTCGCCCTCAAGAGTATTCCATCCTTGCAACTCTCAATTTAAATGGTGATTACATCTCAGATGCGGCCGCAGCAATTGTTGGTGGACTGGGGATGGCACCAGGAGCAAACATAGGAGATACTGCGGCTATTTTCGAGGCCACCCATGGAACAGCTCCAAAACATGCAGGTTTAGACAGAATCAATCCAGGTTCAGTAATACTTAGTGGAGTAATGATGCTGGAATATTTAGGTTGGCATGAGGCAGCAAAATTGATTACAAATGGTTTGAGCAAATCTATTTCAGATAAACAAGTTACTTATGATCTGGCACGATTAATGGAACCACGCGTAGCTCCTCTTAGTTGTAGTGATTTTGCTAAATCTATTATTGAAAGATTTTAATTAAATATTTTTTAAAATCCCCAAAATTAAGATTTTGACTCCATCAATTTAAAGGACTCGAGAAGTGTTTGATCATTGCCTAGATTACCTGGAAAAGTAACTACTGGTAAATCATATTGATTAGAGGTGCTTTTTACTATTGACAATCCTGGTAATATTTGACCTTTTAAATCTACCTGATTAAAATTTAACCCTTTTTGAAGCAAAAGTTGTGTTGTAATACCTCCTTTACTAATAATATAACCAAACTTATTGTTTATTTTTCCAACTAGAATCGCCATGAACTCTGCAAGTTCCAATCCAAAATTCATTCTTCTTGAGTAAGAAGAAAACTTAATTTCTTCTCTGGAAGTATATAGAACAGGTACTTTTTTTATATCCAATATATCATCTATTTTTGATAATAATATCTTCTCCAGCTTTAAGATTTCTTCTTGAGAATCTTCTAAAGCAAAAATATCAGCTAATTTACTGACTGGTATTTCTAAACCTTCACAGAGCTTATCTTTCATTAAAACCTCTAATTGATCTGTCGCTAATTGCACATGAGAGCCAACCATTATCAAACCTGGCTTATATTCAAGCTGATTATTTTTCGATTTTAAAGACACTAAATCTGCAGTACCTTTAGGATTAGGGGGTAATTCAGATAAAGAGTTGATAAAGCTTGCTGCTGTTCTGAAAAGAAATTTTTTTTCTCGAGAAACTACTTTAATCGCCCTGGCTAAGGTTTTTAAATGATGAGGTGATTTAGCATCAACAACTACTGAAATGTTATTTTCTAATTTAGACAAAAAGCTTAAAAGAGATTTAAAGCCATCCTCATTGTTAAAGGCCATATCTAATTCTTTAATTTCAATGTGCAAGACATTTCCCGCCTGTATCTTTCCAAAACTTTTTTCTTCAATCCATTTAGCTAAATCACTAGTAGAAAATCCAAAAATATTATCACGGCCAAAATCCGTCTTATGAACTGGTATTCCATTTAAATAATGAATACCATTCTCAGTTGTTCTTCCACCTTCCAAAAAAGCTGGAATGTGAAATGTTGCATGAAATGGTCCTAATTCTTCCGCAAGAATTGCAGGTTCTAAAACACCATGACCACGTAATGTTGAATCTCCTCTACTAATATAAAAATAATCATCTTTGGAAAAACCTTTTCTTAAAAAAAACTTTTTTATAGATGAGCATATTTCTCTGGTTTTTTGGACAGCCAAAACAGAAGATAAAGATCTTGTATTAGCGAGTATAAATATCAAAGGCGAAGATTTTAGAAATGCTTTCTCTAGAGTTTGTTCATCCCAATTGAATAATAATGGGCATCCATAAACAGTTTGAGATCCAGTTGGATCATCATCAAAAATAATTATTTTCATATTGCATTAATCTATTATTTAATCAACGATTCATTCGAATCTTTTCCAACTTTCAGGAACTTGAATATAAGACTTATTTAAATCGGCAACAGACGCACAACCTAATAGTTTCATTGTTCTAACTATATCCGTTTGAAGAATTTCTATAGCTCTGGCAACACCTTTACCTCCTGCAGCGGCAAGTCCATACGCATAGGCTCTACCTATCAAAACTCCTTTCGCGCCAAGACATAATGCTTTAACTACATCACTACCTCTGCGAATACCTCCATCTAGCAACACATCTATCTTTCCATCTACTGCAGCTAAAATTTCTGGTAAAACACGGATCGTGGGTGCAACGCTATCAAGTTGCCTGGCTCCATGATTAGAAATAACGATCGCATCAGCACCTAGCTCTACCGCTTTTTTTGCGTCATCACCAATATGTATTCCTTTAACAATAATTTTTCCACCCCACGCTTCGCGTATCCATTGAAGATCCTCCCAAGTAACAACTGATTGTTCTAAAGCAGGTCCAATTGCCGTATATCTCATAGGGCCATCATCAAGTTGAACATTTGGAAAACTCATTAATCCGCCATCACTCAACCATTGAGTCATCCAGCACGGTTTAACTAATATTTGAGGAATATATGGAAGCATTTCAAAAGGATTCATTGATAAAAGCTGTTGGGTTCCTGATCGCATATCTCTTTCCCTTAAACCAGATACGGGCGTATCAATGGTTACAACTATTGCTGAGAATCCTGACTCTTTAGCTCTAGCGATTGTTTTTAACGCAACTTCTTTACCACCTAGTAAATAAAGCTGATACCAAGCTGGACCGTTTGTAGCCGCTTTAACATCCTCCAATAAACAACCTGAGAGAGTCGACAATGTATATCCTGTTCCTGCTTTGCCTGCCTCTCTAGCCGCAACTACTTCTCCTTGGGGATAAAACATCCTGCTACTCCCTACTGGTCCCAACAAGAAAGGAAGTTGAAATTTCTGATCTAAAACAGATATTCCAAGATCACACGATGGAACAGAAACTGCACATCTAGGTCTAAATAAAATTTCATTATATGCGTTGCAATTTTGTGAAAGTGTTTGTTCTCTATCTGCACCACTATCTATATAGTTAAAAACCATCGCCGGAAGACGATTCTTTGCTCTAGACCGGAGGTCGTCAATATTAAGTACGCCTGGAGAGGAAACATCTGCTCCTAACATTATTCATCACAAATTCATGAATGATGAATCTATAATATATTGATCATAGATGCAAAAACGAAAAAAATATTGAAATATTTGTCGTACAAAAATTATAATTAAAATTCAATTAGTTACGAATTATACGCGTCAATAACTAAATAATTAAAAAGAATTATGCATAAAAGTAGCAAATAATTCTGAATATTCTTCTGGTTTAATTTCAAGTTTTCGATCTCCAGTTACCAATGAATTCCTTGGGCTAGTCCAAGGCTCAAGACAAACCATTTGCCTTGGTGGATCAGTCCATATTACGTTTGTGTCCATTGGGTCTTGATGAATTAATTCAATTACGTTTCTAGATTGAAAATCATATAGTTTAACCGAACCAGAAGGGTAAGAAAGAAAATCAACTCCTTTGTCTAAAATTCTTATTTGGTCAGAGGAATTCGTAACTTTCATATTTGTTTGATCAACACACTTTTCAGGCAAACCATCAATTTTTATTTTTTGTAAATTTGAAACTTTAAAGTATGGATGCAGCCCAAAACCAAAGGGCATACAATCTCGACCCTGATTGTAAATCTTAACAGATATATGAAGAGTTTTTTCTTTCAAGGAAACGTCCATCAACAAGGTAAAAAAGAAAGGGAAACAAGACAGCGAATCCTCTGAATCAACTAGCTTTAGTCTGATTCCTAATTTATCTTCTAATAAATCAATTGACCAAGGCAAATCTCTTGCGAATCCGTGCTGTTTCAAACAATGCTTTTTACCACCAATTAAATAACTTTCAGATAAATCACCACAGATGGGGAAAAGGATAGGTATTCCACCTCTAACACTTTTGTCTTCATCAAGAAAACGATCTAAATCAAAATACAAAAGGTCTTTGCCTTCACTTCGCCATTGAGTAATCAATCCTCCTCTTTCAGGAACAATTCTTATAGATGAGTCGTATTCAGTATTTGAATATTCCCAATGAGGATAAGGATTTGTCCTCTTCGCAAAACTGACGGGCATGGGTTACAGCTGATCAACCCATTCTAAGAGAGCAGAATTAACCTGATCGGGAACTTCATCATGAGGACAATGACCAGCATCTAAAACAACTTCTTTTGTATTTACTGGGGTGTGTTTTTTATAGGTTGCTCTTTTACCAGGTGCATTCATCCAAGGGTCTCGATTGCCCCAGAGAAGTAACAGTGGTGCTTTCAACTGAGCAAACAATTCATCCAGTGGTCTACCCTGAGGCCCTGCAGGATCAAAAACACTTTTGAAGACATTGAAAGCCCCAGCATCCAAAGATGGTTTTCGGATAGCTTCTACCAATTCATCATCAACGTTCGTTGTGTCTATATAAACTTGATTCAAAGTACGCTTAATCGTCGAGGGCTGTCTGAGATTTTCAAAAATTATCCTTTGCAATAAAACATTTTTGAGAAAGATCCCAGCAAAAGTTTTTCTAGCAGTAGCCCAAAATCCTTTAGTCGGCTTTTTGTCTTCACTGAAATAACCAGCTGCATTTAATAACACAACACCTGCTGCATCAGTACCCAATGCAGCGCCGCTTGCAAGCGCTGCATATCCCCCAAGGGAGTTGCCCACAAGTATTGTTGGTCTCCGAATGTTTTCTTTTACGTACGAGACTATTTGGTCTTTCCAAAGTGGACCTCCATAAGAAAGACCTCCAGGTTTAGAACTTTTACCAAAGCCCAAAAGATCTAAGGCGTGAACTTCATATTTCTTCCCGAGTACTGGTAAATTATGCCTCCAATGTGTTGTTGATGCACCAAAGCCATGGATTAAAAGAATCGCCGGTCCTTTTTCCTTATCACTCTTGGTTTTGTGCGAAGCAGGTATAATGCTCAAGCTGTGAACAGAATGTCCTAAAAATTTCCATTCAGAAAGATTTTTTTTTACTACTGAGGAAACCATTTAAGAATAAACTGACATAAATAGATATTAGTAAATCATTGATAAAAATAGATTTGTAATTTTATTTCTTTTTTTCGAAATTTCCTCACCTAAAAAAATTAGAAATTTAAAAGTTTTTAGACTAATCCCACCGGATCCGCAGCAACCTCATCGGGAATTGAATTACCTCCTGAGGGTGGCTTATCTTTCAAGACAACTCTAAGAAGAACAGGAGCCAAAAATGTTGTTCCAATAACCATCAACAAAATTGCAGCCTCAAGAGAGGGGGTAAGCAAACCAGCACTTGTTCCCAAGCCAAGAAAAATCAAACCAACCTCACCTCTAGGCATCATTCCCAACCCAACAACTAATCGATTTGTTGGTTTATCAATAATGAATGACCATCCAGCTGCAATCTTTCCAACAATTGCGACAAGAAAAAGGAAACCTGCCACAATTAGAGCAGATCGACTCTCGGGATCTAAAGGGTTGATTACTGAAAGATCCATTCCAGCACCAACTAATACGAAAAAAATTGTTGCAAATAGTGAAACTAAGGGCAAAACAGATTGTTGTATCGCGTGATTATTCTTTGAACTACTGAGAATCAACCCTGCCGCGAAGGCCCCCAATGCTGCTTCTAGACCAATTGCAGTGGCAATGAAACAACTTAAAACCAATATCACAAAAGATGCGACCACAACAGCACCTGGCGCTTTTAGCCTTTCTAGTAACCAATCAAAAGCTGGAGCAGCTGTTCTACTCAAGGCAATTGCAGCAATAACAAAAACAGTTGCAGCCAAAACCAACTTGACAATAGGGGCTATTTGAAGCGAACCCCCTGTTGCAAGAGCAACTACAACGGCAAGAATCACAATTCCAAGAATGTCATCCAGCACGGCTGCACCTATAACAATCTGACCCTCACGCGTTTTTAGATAGCCAAGCTCACCAAAAACACTTGCTGTTATCCCTATGCTTGTAGCTGTCATGGACGCACCAGCAAATATCGCAGGAATAATATCTACTTGGAAAATAAACATTAGTCCGAAGGTTCCAAAAGCGAATGGCAAAATCACTCCTGCCATTGCAACTGTGAAGGCTTGTGCTCCCACTGCCACTAATTCTTCTAATTCACTCTCCAAACCAGTAAGAAATAGCAATGCATAAAGCCCTAATGTTGCGACTGCTTGTAATGAAGGAAAAGTTTCAAAATAGATATCCGGAACTGCTTCTTTTGGTATTGATGCAAGAGAACTTATCAGAGATACAAAGCCTTGGTTTAATTCAGCATGTGCACTGGGCGGCAATAAAAGATGTAATCCTGATGCACCAATTAAAACCCCTGCAAGAAGTTCTCCAACAATTGTCGGCAAACTTAGTCGCACCAGGATTTCCGCCAAAGTCCTTGCAGCAACAAAAATCATTAAGAAGTTAATGACCCCAATTAGAGTTTCCGCAACCTCTACATCATGCGTATTTAGTACCGAGACTAAAGGAGTTAATACCATCAGGTTTCCAGCAAAAGCCTTTTCTTGTATGACATAAATTACCTAATCATGGGGCCTCTTTGGTTCAAGTATCAAAGGTTACTTAAATCGTAAGGTGTGGATCTGAAGTTACTAACAGCTTACTTGGTCGATATTGGCTAGCGTCCAAAAACATTTGATGCCTTTATGAGCAGCTCCCAGTCTATAGATCTGCGTCTGCCGACCCCAGGATGCTATGCAGATCCTGTTAGGGCTGGCATGGATGCTGATGCAGTCTTCGATGGAATGACTGAGCATCTTTTTTTCACTCTTGGAAAACTAGCTACATCAGCAAGTCTTCGAGATCTCTACATGGCTTTAAGTTTTGCTGTTAGAGACAGATTGATGAGCAGATATCTCACAAGTCAGGAGACAATACGGGCAAGACCTCAAAAAACAGTCGCATATCTTTCCGCTGAATTTCTAATAGGACCTCAACTTAACAATAATTTATTAAATCTAGGGATAAAAAAAGAAGCAGAAGAAGCTCTTAAAAGGTTTGGAATTGAATCTCTGAATGACATTTTGGAAGTTGAGGAAGAGCCTGGGCTCGGAAATGGAGGCTTGGGTAGACTGGCAGCTTGTTACATGGAGTCACTCGCAAGTCTTCAGGTCCCTGCAGTTGGTTACGGAATAAGGTACGAATTTGGAATTTTCAACCAATTAATCAGAGATGGTTGGCAAGTGGAAGTTACTGATAAATGGCTGAAAGGTGGGTGGCCTTGGGAATTACCACAACCAGACGAAGCTTGTTTAGTCGGTTTTGGTGGACAGACAGAGAGTTACACAGACGACAATGGAAATTATCGATCCAGATGGATTCCAAGCGAACATGCGATAGGTGTTCCACATGATGTACCTGTACTTGGTTACAGAGTTAATAGTTGTGATCGCTTGAGGTTATGGAGAGCTGATGCAACCGAAAGTTTTGATTTTTATGCTTTCAACATTGGAGATTACTACGGTGCTGTTGAAGAGAAAGTAGCCTCAGAAACCCTTTCAAAGGTGTTATATCCGAATGATGGAACTGATGAAGGAAGAAGATTGCGCTTGAAGCAACAACACTTTTTTGTAAGTTGCTCTCTGCAAGATATGCTGCGAAGTTTAGAAAAGCGATCAATACCTGTCGATGAATTTCCAGATCATTGGACTGTTCAACTTAATGACACCCATCCAGCGATTGCTGTTGCTGAGTTAATGAGACTATTAATCGATCAATATCGATTGGATTGGGATAAAGCATGGGAAATCACTAATAGATCTGTTGCTTACACAAACCATACTTTGCTACCTGAAGCTCTTGAGAAATGGGACCTCAGCCTTTTTAGAAATTTATTACCCAGGCATCTGGAACTTATATATGAGATTAACAGGAGATTCCTGCAACAAGTAAGACTTAAGTATCCAGGAAACGATTCGATTTTACGTAAACTTTCAATTATTGATGAAGAAGGTGGAAAAGCTATTCGAATGGCTCATTTAGCGACAATTGGAGCACATCATGTAAATGGAGTAGCTGCGTTACATTCAGATTTAATCAAGAGGCAATTACTACCTGAATTTGCAGAGCTATGGCCTGAAAAATTCACTAACGTCACAAACGGCGTGACCCCTCGTAGATGGGTAGCTCTAGCAAATCCTGAACTTTCTAAACTTCTTGACAAAGAAATTGGTCCCAATTGGATTACCAATATGGATCTATTACGTGAATTAGAAAAAAAAGAAAATGACTCTAATTTTTTAGATCTATTTGCTTCAGCCAAATTATCTGGGAAAAGAAAACTTGCTGGTTACATACATCGACAAACTGGTGTTCTTGTAGATCCATCTAGTTTATTTGATGTTCAAGTTAAAAGAATTCACCAATATAAAAGACAGCACTTAAATGCTTTGCAAGTGATAGCACAATATCTGAGGATTAAAAATGGATTAACAAAAAATATTGCACCCCGTACGATCATTTTTGGGGGTAAAGCTGCGCCTGGTTATTTCATGGCCAAATTGATGATTAGATTCATAAATGGCATAGCTGATGTAGTTAATGCAGATCCAGATATGGAGGGATTACTAAGGGTAGTTTTTCTGCCTGATTACAATGTAAAGCTAGGTGAGCAAGTATATCCAGCGACTGATCTTTCCGAACAAATTTCAACTGCTGGCAAAGAAGCTTCAGGTACTGGAAATATGAAATTCGCCATGAATGGTGCCTTAACAATTGGAACCCTTGATGGAGCAAATGTAGAAATCAGAGAAAGAGTAGGAGAAGAAAACTTCTTTTTGTTTGGGAAAACAGAGTCAGAGATCGTGGAATTAAGAGATCAAGGGTATCGTCCAAATAACTTTATTTCCAAATCAAATGAACTACAAGAGACTTTAAAATTAATAGAAGTTGGGCATTTTAGTAATGGTGATAGTGAGCTATTTAGACCGATAATTAATATTTTGACTGGGAATGATCCTTTCTTTGTGATGGCAGATTTTGATGATTACCTTCGTGCACAAGATGAGGTTAGTAAGGCCTGGAAAAAGAGTCAAAAATGGAATCGCATGGCATTATTAAATACGGCAAGATCAGGGTTTTTCTCTTCAGACAGGTCTATTAGGGAATATTGTCAATCTATCTGGAAAGTTGAACCGTTACCAGTAGAAATAAGTTGTGAAAAATAAATCCCTACTTTTCAGGCAAGTCAGGGGTTTGATGTAATAATCTATTTAATCTTAATCTATCAATATTTAAAGGGTCTGGAGCCAGTTCACCAGCAACCTCTCTAAATATATCCTCAACTTCCTCGGGAACTTTAACATCGAAAACTCTTTCCATTAAAGCCTCAATGGAATATAAATGAGCGTTAACATTCTCTAGATCAGATATTACTTGTGTAATATATTTTTCTTTTTTTTCAATAGACCCTTTGTGACTATTTCCCTCAGATTTATTGGATGAATTTGAATTAAATTTTTTTTGCAACTCTTCTAAAACTCTTCCACATAATGTTCTAAAAGATTGAAGAGCAGCCCAATTAATCTCTTGTTGTTTACGCAAAGTGGGGAATTCCCTAATCAAACGATCATGTTCCCGATAAAATCTTAGGCAATCTGGACATTGGCATGGTTCTTCAGGCACCTTGATCAAGGCAGCTCATAACCATAATTGCATTTTTTAGGCCATCATAGGGGGCTCATCATTAAAGAAGTCTCCTTCAACATCATTATTATCGGCATCAGAGCTTTCAGGCAAAGGTATTTCAACGCTAGTAACAACTTGAATAACATCACGTAATCTCATTGAATCTGCGAACCATCCCATGGCTTGCTCTGTATCACCTCTTCCTTCTGCATCATTAGCTTGATCTTCGTGCGCTTCAGCCAAAAGTGTTAACCAACATAAGCATCTAGCTTGAACAATTGATAAATCTAAATCACTTGGTTGCGATCTAGATATTTGCTCACTCTCTTGTTGAACAAGTAATCGCAAGCGAAGATCGTGAAGCTGGGCCATCTTGACTGATTCACTATATCAACGCTAGCGAGAGAGTAAGGATTTTGCACACCCACCACATATAGGACTACATATTTTTAGTTTTCATTCCTTTTTCTCACGGGGCTGGCGGGACTCGAACCCACGACCTACGGTTTAGGAAACCGTCGCTCTATCCAACTGAGCTACAGCCCCCTGAAATTAATTATGCCTTGAGGCATGATGGAGTGGAAAGCAGGGGAGGTGATCGCAATTGAACTTCAGCAAAAAGCTGAAGCATTGATTGAGGAAAGTCCGGGCTCCTATTTGGCCAGGCTTGCTGGGTAATTCCCAGTGCGGGTGACCGTGAGGATAGTGCCACAGAAACACACCGCCTAATGCTTAATGGGGAAATCCCAACAAGCGCGGCAAGGGTGCAAAGGTGCGGTAAGAGCGCACCAGCAGCATCGAGAGGTGCTGGCTAGGTAAACCCCGGCTAGGAGCAAGGCGGGGGACTCTGGATGGCCATAGACCTTGTCCCCAAGGAGAGCCGCTCGAGGCTATCGGCAACGTTAGTCCCAGATAGATGATTACCCATTCACTTTCCTAAGAAAGAAGAATGAACAGAACCCGGCTTATGACCTGCTTTCACTTAATTAATCTGATACAAAGAAATTACAGGAAAAATCCTATTTTTTTCATAAATTCAATTATTTGCTTTAAATAATTATGCAAATTTCAATTCAAAGAATAGAAGAGATAATTAATTTTTTACGAGGTCTAAATCTTGATCCAAAATATCAAAAAGAATTTACCAAAGAAAAAATAAAGAATATTTTATATATCAATGAATCACTAACACATAGTTCAGCAAATAATAGAATTAATTATGAGAATCTTGAATTTCTTGGAGATGCAGTATTAAGACTCATTGCATCAGATTTCATAAAAAATAAATATCCATCTATGCAAGTTGGAGAAAGATCTGAACTTCGTTCTCATCTTGTAAGTGATCAGTGGCTAACGAAAGTTGGTAATAAAATAAATATAAAAAGTGTATTATTAATTGGCAAGAAAGCAATCAGTGATAAATCAGCAAATGCAACTATTCAAGCAGAGGCAACTGAGGCATTAATAGGAGCTTTGTATGAAAGTCTGGCTGTTCTAGATCCTATAAAAAATTGGCTTCTTCCATTCTGGGATGAAACTAGTAAAGAAGTTCTAGCTGATCCTCATAAGAAAAATTACAAATCTGCCCTTCAAGAATTGACCCAAAGTGAAGGATTATCTATTCCCGTTTATAAAACAATTGAAGTCGATAAAAAGCATGACAATCCAAAACGATTTTTTTGTACTGTTTATATCAAAAATCTATCAATAGCAGAAGGGATGGGAAAGTCAATCAAACAAGCAGAGAAAGATGCCGCAAAGAAAGCTCTAAAGCAACTTGATGATAATCTTATTAAGCAAGTCAGTAAGTAAAGATGTAATTAATTTGAAAAGTATTCATTAACTTTTAACAAGATCTTTTAAAGGTAGTGTCAATAATTTATCCCAATTACCTCCTTCAAAAAGCACTGCAGCTTTATTACCACTTATTCTTTGAACAAATCCTTCATAACCATTATAAATTGAATCTTGGTTATTTACAGTTACTGTTGTCCCAGGGAGAATAAGGTCTTTTGAATCAGTCATAATTAAACATATTAAAATAAACTTATAAAAAGTCTATCTATAAGAATGATCGAAAAAGATAAATGGATGTCAATTGGTGAAATTGTTGCCCCGCAGGGTTTAAAAGGCGATATTCGAATCAAACCTAGCAGTGAATTTCCTGAGAGGTTTACAAAGCCTGGAAAACGCTGGATTCAAAAAAACAACGAATTGCCCACGGAAATTAATTTAACGAAAGGAAGGCTTATTCCAGGCAAATCAACTTATGTACTTTCTCTCGAAGAAGTATCTAATAGGAGTTCAGCAGAGAAAATTGTTGGATGGAAATTAGTCATACCAATAAGTAGCAGACCAAAATTGAGTCAAGATGAGTACCATTACTTTGATTTGATTGGGTTAGAAGCAAGAAAAGGTCCAAAAAAGACTTTAATTGGTTATGTAACTAACTTAATCAAGGGAGGGAACGACCTCCTAGAGATAGAGTTGTTAGAAGGTAAAAAAGTTTTAGTACCTTTTGTTAAAGAAATTATCCCAGAAATAGAAATCAAAGAAAAATGGCTTCTCATCGATCCACCACCAGGCTTATTGGAAATCTAAAAATCATTCAGATTTTTAATCAGTACTTCAAGAATGATTTACAAAGTTCTTCATGGAAATAAATCATAACTCAATAATTCCTGTAATTCTTAGTGGTGGATCAGGAACAAGATTGTGGCCACTTTCAAGAGAAAGTTATCCAAAGCAATTTCTAGCACTAGATTCACGAAAAAAACAAACTCTTTTACAAAGCACTTATGAAAGGCTTCTAGGTTTAGAGGGTCTTGAAAAACCGATATTGATATGTAATGAAGATCATAGATTTATAGTTGCAGAACAATTTAGAGAACTAAATACAACTCCCCAAGCAATCATTCTCGAACCAGAAGGTCGAAATACTGCTCCAGCGATAGCCGTTGCTGCGCTTCAAGCAATTTCTTTAGGTAAAGATCCTTTGCTTTTAATTTTGGCAGCGGATCATTTAATAGAAAATACCGATGAATTCAAAAGAGTAATTCAATCAGCAAAAACATATGCAAATAAAGGCAGACTAGTGACTTTTGGTATCATTCCGACATGTGCAGAAACAGGTTACGGTTATATTGAAGCCAAAGAATCACCTGTTCAAGAAGATCAAATAACAGGACTAGAAATAAAAAAATTCATAGAAAAACCTAATAAAGATCTTGCCGAGAAACTAAGCAAAGATTCTAGTTACACGTGGAATAGTGGTATGTTTCTTTTTAAAGCGAGTTCGATAATAAAAGAATTAGAAAAATTTGCGCCAGAAATAATTAATTATTGCAAGAGTGCTATTGAGAAAGATGTATTGGATCTTGATTTTCTAAGATTAGAACCAAATTCATTTAAGAAATGTCCAAAGGTATCTTTAGATATTGCAGTAATGGAAAAAACGAAATTAGGAACGGTTCTTCCATTAAATGTTGGATGGAGTGACATAGGAAGTTGGAAATCCTTATGGGATATCAGTCAAAAAAATAATGATGGAAACTATATAAATGGGAGAGTAATAGCAGAAAAAAGTAAAAACTGTTTTTTACAAAGCGAACAGCGTCTCATAATAGGAATAGGGATAGAAAATCTAATAGTTGTGGATACAAACGACGCTATATTAGTAGCGAGTAAAGATCAATCTCAGAACATTGGAAATATCGTAAAAAGATTAAGTTCAACGGATTTTCCGGAAGGTAAAGTTCACAGAAAAATTTATAGACCCTGGGGTAATTACACTACAATAGTTGAGGGGAAAAGATGGCTAGTTAAACTGATAGAAGTAAAGCCAAAAGCGTCTCTTTCTTTACAAATGCATCACCATAGAGCTGAACATTGGGTAGTAGTTAATGGAACAGCATTGATAGAAAAGAATGGGGAAAAGCAACTTTTAAGTGAAAATGAAAGTACATTTATTCCTTTAGGTTGCAAACATAGATTAAGCAATCCAGGAAGGATGAAGCTTGAGCTTATTGAAGTACAAAGTGGTACTTATTTAGACGAAGATGATATTATCCGTTTTGAAGATTCCTACGGCAGAATAAAAAATATTAGTTGATAAAAACTATAGTTTAGTTATTTAAATTAGAGAAAATAATTAAATAAAATTATTAAAAAGTCAAATCACTCTACAGTTACACTTTTTGCTAAATTCCTAGGCTGATCAACGTCTAAACCTTTATGAGCGGCTATGTGATAACTAAATAACTGTAGAGGTACAACAGTCAAAAGAGGGCTTACCCATTCACTAACTTTTGGAATAGTAAACAATTCATCAAACATTTCTGCTTCCGGACTACTTGTTGATACTCCAATTAGACGAGCATCTCTAGCTTTCGCCTCTTGCGAATTACTGAGAACTTTTTCATACACTACACCTGGAGCTGCAATAGATACCACTGGAACATGTTGATCTAATAGTGCTATTGGTCCATGTTTAAGCTCCCCAGCCGGATAGCCTTGAGCATGAATGTAACTTATTTCCTTAAGTTTTAGAGCACCCTCAAGTGCAATTGGATAATTTATACCTCTACCTAAGAAAATCACATCTTTTGTTTCAACAAACATGTGTGCCATTTCCTGTGAGAGAGAGTCATGCTTTTTTATAAGTTCTGTTTGCTGTTTAGGAATTAATCTCAAATCATTGGAGAGATCCAGAATTTCTTGAGGAGTTCTTTTTTTTCTATGAGAAGCAAACAACAAAGTTAAGCCATAAAAAGACAACATTTGCCCCAGAAAGGTTTTAGTTGCTGCAACACCTATTTCGATCCCTGATCCAATATCAATGACATTTTCAAGTTCTCGACCAAATGAACTATCGACTCTGTTAGTAATCCCCAAGTGATGAAAAGAAAAATTAGCATCATCAATGGAATCTCTTCTATCTTTTTCCATCCTTAATGCAGCTAAAGTATCTGCAGTTTCCCCCGATTGACTTACTCCTATTGTTAAAGTGTTTGGGTAAAGTGGTGGTGGAGCATATCGAAATTCACTTGCAAAATATACCTTTGTAGATACACCTGAAAACTGTTCCAACAAATAAGCACCTACCATAGCTGCATGTCTGCTTGTACCACAGGCAAGAATCTGTATTTGTTCAATCTTTTCGAGGACATTTGTTGAAATCGGGAAAGCCAATGAATTCTTTAAGGGCAAATCCATAGGCAAAAATCTGTCTATCCATAATTGAGTTCTTTCTGGCTGTTCATAAATTTCTTTCAGCATGAAATGACGGAAATTCCTTTTATCGGCAGATAACTCTGTTCCCTCTAGAAGCGATGGTGGTCTGTGCTGCCTATTTCCATCATCATCATAAAGTTCAATTCCTAATGGAGTTAAAAGTGCAATTTCATGATCTTCTAATGGTAGAAATGTACGCGTAAATTCCGCTAATGCTGGGATATCACTTGCACAAAAAAACTCACCTTCACCAAAGCCGAGAACTAATGGTGCTTGTACGCTAGCCACTACTAAAGCATTTGGAGCCTTTGCCCAAATCACGGCTATGGCATAAGTCCCCTCTAACAAAGTCAAAACCTTTTGAACAGCCATTAATAATGTTTGTCCATTTGGGGAAAGCCCATTAGCCAAGGACTTTTCTAATTCAAGCCCGATTAAATGTGGAATTATCTCAGTATCAGTTTCGGAGGTAAATTTAATTCCCTTGAGTTTCAGTGTTTTAGATAAATCCCTGTGATTTTCAATAATCCCATTCTGCACTACTGCAATTTGAGCTAAAGAATCAAGGTGAGGATGTGAGTTCCTCTCGTTAGGTTTACCATGAGTAGCCCATCTGGTGTGGCCAATACCTACATAACCTTTGGGAGGCTTTTCTTTAATTAAATTTGCAAGATTATAGAGTTTTCCTTGGGATTTAATGATATTTAGTTTTCCAATTTGATCGTTTTTTGAATTATCAATTGTAGCTATCCCCGCAGAATCATAACCTCGATATTCAAGTTTTCTCAGCCCATCAATAAGTTTAGAAGAGACTTCCGTAGATCCAATAACAGCAAATATGCCACACATAAATTTAAACTAGCTTTACAAATTACTTATATATAAAATAAACGTTGAAGAAAAAAATAACTAATTCTTAGTAGGCTAATCCCATACTTCTAGTTGTTTCGTCACCTAAGTAAACCCTGATACTGAGGAAATCAGTTGGGCAAGCAGTTTCGCACCGCTTACACCCAACGCAATCTTCAGTTCTTGGAGATGACGCTATCTGAGATGCCTTACATCCGTCCCAGGGGACCATTTCAAGAACATCCAGTGGACAAGCCCTTACGCATTGGGTGCAGCCAATACAAGTGTCGTAGATTTTGACTGCGTGAGACAACTGCCTTTAGATTGATTTGTATATGTAAAATTTTATACTCTCTGTTTAGTGAAACTGTGGATTTTGATCAGTTCTGATACTTTTGGTAACAGAGCATTTATTACTATCTGTCAAGTTAGGTTGTTTCTAATGCAAAAAGGTTTTTCGAAGTAGACACATTAACCCGTAGGATTAGAAGTCAGGTCTAAGAAGGTTATGTCCCAGGAAGCAATCCTTGAAAAAGTTCGTTCTATCGTCGCAGAACAACTTAGCGTTGAAGCCGGTGAAGTAAAACCGGATTCAAATTTCCAAAACGATCTCGGTGCAGACTCTCTCGACACTGTCGAATTAGTAATGGCGCTCGAAGAAGCATTTGACATAGAGATCCCTGACGAGGCTGCAGAGGGTATTGCCACTGTCGGGGATGCAGTCAAATACATCGAAGAAAAACAGTCTTGAGGTTTAAATGATGGAGAAACTCCATCGAGTTGTTATTACAGGTCTTGGTGCCATTACTCCAATTGGCAACAACATAGAAAGTTACCTTCAAGGCCTTCAATCTGGTCAAAACGGGGTAAATCAAATAACACTCTTTGACGCCTCTTCCCATGCCTGCAGATTTGCAGCAGAGGTGAAAAGTTTTGACCCAACAGGCATATTAGAGCCAAAAGAATCCAAAAGATGGGATCGCTTCTCAAAATTTGGAGTAATTGCAGCAAAAGAAGCACTGAATCATTCAGGTTTAATAATTGACGATTCTAATTCCGCAAGAATTGGAGTGATTATTGGATCGGGAGTTGGTGGGTTGCTGACGATGGAAACTCAAGCACATGTTTTAAACAACAAAGGAGCTAGTCGAGTCAGTCCATTTACCGTGCCCATGATGATTCCAAACATGGCTACTGGTCTTGCTGCGATTGCACTTGGCGCTAAAGGGCCAAGTTCAGCGGTTTCAACTGCTTGTGCTGCAGGATCAAATGCTATTGGTGATGCATTCAGACTTCTCCAATTAGGCAAGGCAGATGCAATGGTTTGTGGCGGAGCAGAAGCAAGTATTACTCCTCTAGGTGTAGCAGGTTTCGCGAGTGCCAAAGCTCTATCATTTAGGAATGAAGATCCATCCACTGCGAGTAGACCATTTGATTCTCAAAGAGATGGATTCGTAATTGGAGAAGGAGCAGGAGTATTAATTCTAGAAACTCTTGAACATGCATTAAAAAGAGACGCAACAATACATGGAGAAATAATCGGTTATGGAACCACGTGTGATGCTCATCACATCACCTCACCTACGCCAGGTGGAGTAGGAGGTGCAGAGGCCATTAAACTCGCATTAAATGATGGGAAAATCAATCCTGAGCAAGTCGATTACATCAATGCTCATGGAACAAGTACCCCAGCCAATGACAGTAATGAAACTTCTGCAATTAAAACAGCATTAGGGAACCATGCATTCAAAGTCCCCACGAGCTCAACAAAATCAATGACTGGTCATTTATTGGGAGGTTCAGGTGGCATAGAAGCAGTTGCTTGTGTTTTAGCAATAAAACATGAAATAATTCCGCCAACAATTAATTATTCCAATCCCGATCCAAATTGTGATCTAGATTATGTTCCCAACAAGGCAAGAGAAAAGAAATTAGGCGTAGTACTATCTAACTCTTTCGGGTTTGGCGGTCACAATGTCTGTCTAGCTTTTCGACAAATGATCTAATCAATGTCGTCTTAACTGTCCACTTTAAAATTTCCACTCACTTATTCAAAATGGTTGCCCTGACTAATTCTCTAGACACACTATGCATCAATAGCATCAGAATGCTCGCAGTTGACGCAATAAATAAATCAAATAGCGGCCACCCAGGACTTCCTATGGGTTGTGCGCCGATGGGATACGCATTATGGGACAAACATCTTCGTCATAATCCAAAAAATCCAAAATGGTTTAACCGAGACAGATTCGTCCTTTCTGCAGGACATGGGTGCATGTTGTTGTATGCCCTTTTGCATTTAACAGGCTACGACTCTGTAACGATGGAGGACATAAAACAATTCCGACAATGGGGTGCAAAAACTCCTGGTCACCCAGAAACTTTCGAGACACCGGGAGTTGAAGTCACTGCAGGACCACTGGGAGCTGGAATTTCAAATGCGGTGGGACTCGCAATAGCAGAAGCGCATTTATCAGCCAAATTTAATAAGCCCGATTCAACAGTTGTAGATCACTACACGTACGTAATTATGGGTGATGGATGCAATCAAGAAGGAATAGCCTCAGAAGCTTGTTCTCTCGCAGGTCATCTAAAGCTTGGGAAATTAATCGCTCTATACGACGACAACAGCATCACAATTGATGGAAGAACTGATGTGTCATTTACAGAAGATGTATTAAAAAGATATGAAGCTTATGGATGGCATGTTCAAGAAATACATAATGGAAATACAGATGTGGAAGGCATCTCTAAAGCAATAGAAAAAGCAAAATCAGTTACCGATAAGCCCTCAATAATAAAAATCACGACAACCATCGGATTCGGCTCTCCAAACAAGAGTGATACAGCTGGGATCCATGGAGCAGCTCTTGGAGAAGAAGAAGCAGAACTTACAAGGAAAGAACTTGATTGGTCATACGAACCTTTTAAAATTCCTCAAGATGTATATGACCAATACCGTCAAGCTATTCAAAGAGGCTCCCAACTTGAGTCTAAATGGAATCAAACACTTGCGGATTACAAGGCAAAGTATCCTGCTGAAGCATCTGAATTTGAACGGATGCTTAGAGGGGAGCTTCCTCAAGGGTGGGATAAAGATTTGCCTGCATATACAGCAGATGACAAGGGCCTTGCCACAAGAAAACACTCTCAAATATGTTTAGGTGCTTTGGGGCCTAACCTTCCTGAACTAATAGGAGGTTCTGCAGATTTAACACACTCAAATTACACAGATATAAAAGGTGAAACAGGGTCTTTTCAATATGAAAGTCCTGAAAAACGTTATTTGCATTTTGGTGTTAGAGAACATGCGATGGCAGCCATTCTCAATGGCATTGCATATCACGACAGTGGTCTAATACCTTACGGTGGAACCTTCCTAGTCTTCGCAGACTATATGAGAGGCTCGATGCGTCTTTCAGCTCTCAGTGAGCTTGGGGTTATTTATGTTTTAACCCATGACTCAATAGGTGTCGGTGAAGATGGGCCAACACATCAACCAATAGAAACCATTCCCTCACTAAGAGCAATGCCAAATATGATGGTTTTCCGTCCAGGTGATGGTAATGAAACCAGTGGTGCTTATAAAGTTGCAATTAAGAATCGTAAGAGACCAAGCTCTTTGTGCCTAAGTAGGCAGGGCATGGTGAATCAACAAAATTCATCAGTAGAAAAAGTTGCTTTAGGTGGATATGTACTGGAAGATTGCGATGGCACAGCTGATCTAATACTTATTGGAACTGGAACTGAACTTGATTTATGTGTCCAAGCAGCGAAGAAACTAACTTTAGAAGGTAAAAAAGTGCGAGTAGTTTCTATGCCATGCGTAGAGCTTTTTGAAGAACAAAGCGACAGTTATAAAGATGAAGTTTTACCTTCTAACATCAGAAAACGCATAGTAGTTGAAGCCGCAGAGAGCTTCGGATGGCATAAATATATCGGTCTTGATGGAGATAGCGTAACTATGAATAGCTTTGGAGCATCTGCACCAGGTGGATTATGTATGGAAAAATTTGGATTTACAGTTGAGAACGTACTAGAAAAATCTAGAAATCTACTCAACAAATAAATTAAGCATTGCAATTACCAAACAGTTAATTAATCCATTTAAACAAGTTAAACAAGGAACTAATTTTCTTTGTTTAACTTTACGGGGGTTAATTCAGCTGCACCTTTTGACTTGATTTGATCGTTTAATTTATCAAGATCTTCATCTGTGATTTTTGTATTCATTGGGCAATGGTTAGGACCGCACATTGAACAAAATTCTGCTTTTTTGAAAATTTCTTCGGGCAAGGTTTCGTCATGGTATTGCTTAGCTCTCTCTGGATCCAATGACAATTCAAACTGCTTGTTCCAGTCAAATTCTTTCCTAGCCTTACTTAATTCATCATCACGATCTCGTGCTCCAGATCTATGCCTTGCAACATCTGCAGCATGAGCAGCAATTTTATAAGCAATTAGACCTTCCCTAACATCTTCAGGATTTGGCAAGCCAAGATGTTCCTTAGGTGTCACATAACAAAGCATCGCGGTACCGTACCAACCTGCCATAGCTGCACCAATAGCACTTGAAATGTGGTCATAACCAGGTGATATATCTGTTACTAATGGACCTAGAACATAGAAAGGCGCTTCTGAACACTCCTCCATTTGCTTCCTAACATTGAATTCAATTTGATCCATCGGCACATGACCAGGCCCTTCGACCATAACTTGGACATCATGTTTCCAAGCTCGTCTAGTCAATTCACCCAAGGTTTTCAACTCCGCAAGTTGAGCTTCATCAGATGCATCATGCAAGCATCCAGGCCTTAGTGAATCGCCTAAAGAAAAAGTGCAATCATAGCGTTTAAAAATTTCGCAAATATCATCAAAACGAGTAAACAAAGGATTTTGCTTGTAGTGATAAAGCATCCATTGAGCAAGAATTCCACCGCCTCGACTAACTATTCCAGTAATGCGACCTTTAACCTTAGGTAGATGTTCAATCAATAAGCCAGCATGAATAGTTTGATAATCAACTCCTTGCTGACAATGCTTTTCGATGATGTGTAAAAAATCATCCTCGGTTAACCTTGAAATAGATCCGTGAACACTTTCTAAAGCTTGATAAACAGGAACTGTCCCAATAGGGATAGGGGAGGCATTTATAATTGCAGTTCGAACTTCATCTAAATTAACTCCTCCAGTGGACAGATCCATAAGGGTATCTGCGCCATATTTAACAGCAAGCTCAAGCTTTTTTAATTCTTCGCTGATATCACTTGCATTTGGGGAAGCGCCAATATTTGCGTTGACTTTACAAGTAGAGGCAATACCTATTGCCATCGGCTCTAAGTTGGTATGATTAATATTCGCAGGGATAACCATACGACCACGCGCAACCTCTTCCATAATCAAAGTCTCTGGGAGATTTTCACGCTTTGCCACAAAAAACATTTCCTCAGTGATTTCGCCTTTGCGAGCAAAATGCATCTGAGAGACATTGTTTTTACCCTTTCTGGAAGCAACCCATGAATTCCGCATGAACTAAAAAGCTATTGAATAAAGAAAGGGAGCATTATGCAAAGA
Organism: Prochlorococcus sp. MIT2304; assembly: GCF_059772405.1. Classification (NCBI taxonomy): domain Bacteria; kingdom Bacillati; phylum Cyanobacteriota; class Cyanophyceae; order Synechococcales; family Prochlorococcaceae; genus Prochlorococcus; species Prochlorococcus sp. MIT2304. Next base: position 1,160,864 of record NZ_CM186286.1, read on the forward strand.
TCACAATATTTCACTTTCCTTACGCTGGTTCAAACCAGATCAGGTTCAGAGGGTGTGATCTCAGCCATACCCTGAAGCGATATGGCACCCCTAGTGATAAATACAAACTAGCTCGAAATCACGAACTAAACCCTAAAGTTTTTATAGATAAAAAATTTCTGTTTAAAATTTTCGATTATTCATTTCCTTTTTAATCTCTAGAAACAACATTCTTCGTCTCCTGAATCTTCTAACTGCCCCAGTCAAAACCAATCCACTTCCAACTACTAATGCAGGTATTACTTGGATCTTATCTTTGCCCTCTCTATGTAAAAGACCAGTAATTGCTAATAAAATCAGCAAAGGTGCTGAAATTGAAATTAATGGATTACCCAATCTGTTCATGAAATTAAGAAATTAAATATTGTGAGGAGGTTTACTAGCCATCACTATTGTTTGAGACAAAATTTTTATTCCTAATTCCAGACTTCTTTCATCCAAAGAGAAATATCCACTATGCAATGGAGCACAACCTTGATCTCCGGCAACTCCTAATCGAAACATCGTCCCAGGGACATCTTGCAAAAAGAAAGCAAAATCTTCAGCACCTAATGAGGGATTTTCTAAATAAACAATATTTTCTGGATCCATAAAATTCTTCGCGCACTCAGATAACAAATTGGTTAAATCAGGGTCGTTATAAACTGGAGGCGCTATTGACTTAAATTTTATATTAGCTTTAGCTTCATAATTATTAACTATATTTTGAACTATTTTGTCTATCCATTGAGGCAACTTTTCATAAAGTTGGCTATCCAAGCATCTTACTGTTCCAAGAAGCTTAACTCTCTCAGCAATTACATTAAAAGCATTCCCTCCGGAAATTTTCCCAAAACTTATAACTACTGGTTTGAGAGCATCTAACTGTCTACTAATAGCCTCTTGAAGTTCACTTATAACTTTTGCCGCGATCCAAATTGCGTCTGTGCCTTCATGAGGTCTGGCCCCATGTCCTCCTTTTCCGATAATCTCTATTTCTAATTCAGCAGCGGCGGCTGTAAAAGTACCACTTTTTATTCCAATTTTTCCAACTGGCAAATCTGGATAAACATGAACACCAAAGAGAGCACAAACTCCTTCAAGAACCTTTTCAGATCTCATCCAATTTGCACCAAGTGCAATCTCTTCCGCAGGTTGAAAAATTATTCTGATTCGAGAAGTTGTGAATTTATTGTTTGCTAATACTTTTGCCACTCCCAAGCCAATAGAAGTATGCAGATCATGCCCGCATGCATGCATCAAGCCTTGAATTGAAGAAGAGTAATCCAAGCCAGTTCTCTCCTCGATTGGCAGAGCGTCCATATCAACTCGCAAGGCAATAACAGGTCCGCTTTTTTTACCCATTTCAGCAACAACGCCTGTTTTACCAACTGCTTCTTTTACCTCCCAACCTGCTTTTCTCAGCTCCCCAGCTACAAAAGCAGCTGTTTGATATTCCTGACCACTTAATTCTGGATGAGCATGTAGATGTCGTCGTGACCTAATAAAGTCAGGAAGCATTTCCTTAGACAAAAATTCAATTTTTTTACCTAAATCTCTCATCTTTAATCCAACGCAAGAAATGCAATCAAATCATTTGTAGGTTTTGGAGGCCAACGGCGGATATGCAGTAACCAATCTTTATCACGGTATCTAATATCGAGTCCAGAAGCTGCAGCCCAGTTACTTTCAGCTTCACCTATGAAACCTTTACGCCAAAGAAGAGCACTTAGTGCTGCTCTAGCATCCGCGAATAAGGGATATTTACGAATTAATATTCTAATTTTTTTTTCAGCGAGTTCAAGATCACCCAATTGATAAATTGTAAGCGCCTCACTAGAGCTAGCCATAGCAATAGAATAATCGGAAGACGCAGCTTGAGAAAATAATCTCTTCGCTTCAATCCAATTCCCCATAGAGCCCATTACATTACCTAAGTTATATAAAGCCGAAACATCTTTAGGATTCCTCTCTAAAACGTATTTGTAATCATTACTAGCGTCTTCCCAACGCTGCAAAGCTTCTTCAGCAATTCCTCTATTCAGATAAGGGTCTAAATCTTCAGGTGAAATTTTTATGGCCATGGTTTGATCTTTTATGGCGCCCTTAGGATCACCGAGAGCAAGACGAATATTTCCTCTATTACTCAATGCAGCCGCGTCATTTGGATTGTCATTCAAATAAGAACTCCAATCTTTTTCAGCTTGAATAAAATCTCCATTCTTACTTTCTTGAAGAGCCTTCTCGAATAAGTATTTGGGAAGCATCTTAGCTTGCGACGCAAATGGTACAAAAACAATAGAAAGCAGAAGTAAAACCTTTACAACTGATATGTTGATCATTTGTCTATTTTATTTGTTGAAGTAAGAAGACAATGTTTCTCAGCGGCTGGAGTAACAACCCTCCCCCTGGCAGTTCTTTGTAAAAAACCAATTTGCATTAAATAAGGCTCAACTACAGTTTCAAGAGTGGTTGAATCCTCTCCTAGCCCAGCTGCCAATGTTTCAAGGCCGACAGGGCCGCCTTGATATTGATTAACTATCAGGCCTAGATAACTTCTATCTGTGGCATCTAATCCTCTTTGATCGACTCGATGAAGATCAAGGGCTTCATTAACAAGTTTTACATCAATAGATTTTGAAGAGGAATGCACCTCTGCAAAATCTCTTACTCTTCGTATGAGCCTATTCGCAATTCGGGGCGTACCTCTACTTCTTCTGGCTAATTGATGAGATGCTTCTTCTGAAATTGATAAATTTATAAGGCTCGCAGATCTTTTAATTATGTTTTCAAGATCCAAGTAATTATAAAAGTCTAGTCGCTGAGTTATTCCAAAGCGATCTCGCATAGGGGAGCTCAACGCAGCCGGCTTTGTAGTGGCTCCAACCAATGTGAAAGGTGGAATTTCGATTGATCGCATCCTTGAGGAAGCACCTTTGCCTACAGTTAAATCCAACCTTCTATCCTCCATAGCTGGATACAAAAGTTCCTGAGATATACGATTGAGTCGGTGAATCTCATCAACAAATATCAATTCACGCGGCTGCATATTGATCAATAATCCAACAATATCCCTTGGTCGTTCAAGTGCTGGTGCGCTTGTAACTCTAGCTTTAACTCCTAATTCCTCAGCAATAACCAAAGCCATAGTTGTTTTCCCCAATCCAGGCGGCCCATAAAGCATTAAATGATCTAATGCTTCTCCTCTCGTCAATGAAGCTTTAACTGATATTTCAAGAACCTTCTTTAACTCAGATTGACCCACGAATTCATCAAAAGATTTCGGCCTAAGTGAATCTTGCCTAGATAATTTAATCTCCTCTTTTAAAAGAGTAGAACCAACTAATCTTTCCTCTCCTTTATCATTAGGAAGAGGCGAATGATTAGTAATTGAAGACACAATTGCCATGAACGAAGGGTAGTGGCATATCCACAAAAATGGAGGTAAATAGAAAAATGAGCAAAAAAAGAAAGAAAAAATCCAAAAAAATTTCCTCAGTTGATGGAAATCGTCGCTTAGCTGAAAATCGAAAAGCAAGATACGAGTATGAAATCCTAGAAACACTTGAAACTGGCTTAGAGCTTCTTGGAACTGAAGTTAAGTCAATTAGAGCTGGGAAAGTCAACTTAAAAGACGGGTTTTGTTTAATTAAAAAAGATCAAATTCAACTTCATAATGTTCACATATCGCCTCATAATCATGCCGGCAAATTTTTCAATCACGAACCTCTAAGAATCAAAAGACTTCTTGCACATCGAAAAGAAATAAAAAAATTAAAAATAGATTTAGAAAGAAAAGGTTTAGCATTAATACCTTTAAGTATTTACCTCAAAGGCTCATGGATAAAATTGAAAATAGGAATAGGAAAAGGGCGAAAGCTGCATGACAAAAGGGATAGAGAGAAAGTTAATGACTCAAAAAGAGATGTAGCTAATGCACTAAAACGTTTTTAAAAGGAGAAATTTATTAATATCATCTATAAAAGATTTCCCTAAAAAACAAATAATATATTCTTCAATTATCACTGACATCTAAAATGACATTTTCTGGTGGAGGTGTTGGATCAGGGTCCGCAATGAGCATATGTTGTAAAACAATTTCAGGACGCTCACTATCTCTCCATCTAATACGATAAGCAGGCATTTTTGTCCCCCTGCTTGTCGTTTGTTCAACAGGTTCCATAACCCAACCGCGTCTTGAACGCCCTTGGGGATTTCGTTTCACAACAGCATCTGCGTGCTTGAAGCGAAAACCAACTCTCTCGCCACTCATCTGAACAAAATACTTACTCGCCTATTATCCACTCTGACGGGTCACTTTCCAGTTTGTTTTAAATTTGATTCTGGTCGCAAAAGCGGAAAAGCTATGACATCTCTAATTGAAGGACTATCAGTTAATAGCATTACAAACCTATCTATCCCTATACCAAGACCTCCTGTTGGAGGCATTCCAACCTCAAGAGCATTAATAAAATCTTCGTCCAAGCTGTGAGCCTCAAGATCACCTGCCTCTTTTTGCGCCTGCTGTAACAGTAAACGTTCTTTTTGATCAATAGGATCAATTAACTCACTAAACGCATTAGCAGTTTCTCTGCCCACAATAAAAAGTTCAAACCTTTCAACTAAACCTTTCTTAGTCCTATGTTTTCTGGCTAAAGGAGAAATCTCAATTGGATAATCCATCACAAATGTAGGTTGAACCAGCTTAGGCTCTACTACTTGCTCAAAAGCTTCATTTAACAGTTTCCCAACACTATCAGCTTTTTTTGGCGCTTGGAGGCCTTCTTGAATCATTGCGGCCCTGGCATCGTTAACTTTATCTCCAAACAACTCAAAATCAATTCCAGTGAATTCCTGAACTAATTCATGCATCGTGGCCCTTCTCCAAGGGGGTTTCAGATTTATTTCTTGCTCTTGATAATTAATTTTGGTCGATCCACAAATTTTTTCGCAAACTGAAGAAAGTAATTTTTCTGTTAATTCCATCATGTCAAAATAGTCTGAAAAAGCTTCATAAATTTCAACAGAAGTAAATTCAGGATTATGCCGCGTGCTAATACCTTCATTTCTGAAAATTCTTCCCAGTTCATAAACCCTTTGAAACCCCCCCACCACAAGTCTTTTAAGATGCAATTCTGTTGCAATTCTCAAATACAAAGGTAAATCAAGGGTGTTGTGGTGAGTTATAAAAGGCCTTGCATCAGCACCACCGGCCTCTGATTGTAAAACTGGGGTCTCAATCTCGAGAAAATCTTTTTCATCTAACCATCGTCGAATTGAACTAACTAACAAAGCTCTGGTTCTAAAAGTTTTTTTTGATTGAGGATTAACAATTAAATCTAAGTATCTTTGCCTGTAACGCTTTTCAACATCGGCAAGGCCATGCCATTTATCTGGTAAAGGCTGCAAAGATTTTGACAACATTGACCACTCAAAGACTTTGATAGAGAGTTCACCTCTATCAGTTCTTCTCAATATTCCACTCACTCCTATCCAATCACCAGAGTCAACAAGGGAGGTAATAGTCTCAAAATTATTCTTTGCATTTTCGCTATTTTTATTTTGATTTAACGTAGCCTTTTCTAAAAATAATTGTATTGTGCCTGTTTCATCGGCAATAGTAAAAAAAGCGAGTTTGCCCATCACTCTTCTAGAAGTTATTCGCCCTGCAATGGACACTTCTTCTTTTTTTTCTTCTCCCTTTGGCAAGTCTGCGTATTTTTCCTGTAAAACAGAGGAAGAATAAGTAGGTTTAAAATTTAAGCCATATGGACCTTGTCCAAGGCTTTTTAGTGCTTTTGCCTTCTCAAGGCGGGTATCTCTTAATTCAGACAAGGCAATTCATACATACGGCAGAAAAGAACGGGATAAATGCAAAACCTATCAATATTGAGCTATGAATCTCTAACTTGCAATAGCAGTTGGAAATTCTCCCATTCTTTGCGAAGCGTAGCCAATACCTCTTACAGTTAAAATCAATTCAGGATTTCTTGGATCTGGTTCAAGTTTGCCCCTCAAACGAGCGACGTATACATCTACAACTCTCAAATCAGCCGCTCTTCGAGGAGGGTAACCCCAAAGCTGTTCCAAAATCTCAGCTCTGGGGACAACACGACCAGGATCACGAAATAATAATTCCAGTAAACTGAACTCTGTATATGTAAGACCTATTCTTGCTCCGCCTCTGCTGACTTGCCTTCTATTGGTGTCTACAACAAGATCACCAAGTTTCATTACTCCTTGTCCTGAGGGAATCTCTCGAGGCTCATCTACTGTAGGAGCTGGTCCAACTCTTCTAAGTATCGTCGCAATTCTTGCCTCCAACTCTTTAGGGCTAAATGGCTTAGCCAGATAATCATCAGCGCCCAAATCCAAACCAGCAACTCTTTCTGAAATCGCCTCAAGAGCTGTCAAAAATATTATTGGGACACAAGACTCGGCTCTAATTCTCCGACACACTGCGAAACCATCCATCTTGGGGAGCATGACATCAAGAACCACTAAGTCTGGTGCTTCTTTGTGAAAAACCTCGAGTGCTTGTTCTCCATCCTGTGCAGATAAAACCTGGTATCCAGCAAGATTAAGCCTTGTGACCAAGACTTTCAATACTGCTGGTTCATCATCTACAACCAAAATACAGGTCATAAGATTAACTGTTGCCGTAGTGACAGGACCATCGAAATTTTGTGTCGAAAATGGCTTCTTGTTATAAGAAGATATCATCTTCAAGTCAGGTATTCAAAGCCCTTTGACTAATTTAAAAGACAGACTCCCCTCTAATAAATAATTATTTATTCTATTTTAAAAGATTTAAAATTTTTCTAATTAGTTTTTTTTATAAGCTAGAAGAAGCCATGAAGAAAAAAACGGGGCAACTAATCCAGTGATGATAGCTTCAGAAATTAATATATAAATTGACCAAGAATGAAACCAGTTATTTCTTAGAGAGCTATGTATTAAAAGTTTTTGAGCCCAAATAGAAAGGCCAACGAAGGCGGTTCCCAAAATGGCCATCAAACCAATATTTAAAAAGAATTCGATTTTTTTATTATGCAATCCATATTGACTCCAAACTAAAGATAAAAGAAATAAAGATGGAATATAAGAAGCATCACTAATTGTAAAAGAATCAAGAAAAATTCCCAATAAGATACCAGCCATAACTGATCTCAATCGAGAATTCTTTAGTGAAAATGGCAATAGTAAAATCACAGGCCAGCATGGTTTTATTCCATTAATATTAAGCCAATCAGGAGATATAATTAAAAAAGCTGGTAAACAAATTATTGCAAAAAAGATCAATATTTTCTTATTATTTTTAGACATTATTTTTTTAGAATTTGGACCCAATCTATCGCCTCAGGTGATGCCGTTAATTGAACTATTGCATATGGAGAAGGCAATGCTTTCTCGTTAACAAATTGAACAATTCCTATTGTTAAATTTGGCGTTAATAAAGTACTTGCAGGTGATGAAGTTACAACATCTCCAATCCTAACTAAAGGATTTTTATTTAAGAAAATAAGCTTTGGTCTATTTGTACCCATCCCAGTCAAAATTCCATGGTGCTTAGTTCGATCAATCCAAGCCCCTACTTGATGACCAGGATCAGTCAATAGTCTTACTCTTGAAGTAAGTGGAGTTGTGTTATCAACAAGACCAATCAAGCCACCTGGTCCTATCACTGTTTGCCCTTTCAAGATTCCATCTTGTGCGCCCTTATTAATTTCTAACAGTTGCCACCAATTTCTAGAGGATCGCGATATCACAGCTGCCGAAATTCTTTTATCACTATTCAGCTCTTTCAAAGCAAGAGCTCTTCTTAAACGAATATTATCCTTTTCAAGCAATTTTAATCGCATACTTCTTTCAATATTTTCTCCTTCTTTAATCCATTCTCTTTGAGCAGTGCCAGGGAGAATTGGTTTGAGCAAAATAGAGTAAAAGTCTAAAAATCCTGCTCCCTTTGTCCAACGAAGAGCAAACAATAAAGCTACAAACAAAAATATTACCCAAAACCTACTTTTCAAAAGCAAATGAAACCCAATATTCCCTCGGGCTTTAATCATTGTTCAATCTCTAATTACGTTTCTAGCGAAATCGGGTGTATCTAAAACTCTTCGCATTGATTTAAAATCATCTAAAACTAAACCACATCCATTTACAACGCACAACAATGGATCCTCAGCTACGTGAGTGAAAATTCCTGTTTCATGGCTTAACAGATCACTAATTCCTCTTACTAATGCACCCCCTCCTGCAAGCATTATCCCCCTATCAACAATGTCTGCAGCCAGTTCGGGTGGAGTCCTCTCTAGAGTTCTTTTTACAGCATCAACAATCTTATTCAAAGGCTCTGACATTGCTTCTCGTAAATCACCTGCTTTCAAATTAATGGAACGAGGCAGACCTGATAGTAAATGCAACCCCCTTACATCTATCGATTGCAAATCAAATTCATTAGATGGAAAAGCCGATCCAATTTTAATTTTTATCTCTTCAGCAGTTCTCTCCCCGACTACTAAATTGTGTATCTTCTTCAAATAAGTCGCGATAGCATCATTAATCTCATCACCAGCAACTCTTACAGATTCACTTAAAACTGTTCCACCAAGACTTAAAACAGCTACTTCAGTAGTTCCTCCTCCTATATCAACAATCATTGTTCCAATTGGCTCTGTGACTGGCAAAAAAGCTCCTATAGCAGCAGCAACAGGTTCATCAATTAAATGCACCTCTCTTGCTCCAGCAAGACCAGCTTCACGAACTGCTCTTCTCTCTACCCCAGTCACTCCACTTGGAATACCAACAACTAGTCGAGGTGCAATAATTCCGCGCCCCTCATTACACTTTTGAATAAAAGTCTTAAGCATTTGCTCCGCTGCATCAAAATCCGCTATCACACCATCACGTAATGGCCTAACAGCGCGGATATTCCCAGGTGTTCGCCCTAACATTAATTTCGCATCATCTCCTACGGCCAAAGGGACCCCTTCCTCCAAATCCATAGCTACAACTGAAGGTTCCTGTAAAACAATTCCTTTACCAGAAACATAAATCAAGGTATTGGCTGTGCCTAAATCGATCCCAATATCACGGGAGAATTTGAAACGGTTAAAAAACACGGATTTCAATCATTTGAGCAATCATAAAGAGAGTTGAACTAATATAAATATATTATTTAACAACCAATAAGCATAAGAGGCAAAAATGGGAATAAATTCAGTCACTCTTGTTGGCAGAGCAGGCAGAGATCCTGAAGTAAGATATTTTGAATCTGGAACAGTAGTAGCAAACCTTACTATGGCTGTAAACAGACGAAGTCGAGAGGATGAGCCAGATTGGTTTAATCTTGAAATCTGGGGGAAACAAGCGCAAGTCGCAGCCGACTACGTAAAAAAAGGCTCTTTAATAGGCGTCACCGGTAGCTTCAAATTGGATAGTTGGAAAGATCGTAATACTGGAGAAGATAGAAACAAGCCAGTTGTAAGGGTTGATCGTCTTGAATTATTAGGATCAAAAAGAGATTCAGAAAATAGTAATTTTCAAAACAACAATTCTTTTAATCAACAACCAAGTAATGATGAAATTCCATTTTAAAAATATATTTAATTCATAATTAGTTTACGAAGAGTTTTATAAATTAAAATTACTATTGCAGTTGAAATAGATAGGAGAATAATTGTCTTAAAAATACTTGAAAAAGGACTAATCCATTTCTGAATATTTGCATAACTATCTCCTAGATAAAATCCTGTAATTGTTAAAAACAATGTCCAAATTAAGCTCCCAGCTGTCGTCCAAATCAGAAAGGGAGTAATAGGCATTAACTCGACTCCCGCAGGGACCGAAATTAAAGTCCTAATTCCAGGTACTAATCTTCCCCAAAAAACTAGAGATACGCCATACTTGTTAAACCATTTTCGACTTCGAGCAAGATCTTGGGAATTAATACCAATCCAACGTCCATTGTTCTCTAACCATTGCTCAATTCTTTCTTCATTAACTAATTTGCCAATTCCATACCAAGGCAAAGCCCCTATTACAGTTCCAATTAATCCAGCTAAAACAACTGGGAAAAAATCCAATTGACCTTGAGCCACATAAAAGCCGCCAAGGGGCATTATTAATTCCGAAGGAATTGGAGGAATTAGATTTTCCAAAAACATTGCTAAAAGGATCGCTCCATAACCAATTAACTGGTTAGTCTCAACCGCATTTCCTATCAATACTGGTAACGAAGATATAAATTCTGATATTTCCATTTAGTTTTAATTATTGAAATAAATTAATACCGATATTGATCTGTCTTATAGGGACCTGCAATTGGAACATTAATGTAATCAGCCTGTTCTTGGGTTAACTTAGTTAACTTTGCTCCTATCTTGTCTAAATGAAGAATAGCAACCATTTCATCTAAATGTTTTGGCAAAACATAAACTTTATTTAAATATTTGACTCCGTATTTGAATAATTCAATTTGGGCTAAAACTTGATTAGTAAAAGAGTTACTCATAACAAAACTTGGATGACCAGTAGCACATCCAAGGTTTACTAATCTTCCCTCTGCTAGAAGAATAATTTTATTACCACTTGGCAGGGTGATGTGATCAACCTGAGGTTTAATATTTTCCCATTCATAGGACTTTAAAGAGGAAACTTCTATTTCATTGTCAAAATGGCCAATGTTACAAACTATCGATTCGTTTTTCATCCTGATTAAATGCTCATGACGAATAACTTGGAAGTTTCCAGTTGCAGTAACAAAAATATCCACCTCTTCAACCACCTCATCTAATCTAACTACTCTGAAACCCTCCATTGCAGCTTGAAGAGCACATATGGGATCTATCTCAGAAATCATTACTGTCGCTCCTAAACCTCTTAGTGACTGAGCAGAACCTTTGCCAACATCTCCATACCCCATAACAAGTGCCACCTTGCCAGCCACCATTACATCTGTAGCTCTTTTAATGCCATCAACCAATGATTCTCTGCAACCATAAAGATTGTCAAACTTACTTTTAGTAACTGAATCATTTACGTTAATCGCTGGGAAAACAAGTTCTCCACTTTTTTCCATTTGATAAAGACGAGCTACCCCAGTTGTTGTTTCCTCAGTGACACCTTTTATAAAAGATTTAGCTTTTGAATAAAAGTTTGGATCTTGAGAGAGTTTTTTCTTAATAGATGCAAATAATGCGATTTCCTCTTCATTTGATGGGTTATCAAGAACTGAGATATCTTCTTCTGCTTTACTCCCCAAAATAAGTAATCCCGTAGCATCACCACCATCGTCAAGGATCATATTTGCAGATTCACCGTCTTTCCATTCAAAAATTTTGTGAGTATATTCCCAATATTCATCTAGAGTTTCACCCTTCTTAGCAAATACTGGTATTCCAGAATTTGCAATAGCTGCAGCAGCATGATCTTGTGTGGAAAAAATATTACATGAAGCCCATCTAACTTTTGCACCAAGTTCAACAAGAGTCTCAATAAGAACTCCTGTTTGAATAGTCATATGGAGACTACCGGCGATGAAAGCCCCTTTTAATGGTTTTTCGATTCCATATTTTTTTCTCAGAGCAATTAAACCAGGCATTTCTGTTTCAGCGATCAAAAGTTCTTTTCTGCCAAAGTCTGCTTGGTTTATATCTTTGACTACGTAATCAGGATTCGTCTCAATGCTGTTGAGATTTGACTTGGTTGCTGCGAACATAAATAAAACTCTCTATGGGAGATTGTGGAAAAAGATACTGAAAAACAATTCAAGGTTTTTAATTCATTTGCTCAGCAAACCAATAATTTCTGCTGGACTCTAGACAAACCTGAATCAACAATGTCATTAGGTTCAACATTAACAAAAAAATTTCCAGATCTACGTATTCTCCTTTTAAAGGGGCCTCTTGGAGCAGGAAAAACTACTTTAGTTAAAGGAATTGCAAAAACTTTAAGCATTCAAGAGCCCATAACTTCTCCAACTTTTCCTTTATCTCAACATTATCCTTTTGGATCTCCTCCATTAATACATCTTGATCTTTATAGAATTGAAGAGCAAAATGCTGCAAACGAATTTTTTTTACAAGAAGAAGAAGAATCAAAAGCCATGGGTGCATTAATGGTTATTGAATGGCCAGAAAGATTATCTCTTCCGATGCCTGATGCTTGGACAGGAAAACTTGAATATTCTTTAAATAATCAAACTAGAGTTTTTCAGCTCATTCCTCCCCGATATGAAGACAATAACTTATCAATATCCTCCAGATAACCTTGTGCATCTATAGCTCCTAATCCATTGCACACATATGAACCACATGCAATTGCAAATTGAACAATTTCTTCCGCTCTTTGTTGATTTATTTGATCTAACTCAACAGATATGAGTTTATAAATTAATCCAGCAGTGAATGCATCACCAGCTCCAGTCGTATCAACTACAGAAGATGGGGCAATCGCAGATGTTTTTCCAATATTTTTATTAAGGATCCATAAGACTGGGTTGGATCCATCCGTGACAATTACAGAGGGTCTATGAGGAAAAGATAATGAGATTTCAAGCGGATTTGAGGTATTAAAAAACCATTGCGCCTCCTCTTTTGCAAGTTTCATTAATGAAACATTTTTTAAAATAGAGATGATTTCATTCTTTTCTTTAACAGAGGGTTCTAAGACTGTTGAAACTTTATTTCGCCAAAAAGTTGGTCGCCAATTCAAATCCAAAGCGATCTTAATTCCTTCATTGAAAGCTTTTTCCATACACCACAAAAAAGCATTAGATGAAATTTTTGAAGCCAGAGGAATAGTTCCTGCAACAAACCATTTTGCCTTTTTTTTAACCAATGGCCAATCTGAAATAACTTGTTCCCGCGATATAGCTTGATCAGCAAATCCCAAGCCTTTATCCCCCTCAAATCCCTCAAAAAATCTTTCTCCACACTGATCTCTACGAACCAATACAACTCTTGTTGAACGAAGGTTATCCCGTTTTAAACCAGAGGTATCGACTCCTCTTTCAATAAATAGCTTTTTGAAATTTTCACCAAAAATATCATTTCCAAGAGAACCGAGAAAAGATACATTTGCCCCTAAACGACCTAATGCACATGCAACATTAGCTGGAGCACCTCCAAAGCAATCTGTTACTGGAAAATCAGAGGAAGGGTCTCCACCAAGAGGGCCAAGACGATCTATCAAAGCTTCGCCAAAAACAATTACGCTTTCATCCTGCATTTTTAACTTTTTAGCAATGAAGTTATTATTGATTATTTAAAGTTTTAATTTAAAATTTGAGATGTTTTTGTAATTCAGAAATAATTTTTGCATTAGCTGCAGGGAAAGGAAATTCATTAAGTCTCTCAGGGGAAACCCAAAGTAATCTTTGGCAAACTAAAGGTTTAGGCTCTCCTGATATCCATTCACAAAAATGAACAGTAAAATAAAGTTTTTTATGGGTGTAGGTGTGCTCAAACGATAATAACTTTGCTCCAACTTTGACAACAATACCAAGTTCCTCATTTAATTCGCGCTCGATAGTTTTTTCAATAGATTCATCAGAAGTTTTTTTTCCACCTGGAAATTCCCACATGCCACCCATACTTGAACTTTCCAAGCGCTGATCTATCAGCAATTCTCCGTTTTCATTAAAAACAAGCCCAATACCAATTTCTTGAGGAGGCTTTATTTTAGTCATTAGTTTTTTAGGAAAATCATCAGGATCGTACTTTGTGTAGGCAACACAAAAATTTTGTAGTGGGCAAGAAGAACAACTTGGTTTTTTGGGAGTGCAAATCATTGCCCCTAAGTCCATCAAAGCTTGATTGAAATTCCTTGGACTGAGTTTTGAAATCAAAAAAGAGCTAGATTGCCACAATTTGCTGTCATCTTTAATAGTTCTTCTCTCTATGGCTAACAATCTCGACAAAATTCTTTTTACATTTCCATCTAATATTGGTGTAGGCAGATCAAATGCAGATGAGATGATACTACCTGCAGTACTTCTTCCAATCCCAGGGAGACTAATCCACTGCTCTATTTCATTAGGCCAAGAATGTGGATCTTGATCTCTATTTTTGCCAACAAATTCAATTAATATTTTCGAGGATTGATGTATTCGATTAGCGCGTGAATAATAGCCAAGACCTTGCCATATCATAAGAAGATGCTCTAAATCAGCCTCAGCTAAATATGTCAAAGTAGGAAAAGCCCTCATCCATTTTTCCCAGTAAGGAATAACTACCTTCAACTGTGTTTGCTGAAGCATGACTTCAGCAATCCATATTTCATAAGGGGATATACTTTCGCCTAATTGAGGAATAGAGCCATCTTTTGTTAATTTCCAGGGTATCCAGGACCTACCATTGGCTCTAAACCATTGAAGAAGTGAATTTTGAATATCTTGAGGAGAATCAATGATGCCCATCAAAATAAATTAAAGTTTTAAAAAATTTTTTTCAATAATATCATTATTTTCATAATTTAATCTAATCAAATTAATACTTTTAAAATACCTAATACATAGAATAATATTAAAAAAAGAATTATATACTTTACTAGGGATATGCTTAGAAGTAAAAATAATTTATATTCTTCGCTAAAGTTATGAAGAAATTCTGGAATTGGAAAGATTATCACATCGCCTGGCAAGTCGAAGAGTCAGATAATAAAGCCAAATTCGCAATAGTATTAATTCATGGTTTTGGAGCATGTAAAGATCATTGGAGATTCAATCAAAAAAACATTAGCTCAATTGCACCATGCTATGCATTAGATTTAATAGGCTTTGGAGAAAGTAATAAACCAAAATCTCAGCTTCTATATGAAAAGAAAACCTCAGAAAATTATAATTATTGTTTTGATAATTGGAGTCAGCAAATTTATGATTTCTGCAACGAAATTGTTAAAAAACCTGTCTTATTGATTGGTAATTCCATTGGGGGAGTTATTGCATTAAATACATCAAAAAAATTATCTAAAAATTGCAAAAGTGTAATTTTAATTGATTGCGCTCAGAGAACAATGGATGATAAACGCCTAGCCGAACAATCATTGTTGATGCGATTCCTTCGACCAGTAATTAAAACTTTAGTAAGACAAAGAATTTTAAGCTACAACATTTTCAAAAATGCAGCAAATCCATCTTTTATTGAAAAAATTCTAAAAGTAGCATATCCAAGCAAAAGGAATATTGATGAAGAGTTAATAGAAATGCTTTTCCAACCAACACAAAGTGAGGGAGCATCAGAGGCTTTTAGAGGGTTCATTAATTTATTTGATGACTATCTCGCTCCGGATTTACTTGAGCAATTGGATAACCCAGTGCATTTAATCTGGGGCGAAAAAGACCCCTGGGAACCTATAAAAGAAGCTCAAAAATGGTATGAAACTTTTGAATGTGTTAAAAGTTTAGATGTCATTCCTCAAGCTGGGCATTGTCCTCATGATGAGATGCCAGAGAGGGTTAACCCTATTCTAAAAAGGATAATTCAGGAAGCCATATAAGCTTCAACTGATTCTCCTGCTTTTCTTAAACCTCTTAAACCATCTCTTTCTAAATTTCTTACTCTATCCCTGCTGATCCCTAACACCCTTCCAATTCCAGTCAAGCTCATTGGATCATCACCGTCCATTCCATAACGCATTCTCAAAACTCGATTTTGTAATTCAGGTAATTGCTCAAGTAATGTTTCTAAATCTCCTTTCATACAGTCACTCTCGATCTGCTCAGAGGGCATATCAATTTCGTTAGATAAAAGATCCAAAAGAATAGTGTCTTCTCCGTCACCAATTTTTGTTTCCAAACTTACAGGTTGACCGGCTTTACTCATTAGATCTTTAACGTCGTCTTCAGGCAACTCAACGTACTCAGATAGTTCTTTTAATGTTGGAGTTCTAGAAAGTTCTTGGCTGAGTTCCCTTTGCCCTTTTTTTAACTTATTAAGCATTTCAGTTATGTGAATAGGGAGTCTTATTGATCTGCTTTTCTCTGCTATTGCCCTCGTAATACCTTGACGAATCCACCAATACGCATAAGTTGAAAACTTGTAACCACGAGTTGGATCAAATTTCTCGACACCTCGGACTAATCCAATTGTTCCCTCTTGGATTAAATCTAATAATTCCATATTTCTTTTTGTGTATTTCTTCGCAACACTGACAACTAAACGAAGATTGGCTGCAACCATTCTTTCTTTTGCTCTTCTCCCACTTTTAAGTTTCTTTTTTAGCTGGATGGTAGAAATTCCAGCCCTTTCAGCGAAAAAAGTTATATCTGGCTTCTCACCAAGGTCACTCTCAAGCTCATTCTCCAGATTTTCAAGAACCATAAGATCTTGAACCTGTCTTCCTAGTGTGATTTCTTGTTCATGTGAGAGCAAAGGAACTCTTCCAATGTCTCTTAAATAGGAACGTACTAAATCTATATCTGATATTGATCTTGATGCTGGAGCGACAGTTGCTTTGTTAGTTTTAAGAGCCTCTACTGCCGTAGTCATGGATTTGTTGAGTTTTGTGAAGCCTACTACTAAGAATTGTAAAGATCAATTAAAAATAGCTCGGCTTCCCGCACTTTGAGTACAAATACTCATTAGAGTTCTACGCCAGTCTTCCTAAAAGCCAAGAAGCTGTTTTGAGATATATCAACACTCCTGCTACATCCGTAGCGGTGGTAATGAATGGAGCAGACATTAATGCAGGATCTAATCCCATACGATCAAAAAACAAAGGCAAAGAGGCACCTGCTGTCGCAGCAAGAGTTGTAATGGCCATTAAACTTATACCAACTGCTGTTGCAACCAAGGGCCCTTCTCCTTGCCACCACGCAAAAGGCACAACAAAAATAGCCATTAAAATTCCAAGCAAAGCTCCAGCCACTGATTCTCTAGCAATAGCCCGGAATAGACCAAGTCTTTGAATTCGTTGAGTACTCAAACCTCGAATGACAACCGTTGAGCTTTGAGCCCCAACATTTCCACCCGCGCCAATTAATAAGGGAATAAAAGCAGCTAATAAAACAACTTGTTTTAAAACCTCGTCATTCATAGCAATAACTTGAGTTGTTAGTCCATTCGCCAATACCAAAACAGCAAGCCAGACAATTCGACGTCTAGCTACAACAAATAAATTGCTTTGGAAGTAATCGTCTTCATCACCAGCTTGAACTGCCCCAGCCGCATAAATATCCCTGGTTGCCTCTTGTTCAATAACATCGATCACGTCATCCACAGTGACAATACCAACCAGTCTTTTTTCAAGGTCGACAACCGGTAAAGCCAAAAAATCATATCTTTGAATCGCTCTTGCTACTTCTTCCTGATCAGTATCTGTTCTGACATTAACAACCTCTCTTGTCATAACTTCCCCAATAAGTGATCCAGGATCTGCTACCACTAGATCCCGCAAAGATAAGATCCCAGTTAAATGTCTCTCTTTATCTGTGACATAAAGGCTATAAATTGTCTCTGAAAAAGTAGCTCTTTGTCTAACCAATTTCAATGCCTGAGAGACACTCAGGAATTCTTTAAGATCTATAAATTCTGTAGTCATCAATCTTCCAGCCGTCTCAGATGCATAACCCAAAAGTTGAGCTGTTACTCGTCTTTCCTCCGGGCTAAGTTCTGCTAGCAAACGTCTAACAACTTTTGCTGGCAATTCGTCAAAAAGACGTACACGATCATCTGGGGACATCTCCTCGACCAAGTCGAGTACTTCATTTGATCTCAGACGATCTAAAAGATTTTGTTGAACTGAGGGATCCAGATATTCATAAACTTCGATAGCCTCGTTTTTATTTAACAACCTGAAAGCCAAGGCTTGTAAAATCATTGGCAATGTATCAATAGCCTGAGCTATATCAACAGGCTGTACAGGCCTAAGAAGTGATTTAACACCATCGTAATTACCTGCAGAAAGCATTGCCTCTAACTGCTGTCCAACCGCCTCGGCGACCAAACTGCCATTCGCTAAAGATTGAGCCTCAGTGGATGCCCCTAATTGTTCTTCCATATTCGGAGCAATAACCCTCTATTATTTTATTGCTAACTCCCATTTTTGTTACTTCAGTATCCATGTCCGTAAATATCAGCAAAGTAGAAATCCTCTCTTTTAATAATGAAAAAATCACTTTTGATCATTTCAAAGGGAATGTCTTATTAATCGTGAATGTCGCTAGCAAGTGTGGATTTACTAAACAATATAAAGCCCTTCAAAGTCTTCAAGACAAGTACGAATCAAAAGGCTTTAGGGTTTTAGGCTTTCCATGCAATGACTTTGGCAATCAAGAACCTGGAGAGCTAGACGAGATAAAAGATTTCTGTTCATTGACGTATGGAGCAAATTTCCAACTTTTCCAAAAAGTGCATGCAAAAGGGAAAACTACTGAGCCATTTACAACGTTGAATCAAGTTGAGCCTGCTGGCGACGTTGAATGGAATTTCGAAAAATTTCTTGTCAACAAGAAAGGTGAGGCCATCTCAAGGTTCAAAAGTTCAGTCGAACCGGACAGTGTTGAAATCCAAAAAGCTATTGAAGATTTACTCAACTAATTAAGACCTTTTTCGCAAATAAATCACCCAAACAAATAGCAAAAAGTCCAATTAATACAATTAAGACTGAATTCAAAAAAAATAATTTATATAAACCTTCACTAATTAATTTAAATAAATAAAAAGACCAACCACTGAATGTAGTAAGTGAGCCACAAAATCCAAAGCCAAAAATCAGTTTATAAATTCTTTTTACAGGTATTGCATTAATAACACCTAATAAAAAACAACCTAGTGTATTGACTATAATAACATCATCAATTTGCCATCGAAATATAGCACCAGGTACAGCTCCAATTGAAATTAGAAAGTATTTATTTTTTTTTAAAAAGTTATTCATTTATTAATTACCAAATAAAGAGCCCAATACTAAAGCACTTGTTCCCAAAGAAAAAGAAAAAATAAATAGCTTTAAAGCTTTCAAAAACTTATATTCTCTAAATAATTCATACAAATCATAAATAAATGTAGAAAAAGTACTTAAACTTCCAATAAAACCAATTACAAAAAACAATGCTAATTGAGATGAGACATTTAAAGAGTTTATGTTTGATGATATAGAAATAAAAAAACCAAGAAAAAAACAAGAAATAATATTAATTAAGAAGATAGAAAATTTTCCATTTATATTGATTTCTTTCAATTTCTGATAGATTAGAAATCTAGAATTCACTCCAAATACTGCACCAATAGTAATCAATATAATATCTTGTAATAAATTAAGATTTACCAATATTTACCCATCCTCTTTTATAAAATAATTGATTAAAATCCTGAATTGCAATATTAACCAATAACCACTTTCCATAATTAGTACTATTCCATGTTTTTAAAATTTTGACTGGTGTTCCTGCTTTAACACTAGTTACAACAGATGAATTTTTATGCGGCGAAGAAAGCAAGTTAAAATCCTTCAATGCAATTATTGGTGATCCCATATTATTTTTTCTATGTTGAATAATAGACTCTTGCGCACCTCCTGCAGGCAATGTGGTAGGAATCACCAAAGCAATACCTAAAAGCCATGTCCAAATTATAAAAGTACTTATTAAATTCATCAAATATCCAAAGTTGCAAGATCAAGGTCAACACTATGAGTCTCAATAAACTCTCTTCTTGGTGCAACTTTATCGCCCATTAAAATTGTAAATATACGATCAGCCTCAAGTGCATCTTCTATCTCAACTCTTTTCATCATTCTAGTTGTAGGATCCATTGTTGTTTCCCATAATTGTTTTGGCATCATTTCTCCTAAACCTTTAAATCTTTGAATTGTATAGTTAGCCTTTTCTCCAAAATTTGAAATAGTTTTTTGCAAATCTGATTCGTTGTAGCAATAAGTATGTTTCTTCCCTCGTTCGACTTTATAAAGAGGAGGACAAGCAATATAAATATAACCGCCTTCCACAAGAGCCTTTTGATACCTATAAAAAAAAGTCAACAGCAAAGTTCTTATATGTGCGCCATCAACATCAGCATCAGTCATTATTACTACTCTGTGATATCTGAGATTCTTAACTTCAAAATCCTCACCTTTAATACCTAAACCAAGCGCTGTTATTAAAGATTGAATCTCAGTATTTTTATAGATCTTCGCATCATCAGTTTTTTCTATATTTAAAATTTTACCTCTTAAAGGAAGAATTGCCTGGAATTTTCTATCTCTTCCTTGCTTAGCTGATCCTCCAGCAGAGTCTCCCTCAACTATATAAATTTCTGATTCTGATGGATCTCTTGAACTACAATCAGCAAGTTTACCTGGCAGTGTAGAACTTTCTAAAACACTTTTTCTGCGAACAAGCTCTCTAGCTCTTCTTGCTGCCTCAGCAGCATTAAAAGCTTGAATTGCTTTCTCTAATATCAAATCAATTACACCTGGATTAAATTCTAAATATTGACTGAGAGATTCACCAACCAAATTATCAACAATTCCGCGTACTTCTGTATTACCTAATTTAGTTTTTGTTTGACCTTCAAATTCTGGATCAGGAACTTTTACTGATAAAACAGCTGTCAATCCTTCTCTAATATTTTCTCCAGCCAAATTGGAGTCAGAATCTTTTCTTTTACCTCTTTTCTTAGCAAATGTATTTAAAGTTCTAGTTAAGACTGTTTTTAAGCCCTCAATATGAGTACCACCATCGATCGTTCGAATATTATTAGCAAATCCAAGAATGCTGTCTGAATAAGCATCAACGCACCATTGCATTGCTGCTTCTACTTGTACTCCATCTTTTTCAGAATTGACATAAATGATCTCTGGATGTAATGAGTCTTTTTCCTTAGTCATATATTCAACATATTCTTTAATTCCACCTTCATAAAAATAAACTTCTTCGTAAGGAGTTTGTTCAGGATCTTTTCCTTTTTTTCTCTCGTCACGAAAAATGATTCGGACTCCTCCATTCAAATATGCAAGTTCTCTAAGCCTCGAAGACAATATTCCGTATTCAAAATCTATACCATCAGTAAAAATCTTGTCATCAGGTTTAAAACAAACAGTCGTTCCAGTTAAGTTTTGATCTGACTTCGAGAGATTTTCAGACTTCAAGTTTCCAATTGATGCACCCCTTTCAAATCTCTGAAAATGAACTTTTTTTTGCCTACGAACCGTGACTTCTACCCACTCACTCAAAGCATTTACTACAGAAATACCAACCCCATGTAAGCCTCCAGAGACCTTATATCCACCACTTCCAAATTTTCCACCTGCATGCAGAACAGTTAATACTGTTTCTAAAGCACTTTTACCAGTGCGTGGATGAATATCAGTTGGTATCCCTCGACCATTATCAGTAATAGATGCTGAACCATCTTCACAAAGTAAAATGGTAATTTGATCACAATGGCCAGCAAGTGCCTCATCTACTGCATTATCTACAACTTCATATACAAGATGATGAAGCCCTTTTGACCCTGTTGAGCCAATGTACATTCCAGGGCGCTTTCTAACAGGTTCCAAGCCTTCTAATACTTGGATCTGCTCAGCACCGTAAGCCGCTTGGACTTTTGAATCTTTACTCATTCGGATTAAAGCAAACAGTCAAGGTTGTCTGTGATACATGCATTAGTCGAAACCTTTCCTGAAATTTCAATTTAACATTGGTACTAAGGAAAGTCTTTGGAAAATTCCAAAACCAAATCAAAACAATTAATCGTGATGCAGTTACTGCTAATAAAACTTCAGAAAATGAATTATGCAACCCAATAAACCACTTGTCATAGCCCTTATGGGTCCAACTGCAAGCGGAAAAACAGAACTGGCAATTGATATTGCAAACAAAATTCAAACTAATATTCACAATGTTGATTCACGTCAAATATACATTGATATGAATATTGGGACTGCAAAACCGACATTAGAGCAACAAAGACAAGTTCCTCATTTTTTGATTGATTTATGTTTACCTACAACACCAATAAATCTTTATGAATTTCATTCAATAGCAAATACTTCAATGGAGGAAGAATTAAAAAAACGGAGCGTAATTTTGCTTGTTGGGGGAAGTGGACTATATCTTCAATCATTAATTAGAGGACTTAATCCGCCTGGTGTTCCACCTCAAAAATTCTTAAGAAATCAACTCAATAAAATCGAAAGAAACGAAAGACATAACTTATTAAAGTGTTGTGACCCCAAGGCTGCAGAACAAATACATCCCAAAGATTCAATTAGAACTATTAGGGCACTGGAAGTTTTTTATGCCACAGGAGAAAGTTTTTCAAAGCAAAAAAATTCAAACCCTCCTCCATGGAAAATTTTAGAGCTTGGTTTAAATCCTGAAAATTTAGGCACAAGAATCAAACAAAGAACTGAAAAAATGTATAAAAACGGATTGATTCAAGAAACTGAAAATTTGATTATGAAATACGGAAATGATTTACAGTTGCTAAAAACTATTGGATATGGGGAAGCAAGGTCTATTATTAATGGAAAGATTAATTTTGAGGAGGCCTTAGCAATAACAACCAAACGCACACTCCAGCTAGCCAAAAGACAAAAAACTTGGTTTAGGAACAAACATAATTCAAAATGGCTAAACACCGATAATGCATTATCTGAAGCTTTATCCTCTATTTATGAGGTTCTAAGTTGATAATTACATATACGCTTAGAATTAGCCCAAAAGGTTCTTTCCACCTAATTAGTTACTGAATGCCACCTCGTCCTCGTTTTGATCGTCGCGCTCCAGAAAGGGAGTTGCCCAACATTAATGAAAGAATCAACTATCAAAGTCTCAGAGTAGTTGATTCAGATGGCACCCAACTTGGTGTTATTAGCCGTGAAGAGGCATTAGAAGTTGCCAAGGAGCGAGAGCTAGATCTTGTCTTAGTCAGCGAAAAGGCGACGCCGCCAGTATGCAGAATTATGAATTATGGAAAATTCAAATTTGAACAAGAAAAAAAAGCAAAGGAGGCAAAGAAAAAATCCCACCAAACAGAAGTTAAAGAAGTAAAAATGAGATATAAAATTGATCAACATGATTATCAAGTTCGTATTAGTCAAGCTACGCGCTTCTTGAAAGCTGGTGACAAAGTCAAATGCACGGTTATTTTCAGAGGTCGCGAAATACAACATACTGCTCTTGCTGAAACTCTTTTAAAAAGAATGGCCAATGATCTTGAAGAGAAAGCAGAAGTACAACAATCCCCAAAGAGAGAGGGCAGAAATATGATTATGTTTTTAACTCCGCGTAAAACTCCATTATTAAAGAAAGATAAAAATGAAAATGAACCCCAAAAAGCTTTGAGGACAATCAATTAAATTAACTAAAGTTGCCATTGGACAAAAAAATAATTGTCACTTGCTATTCTTTTCATTAATGTAGCCACATTAAAACCTGTCATATAGCCTGTGAGATTCCATATTCAGCAGGAAAGTGAAATTCCTGCATCAAGTCAGTTATATAATCAAATTTGCTTTGCAATAGCAGCCAGGCATTATCCCCCTGGACATAGGCTCCCTAGCACTAGACAGCTAGCAATGCAAACAGGATTACATCGCAACACAATCAGCAAAGTTTATAGACAACTTGAAACTGATGGTGTCGTAGAAGCTATAGCGGGCTCAGGTATTTATGTTCGAGATCAACAGAAGCAAAAAGATTTAAGAAACAGCTCCTCCTCGATACGTAAAAAAGTCGTCAAAGACATAGATAATGAGGTGCGTAAAAGTATTGATGAGCTTTTAAATGCTGGGTGTACCTTACAGCAAACCAGAGAATTATTTACTCACGAGATTGATTGGAGACTTAGATGTGGAGCGCGTTTGCTTGTTAGCACTCCAAGAGAAGATATCGGGGCATCATTACTAATTGCAGAGGAGTTGGCACCTCATTTAGATGTCCCTGTTGAGGTTGTACCAATGGAGGAACTGGAAAGTGTTTTAGAAAGTTCAAGCAAAGGGACAGTTGTAACAAGTAGATACTTCTTGCAACCATTAGAAGAGATAGCCAAACGGCATCAAGTCAGAGCTATAGCAGTTGATCTCAGTGATTTCCAAAAAGAACTTTCTATTTTAAACAAGCTACGCTCAGGAAGTTGTGTAGGGATAGTAAGTATAAGCCCAGGAATACTGAGAGCAGCAGAGGTGATTTTGCACAGCATGCGAGGTAATGAAATTCTTTTAATGACTGCCAATCCTGACGTAGGGAGCCGTCTTATTGCTTTGTTGAGAGCAGCAAGTCACGTCATTTGTGATAGTCCGAGCCAACCTGTTATTGAGCATACGCTGAGGCAAAATAGAACTCAATTAATGAGAATGCCCCAAATCCACTGCGCAGATAAGTACCTCAGCGATTCCACAATAGAAGAATTACGTAAAGAAATTGGTCTGCTCGATTAAAAATTGCATTAAATGTCAATGTTTAGATCACTAAAATCTGATTTTGCAATAATTAAGGAAAGAGATCCAGCAGCTAGAGGCTTTTGGGAAATAATACTGTGTTATCCAGGATTTCAAGCTATTGCAATTCACAGAATCACTCACAAGCTTTGGAAATATAATCTTCCAATATTACCAAGGCTATTAAGCCATTTAACTAGATTCTTGACAGGGGTTGAAATTCATCCAGGTGCAAGAATTGGCAAAGGGGTTTTTATAGATCATGGAATGGGAGTAGTCATTGGAGAAACAAGTGAAATTGGAGATCGATGTTTGCTCTATCAAGGAGTAACTTTGGGTGGAACTGGAAAAGAAAGTGGAAAAAGACACCCAACTCTAGAAGCGAATGTCGTTGTAGGAGCAGGAGCAAAAGTCCTTGGAGGCATTCAAATCGGAACCAATACAAGGATTGGAGCAGGATCAGTTGTAGTGAAAAATGTAGAAGCAAATAGTACTGTTGTCGGAATTCCAGGACGCATAGTTCATCAAAGTGGCGTAAAAATCAATCCCTTGGCTCATTCAGCACTACCAGATACAGAGGCCAATGTTCTTAGAAATCTTATGGATAGAATTGATCACTTAGAAAATCACATCATGGGATTACAAGAATTAATCGAAAAAAATAGTATCGATAAAGAAATTTTTATTAGCGAATCGCAAAGTCTTAGAGATAAAGAAATTATTGATTTTATAGGAAATTCAGAAGAGGAGACTCACTAGGAATAAAATTTGATCCAGACTCCTAAACTAAAAACGGAATCTTCTTAGTTTGTAAATTTAAAATCATAATAGACAATAAGAAACCTAAAATATTAATACATAACAATATAAATTGAGCCATATAATTCACATTAGAAGTAATCAAACTTGTACGTAAAGAATCAATCAAAATATAAATAAAATTAATATTTGTTATCCAATTTAAATCTCCTAAGTTTTCTTTTTTATATAAAATAGGAGAAATCAAAAAAATCAATTGCATTACAATAGGAACTAATTGAGCAAAATCTGAAAAACGAAGACTTATTAGACCAATTATCAAAGGGAACCAAAATAAAAAAATAAATAAATTAATAAATGGGATCCAAGATGAAACTAACAAATGATATAAAATAGATTTGTTAAAAAAGAGAAGAACTAGGAAGACTAACAAAAATGATTGAAAAAAAGTTTGTAACTGGAAAGCCCATTCTTCGAGAACATAAAATATAGGCTTAAGTTTTAAGTTATGAATATTTGATCTATTGTTTATAAAAAGCATAGGAGAGGCTGAAATAGCAGAAGAAATAGAATTCCAAACTACAAGTCCAATTCCTAAATAAATTAAATAAGAGTTAAAATCAGAGACTGAAAAAACAGTACCATAAACAATCCCTAATGTAGCTATTGAGAGTAAGTTTGAGAATCCAAGCCAAAAACTACCAAGCGAGGTTCTTGCAAACCTTGCTCTTGTTCTTGATGTAGCAGTAAACCACCAAAGTTTTCTTGTATGAAGTGAAAATCTAAAATTATCTTTAAACATTTTCATAATAATCACTTGCATGATAGTAATTTAATGCTTCATCAAGAAGGCCATCATAAACAATTGACCCGTGATTAAATACAATTCCTCTTGTACAAAACTGTCTAAGTAATTCTTCTGAATGACTAGCTAGAAAAAGAGTTCCAGCAGCATCAATAAAAGATTTGAGTCTCTTTTCAGCTCTTTCAAAAAATTCACTATCACCTGTTCCAAAACCTTCATCAATAGCCAAACAATCATGCTCACAAGATGTTAAAAGAGAAAAAATCAATCTTGCAGACATACCATCGCTATATGTTTTAATTGGTAAAGAAATATAATCACCAAGACCTGAAAAATCTACAATCTCCTTGAGATATTCATTAAATCCATTTAGATTTCTATTGACTAACAAATAGTGAGCCTTTGCAGCATCAATTCCGCTCAACTCATTACTAGTAAGGAAACTCTTTTGAAGCATAGGATAAACATCAACGCTGATTTTCATTTTCCCAGAAGATAAGGAATAAATACCAGAAATCAATTTTAAAAATGTACTTTTTCCTGAACCATTATGACCAATCAATGCAACTCTTTCTCCCTTACCAAAAGTGACATTAAGATTACATAGTGCTTCAATATTGGTTTGATTATTATTAATTTTCAAGCCTCCTCCGGTGAAAGGAACTTTGATCTTATTTGCAATCATTTTTGTAAATTTTTTATTGTTAGTAAAAATAGGTACTAATAAAGATAAATCTTCCATTTCTATAACAGGATTATCTATTTTAGAAGGTGAGAATTGTATAATTGACTGAATAATTTCTTTTACTTCAATAAGATCATATGACTTTTCAAAAGTAACTTTACTGATAAAATCTACTCCAACGGATAATGCATGTCCAGGTACCCAAGGATTTACAGATGAAGGTTTATATAAACTAACTCCATTGGTAGTTGAAATTAATTCATTAGTAAATAATTCAGCAGATTCAACCTTGTTCTTTAAAGTTTTTTGATCTCTAAGAGCTTGCTCAGTATTAGTTTGATTAAGATTTAAGGATGCCCAAATCAAATCACAAGCTATATCTGATATATCATGAATTCCTGATTCTATTGCTCCTATCCAATAAGTTAATCCAGCAAAATCTGGCTTTCGACTATACAAATTAAGATATAATTTATTTATCTTAATGTCTAAATCTTTCCGATACATTAATGCATTATTATATTCATTTTGGTTTGATAAATTCTTCGCTACTTCTCTTAGTGTTAAACCATTTTTCGCTTTTGAAAGCCAATATCTTAATCCAGACGGATCAGCTGGTCTACCAAAATAAGCAATATATAATTGTTGTAGTTTCTTAGAATCAACCTCCATTAATTTCAGAAATTTCTATTATGAATTAACTTGTTTTTTGGTTGGTTGAAACATAAACATTGAGTAAATAACATTTCTTCTCATGTTAATCATCATTTCTAAAAACATATCATAACCCTCATTTTTATATTCAATCAAAGGATCTTTTTGTCCATAGCCTCTTAGTCCAACTGACTCTCTCAATGAATCCATAGATTGTAAATGCTCTCTCCATAAGGTATCAAGTTGTTGAAGAATAAAAAATCTTTCAGCTTCTCGCATCATGCCTGGATGAGATTCTTCTATTTTTACTTCCTTTAAATCATATGCATTTCTCAACTCTTCTTTTAAATAGCTTTTCAATTCATCTACAGTTAATTTAAATAAGTCACTTGGCTTTAAATCTTCCAATAGATAAATAAATTCTTTAACTTTAGATACTAACTTTTCTAAATCCCATTCTTCCGGAGGAAGGTCTTGATTAACATAGGCCTCGACGATTTCTTCCATGGTACGTTCACCATATCCTAAAACTTGTTGTTTCAATTCCTTCCCATCTAAAACTCTTCTTCTTTCTGTATATACTGCTTTTCTTTGATTATTCATAACTTCATCATACTCAAAAATTTGTTTTCTTATATCGTAATAATAAGTTTCAACTTTCTTCTGAGCACCTTCTAATGATCGAGTAAGCATTCCAGATTCTATTGGCATATCCTCCTCAACTCTGAATGCATTCATAAGACTTGCAACCCTATCTCCTCCAAATATTCTGAGAAGATTATCTTCAAGAGATAAGAAAAATCTTGTACTCCCCAAATCACCTTGTCTACCTGATCTTCCTCGTAATTGATTATCAACTCTTCTGGATTCATGTCTTTCAGTTCCAATAACATGTAATCCGCCTAGTTTTCTTACATTTACTTCTTCATCTTTAATAAATTCTTGATATTCTTGCTTAATTAGATTAATACCTTTTCTTAAAGAGATGATATTTTGATCTTCTATTGGGCTTTTCTCGGCGGCAGTTGCAATTCGATCATCTAATTCAATCGAAGAAAGTGTTCTATCTCCCCAAGATTTGACTAGATTAGCAATTAATTGACCAAGTTCTTTATCTGTTTCCTTTGATAAAGTGACTGGAAATAATTTATTTAAAGAGTTTGTACTGTTGTTAATCTTTTGATTAATTTCAGTTGGTTGAAATCCAACTGATTCATTTTTTCTTTGCAATGGTATTGGTGGTTTATGTCCTTCTTCAGGTTTAATTAAACGCGAACTTAAAAGTTCTTTAATTTTTAATTTAGCCATATAATCACTATTTCCACCAAGAATGATGTCAGTACCTCTACCAGCCATATTAGTAGCAATAGTGACCGCTCCCGATCTTCCAGCTTGGGCAACTATTTCTGCCTCTCTCTGAACATTTTCTGGTTTCGCGTTTAACAAATTATGAGGTATTTGCTCTTCCTCCAAAAGAGAACTAAGTAATTCACTTTTTTCTACACTCGTTGTTCCTACCAGCACAGGTCTTCCTTTTTGGTGAATCAAAGAAATTTCCTTTGCAACAGCTCTCCATTTTGCTGATTCTGTCTTGAAAACTTGATCAGGCCAGTCCTCTCGGGAAATTTTTCGATTTGTAGGTATCACTGTTGTTTGCAATTTATAAGTCTTATCAAATTCAACTTCCTCTGTTTTAGCCGTGCCAGTCATTCCTGATAAGCGGGGATATAGTAGGAAGAAATTTTGATAGGTAATTGAAGCAAGAGTTTGAGTCTCAGGCTGTATTTCAAGTCTTTCTTTTGCCTCAATGGCTTGATGTTGCCCATCGCTCCATCTTCTACCTGGCATCACTCTTCCAGTGAATTCATCAACTATCACTGCTTCGCCATCTCGAACTATGTAGTTAGTGTCTAACGTAAAAAGCTCTTTAGCTTTTAAAGCGTTAGTTATGTAGTGCGCCCAGGGATCTTTAGGATCAAACAAATCTTTAACACTTAAAAGCTTCTCTGTTTTGGCAAAGCCCTCGTCAGTCAATATGCAACTTCTTTGCTTTTCATCAACTTCATAGTCCCCCTCTGGATCTACTCCATCTTTTGACATTTCTTTGGATCTAATTAATTTATCCACAACAGATGCAGCCCTTTGATACTTTTCTTGAGGCCGTTCAACCTGTCCTGAAATTATTAATGGAGTTCGAGCTTCATCAATAAGAATTGAGTCCACTTCGTCAATAACACAAAATTGAAAAGGTCTTTGAACTATTTCCTCTGAGCTACCAGCCATATTATCTCTAAGATAATCAAAACCTAACTCTGAATTGGTTGCATAGGTAATGTCACACAAATAATTTTCCCTCCTATCTCTCGGAGACATATCTTGCTGAATTAACCCAATTTTTAATCCAAGGAAGCGATGAACTTGTCCCATCCACTCTGCATCTCGACGAGCCAAATAATCATTAACAGTGACGACATGAACTCCACGACCTGTAAGGGCATTTAAAAAGCTTGGCAGTGTTGCGACTAGTGTCTTACCTTCTCCAGTTTTCATTTCAGCTATTTGGCCTTCATGAAGAACCATCCCCCCGATGAGCTGAACATCAAAATGTCGCATTCCTAAAACACGCTTGGAAGCCTCACGAACAATTGCGTATGCTTCAGGTAATAGTTCATCAAGCAATTCTTGCTGTTTATTTAACTCTCCTGCATTTTCAAGTCTTAAGCGCAAGTCATTAGTTCTTCCTCGCAGCTCATCATCGCTCAAGGGAATGAAATCTTCCTCAAGGAGATTGATGTCAGCTACTAACGGCGAGTACCTCTTCAACTTACGGGCATTAGGGTCACCCAAAAGTTGTTTTAGCATTTATCCAAAACTTAATAGTTCAATATAGTACATAAAGACATTCAATATGAGCTTTATTTAAATAAATAATATAAGAATTATCGTTATAACTAATTCTTTAAGCTTTTCTTCTTGTCAATTAATATATAAATTAGAAGCGTCAAAAACTCCAATACATAGACATGCTTATCAATGTAGTAAGATAAATATAAATGAAAAGCTTTTTAAACATGGAGGCAAAGAAAACTGCATTAATAACTGGTATTACGGGGCAAGATGGGAGCTATCTGACTGAACTTTTAATAAATAAGGGTTATGTTGTACATGGGTTAATTAGAAGAAGTAGTTGCTTAAATACAACAAGAATAAGTCATTTAATAGATTCAGAGTTAGGCAACTCGACAAATTTAAAATTACATGATGGCGATTTAACAGATAGCTCTAACATTATAAGAATTATCAAGGAAATCAGTCCAGATGAGATATATAATTTAGGTGCCCAAAGCCATGTGGCAGTTAGCTTTGATTCGCCTGAATATACTGCAGACACCAATGCTCTGGGGACATTACGAATACTAGAAGCAGTAAGGGTTTTAGGTTTAATTAATAAGACTAAAATATATCAAGCCAGCACATCTGAACTGTATGGAAAAATTCAAGAAGAACAACAATCAGAAACTACACCTTTTTATCCAAGAAGCCCCTACGGGGTTTCAAAACTATTTGCATATTGGATAACAATTAATTACCGGGAAGCATACGGAATGTATGCATGTAATGGGATTTTGTTCAATCATGAATCTCCTAGAAGAGGTGAAACCTTTGTAACCAAAAAAATAACAAAAGCTCTAACTAGGATTGAATTATCCTTACAAAATATTTTATATATTGGAAATCTAGATGCTTATAGAGATTGGGGGCACGCAAGAGATTATGTCGAAATGCAATGGAGAATGCTTCAAGAAGATCAGCCTGAAGATTATGTCATTGCTACTGGCATACAAAGCTCTGTAAGAGATTTCATTAATCTATGTGCGCAGGAACTTAACTGGGGAGGAATAGTGTGGGAAGGCAAAGGCATAAAAGAAGTTGGGAAAAGAAAAGATAATGGTCAAACAGTAGTAAAAGTTGATGAAAAGTTTTACAGACCTAGCGAAGTTGATACTCTCCTTGGCAACCCAGAAAAAGCTTACAAAAAACTCAAATGGAAGCCCAAGGCAACAATTACAGATCTAGTTAGTGAGATGATTAAATTTGACTTATGTTCAGCTAAAAAAGAAAAAAGTTCTCAGAAGATTAAATAGAGTTTTTACAAATAAATATTTAATAAACTCAATTTTGAATTATCACTTAAAAAAGAATGGTACGGCTATCCGGTCTATGCGTAGGCTCAATTGTCAAAATATATTGATAATTAATTAATTAAAAAAAAATGACTAATGTAAATATAGATGGTAAAGATTATGAATTTGACAATCTATCCGACAAAGCAAAATCTACTTTAGTAAGTTTACAGTTCGTACAATCAGAACTTTCAAAAATAAATGCACAAGTAGCAGCTTATAAAACAGCTGAGAATGCATACAAAATATCGCTAAAAAAAGAACTTGAGGAACAGAATTAATAAATTAATATTAGAAAAAGAGAAAAAATACTTATGCAATCGCTTAGAGTACTATCAAAAGAAGCTATTGTTTTATTAGAAAGGAATCAAATTTTATCTGCTCTTATAATAAGGGAGCTCACTAAAATTTGTTTGAGTGAAATAGAATTAAATGAACAAGATAAAAGGATTGCTAAGCAACTAATCATAAATAAGGAAAAAATAACAAGCGAAGACAATTACAAAGATTGGATTGAAAAGCAGTATTTTTCTGAAGAAGAACTACTAAATATTTTTTCAGAGCCCCCCAGAATAGATAGATATGTTATGGAAAAATACAAACATATGGCAGAAAGTAGATTCTTAAAAAGAAAGGATGAACTTGATACTGTAACGTATAGCTTAGTCAGAGTTAAAGATAGATTTTTAGCAAACGAGCTTTATTTAAGATTAGTAGAAGGAGAGTCTAATTTTGCAGAAATATCAAAAGAATTTTCTCTAGGGCCTGAAAAGGAAACAAGAGGCATTTTAGGACCATTACCAATTACCCAAGGTCATCCTGCCTTAGTTAATTGTTTGAGAAATAGCAAGCCAGGGGAAATAAATAAACCTCTTAATATTGAAGAAGTTTGGCTTGTCACAAGAGTAGAATCAATTGTTCATGCTTCTTTGACTTCCGAAATGGAATTACAAATGGCCAAAGAGATATTTTATGAATGGCTGCAAGAAGAGTCGAAAAAAGAGCATAGTAAATTATTAAATATTAAAACCTCAATAAACACATTATAGGAAAAGGAGAAATGTCAAACCAAGAGAAAAAACAAGATCCAAGCAATGAACGAAATACAAAAAATGAAATTGAAAATATTATCAGTTCAATTAGTATTTTTAAATCATTAAAGACAGAATCATCAAAGAAGTTAGTAAATCACTGCAAGCTAGTCCAATATAAAACAGGACAGCCAATATGTGATTCTAGTATTATTCCAAGTAAAATATTTTTAATTCTTAAAGGAGAAGCTAGATTACTGATCCAAGATGGCAATCGGAGCTCAAGTATTCTAAAGATAGGGACAGGTTCGTTTATTGGGTTAGGTTCCTTACTTAGAGTATCTGCATGTGAAGATGTTGCAGCATCAGAGCCAACAACAGTTCTCTCCATTCCAGATGAATTAATAGTTAGCTTATATGAAACAGAAAATGAGTTTAAGAAATGGTGCTTACAGAATCTTCAACCATGTGAGATAGTTAATCTACTAGAAAAACTAATCAAAAATTCTAATCGTACAGACATAAATATAAAAACAGCATTTAATATATTAATAAAAAATACAAAATTAAAAGTTGTAGAAAAAAGTTCAAAAATAAGTACTGATGAAAAAAATACTCTTATTTTAGGCAGTCAAAATGTAGAAGGAGCTTCAATTGGTGACCTAATTACTGGTAACAAATCCATAACACCAATCATACCATTTGCAGCAAGATTATTAGAAATACCTACCTACATTTATAAAGAATTTATAAATGTAAAAACTGCAGAAATAAACAATTTAGCGAATAATTCAGCCGAAGATAATAACACTTCAATAGATATAGAGCAAGGTTCAATAGTTGAAAAAAGTGGTCTTGATTTTACTGAAAATAAATCAAAAAAACAATTAAAGCTTATTAAAGCTCAAGGAAAGCTTCAAGAGACAATTGCTTGTCTACAAATGATGACAAGCCTATTGGATGTCCCTTTTAGAAAAGATTCTATTGAAAAAATAATTCGAGATGAATTAAGAGTAGGAAATCAAATTTCAATAGATACCTGTGGCAAGATAACTTCTATTACAGGTCTATACTCTGTCAAAGCACAAATTCCTATTAACCTTGCTTCAAGATTGCCTACGCCAAGCTTGATAAGTTGGAATAATTCTTTTGCAGTTATATTCCGATGCAATGCAAATTCTATAACTATAGCTTCACCAAACGAAGGAATTATTGATTTAAATTCTAACAAAATCAAAAAAATATTCGGAGAAAAAATAGAAATGTTAATTGTAGAAAAAAGCAACTTAACTCCTAACAAAAATTTTAATCTAAATTGGTTTTTACCTTCATTAAAAAAATATAAAAACTCATTATTTTTAGTTCTTCTTGCATCTTTTGTGGTCCAATTATTTGGATTAGCTAATCCTTTATTAATACAAGTAATAATAGATAAAGTGATTTCTCAAAGAAGCTTAGATACCCTTCAAGTTCTTGGTTTTGCATTGGTTATTGTAACAATAATGGGAGGCATATTAGGTAGCTTAAGAACTTATCTTTTCACGGAAACAACAAATAGAATTGATACTCGCTTGGGAGCCGAGGTTATTGATCACCTCCTAAGACTTCCACTGAACTATTTTGATAAAAGACCTGTTGGGGAATTAGGAAGCAGAGTAGCTGAGCTGGAAAAAATTAGAGAATTTCTAACTGGTCAAGCACTTACAACATTATTAGATGCAATCTTCTCAATTATATATATTATTGTGATGTTTCTATATAGTTCACTTCTTTCATTTGTTGCTCTTTCGGTAATACCTATCCAGATTATTTTAACGTTATTAGGATCACCATTGCTAAGAAGACAAATAAGAGAAATTGCAAAGCAAAATGCATCAACTCAAAGTCATCTTATTGAAGTTCTAACAGGAGTTCAAAATGTAAAAGCTCAGAATGTAGAGACTGTTAGTAGATGGAAGTGGCAAGAATTATATGTTGGCTATATTTCTAGAACTTTCGAAAAAGTAATTACTAGTACCGCACTTAATCAAACCAGTAGTGTTTTACAGCAATTATCTCAATTAATGGTTCTGTGGATTGGAGCAACTTTAGTTCTTTCTGGGAAACTTACTCTTGGACAATTAATAGCTTTCCGAATTATTTCAGGATACGTTACCCAACCTCTATTGCGTTTAAGCAGTATTTGGCAAAGTATTCAACAACTCAAAGTTTCCTTTGAAAGGCTTGCTGATATTATTGATACTCCAGAGGAGTCATCTGAAGCAGATAAAGCAAACATACCACTACCCCCAATACAAGGAGATGTGTTATTCGATAACGTTTCATTTTCATTCCAAACAGGTGCTCCTGAAGTAATTAAAAATATAAATTTAAAAATCAAACAAGGAACATTTATTGGTATAGCGGGCCAAAGTGGAAGTGGTAAAAGTACTTTAATGAAGCTTTTACCAAGACTTTACAATATAGATAAAGGTAGAATTTTAATTGACAATTACGATATTAGTAAAACAGAGCTTTATTCATTAAGAAGACAAATAGGCATAGTTCCTCAAGAACCATTGTTATTTTCAGGAACAGTCAGTGAAAATATAGCTATTACAAATCCTGAAATAAATTCGGAAGAAATAGTCACAGCTGCTAAAAAAGCAGCCGCACATGATTTTATTATGGAGCTTCCTCAAGGATATAGCACTAATGTGGGAGAAAGAGGAGCAGGTCTTTCAGGAGGGCAAAAGCAAAGAATAGCAATTGCAAGAACTTTAATTAGTAAGCCAAAATTGTTGATAATGGATGAGGCTACAAGTGCATTAGATTATCAAACTGAAAATATGGTTTGCGAAAGCCTTCGTTTAACATCTTCAGGTACAACAGTTTTCTTTATAACTCACAGATTAAGCACGATCAAAAATGCTGATACCATAGTAATGATGCATGAAGGACGTGCCGTAGAAACTGGAACTCATGATGAGTTAATATCGCAAAAAGGTAGGTATTATGCCTTATATCGCCAACAAGAGGGTTCAAAATAATGAAAATAAAGAAAATATATCCATTTATTAAAGGTTCTATTAAAACAAAGTTAATAGATAAATTTGATTATCAAAAGTCAACGCAAGGTCTCAAAAATATATTTGTCGATTATTCCAAAAAATCAAAAAAGATTTTTCTTAATTCTATAAAAACTAGCAATCAATTTATCTTATTATCTGAGAAGTTATTTCAAAACACTCAAGATAAAATAGAACAACGCGTACAAAGAGCAAAAGAAGAAGTAAGCGTTAATCCATCAACCGTTTGGGCAAAAGCAATAACATACTCACTTATTGGTGGAACAGCTTTTGGAATAGGCTGGCTCGCTATCGCAGAGACTGAAGAAATCATTGTCACTCAAGGGAAGCTTGAACCTATCTCAGGAGTTATTCCTATAAAAATACCTTTACAAGGTGTCGCTAAGAATATATATGTCAAAGAAGGGGAAAATGTAAAAAAAGGTCAACTTCTAATTGAGTTAGATACTGAAGCGACTCAAAGCAAACAAAATGCATTAATCAAAAGCAGAGAAATCAATATAAAAATACTAGAAAAATTAGACTTTCTTTTGAAAGAAGGTGCTGTTTCAGAAGTTCAATACTTACAACAAAAACTTGAATTAAATAAACTTGAGGATGAAATAACTTCAAATAATCTGACTTTAAAGTATCAAAAGATTAAAGCTCCAGTTGATGGAACAGTATTTAATTTAATTCCTCAGAAACCTGGGTATGTAGCAAACACAACTGAACCTATAATGGAAATTGTTCCTCAAGATAATTTACAAGCCAGAGTAGAAATCACCAGCAACAAAATCGGATTTGTAAAAGTAGGAAAGAAAGCAGATATCAGTATTGATTCATTTCCCGCTAGTGATTTTGGAGTTATTCAAGGAACTGTTACAAGAGTGAGCACAGATGCTTTAAAGCCAGACCCCAGGAATCAAAAAGGGTTTAGATATCCATCCAATATTAAGTTAGAAACACAATATTTAAAAACTGAGAGTGGTCAGAAATTACCATTGCAAGCAGGTATGAGCCTAACTGCAAATATAAAACTAAGAAAAGTTTCTTACCTACAGCTATTATTGGGGACATTCGATAGTAAAGCAAAATCACTTAGAGAAATATAAATATATAAAACCATTAAAGGTAACGCTATAAAAAAAGATGCATAGTCAAAATAACTTGGTGGATAAATTTATTAGAAAGTAAAGAGATAAAAATTAATTATTTTTCGTTGTAGATAATAAATGAAGGGATGAATATATAGTTCATTTTTAAATGCAACATAAATGAAAGAATATATTAAGTAAAACAAAACACACAAAAAAAAGAGATTTTATTAGTTAAAAATATTGAATAAAAATTAGATATAAAAAAAGACCCCCTTAATAAGAGGATCTTTTTAAAAGAAGAACTTAGAAGTTAATTACTAACTTAAAGCAAAGTTAGCTGCAGCAAGTTGACCGTATACAGTTGTGCTCATATTTACATGAGCTAGAGATGTAAATACAGCGGTTCCACCTGTAAACGTTGCATCACCATTTGAACCTGAGTCAGTTAGATAACCAATGTTTGCAAATCCACCATCAGAGTCATAATGGATAGCGATAATTGCATCAACAGCTGCTCCAGCGTTCGCATCCAAAGTAAACTCCCAATCACTTGCTGCTGAATTAGGAAGATCAGTGTTATCTGTATCAGTAAAGTAGATAATGTTTACACCAGCAGCAACTGCTGTAGCAGCATCATCATCTCCCTCAGTAATTGAATGAATGACTATTGCATCTGAAGCTGCAGCATCACCAGAAGAATCAATTAAATTACCGCTTAGTTCTGTCTCAAAAGCTGAAACATCAAAGCTGATAATGTCATCTGCACCTGTAGTTGTGAAACCAGTAATGGTATCTACTTGATCATTATCATTAAGTATCACAGTATCTGCAGCAGCTGTCGCTTCAGTTAGGTCAATAGTATCAGCTCCGTCATTACCAGTAATGGTATCAATACCAAGACCAGCAGTAATGGTATCTGCACCAGCACCAGAAGTGAATGTATCTCCACCTGATGAACCTGTGTAAGTAAGACCAGATGTTGTGGTGTTGGTCATGGTGATTGTAGATGCAGAAGTTGTGGCATCCATACCTGACAAATCAATATTTCCAATGGTTGTTGCAGCTCCAAAGTCAACATTGAATGTACCTGCTCCAGTAACAGTTGTAGTACCAACGGTTCCTGATGCGGCACCTAGAAGACTATTTGCGTCCTCAGCTGTAAGGTCAACTGTCTCCGAAGCAGCAACGCTTCCAGAAATGTTTCCAACTGTTGTTGCAGCTGCTGCACCATCCCAAGTAATACTTCCAGTACCGTTGAAGGAGATAGCTCCAACTGTTGTTGCATGCTCGAAGAAACCAAGATCAATTGATGCAGCTGCAGCAGTTGCATTCAATGAAACGTCACCAACTGTTGTTGCAACAGTAATAGCAGCCTCTGAATCAGCGTCTGCAATGTTTAAAGCAAGAGCTCTAGAAGTTAGCGTGAAGTTACCAACATCAAGACCGGCTGCATCGATGAAATTGTCTGCACCTTCAAATCCATCACCAACATTGATGTCCACATTACCTACATCACCACTGACGTCGAAGTTATCAACTGTCAATGATGTACCAAGAGTTCCTGTGTCGATGTCAATAGCTGAAACGCCGGTTGCAGTAACTGTGTCTATATCAGAAGCACCGTAGTTACCATCTAGATTCATGGTGAATGTAAATGTCGCACCAGCAGCATCTAAGGTTCCCAAATTAACTAATGTTGCACCTGCGGCATCAGAGGTTCCGACAGTAGTTACGTTGAATGCAGTCAACTCATCAGCAGCAGAAGTTGCACCGATGTTGCCAATAACGATATCGCCTAAAGATGCTGTATTGGTGTTACCTAGAGTTAGTGTCTTCAGCTCTCCAGCAGATGCCAAAGTTCCAGTGGTGATAGTTGCATCATCAACAGTGACGGTCCAGTTCTCTAGATTTGCAGCAGTGATATTTCCCAGAGTCAGAGTATCGTCTGCATCTGAACCAGATGTAAGGGTCAAGGTACCAAGTGCTGTTCCACCGGCAAAAGTTCCTACATCCCAAGTGAATGCATTAGAAGAACTTCCATCATCTGCAGCGATTGTTAAGTTGCTTACATTCGCGAAAGTTGTGGATGCGTTAGCAAGTACTTCGGTTGCGTCGTCGTTGTTGAAAGTAACAGTCGCAGCTGCGCCTGTTGCATAAGAGAAAGTATTAGCTCTTGCAGTCGCCCCGTCACCTCTTTGGTTAATTGTAGTAGCTGTACTAGCTAAATTAGTAATAGAGGTGTTAGCGGTTTGATCAATAATCCTGTGAGTAGTAACAGAACCCAAGTTGGTCGCATTTAGCGAACCACCTGTGAATGTTGATGAGAGAACTTCAACATTAGAAATACCTGTTGGAGTGTTGTTACCTGAACTCCAGGTAGCAGTCATTATGTCAGTTCCTGCTCCACCATCAAAGCTGTCTGCTGTTGTATATGAAGTTCCGAAGGCAATAGTATCTGCACCAGTACCACCAGTAATTGCAACATCACCACCACTCAGAGTGAATGAATTAGCTCCAGTTGAAGTGGATGCATTCAGAGTATCAAGGTCAGTATCAAGAGCACCAGTGATAGTTAAATCAGCTGTACCAGTAATATTTAATGTACTGATTGTGCTAGATGTTAAGGCGGTTACAGTTATGTCTTCTGCATTTCCAACTGAAGAGGTAAAAGTAGTATCAATTGTTATTGTCTCAACCCCATTAGCTGTAATCGCATCTATGACAAAAGCATCTGTCAAGGTGCCAGCAACTGTTCCAGCCTGTTCTTGATCAAGGTCAATGTGAATCGTATCAGCTGAACCTGTTTGATCCTTGAGGTCTATCGTTACGAAATCAAGAGCATTAGTTGCTGCAGTATTTGCATTTGAGATGGTGTAAACAGAAGCCTGTACATCAGTCAAAGTAACTTCGTGGTCGTCTCCAGCACCATCAAAAACTATGGTTGCAAGCTCTGCTGGATTGGCAAAAATATCAAAGTCAATAGTGACTGTGCCGTCTGAATCTATATGTAAAGTTTCAACTCCAGATACAGTGATATCTCCAGCTGCAGCTGAGGTTATTGAGTCACCAGTAACTGTAAGAGTGTCAGCACCAGTTCCACCTGTTACTGAATCGTCAGTATCAAGGTTTGCTCCGAAGTTGAATGCGTCATCACCTGAGCTACCAGTAACTGTTGTATCACCAGCAATAGTGTCAGTAAAGTTTAGAGCACCTGTTCCAGTAGCTGTAGTTGTACTGTCTGCAACACCTGTGGTGATTCTCAATAAACCGCTACCTGTATGGGTATAGGTTGTAGCAGCAGATCCTGTTAAATCAACTTCTCCAGAACTACTATTATTAATAGTCAAAGCATCGGTTGCTGTGATGGTTGTATCTCCAGCACCAGAAATGTTTACGACCTCTGTAGCTGAACCACTTCCAGCATTATCAAGAATTAATTCATTTCCATTCTCAGTATTATCAGTCCTATCGTATTGAGGAGAACTTGTAGAAACCAAATTAACTGTTTCAATTCCATCAACTCTTACGATCCCAGAGTTTGCACTGTTATCAATAGTGAGAGTTAATGCATCAGTTAGACCTTCAACTACAGATGACTTGTAAGTAAAAATTACATCTGCGTTGTCGTCGACTCTATCTAAAGTAATAGGATCAATCTCTCTAATATTTTCAAGAGTTAAATTTGAAGTCGTACGATTAACTTCTAAGCTATCAAACTCAGTAACGTCACCGAAATCAATTACTGCTGTACCAGTTGCGCGAATCTTGATGTTTTCAATCAAGGTAGATGTAAAGCTGGAGTTGTTATCCAACGCGCTAACAGTAACTGTAAGGGTGTCAGTTCCACGACCTCCATCGTAAGTATCATTATCTATCTGACCAGCTACACCATTGAAACTATCATTTCCATTTCCACCAGTAAATGTATCCGAGTTATCTGTTAGTACAAATGTCTGAGCTGCAGCTGGAGTGCCATTTGCCTCAATTTTATCAACACTAGCTGTAATACCCGCAGCTGTGTGTGCTGTGGTTCCATTAATTGTAAGTAGATAATCTTGTGCTTCCTGAATATTTGCACCAGAGGACCATGGCGAAGTACTCAATGGCTGGTAAGCAGTCATTGCAGCTGTACTTGCTTTAACTTCGGCTGTATATGCAACAGCTGCAGCAGATCTATTATTTAAAGCCGCTAAATCGTCAGCACTACCAGAGTTGTTTTGTGCGGCCCAAATCAAATGAGTAGCAATCTCAGCAAGAGCAAGTTCGCCGTTATTAATTTGATTAGTCCAGTAACTCAAGCCTGCTGCATCAGCATCTCTATTAAAAAGATTGTTATAAATCTGATTAACTTGATTTTCTGTAGAAGCTGAACCATAAGCATCTTGGAATTCAGCTTGAGCATGCATTACTGACGCAAAGTATGCCTGAGAGACACCAGCTGAAACCCAATAATCGAGACCGGCGGGATCAGCAGCTCTTCCGAAGTAAGCAACGTAAAGCTCTTGGAGTTGTGTGCTAGTCGCGTTGGCCATTTTTAGGAGAGAAGAATGTTGTTCTTAAGAGAGGGGGATATCCACAGTGCAACTGCGAATATCTGTTGTGGTCAGGAACTATACAGCCTGATTAAACAGAATCCCCGGAAATATAAGCTAAATACAGGAATTCGCAACTATTTTCATGTCTCAAAACAAGGAAATCCAAACATTTTCATGGCTAATCAATATTTAAGAAATTGTTTTTGCAGACATCCAATCAGTTCAGCAAAACAACGGCTTGCTCAATAAGAAAATTATCATAAATCAAAGCTGTGAAAGGATTTTCGAGATTTCACTACAAAGCCATCAGATCGTTTTAAATATAGAAAAAAACTGATTTTCTTCCAAAGAATCTCTGATTCAAAAGAGGTTTATGATCCAGATTGAAAGCCAGAACACAAAGTGCACACCACTAAGAATAATCACTCAGTCCATCCATGAAATCCGAACAAATCAAGCAAAGAATCAAAAGGAAACAGCTGGAAATATGATAAAAATCGGAATCACAGAAACTCCAAACCCTTCGACTATCAATTCACAGTGCAAAGTTCTTCAAAAACTTGAATTAATCACTAGCGAAAGAGGACAATAAAATAAAGATAGCTGATTCATGTGGCCAATAAAACTGCAGTAATCCTTGGATGCAATGGACAAGACGGCTCTCTACTCAGTCAATCACTCTTAAATAAAGGGTATCGAGTCATAGGCGTTTCCAAAACGCAAAAAAAGCGAGAATCCAATCTGCAAAAGCTTGGAATAGAAGAACATATTGAACTGATTTTTGGTGATATGACACAAATTGATTTTTTTAAAAAATTAATCGTTCAATATTCTCCAGGTGAAATATATAACTTAGCAAGCCAATCTTCTGTTGGATTATCATTCGCAAAACCAATAACAACTATAGAAAGTATTATTACCATTACAATTAAATTGCTTGAGGCATGCAGAGAAATCTCTTATACAGGGCGTATTTTTTTTGCCGGCAGCAGTGAAATATTTGGGAACACAGAGAAAGGCGCCAATATTCAACATACACAAAATCCACAAAGTCCATATGCAATTGCAAAACAAACTAGCTTTAATTTAGTTAAAATGTATAGAGATGTATTCTCTTTAAAATGTATGACTGGAATTCTATTTAACCATGAATCTTTTTTAAGAAGTGATATTTTTGTAACACAAAAGATAATCAAAGCGGCAAAGGAAATATCACAAGATAAAAGTATAAAACTTCGATTAGGAAATATTGAAGTTATTAGAGACTGGGGCTGGGCACCAGAATATATTGAAGCCATGCAAATTATTATAAATTCATCTAATATAAATGATCATGTAATTTGCACAGGAGAAGCTCATACTTTAAAAGATTATCTCTCAAAAGTATTTTCATTTTATGGACTTCAATGGGAAGATCATGTCACTCTAGATAAGAAATTCTTTAGATCTAATGAAATATTAAAAAGTTATGGAGATCCTCAGCCTTTATTCAATGAACTTGGATGGAAAGCAAAAATAAGTTTTTCAATGATAGTTAATAAGCTGATATCAAATTCAATTAAAAATAAACACTAAACTTTTATCATTTATATGTAGTTGAATCTTTCTATTTTTTCTTTCACTCTATAGTTATTTATTATTTTCTAAGCTTTTAATCAAACCTAGCAATCTATGAGCTAACTTGCTAAATCTATGAGCATTAATCCATTCTCTAGATTTCTTAGTTAAAGAATGAATTGAATCACCTTCAAATAAACTGATAATTCCGTTAGCAATATCAATTGGCTCACAACCTGGCAGAGTAGAAACGATATCTCTGACATCATCAAAAATAGGTATCGGAGTTACTGCAACTGGTGTACCTGATGCAATTGCTTGTCTAACCGCCCCGCTAGCTGACTCGTTAGTAGCTTGATAAGCAAAAACGACTAAATCAGTTTTCGCAAGACTAAATAAAGTCTCCTTATCAGATGCAAAATTGTGATTTATGAATATATCATTACGTAGGTCAAGTTCTTTTATCAAAGCATGGAGTTCATTACTAAGTTGAATAGATGATTCAGATTGATAAAGAGCTGTATATAAAGTCAATTTAACATCAAATCTTCTATTCCTCATGATCTTTACTGCCTTAATCAACTCTAACAACCCCTTATTTGGCAAACAAAAACCATAAGTTGAAATATGAATTTTTTTGAATTTTTTATCACCTTTATTAATCAAATTATAATCAAAATCAAGGACACCATGTGGAAACAAACTCACATTAGATACTAAATTTATTTGCTTTAAACGATTTAAATCTGAGGGAGAATGAACTAATATTCTATTGCACAATTTCAATGCTGATCTAATCGAGATAAGGAGTTTATCATTTTGTTCAGGCGGGTCTAAAGTTGAGTGCATAAATAACAATATATTTATGTTTTTAGTATTTAATTTTTCAAGAAAAAGCCCTAAAGCTTTAAAATCATAAAAACCAAAATTAAATTGAATAACTACACTAGTTAAATTATTATTGATAATATTTTGATAAATTCTCTCAAGACTATCTTCTCCAAGTGTCCAGCATCGTTTAACATTTTTTTCAATATGATTATCTTCAATATATTCATTGTCAGGGGCAAGAATCAATAATTCACTTTGAATATGCTCTATTAAATGAGAAGAATAAGTAGCTATTCCACAACGGCTATTCCATGTAGTTACCCAACCAATCTTTATTGGTTGAATAAATGATGAGGAAAGCAAGCTACTCACAAAATCAATATTCTTTTTTGCTGTAGATTTCCATGTAAAATTCATTATTGATTCCTTTGCAATCTGAGTTTTTTCCTTCAGAAGATCTTGTGGTAATTCATAGCATTGACGCATAAGAGTACTTAAGCTTGATATGGAGGGTTTAGCCCAAACTGATG
Source organism: Prochlorococcus sp. MIT2304 (assembly GCF_059772405.1). NCBI lineage: Bacteria > Bacillati > Cyanobacteriota > Cyanophyceae > Synechococcales > Prochlorococcaceae > Prochlorococcus > Prochlorococcus sp. MIT2304. Next base: position 1,204,987 of record NZ_CM186286.1, read on the forward strand.
AAAACAAACCCAAATGATTTTCAGAATATTCAAAACTAAAATCTATCAACCAAGAATTATTTGAATTACAAAAATCCATTTGACCGCCCCACGCTGTTGTTATAACTGGAATACCTAGACGCATAGCTTCTGCAGCTGTCAAATTAAATCCTTCACCATAACTCGGAGAGACAACTACGCTACTAGAGAGATATAAAGATTTGATTTCAGAAGCAGATAAATCTTTATCAATAATCAATACTTCTGGAGCATTAGTTTTTCTCTTTAAAAGGTCATCAAGTATATATTTGACATTATTATGTGGATTATTGAAAGTCTTAATAATTAAAATCACATCATCAAAGATATCAAATGATTGAAAATATGCTGACAACAAACATTCAATACCTTTCCTTGGGAAACACGATGAAATGTGTAAAAATGAAAATTTCTTATTATGCTCAATGAAATTTGGAGAGGATTGAATGTCATCTATATGATCTACTCCTAGACCACAAACCTTGATAGGTATATAAACCCCATTATCTATTAGAATTTTTTTTACTTCAGAAGACATTACAGAAATGCCAGTTAAATAAGAATTAAAATTATCAACCCATAAAGAAGGAAACATTGTCTCTTCCCATCCATAAGCGTGTAATAAATTAACAACTCCATTTACATCATGAACCCTAGGAGGATAAAGATTTCTCGAACAAATAAAAAAATCTTCACTACTATTTTTAGATTTTTGATAAAGAGTATTGATTACTTTATTCTTACTTAAAAAGTTTGGATCAGGCTCAAAATCTCCTGGACCTTCTGTTGAATGCAGTAATACATTTTGACCCAATTTATCCATAGCTAAAGCAAAATTTTTATTTAAAATTGCTAAGCTATATGAAGTATCAAAAGGCCCTTGAATCTTCCAAGAAAATTTTGTTGCGTTATTAGATAAACTCAACAATTCTAATTTTTCTAATTGATGGTTAATGATTGAGATGGCTGAGGATAAAAGTTTGATATATTCTAAACTAGATTTATTCTTGAATTGAACAATTGGACTTTTGCGTAAATTATTAATTAGAATGTCATATTGTTCATTCTTAAATGATAAAAAATTCTTAGAACTTATTATCATTGATTTCTTCTCAATTATCTTTTTTAAAGCATTTATCGTTCTTTTAGTTGTATTCACCCAAGAGAATTTTTTGCATCTTTTGAGAGAGTTTGAACAAATTGATTGGTAAAACTCATCATTTGTTAAAGCTTTATCTATCAACGATGCAATCTCTATGGAATTATTTGGGTCGAAGAGGAATTCCTTACAACCTATTAGCTCAGGCAAGCTAGTCGCGTTAGATGCAATAACGGGGGCATTACAATTCATTGCCTCTAATACAGGTAAACCAAACCCTTCATGCAAAGAGGGAAAAATAAATAAATAACAATTACGATATAAATTAACTAATTCAATATCATCTACATAACCAAGGAATACAACGCTTTCATGACACAAACCAAAACCAGTTATCCAATCCTTTATTAAAACTTCTTCTTCATCTGTATAAGGGCCAGTTAAAACTAATTTATGTTTGGTGATAAGGTCAGTTGAAAGGAGTGAATATGCCTGAATTAAACGATATAGATTCTTTCTGGGATCAGTTGCACCACAATACAATAAAAATTTACCTAAATAATTTAAAGGATTAGAATCAAAATGAGAAGACTTAGATTGCGAGAAAAAAATCTTCTCATTACAAGCCGAAGAAATATTATAGATACACTCAGAATCGAAGTGTAGAAATTTAACAGCCTCATCAAGTGAGGATTTAGAAATAGCTAATAATCCATCTAATTTCGATAATTCTTTGATCTTTTGCAAATAAAATAGTTTAAACTCAGGGTCAGAGTTTAAGTATTGCTCAACATGGATTAATGGAATTAAGTCATATAAAATAGATACAATAGGAGGGAGAGAAAAAGATACATCATGACTTACCAAAGAATTGTCCCTGAATCCATCAAAAAAACTTGTTATGAGAATAATATCTGCCCTAAGCAAGGATAATGAATAGCTTCTTAGTTGAGTAGATAGCCAAGACCTTGAATATTTTCCAACAAAATTCTCATTAATATTACCTGCGGTAGGACATTCAAAGTAAATAACATTGAACTTTTTTTTATTTATTACATCAGAGAAATAAATTTTCAAATCAAATAATGCTGGATTAGTAAATAAAATATATTCATTTTCAGGATAATTATTTATAAGAGATTTTGTAAACTCAAAACAATACCTTCCTATACCTCTTTTACGATTTCCTTCTCTTTGAAGACCTTGCAAATCAATTAAAATTTTCATAAATTAGATCTTTTTATTTAGATCTTTAAAAATACTCTTAGCATGAACTGAGGTATGATAATAAGAATCTAGATGCCTATCATGCTTCAAAACCAAATCATAATCCTCTTTATTCTTTTTGCTTTTTTTAACAAATTTGTAAAAATAAAAGTTAAAACCAGTTTTAGAAATGAGTCGTTCAAAAAATCGCAATATAAAGAAGATATATTTAATTTTATATATTTTCTTAACAGTACTTGCAAAATAATGATTGTCGCTTAAATAAAATAAAAAAATAGTAATTAGTTTTTTTATTTTATTTTTTAAATTAACATATAAACTAATATATTTTCTAATAATCTTAATTACAACAGGGATTAAACTTAGACGATATAATTTCATGAAAAATAACAATTGCCTGTCTAGATTTTTAATTTGATCTTCCATTACTGAAATTTGATCTTGCATCATTGAAATTTTTTTATCATACTCAGAGTATCTTTTTCTTGAATAGTTATCAAAATCAATTGCTGCTTCCAATGATGTAATGCCAATCTTCATATCTCTTTTTATAAGATTAATTCCCCTAAAAACTTTATTATCTATAAAATTAGACTTAGAGGCTATTAAAACCAGGTCTTGAGCAACTCCATTCAAAAATCTTGTCAAAGTATCCGGCATAGCCTTCTCTAATGGGCCTCCATTGATAAAATAATATTTCAATTTACTATAACCATTTCTTTTTATCATAAAAGCCAATAATTCCGGATGAATAGGGTTTATATGTGTTGGGTCAATATGAAAAGATTTAGTAGAAACAAGAAAATTATCTATACTAGGTGTCTCTAAGATTAGTATTCCTTCCGGCTTTAAAATACGTTTACACATATTAAGAAGTTTCTCTATATCCTGAAAATTCATATGCTCAATTACATGAAAAGCACTAACAATAGAAAAACTGTTTTCTGAAAATTCATCTAATAACGATAATGCATCTCCTTGCTTAATATTTAGATTTAAGTTTTTACAATCATTAACCATATTATTATTTAACTCTATACCAATAGAATAAAATCCCACGTCATTGCATTTTTGAATCCATTCACCTCTTCCGGAGCCTATATCTAAAAGAGTAGGTTCATTATCAATTTTTAAAATATAATCTAATAAACCATCATAATTTGAGAGAACCTGTATGATCTGTTCACGACTTCCACGAAAATTATTTTCAAATTCTGTATAAAAATCTGAAGCCATAATAAATCCTTAATTCATAGAATAAATCTAAAAATCATAGTTCATGACCTTAATGAAAATTCTATGCACTTACATAACATAACTATAGTACTAATGAAAGTAATAGATTTCATTAATACTTTTCCAAATGTTTAAATCAGTAAAAAAATTGGACTATTTTTGCTAAAATTTTTCTAATAATATTCAGCTTATTAGAAAAACTTAGAGGGTTTAAATAATTTCAATGAAAGGATTATCACTGATTAACCATGCACCAACTGCTCCAGGGCTGCGTCTTTTGGGACTGGGACCAAATTTGGCACCAATAAATGGACTATCCAAGCTTGAATCTTTTCTAAATGAAAATGCTTTTTGGGCTAAGGATAGAAATAAACAACAGGTTCGCAAAATGCTGTTGCACAGCAGCATAATCATAAGTCTGTGGCATAAAAACAGATTAATAGGCTTTGGCCGAGCGACAAGTGATCATGTATTTAGAGCCGTTATATGGGATGTAGTAATTGCTGCAGATAGTCAAGGACTTGGAATGGGGAAGTTAATAATAGAGGCAATATTAAAAAATAAAAAAATAAAACACGTAGAAAAAGTATATTTAATGACAACTAATAGTGCAGATTTTTATCAACAGCTAGGATTCAAAATTAACAATAAGCAAACATTACTAATATTAAATAAACAATCAGATTAAAAAAAAATTATTTGACTAAATTAATTATTTTTGATTTAAATTGATTTTCCAAGTATTTCATAGATGTCGTATAATTATTGATACGATTTTGAATCTCATTTTCAATACATAAGTCTAAAGTATTTAATAGATCAAGTTCATAAATCCAATTATCAACATTTGAAAGATCAAGTAGTCGAAAATCATGAGTCGCTTTAACAAGATCTGCAATCTCCCTGTGAGAAGGTAAATCACTAACCAAGACTCTAACTCCCAGTGATGCAGCATCCAAAACAGGTATTCCAAAACCTTCAACACATGATGGAGAAATAAACGCATAAGCATTCAAAAAAAGCCATGCCTTTTCAGTTTCATCTACATAATCTAATAATTTTATATACGGATTATTTTCACACATTCTTTGAATTGCAGCGCCATACTTATCGTCATGAATCTTACCGGCAACACACAAATCAAAACCTTTTCTAGCAATTTGACTGCTTTGAAATATTTTAATTAAATAGTGTAGATTTTTTCTTGGTACAACTGAGGAATTAAATAAAATAAATTTCTTGCTTATACCTCTTAATGTATTAATTTTGCTAGCTAATTGTAACTTACTTAGACTTAATGACGGCATCGGATAAATTATATTTCTATCATCATTAGGGCAGGATTTTTCAAGTAATGAGCATATTTTATCTCTCGATGCTTTGGAAATAAAACAATTTTTAACTTGCATTGCATCTTTTAAACGATTATAAAATCCAAATGGATGATCGGGATGTTTTGAGAAAGAAAGAGGTATAAAATCCATGATAAGTTGCAAACAACTAGAATTATCTTTTTTAATATTTTTTACATCAATACTAAGTGGGCAAGATGTAATTAACAAATCTATTTTGTGCTTTCTCAAATCAATATTTGGTGTTTTAAATAACAATCTTTTACTCCTTAAAGTACTATAATTATATATATCTCGAATTGATAAAAAACCTGAGATTTTAGCAAGATAATCTACTCTTTCTTCTCCAAAATAAGGGCTATTATCAAAATTATAAAGATTAATTAATCGTCCTGAAAATCTACCTCTTCTTAGATAAAATTTAAATACTGAAAATAGCAAATCAAGACTTATTTTAGATTGATTTTTAAAATGAATAAGCTTATTTGATAATTTTTTAATCAAGTCTTCATCAAGATCTTTCTTTTGTTTAATTTTTTTGAATCGACTTGATGGGTCGCAGAATTGATCAAGAATATCTGCGCAATCCACCTCTCTAACAGACTGTGGACTCATTGACAATTTCATAAACGGATTTAAGCGTCGACCATAAAATCCAGTTAGTAAGTAAACTTCTGCTCCTAAATCAGACAAAGAATTTATTAAACCTTTTGATAAATAGGCAATGCCGCGATGTTCAGCCTGCTCTAGATCAATAGCTGTTATAGCAACTCGCATTTGGGAGAGAGGCTTTTCTTTTGAATAATTAGAATCAGCCAAGTCAGCACCAGTGAACAATTTTCTGATTATTTTATATCATTGATCAACTTAAATCCTACAGTTAATTTCAATAGAGAAATATCAAAAATAGCCTCAATGCATTAATAAAAACTTGGATCAAAAGAAAAAAAAATATATTTTTTACACAAACGTAAAATACTTTTCATCCTTTTGTAGTAAATTACTTTAAATAATATTCTATCTAAAAAATTTAAATTCAAGAACAATTAATAATATCTATCTTGAGTGTAAATGAAACCAAATTTGATTAAAGGGAAGCGGATGAAGAGATTCGAACTCTCGACATTCTCCTTGGCAAGGAGATGCTCTACCACTGAGCTACATCCGCAAATAAGCCATTTTCATTTTAGCAATTAATATGCCTTAGTTTAAAGCTGACAATAAATTGCTCTTTTCAATTAACAAAATCAACTTATTGCTTTCATCAAAGAGCCCATTTCAAGGGCCTGCAAGGCATAACTCCATCCTAAATTATTCTTGATCCCAGCTCTCTCAAGAGCCTGCTGCATAGTATCTGTTGTCAAAACCCCAAATACAATTGGGATTCCTGTTTCTCTAGAAACGGTCGCAATACCCTTACTAGCCTCTGAAACAACAACATCAAAATGTGGAGTATCTCCCCGAATAACTGCTCCGAGGGTAATAACAACATCATATTTACCAGTTCGAGCAAGTTTTTGAGAAATAATAGGTAACTCAAATGAGCCTGGAACCCATGCAATATCTAATTGCTTACTAGATTCGGATTTATCAATTCCATGTCTGGATAAACAATCAAGACAACCGCTTAAAAGTTTATTAGTAATTAAATCATTAAAACGTGCAATAACTATTGCAACACTCAACGATGCAGAATTTTCAAAGGTACCCTCTAAGGTTGCCATTTTTTTAGGCCTTACATACCTAATAACAGTAACCTCTTGAGAGTAAATTTAAACCTTTTCTACGAAATAAATCTAATTTATGCAATTTTTAATGTAATGACCTGTCTAAACGCTCATCTGATGTGTGATGTACTCACCTACCAATGCCTGGAGGAGAACCAAATGGAACCAGACGCCTGCAAGTATTTCTATCTTTTTAATATTTGGATTTCTATTATCCTCTGGATTCGTTTGGGTCATATAGAAAACAGGTACTCCAATTACCAAAAGCAATGAAGAGAATAAGAGTGCGTTCGCGACGATGGAATTAATAGCCAGCATGAGGTAGAAATCTGCAGAAAATTGCTCAATATCTAATAATTCTCCCATGTAAGTGTGATTTGAGGTGCCACCTCTTAATATTTGTAGCGTGGCTTCACATGCAAAAAAAAATAATTCTTCTAATATGCGTTGATTAAAGATTTGGTAATTTAATGGCTGCCAGCCCAAATCCATTGCAAGGCAGTCTTTTTGAAAGTGATGAGACACTTTTGGCTGCAGATATTGATGAAAGCCAATCCAAGCTCACCAGCGAAAGTCTTGCGAACAAAGACCTTAAAAATGACTCTTACTTAAGGCCACGCACCAAAAAGACAAAAAAAAATCAAAGCAATCATTTGGATGGGTTATCTATACCTGAAATTGAAGAACCAAAATGGGCGCATCATAGCTTGCCAAACATTGATGACCTCACCCCAGCCCTAAGACACTATGTCGAGCTAAAAAAAGACAATCCAGAAAGGGTGTTACTTTATAGACTTGGTGATTTTTTTGAATGTTTTTTTGAAGATGCAATTACACTTTCTAATCTCTTAGAACTTACTCTTACCAGCAAGGAAGGAGGAAAAAAAATTGGACGCATTCCGATGGCTGGAATCCCTCATCATGCATCGGATAGATATTGCACTCAACTTATAAAGCAAGGTTTATCAATTGCCATATGCGACCAACTTGAAGCTGCTCCCTCAAAAGGTAATAAATTAATTAAAAGAGGTATCACAAGGTTAATCACTCCAGGAACGATTCTAGAGGAGGGAATGCTGAGTGCAAAACAAAATAATTGGCTAGCTTCAGTTCTAATTGACTCTAATTCAAATGAAGAGTTACTTAAATGGTCCTTAGCGAAAGTAGATGTCAGCACAGGAGAACTTGTTATACAAGAAGGAAAAGAAATCAATAATTTAAGACAAGAGTTGATCAAATTAGAAGCAGCTGAAATCATCTCAGAAAAAAATACTATAAATATAGATAATTGGTACACAAGTTATATGAGAATAACCGAGTTCAGTCAAACTTCATTTACAGAATTAGAGTCTAAAACAGCTATATTAAATCATTATTCCTTAAATAATATTGAAGGAGTAGGTCTATCATCTCATTCTCTTTCAATTAGAAGTTTAGGAGGATTAATTGCATACCTAAATAAAACACATCCTAATCTAAACACTCAAGATAAACAAAAAGTAAAAACACATATATCTTTAGATTATCCTCAAATAAAATATGATCATGCTGGATTAATTATAGACAATCAAACCAGAAGAAACTTAGAAATTGTTTCAACTCAAAGAGGAGGACAATTTCAAGGATCTTTACTTTGGGCAATAGATAAAACTTTAACTGGAATGGGAGGAAGGTGTATAAGAAGATGGCTAGAAGAACCATTAACAGATGTGTATGAAATCAAAAACAGGCAAGAAATAATTTCTTTACTTGTTAAATCAACTTCTTTAAGAAAAAATCTTCGCAAAATACTTCGAGCGATGGGAGATCTTGAACGTCTTTCAGCTCGAGCAGGAGCACAACAAGCAGGAGCGAGGGATTTAGTAGCAATTGCAGAAGGAATTAATCGTTTACCTTTGCTTGCAAAAAATATTGACCATCCAACATTTGAAAAGTCTCAATACTTCAAATCCATTACGAGTTTAGATAAACAATTAATCGAGATTGCATCTAAAATAAATAATGAGCTTATAGATAATCCACCACTAAGTCTTACAGAAGGTGGTTTATTTTACGATGGAATTGATCCACTTCTTGATGGACTACGTAATCAACTTGATGATCATAATTTATGGCTAAAGAAACAAGAAGTCAAAGAAAGAGAACTAAGTAAGATAAGTAATTTGAAATTGCAATATCATCGATCCTTTGGATATTTTTTAGCAGTCAGTAAAGCGAAATCAACAAATGTTCCTAATCACTGGATGAGGAGACAAACCCTCACTAATGAAGAACGATTTGTAACTCCCGAGCTAAAAGAAAGAGAAGGAAAAATCTTCCAGATCAAAGCTCGTATATCTCAGCTAGAATATGATTTATTTTGTTCTCTTAGAATACTGGTTGGAAACAAAGCAACGAGTATTAGAAAAGCTGCAAAAGCGATTTCCTGTTTAGATGTTTTGACTGGTTTAGCAGAACTTGCAGCTACAAATAATTATGTTCAGCCTCAAATCGTTGACCATACAGACTCTAAAAAGTCTAGAGAAATCTCAATCATTGAAGGCCGGCATCCTGTAGTTGAGCAAATTATTGTTGATAAAAATTTTGTGCCTAATGATATTAATCTTGGATCAAAAACTGATTTAATTATTCTATCTGGGCCAAACGCAAGCGGTAAAAGTTGTTATTTAAGACAAATAGGTCTTCTGCAAATTATGGCACAAATTGGTAGTTGGATCCCAGCAAAATCATGTACTATTGGAATCGCAGACCAACTTTTCACTCGAGTTGGAGCAGTAGATGATTTAGCAGCAGGTCAATCTACTTTTATGGTTGAGATGATTGAAACTGCTTTCATTCTTAATAAAGCAACAGAAAAATCATTAGTTTTATTAGATGAAATTGGGAGAGGAACATCAACTTTTGATGGCTTATCTATTGCTTGGTCTGTAAGCGAATTTCTAGCAAAAAAAATAAAAAGTCGTTCAATTTTCGCGACTCATTATCATGAATTAAACCAAATTTCTGAATTAAATGAAAACGTAGAAAATTTTCAAGTTCTTGTGAAACATGATAAGAATTCACTTAAGTTTCTTCATAAGGTTTCTAAAGGAGGATCAATGAAAAGCTATGGAATCGAAGCAGCTAGACTTGCAGGTGTTCCAAAAGAAGTAATCAAAAATGCACGAAAAATATTAAACGATCTTGAAGAAAATAGCTTTAACAATATATAGATAATCAAAAAGCATAAAAGATTGTAGGGTAGTGAATCAGGAATTCAAAAAATTACATAACAACACTAATAATCAGCAGCTCTAAGCAAAGCATTGACTGTTGCTGCCGCAAGAGATGCTCCTCCCCTAGAGCCCTCTAAAACGATATGTGAACAATCACTTTTTAATAATCGATTTTTACACTCGGAAACTCCTATAAAACCGACTGGCATTCCTATGATTAAACTTGGTTTTTTACTACCTTCCTCAATTAAATCTAATAAAGTCATCAATGCTGAGGGTGCACTACCAATGAGAACGATTGGTGCTTCCAAGTATTCTTCTTTTTTCTCTATGTCCAACCACATTTTTCGCATTCCCATTGAACTTCTAGTTTTCGAAGATGAATCAATAAATTCAGGAGCCATTTCTAAAATACATTTAACACTTGAATTTAATGTTCTTTTAGCAACCGGAGAAACAGCTGCTTCTGCCATATAAGTATCAGTCAAAATATTTGCACCTTTTTTTAGGGCATTAATTCCATTTTCACAAGCATTAAAGCTAAACCTCAAACAGCCCTGCATTGCAAGATCACCGCTTGAATGAATAATTCGTTCTAAAACCAATTGCTGTAGGTTATTAAGCCCGGTAAGACCGATTTGAGATCTGATATATCGAACGCTTTCAAGAAAAATTGGATGTTCTGGAGTTTTCACTGCTTAATTTCCTAGGCTAATTTAAGATCACGTCTTTTTAAAACATATCTCTAACTAATGCCAATACATCTAATCTGGGGAGATGATTATGACGCCAGTAACAGGGAAATAGAAGAAATAATTCAAAAAGTTGTTGATCCAGCATGGAGAAATTTTAATCATAGTCAAATAGATGGGAATGATCCAAAGCAAAGTCTCCGAGCACTAGAAGAGGTACAAAGTGCTCCTTTAGGAGGAGGAGGAAGGATTGTACTAGTCAGAAGAAGTCCTTTTTGTAACGGATGTTCCATTGAGCTTGCGAATAAACTTGAACAAGCAATTTCATTAATTCCTGATGATACACATCTTATTTTAAATAATTCAAACAAACCTGATAAAAGACTTAAAACAACTAAATTAATACAGAAAAACATACAATTAAATTCTTTATCTAATGAAAAAAGCTTTATTCTTCCACAGCCATGGGATATTAATGGGCAGCGGAGGCTAGTTAAGAATATTTTATATAGATTGAATTTAAGAATGAATAATGAAACAATTGATTTGACGATAGAAAGTATAGGTAATGATAGCTCATTAATTAATACTGAGCTTCAGAAATTATCATTATTAGCAGAAGCAATGAATAAAAGTTCAAATATCAATGAAACTCAAGAAATCACAGAGGATATGGTCAAAAAGCTAATTCAAAATAATTCAACTAATGCTCTAGAAATTGCTAATTTTTTAATTAAAGAAGAAAGAATCAAAGCTCTCAATAAAATTCAATCGTTGCTTAAAAATGGAGAACCAGCATTAAGGTTAATTTCAACCTTGACTGGTCAAGCAAGAGGATGGCTTTGGGTACACCTATTAGATACCCAAGGGCATCATGACGTCAAAGAAATAGCAAAACTTGCTGGGATTGCCAATCCAAAACGTATTTTTGTCATCCGAAAACAAATTCAAGGCAAATCATTAAAAACGTTACTTGAATTGATGAAAAAACTATTAAAAATTGAAGTTTCAATAAAGTCAGGAATCAATCCAATCAATTCTTTTAAAGATAATCTGCTAACAGAAAGTATATTTTTGACTAATAACTGAAATAATTAATAGGTTACTGAGAGTTCAATGTCCTTGCTGGTTCAAAAATTTGGCGGCACCTCTCTTGGAAGCATTGAGCGAATAAAAGCTGTCGCGCAAAAAATCAAATCAAGTAAAGAAAAAGGAAATGATCTGGTTGTTGTTGTGTCGGCAATGGGGCATACAACTGATGAGTTAACACAGCTAGCCACAGAGATAAGTATTGATCCTCCTCATCGAGAGATGGACATGCTCCTATCAACTGGAGAGCAGATTTCAATATCATTATTGACAATGGCCCTTAATGAATTGGGCACACAAGCAATATCTTTAACTGGTACTCAAGCTGGAATCATTACGGAATCAGCTCATGGAAGAGCAAGGATACTTGAGATTAGAACAGAGCGAATAAAAAATCTCTTAAATCAAGGTAAAACCATAGTCGTTGCTGGCTTCCAAGGCACAAGTCTTGGAATAGGAGGAATTGCTGAAATCACAACCTTAGGACGAGGGGGATCAGATACCTCTGCAGTCGCTTTAGCAGCATCTCTTGGAGCTGAAAAATGTGAAATTTTTACGGATGTTTCTGGCGTTTTAACAACTGATCCAAGAATCGTTAAAAATGCTCAATTAATGAAAAATATTAGTTGCGATGAAATGTTAGAACTGGCAAGCCTTGGAGCTGCTGTTTTGCATCCTCGGGCTGTTGAAATAGCAAGAAATTTCGGCCTAACACTTGTAGTCAAGTCAAGCTGGGACAACCTTGATGGAACGACTCTAACTAGTCATCAGAACAATGTTTTTTCTAAAGGTGGGATAGAACATCGCAGTCCAGTCGATGGATTAGAACTTGTTGAGAATCAAGCAGTAGTAGCGCTATCTAATATTCCAGATCGTCCAGGTATTGCTGCTGAGCTTTTTGAATCTCTATCAGAAGGTGGTGTAAACGTAGATCTCATTATTCAAGCTACACATCAAATAAACTCTAACGATATTACTTTTACTGTTTCAGAAAATGAATTAAATAATGCAGAAGCTCAATGTCAAAAACTTATAAATACTATTGGAGGCGAAATTTCTTGTCAAAAGAATCTGACCAAGCTAAGTATTTTTGGAGCCGGAATCATGGGGAGACCTGGAATAGCATCTTCTCTTTTTAATACTCTATCTGATTCTGGTATTAATATCAGATTGATAGCGACGAGTGAAGTTAAAGTAAGTTGCGTTATTGACGCAGAATTAGGGAAAAAAGCATTACGCAATGTGGGAGAGGTTTTCAAGCTTTCTGATAAACAAATTAATCTTAATCCTATAATTGAAAATAACAACGAGCCGGAGGTAAGAGGAGTAGCTTTAGATAAAGATCAAATCCAAATTAGCGTTAAGAATGTTCCAGACAAGCCAGGAACTGCTTCCACGATATGTTCTACATTAGCTGAGAAATTTATCAGCTTAGATACAATAGTTCAATCAGAAAGAAAGCATAAGGATAAAACCAAAGATATAAGTTTTACATTAAAGAAAAATGATAGAAGCCAGGCAAAATATGCCTTAGAAGAATTGATAACTAATTGGAAAGGATCCAGACTCGAAGAAGGAGAATCCATAGTTAGAATTAGCGCAGTAGGTTCGGGAATGCCTTTCACTAAAGGAACAGCTGGTAAAATATTTAGAGCACTGGCAAATCAAAAAATAAATATCGAAATGATCGCTACCAGTGAAATCAGAACAACTTGTATTATCTCAGAAAAATATGGTGAAAAAGCACTAAATGAAATTCACTCTTGCTTTAAATTAGGAAAGGATTCAGGATAATAATATATTATTTACCTATTAACCTATGCCTTAATTTTTTTATACGATCTCTAAGAACTGCAGCTTTCTCAAAATCTAAATCTTTTGCTGTTAATTTCATTTTAGATTCCAATTTTTCAATTAATTCAGGCAGAGATTCTAAAGATACGCCACTATCAGAATCTTTATCACTACAATCTATCAACTTATCAGCAATATCAACAAAATCATTAGCATTTCCATCTTGATTTAATTTCCTTGATAACTCCAAGAAAGAAAGAATTGAATTACTTGCTTTCTTACCTGCTGGCTTAGGAGTTATGCCATTCTCAATATTATAATTACTCTGTATTTCTCGGCGTCTTTCAGTCTCACTAATTGCCTTTGCCATAGAGTCAGTCATTTTATCTGCATAGAGTAAAGCTAATCCCTCAACATGCCTTGCTGCTCGACCGATTGTTTGTATTAAAGATCTTTCAGCTCTTAAAAATCCTTCTTTATCTGCATCTAGAATTACTACAAGAGAAACCTCAGGAAGATCTAAACCTTCTCTTAGAAGATTAACTCCAACCAGTACATCATATTCTCCCAATCTTAAATCTTGGATAATTTCAATTCTCTCGATTGAATGAATCTCTGAATGTAAATAACGAACTCTTATTTTATTCTCAGATAAATAGTCTGTAAGATCTTCAGCCATTCTTTTTGTAAGAGTTGTCACAAGTATTCTCTGGTTTTTCGATGCTCTTTTTCTAATTTCAGAAAGTAAGTCCTCAACTTGACCATGTGTGGGACGTACTTCAACCAATGGATCTAGAACACCGGTAGGCCTAATAACTTGTTCAACTATATTTCTTGGACTTTGAGACAATTCCCAATCACCAGGAGTAGCACTAATAAAAACTGTTTGTTTTGCTTTATTCCAAAATTCTGTATCCTTTAAAGGACGATTATCAGCGGCACTTGGTAATCTAAAACCGTGATCTATTAACACTTTCTTTCTTGCTTGATCGCCATTATACATAGCTCTTAATTGCGGACAAGTAACATGACTTTCATCAATAAGTAATAACCAATCTTTAGGAAAATAATCAATTAAGCATTCTGGTGCAGAGCCAGGTTCTCTGCCAGATAAGTGACGAGCATAATTTTCAACTCCATTGCAATATCCAACTTCTTTTAACATTTCTAAATCATAAATTGTTCTTTGTTCTAATCTTTGAGCTTCAAGTAATTTTCCCTCTTGATTAAAAAATTCTAATCTATCTTTTAATTCTTTTTTAATTTCTTTAATTGCAGAGTCTAGACGATCTTTCGGAGTTACAAAATGTTTAGCTGGATATATATTAATTGAGTCAAGTTTATTTAATATTTCGCCAGTAGTAGGATCTACATAACTAATGCTTTCTATTTCATCCCCAAATAATTCAAGTCTTACAAGTCTGTCATCATATGCTGGACCTATTTCTAATACATCTCCTCTAACTCTAAATCTACCTCTAGTAATTTCTATATCATTACGTGTATATTGGTTGGAAACCAATGATCTAAGAGAAGATCTTAAATCAATATTTTGTCCAACTCCAAACTTAACAGATGCTTTTAAATATTCACTTGGAATTCCCAAGCCGTAAATACAACTAATTGAAGCAACTACAATTACATCATCTCGCTCGAATAAAGACCTAGTTGCAGAATGGCGCAACATATCAATTTCTTCATTAATTGATGATGTCTTTGCTATATAAGTATCACTTACTGGAACATAAGCTTCTGGCTGATAATAATCATAATAAGAAATAAAATATTCAACAGCATTCTCAGGAAAAAATTCCCTTAATTCATTACATAATTGAGCTGCGAGAGTTTTGTTATGAGCTAAAACTAATGATGGCCTACCCGTTTGGGCTATCAAATTAGCTATCGTAAAAGTCTTGCCCGTTCCGGTTGCACCCAATAGGGTTTGAAACTTCTCACCATCATTCACTCCTCCAACAAGTCCTTCAATAGCTGCAGGTTGATCACCTTTTGGAACGTACGGAGCTTGAAGCTTATATTCAGGCATATTCTGAATTAAATATTAAAAACAAAATTTATTAATTCCATATTCTTATCATTTTGATCAAAAAAGGATTTCCATTACCTTATAAAATTGATTGATTAATTGTGGAAATAAGTTTTACAGAATCTAAAGCCTGACGAAGACCTTTGACAGTAGCAATCATAGCTAATTCAGTCTTCAATTTATTAACAGCTGAACCAATGCCAACCCCACTAGCACCAACTGATATAGCCATTGGAACAGTCACTTCAGAAAGTCCAGACGCGCAAATAACAGGCACATCATGATGACTCTCTTTTAAAGCAGTGGAGATAGCAAAAGTTCCAGCCAACGTAGGTGAAGCTTTTTCTATTAATCCTAAAGTTCCAGCACTAAGAGGATGAGAGCTAGTCCCTCCCTCCGTCTGAATTAAGTCGACCCCATTATCGACAAGATCTACAGCTAATTGAGCTTGACTATCTAAAGGCAATATATGAGGAACAGTGACTGACAAAACAACCTCAGGTAAAAGCCTACGAGATTCCACAGCTAATGAGAGGACTTCCTCCGCCGAGAAAAAACGTCCATCTGGATAAAAAGAGTCGAAATTCCCAATCTCTATGATTGATGCTCCTGCCTGAACAGCTTGAGGGAAAAGTTTTGGTTCCACCGAACTTACACATACAGGAATTTTCGATGCATTCACAGCCAGATCTACTAATTTTGGCTCACAAGCAATATCCAGTAAATCTGCACCCCCAAGACCTGCAGCTCTAGAAATTAGAGATACTGATTCTGGATTAAAATTATTTAAACCAGCAATTACTTTTAATAAAGATCTATTTTGAATACTCTTTTGAAGTGAAAGTGGCAATGTCTGCAGGCGTGTCATAAAAACATCAGCTATTAACCTGATTGTGACACTGACTCAGCAAAAGAACTTAAAAAAGACGAATAGAGCTCTGAAACCAAAGCAAATGTCACCATCTACTAAAAATGACCACTCATGGAGTAAATGGCATATGCGTTTACATAAAAGGTTAAAACAAAATCAATCTCTGCTTCCGATTAAATCCACACTTCTTTTAGCAATATCTGGTGGTCAAGATTCTATGGCCCTTCTTAAATTAATTGTTGATTTAAAAAGACTATATAAATGGCAAGTCGAAGTCTGGCATGGAGATCATCAATGGCACAACGAATCCGAAAAAATAGAAAAAGAACTAAAGCTTTGGTGTATTAATAAGCAAATATCATTTCACTCTAATAAAGCAAATAAAGAAGAAGTAGTTAATGAACAAAAGGCAAGAGATTGGAGGTATAAAAAACTGGTAATGAAAGCTAAAGTGTTATCGTCAAAAAATATTAATTTCCCATACACAAAAATATTAACTGGTCATACAGCTACTGATCGAGCAGAAACAATAATTATGAACTTAGCCAGAGGAACTAATTTGATTGGTCTTAGCACCCTTAGAGAAAAAAGAACTTTAGAGAATAATATAGATTTAATCCGCCCTCTATTGGTATTTAATAGGAACGAAACACTCGAAATTTGCAAAGAGTTTAATTTGCCAATCTGGATAGATCCTTCAAATGAAAATATTAATTTGACAAGAAATAAAATTAGAAAAGAAATCTTACCAATTTTAAATTCAATCTATAAAGGCGCAGATTCAAGAATAGCATCGTTAGCTAATAGACTGGAAAGTTATACAAACGACCAACAATCATTAGCAAAAATAGTAATAGATTTTTGCCAAGAAGAAAAAATCAATTCTCTATCCAGAAAAAAACTAATAAAGTTTACACCATCTATTAGAAAAATAATACTTACTAATTGGTTAAAAAGATTAGGAGTAAAAAGAGTGACAACTTTACAAATCGAAGAAATAAATACCAAAATATCTCACAACAATCCCCCTGGAACAATTCATCTTCATGGAGACTTCCAAATACGATGGAACAAACAAGTTATTTACATATCAAATAAGACTAATTGAGAGAAACAAATACTCTGTTATCAACTAATTGCAGATCTTCGACGTCTTGTTCTTCCAGATGGCATTTCCTCTGTATTTTTTTCACTATTTGTTTTTTGTTCCGTAGTTCCATTTTTATCTTGATTTGTTACTGGTACATTTCTCTGCTTAACCACTGTATCTGCATTTTTCTTGACTACTTGTCGTGAGTCTGGCTGTTGATCAAGTTGAGGCTTATATGCACGAGTTCCACCAGGAGCAGGCTGAACAAGGCAAAGAATTAATGGCTCAGCCTGAACCTCCCTTCTTAATCGACGAGATAAACCTGATTCAACTTCTCTTTGCAAACCAATCCAATCAACCTCAATCGACTTACCTCCTGTCTTAAGAACAAGCTGTTTCCATCTATTTTCCAAGACCCAATTAATTTCTCTTTCAGTCCAATTGACCATTGTTTTAGCATCAACATTAGTAATAACACCTCTCAGATTTACCCTCGGAGGTGCAACCATTACGCCATCAGTGCTTATAGGAGTAAGAACCGTAATAACTCCGTCATCAGCCAGTTGCTGACGTTCTTTTAAGACGCGGGTATCAACTACCCCTGTTCTAGAAGAATCGAGTAATTCCACTCCTGATTTAACTGGTGACCCTTGAACAAGAGAATCTGGCCTTAATTCAGCTACGTCCCCATTTTCCATAACTAAAACATTATCTGGGTGAACCCCCATTGATACAGCAGTTTTTCCATGAAGAACTTGCATTCTGTACTCTCCATGCACAGGAATAAAGTATTTAGGTCTAATTAATCCAAGCATCCATTTTTGATCTTCTTGACATCCATGGCCAGATACATGAATACCTTTATCTTTCCCATAAATAACTTTTGCACCCAATTTAATTAATTTATCAATCGTATGCATCACGGAAATAGTATTTCCAGGGATCGGACTAGCAGAAAAAATTACAGTATCACTGGTTTTCAATTGAACATGTTGATGCTCTCCCCTAGAGATACGACTCAAAGCGGCCATTGATTCTCCTTGACTACCTGTCATCAATAAAAACGTCTCTCTATCAGGCAAATCTCTAATCTGTTTAATTGGGAAAAACAAATCATCAGGGAAACGCATATATCCAAGCTCTCTTGCTTTCCCAACCACATTCAGCATTGAACGGCCTAACAAGCCAACTTTTCTACCGTTTTTCATCGCCAACTCTAAAAGCATAGCCACGCGATGAGTTGAACTAGCAAATGTAGTGACCATGACTCTGCCTTCAGCAGTAGCAATATATCTATCTAAATTTGGAAAAACAGAATATTCAGAGGGTGTGAATCCTGTAACTTCAGAGTTAGTTGAATCAGATAAAAGGCAAAGAACACCCTTATCTCCATAGTGAGCCATTCTGGCTAAATCTGAGGGCTGTCCATCAGGTGGCGTATGGTCGAACTTGAAATCACCAGTAAAAAATATTACGCCCACTGGAGTAGTTACGCCGAAGGAATAACTATCGGAAATTGAATGTGTATTTCTTACAAATTCAACTGAAAAATGTTGTCCGACTTTGATAACTTCTCTTGGGCCGCATACCTGAATTGTTGTCCGATCAGCAACTCCCGCTTCCTCCATCTTCCCCCTGAGCATAGACATAGCAAGGGGAGGACCATAAACAATTGGAATATTAAAGTTCTTTAAATGATGAGAAATCCCACCAATATGATCTTCATGTCCATGGGTAACTACTAAACCTCTGATTCGACTTTGATTTTCACGTAAATAAGTGGTGTCTGGCATCACAACATTTACTCCATGCATCCCGTCGGTTGGGAAAGCCAGACCAGCATCAAGAATCATGATGTCATCACCATATTCAAATACGCAGGTATTTTTTCCAATTTCTCCGAGGCCACCTAGAGGAATAATCCTCAAACAAGGAGATTTAGATTGATTATTTTTTGAGCCTTGAGAATTCATTGAACTTAATGTCATGGAAAAATTTATGTAAAAAACTTGGTTGATACCTAAATGAAAGTTGTATCCACTCGAAAACGAGGAAATAGATCAAATCAATCTCATAGAAGAGAGTATCTTCAAGAGTTCTTCTTTCATTTCACTGTTTAAAGAGACTAGAGGACTTCGAGGAGGTCCAACAGACCAACCAATGAGTTGAAGAGCCGCTTTAACAGGAATAGGATTTGTGGTTGCAAAAAGTGATTTAAAAAGAGGTTGTAATGTCTCATGCAAATAAAGTGATTGATCATATTTACCTTCAAAAAAACTCTCTATCATTTTCTTTAAATTAAGACCAACAAGATGACTTGCCACACTAACCACACCTACTGCTCCTACTGCAAGCATTGGTAAAACCAAAGCATCATCACCGCTATAAATAGCTAAATTTGATCCGCAATAGTTTCTTAATTGAGTCACTTCGTCTGTTGTTCCGCTTGCAGCTTTGAAACTGACTACATTACTGCAATCCATAAGCTTACTTACAATACTAGGCGATATCGAACAACCTGTCCGTCCAGGAATGTTATACAGCATTAAAGGTAACTCCGGTGCGGCGTTCGCTATAGAGCGAAAATGAATTTCTAATCCTTCTTGCGGTGGTTTGTTGTAATAGGGAACAACAACTAATGCCCCATCAGCGCCTGAATTGGCTGCTTCTTTGGTGGCTTCAATTGCCTCAGAGGTAGAATTACTACCCGTACCAGCCAAAACTTTAGCTTTTGAGCCTAAAGAATTTCTTACTGTTTCAAGCATCTTTTTTTGTTCTTGCCAAGTTAAAGTGGGCGATTCTCCAGTCGTTCCGCATACAACAATGCCATCTGAACCTTGGTTTACTAAATAAAGTGCCAAATCAGCGGCTAGACCATAATCGACTTTCCCATTTTCATCAAAGGGGGTAACCATTGCGGTTAACATCCTTCCAAAAGGAGCTGGTGATAGTAAGGCTGACTGACTCATGATTTAGGCAATAAAAGTTCAGCAATTTGTATTGCATTAAGTGCAGCTCCTTTTCGTATCTGGTCTCCACATAACCATAGTTCCAAGCCATTTGGATTACTAATGTCCTTCCTTACACGACCAACTGATATTGAATCTCTACCCGTTACATCTTCTGGCATAGGAAAACGATTTTTATCAAAATCCTCAAGAATCTCAACTCCAGGAGCAAATTCCAAAATCTCATAAGCTTCTTTTACTGGGAAAGGCTTTTCAAATTCAATATTGACTGCTTCAGAATGCGCTCGTAAAACAGGAACTCTTACACACGTTGCGGTCAAAGCAAGTTCTGGGACTCCAAGAATCTTTCGAGTTTCATTAACCATTTTCATTTCTTCCTCGCAATAGTTATTTGATTGCAGGGGTGAGTTGTGCAAAAAAAGATTAAATGCCAAGGAATAAGGAAGAATTTTGCTTTTTGGTGTTCCTCCATTTAAAACTTCTTGACTTAATTTTTCCAATTCTTCCATGGCCATTGCACCTGCACCACTGGCCGATTGATAAGTTGAGACAACAATTCTCTTAATAGGAATATGCTTATGCAATGGAGCTAGAACCAATGCTAATAAAATAGTTGTGCAATTAGGATTAGCAATTACACCTTTGTGCTTACTTACAGCATTGGGATTGACTTCAGGCACAACCAAAGGAACATTTTCATCCATTCGAAACGCACTTGAATTATCAATCATCAAGCCTCCAGAACTTTTTATTGCATCTTTCCACTTACGGGATACTGAACCACCAGCCGAAGCTAGAACTAAATCCACATTTTGAAAGCTCTCTTGAGTTGTTTCTTGCACTCTTAATGTCTTTCCACAAAAGTTCTGAAGCTCACCAGCAGAGCGATGAGAAGCCAATAAAATTAATTTATGAATTGGGAAAGACCTTTCTTCAAGCAAAGCCAATAATTCCTTACCTACAGCCCCACTCGATCCCAGGATGGCAACTGTGAGAGGTCTATTTGGGAGAAGAAACTGTGGGTTCAAACTTGATGAAGAGAATAGAAAGGTTTAACAAAAATTTTTTCTTATTGGAAAAATCAACAAATAACAAATTTTTAGATACTTTTTAGGCCACAATAGCTTTGGAAGTGAATTAACGCTTTCTTACGCTAACCAAATTTGAGAATTCCGTTTCAATGAGTGCTGCCAAATTAAAAGTATCAACCAGTTCAAAACCCAATAGCAGAATTGCTGTTGAGGTTGAGGTGCCCGCAGATCGATGCAAAAATAGTTACAACGAAGCTTTAAGTAAACTCAGCAGGTCTATTTCAATCCCAGGGTTTCGCAAAGGTAAAGTCCCAAAAGCAGTCGTAATCCAGCAGCTTGGAGTAAAAAGAATACAAGCCTCTGCTTTAGAATCACTTTTGCAAAAAGTATGGACAGAAGCTCTAGATCAAGAAGGTATTGAACCTTTATGTGAGCCAGAGTTGGAAAATGGTTTTGAAACAATTTTGGAAAATTTCAACCCTGAAAAAATTCTTAAATTAAAACTTGAAACTGATATTGCCCCAATACCAACTTTAAAAAAATCTTCAGGTCTAACTGCTGAAGTAGAAACTCTAATCTTTGATCCAAAAAAAGTTGATGAACTGATTGAGCAATCTAGATTGCAACTTGCGACCAAGGTCCCAATAAGTGGTCGACCCGCGAAAAAAGGAGATATTGCTCTGGTAAGTTTTAAAGGGAATTTCACGGATGATGGGAGCGAAATTCAAGGAGGAAGCGCGGATTCAATAGAAATAGAACTTGAAGAAGGCCGAATGATTCCTGGCTTCATTGAAGGGGTAATAGGAATGAACATAAATGATGAAAAAACATTAAAGTGTGAATTTC
Source organism: Prochlorococcus sp. MIT2304 (assembly GCF_059772405.1). Lineage (NCBI taxonomy): Bacteria > Bacillati > Cyanobacteriota > Cyanophyceae > Synechococcales > Prochlorococcaceae > Prochlorococcus > Prochlorococcus sp. MIT2304. The sequence goes on from NZ_CM186286.1 coordinate 1,227,287, forward strand.
CCAAGGATTATCATCAAGAAGATGCAAAAGGCAGAAAGGCTGAATTCAAAGTCAATCTAGAAGATTTAAAAATTAAAGAATTACCTGAACTTAATGACGATTTTGCCAAACAAGCTAGTGACAAAGAAAATATGACTGACTTACGCGCAGATCTTGAAAAGAGACTCAAAGAGGATACTGATAGAAAACAAACAAAAAATCGTCAGGACTCACTGCTTGATGCTTTAGTTAAAGAACTTGAAGTGGAGTTACCAAAAAGTCTTATTGATCAAGAGGTTCGTGTAATTGTTGAACAAACAGCTCAAAATTTCGCTCAACAAGGAATTGATGTCAAATCAATGTTTACTCCAGAACTTGTTAAATCGTTAATGGAGTCTTCAAAAGGGGAAGCAGAAAAAAAACTTCGTCAAAAATTCGCTTTAAATGCTTTAGCCAAGTCGGAAAAAATTGAGGTCTCACAAAAAGAAATCAATACAAAGCTGAAAGAAGTACAAGCTGATATGAAACTATCAAATGAAAAAAATATCGACGAGAATCGTCTTAAAGATGCTATTTCTGATGATTTGTTGCAAGAAAAGTTATTTGCTTGGCTTGAGGAGAATAATACGATTCTAGAAAAAGCGCCTAGAAAGGCAAAGGATCAAAGCGAGGCGAAAAGTCCCAAAAAGGTAACAACAAAAACCAATAAAGAAAAGAAAAGTTCTAAAACACCCAAATCCTAGTTTCTACGCATAGATTAACAGTGTTGAATACGAAAGTTCTAAGTTGATTGAAGCAAGACAAAATCATCCCATTAATAATTTCTGGAATAACTCTTGTCTATTCTCAGGACCGGGGGTACTACCGACAGTAATTGAACAATCAGGTCAAGGTGATCGAGCATTTGATATTTATTCTCGATTACTGCGTGAAAGAATCATCTTTCTAGGTACCGATGTTAATGATCAAGTTGCTGATGCATTAGTGGCTCAAATGCTTTTTTTAGAAGCTGATGATCCAGAAAAAGATATTCAATTGTATATAAACTCTCCAGGGGGATCAGTAACTGCTGGACTAGCCATCTATGACACCATGCAGCAAGTAAGTCCTGATGTCATAACAATTTGTTATGGCCTTGCGGCAAGCATGGGAGCTTTTCTTCTCTCTGGAGGGACTAAAGGTAAAAGACTTGCATTACCAAATTCCAGAATAATGATTCATCAACCTCTTGGTGGAGCTCAAGGTCAAGCTGTTGAAATTGAAATTCAAGCCAAAGAAATTCTCTACTTAAAAGAAACTCTTAATTCACTTTTAGCCGAGCATACTGGGCAAAATATTGAAAAGATTTCAGAAGACACTGATCGAGACCACTTTCTTTCTCCTCAAGAAGCGGTTGAATATGGCCTGATCGACAAAGTGGTTTCAAATCTCAACTCCATATGAATCATTAAGGAAAGCTGACAAGGCATCAATCCTCAATGATCCTATTAACTGAGACTGAATAAAATTAATGATCGGTCCATCCAACCTGTTTTTTTAGAGCTCGATGGCAAAGTTTGAGGCCCATCTTAAATGCTCCTTTTGTGGCAAAGCCCAAGATCAAGTGAGGAAACTCATTGCTGGTCCAGGAGTCTACATATGCGACGAATGTATCGACTTATGTAACGAAATTTTAGATGAAGAACTGATTGATAATCCAAATCATCAAAGAAGTGGACATGAACAAAGCCGTAAAGCAAAAGCTTCCACATCAACCACAACCAAGCCTGCTCCAACTTTGGCGTCCATACCAAAACCAATTGAAATTAAAAAATTTTTAGATGATCAGGTGGTTGGGCAAGAACCTGCAAAAAAAATCCTGTCAGTTGCTGTCTACAATCACTACAAAAGACTTGCGTGGAAAGGAGACGGTTCTGGCGAGACTGATCTAACAGCAACGAAATTACAAAAATCCAATATTTTATTAATCGGACCAACTGGATGCGGCAAAACATTACTTGCTCAAACTCTAGCTGAAATGCTTGATGTTCCATTTGCTGTCGCTGATGCAACAACTCTTACTGAGGCTGGATATGTTGGTGAAGATGTAGAGAACATTCTCTTACGACTCTTGCAAAAAGCAGACATGGATGTGGACTTAGCACAAAGAGGAATTATTTATATCGATGAAATTGACAAAATTGCTAGAAAAAGTGAAAACCCTTCGATTACCAGAGATGTCTCGGGAGAGGGCGTCCAGCAAGCCCTTTTGAAAATGCTCGAGGGCACGACGGCTAACGTCCCACCGCAAGGGGGACGAAAGCATCCTTACGGTGATTCTATTCAAATCGATACAAGCCAAATACTCTTTATCTGTGGCGGGGCATTTGTTGGTTTAGAAGATGTAGTACAAAAAAGACTTGGAAGAAATTCAATTGGTTTCATACCAAACGAAAGTCGAGCTAGAAGCAAAACCAATCGAGAACGAATTGGTGCAGATTTCATTAATGACCTTGAGCCTGACGATTTAGTGAAATATGGTCTAATTCCCGAATTTATTGGGAGAATGCCTGTCACTGCAATATTGGAACCATTAAATGCTAAAGCTCTTAAATCTATATTGACAGAACCTAGAGATGCCTTAATAAAACAATTTAGGACTTTATTAAGTATGGATAATGTAGAACTTTCATTTGATGAAGAGGCTGTTGAGGCAATTGCTCAAGAAGCTTACAAAAGAAAAACTGGAGCTAGAGCTTTACGAGGAATTGTTGAAGAAATTATGCTAGAACTGATGTATAGTCTTCCATCTCAAACTAAGATCAAAAACTTTAATGTAACAAAAAAAATGGTCGATGAAATTACAGGCGGAAAGGTAGTGCCTCTTTTATCAAACGAAAAAAGAATTGTTAAGGAAACTGCTTAGAGAAATAAGCTTTTCAAATAACTTTATAAAATTTAATTAGAGCAATTAGAAAATTTTTCAAAAATAAAGTTAGTCAAGTATTTCAGCAATAATTATCAACTTAGAATATGATCAAAAAAATGAATATCAAATTCATATTTATCTGTAAGTACAAATGATAAATACTTACGAACCGTTACATCATAAATATAGGCCCACAAGCTTTGACGAGCTTGTGGGCCAAGATCCCATCACAGCCACACTAAAACAAGCATTAATCACCAACCGTATAGCCCCTGCCTATATATTCTCTGGGCCTAGAGGAACAGGTAAAACATCCAGTGCAAGAATTTTCGCTAAATCTTTGAATTGCTTAAAAAGTGAAAAAGCTACAACCGACCCATGCGGAAAATGTGACCTATGCACAGGAATTAATTCTGGGAATGCTCTGGATGTAATTGAAATTGATGCAGCATCTAATACGGGTGTTGAAAATATTCGTGAACTAATAGAAAGGTCTAGATTTGCTCCTGCAAAAGCTCGCTGGAAAGTCTATGTAATAGATGAATGTCATATGCTTTCAACTGCGGCTTTTAATGCACTTCTAAAAACATTAGAGGAACCTCCTCGACAAGTAGTCTTTATTCTTGCGACAACAGATCCCCAACGCGTTTTACCTACAATTCTAAGTAGATGTATGCGCTTTGATTTTCGAAGAATAGGTCTGGGTGATTTAGAAAGTCATTTAACCAGCATTGCTAAAAAAGAAAAAATAGTAATCAACGAAGAGGCGATCTCCTTAATTGCGAAGCATTCCCAAGGAGGATTAAGAGATGCAGAAAGCTTACTTGATCAAGTCAGCTTGCTTTCTCCACCAATAACTCAATCAAATATCATTAATCTTATAGGGGCTGTACCAGAAGAAGAATTACTAATATTAGCTAAATCGTTAATAAAGAAAGATCCTAATTCTATTTTAAATATTTGCAATCGTCTAATTAATACAGGGAAAGAGCCAATTGCAATTTTACAAGGAATAGCATCTATATTAAGAGACTTAGTTGTCACAAAAGTCGCAAATAAACCAACTGATTTATGTGAAATTTCTCAAGAGAATAGAGAAGGTTTAAATAACCTAGCAAAGTCTATTAATCTTGATCAAATACTAAGCCTACAGTCTAAATTAAAAGGCTCAGAAAACCATATTAGAAATAGTAATCAGCCTAGATTGTGGTTAGAAATTCATTTACTTGGAATGCTTTCAGGAGAAGATTTCAAAAAATTTAAAAGAATCAAAGAATCCATTAGAGGAGAAACTCTCTCAAAAAATTCTGATCCTGAAAAAAATACATCAGAGCATATAGCTTCAATTAACAAAAAAGAAAAAATTGAGGAAAAATCTATTCAAAATGAATCGAAACCCATTAAAGAAATAAATCTTGATCAAATCTGGGAAAAAGTTATAGCTATGCTTGAGCTGCCTTCAACAAAAATGCTACTTTCACAACAAGCTAAATTAATAAATTTAAATTCAGATTCTGCTGAAGTAGCAATCTCAGAAAAATGGATAAATATGATTCAAAGTCGTAAAAATCTTATTGAAGATGCTTTTTATAAAGCAACAGGATCATCAACCAAAGTTCTTTTAATACAACAAAAAGATAGTCTATCTAATAATAAAAAAGAAGAAAAAATTGTACAAAAATTAGAGCCAAGAAATCAATTTAAAATTGATAAAAATCGAGATAAAAATAATTTAAAAGAAGAGAAAGTAGAATCAAAAACTAATTTACAGACAAATTCTATTGATCAAAAAGCGAAGCAATTTGCAGATTTTTTTAATGGAGAAATTGTAAATCTTGAATGATTAAATAATTTAATTAAGATCCAATATGATCGGTTTTTTCCCAAATTAATGTTTTACGAAATAATGACATTTTAATGACTATAAATGGTATGACAATAAACCAATGTGCAAGGTAAATTGTTGCACCAAGTATATTAATAAAGTTAGGAGATGGTAAGTTTGGACCTTCACTTTTTTGAGAACATCCTTTCCAATAGGCTATACTAGAAATACCAAATGCAACAATAGATAAAGGCCAATATAGTGGCATTTCAAATAAAATAATTGATACAAGACAATCTATAAATGATACGACTGGTAAGACATATTGCAATAAGAAAAAACAAGATAAATCTATTTTTTTAAGGTTGGATAATCGTTTGGAGAACAACAAGGTCCAATAATCAAAAAACCTTTGTAAGCCGCCTTCAGCCCACCTTTTTCTTTGTCGAAATAAAGCCGACAAGGATTCCACTGCTTCCTCTTGAATAGGTGGATCCCACATGATTACGATTGGTGATCGAGTTAATAAAAACCGAAAACTTAGATCTAAATCATCAGTGATAGTTTGTTCATTAAATCCGCCACATGATTCAAGAACTTTTCTATTGATTAATTGACCATTACCTCTTAACTCCGAAACCCCACCACAAGCAAGTCTGCCTCGTTGAATAACAGCATCCATGGCCATCTCCATTGCTTGATACACAGCAATTTGATTTAACTCACAATTCACGACTGATTTTCTCAACTGCACACCAGACCATCCACCATTCAAAGCAAGGGCTATTGCCCTAAGTAATACATTGTTCTGTAATTGTGCATCAGCATCAAGAATAAATAACCATTCTCCATCAGTTTTAGTCAATACAGAATTCAAGGCACCTGATTTACCGCCACCACTCATTAATGGACGACTTAACACATTAATCCTAGAGAAAGTTGTACGTAATTTTTTTAATAAATAAGGCGTACGATCTTGACTCCCATCATCAATGATCCACAGAGAAAGCTTATCCTCTGGATATTCAATTGACAAAAGTCTTGAAACTAATCGCTCTATTACATTTTCCTCATCGCGGGCTGCCACTAACACATCAACTTTAGGAAGAGTTTCAAAAAAAGTTTCATTATTGATTAGATACTCTTTTTGTAATTGATAATTTTGCCTACTCTCTCGTAAAACGACCCTTAAACCATAGCCACCCAGCAAGACAGCCAAAGTAATTGAAGGGAATAAATTATTGCTAGGCTCGAGCAAATGAGGAAAAATTCCTACCAAAGCGCAGCAAATCAAAAACAATATTGATTTAGTGCGTCGGTTTTCTCCACTGATTTTGGCTAAAGCCATGGAGTAGTACTTTTATCAACTAATGACTCTAAGAGTCTTTCATCACTAAGGCAAAAATCCATATTTAGTATTTGGATAATAATGAGAAAGAATTTGCTTGGTAGTCCATCCATTTTTTGCTAAATCTATAGCCCCAGACTGAGACATTCCTGCTCCATGGCCAAAACCTCCACCAGAAAAAAGCCATTTACCTTCTTTAATTTCTTTAACAACAAATAACGTGCTTGGTAATTGTTTTAAAACACCACGAATGTCATCAAGTTTAAGAAAAGTTTCTGAGCCAGTATTTCCGTCAATTTTCAACGAAGTAACTCGACCACTACTTCCTCGGCTTACAACCTTAATTTTTCTTGGATAAAAAGTGGTTCTAACTTTTTGAGCTTGATTTAGCTGTTTAGCTATTTTAGAGGCGTCTAGCGTTCTCTCCCATCTAAAAAGTGGATGATCAGAACCAAAAGCCTCTGACTTTGAAAACAAAAATGATCTCAGGTATTTCTCATTTGATAGAGGTAAATTAACCGTCCGAGTCCAATGCTTTGGTCCATCCAAGCGCATTTTCAAGTATGGAACTTGATTAATTGACCATGCTTCGTCGACAGAAGCCATTACCCCTCCATTTGTTGCGTGATAAACAGTATTTATTGGCTTTTGATTCCAAGTGAGAATTTTACCAGTAGTTTTTTTAATAGCTTTTTTAATTTTTTTATCGGCCTTAATTGGATTCTTATAAACCTGACATTGCGTATCGCTGCAGAGATTGTATCCATCAACTTTGAATCTATGACTATTAGCGAAGGCCCATGTTCTAGCTAATATTGCCTGCGCTGCAAGTGCTTCTTCAGGAGAGCTGGCGCCTATTTCGTGAGGAACTACTCCATTTAAATATCTCTCGATAGGTACATGTTCAACTAATGTCCAAGTTCCATATGCATCTGGCTGGATTGAGAACGGACCCAAATATATCCCCTTCCCCCAGTGCAACCCATCAGGGGCTTGCAAAGAGATAGGACCCTTGAGGGCAATTTTTCCACTACTTCCATCTAAATAAGGAAAAACAATCTTTGAAACTTTTATTTTCTGATAAGTCGACTTAATAGTTCGTGGAATCTTGATCTCATCTGAGACCCAAACCTCCCAATCCAACGGATGAGCAATAACTGATTCAATACCTTTGTCTTTTAAATCATTTGCCAACCTTTCAGCAGACTCAAAACTTGAGAAGGGGCCAATTTTATTTCGAGCAAACACTTGTGGATTTAGTAATTGTTTTGCTCGCCAACCAATGTTGATTTCTTTAGCTTTTCGAACTACTCCATTCGCATCTTTCAAAATCAAGTTTCTACCGTTACTTATAAGGTTTAAAACTGGCGAAAAATTGTCATTCATGATTTCCTTTCCCATGTATGGCTTAATTCCAACAAGCAGTACATTTTTTTCTGAACTTATTAAAGGTGTATCTGGTGGCACCTGATGAGTTGCGAAAAACTTAACTTTGCGAGGGTTCGCAATAGAAACTTGAGAAAAAGGATGGAACCCAATCAAGAGAAACAAACCAAAAACAAAAAAACGCTTTTTAGCCCGTAAATAGCTTTTAATCACAACAAAAGTCTCCTTCCAGCAAGAATTTTATAATTTTGGGTTGGCTTAAGTGAGCTCAAGGACGTATTCTTATAGACTAACAATCCTTTATCAATGCCAAAGCTCAAGACCCGCAAAGCTGCTGCAAAGCGGTTCAAAGCAACAGGCACTGGCAAGTTCATGAGACGTCGTGCATTTCACAATCATTTACTCGACCATAAGAGCCCTAAATTAAAAAGGCACCTTAAAACAAAAGCAGTCGTAGACGAACGTGATGCAGACAACGTAAGCCTTATGCTTCCTTATGCTTAAGACTTCTTAGGAACGTTTATTAGCTCAATTTTTTGATTTCTAATTTTTAATTATGGCACGAGTTAAAAGAGGTAATGTTGCTAGAAAACGTAGAAACAAAATCCTTCGTCTAGCCAGAGGTTTTAGAGGAGGGAATGGAACTCTATTCCGAACTGCAAATCAAAGAGTAATGAAAGCTCTTTGTAACGCTTATAGAGACAGAAGAAGAAGAAAGCGTGATTTCAGAAGACTTTGGATTGCAAGAATCAATGCAGCTGCGAGATTAAATGGGCTAAGTTACAGTAAATTTATGGGTGGATTAAAGAAAGCAGACGTAAGAATTAACAGAAAAATGTTGGCTCAATTAGCTGTAACAGATCCTCAAACATTCACAAATATTGCTGCTAATGCAAAATGATAAATGTGCTTGAGTATTGTTTTACTTTTTCAAACCCCGTAGAAATGATTAATTAAGATAAAAGAATACAGAAGAAATTCCAAAAATTAAGAATATGCTAATAATAAATAATTACTATAAAATCAACAAAATTTGTATTTGAGTTTTAGATTATGATTATTGATCTTCCTCAAACTTATTTAATAGGACTTTGTTTGCTTTTAGTAATTATTGCTATTTTAGTAGGGAGGCAACTATTTATAGTAAGAAAAGATGAATTGAAGCTAATAAAATTAGAAAAAGAAGATTCAAATACAAAAGAAGATTCAGCTAAAATGTATGAGTTAGCATCTGTTCAATTAAAGAAAAGATTATATCCTCAAGCCACATCAACTTTAAAACAAGCCCTAAAGAAACTTGACGGCGAACCAAAAGAAGCTAAAGCACTTTTAGAGAATGCACTAGGATTTGCACTTGCAGCTCAAAATGACTTCAAATCAGCAGTAATTCACTACAAAAAAGCATTGACAGCAAAATCTGAATATCCAGTTGCTCTTAATAATCTCGGTTTTGCATATCAACGTTTATTAAAAGAAGATGAAGCTTATAAAAATTATCAAGAGGTCTTAAAACTAGATCCAAAAAACAAAACTGCAATCTCTCAAATTAAAAGACTGGAACGTATAATTGGAAAAGATAAAGATCAATTATTGAATAAAAAAGGTTTCTAAATAAGTCTAAATTCTTTATATTTTACCAATGCAAAAAACTAATCAATTTCTCAAAATAGGAAATAAAGAATTCAATAGTCGGCTGCTTATTGGAACTGGTAAATACTCATCCTTGGAGGTAATGCAAAAAAGCCTAATAAATACAAAATGTGAAATAGTTACTGTTGCAGTCAGAAGAATTCAAGGACTAGAAAATGGACATAAAGGATTAATGGAATCAATAGACTGGAAAAGTATATGGATGCTCCCAAACACTGCAGGATGCACAAATGCTGAAGAAGCTATTCGAGTGGCAAGAATGGGCCGTGAATTAGCAAAGTTAGCAGGTCAGGAGAATAATAATTTTGTCAAATTAGAGGTTATTCCTGACAAAAAATATTTATTACCAGACCCGATTGGAACTTTAAAAGCGGCAGAAAAATTAGTTAAAGAAGGATTTACTGTTCTTCCATATATCAATTCTGATCCATTAATTGCCAAGCAACTTGAAGAAATTGGATGTGCAACTGTTATGCCTCTTGGTTCCCCTATTGGATCTGCTCAAGGCATAAAAAATGCAGCAAACATTGCCATGATTATCGAAGAATCTAATATTCCAATTATTGTTGATGCAGGTATTGGAGTACCAAGTGAAGCAGCTCAAGCGTTGGAAATGGGTGCTGATGGGGTCCTAATCAATAGTGCTATTGCTTTGGCAAAAGCCCCAGAATTAATGGCTCAAGCCTTCTCAAAGGCAACTGAAGCTGGCAGAGAAGCTTTTCTATCTGGAAGACTCCAAGAGAGCCAACTTGCCTATCCAAGTTCCCCATTAGATGGAGTTATTTCAAAAAATTAGAGTAATTCGTTAAAAATTAGTAACGTTTTAGGTTAATAAACAAAAAAACATGGCAGTCACTAAGGAAAGTCAAGGCAGGCTTAACGTTTTTGCGGATGAACCTAGAATTGAAATCCTTACAAAAGAAAGCAGTGGCAACAAAGGTTCTTGGCTTTTTACCCTTGCTGGAGTTATCCTTGTAATTGGGCTTATGGCATATTCTTTAACAATCAAGTGAAACCCTTGTAGTAGCTTGAATAAAATGAGCATTTGCTCTTTCTTTAGGAGTTTAGAGTGAAAGTTTTCGTTCTTGGTGGTGACGGCTTCTGTGGATGGCCTTGTGCAGTAAATCTTGCTGACAAGGGTCATGATGTATTCATCGTGGATAATCTCAGTCGTCGAAAAATCGATATAGACCTTGAAGTTGAATCCTTAACTCCAATAACAAGTATTGGTGAAAGGATTAAAGCTTGGTCTGAGATAGGTGGAAGACCTATTAAATTTATTCATTTAGACCTTGCCTCTGAATATCAAAAGCTTTTAGATCTTTTGATCGAGGAAAAACCTAATTCAATAATTCATTTTGCTGAACAGCGAGCTGCACCATATTCCATGAAAAGCAGCTCAACGAAGAGATATACAGTTGATAACAACGTCAATGGTACTCATAATCTCTTGGCCGCAATTGTTGAATCTCAATTAGATATTCATATTGTTCATCTTGGGACAATGGGGGTATATGGCTATGGCTCCCATAGAGGCGCAACCATTCCTGAAGGTTACTTAAAAGTGGAAGTACCCCAACCAGATGGCAGTCGATTTGAAGAGGAAATTTTACATCCAGCCAGTCCTGGAAGCGTTTATCACATGACAAAAACGCTTGATCAATTGCTTTTTCTTTACTACAACAAAAACGATCAGATCAGAATCACTGATTTGCATCAGGGAATTGTATGGGGAACGAATACTGATGTCACAAGCCGTGACCCAAGATTGACTAATCGATTTGACTATGACGGAGATTACGGGACAGTATTAAATCGATTTTTAATGCAGGCTGCCATTGGATATCCATTAACAGTTCATGGTACGGGTGGACAAACAAGAGCTTTTATTCATATTCAAGATTCAGTAAAATGTGTTCAGCTTGCACTTGAGAACCCTCCAGAAAAAGGTGAAAGGGTGAAAATTTTTAACCAAATGACTGAAAGTCACCAAGTTGGGGAATTAGCAAAAAAAGTAGCATCTCTCACTGGAGCGAAAATTGATTATCTTCCAAACCCAAGAAACGAAGCAGTAGAAAATGATTTAATAGTTGATAATCGATGTTTTATTGAGCTGGGATTAGACCCCACCACTCTCGACAATGGACTTTTAGAAGAAGTTGTTAATGTCGCGAAAAAATTCTCTAATAGATGCGATTTAAAACGCATACCTTGTGTATCTGCATGGACATCAACCCAAGCAAAAGCAATCAATAAATCCTAAATCTAACTAACACAAAATCTTGAACAGACACGCTCAGTGAAAATAGCTTTTTTTACAGAAACTTTCCTACCAAAAGTTGATGGGATAGTAACGCGTCTAACTAAAACAATTCAAAATTTAGTTGAGTCAGGTGATGAGGTTACTATTTTTTGTCCAGAAGGCTGTCCATCCAGCTACATGGGTGCAAAAGTTATAGGTGTCCCCGCGATGCCATTACCCCTCTATCCAGAACTCAAATTGGGGTTGCCTGGTCCAAGTGTTTCAGATGAATTAGAAAATTTTAAACCCGACCTAATTCATGTCGTTAACCCTGCTGTGCTTGGATTGGGTGGTATTTGGTTAGCCAAAACAAATAATATTCCACTTGTAGCCAGTTACCATACTCATTTACCTAAGTACTTAGAGCACTATGGAATGGGGATGTTAGAGCCGCTTTTATGGGAGTTGTTAAAAGCCGCTCATAATCAAGCAACTCTAAATCTATGTACTTCCACTGCAATGGTGCAAGAGCTCTCAGAAAAAGGAATTCAAAATACCGCTTTATGGCAAAGAGGAGTTGATACAGACATTTTTAAACCAGAACTAAGAGACGAACAAATGAGAAAGCGTCTTTTAGGAAACTTTAGTGATGAAGGATCTTTATTGATATACGTCGGTAGACTTTCAGCCGAAAAGCAAATTGAAAGAATAAGACCTGTACTTGAGGCATTGCCAAGAACCCGACTAGCTCTTGTTGGAGATGGTCCACATAGACAACAATTAGAAAAATTTTTCCAGGGAACCCGTACTACATTTGTGGGATATCTAAGTGGTAACGAATTAGCAAGTGCTTATGCATCTGGAGATGCTTTTTTATTTCCTTCAAGTACAGAAACTTTGGGATTAGTTCTTTTAGAAGCAATGGCTGCTGGATGCCCAGTAGTAGGAGCAAATAAAGGTGGAATCCCAGATATCATCTCAGATGGAAAAAATGGATGTTTATACAATCCTGATGGAGATGATGATGGTGCTTTAAGTTTAATTGAGGCTACGCAAAAGTTATTAGGTAACGAAGTAGAACGTACTGCAATGAGAAAAGCAGCTCGTTCAGAAGCGGAAAGATGGGGTTGGTCAGGAGCTACAAAACAATTAAGACGTTATTACGAAGGCGTACTAGATCAAAAACAATCAAAGCTTGCTGCCTAGTTTTCAAGCAGCATGAGGAGGTGGAGTTGGGGAATCAAATGATTGCAAAGGTAATACCAAAGTTGCCCATGTAGAAAGTTTGGCTGGCCTTTGTTTCTTTGGCTGACGAACCCCAAATGGAACTCGAACTACATTTGTTCCAGCAACTTGTAAAAGTTCTCCTTTATTTAAAACAGACTCAAAGCAATTAGAAAAAGAGGGCAAGGACAAGTCATCCTTATTGTTCTTTTGATCTGGAAGATCAAAAGATGTCTTGTTATTCATTTGGTCCCCATGTAATTTAAAGCCGTGGCAAAAATTAATAAAAAAATTGCAAAACAGCCCAAAAAGCCAATAATTTGGTTTTCGCTTGAAATTTAACTAATAAAACAGGTTTTAACCAGTCTTCACAAAGAATTAATATTTTCTAAATCCTGAACAGAAGGGCAACTACATATTAAATTTCTGTCTCCATAAGCATTATTTATACGTGAAACTGATGGCCAAAACTTATATTTTTCTTGATCTGGCAATGGATAAGCTGCTTCTTTACGTGAATACGGTCTATCCCAATTATCAGATGTGACTGTTTTTAAAGTATGGGGAGATTGTTTTAAAGGATTGTTAATAGGATCAATCTTTCCTAATTTTATTTGTTCGATTTCTTCTCGTATTCCTATCATCGCTTCACAAAAACGATCTAGTTCAATCAAACTTTCACTTTCTGTTGGTTCAACCATCAAAGTTCCAGCAACAGGCCAACTTATAGTTGGAGCATGAAATCCATAATCCATCAATCTCTTCGCAACATCTTCTACCTCGACTCCTAACTGACTCTTTAAAGGTCTCAAATCTAATATGCATTCATGAGCTACTAAACCATTGGGATCCTTAAATAGGACTGGATAATGAGGATCAAGTCGTTTTGCCAAATAATTAGCAGAGAGAATTGCTATTGAACTTGCTTTGCGTAACCCATCTCTACCCATCATCCGAATGTACATCCAACTGATGGGCAATATTCCTGCACTGCCAAATGGAGCGGCTGAGACTGCTGAAATAGCCTTTTCACCTCCACACTTAACAATTGAATGTCCAGGGAGATAAGGGACCAAATGACTTGCCACAGCTATGGGACCCACTCCTGGGCCTCCTCCTCCATGAGGAATAGAAAAAGTTTTATGAAGATTTAAATGGCACACATCTATGCCGTAAGATCCAGGCCTGCAAATACCTACTTGAGCATTCAGATTGGCACCATCCAAATAGACTTGACCTCCCTCTTGATGAATGATTTGGCAAATTTCACGAATATTTGGTTCAAATACTCCATGAGTTGAAGGATATGTAACCATCAAAGCAGCTAAGTTATTTGAATATATCTTTGATTTACTTCTTAAATCTTCTAAATCAACATTACCGTACTCGTCACATTTAACAGAAACAACTTTAAAGCCAGACATGACTGCGCTTGCTGGATTGGTGCCATGTGCACTTGTTGGGATCAAGCAGATATTTCTATGCCCCTCTCCAAGAGACTGGTGCCATGAACGTATTACAAGCAAACCAGCAAATTCTCCTTGAGAACCTGCATTGGGCTGAAGCGAAACTCCCTTAAAGCCAGTTAAAGCAGATAGCCAATCTTCAAGGTCATTAATTATCTCCTGAAAACCAATTAATTGACCTTGAGGAGCAAAGGGGTGAATAGAAGCGAACTCGTTCCATTCAATAGGTAAAAGTTCAGCCGCTGCATTCAATTTCATTGTGCAACTTCCAAGAGGAATCATTCCTTGAACTAAAGAAAAATCTTTCGAAACTAAAAAATGTATATATCTCATTAAATCAGTCTCGCTTTGGTATTTATTAAATACCGGTTGTTGAAGCCAAGGTTTTTCGCGAAGTGGAATATCTATTAAAAGTTCATTTTCATTACTTGATATAGATAAATCGTTAATATTTTTTCCTTTAACCTTTGCAAGTATTTGATGTAATTTATAAATTTCTTGATCACAAGTTAATTCATCAAAAGTCACACCAAAGCCTTTGGCATTTATAACATCTGATCCGATAGGAAGTACTCTAAGATTATATCCCTCTTCTGAAGCCATCTGAATAACTTTTGATGCTTCTGGACAGTAAATATCTATACTATCAAACCTGGAATATCTATCTAAAGGATATTCAAGATTACGTATTATAGATTCAAAATATGATCTATATTTAACAATCTTTTTTGCTATTTGTTCAAGACCATTTGGACCATGATGTACTGCATAAAAAGAAGAAAGAACAGCCAATAAAACTTGAGCAGTACAAATGTTACTAGTTGCTTTATCTCTTCGAATATGTTGTTCTCTCGTTTGAAGGGCAAGCCTCAAAGCTTGATTGCCTTCTAGGTCAACTGACTGACCAACTATTCTTCCTGGTATTTGCCTTTTATATATTTCTTTTGTTGCAAAAAAAGCTGCATGTGGTCCACCAAATGCAATAGGAACCCCGAATCTTTGAGCACTTCCAACGACGATGTCAGCACCGAATTCTCCCATGGGTTTAATCAAAACTTGAGCCAATGGATCGATTGCAATAGTTGCAATTGCATCACATTTATGTGCCTGATTAATTATTGAAGTTGGATCCCAAATCCGACCATTTTTTCCAGGTAATTGAATAAGTATTCCGAAGACATTATTGTCTATCTCAAAGTTGTTGTTATCAAATACTTCCAATCGAATTCCTAGTGGTTCACAGCGAGTTTTTAATACATCAAAAGTTTGAGGCAAAACTTCTTGGTCTACTAAAAATTTATTAGCTTTTTTGTTTTTCCTAACAGTTAAACTCAAACTTATTGCCTCAGCTGCTGCAGTTGATTCATCAAGCAAAGACGAATTTGATATGGGAAGACCTGTTAATTCACTTATTAAAGTCTGAAAATTGAACAAAGCCTCTAATCTGCCTTGCGATATTTCTGCTTGATATGGAGTATAAGCCGTATACCAATTTGGATTTTCCAGAACATTTCTTTGTACTACTGGAGGTATGACTGTCGAATGATAACCAAGGCCAATAAGCGAACGATATTCAACATTTTTCTTCGCAATTATATTGATTTCTTTTAACGCTTCATTTTGGTCACAGCTATCTGGAATAGAAGCACCATTAACTTCTGAATCAAAGATTTCATTAGGAATTACAGATGATATAAATTCTTCCGAATTTTGAAAACCAAGCTGTTGAAGCATTAAAGCTTCATCTTTAATAGAGGGACCAATGTGGCGAGACTTAAAAGTTGGATCCTTTAATTCTGTTTTTGACATGAGCTTGGTCTCAAGCACAAGCAATTCAAGTTATTGTAAAGAGGACTAGTGTAGAGAAAAATTTCCCAATTTGTTGTAAGAAAAAATTATTCAGTAAAATTTTATTCACCAATTTTCTTTGCATAACTTTCTGAATCCATTAGCTCTTTTAATTGATCAGGGTTATCAGGTCGAATTATTAATAACCACCCCTCGCCATGTGGATCATTCTGAAGTTCCTCTGGACTTGCCAAAACAGAATTGTTTCTATGAATAATTTCCCCACTTATTGGAGCATACATATCTTCAACAGCCTTTACAGATTCAACTGAGCCAAAGCTTTCTCCTTTAGCTATTGCAGTGCCTTCTTCTGGTAGATCAACAAAAACGATATCTCCTAACTGATCTACAGCAAATTCACTGATACCAATCCGAACTAAAGCATCATCAGCAAAAGCATATTCATGACTGTCAGCAAAACGAAAATGATTTGGGAAGGAAAAAGCCATTTGCGTCAAAACGTAAAACGCTTAACCATTCTGGGGCAATTTGATCAAACCTGCCTGAAATAAATTGGATAGTGCATGAATCAAAGCAATTTTGACATGTGAGCGATGAGATCCTCCTTGAATAAAAAGATCAAATGGAGGTTTCATAGGAGCATCAGCAGAAAATTCACTAGTACTACCATCTATAAAAGTTCCTCCAGCCATGACTAAATTATTTTCATATCCTGGCATTGGAGCAGGTATGGGGTCGAGAAAAGATCCAATAGGTGACTTTTCCTGAAAAGATCTACAAATAATTTGTAGAATTTTTGGGTCGCCTATTCTGACTATTTGAATCAAATCAGTTCGAATAGAACCTGAAGTAGGCAACACTTGAAATCCCAATTCGCTGAATGCAGTGGCAATAATTTCAGCACCAATTAGAGCCTCTGCAACCATCTGAGGGGCGAGAAAAAGTCCTTGTAAAATAGTTCTATTTAAGTCAAAACTAACACCACCCTCAGATCCAATACCTGGAGCAGTCAAGCGGCAACATGCTTTATCAACTAAATCAGTTTTCCCAGCAATATATCCACCTGTAGGAACAATAGTTCCCCCTAAATTTTTTATTAAAGAACCTGCAATCAAATCTGCTCCTACTGACGTTGGTTCTTTATTTTCAACGAATTCTCCATAGCAATTATCAACGAAGCAAATACAATTAGGTTGCACCTTGTGACATAAATAACAAATCTCCTTGATCACTTCAATACTCAAAGATGGACGCCATGTGTAACCACAACTACGTTGTATGAAAATTAATTTTCTGGGTTGTTTTAAAGCTTTTTCTAAAGCTAAAAAATCTACATTGCCATCATTCTTTAAAGATATTTCATCATAGTTAATACCAAAATCAATCAAAGATCCTTGTTCATTTCCCCTTAATCCAATTACTTCTTCAAGTGATTCATAAGGCCTTCCAGTGACAGACAATAAATCATCTCCTGGTCTAAGGACACCAAACAAAGATGACGCAATAGCATGGGTTCCGCTTACAAACTGAAGCCTTACTGCTGCTTTTTCACAATCTAAAACATCTGCAAAAATTCTATCAATGATATCTCTACCTAAATCTCCATGCCCATATCCTGTTGCAGAGGCAAAATGTTGTACATTTAAATGAGAATCAGAAAAAGCCTTTAATACTTTTTCTAATTTAAATATTATACTATCAGTCTTTTCATTAATAGATAAATATAATTTTTTTTCTATACTTTCAATAAAATTTTTAGCAGAATTTTTGAACATTTTGTCTTTTTATATAGCGTAAAAAGTTTTCGAAAGTTAATCTGAAAAAATAATTTCTAATTTCTCTTGATCCTTCAGTAGTAAACCTCTTTGGCGTAGATTTTCCAAAAAGTCATCAGCACCTTGCAAATTATTTGTATTTAACAATTTATTCGTTGCGTGTAAATCTAACAATTCACCATCAAGTTCTTCAGCTGTGTAATCTTTTAAACCAGCCATAACTGCTTCAAATCTTTCTCTTCGTTGTTTTTTACTTACTGGATATGCAGACATAACTTCTTGTCTACACATTCTCCAAGATCTACCTTTACACAAATAATCAGCTAAAGCAGCACTAAGCACAGGTGCCTCAGCTTCCTCAATAAACCAATCAAAAGAGGAAGGTAAAGAGGCTAAACCAACAAAAATCTCAAAAAAGTCCCCAGCAGAAAGTGGGTGACCATTATTTCCCTCAACAGCAATAGCGGACTCTTGAAGTGATTTATACAGCTCAGGATGAACGCTTGATATTTGATTTTCTATGTTTTCTAACCCATGAGAAAGTACTTGATTTACTTTCCCCAATGCAAAAAACACTTCAGGACTTGGAGATACAAGTTTTCCATTTCTTAGATTTGAAATCTGAGAACTATGAACCCTCCCTAAATCCAAGCATTCAGCCAAAACAGGCAAAACTTTATGAGACCAGCCATTACGCTCATGCCAGACATGCACAAGATGAGCCATCGCCCTTCTACCTGCATTCAATTGCTCCCGGAAACTAGAAGAGGTCACAAATCATATTCAAGATTAATCACAAGACCTGATTAGGATCCTTATCATATATTATATACACTAAGTAGACGGATCACTAATGGTTTCAAGTTTAATCGAGGCTTCGGCTCCATTAAAAAAACCAGTTGCTGCTGAAAAAGCAATGGCTGCATCCAAAAAGCTCCAAGGGCATGTACCTAGACGAATCCAGAACCAACGATCCAGGAGGAGATGGGGAACAGTCATATTTATGTTGACAATCCACGTTCTAACAATATTTACCTTAAGACCTCAGTTTTGGAGCTGGCTAGCATTTTCTGGATTTATTTTCTTATATTGGGTAACTGCTTGCTTGGGAGTAACTACAGGATATCACCGCCTTTTATCACATCGTTCTTTTCAAGTTCCAAAATGGCTTGAAAGATTCTTTGCAACTTGTGGAGCATTAAGTTGCCAACATGGACCAATTGATTGGGTTGGTCTTCATAGGCATCATCACACCTTTTCCGATACTGAAGCTGATCATCATGACAGTAACAAAGGATTTTGGTGGAGTCATATGGGATGGATGTTTGAAGATGTTCCTGCTATGAAAGCCGTCCCGAGACTTTCTGGAGATTTAATTAAAGATCCTTACTACCGTTTCTTAAATAAAAATTTTTTACTTTTGCAAATACCTTTAGGGGCAACGCTTTATTTAATTGGCCAATCAGCTGGTGTTGGTGGATGGTCAATGGTCCTATGGGGGATTCCTCTAAGACTTGTTTTTGTTTATCACATAACTTGGCTCGTCAACTCAGCTACTCATTGCTGGGGTACTACTGCATATGAAAGTGGAGACAATTCAAAAAACAACAAATGGGTAGCCGCGCTAACATTTGGTGAGGGTTGGCATAATAATCATCATGCTTTTCCTAATTCTGCAAAGCACGGCCTTCAAAGAAAGCAAATAGATCTAACCTGGCAACACATAAGGTTTTTGAAAGCAATTGGGTTAGCTAAAAAAATTAGACTCCCTATCGCATCGTAATATTATCAATATTATTCAAAGTATTAATTCATTTTCAATCCATGGCTAAGAGAGTTCAAGTTGTTCTGAATGAAGACATAAAAAGTCTTGGCAAAGATGGTGACCTAGTTGAGGTCGCTCCTGGTTTTGCACGAAACTTTTTATTACCCAACAAGAAAGCTTTACCAGTAACGCCTACTGTTCTCAAACAAGTTGAACATAGAAGAGCAAAACAAGCCGAAAAAGAAGCTGCTAAAAAGCAAGAAGCAATTGATTTTCAAACAGCTCTAACAACAATTGGAAGGTTTACTGTCAAAAAACAAGTAGGAGAGGATGGAGTCTTATTTGGAACGGTCACAAATGGTGATGTAGCAGAGGCTGTAAAAGAAGCAACTAAAAAGGAAATAGATCGTAGAGACATATCCGTCCCTGAGATACATGGTGTTGGCAAATATAAAGTACAAATCAAACTTCACAACGAAGTTAATGCTGAAATAAACCTTGAAGTTACTAGTTACTAATAGTTGCATATTTGGCTGAACAGGCCAAAGTAGGTGTCCTTGTCCAACAAGCAATAAATGATAAGCACCCCCTCTTCAAACAACGGGGATTTTTCAAAACAACATAGAGATTTTGGAGCTTTTAATAATTCCAAGATTGATAAGCCCCGTTTTGAAGCTCAACCTGATCAAATACCACCACAAAATTTGGAAGCAGAAGAATCTGTTCTTGGTGGAATTTTATTGGATCCTGATGCAATTGGAAGAATAGCTGATTTGCTGCAAGCCGAAGCTTTTTACATATCTGCTCATCGAGAAATATATAGAACCGCACTAATGCTTCATAGCCAAGGAAAGCCTACAGATTTAACAGCGATGAGTGCTTGGCTAGCCGATACAAATTCTTTAGACAAAGTTGGAGGAAATAACCGATTAGTTGAACTAGTTGAGAGGGTTACATCTACAGCCTCAATCGAACAAGTTGCCAAATTAATTAGCGATAAATTCCTGCGCAGACAACTCATCAAATCAGGGAATGATGTGATCAAATTAGGTTTTGATCAAAGCCTCCCAATGGAAGAGGCCATTGATCAAGCTGAGCAGAAAATCTTTGCTATTAGCCAAGAACAACCATCAAAAGGTTTAACACCTACCGCAGAAATCCTGACAAGTACTTTCAATGAAATAGAAAGTAGATCGCTTGGCACATCAGTAGCAGGAATACCAGTTAATTTTTACGATCTGGATGCAATGACTCAAGGACTTCAAAGGAGCGATCTAATAATTGTTGCAGGACGACCAGCAATGGGAAAAACTTCAATTGTTTTGAATTTGGCTAAAAACGTAGCTCAACTTCATGATCTACCTGTTTGTGTATTCAGTCTTGAGATGAGTAAAGAGCAACTGACTTACAGACTGCTTTCAAGCGAGGTAGGTATTGAAAGCAGTAGATTAAGAACAGGGCGTTTGCAGCAAGATGAATGGCCATTACTTGGTCAAGGTATTAACACACTTGGTCAATTACCAATATTCATTGACGACAAACCTAATTCAAGTGTTCTTGAAATGAGGTCATTATGTCGTCGCCTAATCGCTGAGCAAGGCAAAGAGCTAGGACTGATTGTGATTGATTATCTACAACTCATGGAAGGTACCTCGCCAGATAATCGAGTTCAAGAAATCTCAAGGATTACTCGAGGTCTTAAAGGCATGGCAAGAGAACTAAAAGTCCCTGTTATCGCTTTATCTCAATTAAGTAGAGGAGTTGAATCAAGAACAAATAAAAGACCAATGCTTAGTGATCTTCGTGAATCAGGTTCTATTGAACAAGATGCGGACTTGGTACTAATGATTTATAGGGATGAGTATTACAATCCAGAAACTACTGATAAAGGAATTACAGAAGTTATCGTGACAAAACATCGAAATGGGCCTGTTGGAACAGTTAAATTACTTTTTGAACCCCAATTTACTAGATTTAGAAACCTTGCCGCTTAATTTTTCGAAAATTAAATTCCCAAATGCGTAATTAATGGTTACTAAACAATCCTCAAGTGAAAGTTTTGATGTAATTGTTGTTGGAGGTGGTCATGCAGGCTGCGAAGCTGCTCTGACTACTTCCAGATTAGGATTGAATACAGCTTTATTTACACTAAATTTAGATCGAATCGCATGGCAACCATGTAATCCTGCCGTAGGGGGACCAGCTAAAAGCCAATTAGTTCATGAAGTTGATGCGCTTGGAGGGATAATCGGAAAATTAGCCGATTTAACAGCTCTTCAAAAAAGAGTCCTGAATGCAAGCAGAGGTCCAGCAGTTAGAGCATTAAGAGCACAAACAGATAAGAGATTATATGCACATGAAATGTTGAAAATTCTTCAAAACGCCCCAAACCTAAAGATCAGAGAAGCAATGGTGACTGGGCTAGAAATTGAACATTATCCCAAGAAGATTGAAGAACATAACCCAGAAAATCAAGAGAGAATTGGATTTATAAAGGGAGTTAAAACCTATTTCGGAAGCGTTTTTCGCGCAAAAGCAGTTGTACTTACAACAGGAACATTTCTAGGAGGCAGAATTTGGATTGGCAATCAATCCATGAGCGCAGGTCGAGCAGGAGAGCAAGCCTCTGAGGGCTTAACTGAAGAATTACGAAAGTTAGGCTTTACTACTGATCGTTTAAAAACAGGAACACCTGCTCGAATCGACAGAAGAAGTATTGATCTGAATTCTCTTGATGAACAATTAAGCGATGCTTCAGACAAATTCTTTTCTTTTGATCCTCTTTCCTGGAAAAGTGGAGAGCAAATGAGTTGCCATATAACTCGAACAACAAAAGAAACACACCAACTTATTAAAAATAATCTTCATTTAACACCTATTTATGGAGGTTTCATTGATAGTAAAGGCCCAAGATATTGCCCTTCCATTGAAGACAAGATTGTACGTTTTGCTGACAAAGATTCGCATCAAATTTTCCTAGAGCCAGAAGGTCGAGATACTCCAGAAATATATGTGCAAGGTTTCTCA
Source organism: Prochlorococcus sp. MIT2304 (assembly GCF_059772405.1). Lineage (NCBI taxonomy): Bacteria > Bacillati > Cyanobacteriota > Cyanophyceae > Synechococcales > Prochlorococcaceae > Prochlorococcus > Prochlorococcus sp. MIT2304. The sequence continues at coordinate 1,249,691 of NZ_CM186286.1, forward strand.
ACTGGACTGCCAGAAAACTTACAATTAGAGCTTTTAAGGACTCTGCCAGGCCTAAAAAAATGTGTAATGCTTAGACCTGCTTACGCAGTAGAATATGACTATATTCCAGCCACACAATTAGAAGGAACACTAGAAACAAAAAGAGTAAGTGGTTTGTTTAGTGCAGGTCAACTAAATGGAACAACAGGGTATGAAGAAGCTGCCGCACAAGGTTTAGTAGCAGGTTTAAATGCTGCAAGATTAGTAAATAATAAAGAAGGAATTATTTTTCAAAGAGAAAGTAGTTATATAGGAACTATGATTGATGATTTAGTTACAAAAGATTTAAAAGAACCATATAGGGTATTAACTAGCAGGAGCGAATATAGATTAATCCTAAGAGGTGATAATGCAGATAGGCGTTTGACGCCTCTAGGTTACAAATTAGGATTAATTGATGAAAGAAGATGGAAAATATTTAATGCTAAGCAGAAGTTTATCGATCAAGAGAAAGAAAGATTAGAAAAAGAACGAATTAAAGAAAGCGATAAATGTGCAAAAGAAATATATTCCTCAACTGGAACACCTATCAAAGGTTCAATAACGCTAGCAAATTTCCTCAGAAGAACAAATATTCACTATAAAGACTTAATTAATTATCATTTAGCCTCGGAAAGTATTCCTTTAGATGTTGAAGAAGGAGTTGAAATAGATATCAAATATACCGGTTATTTAGAACGACAAAAAGCTCAAATTAATCAATTAAAACAACAAAGTAAAAAATTATTACCAAAAAATTTAAACTATAATAATATAAAAACACTTTCTAAAGAAGCAAGAGAAAAATTAACAATTTCTCAGCCCAAAAGCCTTGGTCATGCGGCTCAACTTCCTGGCGTGAGCAAAGCTGACCTTACGGCACTTCTTGTATGGTTAAAAATAGAGCAAATGAAAAAAGCTGAGATAAAAGATCAACTTAAAATAACAAGCTGATAAACGTGAATTCACACCAATCTCAATTACCTTCCCCTGAAGTAATTTGGAAAGCCTCGAAAGAAAGTGTTCTATCAGGAAAAGGTAATTACAAACTATCTGGAGCGTGGCAGTTAATGCTACTAGGTGATGGCAGCCCAACCAGGCATCTGAAGCTTTTAACAGGACATGAGGTTGCTATAAAGGTCATATCTATGGCTATGGAAAATAATAATCAAAATGGAGTTCCAGACGAAGTTAATGAGCTTGAGCCACCTTTAATTAGAAGACAAGTTTGGCTTACATGTGGAGATTTAACCCTGGCATGGGCTGAAAGCTGGTGGAATTATCAAGAGGCAGAAAAACATCTACAAAATAAGGATCAACCAATCTGGAAAAGCTTGACCCAAGGACGCTCAGAACTTTTTAGAGAAGTAGATGGATTAGGATTAGTCAATGCAAAGTGGCTGAAAGTGGAATTTAATGAAGATGGTCCTTTTTGGAGCCGACATTATCGATTTTTTCGTCAACAAAAAGAATTAACTGTAATCAGAGAAGTGTTCAGCCCAAAGCTAGAAAAGTGGTTAGGACCAATACCAAGAAAGGCTTTTTAAAAAAAACTAATATTTTTTTCGATTAGATCTTGGTATGTTTTTTCTTCTTTGAGGAGTTCTTTCGTTTACAGAAAAATCTTCTATGTCAGGTTTATTTTGCTTAATTAAATTATCTTTTCTTTCCCACTTATTTAATTTAAAAGATTGATCATCCGGCCATTCATCCAGTTCGTCTGGATTGTTTCTCCCTTCAATTTGAGGCGGTAAAGCTTTAGGAACTCTTAAGGAAATAGCACTTAAGGGCCTTTTTATATCGTTTGTATTTTCTTGAAAAGACTCATCATCCAAGTCTCCATCATCCAACCAATCATCTTCTTCTTCAAAGAACCAATCAATTTTCTCTTCCATCCAACGACCAACTTTTTCAAAATTCGCTGAGGTCTCTTTATCCTGCCATCCTCTCCTTCTTTGACCAGGGCGATTGCCTGCAACTCCATCTACAACCTGTTTCCCTGTTTGTATCCATTTATCCATTCTGCGATCAAGGGGTACTCGAGATCGCTGGCGAGTTTGATGACGATTTTGATATGATTTCATCTTCTAAATTTAACGCTTTTAAACCTACTAGTGAAACAACGTAATGATGAAATAATCCAATATTCCTAAAAAAGCCAATTAAAAATATTTATGTACTTCTAGAAAAAGGTTGAAATTCAAGTAGACATTTTTGATCCCATCGACCTTCAAAATAACTATTGCAACAGCTGCGACAGGCTGCCCCTTTGACAATACGACGATAACTAAAACTTCTTTTACATGAAGGGCAAGTTGCCACCCATTTAGGGGTTTTTTGTGAAACTGGGAAAGAATGACGAACTGTTACTTGGAAATCACTTTGAAGAGAATTGATCTCGGCCATACGTTGATGAAAATTTGGCCCATGTGCCTCTTCAACTTTTAGGACAAGATCTATCCATGCATGAATCATTTCATGGCATAAAGTACTCATCAATGCGTTTCTTGGGAGTTTCTCTAGTACTGGTCTAGATAAAATTATTTCACTAGCCTTCACTCCGAAAAAATTCGATTGTCGTTTATACATCCCAGCCGTAGTACGCATACGTCCATCACTCCAACGCACAGAGACTAGAGGAACTCCTTTCTCAAACAAAGAGTTCTCAAAAAATTGTCTGTTTAATTTAAGAAACAATGGTAAAACAGGTATTAAAGACATTGATCCAGAGAACTCATTAGCTTTATTATTCCGATAACATTCTGTCTAACTATCGATAACAAACAAGCTAATCTCATGTCTAATAAGTCAGAATCTTTAACTAAACGGAATTAAAAAAATGGATGGTGCTCTTGTCAAAGCAATTGGATTAAAAGCTCTATTAGTTGGAGTTGGTGCACTTCTCCTTTTTTGGACTTTTAACGCAATTAAACTCGTCATAAGTGCGAGAGGAATTAATCCTCTTGTAAAAAAGTTTTTTGATCAGATTGCAGCTGGCCGAATAGATGGAGCTTATAGACTTACGACAAAAGCTTATAAAACACATGTAAACAGACAAGACTTCATCAAATTTTTAGGTAGCTTGCAATTAAATCGTTATAGAAACTTGAAGTCAGGGCGCCCAAGGATAGAAGACAATCAAATAATGCTCACACTAAGCTTGAAATCAGAAGATAAAAAAAATGAAATGCCGCTAGACTTCACTTTTATTAAAATCAACGACAATTGGCAAATAGATCGTATTGCCAAGGCCAATACATAATGAAGCAAATGTGATAAGTGAATTCAAACTTGAATAAACATTATGAACGTGCCAAGGAGCTTAGAGCTTTACTCAACAAAGCAAATTACTCTTACTATGTATTAGATACACCAGAGATAGAGGATGCTGTTTATGATCAACTTTACCGAGAATTAATTGAAATTGAAAATATCTACCCATCATTAATTACTAATGATAGTCCTTCACAGAGATTAGGCGGCGTTCCGTCTAAAGGTTTCAAAAATATTGAGCATAATATTCCTCTTTTAAGCCTCGATAATGCTTTCAATATAAATGAATTAGAAGCATGGTACTCAAGAATCAAAAAATTAATAAGTTCTCAAAATAAAAATACTAAAGAGTTTGATAATCCAGATCTAATATGTGAGTTAAAAATTGATGGAAATGCTATTTCACTTAGATACGAAAATGGAATTTTAACTAAAGCTGCTACTCGTGGTGATGGAAAAAATGGAGAAGATATCACTACTAATATCAGAACAATTTCTACAATTCCATTAAAATTACTGTTAGAAAATCCACCTACTTGGATTGAAATTAGAGGGGAAGCTTTCATGCCCAATAATATATTTAAAAAACTCAATATTGAGAGGAAAAATACTGATCAACCACTCTTCGCTAATCCTAGAAACTCTTGTGCAGGAACATTAAGACAGTTAGATCCCAAAATAGTTTCATCTAGAAAACTTGACTTCTTCGCATATAGTCTTTATTTACCAGAAAATTGGGAGCCAACTGATAGCAATTTTAAAAAACCAAAGTCTCAATCTGAATCACTTGAGTTTTTAAAAAATATTGGTTTTAAAGTTAACCCTACATATGAAGCAAAAAAAACCTTATTTGAAGCAAATAGCTATTACAAGTATTGGGAAATTAAAAAAGATTCTTTAGCTTATGCAACTGATGGAATAGTAGTAAAAATAGATAATTTTGAAATACAAAATATCTTAGGTGCAACAAATAAAGCGCCAAGATGGGCCATCGCTGTCAAATATCCAGCAGAAGAGAAAGCGACTAAATTAAAAAAACTAATTTTCCAAGTAGGACGATCTGGTGCTATTACTCCCGTAGCAGAGTTTGAATCGATAGAGCTTGCAGGAACATCTGTAAATCGTGCAACTCTTCATAATGCAAAAAGACTTTCATCTTTAGATCTTCATTACGAAGACACAATTATTGTTCGAAAAGCTGGAGAAATTATTCCTGAGGTAATTAGAGTTATCAAAGAATTTAGAACAGTTGATTCAAAATTAGTAGAATTTCCTAAAAACTGCCCAGCATGTAATTCCAAGTTAATTCAAGAAGAAAACGAAGCAATAACAAAATGTGTGTATTCAAAATGCCCAGCAAAATTAAAAGGTCTTTTACGTCATTGGGTCAGTAAAGGATCGATGAACATAGATGGATTAGGTGAAAAAATTATTAATCAATTAGTAAATGAAGGATATGTAAAGTCAATCGCAGATTTATACAAACTTGAAATTGATTCCCTTTTAGAACTTGAAAGATTTGGTGAAAAATCTGCAAATAATTTACTTATAGAGATTAACGAGTCTAAAAACAAAAATTGGCACAAACAGCTTTACGGTTTAGGGATACCTCACATAGGAGAAGCTAATGCTAAATCTCTTTCAAAAAACTTTCAGAGCATTGAAGAACTTAATACTGTTGCGAAGGAGTCACCTAAAAAAATAGCTAATATTTATGGATTTGGGAATGAAATGAAAGATGCAATTATTAAATGGTTTGATGATTCAAATAATCAAACATTAATTAAAGAATTAAAAGCAATCGGATTCTCACTAAAAGAGAGTTTAGATTCAAACTACAACTCAAATAAATCAAATATTTTTGATGGTAAGGTTTTTGTCTTAACAGGAACTTTGGATTCGCTTACACGAGATGAGGCAAAAGAATTGATAGAAAATGCTGGAGGAAAAGTCAGCTCTTCAATTAGTACAAAAACTGATTTTTTACTGTCAGGAGAAAAAGCGGGTAGTAAATTAAAAAAAGCACAAGAGCTCGGAGTAAAAATAATTAACGAAAATGAATTTAGGCTGTTATTGTAAAAATAATTAGAATTTAACAATGGATAAGAATCAAATCTTTTCTTTAATTAAAACTGAATGTGGACGCGCAAAATATGAAATGCTGGCTTCTAAAAAAGGTATATTTAATCGGATAAGACTTTATTGGTTTATCGTGTTTGCAGCGATTGAAGATTGGAAATTAAAAGCTGAAGATTAATCAAGTTTTTTAGAATCCTGATTTAATTTTCTTGTTGAACGTAAGACTAAAATCACAACTAAAATAGTCGATAAAATACTAATTAAGCTCCAAATAAATGAAATTTTATCAGATCTTCCTGAAAGTACTTCACCAAAATTTGAAATTTTGAGTGCTAAAGAACCTAAGCTGCAATATAAAATTGTGCCTGGTAATATACCAAACATTCCAAGAGTAAAATCACGAACTTTTACCTCACTCAAGCCATACGTAAAATTCAGTAAGCCAAATGGAAAAAGAGGAGAAAGTCTTGTTAGAAGAATAACTTTTAGACCCTCGCGTTTAACAGCTTTCTCCATTATTTGAACTTTTGGAAAATTGGAGACCTTTTTTTGAGCCCATTCTTTTAAAAAAGTTCTCCCTAAATAAAAAGTTAGATGAGCTCCAAGAAAAGCACCTACAAACACAACCGAACTTCCAAGCCAGGTGCCATACAGAAAGCCAGACAACATGGAAAGCCATGAGCCTGGCAACAAACAAGAAACCCAAAAAACATACACCAAAGCAAAAAACAAAATTCCAAAAGGGCTGCTTAAAAAAGGAATGAAATTATTAACCAGAGTTTCTAAGTTGTTAGACATAGTTTAAAGAGTTCAATCCAATCCCATTAAACGTTCTTTGACAAGGCGAACTTGCGCTTCTGACTCCGTTAAATTTGCTCTGCATTCCTCAACAACCTCTTTGGGAGCTTTATCAACAAAATTCTTATTTGCTAGACGTCCAGAGAGACTTGCTATTTCCTTTTGTGCTTTATTTAAATCTTTTTCAAGCCTTGATCGTAAAGAAGCTATATCTATCAATCCTTCAATAGGAAGAACCACCTCTAGCTCGCCACTTACGCCAGCTAAAGCTTTCATAGAAGGTAATGATTTTGCTTGCTCTGGAGAGAATATTTGGACTTCCTTAGCCTTAGTCAAAGCAGCAATATCATTGGCTGATATTTTTAGGGTGTTTTGCAAGACTTCCTTGCCAGAGACCAACATAACAGGAACTTTTTGAGAGGGTTTCAACCCAGCAACTGCTCGTAGATTGCGAATTAATCTGATAGATGCAAATAAATCAGAGAAAGAACTCTCTAAATCAATATTCAAGTCGTGTTCATTTGATTTTGGCCAAAGCTGCAAAGCTATAAATTGATCTTCAGCTATACCTGTTAATCCATGCCAAAGTTCCTCTGTTAAATGGGGCATTAAAGGATGAAGCATAATCAAAAGATCATTTAAAACTTTGTATAAAATACTTTTCGCTATTTTTTTATCTAATAATTCATTAGGAGACAAATTTTTTGAAGTATTCAGTCGACGTTTAATTAACTCTAAATACCAATCACAAAAATCATTCCAAGCAAACTCATACAATCCCTTAGCCGCCTCTCCTAAAGCATAATTTTCATATCGATTAGCAGTCTCGCGATTGACTCGAGCAAGTCTTGATAAAATCCACTTATCTGATAATTGGAACTGAGAAGAATCATATTTCTCCAAATTTTCAAAATCTTGATCCTCAAGATTGATAAGAGCAAATCTAGTTGCATTCCAAAGCTTGTTAGCAAAATTTCGAGAGGCCTCAACCGTTGCTGAAGTTTGATTTTTACGATCAAAATCAAGACGTATATCTTGTCCCGCACCTGCAACTTCACGAACAAGAGCAAACCTCAAAGCATCTGTTCCATATTTTTCTATTAGCAATAAAGGATCAATACCATTTCCTGCACTTTTACTCATCTTTCGATTCTGCTCATCTCTAACAAGTCCATGAATATAGACGTCAGAAAATGGCATCTTCTCCGTAAAGACTCCAGCCATCATTGTCATTCTTGCTACCCAAAAGAAAATAATGTCAAAGCCAGTAACTAGAGTATTTGTGGGGTACCAACGTTGAAAATCAGGATGTGTTTCATCAGGCCAACCTAATGTAGAAAAAGGCCATAAACCACTGGAAAACCAAGTATCTAGAACATCTTCATCTTGCTCAATTTTGACTGAATCTCCATATTTTTCTCGTGCTAATTTCTTCGCTTCATCTTCTGTTCGAGCAACAATGTACGGTGTTTCATTAACAACTTTATTATCTGTTTGACTAATTACAAACCAAGCCGGAATGCGATGTCCCCACCACAATTGTCTACTAATACACCAATCTCTTATATCAGTTAACCAATCTCGATAAACTTTAGACCATCTATTAGGAATAAATTTAGGTTGCCCTTTATGAAAAAATTCAGAACAACTAGTCGCAAGAGGATCCATTTTGACAAACCACTGAGTGGAAAGGAGTGGCTCTACTGGTACTTTCCCCCTATCAGAGAAAGGAACACTATGTTTATAAGCTTCAATCTTTGTTAAAAGACCAATTTCCTTTAAAGAATCAACAATAGCTTCACGAGCCTCAAAACGATCAAGACCTTCAAATTGACCTGCGTTATGATTCATAGTTCCTTTTTTAGTCATGACTGTTATTTGAGGTAAGTCATGTCTTTGGCCGATATCAAAATCATTAGGATCATGAGCTGGAGTAACTTTGACACATCCAGTTCCAAAATCTTTATCTACATGAGGGTCTCCAATAACGGGAATAGTTCTACCAACAAGAGGCAAAGTAACTTTCTCCCCTATAAGATCTTTATATCTTTCATCTGATGGATTCACAGCAACTGCAACATCACCAAGCATCGTCTCAGGACGTGTAGTCGCCACCTCTAGATAACTAATTTTTCTTGCACTTGATACAGATGGTGTAACTAACGGATATCGAAAATGCCATAGATGTCCATCTACTTCTTTCATTTCAACTTCTAAGTCACTCACAGCCGAACCTGATGCAGGGCACCAATTCACTAAATATTCTCCTCTATATATCAATCCCTTCTCATGTAAACGAACAAATGCTTCGGAAACAGCTTTACTCAGGCCCTGATCCAATGTAAATCTCTCTCTGCTCCAGTCTACGGAATATCCCAAACGCTTTAATTGATCAACAATTCTTCCACCACTTTTTTCTTTCCACCCCCAAGCTTTTTCCAAAAAGGACGCTCTACCAAGATCACGACGATTTATACCTTTTTCCTTAAGTTGTCTCTCAAGAATAGTTTGAACTGCAATTGAAGCATGGTCTGTTCCTGGAAGACAAAGAACATTATTGCCTTTTAATCTCTTGTACCTGACAACTGTATCGATTAAAGCAGTATTAAATGCATGCCCCATATGCAGACTTCCTGTGACATTTGGAGGAGGGATAACTACGGAGAATGGATCTCCAGAGGCTCCTGGATCAGCTTTAAAAGCTCCTTTTTCTTCCCAAGCTTTCTGCCAGCGATTTTCAGTGCCAGCTGGATCATATGTTTTAGAAAGCCCTAAGGCTTCAGATAATTTTGTCGTTTTTGCCCGCTCGATCACAGAAAAAAAATGTGTTTAATTTAATTTACTCATTCCCGAGAAAAGTTTTACATCATTCTTGCTTTTCCTAAATTCAAATGTCACTTTTCACATTCCAAGGAATCGAAATAATTGAATCATGCCTTTCCCATTTAGTCGAAGATAAAGAAACCTTTTCACTTAAACCAATCGTCTTTAAGGCTTGAACTATATGAATATCATTAATCTCCTTATCTAAAGCTATCGGCATTAGCAAAACTTGTGCTTCTGCAGGATCAGCCATCACATGTATTGATAAATCTTCTAAAGCTCGTTCAAAAAATATTTTTCTCATTCGACTTGTTAAAGGAGAACCCATTGCTTTCGCAAACAATTCCAGGCTTTCTTTGTCTCCAGAAAGCCCACAATTTAAACTTAACCAGATTAAAAATTTAACCCAGCTGTCCACGCTCCATAGTGGCTGAAAGCTATCTCGCTTACTATAAATTAATTCAATCAATGCGAACTCAAATGCTTTTGCTTGAATAGACGTGCGAGATATTTGTTCCATAGAAGACATTTTCTCCAACTACAGCCAAACTAGTGTTTATTGTTCATTATCTGTTTATTTGTCATGGATCTGAACGACCCTGAACTTGAGTTCTCCGATCTTGTCTACGCATATCAAAGCTGGGTAATTGCAGTAATCAACGATGAAAAATTAAATAGTAAGGAGAAGTTACTTACAGAAGAAATATCGGATGATGCTTTGAATGCTATGAGATTCTTACCTGGTGAAGTCACTAGCGCAATTGAGACAAGTTTAGCTCGCGTCTATGAAGTTGATTCTGATGAACTTTCTTCGATCTTGTTTCCAGAAGAATAGAGCCAATTATATAAATTGTTTTAAAAAATTATTGAGCTTTTGGCAGTTTTCTAAATCCTGATCCGCATGGAGAAGCTTCTGCCCCTTTTGGCGTGCTAATCAGAAATCCACCTCCACTTAAATCACCAAAATAATTCAGCTTTAGACCTTGAAAAAATTGGACTTGATCTTGGCGAGCATACAAAGTAATCCCGTCAGCTCTAGCGAGGGGAACACCATCATTCTTCCCTGGCCTAATTCTTATAAATTTCCATCCCTCTCCACACTTATCATCAAGTAAATCAATATGCATAACTCCTGGTGTTCCGGTAAAAGCAGCTTGCCTATTTAACTCTGCTACTGCTGTTGCTGAAATTTTTAATCCAGGACCATTTTGCATAAATTGAAAAATAATCTAGATGGGCGATCCAGGGTTCGAACCAGGGACATCCTGCTTGTAAGGCAGGCGCTCTACCGCTGAGCTAATCGCCCATACATTTTTTAGTCCTAGGACTAATTCATTTACTCTATACCTCAAGCTGCTCTGATGTTGAGAATTAATCATAATTAGATCAACGATTCAAAAAAAATCGTTTTATGAGCTTCGTTACAGCTCTCTCAGGACAACTAAAAATGACAAACACAAACCAATTAAATTTAGACAAAAAAATCAATAAACTCCTTGAAGTAGTTTCAGACCTTAGAGATCCTATTAATGGTTGTCCTTGGGATCTCAAGCAAACTCATCTTTCGTTGATCCCATATGTTTTAGAGGAAGCCTATGAAGTTGCTCACGCAATACGAGAAGGCAATCCTGACGAATTAAAGGAGGAGCTTGGAGATCTCTTATTACAAATAATTTTGCATGCTCAAATAGCAAAAGAAAAAAACTTATTTGATATGGGAGATATCATTGACATAATTACTGAAAAGCTAATTCGCAGGCACCCACATGTATTTCAAAAAAAAGCAATAGTAAGTATCAAAGAAGTGGAATACTCATGGGAAAAAATCAAGAATGAAGAGAGACCACCAAATAACTCAAAAACCCCAATTAGTGACGGATTAAAAGTAAAGATACGACCTCAACCTTCAACAAAAGCAGCACTAATCATCTCTAAAAAAGCATCAAAAAACGGATTCGAATGGGAAAAAAGTGATCAGATTTGGGATAAATTATATGAAGAATTAGAAGAATTAAAAGATGCATTAAAAAACGAAAATATTTCCGAGGCTGAAGCTGAAATAGGAGACGTATTATTTACATTGATCAATATTGCAAGATGGCATAAAGTATCTATAGAAGAAGGATTAGCAAAAACTAATAAAAGGTTCCTTGAACGATTAACATATATAGAAGAAAATATAGATGGCGAATTACATTCGCAATCAAAAAAGAAATTAGAAAAATACTGGGAATTAGCGAAGATCAATCTAAAGCATTAACATAGTAATTATGAACGACAAACTAAAGACAAGTTCAGAGTGGCTTGACGAATATCATCAAGGCGTTAGATATGGGCTACAGGGAAAAGTAATACTAGAAGAGTCAAGTCCTTTTCAAAAGATTACCATATATGAAAGCAAAAGATATGGGAAAGCATTATTACTTGATGATTGTTGGATGACCGCAGAAAAGTCTGAAAAGTATTATCACGAATGTCTTATTCATCCTGCCTTGTGTTGTTCTAAACAAATAGATAATATTTTAATTATCGGAGGAGGTGATGGGGGTAGTGCAAGAGAATGTTTAAAATATAAAGATGTTAAATCTATCGATTTAGTTGAAATCGATATAAGAGTTATTGAATTAAGTCAAAAGTATTTGCCAACTATTGGAAGCAATGCATGGTCTGATTCAAGATTAAATTTACAAATCAAGAATGGTATTGATTGGGTAAAACATACAAAAGAGAATTCATATGATGTGATTGTTATTGATGGAGCAGATCCTATTGGACCATCAAAAGAATTATTCAGCAATTCTTTTCTAAAAGATTGCCAACGAATACTTAAACCAGGAGGGGTTTTGGCAACACAAAGTGAATCCCCAGAATCTTTTCAGCAAATTCATATAAATATTGTCAAAGTTCTTCGTGAAATTTTTGACTACGCAGATCCAATGTATGGATCTGTATCCATATACCCAAGCGGTTTGTGGAGCTGGACATTTGCATCTATGGAGAAGCCAAAATATATGCATCCAAGAAAAAGTCGCGTAGAAGAGATTTCCGAAAATTGTCAGATTTGGAGTGAGAGATGGCAACAAGGAGCATTTAACACTATCCCTGCATTTATAGAAAGGGAGCTAGCAAAAACATGACCAAATACAACCTCAAAGATCTATCACTATTTAATAATGATGGTGCAATATTTATGGGTGCACAAAGAGGCATCGATCAATGCAGAGTATCGCTTTTAGGAGTTCCTTATGATGGGACTTGTTGCTTTAGGCCTGGTGCAAGATTTGGTCCTTCTGCTGTCAGGGAAGATAGTTATGGAATTGAAACATATTGTCCGCAATTAAATTTAGATTTAGAGGATATAAACTTTGCTGACATAGGTTCACTAGATGTTCCCGTTGGAGATGCAAAGTTAACACTTGATTATATAAGAGATGCTACAGATATATTACTTAAAAATAATTTAAAGCCGCTTATTATTGGTGGAGAACATTCAATAACAAGTGGAGTTATTAAATCAATAATTACTAATTATCCTGAATTAATTATTATTCAATTAGATGCTCATGCAGACCTTAGAGATGAATGGTTAGGTAGTAAATATAGTCATGCATGTACTATGAAAAGATGTTTAGAAATACTACCTAGCAAAAAGATTTTTCAAATAGGAATAAGAAGTGGAACAAAATCAGAATTTCATGAAATGAATAATACTAAAAGATTAATTCATCATACTTTAGGAGGGAATGGAAAATCTTTAGAAGAGGCTCTAAAAAGTTTTGAAGGGACCCCAATCTATTTAACTTTTGATTTAGATTGGTTTGATCCATCTATAATGCCAGGAACAGGAACTCCTGAGCCAGGAGGCTATTTCTGGGGAGATTTTGCAGCAATAATAGATGTGATTAAGTCTCATAATTTAATTGGTGCTGATGTAGTCGAATTATCTCCCAAATTAGATAACACTGGTATTAGTAGTATCCTTGCTGCAAAAGTTATACGTTCATTAATTATGTTATTGGATAAATCATCCTAAAAAATTTAAATTTTAATTCTCATTCAACTAATACCTTTTCAAAATCGAGTTGTTGATCAACAGATCTTTCAGAAATCTTTGGGAAATAAGGTTCTTTTTTTATCCAATGACCACAAGAAACAAATGAAGATATCTCAGAATGTATTTTTATCTTTCTAAGTTTGCACCATGAGAATGAATCAAAATTACTTGAAACACACTGATTGCAGCTTATACAAGATCTTTTTAGAGTCATCAAGTCTTAACCCAAGACTCATAGAGTAGTAAAACTTTCCGGATCGAGCCACAAAGCATTAAATTTAGTTCTAGAAATTCTTATGGGTTCACGTTTTTACTAGTGAATTTCTTTAAACGTTCAGCAAAAAATGAAATTACTGCAAACTCCTCTTTACGAAGAATGCCAAAAATTAGGGGCTAAAATGGTCCCTTTTGCAAATTGGGAAATGCCTGTTAGTTTTTCTGGGTTAATAGAAGAACACAATGCAGTAAGAAAAAATGTTGGAATGTTCGACATATCTCATATGGGTGTTGTGCAAGTAAAAGGTAAAAATATCAAAAGTTCATTACAAAATTTAGTTCCTTCAGACGTGTTTCGAATAGGACCTGGAGAAGCGTGTTATACAGTTTTTTTAAAAGAAAATGGAGGAATTCAAGACGATCTAATCATTTATGATCAAGGAATTTTAGACACAAATGAGGAAAGCATACTTTTAGTTATTAATGCCGCAAGAAAAGAATCAGACATTGAATGGTTAAATTTAAATCTTTCAACAAAAGAAATCTCAATATCCGAATTCATGCCTGATGGTGCATTAATTGCACTCCAAGGTCCACAATCAATCCATAAAATTGAGGAAATTCTTCAAGAGTCTTTATCCGATTTGCCACGCTTTGGGCACAAAACTATTATTTCTAATCCCAATTTAATTAACGGAAAAGACTCAATTTTTATCGCACGAACTGGATATACAGGTGAGGAAGGTTTCGAATTTTTGTCATCGCCAGAAACAGCACAGTCCATCTGGAAGAATCTCATTGCATTGGGGGTTACTCCATGCGGGCTTGGAGCAAGAGATACACTTCGATTAGAAGCTTCTATGCATCTATATGGCAACGATATCAACTTAGATACCACTCCCTTTGAAGCTGGCTTGGGTTGGTTAGTTCATTTAGAAATGCCTCATAATTTCATAGGCAGAAAAGCCCTAGAAAAACAAGCCGAAAATGGAACAGGGAAAAAACTTGTTGGTATTAAAGTGCAGGATAAGGGAATCGCAAGAAAAGGATATCCAGTTTTATACAACAACGAAACCGTTGGGCAAGTTACTAGCGGAACGTGGTCTCCAACATTGAAAGAACCTATAGCTCTTGCTTATGTGCCTAGCGAAATTGGGAAAACAAATACTAAATTAGAAGTAGAAATCAGAGGGAAGAAACATCCTGCAATAATCGTAAAAAGACCTTTCTATAGAAAAGGTTTTTGAGCAAGTAGAAACTGTGTTGTGCATAAAAGCCGTTCTTTGTGGGAAACTCATTATTCATGATGATTGAGAATTTCATGCGCAATAAGACTTGTGGAGAACTACGAGCTTCCGCAATTGGCGCAAATGTTCAACTATGTGGTTGGGTTGATCGCAGAAGGGATCATGGCGGTGTAATTTTTATTGATCTAAGAGACCGCTCTGGAACAATTCAAATAACAGTAGATCCAGATCAAGGCCAAAATCTTTTTAGCATCGCTGAAAGTCTCAAAAATGAGACTGTTCTTCAAATAAATGGATTAGTTAGAGCAAGACCTGAAGAAGCTATTAATACAAAAATACCAACCGGCGAAGTAGAGGTCTTAGCTGAAAATATAAATATTCTGAACAATGTTACTAGTACATTGCCTTTCTCAGTTTCAATTCATGATGAAGAGAGTGTTAAAGAAGAAATCAGGCTGAAGCATAGATTTTTGGATCTAAGAAGAGAGAGAATGAATAAAAATCTTCAATTAAGACACAACACAGTCAAAGCGGCTAGAAATTTTCTTGAAAAAGAAGGATTTATAGAAGTTGAGACACCTATTTTGACTCGATCAACTCCTGAAGGAGCAAGAGATTACTTAGTTCCCTCAAGAGTATGCGGTGGCGAATTTTTTGCATTGCCGCAATCACCACAATTATTCAAACAATTATTGATGGTTGGTGGCATTGAACGTTATTACCAAATCGCACGCTGTTTTCGTGATGAAGATTTACGCGCAGACAGGCAACCAGAATTTACGCAATTAGATATTGAAATGAGTTTTATGGAGGAAACAGAAATAATTGATTTAAATGAGAGGTTAATTGTAAACATCTGGAAAAAAATTAAAGGAATTGATCTCCCAACTCCATTTCCAAGAATGACTTGGCAAGAGGCTATGGATCGGTTTGGAACTGACAGGCCTGATACTCGATATGGAATGGAACTTGTTAATACAAGTAATTTATTTTCTAAAAGTGGATTTAAAGTTTTTTCAAATGCAATTTCTTCTGGTGGATGCGTCAAATGCATCACCATTGAGGAAGGGAATAATTTAATTAGTAATGTAAGAATAAAGCCAGGTGGAGATATTTTTAGCGAAGCCCAAAAAGCTGGCGCTGGCGGGCTAGCCTTTATTAGAGTTAGAGAGAATGAAGAAGTCGATACTATTGGAGCCATAAAAGAAAATTTAACTGCCTCACAGATAAAAGAACTCCTATCAAAAACCCAAGCGAAAGCTGGTGATTTAATCCTTTTTGGTGCAGGACCCACAAATATTGTTAATAGAACCCTAGATAGAGTTCGTCAATTTATAGCTCAAGATCTAAAAATTATTTCCGACAACAGATTAAAAACACAATGGAATTTTCTTTGGGTCACTGATTTTCCTATGTTTGAATTCAATTCTGATGAAAATCGTCTGGAAGCCATTCATCATCCTTTTTGCGCTCCTAAGCCTAAGGATATTGGTGAATCAAAAAGCTTATGGAAAGACAAATTACCCAGGTCAAATGCACAGGCTTATGATCTAGTTCTCAATGGACTAGAGATTGGTGGGGGATCTTTAAGAATTCACAACTCGGAACTTCAAAAAACTGTACTTGAAGTAATTGGCCTATCTAGCAATGAGGCAGAAGAGCAATTTGGTTTTTTAATTGATGCTCTTTCAATGGGTGCTCCTCCACATGGTGGGATTGCATTTGGACTTGACAGAATAGTTATGCTTTTAGCCAATGAAGATTCAATTAGAGATACTATTGCCTTCCCAAAAACACAACAAGCTCGTTGTTCCATGGCTAAAGCCCCTGCAACGGTTGCAAGCAAACAATTAAAAGACCTCCACATAGCCTCGACTTGGATCGAACCTGATTAAATTGATAGAAATTAGCAGCAAAAACACTATCGTAAAGAGAAAATATGTAAATTCCTTGGCGTTTAGCTGGATCAAGGTAGCTTAAAGAATGATTGAAAAGTAAATGGCAAAATTTGTTTTCGTCACTGGTGGTGTAGTTTCAAGCATTGGCAAAGGAATTGTTGCCGCAAGTCTTGGCAGACTACTGAAGTCAAAAGGGTACAGTGTTTCGATTTTGAAGCTTGACCCATATCTAAATGTTGATCCTGGGACGATGAGCCCATTTCAACATGGAGAAGTTTTTGTAACTGAAGATGGTGCTGAAACTGATTTAGACCTTGGGCATTATGAGCGCTTTACAGACACTGCAATGTCAAGACTAAACAGTGTAACTACAGGTTCCATTTATCAAGCTGTTATTAATAAAGAAAGACGAGGTGACTATGAGGGAAGAACAGTTCAAGTTATCCCCCACATCACTCGAGAAATTCGCGAAAGAATTAAACGTGTTGCAGACAATAGTGGTGCAGATGTAGTGATTTCAGAAATTGGAGGAACAGTTGGAGATATCGAATCTCTACCTTTTCTTGAGGCAATAAGAGAATTTAAAGGGGATGTAAAAAGAAACGATGTTGTTTATGTTCACGTCACATTATTGCCTTACATCGGTACCTCTGGAGAAATTAAAACCAAGCCAACACAGCACTCTGTCAAAGAATTACGTTCTATAGGTATTCAGCCAGATATTTTAGTTTGTCGTAGTGATAGGCCTATTAATGATGATTTAAAAAATAAAATAGGGGGTTTCTGTGGAGTTAACTCTGATGCGGTAATAGCATCTCTTGATGCTGACAGTATTTACTCAGTACCATTAGCTCTCAAAGATGAGGGACTTTGCAAAGAAGTATTAGATTGCTTGGATCTGAATGATCATGAAAGTGATTTAAAAGACTGGGAACAATTAGTCCATAAATTGCGCAATCCAGGTCCTTCTGTCAAAGTCGCATTAGTTGGCAAATATGTACAATTAAATGATGCCTACTTATCAGTAGTTGAAGCATTACGTCATGCATGTATCTCGCAAGATGCATCTTTAGATCTTCACTGGATCAATGCGGAGAACATCGAATCAGAGGGAGCAGAAAAACTACTTCAAGGAATGGACGCAATTGTCGTTCCTGGAGGTTTTGGTAACCGAGGCGTAAATGGGAAAATAGCTGCTATCAGATGGGCAAGGGAGCAAAGGGTTCCTTTTCTTGGTCTTTGTTTAGGTATGCAATGTGCTGTCATTGAGTGGGCTCGCAATTTAGCTGGGTTAGAAGATGCATCTAGTGCCGAACTAAATCCAAATTCAAAACACCCTGTTATTCACTTACTGCCAGAACAACAAGACGTAGTTGATCTAGGAGGAACAATGAGATTAGGAGTGTATCCTTGTAGACTTCAAACCAACACAACAGGGCAAAGTTTATATAGCGAAGAAGTTGTTTACGAAAGGCATAGACATCGTTATGAGTTCAATAATTCGTACAGAACCCTCCTAATGGAATCTGGTTATGTAATTAGTGGTACTTCACCTGATGGTCGGTTGGTAGAACTAATAGAATTAAAATATCATCCTTTTTTTATTGCATGTCAATATCATCCAGAATTTCTCTCTAGGCCAGGGAAACCACACCCTTTATTTAGTGGGTTGATTCAAGCTGCACAATTACGCGTACCATCCTCACCAAATGAGGCATTCAATCCACAATCCAAAATTATTGAAAAAAAATCTCTAGAACAGCAATAAATGAAACCATCTCTACCAGTAGTGGAATGTTTTCATTCTCTACAAGGAGAAGGAGAACATGCTGGTAGAAGCGCTTACTTCATTAGATTAGCTAGTTGTAAAGTTGGATGTCCTTGGTGTGATACGAAACATTCATGGAATTCCGAACTTCATCCACAAAAAAGTTTGATAGATTTATCAATTAACACAGCTAAAGCCCAAAAAGAAGGTGCAGCTTTTGTTGTAATCACTGGAGGTGAGCCATTACATCATAATTTAGATCATCTATGCAGAGAAATTAGGAAGTCTACACTCAACCTAGAAAAAAAATCTATTCCCATTCATCTCGAAACCAGTGGCGTAGATAGATTAAGTGGCAACCCAGATTGGATAACATTATCTCCTAAACGACATTCTCCTCCACGCCTTGATATTCTCTTATCTTGCCAAGAATTAAAAATTGTAATACATAACGCTGATGATTTACTTTTTGCTAAAAAAATGAATAATTTAATAAAAAACAATGGAAACATTAAACCTCAATTATTTTTGCAAGCTGGATGGGACCATGAAGAAGGGCAAACACTCGCGATAAAATTTGTAAAAAATAATCCTGATTGGAGATTAAGTATGCAAACTCACAAATGGCTAGGTGTACTTTAACCATCTAGATAAATGAGATTTTGCTTCATTAGATTTAGAAAAAATAATGATTAAACAGACTACAATTGCATTACTTTCCGGAGGAATTGATTCGGCTACAGCTGCTTGTATCGCTATGGAAGCTGGGCAAAAAGTAATTGGTTTATCATTTGATTATGGCCAACGACATTTGAAAGAATTACAAGCAGCAGCAGATTTAGCAAAAGATTTAAATCTTGAAGATCACATAACAATCAAGATTGATTTATCTTCTTGGGGTGGGTCCTCCTTAACCGACACGTCACAAAAAATACCAACTAAAGGCATACAAAAAAATACCATTCCTAACACTTACGTTCCAGGTAGAAACACAATCTTTATTTCTATTGGGTTAAGTCTTGCAGAGGCTCGTGGTGCAAATCGAATAGCATTAGGCATCAATGCAATGGATTATTCTGGATATCCAGATTGTAGACCGGATTATTTAGAGGCATATCAAGAATTAGCTAACTTATCCAGCAAAGTAGGGCGCGAGGGGAAAGGTATAAAACTGTGGGCTCCACTATTAAATTGGGAAAAAACAACAATCTTTAAAGAGGCATTACGCTTACAAATTCCTATAGAAAAAACATGGAGTTGCTATAAAGGTAAAACTCATCCGTGTGGCAAGTGTGATAGTTGTCGTATTAGAGATAAAGCATTAAAAGAAATAGGTCGGGCAGATCTATGTAGTCAAGATATCTTGTGAATAACATTAAACGACAACTATGTCAGTGGGAATCACCTGAGCTAGTAGCTCAAAAATTGATTCAAGAATGGGGAGAGGCGGGATTTATATGGCTTGATGGTGATGGGAGTGATTTAGGTCGATGGGTTACCTTAGGAATTAATCCTTTAAAGCAATTTTGTTCTAGAGAATTAGAAATTTCAAAAAAGAATTCAAATCCATTTAAAATTTTACGCGAATTACCGCCAGGGCATTGGACTGGTTGGCTGAGTTATGAAGCTGCAACATGGACAGAACCACAAAATCCATGGAAAACAAGTTCTATGGCAACTTTGTGGATAGCCTCTCATGACCCTATATTAAAATTTGATCTACAAAAGCAAGAGCTATGGCTAGAAGGCCAAGATCAAAAACGCCTATCAATAATGAAAAATTTTCTAAACAGTACTTTTCATCAAAAGCATTCCAAAATAGACACTGAAACTACAAAAAAAAAAGAAAGCAGGCATCGTATCCCACTAGGATCCTGGGAATGGAAATTAACAAGTCAAGAATATTCTGAAAGAGTTGATCAGATCAAAAAATGGATTGCTAACGGTGATATTTTTCAAGCCAATCTAACCACCTCTTGCCAAGCCCCATTACCAAAATCCATGCGTCCAATTGACGTATATTCAAAACTAAAAGAATGCTCTCCTTCTCCATTTGCAGGAGTAATTATCGGAGATCAATTAGCAAAAGGAGAAGCTATTATATCAACTTCCCCAGAACGATTTCTAAAAGCTTTACCCAGTGGTGAGGTGGAAACAAGACCAATCAAAGGGACTAGACCCAGAGATAAAGATCCAGAAAAAGATGCAGATTGGGCAGCAGAGCTTATTTGTAGCTCAAAAGATCATGCTGAGAACGTAATGATTGTAGATCTACTAAGAAATGATCTTGGAAGAGTATGCCAACCTGGCTCAATCAAAGTCCCTCATCTACTTGTTTTAGAGAGCTATTCTCAAGTTCATCATCTAACTTCAGTTGTGAAAGGCAAGCTCATGACAAATAAAACTTGGGTAGACTTATTGGAAGCCTGCTGGCCAGGTGGCTCAATAACAGGAGCACCCAAGCTTAGAGCATGTAAAAGATTGTATGAACTTGAGCCAACAGCAAGAGGTCCTTATTGTGGGTCAATACTAAATATCAATTGGGATGGAGTCTTTGACAGCAATATTCTTATTCGATCTTTAATGGTTAAAGAATCCTCTATCACTGCCCATGCTGGATGTGGAATCGTTGCAGATTCAGATAGCAAAAAAGAAGCTGAGGAAATGAATTGGAAATTAATGCCACTTTTAAAAGCATTAACATGATTAACAATAAAAGCAAAAAATTAGGCTGGATTAATGGTCACTGGGGAATCTTCAATGATTTAAAAGTCCCAATTAATGATCGAGGACTGAACTTTGCGGATGGTATATTTGAAACAATTTTAATTTTGAATGGAGAGCCACAGCTTCTAGATCAGCATTTAAATAGATGGGAAAAAAGTGCAAGTATCTTAGAAATGAATTCACCACCATCCAAAGAATGGTTGATTTCACTCATTGAAGATGGAATTAATCGAGCACAATTAAATAATATAAATGGAGTGATTCGTATTAATTGGACTAGAGGAGAATCTAAACAACGTGGAATTGATATAAGTCAAACAAGCCATCATAGTTTTTGGTTAGAGATAGATTCTTATCGACCAAATTTTGAATCTATATCTACTATGATTAGTCAAACTGAAAGAAGGAATTCTTTTAGCCGTTTAAGTTATTGTAAAACATTTTCTTATAGCCAAGGAATTCAAGCACGCTTAGAAGCGAAAAATGCAGGCTTTAATGATGCAATATTATTAAATAGTCAAGGTGAAATATGTTGCTCCACTACAGCAAATATATTTGTAAAAAGAGGAAATCGTTGGTTGACCCCACCATCTAATAGTGGTTGTCTACCTGGCATAATGCGTCAACGAGGAATTGATTTAAATATAATAAAAGAAAACATCATTGAGGCCACACCTCAAGATAATGATGAATGGTTCTTAATTAATAGTTTGAGTTGTCGGCCAATCAAACAGATAAATAAAAAAAAGTTGAGGGTCAAAACAAACCCTAAAGACTTTTGGCTAAACCTATTGAAATCTACAGAGAGTAATTGTCACTTTTAACTAGATTGGAATTGGGAACGTAACATCAGCGGGTGGAGGAGAACAAGCCTCTACTTGGAAATTAACAACAGACCCTATTACAACGATAGAGGGAGAGATGAAATTTTCGGCTTCTACTCGATCAAAAAGAGTCTCTAATGATGATTTTATAAAGCGTTGTCCAACAACAGTTCCCTGCTGAATCACTGCTGCAGGTGTGGTTGGATTCATTCCCCCAGCAATTAACTCTGTAGAGATAAACTTTAAATTATAAACACCCATATATATGACTAATCCATCACTGGATTGAGCTAGAGAGCGCCAATCAACTGCTGGACGCTTTTTATCAATTCCTTCATGTCCAGTCACAAAAGTTACTGAAGATCCAGCAAGCCTATGAGTAATAGGTATACCTAAATAAGCTGGAGCAGCGATGCCAGATGTAACTCCGGGTACAACCTGAACTGGCACACCTTTTTTAGCAAGATAGGCAGCTTCTTCCGCACCTCTACCGAATAAGAATGGATCACCTCCTTTTAATCGGACTATGCAAGAACAACTCTTAGCTAAATCAAAAAGGATATCATTCGTTTTTCTTTGAGGAACTGAATGGTGACCACGTCTTTTACCAACTGAGTGAAGTTGGCACTTTGCAGATACCAAGTTAAGCAACTCAACTGGAACTAAAGAGTCGTATACAAGAGCATCACATTGCCTAATTAATCTTTGTGCTTTAACTGTTAACAAATCAGGGTCGCCAGGCCCTGCTCCCACTAGATAAACAGTACCAAGCTGCTCTGTGGTCATGGCAAGTTTCCTAAGATATTTATAAGACCTCGATGAATCATTTCAATTTCAAGCAAAGATTTGAGCTGTTTCCCTTTACTATCAATTTCAACATTTTTATTTGGGGTTAAAAAATAAGGAATAGGAAAATAGTTCTTTTCACCATACAAAATATCTTGGTTCCATCTGGTCCATGAATATAATGGTATGTCTAAGACATTTTCCAATGATTTAACGAAAACACTAGAGGTCTCTAAAGAAACAGGATGATGAATCAATGCAGGTTTATCATAAGAACTATGATTATTTATCCAATCACCTATTAATGATAGCCATGGGTGAAAAGAACCTAAAAAAGGAAACAATTTAATATTTTTACCATCGTCCTGAAAACGTTTGAATATTTTTGGAACATCATTACAGACATGAGTGCCAGGTAACAAAAACAGAGGAACCAATAACATTGATTTTTTACCAATCTCAACTTGAGGTGGAACTTCTTGAGTCAAAGCCTCTATAGAGACAGATCTATTCTTATATCTTTTTAATTGTTCTATTATGGAAATGAGAGATGAATGAATTTCCCCACCTTTTGAGCCATGCACAAGTAAATGTAAGTGATGATGAGTCTTCAGATCAGTTCTGTTCGGTAACAAAGACAACCCTTCACTAATACCTGTATGTGTATTACTAATTCCAGTTAACTCATCAAAAGCCAAATCATGACAAACCTTAGCTTCAGAACTAATAGTTTCATTTGAGGAGAGAGTCCTTTTTGGAATACTATCAAGAACCAAAGAAGAAAAAGATTTAAAAGTACTTTTCATCGAGACCTATTTGCAGTGCAAGAAGTATGGAAAATGCTCAAAAATCAAACAATTAGGAGCATTGAACAAAAATGGAAAATAATACTAAAAAAAATTGAGACCAATTGAGACCGATCAATCAAAGCGATAATCTTGTTTTAGATTTAGATAAAATAAAAAAATACTCAACGCAACGAACTTGCATACAAAACTAAACTTTCAAAGCAAACACACGAATGTCATATAAATACGAAGAATTTAAAACTTATTTAAGAAAAATAGGGAGTGGGCAATTTACAGGAAAAAGTCTAACTCGTGGAGAGACTAAAGCAGCTATCAAACTGATGCTGAAAGAAGAAGCAAGTGCAGCACAAATTGGTGGTTTCATGATTGCACATAGAATTAGACGTCCTATCCCGGAAGAATTAGCCGGGATGATTGATGCCTACATAGAACTAGGGCCAAAAATTCAATCACCCAGTAATCAACGTCAACCTATATTTTTTGGGATGCCTTTTGATGGTCGAAAAAAAACTGCACCTCTATATCCTCTTACAACCCTACTATTACTAACGCAACAACAGCCTGTTATTTTGCATGGTGGTTCTCGTATGCCTGTGAAATACGGTGTTACTCATAACGAACTCTTTCAAGCCTTAGGATTAAATTTAACTGGCCTATCAATTTCTCAAGTACAAAGTTTTTTCAACCATAACGAACTTGCTTTAATCCATCAGCCAGATCATTTTCCTCTAGCTGAAAGTTTAATACCTTATAGAGATCAAATAGGTAAACGACCACCGCTATCCAGTATGGAATTAATCTGGACATGTCATCGAGGAAAGCATCTACATATAAGTGGCTATGTTCATTCTCCAACTGAAGAAAGGCACTGGAAAACACTTGAGCTTATGGATGAAGAAAACATAATTACTGTTAAAGGACTTGAAGGTGGGATCGATCTTTCAATAAGTCGTTCATCAACAATTGGTCATTATAAAAATCAAAATGGAACTAGAGCGGTTTATCATCCCAAAGACTTTGAATATTCAGGACAAGATCTTGAATGGACCAACATCGAAGACTGGCAGAGATTTGCTTTCCAAGCTCTTAATGGAGAAGGCCCGTTAATTAAAGCACTAGAATGGAATGCTGGTATTTACTTTTTTTATGCTGGCTTAAGTTCTGATATTAAAGT
Organism: Prochlorococcus sp. MIT2304; assembly: GCF_059772405.1. Taxonomy (NCBI): domain Bacteria; kingdom Bacillati; phylum Cyanobacteriota; class Cyanophyceae; order Synechococcales; family Prochlorococcaceae; genus Prochlorococcus; species Prochlorococcus sp. MIT2304. The sequence goes on from NZ_CM186286.1 coordinate 1,274,185, forward strand.
TGGAATCAATAAAGCAAAGGAAGTAATCAATTCAGGATTTGCTTTAGAGCACCTAGAAAAATTAATCAAGTGGAGACAAGCAAATATTGATTCATAAGAAGACTTTTTTAAAAGGAATTCAATACAAAGTTTTTGCCATTAAATAGCGTAAAAAATGAACACCTCCTATTTGAATTTCCTCCGGAGCAGTAATTGTCCATCCATGACGTAAAAGCAATTTATAGCTACATAAACTTGCCTCTGTTTTTAAATTTATAGGTCTATCTTTGAGAGTATCTTCTTCAATTTGATGTAATAAAGCTGTAGCGTGACCCTGTCGTGACGAACGCCCTCGGCAATAAAGTAATGCTAAGCGATTAGTTGGATATCTCAAAGCAAATGCTTCAATCGTCTTATTAACACAACTCACCCAACCAACTCCTTCCTTAAGAGGTTTATCTAAAATCCCAGGGAGATAAGCCAAGGAAGACCAAGCATCAATCTGTTTTTGGCTGTATAAGGATTTATCACAAGTTCGAATAGCATCTTCATAAACTTCTCTCAAAGCCATTTCATCGGAACTCTCACAAGGTCGCAAATATCGATTTAGACTGTGTCTACTTAAAGATGTCAAATTCACTGACAATATGAGAGGGTGAATAAATTATGAGCTATTTGCTTTGAGAAGGCTAAAAATTCCCACACTTTTAGGAGCTTTCATAACACTTCTAGATGATCGATTAGGTGAAACTATTGTTTTACCTCTCTTACCTTTTTTATTAGAACAATTCACCACAAGCGCAACAACTCTTGGTTTTCTAACAGGAACTTATGCAATATCTCAGTTTGCTGCAGCCCCGTTAATTGGTGCGATGAGTGATCGTTTTGGACGTAAGCCTATCATGATCATTTGTGTATCAGGTTCTGTAATTGGCATATGTTTATTTGCAATAACCGTGAGTCTAGATTGGGATAATTATTTACCTTTATGGGCCTCCACTTTACCTTTATCTTTACTATTTTTGGCAAGAATAATTGATGGCATAAGTGGAGGTACTGCATCTACTGCAACTACCATACTTGCAGATATATCAACCCCCGAAAATCGAGCAAAAACCTTTGGTTTAATTGGAGTAGCCTTTGGTTTGGGTTTTATTCTTGGGCCAGGATTAGGAACAGCCCTTGCTAAATTTAGTGTTACTTTACCGGTATGGGTCGCAAGCGGATTTGCAATATTTAATTTGATTTTTGTAATTTTATTTTTACCAGAAACACTGCCTAAAAATAAAAGAAATCTATTACCAAGAAAAAGAGATTTGAACCCAATTAGTCAGCTACTAATTGTATTTAAAAACCCCTTAGCTAGAAGACTTTGCTTATCATTTTTTGTCTTCTTTATGGCATTTAATGGTTTTACAGCTGTTTTAGTACTCTATTTAAAAGAAAAATTTGGATGGAGTCCTGAATTATGTAGTGCTGCTTTTATTGTAGTCGGAGTTATCGCGATGATTGTCCAAGGAGGACTCATCGGTCCTCTTGTAAAAAGATTTGGGGAATCGAGATTAACTTTTACTGGTATTGGATTTGTAATGGCAGGATGTATTCTTTTAACTCTCGCAAATACAGATACATCAATTCCTCTTGTATTCAGTGGCGTCGCAATACTTGCAATGGGAACTGGACTAGTAACGCCTAGTTTGAGAGCATTAATTTCGAGAAGACTGAGTTCTATAGGTCAAGGAGCAGTATTAGGGAATCTGCAAGGGTTACAAAGTCTAGGAACTTTTCTTGGAGCAATAGCAGCAGGTCGCTCATATGATCTTTTTGGACCGAGAAGTCCATTCTTTGGTACTATTTTGCTTCTATTAATTGTTATGTTTTTAATCTCAGGAAAAAGTCTTACACAAAAACAAGCAATTTCCTAGACTTATAGATGATCAAGATATTAAAATAATAATTAAAAATTGAATAAATTTGTTGAAGATATGACTACTCTAAAAATCAATAATGAAAATTATATAAATCGTGAACTGAGTTGGATTGATTTCAATAAACGTGTTTTAGAACTTGCTATAAAAGAAGAAACGCCATTACTAGAAAAAATTAAATTCAGTTCAATATTCAGTAATAATTTAGATGAGTTTTTCATGGTTAGAGTCGCTTCATTAAAATCACAAGTAGAAGGTGGGATCTCAAAAAGAAGCCAAGACGGAAAATCTCCTGAAGAACAACTTATTGAAATTCGTAGTTATTTAGATCCTATTTTAAAGACACAGCAAGATAAAACCAGACAATATATAAAAAAAGATTTTAAAAAAAATGATATATTTATACTTGAATATAATGAATTAAACGAAAGGCAAAAAGTTTGGATAGATAATTATTTTACAACTGCAATTTTTCCTATATTAACTCCTTTAGCAGTTGACCCTTCTCATCCATTCCCATTTATAAGTAATCTTAGTTTAAATTTAGCTGCAATTATCGTCGATAGTGAATCAGATAAAGAACAATTTACGCGTATAAAAATTCCTAGGGAGAGTATTTCTAGATTTATAAGTATTCCAATTGAACTTCATGAGAATGAATCAACAAAATACACAGGAATTGCCATTGAAGAAATCATTGCAAATAACCTATCCATGCTTTTCCCTGGAATGGGTGTTAAAGAATATTCGTTCTTTCGTGTTACTAGAGACGCAGATTTAGAGCTGCGCGACATTGAAGCTGATGATTTAATGAGCGCGTTAGAAGAAGGTCTACGCAAGCGCCGCAAAGGAGGTGAGGTGGTAAGGCTAGAAGTCTCCACAAATACGCCATCAGTAATTCTTGAGCTTTTACAAGAAGGGATGAATATTGACAAAGAAAATTTATATCAAATTGAGGGGTTCTTAGCATTAGATGAATTAATAGAATTAACAACTTTCAATCTTCCAAAATTAAAATTTAAAGAACATCAAGGCATCACTCATAATTCACTCAAGCATAGTCAGTTGCGAGAACAAGAAGAATTAGATACTAGAAATAAAAGTAATTTTAAAAGTATATTCTCTATCATTCGCCGTAATGATTTACTAGTTCATCACCCATACAATCTTTTCTCGACATCAGTCGAAGAGTTTATAAATCAAGCTGCGGAAGATAAGCAAGTCATGGGAATCAAAATGACTTTGTATAGAATTTCTAAAGACTCTTTAATTATTGATGCACTAATAAGAGCTGCTGAGAAAGGGAAACAAGTCATGGCTCTCGTTGAACTAAAAGCAAGATTTGATGAGGATAATAATATCCAATGGGCAAAACAATTAGAGCAAGCTGGCGTTCATGTCGTCTATGGAGTTATTGGACTAAAAACTCATACAAAAATCGCTTTAATCATCAGAAAAGAAAAAAACAGATTACGAACATACTTTCATATTGGAACTGGTAATTATAATTCGAAAACTTCTAAAACATACACAGATTTTGGATTGCTGTCTTGTCAACCTGAGCTTGGTCAAGATCTTATTGAGCTATTTAATTATCTGACTGGATTTGCTAAACAACAATCCTACAGAAAATTATTAGTCGCACCGGTAACTCTTAGAAATGGAATAGAAAAACTAATCAAAAGAGAAATAAATTATGCAAAAAATGGCTTACCGGCCAGGATAATAGCGAAAATGAATTCCCTGGTAGATCCAGAAATTATAAAACTTCTATATATAGCATCTCAAGAAGGAGTAAAGATTGAACTTATCATTAGAGGTATGTGTTGCCTATATCCCCAGAAAAAAGGGTTAAGCGAAAACATATCAGTGACAAGCATTATTGGTAGGTTTTTAGAACATTCAAGAGTCTTCTGGTTTAACAACGATGGAGATGCAGAGGTATTTATTGGCAGTGCAGATTGGATGAGGCGAAATTTAGATCGAAGAGTTGAAGCAGTTACACCTATTGAAGACAATAAAATTAAAAGAGAAATTAAACATTTATTAGATTCTTATTTAGAAGCAAATAATGACTCTTGGAATATGCAAAGTGATGGTAGCTACGCCAAAAATCAAATTTTGAATGATAAGAAAAAATATATTCAAGAAAAAATTATTAAGCTATACAAAAAAGAAGAAAATTAAAAATTTCAAAGCTTTTCGAAAAACATTTAATCTATTTTTTCGATGCGCTTTATACCTAATTAGGCAAAAAGTCATAAATTTTTCGTTTCAATTAGTCAACTTCTCCTTATAAGTGCTAGCTTCTTAATAAATCTAATTTCAAGAGGCCAGGGTGATGGGGATCCCGCTGGAATCTGCCAAAGAAGTTTCTGAGGTTTCATCAGAGAATTCTAATTCGGCAAGCAAAAATCAAAAACTATCTACATCAACTGTTAGTAGTCAAAAATCTCGAAGTACTAGGAGGCAAAGTAATCGTCTAGCAACTGATGCAATAGGTTTCTATCTCACAAGTATTGGAAGAGTCCCTCTTCTGACTCCTGCAGAAGAAATTGAACTTGCTCATCATGTTCAACAAATGAAAGATTTGTTGAACCTTCCACTTGAACAACGCACTGCCCGTCAAAAACACAAAATAAAAATGGGTAAGAGGGCAAGAGATCGCATGATGGCTGCAAATCTGAGACTCGTTGTAAGTGTTGCAAAAAAATATCAAAATCAAGGTTTAGAGTTACTTGATTTAGTTCAAGAAGGTGCAATTGGATTAGAAAGAGCTGTTGATAAATTTGATCCTGCAATGGGTTATAAATTCTCAACCTATGCATACTGGTGGATAAGACAAGGTATGACTCGTGCAATTGATAACAGTGCTAGAACTATTCGACTACCAATACATATCAGCGAAAAACTTTCAAAAATGCGCCGTATATCGCGTGAATTATCTCATCGATTTGGTAGGCAACCAAATCGACTAGAGCTAGCAAACGCAATGGGAATCGAACCTCAAGATTTAGAAGATCTTGTGTCGCAAAGCGCGCCATGTGCGTCTCTTGATGCTCATGCTAGAGGCGAAGAGGATCGAAGTACTTTAGGAGAATTAATTCCCGACCCAAATTCTGATGAGCCAATGGAAGGGATGGATAGAAGTATTCAAAAAGAACACCTTGGGGGATGGTTATCTCAATTAAATGAAAGAGAGCAAAAAATAATGAGACTTCGCTTTGGCCTTGATGGAGAAGAGCCACTTACTCTTGCTGAAATTGGAAGACAAATCAATGTGTCTCGAGAGCGTGTAAGACAACTTGAAGCAAAAGCTATTTTAAAATTGAGAGTAATGACTACTCGTCAAAACGCTGCATAACCATTGCCTATTCAAATAGCTATTTTTGTTATTGCATTATGGATAATTATACTTTTCTTGATTGCATATTTATGTAAAAGATTTTTTCCTAAAAAAGAAGAATTAAGTAGAAAAATTATTCATATTGGAACTGGACCTGTAATTCTCTTAGCCTGGTTATTTGATATTCCAAAAAATATAGCTTTCCTAACTGCATTATTAATCACAATAGCCTTAGGTGTTAATTACCAATATCGTTTATTACCAGCTATTGAGGATATCGACAGAAAAAGTTTTGGAACAGTTGCATATGGTATCAGCATTACTCTATTACTTTTACTTTTCTGGCCTCGCTATGCATCCTCTATTTCCATAGGAGTACTATCAATGGCTTTTGGTGATGGATTAGCAGGTTTAATTGGTAGATCTATTAACTCTCCAAAATGGTCAATACTTGGTCAAACAAAATCGATTCTTGGAACATTAACAATGGGAACAGTAGTGGCTATGACGACATCAATTATTTCTTCACTGAATAATTTAGGCATACAGCCTATAGAAATAGTAGTCATTTCGCTAATAGCAACTTTTTTAGAACAAATAAGTCCTTGGGGTATTGATAATTTAACTGTTCCTATTGGGGTAACTTGTATAGGTATATGGTTCATAGGAATATAAAACACCAAATTAATTGACTGATTCAGCTAATTCCTCCAATAAAACCTCAGTTGTAGAAAAGTTTATGCATGCATCCGTAACACTTTGTCCATAAGTAAGTTTTGACAAATCTGGATTTAATTTCTGATTACCCTCAACGAGATGACTTTCAATCATTACGCCCATTACATTCTTTGACCCAGCTTTTAACTGTGAGGCGACATCACGTAAAACTTCTGATTGTCTACGAAAATCTTTATTAGAGTTGCCATGACTACAATCAACCATCACTCTTCCAGGCATCTTAGATTGTACCAATTCCTCTACAATTAAATTAATTGCTTCAATATGATAATTAGTTCCATTTTTACCACCTCTTAGAACAAGATGGCCATCTGGATTGCCTGTTGTACTCACGATCGAAGCGTGACCATCATTATTAATTCCTAAAAAATGATGAGGTTTTGAAGCCGCTTGCATTGCATTAATCGCTATTGTTGCTGTCCCATCGGTACCATTCTTATAACCAACTGGCATTGATAATCCAGATGCCATTTCACGATGAGTCTGACTCTCCGTCGTTCTTGCTCCGATAGCAGTCCAGCTGATTAAATCAGCAATGTATTGAGGAACAACAGGATCGAGTAATTCTGTTGCTGCAGGCATTCCTTTTTTAGCTAAATCAAGCAATAAACCTCTTGCTTTTCTCAATCCAGTATTAATATCATAAGAATCATCAAGATGAGGATCATTAATAAGTCCTTTCCAACCAACAGTTGTACGAGGTTTCTCAAAATAAACACGCATAACAATTTCTAACTTCTGCTTATATTTATCCCTCAATGGAGCTAAACGATTTGCATATTCAATAGCCGCATCAACATCATGAACTGAACATGGTCCAACAATCACCAAAATTCTTGGATCAATACCATTTAGAATTGATTGTATCTTTTTGCGAGTAGTAGAAACTATTTCAGAGGCTGCCTTATCCAAAGGCAAATCTCTATGAAGTAATGCTGGTGACATTAATGGACGAGTCTCGACCACATTGAGGTCAGAGGTGCTATCCACCATTGAAAAATATGATGAGGTGGACATTTAAAGCGTGATCATAGATATAAGATTAGAGAAGTATCAGTCATAGGGGGGTAATAAGTTGCATTATCTGAATGATTATTCAAGAAACATGCAGTTGTAAACGATGGAAACAAGAGGCTATCACTCAAATACATTCTTTATTGAGATTTAACAATGCTAAAAAATTATTTATCACACGTTGCAGAAAGAAAAGCACTAGGGATCCCTCCGCTGCCTTTAGATGCAAAACAGACTCAAGCTTTAACAGAGTTATTAGAAAAGCCAGACAAAGAAATCGATAAAAACTTCTTATTGGATCTTCTTATCAATCGAATCCCTCCTGGAGTTGATCAAGCCTCTTATGTTAAAGCAACTTGGCTGAGCTCAATTGCTCAAGAAGAATCTAAAAGTCCATTAGTCAGTCCTTTAAAAGCAACTGAGCTTTTGGGTACAATGATTGGCGGATATAATGTAGCAGCATTAATTGAAATACTAGAATCTAATAATAAAGAATTAGCAGCTTCAGCATGCAATGGATTGAGTAATACTCTTTTAGTCTATGATGCCTTAAATGACATTTTCGAATTAGCCAAAAATAACATTTATGCAGAAAAAGTTATAAATAGTTGGTCTAATGGAGAATGGTTTACAAACAAACAACCTTTAGCTGAAGAAATAACAGTCACAGTCTTTAAAGTTGAAGGAGAAACAAATACAGACGACCTCTCTCCAGCAACTCATGCCACAACAAGACCGGATATTCCTTTGCATGCTCTAGCGATGCTAGAAACTCGAGATCCAAATGGTTTAAACACTATTGAAGAATTAAAAAAGAAAGGACATGATATTGCTTATGTTGGAGATGTAGTTGGAACAGGAAGCTCAAGAAAATCAGCAATAAACTCTGTCCTTTGGCATACGGGACAAGACATACCTTTCGTACCAAATAAACGAGGAAGTGGAGTAGTAATAGGAGGCAAAATTGCTCCTATTTTCTTTAATACTGCAGAAGATTCAGGTGCACTTCCAATTGAATGTGATGTAAGCAAGCTCAAAACAGGAGATCTCATTACTATTTTTCCTTACAAAGGCGAAGTTAGAAGAAATGAAAATAAAACAAACAGTGGAGAACTTCTATCAAAATTTGACTTAAAACCACAAACTATTACTGATGAAGTCAGAGCAGGTGGGCGAATTCCTTTAATGATTGGACGAGCTTTAACAGACAAAGTTAGAGCAAAATTAAAACTTCCTCCCTCCAATCTTTTTATTCGTCCTGGTCAGCCACCTGCAGCAAAGCATGGGTTTACACAAGCTCAAAAAATGGTTGGAAAAGCTTGTGGTTTAGAAGGCGTTCTCCCTGGTGCAAGTTGTGAGCCAATAATGACAACCGTTGGTAGTCAAGATACTACTGGTCCAATGACTAGAGATGAAATGAAAGAATTAGCCTGTTTGGGATTTTCTGCTGATTTAGTTATGCAGAGTTTCTGTCATACAGCTGCATATCCCAAACCCGTTGATATCAAAACTCAAAAAGAACTCCCTGATTTTTTTGCTGAAAGAGGAGGAATAGCATTAAAACCTGGCGATGGAATCATTCACAGTTGGCTAAATAGAATGCTTTTGCCGGACACAGTAGGGACAGGTGGCGATAGTCATACTAGGTTCCCATTAGGAATCTCATTTCCAGGAGGTTCAGGAGTAGTGGCATTTGCTGCAGCCATCGGTTCCATGCCTTTAGATATGCCGGAGTCAGTTCTTGTACGTTTTAAAGGGTCTTTAAAAACTGGGGTCACTTTAAGAGATGTAGTTAATGCTATTCCGTGGATGGCTATCCAAAAAGGACTTCTGACTGTCGCAAAAGAGAACAAAGTTAATGTGTTTAATGGAAAAATATTAGAAATTGAAGGTCTACCAAACTTAAAATTAGAGCAAGCCTTTGAGTTAACGGATGCTAGTGCAGAAAGATCTTGTGCAGGCTGTACTATTCAACTCTCTGAATCAACAATCAGTGAATATTTAAAAAGCAATATTGTTTTACTTAAAAATATGATTGCTCGAGGATATAAAGACGCCAGAACAATAAGTAGAAGAATTAAAGAAATGGAAGAATGGTTGAAAAAACCAGATTTACTTTCAGCCGACTCTAATGCTCAATACTCAGAAATCATTGAAATAGACTTGAATGAACTCAAAGAACCTGTTTTAGCTTGTCCTAATGATCCTGATAACGTCAAACTTTTAAGCAAAGTCGCAGGGACTCCTATTCAAGAAGTTTTTATTGGTTCGTGTATGACCAATATTGGACATTATCGAGCGGCTGCAAAAATTCTCGAAGGAGAAGGGACGTTATCAGCTCGATTATGGGTATGTCCGCCAACACGAATGGACGAAGAAATTCTAAAAGAAGAGGGATACTACGAGATCTTTGAAAAAGCTGGAAGCAGGATGGAAATGCCTGGTTGTTCTCTTTGTATGGGCAATCAAGCTCGTGTAGAAGATAATTCAACTGTTTTCTCAACCAGTACAAGGAATTTCAACAACAGATTAGGAAAAGGAGCTCAAGTATTTCTAGGAAGTGCAGAACTGGCTGCTGTTTGCGCATTATTAGGTCATATTCCCAGCAAAGATGAATATCTTGAGATAGCCTCCAAAAAAGTTTCTCCTTTAACTGACGAAATATACAGATACTTAAACTTTAATGAAATACCAAACTTTATCGAAGATGGTCGTGTGATAACAAAAGAAGAAGAAGCCTCTATTTTACAAAAGTAAATTGAGTTAAATGATCAGAAGTAAGAGTCAAAATCTAATACAAAAAAAATCAACTCAAAGCATCAAAAAACTTCTTCAGAAGAAATGGCTCAATGTAATTCTTGCTCTAATTCTTACAGGGTTCGGAGCAGCATTAACTGGAATATTATTTAAAACTGGAATCCATGCGTTAGAAAATTATCGATCAAATCTTCTTGGATATTTACCTAGATGGACAGTTTTACCAATTTTAGGAGGATTAGGAGGATTAATTTCTGGATCAATCATTCAAAATTTTGCTCCTGCAGCTAAAGGAGCAGGAGTAAGTCACATCATTGCGTTTCTTCGCCATAAGCCAGTCCCTATGGGATTAAGAGTTGGTGTCGTAAAACTATTTACTGGAATAATTGCTATCGGCAGTGGATTCCCACTAGGACCAGAAGGCCCAGCAGTACAAATGGGAGGATCTGTCGCCTGGAAAATGGCCAAATGGCTAAAAGCCCCTATTTCATTTCGAAGAGTCATAGTTGCAGCGGGAGGAGGAGCTGGAATTGCTGCTATTTTTAGTGCACCTATTGGAGGGTTCATCTATGCAATTGAGGAACTTCTAAATTCAGCCAGACCAGTAGTTCTATTACTAGTAGTAATAACAACATTCTGGGCTGACAGTTGCGCTGATATTTTGCAGGCGATTGGACTAGATCAAAGAGCTGGTGGATTCATCAATAATTTAGGTTTTCAATTAGAAAGAGCTTATACACCAGTAATCAAATTCTTTCCGATAGATTTTTTATACCTAATATTTTTAGGAATCTTAATTGGATTCCTAGCAGAAATGTATTGCCAATATGTTTTAAAAATGCAAGTACTAGGAAACAAATGGTTTAAAAATAAAACTATTCAAAGAATGAGCTTATCTGGATTTTTACTTGGCTCAACGTATTCAATACTTCCAGAAAATTTTCATAATATCGAAGGATTACAAAAAATTATTGTTAATGAAAGTAGTAGTTTTACGCTTGCAATAAGCATATTTATAGTTTTATTTTTTGCTTCTGGTTTAGCAGCTGCCTCTGGGGCACCAGGTGGTTTGTTTTATCCAATGCTCACCCTAGGAGGATCTATAGGATTGGCCAGCGGCATAGGATTAGAAACATTAACGGGCCATGTGCCAACAACTTTTATTTTTGCTGGAATGGGCGGATTCGTAGCTGGATGCTCAAGAACTCCCTTAACTGCAATGTTTTTAGCTTTCGCATTAACTAAAAATCTTTTAATACTCAAGCCACTATTAATTACATCTATAGCTAGCTTTTTAACTGCTAGAATTTTTAATGAGCATTCAATTTATGAAAGACAGATTACAATTGAACAAAGAGAGTCAATATAGTACTTTTCAAATTTTCTTTAATAAAATATTACAGTTTCTAGAATTATAGATCATACATCTAAGGCCTATCAATAATATCCAACCTAAGATATTTATTCTGCTATCAAATAATGGAATATCTGTCGCATGAAAACAAATAAGAATTAGAGTAGAAGTCCACCAAGCTCGATCAAGTATTATATTTTCTTTTGAATTTAATTTATCAAATATTCTATAAAAACCCGAAATTATTAATAAGCTAAAAACAAATATATTAATCAAAAAAGAGACTAAAATACCATGACTTATTGCTAATTCTAAAGGCAAGTTATGGGAGTGGCCATGAAATAAACCTGTTCTCAGAGGATAAATAATTGAAAAAGCTGCTGCTCCCCAACCTAACCATGGCTTTTCAAAAATTAAATTAAGAGCAACTTTCCATTGGCCAACACGTGTTGATTCAAAAGTTCTAGTGTCAACAAACTGCATATCATTTAATCTCATCCAAATAGAATCAGGAACGATACTTCTTGCAAATTGTTGAATTCCAAAATCAAAAACAGGTAAAACCGCAATTAACACTGGAATAACACAAATGAGCATCAATGGGATTAACCAACCCCATGATGCTGAACCAAAAACCAATGGCAAACCTAAAACGATTGCTCCCCATGCATTTCGAGAATCAGTTAAAATCATTGACGAAACAAAGGCAACTAAAAGTACACAGGGAATAATTCTGTTTTTTCCACAAATAAAAGGATGCAGAACGGAAGCCAAGCACAATGGCCATACGCCCGCTAACCATGCAGCATTGATATTTGCATAGTCAAACAATCCAGACAATCGTCCTAATGGCTCTCCTCCAGGAGATATATGCCAAATTATTAAACCATCAAAAATCTGCCAAGGACCCTCCCATCCAAACCATAACTGACCAAAGCCAGTTATCAAAACAGGTAGACTTCCCCATACAAGACAGGAAGCGCATTTTATTCTTCTCTCAGGGGTCAACATATATGGTTGAAAACCCCAAAAAAACCAAAAAAATGGCAACCAATTAAAAAGACCAAGCCAAGCTAGCCAACCGGTAGGAGAACGAATACAACCAATTATCATCAAAAAAGTCACAAACACTAGCGGATAATTCCAATATTCCCTCCAATAGAAATCTCTTCTTTTTAGAGATTGATCAAAAAGAGCTACAAGCAAAAACACATAAGAAAGTAATGCACTAGAAGGCAAGCAAAAAACACCTAACTGAAAACAACTCCAGCCAATATTGTCTGAAAAATTATTTTTTTTAATTAAAGAAAACACCATTATTAATCATGTAAAAACCGCAGTTCTCCCTTTATAAACAATCACTTGTCGTCTTAAATGTAATCTTAAAGCTCTTGCTAATGCAACTCGCTCAAGATCTCTACCCTTTCTTATTAAATCTGTTACTTCATCGCGATGACTCACATTAGATATAGTCTGTTCGATTATGGGACCAGCATCTAGATCCTTAGTAACATAATGAGCTGTTGCGCCAATTAATTTTACTCCTCTTTCCCACGCCTGATGATATGGTTGAGCACCTTTAAAAGCAGGAAGAAAAGAATGGTGAATATTAATAAAATGGGGAAACTTCTCTAAAAATGAACTACTTAAAATCTGCATGTATTTAGCCAAAACTCCTAAATCAATTTTATATTCATTTAATAAATCTAAAATCTTAGTTTCTGAATCCGCTTTATTATTTTTATCTACTTTTATAAGCTTAAAAGGAATTGAAAAACTTGAGCAAAGTTCCTCCAAATCCGAATGATTTGAGATAACTAAAGGAACATTCATACATAATTCACCTGCCTTAACTCTCCATAAAAGATCAACCAAACAGTGACTCTGCTTACTAACAAATATTGCAACATTGGGAAAATCTTCAGAGAAACTCAATACAGCTTTTCCATTCAGTCTCTGCTCAAGCAAAATTACTTCAGAATTTATTTCATTTTTATCAAGCAGAAATCCTTCTAAATCCCACTCTATACGACTGAGAAACAATTTTGCATCTGAATCTGTATGGTGATCAGCATGTCTAATATTCCCATTTTTACTTGCTACCCAAGTTGACAAATCACTTACAAGTCCAGGCCTATCAGGACAAATGAACTGCAAGATAACTGTTTTAATGCTCACTAAAGCGATATCCTTAAACTATTCTCTTTTTTAGACCACTCATTGAAAATTAACAAGCAAATTTCATAACATCTATGCAAACAAACAGCCCAAAAACAGACATAAAGCAAATTGAAATTTCAGTTATTGGTTGTGGTATAGCAGGAATTACAACTGCATTTTATCTAGGGAAAAAAGGTTACAAAGTAAATTTAATCGACCCAATGGTAAATTCAGAGATAAATAATTTAAATCCTAAAAATGGGACACAAGCTAGTTTAGGGGTTCTAATGGGAAATATCTACAAAAAATCAAAAGGAAGAGCTTTTTCACTACGGAATAGGAGTATGAAGTTATGGAAAGAATGGCTTGCTGACATAGACTATCCTGAGTTCAATTTAATATTAGAAAAACCATTAATTAAATTAGCAAGTTCTGAAAAAGAATATCAATCAATGATTCAAATAATAAACAATAAAAAGGGATTTAAAATTGAACTTTTAGATAAAAATTCTTTAGATTTTTGGAATTCTACATTTGAAACAAAGTTAATAGGAGGAGTAATTTCACATGAAGATGGTCGTTTAAATCCCATAGAATTAATAAAAGTATTAATGCATAGTCTTGATCAAATCAAAATAAATAAAATAGAAAATAATGTTGTTAAAATAAGTAAAAATAATAAATTACATGAAAAAAGATGGAATATTAATTTAGGAAATAATAAATATATGAATCAAGATTTTGTAGTACTTTGCTCAGCATTAAATACTCAAAAACTATTAGCACCATTAGGTTATAAAATATTTTTAGAGCCGATCTTAGGTCAAGTTGTTGAATTAGAATTAGAAGACAAAGCTATTAATTGGCAAGATTGGCCTGGAATATTAAATTATCAATCAATAAACTTTATACACAATAAGCCCAATCACCTACTAGTTGGAGCAACTGTAGAGCGTGGCATCAGTCCAAGCCAACTTGAAAAACAAGTTATGTTAAAAATAAAAGATACTGCTCCAAAGTGGATCAGAAATGCAAGAATTAGCAATGAATGGAGTGGAATAAGAGCTAGACCAACAAACGAACCAAGTCCATTAATAAAAGAATTAGAAACTGGCTTATTAATTAATACAGGACATTACAGAAATGGTATTTTATTAGCTCCTGCATGTGCTGAATGGATTGGACTTAAAATAGAGAACCAATAAATATAAATTTATTTTGTTTCGGTAAAGTCAGCGTCAATAACATCATCTCCATCAGGCTTATTATCAGTGTTTGAATCAGCAGCTTGTGAAGCAGCGTTTGCTTGCTGATAGACAGAAGCTCCTAGTGAATACAATTCCTGTTGAAGCTCCTCTACTAAAGACTTCATAAGTTCATAATCGTCTTTTTCAACAGCTTCTTTTAGCTTGACTCGTTTCTCTTCGACTTTAGTTTTTGCTTCTTCATCAACTTTATCGCCAAGCTCACCTATTTGTTTTTCAGCTTGATACACAAGTGTTTCAGCTTGATTTTTAATATCAATTTTTTCACGCTTTTCTTTATCCGCAGAAGCATTCATTTCAGCATCCTTAACCATTTTATCAACTTCGCTGTCCGACAAAGTTGAGGCACCAGTAATTGAGATGCTTTGCTCTTTACCGCTACCTTTATCTTTAGCGGTGACACTTAGGATTCCATTAGCGTCAATATCAAAAGTCACTTCGATTTGAGGAACACCTCTTGGAGCAGGAGGTATTCCGTCTAAACGAAAAGTTCCAAGACTTTTGTTATCGGAAGCCATCTCACGTTCTCCTTGTAAAACGTGAATTTCTACATTCGTTTGACCATCAACTGCTGTTGAATATGTTTCGGCTTTTTTAGTGGGAACAGTGGTATTTCTTGAGATCATTTTTGTCATCACCCCACCTAAAGTTTCAACCCCAAGAGATAAAGGAGTTACGTCAAGGAGCAAAATATCTTTGACTTCGCCAGCAAGAACTCCACCCTGAATAGCTGCTCCAACAGCCACGACTTCATCTGGATTAACTGTTTGGTTTGGATCTTTAGTAGTGACTCTTTTTACCAACTCTTTCACTGCTGGCATTCTTGTAGAACCTCCTACCATGACAATCTCATCTATTTCACCAGTAGATAATTTTGCATCTTTCAAAGCTTGTTCGACTGGAACCCTGCAGCGATCAATAAGATTTGCTGCTAACTCTTCAAACTTTCCTCTTGTGAGTGTCAAATCTAGATGTTTTGGACCTTCAGGTGTGGCTGTTATAAAAGGAAGATTTATTTCACTTTGAGTAGCATTTGATAATTCTATTTTCGCTTTTTCAGCTGCTTCAGTTAGACGTTGAAGGGCTTGTTTATCTTGGCGTAGATCTATACCCTCATTACTTTTGAATGTTGAGGCTAAGTGGTCAACAATTGCACGATCGAAATCATCTCCACCCAAATGAGTATCTCCAGATGTAGAGAGAACTTCGAATACTCCGTCACCAACTTCTAAAACAGATACATCGAAAGTTCCACCACCCAAATCAAAAACTAAGATTCTTTCATTACTTTTTTTATCTAAACCATAAGCTAAAGCAGCGGCAGTTGGCTCATTGATAATTCTAAGAACCTCTAAGCCTGCTATTTTCCCTGCGTCTTTGGTTGCTTGTCTTTGTGAATCATTAAAATACGCCGGAACAGTAATTACAGCTTGTGTGACTGTTTCACCTAAATATTTTCCTGCATCCTCAGAAAGTTTTCTCAAAACTTGAGCACTAACTTCTTCAGGAGAAAACTGTTTATCTAGTATGGGGCACTTTAATTTGACATTAGAACCTGCTTTTTCAACTCCATAACTGACTTCCTTAGATTCGTCGTTTACTTCATCTACCCTTCGTCCAACAAATCTCTTGGAAGAATAAAAAGTGTTTTCTGGATTCATTACTGCTTGGCGCTTCGCAATTTGTCCAACCAGTTGGTCTTGATTTTTTGTGTAAGCAACCACTGATGGAGTGGTTCTAAAACCCTCAGCATTTGCGATTACAGTTGGCTTACCACCCTCCATTACTGCAACACAACTATTTGTAGTTCCAAGATCGATGCCAACAACCTTCCCCATGGGTGATTAACTCCTTTAATTTCTTTCTTTAAGTAACATCCTCGTCAGTGAGACCTGTTTGAGGCGAGGCGTGGTTCCCGAACAGTCTCTGATAAATTTCAAATCAACTTTTTAACGAAATGATTGCTATCACTGGAAAAACTAAACTAGTAGGACTTCTTGGACAGCCAGTAAATCACTCACTTTCTCCAATTATGCACAATGCGGCATATGAAGAAATGGGACTTGATTGGTGTTATTTAGCAATACCTTGCGATAAAAAAAATATTTACGATTTAACAACTGCCCTAAGATTTGTAGATTGCAAAGGATTAAATATAACTATTCCTCACAAGCAAGAAGTTCTTAAATCTTGCAATAAATTAACTAAAATTGCAAATGATATACAAGCAGTTAATACACTAATACCGGAAAAAAATAATCAATGGATAGGTGCTAACACTGACGTAGAGGGATTCTTGATACCATTAAAAAATCATAGTTTAATGGATAAAAATGTAGTTGTCATGGGTTGTGGAGGCAGCGCAAGAGCTGTAGTTATGGGGTTAAATAGTTTAAATGTTAAAAACATAAAAATAATTGGTAGAAATGAAAATTCATTAGATATTTTTGTAAGAAGCATGAAAAACTTATTATCAAAAAACCATATATCAATTGAAGCTATTAATAATAACGACATAAACATTAGATCATATATCAATGAAGCCGATTTAATTGTTAACACAACTCCAATCGGAATGAATAGCCTAAATACTCAACAAAACAATATTCCTCTTGGCAATCAAATATGGGAAAGCCTCTCTAACAAAACTATTCTGTACGATTTAATTTATACTCCAAGACCAACCAACTGGTTGAAACTTGGGCAGAAAAAAAATTGTTTTGTAATTGATGGTCTTGATATGCTTGTCGAGCAAGGTGCCTTATCAATAAAACTTTGGAGTGGTTTTAATAACGTGCCTACTCAAATAATGAAATCATGTGCAGAGAAACATTTAATAGTTTAATCTTAAAAAAATAAAATTTCTTATGCCTTCACCAGGAGAAAAAATATTAGGAGTTATTCTTTATATGATTCCTTGGGCTGATTCACTTACATTTGGTAATCATTTATTTATAAAGTATCCTTTTACTCAAATCACTCAAATACCTGCAATACCAATTATTCTAATCGAAAGGTCAATACCTTTTGGAAATTTATTATTATTTTTAGCTATCTATATTGGACTAATAAGAAATAGTAAAATATCTTATTTTTTACGTTTTAACGCACTGCAATCATTGCTAATTAATATTGGCATAATCATAGTTAGTTTTGTATTCGAAATTCTTTTTAGTCCTTTTCTAGAATCATTAATTATAAGAACCTTCTCTAGTACTTTATTCATTAGTCTTTTTTCAATGATTTTTTATTGTGTTTGGTCTTGCACACAAGGGAAGGAACCTGACCTGCCCACAATCAGCGAAGCAACAAAAATACAATTGTGAAAAGTTACCACCTCGGTATAGGATCATAACTCCGTCGCTCTTTATGAGCCTTAAGTCCTAGTCGGAAATTCCATCCATGTCTGAAAAACCCTATTACGAAACTATGTACATTCTTCGTCCGGATATCCCGGAAGAAGAAGTAGATAGCCACATAAAAAAATATAGCGAAATTCTTGAGAAATCAGGAACTGACGTACTAGATAGCCAAATGAGAGGCAAAAGAAGACTTGCTTATCCAATTGCTAAACATAAAGAGGGAGTATATGTGCAATTAAGTCATCAAGGCAATGGTCAGCAAGTTGCAACCCTAGAGAAAGCAATGAGGTTAAGTGAAGATGTTATTCGATACCTCACAGTTAAACAATTTGGTCCTTTGCCAACTCCAAAATCAACATCTAAGGACGATGAACCTGAAAAATCTGAAACAGAAAAAGAAGAAGTAAAATCTACTGAAGTTAAAGCCGAATCAACTGTAGAAGGGGATAATAAAGAAGAGTCAAAAGAATCAAAAGAATAAAGATAAAGATAAGAGCTAAATAAAATAAAGAATCTTACATTTTACTTGTTTATCCAAGACCAAATTCGACTGGGCAATCCCCATACATAAATAAATCCTTCAGCGGATTTGTGGTTGAATTTATCCTCACCTCCATAAGTGGACATATCTGAAATGTACAAACTATTTTCTTGCGACTTTCGACCAATAACATCAGCATTGCCCTTGAAAAGCCTTATCCTTACAATTCCATTGACATACTTTTGAGAAAAATTAATAAATCCATCTAATGCTTCTTTTAAAGGACTAAACCAGAAACCTTTATAAACCAAGTCTGCCCATTGTCTTTCTAGGTTAAATTTAGTATTTAATAAATCAGCGGGTAAAGTTAAGCTCTCCATTTCTTGATGAGCTTTAATTAATAAAAGCAATCCTGGTGTTTCATAAATTTCTCGACTTTTAATCCCTACTACTCTGTCTTCAATAATATCCAAACGTCCAAAACCATGTTTTCCTGCAAGGCTATTAGCTTTTTTTACAAGAGAAACAGGATCCATCAATTCTCCATTAATTGCAACTGGGTAACCATTCTCAAAAAGAATGTCAACTATCTCAGCTGTATTAGGTGAATCAGCAATTGAGGAGGTAATACCAAAGACTTCTTCGGATGGCATCTCAAAAGGATCTTCTAATGGACCTGCTTCAATGCTTCTACCCAAAAGATTCAGGTCAATTGAGTAAGGATTTTTTTTACTAACAGGAGGAACTATTCCATATTTTTCTCCATAGGCAATCGTTTCTTCGCGGCTCATTCCCCATTCCCTCGCTGGTGTAAGCAATTTCAAATCAGGAGCTAAAGCTCCAATTGTCACATCAAAACGAACTTGATCATTACCCTTGCCCGTACACCCATGAGCGACTCCATCGGCATTTAATTCCCTTGCAATTTCAACAAGTTTTTTTGCAATTAATGGTCTAGCTAATGCCGTTGAAAGCGGATATTTACCTTGATATAGAGCATTAGACCTAATTGCTGGAAAAGCAAAATCTTCAATAAAAGGCTTTACTAAGTTTCCGACTAATGACTTCGATGCTCCAGCTGAAATAGCTTTTTTTTTGATTACATCCAGCTCATCGCCCTGCCCAAGATCTGCCGCGAAAGCAATCACATGCTCAACTCCATACTCCGTCTTCAAATAGGGAATACAAACACTAGTATCTACTCCTCCTGAATAGGCCAAAACAACTTTTTTAGCTATTCCCATATGGTTCTCTCCTATGAGGAAATTCAATTCTTCTTATTAAATATAGAGAACTATTGGACAATATTTCTCATTTAGATTTTCAATGCTGATTCAAATATTTTCAAGATCTCAAAAATCGCAAAAAAGATACAAAATTTATTCCCAGGGCTGCTTAATAGATTTTCCTGATTGGCTTTCAGTAAAAAATCCTATGAGCCATACCGAAACAAAAGCCAAAGAGGTTAACCCAAAAAAAATAAGTACATAAACCAACCAAGAATTAATATCATGTCCGAAAATCAATAGATCTTTAACATCATCATTTGTAGTAAAAATAAAAAAAAGAGATGCGAACATTAAAATCAATTGAAAATTTAAGTTAAGTTAACGAATCTATTGAAAAAAATCTCCTAGCCCAAAAATAAATTAAAAGAAAAATAGAAGGACCAAAAAGCAAAAACCACACTAAAAAAAGATTTATGGAAAAAGGTTGAGGATGAATAAAACCAACCACACGAAGAGAAATACTTACTAAGAAAGCCACTACCCAAGTACAAATCATCAGTGTCAGCTTTGAAGTCAGCATAAAGATTAGAAAATTAATCCATAATGCATTATGTTAATTCATCGATCAAAATCCCGATATGAGCGATCTAAAAAAAATCAATTTATCTAGTTTAGACGGTATCAACCCCGCACTAACTCGCTATGCCAGGCAAGAACCTGCTCCTGTTCTACCTCTGCGAGAAGAACCCGATTTATTATCATGGCTAGAGACTAGTGGGAGATTAGTTTCGGATGAAGATTCGAATGATCAAGAAATAAGTACTGTAGAAGAAGAAGAGCTTTCAGCTTTAATGGGAGAAAAAGAGGACTATAAAGCCGAAGAAGAAACAACAGATGAAGAGTGGGAAGATTAATTTAATAGCTTTAGTTGTGGAAAAATATAATAAGCCTTTAAATAAAAAAAAAATATCATTTTTCAATAATATTAATTCTCAAATATTTATTTTATTTGGAATAATTACATTTGCATCTTTATTTTGTGATTTATATTTTGAAAATTACTCTTTAACTATTCCCTTTATAATTGCAGCACTAATATCATCATTTATTACTTATATAAGTGTTCCCATCTTAAAAAAAATAAAAATTCAGCAGATAATTAGAGAAGAAGGTCCAAAGAAACATTATATAAAACAAGGAACTCCCACTATGGGAGGAGTTCTTTTTATTCCAATAGCAATCATAATAGCTAATATTTTATATTTTAAAAGTCAAGATTACAGAATTATTTTGACTTTGAGCTTACTCATTATATCTTTTATGTTAATAGGCTTAATTGATGATTTAATAAGTTTGAAAAAAAAATTTAATACTGGTCTTACTTCGAATCAAAAATTAATTTTTCAATTTTTTATCAGTCTTATTTTTATTATTTTTTGCGTATCAAATAATTTGCTGTCTAGTAATATTCAAATAGCAAATAAAATTGTTAATATAGAAAATTTAATTTATCCTTTAGGAATATTTGTATTATTAGCAGAAAGCAATTCAACTAATTTGACTGATGGTTTAGATGGCTTACTAAGTGGATGTAGTGCTTTAATTTTTACAGGTTTAGCGATAACTATTTTAATAGAGAATCAAGCTTACTCTGAAACCCTAGCTCCTCTTTGCATAGTAATGGCTGGGAGTTCTATGGGTTTTCTTGTTCTTAATAAACATCCAGCGAAATTATTTATGGGTGACTCAGGATCTTTAGCTATTGGAGCATCTCTTGGTGGCATTGCACTGATATCAAATAATCTTTGGTCTCTATTAGTTATGGGAGGAGTACTTGCAGCAGAATCAATCTCAGTAATAACTCAAGTAGGTATTTTTAAAATTTCTAAGAAAATAAAAGGGAAAGGACATAAAATATTTTTGATGACTCCAATACATCACCATTTTGAGCTCAAAGGTAACAAAGAAACTCATATTGTGAGTAGCTTCTGGTTTGTTACATTATTATTAATAATAATCAATCTAGTATTTTTCGCTAAATCTTAAATCTTCAAATTGAACTGATGACCTATTTTACTTGGAAAGAAGAAGGGTTAACAAGGGACTGTGAAACTCTAGATTCCATGGCTGCTCGGTTTGAAGAATCAGCAAGACTTATGAGAAAAATGTCAGCGGATGGCTTTAAAGTAGAAAAAAGAAACAAACAACAAATAATAACTCATATAGATTCAAAAATTTTTAATGATTGGGGTTTCATTAGTGAAGAGCCACCATATCAACAACTTACATTAATCCTTGAAAAAGACAAAAAATAAATTCATTTATGTTCAAAAAATACTAAAAAGATTTAAAAATATTAAAGATTAATGACTTGTTAAAAATCGAAAATGTTTTAAACCATCTAAGACATCATCTTGATCATCAGAAAAGAAAACTCTTTGTTGGGTTCTCAATCCATCTAATGATGAATCATGATCAAAAGGAACAACATTAGTAGTCAATCCTCTTATCAACTCATCATCACCTTGTTGACTTGCTACTACAAGAACTTTGTCTAAAGATATGCCCCAACGTAAAGTCAAAAATCTTATGGCTTCCGCTCGCGATGCTCGCAAAGGAACAACGTCTAAATACCAATGACATTTAAGGTGAGGAGTTGCGGCAAGTCCAGACTGCCTAAGTCTTTTTCGTACCAAAGGTAAAATTGCATGACTAGGTTCTTTTAACAAATAACTAACCTTAAAAGGACCTTGGAATTCAGTTAATTGAAGCTCTAGATACTCTTTTAAATCGAACAAAACCTTTTCAACGTCACTCCGATTCCAATCAACAGATATTAAATCTTGCCAAAAAATATCTGATTTTTTTGTATCAGCATAATAAATCTCAGTACCAGCCTGACATATCCAAACAGCAGGTGTAGGTA
This sequence comes from Prochlorococcus sp. MIT2304, assembly GCF_059772405.1. Classification (NCBI taxonomy): domain Bacteria; kingdom Bacillati; phylum Cyanobacteriota; class Cyanophyceae; order Synechococcales; family Prochlorococcaceae; genus Prochlorococcus; species Prochlorococcus sp. MIT2304. Next base: position 1,296,724 of record NZ_CM186286.1, read on the forward strand.
GTTGTGTTTCTGCGTATCGATAACGGGCAGCTTTAATTGATCTACCGGTTAAAATTCCTAATTTGATATTTTTATTAAATGAATGATCTTTTAGTTTATTTCTCAATATTAATAAGCCTTTAGATTCCTCAAGATAATTATCTAAATCAAGAAATAATAGTTTATGACCAATAGGACTTATTTCTTTTGTATTTACAAATGTCAAATAACGAGGTGCAAGAAATTTCAAACGCTTCTGCATCAATGCAATGTAATTACAAACATGTGCATCCCAACTAAAATGCCTGCTAACTCCTTCAATTCCATTGTTTCTCCAAGTGTTCCATAAAGATGGATTTGAACCAGCAGTTTCTAACCCATCTCGAAAGGCCTCTAAATCAGTTACATCTACGAGTAGACCATTATCACAACGAGACAAAATATCACTCGGACCTCCATCATCAGTAGTAACCATTGGCAAGCCACACGCAGCAGCTTCCAGCAATGTCAAGCCAAACGGCTCAGTTAAGGCAGGATTAACAAACAATCCTTTTCTATTTGCAGCCCAACGATATATTGAGGGAATTTGCTCTCTTTTATGTTGTTTTGGAAAAGCAACTTTTCCATATAAATTATATTTATCAACCAATTCAAAAACTTGCTGAAATACTTCTCTTTGCTGTTTATCAAGCTGTCGTGCATCTTCTCTACAACCTAAAATTAAAATAAGATTATGTCTTTGCTGCAATATTGACGAACGGCCATAAGCCTCAAGCAACGCGGGAATATTTTTTCTCCTAACTGCCCTTGATATAGCTAAGAGAGGGGGAAGATTTAAATCTCTCAGAAAAGGCTTAAAAAGTTTATTTAATTCTTTTTCTTCTTTATCTAAAACAGAATCTATTGGATGAAAACGATTTAGATCAACACCTGGTGGAATCACTACTACGTTTTTAGAGCTAAATCGCCCGTAGCGAGCGTACTGTACTTCAGCTTCTTGTTTAGTACTTGTTATGAGTAAGTTTGAATGAGCTAAAGCCAATTCCTCTGCATCAATTCTTTTACTAATTGAGTAAGTTTGCTCTATTTGATCATGATCTATTCCAGCAGCCAATAATCTTCTGAGTTTTTCACGACCTAATGAATGGCCAGTAAAAACCAATGGCAAGCCTAATCTCCTGCTGACTAATGCTCCAACATAACCAGCATCAGCATAGTGAGCATGAATCCAATCAGGAAAGTTATTTTGTTTCCGTAATCTTTGAACTACTTGATCAGCTAAATCATCCAAATAAGGCCATAACAATTCTTTTCTGAGGTAACGCTTAGGACCAAAAGATAATCGAATAATTTCAGCACAACTTGATATCTTTTCTACGGGCTTCGAGTAGTCAGAGGATACTTTCCTATCAACGATTAATCTTGTAATGAGTTGTACGTTTTCAACTTCAGGTCTTGCTGCAAGTCCTTTTACTAACTCCAAAACATATAAAGTTTGACCTCCAGTATCTGCATCTCTGCCCAATTCAAGATCATTTGATCGGATTAGCCCATGCAAATTTAAATGTAAAAGTTTTAACCCCAAGCTAACCCTCCTGTGAGTTGTTGGATAAATAATTGATTTTGCACCCCTTAAACCTAAAGAAAGAATAATGATTTATTTAAATAAATATTAAATTTTCAAAAAGCTTGCTATCACTTGTTTTTGAAACTATTTATAAATCAAAAACAACGAAATCAACTCCAAACATTAAGGAATATGTACGAAACCTATTAAATATTCAACCTTTAATTGGAGGATGTAATTTCAAAACCTTTTTTAAGTAAGTACCTGTATGACTATTTAAATCTTTGGCTACTTCTTCTGGAGTACCCATGACAATAATTTCTCCTCCACGGTTGCCTCCTTCTGGACCCATATCAATAATCCAATCTGAACATCTAATAACATCCAAATTATGCTCAATTACAATAATTGAGTTTCCTTTGTCTACCAATCTCTGAATGACGTCCATTAATTTATGAACATCATAAAAGCTTAAACCAGTTGTGGGTTCATCAATTAAATAAAGAGTTTTTCCTGTAGCTCTTCTAGATAATTCAGTAGCAAGTTTTACCCTTTGAGCTTCTCCCCCAGATAATGTTGGAGCAGGTTGTCCAAGTTTAATATATCCAAGACCAACATCTAAAAGTGTTCTGAGTCTATCCGCGGCTTGAGGTATTGCTGAAAAAACATCAACTGCTTGCTCAACTGTCATTTCTAATACATCTGATATAGAAAAATTTTTATATTTAACTTGTAATGTCTCTCGATTGAATCGAGCTCCTTTGCATACATCGCATTGAACATAAACATCAGGAAGAAAATTCATCTCAATTACATTTACACCCTGACCACGACAAGCTTCACATCTTCCACCTTTAACATTAAAACTAAATTGTCCTGCTTGATATCCTCGCGCTTTTGCTTCAACAGAAGTAGCAAAAAGTTGACGTATAGGATCAAACGCGCCTGTATAAGTAGCCGTGTTAGATCGCGGAGTCCTGCCAATTGGAGATTGGTCAATAACAATAACCTTATCAATAGATTTTATACCTTTCAGCTCTTTTAATCCTTTTGGAAAAGGAACTTTTAACCCTAAAGAGTGATTTAAAGCAGGGTGTAGTAATTCGTTTATTAAAGTACTTTTACCGCTACCACTAACACCAGTAACTGCAACTAGCCTACCCAATGGAAAATCTACTGAAACATTTTTTAGATTATTTTTATTACAATCAATTAATCGTAATTTTCTTTGAACTGAATCTCTTCTACTAGCAGGAGTAGGTATGGATGAACGTCCGCTAAGGTAGGCACCAGTCAATGATTCTTTTGCAGTTAACAAGCTATCGATAGATCCTTCAGCAATAATTTTTCCTCCATGGACACCAGCACCAGGACCTATATCCACTAAATGATCTGCCGCTCTAATGGTGTCTTCATCATGTTCAACAACAACCAAAGTATTACCTAGATCACGTAGTTTTTTTAAAGTAGACAATAATCGATCATTATCTCTTTGATGTAGTCCAATACTAGGTTCATCTAAAACATACAGAACTCCTGTTAAACCTGCACCTATTTGGGTGGCTAGTCTTATTCTTTGAGCTTCCCCGCCAGACAAAGTCATTGCTGGTCTATCTAGAGTTAAATAATCAAGTCCAACATCTAATAGAAATTGAAGACGTAATCGAATTTCTTTTAAAACTAATTCACCAATCTTCTGTTGTTTATAGGAAAGCAATTGCTTTGAATTTTTAGTTTTCTCAAAACCCATTAAATCCTCAACATTCTCAAGTGTGGTTGAAACACTTGAAGAAGTAAGGTCAGTAATTGAAAATGGGCCAAGTTTTACAGAAAGAGCCTCAGGACGTAATCTCCTACCATGACAGCTTGCACAAGGAACTAATTCAAGATATTTTTCTAACTTTTGACGAACCGCTTCACCATTTGCATCCTGCAACTGTCTTTCTAAAATAGGTAAAATACCCTCAAAAGGTCTTTTAAATCCAGAATCTTGTTTATATCTACTATCCACCTTTATTAAAATTGGTTCTTTACTACCGTTTAATAAGATATTTTTTTGCTCTTCTTTTAAATCTTTCCAAGGAGTTTTTATTTCAAAACCAAAAGCCTCACCTACTGAAAATAATAATGAAAAATAATATGAATTATCTTTATCACTCCATGGTGCAACAGCAGCGTATACCGGTAATGACGGATCAGGTACAACTCTCTCACAAGTGAATTTTTTCAAATGACCAAGGCCATGACAATCGGGACATGCTCCGTAAGGGCTATTGAAGGAGAATAGTCTTGGAGATAGTTCTTCAATTACAGCCCCATGGACTGGACAAGCGAAATTTTCTGAAAATAATCTTTCTCTATCAATACCTTTAGGAAGTTCTTCATTCTTTTTCGGTACTGCTTCAACTATTGCTAAGCCGTCTCCCCTTTTCAAAGTAGTGGTTAATGAATCAGTTAACCTCTCTTCGATCCCTTCTCTCGCAATTAATCTATCAACCACTACCTCAATAGAATGAACTTGATTTTTATCTAATTCAATATTATCTGCCAATTCTCTAACTTCTTTATTAATTCTTACTCGAACAAATCCCTCTGCAGCAAGTCCAGACAAAAGTTTTGAATGTGTTCCTTTTTTGCCTCTAACGACTGGTGCAAGTAATTGATATCGAGTCCCTTCAGGAAGAGTCTTGATTTGATCAACCATCTCATCAATGCTTTGAGGCTTAATTGGCCTAGAGCACTCAGGGCAATGGGGTTCTCCCGCTCTTCCAAATAGCAAACGAAAATAATCTTGTATTTCCGTGACCGTTCCAACTGTTGAGCGAGGATTATGACTAGTAGATTTTTGATCAATTGAAATTGCTGGAGATAAACCTTCAATTGAATCAACATCTGGTTTATCAACCTGACCTAAAAATTGTCTTGCATAAGCAGACAAACTCTCAACATATCGTCTTTGTCCTTCAGCAAAAATCGTATCAAAAGCTAAAGAACTTTTACCACTTCCACTAACGCCTGTAAAAACAACAAATTTATTTCTTGGAATAGATAAATCAATATTTTTTAAATTGTGTTGCCTGGCACCACGAATAGTTATGACTTCTTCATTAGAAGAACCAATATTTAATGTCTTTTGTTTTGAATTAGGTTTTGAACTTCCCATTAGGGAAAATTTTTAATAGCTAATTGTATAAAAAAATATGCTCATCATGCAGCTTTGTGTTCCAGCAAGCTCGCCGCATAAGCATTAGCTTCTACAATATCACCACCTGCTAATAGAGCCAATTCTCTCTGCCTATCAGCGATTTCCTTTAAATCAAGAACAGTTGATTTAGTCTTATCAGCAAGAACAGTCTTTTTTAAAGAAAAATGATTATCAGCATATGCTGCAATTAATGGTTGATGAGTAACGCAAAATACTTGCCGATGCCTTGACAAGTCAGAAAGCAAATTAGCTACGTAACTACTAACTGAGCCACTAACACCTGAATCAATTTCGTCAAAAATCAAGAGCTTAGATTGATCAAAGGTAGAAAAAATCGCCTTCATTGCAAGAAGAACACGAGATTTCTCTCCCCCCGATGCTGTTTCAGCAAGAGGTGCCAAAGGATGTCCTGGGTTTGCTGAAAACATAAAATTAATTTTATCGATTCCATTAATTGTTGGCTCACATTTTTCAAAAAGAACTTTAAAACGAACATTAGGAATGCCTAACTTTTTTAAAGTCTTTATAAGTTTATCCTCAAGTTGCAAAGCAACTTTTTTTCTAATAGAGGATAACTCTTTATTAGACTGATCTCTAATAATTCTTTTTTTATATTCAGAAGAATTAAGCTGGTTTATATTAATCGAATCATCACGTGAAGATAAGCAATTAATTAATTCTTTTTTATAGCTAATAAGATCTGGAATATTTCTGTTATATTTTTTTTGATAAAATTTTAAAGTTGATAATCTAACTTGTAGATCATTTAAAAAAGATGGATCAATATCTAATGTTTTTTCATAATCATTAATCTGACAAATTACGTCATTTAGATTATTACTAATGCTATAAAAATTATCAAAAATAGGTACTAGAGAAGAATCTATTTGAGACAATATTTTTAATTCATTAATACAAAAATTAGTATGGTCTAAAACAGATGGATATTCATCTAAACTTTCATTTAAACGAATCAATAAAGCTTTAACTCCTTCTTTTAATCTTAAAAGGTTTGATAAACGATTCTGATCAATTTCTAACTTTGTTAGCTCATCAGGATCCTCTAATTTTAATTTATCTAAATCTTCATATATATACTCCATTTCCTCAAACTCTTTTTTTAAATCAGAGATTTTATCTCTTACTGCTTCTAGTCTTAAATTAGAATTATGCCATATTTTCCAATCATTTTTAACTTTAGCAATGGATTCTTGAATTGCTTTTAAGCCTAAAGAATCTAGCAAGTATAATTGATGCAATGAATCATTCAAAATAGAAGTATCACCTTGTAGTGTAAGATCAAAAAGCAATGATCTCAATTCTGATATTTGATCTCTATTAACTAATACACCATTAATTCTAAATCTAGATTTATATTTATTATCTTTGAAACGCCATTCCCGCGTAATAATTAATTCTTCATCAATATCAATTTCTTGATTATTTAACCAATTTTTTGTATTTTTCAAAACTGAAAACACACCCTCGATTGAGGAAAAAACAGAACCTTTGGCTACCAACCGATTATCGAAAGTAGTCTTTTTATTTGCTAATAAAGCATTTAACGTATCAAGAAATATTGATTTACCTGAACCCGTTTGCCCTGTAAAAACAGTAAATCCTTCATCAAAGTCTATCTCTAGATTTCCAAATAGAGCTATGTTATGAAAACGAAGGCTATTTAACATAAGTCAAAGCAATCAAAAAGACACGGACTGGGCGTAAAATGAACTAGAAGAGATGTAAAACATTGCCATACCAAAATGGCTGAAGAATTAAGCGATTTTATTGAAGCCTCAGGTCTACTTGAGTATGATCCTGTTGCTATTGACTTAATCTACAAAAAAAATCCAATTCGTCTAGTCCGAAGGCTTTGGCAGACGCTATTGCCAATCGGATTATTATTAATTGGTGTTGGTTGGGAAAAATTAATTGGTTCTCTAGAAAAGACCGAGAGAAAGACATATAGAGCAAAAGAATTTACCCAACTCCTTGTGGATTTAGGGCCAGCATTCATTAAAGCTGGACAAGCACTGTCTACCAGGCCAGATATTGTCCCTCAAGTAGTTTTAGAAGAATTAGCCCAGCTTCAAGACCAGTTACCAGGATTCGAGAGTAAGCTTGCAATGGCTTGTATTGAAGAAGATTTAAAAGATAAAGTAAGCAACATTTTTATAAAAATTGATAAAGAACCAATTTCAGCCGCATCTCTAGGTCAAGTCCACAAAGCGATACTGAAAAGTGGAGAAAAAGTTGCTGTTAAAATTCAAAGGCCAGGCTTAAGAGAGCAAATCACTCTAGATTTATACATAGTGAGAAATATAGCAATTTGGTTTAAAAATAATATCGGGATTATTAGGAGCGATCTAGTTGCATTAATCGACGAGCTAGGAAAAAGAATTTTCGAGGAGATGGATTATATAAACGAAGCTAACAACGCAGAAAAATTTAAAGAGTTGCACAGTGAAAATACTAAAATCGCAGTTCCAAAAATCTACAGAAAGGCAACAAGCAGAAGAGTACTAACAATGGAGTGGATAGACGGCACTAAATTAACGAATATTGAGTCAGTGAAAAAATTAGGAATCGATCCAAATGAAATGATAGAAATTGGCGTAAGTTGTAGTCTTCAACAACTTATTGAACACGGTTTTTTTCATGCAGACCCTCACCCCGGAAACATATTAGCCATGGAAGACGGACGATTATGTTACTTAGATTTTGGGATGATGAGCAATATTACACAAGAATCAAGGGTTGGATTAATTAGAGCAGTTGTTCATTTAGTTAACAGAAGATTTGATAAACTTTCTAATGACTTTGTACAGTTAGGATTTCTATCAAAAGAAGTCGATCTAAAACCTATTGCACCTGCTTTTGAAAGTGTTTTTACCAGCGCTTTAGAAATAGGAGTAAATAAAATGGATTTTAAAGCAGTTACAGATGATATGTCAGGTATTATGTATAAATTTCCTTTTAAATTACCACCTTATTACGCATTAATTATTAGATCCTTAATAACTTTAGAAGGAATAGCACTTAGTGTTGACCCAAATTTTAAAATACTTGGAGCTGCATATCCCTATTTTGCAAGACGTCTAATGGAAGATGAAAATCCGGAACTAAGAAATAGTTTGAAGGAAATGCTATTTGATGAAAACAATCTAAAATTAGAAAGGTTAGATGATCTTTTAAAAAGTGCTACTAAAGAAAAAAAGTTAAACAGTGAAAAAATTTTAGACCAAACTATTGATTTTTTATTTTCTAATAAAGGTTTTTTACTTAGAAATGAATTAGTAAATATTTTTGCTACAAAAATTGACTCTATTGGATGGAAAACACTTATTAAACTAAACAATAAACTTCCATCAAAAATACGTTCAAAAACCATAGCAAGCTCATATAAAATCGATACAAAACAAATTTTAAATTTTTCGTCATTCAATAAAATGTTTAATAAATCAAAAACAAACCCAGGATTCAAAAGAAAATTATTATTTAAAAAATTACCAAAAATTCTTACAACTAAAGATACTTACACGATGGGTTATGGTTTAGTGAAAAAAACTTCTGAAAAAGGAATAGTTAGATTAGTAAAAGTTGCAGCTGGTGTAAAACAATAAATGAATTTAAATTATAAAAATATTATACTTTTATTCTTTTTATTTTTTATTCCTAACGCAAAAAGCGCAGAGAATCTTTTTCTCTATAAGGGAAATTTTAGTAGAACAATAAAAATAGAAGATTTGAATAACTTTACAAAAACAAAAAAACCAAATAAAAAATTAAAAAATCTAATGAAAATCACAAATCAAAATAATAAAGATCTGCACAAATTTCTATCTTATAAAATAGAAGTTCCAATAGAGACAAGCAGTAGGTTACTGAATAGTAAAATAGGTGAAGTCTTTTTAAGCCGATTATCTAAAATTATTTACCCTAATAAGATATCAAATATAAAAACAAGAACAAAAGCAATAAGGTCTGGAATTATAATAAGTTCTTATAAAAATAATGAAAAAATTAATCTTATTGATTTTTTTAAAGAGTATCCAAACAAAAATATTGCTTTAGACCTCAATGCGTTAAAAAAAACACTAAAAAAAGTAGAATCATTAAAAGATTTAATTGATTTCTATTCAAATTCCCCTTTTCAAAAGCTAAAAGATGGAAGGTCTAGCATTTAGATTGTTTAAAAATACTTGTAAAGTAAGTGGCATTTTCTAAAAAATTTAAAAAACTGTTTTTCTCTAGCCCTAAAAAGAACAATTGGAATGGGCTGATAAACGCTTACAAACCTTGGCTGCCAATAACAAATAAAACTCCCATAATTTCTTTAAATGAAGGTGGAACACCTCTAATAGAGGTCAATTCGATAGCGAATCGAATTGGAAAAGGAGTAAAAGTATATGTGAAATATGACGGTCTCAATCCAACTGGATCGTTCAAAGATAGAGGAATGACAATGGCTATTAGTAAAGCAAAAGAAAATGGTTGTGAAGCAGTAATTTGCGCAAGCACAGGTAACACCTCTGCCTCTGCAGCTGCCTATGCGAGTAAAGGAGGAATGAAATCGTTTGTGATTATTCCAGACGGATATGTGGCTCAAGGAAAATTAGCTCAAGCATTAGTATATGGAGCAGAGATATTAGCCATTAAAGGAAATTTTGATAAAGCGTTGGATATTGTAAGAGAATTATCTGAAAAATATCCAATAACCTTAGTAAATTCCGTAAATCCTTACAGGTTACAAGGACAAAAAACTGCGGCTTTTGAAATAATAGAAAATCTTGGAAATGCTCCTGATTGGTTATGTATTCCGATGGGAAATGCGGGGAATATAAGTGCATATTGGATGGGGTTTCAAGAGTTTTTTAATGCTAATAAATCGAAAAAACTTCCTCGAATGATGGGTTTTCAAGCAAGTGGGTCAGCGCCTTTAGTCGAAGGTAAAAGTATTAGCAATCCAGAAACAATTGCAACTGCAATAAGGATTGGAAATCCTGTTAATAAAGAAAAAGCATTAAAAGCAAAAGATTCAAGCAATGGTAAATTTACTTCTGTTACTGATTCAGAAATAATTGAAGCTTATAAAATTCTTGGTAGAGAAGAAGGGATTTTCTGCGAACCAGCTAGTGCGGCTTCTGTCGCAGGCTTATTAAAGATTAAAAACGATGTACCTATAAATTCAACCATTGTTTGTGTTTTAACAGGAAATGGCTTGAAAGATCCTGATTGCGCCATTAAAAATAATGATGCAATTTTTCATACTGGTGTAGATGCGGAAATAAGTTCTATTACAAAAAAAATGGGTTTTTAAGGATATTTAGAGATCCAATCGAAAAACTGTCTGTTGATATTATCTGATTTTGATTGTTTTGATTGTGGAAAAAAGAGAGATAATTGCTTTAATATTTTTTTGTCTTTTCCACAATTGTTTTTATAGGTGGATAAGTATGTTTTTATCCACTTTTAAGAAATCTTTTCCACAGCAAAAATCTCAAAAACACCTGCTGACATCATTGTTTTTTGCAAAAACCACAAAAACCACAAGACCTACTACTACTAATTAATTTTCATATCTTGAATATAGAAATATAATAGAAGTGAAAATTTTTGTTTTTTTTAACGGTATTGCTTTTTTTAAATAGCTATGAAATTCTTGTATCAATGGACTTTTTTGAAATAACGGAATGAAGCTAAGTTGTTCGCAATCAGATTTGAATACTGCTCTTCAGTTAGTTAGTAGAGCTATATCAAATCGACCGACACATCCAGTTCTAGCAAATGTTTTGTTAGCTGCTGACGAAGTGACAGGAAAGTTGCGGTTAACTGGTTTTGATTTAAGTTTAGGAATACAAACTTCGATATCAGCCTCTATAGATGAAAGTGGTGCTATTACTTTGCCAGCTAAATTATTTGGAGAAATTGTTTCTAAATTATCAAACGATTCACCATTAGTTTTAACATCTGATGAAGTTAGTCAACAAGTTGAATTAACCAGTAAAAGTGGTACATATCAAGTAAGAGGAATGCTTTCTGATGATTTTCCTGATTTACCTTTAGTAGAGAGCAGTACTTCATTAAAATTAAATCCTTTATTACTATCTAATGCAATTAAATCTACATTATTTGCAAGCAGTACAGATGAAGCTAAACAATTACTTACTGGTGTTAATCTTACTTTTGATGGTTATGGTATTGAGTCTGCAGCGACAGATGGACATCGATTGGCTGTATTAAATTTAAAAAATATTTTATCTCAAACAAAAGATATAAATAATTTTTCAGAATTTGATAAATTTTCTATTACATTACCATCTAAATCTTTAAGAGAAGTTGAAAAGTTTTTAAGTGCTTGTGATACTAATCAGCCTATTAATTTTTTTATTGATAAAGGGCAAGTTGTTTTTATATCTCTTGATGAAATTATAACGATTAGAGCTCTAGAAGGTTCTTATCCAAATTACTCTCAATTACTACCTGATACTTTTTCTAATATATTGGAATTTGACAAAAAAGAATTTATTGCTTCATTAGAGAGAATAGCTGTTTTAGCTGATCAACATAATAATGTTATTAAAATATCTACTGATAGTTCAGCCAAAATAATTAAAATTAGTACCGATGCTCAAGATATAGGAACTGGTTTTGAGTCTCTGCCAGTTTCTTTTAAAGGTGAATCTTTTCAAATTGCATTCAATGTAAGATATTTATTAGATGGTCTTAAAGTTATAGATTCAAATTTTATTAGGTTGAGTTGCAATGGACCTACAACTCCAGCTGTATTTTCACCTATTAACAGTGATGTGAATTTTATATATTTAGTCATGCCAATTCAAATACGAAACTAGTCTTGGATAAAAAAAATCAGTTACTATTAAGCGATTTATTAAAATATAACGTTCGCTGCGAAAACGGTATTGACCATGGACCAGTTGTTAATCCATGGATGCACCCCCCTGTTCATCGAATATTAGGATTTATTTCTCGTCCTTCTAATTTAAGACTGGAAAGAGAGGTTTGGAGGTTAGATCAAATAAAAGGATTAAATGAACAAGAAGTATTTGTAAAAGGACCTTGTTCTATTTCTGATAATCAAACTTTAGAACGTTTTCCTACTTTGGTAAATTCGAATGTTTTTAATAGAAATGCGCAAAGATTAGGTTTAGTTGCCGATTTTCTGTTTGACTTTAAAAATGGAAAGATACAATACTATTTAGTTAGTAGAACAAATCCACTTATCCCAGGAACAAGTCGTTGGTTATTATCACTATCTAAAATTATTGATAAACAACCCGGTTCTATTTCATGTGATATAGATTCGTTTGAAGATTTACCTATACAAAAAGCTAGTTTTAAAGAAGAATTTCTCATCAAAAGTAGAAAATGGAAAACGCAATTTCAAGATCTTACATACAATGCCTCTGATAAACTTGAGGGGTGGATTGATGATCAAATCACCGAAAGCGCATTCGAATCTATACAAGACACTTCTAAAACTGAAAGGGTTGTGGACTCATACGATGACTGGATTGATAATTTAGATATAGATAGTTCAGAAGAATTTAATAGAATGAATAAGCGATCAAGAAAAAAGGGTTTAGCTAATGAAAAAGATCTTGATCCTTGGATTTGATCTATGACAGCTTTCTCAGAGAATAATGATTTTCAACAATTAATTAATAAACCAAATTTTTTTGTTGAATACGATGTTTTATCTTCCCTAAACCAAGAAGGATTAAAACAATCTGATTATGTTGAAATTTGTAGAAGACTAAAGCGACCACCAAATAGAAATGAATTAGGAATGTTTGGTGTTATGTGGTCTGAACATTGTTGTTATCGAAATTCTCGTCCTTTACTTAAAAATTTTCCAATAACAGGGCCTAGAATACTTGTGGGTCCTGGAGAAAATGCAGGAGTTGTAGACATTGGTTGTAATCAAAAATTAGTATTTAAAATTGAAAGCCATAATCATCCATCTGCCGTAGAACCTTTTCAAGGTGCAGCAACAGGGGTAGGTGGTATTTTGAGAGATATTTTTACTATGGGAGCAAGACCAGTAGCGATATTAAATGCTTTAAGATTTGGACCATTAGAAGATAAAAAAAATATCAGTTTATTAGAAGGTGTGGTAGCAGGTATCTCGCATTATGGGAATTGTGTAGGTGTTCCTACAGTAGGAGGTGAAGTAGGTTTTGATAGTAGTTATTCAGGTAATCCTTTAGTTAATGCAATGGCATTGGGTTTGATGGAAACAGATAAGATAGTTTGTTCAGGAGCTAGTGGAATTGATTTTCCAGTTCTTTATGTAGGAAATACAACGGGTAGAGATGGAATGGGAGGAGCAAGTTTTGCTAGTTCGGAACTCTCAAAAACTTCTATAGATGATCGACCTGCTGTACAAGTGGGTGACCCTTTTCTTGAAAAAGGATTGATTGAAGCATGTTTAGAGGCGTTTAAAACAGGATATGTAATTGCTGCTCAAGATATGGGGGCCGCAGGTCTTACTTGTAGTTGTTCTGAAATGGCCTCAAAAGGTGAGGTAGGAATCGAATTAGATCTTGATCTTGTTCCAGCGAGAGAAAAAGGAATGACTGCATATGAATTTTTGTTGTCAGAGTCACAAGAACGAATGTTATTTGTAGTTAAACCTGGTTCAGAAAAAGAGTTAAGACAATTATTTACGAGGTGGGGATTATATGTTCAAGTTGTAGGAAAAGTTTTAAAAGAAAAAGTTGTTAGAGTATTACATAAAGGTGAAGTTGTAGCAAATCTGCCAGCATCTGCACTTGCTGATGATACACCTATAGAAAAACATTTATTATTAAAGTCTACTCCAGATTATTTAAAAGATCATTGGAAATGGACTGAAGACTTACTACCTAATAATTTAAAAAATGGAACCATAAATATAAATAATAATTTATTTATTAGTTGGAACAATGTTTTATTAAATTTATTAAGTAGTCCTTCAATAGCATCAAAAAATTGGATATATAAGCAATACGACTACCAAGTTCAATCCAATACAGTTGTTGCTCCTGGCGAAGCCGATGCAGCTGTTATAAGAATACGTTCTCAAAAAGATTTTAAAACTAAATCAAACCATAATAGAGGTATAGCTTCTTCAGTTGATTGTAATGATAGATGGGTGTATTTAGATCCTGAACGTGGAAGCATGGCTGCTGTTGCAGAAGCTGCTAGGAATTTAAGTTGTGTAGGAGCTGAGCCAATAGCGATTACTAATAATTTAAATTTTTCTTCTCCTGAAAAACCAGTAGGTTTTTGGCAATTATCAATGTCTTGTAAAGGCATAAGTAATGCTTGTAAAGTAATGAACACTCCTGTTACAGGCGGGAATGTGTCTTTATATAATGATACAAAGTTACCAAACAATACTGTTATACCAATACATCCTACGCCTGTAATTGGTATGGTTGGATTAATAGAGGATATAAATAAAGTTTGTAAAAAATCCTGGATTAAAGAAGGTGATCAAATATGGATGTTAGGATTACCTTTAGAAACCAATAGTATTCAAGATGGTAGGATTTCATTATCTGCTTCATCTTTTTTAGAATACATACATGGTCTTAAAACAGGAAGACCACCTGAAATAGATTTAGATTTAGAGAAACAAGTTCAATTTTTTCTAAGAAATATAATTAAAAAAGATATGATTAATTCTGCTCATGATTTAGGGGATGGCGGTTTAGTAGTAGCTCTCGCAGAATGTTGTATTTCTTCTGGACTTGGTGCAACTATTCAACTTCCTTCAAGTGAATCAAGATTAGATCGTTTGCTTTTTGCTGAAGGTGGAGGCAGAGTATTAGTAAGTTGTTCATCTGAACAAACTTTAAAATTAAAAAATTATTATAAGAAGATATCCTTACAACAAGCTATAAATTTTTCAATATCATATTTAGGTACTGTAAATGATCAAAATAAATTATCAGTTTACCAAGATAATAACTCGATTATAGATGTTGATATTCTTCATATAAAAGATACATATAAAAATGCTATCTTAAAAAAAATAGTTAAATAAAATTTCTTATGAATCACAATTTAAAATTTAAACATAATCTATTTAACCAAGGAATATAATTATGTGTGGAATCGTAGGAGTTGTTTCTTCAGATCAATGTAATCAACAAATTTACGATAGTTTGTTATTGCTTCAGCATAGAGGTCAAGATTCGACAGGTATCGCAACGATGGATGGTAGTGTTTTTCATATTAATAAATCTAAAGGTCAAGTAAGAGAAGCTTATAGAACAAGAGATATGAGAAGCTTGATTGGAAAGGTTGGGTTAGGGCATGTTCGATATGCCACTAAAGGTGCTGCTCATCGAGAAGAGGAGGCGCAACCTTTTTATGTGAATGCTCCATATGGCATAATTCTTGTTCATAATGGCAATTTAACTAATACAAGGGAGTTAGAAAAAGAACTTTTTAAAGTAGATAGGAGGCATACAAATACTTCAAGTGATACTGAAATGTTATTAAATGTTTTGGCAACAGAACTGAATAGTTCAATAAAAGGAAAAGACATAAACCCAGATGATCTTTTTACTGCTGTAAATAGACTTCATGCAAGAGTAGAGGGATCATATGCTTCTATTGCTTTAATTGCAGGTTATGGTCTTTTAGCTTTTAGAGATCCTTTTGGGATTCGTCCCTTGGTAATTGGTAAAAGAGTAAAAGAAAACAATAAACCCGAGTGGGTAATCGCTAGCGAATCATTAGTTATTGAAAATAATGACTATCAAATTGTTAGAGATGTTGAGCCAGGAGAGGCGATTTTTATTACCTCTGAAGGTGAGTTTTTTTCTAAGCAATGTTCAAATCATCCTCAATTATTTCCATGTTCATTTGAATATGTTTATTTAGCTAGACCTGATTCAATTATGAATGGTATTTCTGTATATGAGTCAAGGTTAAGAATGGGAGATCTATTAGCAGAAACAATAAAAAAACAAATTTCATGTGGCGATGTAGATGTAGTAATGCCTATACCTGATTCTTCTAGACCTGCTGCTATGCAAGTAGCAAGACAGTTGGGAATTGAATATAGGGAGGGGTTTTTTAAAAATCGTTATGTTGGGAGAACTTTTATTATGCCTGGTCAATCATTACGAAAACGTTCTGTTCGTCAGAAGTTAAATGCAATGAGTACTGAATTTAAAAATAAAAATGTTTTGATAGTTGATGATTCGGTAGTTAGAGGAACAACTTCTCAGCAAATTGTTCAAATGGCAAGAAGCGCAGGCGCTAATAAGGTAACGTTTACTTCTGCTGCTCCACCAATTCGATACCCGCATGTTTATGGAATTAACATGCCAAGTAGGAATGAATTGATTGCACATAATAGAAATATAAACGAAATAGAAGAAAATTTACTTATTGATAAAATGGTTTATCAAGAAGTTGAAGATCTTACTAAGGCTATAATAAATAATTCTAATATTAATGAATTAGATTTATCTTGTTTTACAGGAAAATATGTTACAGGGACAGTTACCGATGAATATTTAAATTGGGTTGAAAAAACTTCTCTATCTTAATTTGTTTCAGGTATTATCATAGAAAAAGTAGATTTTATAAATTCACCATCATTTAATTCTAGATTTAATCTTTTTTCTTTTTTATACGAACTATCATCAATTTGATCTTTTTCTAATTTTTTATATCTATCTTTACTTGTTTTGACATAAACGTATTTATTATTTATAAAACAATTAATTATTCTGTCATTTATTTTTTTATTATCTTTTAAATTGATACCCATTGTCCCTAAAGCTCCTTTTTGAGATGTTTTAATTTCTTTTGTTTTGTGCTTAATGAAAGAACCTCTACTAGTTATTAAAACTAAGTCTTCAAGTTGTTTTTCTGGAATATTTATAGCTTCAATGATATTTTCTCCTGGGAATAATTTCATTATATTGGTACCTTGAGCTAATTTTCCCATAAAGGGATAGTTTTTTTCCGTTATTTTTATTTTTATAATTCTGCCAATATCACTTATTATATATAAATAGCTACTTTCTTCACAAAGCAAACAAGATTTTAGTGTAACATTCCTTTTTAACTTTACAACTGTAGTCGATCTATTAGATATTTCGGTAATTTCATCAATTGAAACTCTTTTAAATTTTCCATCACTACTTATTAATCCTAAACTTATATTTTTTTGTTCTGGTAACGGAATAAGATTAATTATTTCATCATTTTCTAATCCTGTTGGCAAAAAGTGTTCTAATGGACCAGGTTTTTGTCCCGCAAACTCCCATTTAAGAAGACCTATTTTACCGAGTCGACTTACGGCTAATATCTTTGGTTCGTTAATAATAGGCCATATTAGTTTCGAAGGTAGAATATCTTTCCTGTCTTGATTACTTTCTTTTAATTTTAATTTTTTAATTGTTATAGATGGAATTATTTTCATTTCATTATTAGACTGAATAATTATTTCAGAATCTATAGGTAATTGTTTTAAAGCATTTATTCTTTGAAGCTCTTTACTAGGTCTTTGATTAGCAAGTTTTTCTGCAATTAGTGCATCTCCGCCTTCTATTAACCTTGTTTTTCTATCACTACCAAACTTTTTTTTAAGTTCTTTAAGCTCTTTAATAAGTACTTTTAACAATTTTTCTCTATCATTGATAATTGATTCAAGATCCTCTCTTTTATTTTTTAAATCGTCTATTTCTTTTTTTAATGAATTCTTTTCAAGACTGGTAATTTTTTTTAATGGCATACTTAAAATTCCATCAGCTTGTCTTTCATTTATCTTTAGGCTATTAATTAAATTATTTTTAGCTTCAGCTGCATCTTTAGATTTTTCAATTAAATTTATTATTTCTCTAAGATTATTTATAGCTTGGATTAGTGCTTCAACGATTTCTTGTCTGTTTTTGATATTTTTTAATAGATACTTACTTCTAAGTAAAATTGTATTTTCTCTAAATTCTAAGAAATTATCCAATAATTTTCGTAATGTTAGTTGTATTGGTTGACCATTAACTAACGCAAGTAAAATAGCTCCAAAATTACTTTGTAAAGAAGTTTTTTGATATAAAAAATCTAGAATTTTTTCAGGGTCTGAATCTCTTTTTATTTCTACAAGAATTCTCATTCCATCTCTATCACTTTCATCTCTAATATCAGCTATTCCAGTAACTTTTCCATTATTTACTAGGTCAGCTAATCTTTCAATCCAAGAAGCTTTGTTTAACTGATATGGAAGTTCAGTAATAACAATGCCACTTCTTTTGTGTTTTCCTTTTCCAGGATTAATTTCTTCAATGTGAGCAATACCTCTCATGGTTATACTTCCCCTTCCTTTTGCGTAAGTTTCTTTTATTCCATTACTTATTAAGATTTCTCCGCCTGTCGGAAAGTCTGGTCCTGGGATCAGTTCTAATAATTTTTCTTCGCTTAAGGAAGGTTTTTTTATAATCGCTATTAGACCTTCTATTACTTCATTTAAATTATGAGGAGGAATGCTAGTTGCCATTCCAACTGCAATTCCAGCACATCCATTTAAAAGTAAGAATGGTAATTGAGCTGGTAAAACATCTGGCTCTTGTTGAGACCCATCAAAATTGGGAGAAAAATCAACTGTTTCTTGATCTATTTCACTCAAAATTGCATCGTTAGATATTTGGGCTAGTCGAGTTTCTGTATATCTCATTGCAGCCGGTGGATCGTCATCAATGGATCCAAAGTTTCCGTGACCATCAAGAATTGGGTACCTTGAACTAAAAATCTGCACTTGTCTTACAAGAGCATCGTAAACTGCTTGATCTCCATGGGGATGATATTTACCAAGAACGTCTCCAACTACACGAGCACATTTTCGGTAAGGCCTATCAGGAGTAAGACCTAATTCGTGCATTGCAAAAAGAATTCTTCTTTGAACAGGCTTTAATCCGTCTCTCGCGTCTGGCAATGCTCTTCCAACGATTACGCTCATTGCGTATTCGAGATAAGAACGCTGCATTTCTTGATGCAACGATATCGGTTTCAGGCGTTCCTTGGCCATCTCTGAGTTCGTAAGAGGCCTAAATTTCTTTATTTAGGCTACTAACTAATCTGTTAAAAACCAGTTTTTTGTTAAACATTAATTTATTGAGTTTTTTCTTTGGCTTCTTTAACTGCTTTTTTCATTTCTTCTATTTTAAATAAAAGTTGTGCTGATTTTTGTAATTTCTTACCCCATAATTGCTTTGCTTGATAGTCTTTTGAAACATATTGAGGATTAGATTTTAAAGCATTTTTTGCTAAATTCAATGATTCAATAGAGCTATTATCTGAAGAAAATAATGCTATTGCTAAAGCTAGCATTGGCTCTGCATTTTTACTAATTTTTAGTGCTAATTTAAATTTTAATATAGCTTCTTTGGGTCTATTTAATTCATATAAGACAAGACCTTCATTGTTAATAGATTGCCAAAAATTTGAATTAATTCCTGAAGATATTTTAAAAGCAATTAAAGCTGATTTATAATTATTTAACATTATTTCTGCGTTACCTAGTTGAAAATAACCTCTCTCATTTTTTGTATTTATTAATAAGCCTTTTTTTATATTAAATTTGGCTTTCTCTGGATTTTTTAATTCCATATATATATATGCTTTTTTGAAATATATACTTTCTTCTTTAGGTTTTAACTTAAGTGCTTTATCTAATGTTGATAATGCTTGATACTCTCTATTTGCTCTAACTTGCGCTTCTGCAAGACTTGTCCAGAGTTCAACTTCTTTAGGATTTAATTTAACGGCTAGTTTTAAAAGTTTAATTGCTTCATTGTTTTGCCCAAAGCGAATTAGTTGTATAGCTGTCTTACCTATTTGTATTGATGTAGATTCAAGTTCTTTTTGATTTGGCTCGTTAATTCTAGGAATAAACGCATTCGATGATCTTGTTATAATAGAAGACTCAAATAGAACCAAACAAATTAGAAAATGATAAATTTTTGGAAAGTAATTCTTCATTTTTACTGATTATTTGATATTGAGTTTATATTTCTACGCCACATCCATGGTTTAATTCTTTTTAATGCTGATTTGTTTAAAGCTTCTTTCCACTTTGAATCACTCCAAGATAATGCATCCTTTTTGTTTATATTCATAATCCATTCAGATGGTTGTAGATCTGGTTCAGAGGTATTAGGGATATTTTTCTGATTCCATGGACATACTTCCTGACAGATATCACAACCTGCAATCCAATTTCCCATATTGTTAATTATATTTTCTGGTAATTTTTTTTCTCTGTTTTCTAAAGTGTGATAAGCCAAGCATTTATTTGCATTAACAACAAAGGGTTCTTCAATTGCCTTGGTTGGGCATGCATCAATACATTTTTCACATTCGCCGCATATTGGTTCTGAAGGTTTGTCAGCTTCCAAAATTTCAGTAGATAAAAGATGACCTATGAACATCCATGAACCAATTTTAGAGTTAATTATATTGCTATGTTTTCCAATCCACCCAATTCCAGCTTCTTCAGCCCAAGCTTTGTCTAAAAAAGCATTTGTATCAACGCATATTTTCCATTTTGAGTCTGGTCTCTCTTTTTCTAAAAATATGGCGATTTTCTTTAATTTTTTTTCAATAATTTTGTGATAATCGTTTCCCCATCCATATCTGGCAATGGATATGTCTTTAGGCGTTTTGTCAGTCTCTACATAGTAATTAAGTCCGACAGCAAGAATACTTTTTACCCCTTGAAGCATATTTTCAACATTCTTTCTTCTTGGGTTTTTCATCCATTCCATTTTTGCTTGATGTCCAGCTTGTAGCCATCTTTCCAAGGCAGCTGTTCGAAGGTTTAATCTTGAAGATCCTGGAACTTTTGCAATCCCTACTGCATCAAAGCCTTCTTTAAAAGCCTCCTCTTTAATTTTTTTTGTTAGAGCAATCGATTTCTTCGTGTTCACAATCAGCTTTTCAAGAACAATTTTTTTACCTTTACTGAAAAGGTTTTCTAGGCAAATGCGACTTTATATGGGCCTTCAAATGCTTTCTTTTAATGTTTTATTTCTATTAATAGCTTAAATTATTTAATTAATGCACTGAATTTGGTTAGATTGTATATATATACATTGTTCGGACTCTCTTTATTTGGTGCAGTCCTCCTCTCCAAAGGAAGACCTGACTCTTGGCTCAAGGCTTCAGCAGGATCTTAAAAATGACCTGATAGCTGGTCTGTTGGTGGTTATTCCTTTAGCTACCACTATTTGGCTGTCTACGATTGTCAGCCGTTTTGTTCTGGCAATATTAACTTCTATACCTAAACAATTAAATCCCTTTATTACTCTTAATCCTTTATTGCAAGATCTAATCAATCTTGCGTTGGGCTTAACTGTTCCACTCCTGGGTATTTTATTGATAGGCTTAATGGCCAGGAACTTTGTAGGGAGATGGTTACTTGAGTTTGGGGAAGGAACGCTTTCTCGAATACCTCTTGCGGGATCAGTTTATAAAACTCTCAAACAATTGTTAGAAACTTTTCTTAGAGATAATTCAACAAGATTTCGCAGAGTTGTGTTAGTTGAATATCCTCGTGAAGGCTTATTTAGTGTTGGTTTTGTTACGGGCGTTGTTGGACCATCTCTTCAAACTGAACCAGATCAACCTTTATTAAGTGTTTTTATACCTACAGCTCCAAACCCTACGACTGGCTGGTACACCTTGGTTCCAGAAGGATCTGTTAAGGACTTAGATATATCTGTTGAAGATGCATTTAGAACAATTATTTCTGCTGGAATTGTAAATCCTGACGATAGGAATAATTCTACAAATACTTCTTTTTCCAGTTTGTTTTCTCAGTTAAGAGCTTCATCTTCTTAAATTATTTTTTAATTATACTTATGCAATTAAAATCAATTTCTAGAGAATTAGCTCTTTTGCTTCTAGGACAAATAAACAAAAAACATACTAAAAACCTCAATGTTGAAAGTTTGCTGAGTCATGCGATTGAATCTTTAACCCAACATTGGCGTGAGCAACTAGATTTATGTGCGGAGAAATTAGAAAAAGCTAATCAGGAACTATTAGACAGTGAATTTCAAGAAGATGCAGGTTTGTTGAAAAAATGTCGTAATCATTTAAAAATTTGTTTAGTTGATTCTGAGAATATACTTAATTGTTTATCTGAAAGTATCGAATTACCAAGATTAATAGCACTAGTTGATCAAAAAGAAATACGTGAGCTAGCTCTTAAGCGAGTTTATAAAGTTATTGATAAGCAAGAAGAGATTGATAAGAATCTGGATAGTGTCATGGAAGGTTGGCGTTTAAAAAGATTACCTAGAATTGATAGAGATATTTTGAGATTGGCATTGGTGGATTTGATTGATTTTAATACTCCTACCGCTGTTACTTGTAATGAGGCTGTAAATCTAGCTAATCGATATAGCGATGAACAAGGTCGCAGAATGATTAATGGAGTTTTAAGAAATCTTCAAAATTCTAATTTAATGCTTACCACGAAATGAAAGACGATTTTCCTCAGGAAGTAAAAACCTCTTTTAATAATGATAACAGTGAGAATTCTCAAGCTGCTGTAGATGATTCTTTAGATTGGGCAAAACAAGCTTATTTGCAACTTAAACAAAAACAAAAAGAGGAGAAAGAATTACTTCAAAAAGAAATTAGTAAAAAAGACAAACCTAAATTAGATATTTCAGTTGTAAATAATTCTCAAGATATTAAAGATCTAAAAGAAGAAGATGAGCCTGAACTTGGCGATTTTGATGATACTTTTACTTGGTCAGCCGAAGTTTTAGCTGCACAAGGTAAAAAAATTAATCAATTCTCATTAGATGAAATTGATTGGCTTAGTAGGTTAAAACAAGGATTAGAAAAAACTCGTAAAGGTTTTGTTACTGATTTATTAGATAAATTAGGCGATGATCCACTAACCCCTGAAGTTCTTGATGATTTAGAAACTCTTTTACTTAGATCAGATGCGGGAGTTTCTGCTACTGATCAAATTTTAGATTCTTTAAGAAGAAAGTTAAACGAGGAAGTCGTTGAAGCTTCTGAGGGGTTGCGTTTTTTAAAAGAACAATTAGTTAATATTTTAGAAAAGCCAATAAAAGATAGTGGTGTTGATTTACTTTCTCCAAAAAAAGGTTTTTTGAATATTTGGATGTTAGTTGGTGTTAATGGTGTAGGTAAAACAACGACTCTTGGTAAATTAGCAAGTGTTGCAAAAAGAAGTGGTTTTTCTGCAATGATTGCTGCTGCAGATACTTTCAGAGCTGCAGCGGTTCAACAAGTAAAAGTATGGGGTAAGAGAACAGGGGTTGAAGTAATTGCAAACGAATCTAAAAATGCTGATCCAGCATCGGTAGTGTTTGATGCTATTGGAGCATGTAAATCAAAGAATGTCGATTTATTATTGGTTGATACTGCAGGAAGATTACAAACGAAAAATAATTTAATGGAGGAATTAAAAAAAATCCGAAAAATTATTACCAAACTTGCCCCTTCAGCAAATGTTGAATCTTTATTAGTTCTTGATTCTAGTCAAGGTCAAAATGGACTTAAGCAGGCTTTAGCGTTTGCTGAGTCAGCAGAATTAACTGGCGTAATACTTACAAAACTCGATGGATCTTCAAGGGGCGGAGTTGCGATGGCTGTTGCATCAGAAGCGAAACTTCCTGTCAGATTTATAGGCGCTGGCGAGAGGATTAGGGACTTACGACCATTTAACAGCTTTGAATTTATTGAGGCACTTTTAACTGTTCGATGAGATCTAGAAATTTTTGGTACATGTTGCTAAATTTGAATTTCTTTGTTGCTGGAGAATAGTGATAGAAAATTCTCCGATTTCAGAAAAAAAGTATTTTCATTCAATTAACTCTTTATCAAGTGATGCCTCTAAGTCGCTGACAGATTTAATTAATAGTCTTTCTAAAGAGCAAGTCTTTAATCAAGACTTATTGCTTTCATTGAGCTTCGCTCTGCGTAGTTTCACTAATTTACAGCGCTTTCTTGAACTTATTCCACTTTTTGCGACTCAATTAGTTGGTGTCAAATGGGCAATTTTAATTCCTTTTCAAGATAACGGCAGTCTTTGGTGCGAACAATTGCAAATGTCTCCAAGTGATGAAGATCCTGAACTTTTTAGAAAATTATTTCTTTTAGAGGAAGGAAAAAAACCTGGTTTCGGGATGGAGGAAAAGAATATTGCAATATTAGATCGTTTGGTTCAAAGATATTTTGATTCTTGTAATTTTATTGCTACATCAATAGTTTCTCGGGGCAGACATAGAGGTCGATTGTACGTAATTGATAAAAAAGAGATTATTTTTGGAAGTAATGTTCATCGAAAACATATTCAAATAGTTGCTGATTTGACTGGAGTAGCGATAGAAAATGATGTCATATTTCAGGTTATTAGAAATCATGAAAAAGTCGATAGGCAAATAAGTACTGGGGCTGAAATCCAATCACAACTATTACCTGATCAATGTCCAATTATTGATGGGGTTGAATTAGCTGCCTGTTGTAGGCCTGCCTTTCAAGTAGGTGGTGATTATTACGATTTTATGCCTACTCGTCCAGACTTGAATGCAACTGCAAAATCCAGTGGTCGATGGGCTTTTGTAATTGGTGATGTTATGGGTAAAGGCGTACCTGCCGGATTGTTGATGACTATGTTGAGAGGAATGCTTCGAGCAGAAGTTTTAACAGGATTACCCCCTGATTCTATTTTGCATGATTTAAATCAATTAGCTCTTGAAGATCTAACTCAATCACATAGGTTTGTAACTTTGTTTTATTCAGATTTTGATGCGAAATCAAGAAAACTGCGTTTTGCTAATGCAGCACATAATCCTCCATTGCTATGGAGTGCTAAGTCACAATCAATCATGCGATTAGATGCTCCTGGCCTATTGATAGGTCTTCAACCTGAAGCTGAATATGGATGTGGAGAGATTATTCTTCAGCCTGGAGATGTTCTTCTTTATTACACCGATGGTGTTACTGATGCACCTGGTATCTCAGGTGAACGTTTTGACGAAAATCGTTTGATAAATTTTTTAGATAAATTTGCTAGAGAGGGATTAGGTGCTAAAAAAATACTGAATAAACTTTTTGAAAGATTAGATGCGTTTGTTGGTGTGAGTGATCATCATCTTGAAGATGATGCATCAATGGTAGTTTTAAAAGTCAATGAAGATCAACGGTTCCTGAATTAACTTGGCAGACCTCCTGACAATTGCCAAGACTCTTGCTTTATTTGTATTAGTAATTTGGAAAAGGCATTGAGCAAAACTTGGAGCGATAGATTTGATAAAGGACTCAATCCTTTTATAGAAAAATTTAATGCTTCAATTGAGTTTGATATTTATTTATTAGAAGAAGATTTAGATGGATCAATTGCTCATGCACGCATGCTTGGAATTCAAGGAATAATTTCCAAGGAGGAGGCTATTAAATTAGAAAAGGGTCTGCAACAAATTAGAAAGGAGGCATCTAGTGGTTTGTTTCAACCTGTTATTTCTGATGAAGATATACATTTTGCCGTAGAAAAAAAATTAATAGATTTGATAGGTCCACTAGGGAAGAAACTTCATACTGGCCGTAGTCGTAATGATCAAGTTGGAACAGATCTCAGATTATGGTTGAGAAAGCGTATTGATGAAATTGATATGGATTTGGAGCGTCTTCAGAAAGCTCTTTTTTTATTAGCAGAGCAAAATCTTCATACACTTATTCCTGGCTATACGCATTTACAAAGAGCACAACCTTTGTCATTAGCGCATCACTTATTGGCATATGTTGAGATGGCACAAAGAGATAGAAATAGATTAATAGATGTAAGAAAACGAGTTAATATTTCTCCATTGGGAGCAGCTGCTTTGGCAGGAACTTCTATCGCTATAGATAGAAGAATTACTTCTTCAGAATTACAATTTCAAGACATTTATTCTAATAGTTTAGATGCTGTCAGTGATAGAGATTTTGTCGTAGAGTTTTTAGGAGCCTCATCATTAATTATGGCTCATCTAAGTAGATTATCTGAGGAAGTTATTTTATGGGCGTCTGAAGAATTTGCATTTATTCAACTAACAGATCGATGTGCTACTGGTAGTAGTCTTATGCCTCAAAAAAAGAATCCTGACGTTCCAGAACTAGTTCGAGGTAAATCAGGGAGAGTCTTTGGGCATTTACAAGCTATGCTTACGATGATCAAAGGGTTACCGTTAGCATATAACAAAGATTTTCAGGAGGATAAAGAAGCAATCTTTGATAGCGTGAAAACTGTTAAGAATTCGTTAGTTGCAATATCAATTTTATTCGAAGAAGGTTTGATTTTTAGAAAAGAAATACTTAATCGTGCTGTTTTATCGGATTTTTCCAATGCTACAGATGTTGCTGATTATTTAGTGGCTAAGGAGATACCATTTCGAGAGGCATATCAATTGGTTGGGCGAATTGTGAAGACTTCCATAGAGCAAGGAGTTTTATTAAAAGATATTCCTTTAGAAACATGGAAAACATTTCATAAATTTTTTGAAAAAGATATTTTTGAAAAGCTCTTGCCTTCAAGTGTGGTTGAGTCACGCTTGAGTGATGGTGGGACTGGTTTTGAAAGGGTTCAAGAGCAGCTTGTTTTGTGGCGAGAAAAATTATTTAAGTAAAAAAATTGTTTTAAATCTATTTGAGGGCTTTCGGTATTAAAGTGGACATTGATAACTCATTTTAGAGTTATTAATTTTGGCTATTCGTAGCCTATTAGTTACATTTTATTTTCAGTCCAATTTTCAAGTGAGTATTTTTGTCGGCAACTTACCCTTCCGCGCTGAGCAGGAAGATGTCATTGAATTGTTTTCTCCTTTTGGGGAGGTGGCAAATTGTTCTTTACCTTTAGAACGAGATACAGGACGCAAAAGAGGTTTTGCTTTTGTTGAGATGGCTGATGAAGCAGTTGAAGCTTCAGCAATTGAATCTCTACAGGGTGCTGAGCTTATGGGCCGTCCCTTAAGAATCAACAAAGCTGAACCCAGAGGCAGTGCTCCCAGAAGAGGCGGCGGTTACGGCGGTGGCGGTTACGGCGGTGGCGGTTACGGCGGTGGCGGCCAAGGTGGCGGTTACGGCGGTGGCGGTTACGGCGGTGGCGGCCAAGGTGGCGGTTACGGCGGTGGCGGTTACGGCGGTGGCGGCCAAGGTGGCGGTTACGGCGGTGGCGGTTATGGCGGTGGCGGCCAAGGTGGCGGTTACGGCGGTGGCGGTTACGGCGGTGGCGGCCAAGGTGGCGGTTACGGCGGTGGCGGTTATGGCGGTGGCGGCCAAGGTGGCGGTTACGGCGGTGGCGGCCAAGGTGGCGGTTACGGCGGTGGCGGCCAAGATCAATCAGCTCAAGATAGACCTTCTGGAGCTAAAGGTTGGGAAGACCGTAGTCATGGAAATGCTTCTCAAGATGCTAATGGCTTTGATCAAGGTCGCAGTAGAAGAAGAAGAGGAGCTTCTCCTGAAGGGGGAGATGACACAACTGCAGATTATGGCGGCGCAGAATCTTAAAGATTTTGTTCCTTTTTTAATGCCCAGCATCTTCAAGTTGCTGGGCAATTTTTTTTAAAATAGAAACGTCAGCTTTATTATTTTGACATTTTTCGCTTAACTCTTGTCTCAATATTTTTGCATTTGGTATGTTTTCTATCAGGTTTAGGATGTGTTTAGCTATGTGCCACAGACGTCCATCATTTTCTAAATGTTTTTGAGCAAAAGGAATAGTTTTTATTATTATTTTTGATCTAGAAAAATGTTCTTCTTTTTGTCCGAAAATCATCGAATCTATTTTTGTCCACATGAATGGACGTGAGTATGCTGATCTCCCTATCATTGCTCCATCAAATACTTTGAGAGTTTTAATACAATCATCGATTGTATTTATTCCACCGTTAAGTTCGATAATTAATTCAGGCCTGTTTTTTTTTAATTTTTCAACTCTTTCATATTGAAGGGGTGGAATTATTCGATTTTCTTTTGGATTTAATCCGTTTAGCCAAGCTTTTCTTGCATGAACAATAAATCTGTCTGCTCCTGCAATTGAGCAATTATCAACAAATCGCATAAGGTATTCATCACTATCGAGGTTATCAATACCAAGTCTATGTTTAACTGTTATTGGGATATTGCATGATTTTTTCATTTTTTCTATGCAATTTGCGACTATTTTTGGTCTTCCCATTAGACAAGCTCCAAAGTTGCCAGATTTTACTTTTGGACTTGGGCATCCAATATTTAAATTAATTTCGTCATATCCCCAATCTTCTGCTATTTGAGCTGCCTCAGCTAAAAGTTTTGGATTGTCTCCTCCCAGCTGTATGGAAATTGGGTGCTCAATTTCATCAAAATCTAATAATTTATTTCTATTTTTGCTGTAATGGATTGCTTGCGCCACAATCATTTCTGTATAAAAAAGAGATTTTTTTGTGATTTGTCGCATGAGAACACGAAAATGCCTATCCGTGCAATCCATCATTGGAGCAATACTTAATCTGTAATTAGCGAATTCATTTGTTTTGCAAGAGTTGGAGATCATTTTTTATGAATGAATTTTTTCAACTTTTAGGGAATATATTTTATTAATATTGGTTGAATTGAAAAATTTCTTTGAACCGTAGATTTTTAATGATTGGATTCGTGAATGCTCTCTTTGGTTTTATTATCAAACCAAAAAGTGCTTTTGCTTCCTCTAAACCTATGGATAACTATAAAACTTTAACGGAAGCAGAATGGGAAACTCGTTTACCCAAAGAAGCTTTTTATGTTTT
This sequence comes from Prochlorococcus sp. MIT2304, assembly GCF_059772405.1. Classification (NCBI taxonomy): domain Bacteria; kingdom Bacillati; phylum Cyanobacteriota; class Cyanophyceae; order Synechococcales; family Prochlorococcaceae; genus Prochlorococcus; species Prochlorococcus sp. MIT2304. The sequence goes on from NZ_CM186286.1 coordinate 1,325,285, forward strand.
ACGCAAGGAAGGAACCGAGAGACCCTTCTCAAGTCCTTTAAATGATGAGAAAAGGAAAGGAGTTTTTCTTTGTGCAGGATGTGGACTCGCTTTATTTTCTTCAAAAACAAAGTTTGACAGTGGAACAGGTTGGCCAAGTTTTTTCGATCATTTACCGGATGCAATAGAGACAAAAACAGACTTCAAATTAATTGTCCCTAGAACTGAATATCATTGTCGACGATGTGGTGGGCATCAAGGGCATGTTTTTAATGATGGTCCAAGGCCAACTGGTAAGCGATATTGCAATAATGGTGTCGCTCTTGCGTTTGAAGTTGATTCGTAAATGATTTTCTTTTCCTATTTAATAGGTGTGGGCTTCCGTAGCTTGTATAAAAAACCCTTTACTATCAACATGGTTAGTTAGTTGTTCAAATTATATGAATTCAGACGTGTCCTCTTCCGAACATGAATTATCTCAAGATGGTGCATCACAAGATAATTCCAACGAAAACGCTGCAAGTTTTAATAAAAATCATGGATCATCCCAACAAGTTGAGGTTTCTGATAATCCAGAAGTAAAGCTTGAATTGAATAATAATGATTCAGTAGAAGCTATAAACGAACAATCATCAAATAAATCTGATTCAAATATTAAAGTTCCAGATACTGAAGCAAGATTACAGCAATTAGAGAAAGAGCATGAAACTTTAAACAGCCAATACATGAGAATAGCTGCTGACTTTGATAACTTCCGAAAGCGTCAGACGCGTGATCAAGATGATCTAAAAATTCAACTTACATGCACTACGCTTAGTGAAATACTTCCTGTTGTCGATAATTTTGAAAGAGCAAGACAGCAATTAAACCCTGAAGGCGAAGAAGCGCAAGCATTGCATAGAAGTTACCAAGGACTTTATAAGCAATTAGTTGAAGTTCTTAAGCAATTAGGTGTTGCTCCTATGCGTGTCGTTGATCAGCCTTTTGATCCTTCTTTGCATGAAGCTGTCATGAGAGAGCCTAGTGATGAAAAGGCTGAGGATATTGTGATTGAAGAATTACAAAGGGGTTATCATTTGAATGGTCGTGTTTTAAGGCATGCTTTGGTGAAAGTTTCAATGGGACCAGGACCGAAAACAGCTAATCAAGATACTCCTGATGAGAGTGCTGATAATCAAGAACAGAGTCAATCTTCAGAAGACTCACCCAAAGATGAGAATTAACTACATGACGATCGAAAGGGAATTGAATTTGTTTAAATGAACTAATGGCTGATTTTTACGATCTATTGGGTGTTAGTAGAGATGCTGATGCTGACACTTTAAAAAGAGCTTATAGACAGCAAGCTCGGAAATATCACCCGGATGTGAACAAAGAACCAGGTGCGGAGGATAAGTTCAAAGAAATAGGTAAAGCATATGAAGTTTTAAGTGATTCTCAAAAGCGAGCTCGTTACGACCAATTTGGAGAAGCTGGAATTGGTGGGGCCGCTGGTATGCCTGACATGGGAGATATGGGAGGCTTTGCAGATTTGTTTGAGACTTTTTTTAATGGCTTTGGTGGACCTGGTTCTCCAGGAGGTTCTCGCCCTCAAAGACGTGGACCTCAACAGGGAGATGATTTACGTTACGACCTAACGATTGATTTTGATAAAGCTATTTTTGGACAAGAAAAAGAGATTACGGTTCCTCATTTAGAAACTTGCGATGTTTGCAGAGGGACTGGGGCTAAGAAAGGCATTGGTCCTGTTACTTGTTCTACATGTAGTGGTGCAGGTCAAGTAAGAAGAGCTACTCGTACACCTTTTGGCAGTTTTACCCAAGTCGCTGAATGTCCAACTTGTGGTGGCTCTGGACAAGTGATTAAAGATCCTTGTAACACTTGTGGAGGAAAAGGGGTTAAACAAGTAAGAAAGAAATTAAAAATTAATATTCCTGCTGGGGTTGATAGCGGAACACGATTAAGAGTTTCAGGCGAGGGTAATGCTGGATTAAAGGGCGGTCCCTCAGGAGATCTATATGTCTTTTTAAAGGTTAGAAATAATCCTACTTTAAAGAGAGATGGATTGACAATTTTATCTGAGGTAAATATTAGTTACCTTCAGGCAATTTTAGGTGATACTATTGAAATAGATACTGTAGATGGCCCGACTAAATTACAAATTCCAGCTGGAACCCAACCTAACTCTATTTTGAATTTAGAAAACAAAGGAGTGCCAAAACTAGGTAATCCTGTTGCTAGAGGTAATCACCAAGTAACAGTAAAGATAAAATTACCTACAAAATTATCAGATTCTGAAAGAAATTTATTAGAAAAGTTGGCTGGACATTACTCTGCACGTGGACCTCAACATCATTATCATAAAAGTGGCTTATTTAGTAAGTTGTTTGGAAAATAATAGTGGAAAAAAATAATGTTATTAATCATTATTTAGACTTGTGTGGCCTTACTTGTCCAGTCAATTTTGTTAAATGCTGTTTGGTGTTGGAAAACTTATCTTCTAATCAAATTTTAAAAGTAGACCTTGATATTGGTGAAGCTGAGACTAGCGTGATTGATGGTTTACAAGAGAAGGGTTATAGAGTAAAGATATTGAATAAAGACTCTAAAAAAGTAACTTTAGTAATATCGAGTGAAGAAAAATAAATCTAAGAATTTAAAAGGTATTGTTGTTGCACTTAAGGCAAATTTTTTAATTGTAGAGATTGACTATAAAGATTTTAAAGATGAGTTTTTTGATCAATCATATAAAAAAATTAGACTTTTATGCACAAGAAGACGCAAGTTAGATTATCAAGGTTTATTTATAGATGTCGGTGACATAGTTTTTGTGGAGTCTGTAGACTTTAAAAATAAACGAGCAGTAATTTCTGAAGTTGAGAAGAGAAAAAGCTTTTTAAAACGTCCGGCCGTGGCAAACGTTACATTAGTTTCTATTTGTATCTCAGTTGATGAGCCTTTATTTGATATTGAGCAAGCAAGCCGTTTTTTATTAACAGCTGAATGTGCAAACATAAAGCCTTTGGTAGTTTTAACAAAAATAGATTTAATTACAAAGAATGATTTGATCTTACATATAAATCAATTAAAATCTTGGGGTTATGATTGTATACCAGTATCTATTTATACTTCTCAGGGCATTGATTTATTAATAGAACGATTTCGAAGAACAAAATTAACTGTACTTGCTGGGCCATCTGGAGTAGGAAAGACAAGTTTAATTAATCAATTCATCCCAACCGTTTCATTACCCACTTCATCTGTGTCCAAAAAGTTAAAGAGAGGTACTCATACAACAAGACATGTCGAACTTTATGCTATTGGAAATGGATCACTTCTTGCTGATACGCCAGGGTTTAATCGTCCAGAAATTGTATGCAAGACATCTGACTTTGCTTATTTGTTTCCTGAGTTTCGAACTCAGTTAAGTAAGTCAAAATGTAAGTTCCGTAATTGTTTGCATAGAGATGAGCCTGGTTGTGTAATTAATAAGGATCTTGAAAGATATCCTTTTTATCGTGAGAATCTTGAGGAAATGATTAATCCTCATCTCCCATACCAGGCAGGTTAAGCTTGAATCCACCGGTTAAATCTTCCATTCGCTCTTTCATCGTTGAAGTTGAAACTTCATGAGCGGATTTCATGGCATCTAATATTGCTTCTTCGACTATTGCTCTTTCTTCAGAAAGAAGAGATTGATCAATTTCTACTCGTAAAGGTTTTTGATTTCCTGACATCCATATTTTTGCTCGATTGTCATTATTCGTTCCTTCTATTTCCATAACTTCAAGCTCCTCTTGAAGTTTCTGAGCATTCTGCTGAATTTGTTGAGCTTTTTTGAAAGCTTCAGTGAGTTGTCCAAAATTTGGTAGTCCGAATCCAGCCATGAGAATTTCCTATTGTTATTGATTTTAGGGTTTAAATTTAAAAGCCACATTGTTTGACTTCTGTTTCTAACAAGATTCCATAAGAATTAAACACTTTTTTTTGAATGTATTTGATCAACTCTCTGACGTCACAAGAAGAAGCATTGTTTGCATTAATTATAAAATTTGAATGTATTTTTGATATTTCAGCTCCACCACAACGAAAACCTTTTAGACCAAGTTCTTCAATTAATTTTGCAGCTTTTAAAGGTTCTGGATTTCGAAAAACACTCCCGCATGTTTGGGATTTATAAGGCTGAGTTCGTAATCGATGATTTAGGTTTTCATTAGTAACTTGTCGAATTATTTCTGCTTGACCTGAAACCAGCTTGAGTCGGGCAGATAAGACAATCAAGTTCTCATTTTGAAGCAGACTGTGTCGATATCCAAAATTGAGATCCTTTTTTTTGATCATTTTGTATTCTCCTTTCAAAGACAATGTTGCAATACTTTCGAGATAGTCTGATATGGAATGTCCTTGCGCTCCTGCATTCATAACTACTGCTCCACCAATTGTGCCTGGTATCCCGACAGCCCACTCAAGTCCATGAAGTCCATTTGCAGCAGCTTTTCTGGCCAACGTTGGGAGCATTTCACCGCCAAGAACATCAACAACTCCATTATTTTTATCAATATGTACACCTTTGAAATTACGCATACATAAACTTAAACCTTTAATTCCTTTGTCGTTAATTAGAAGATTTGATCCAGCACCAAAAATATTGCAGGAAATTTTTTTCTTATTTATCCAATTAATTAGATATTTAATTTCTTCCATATTTTTCGGTTGAGCAATCCATTCTGCAGGACCTCCTATTCGCCAAGTAGTAAAATTTGATAATGAAATATTTTTTTCTAATTGAATACAATTCATTTATCAAGCAGCTAAATTATTTTTTATTGACTTATTATTGATTAATTTTAAAAATAGACTTGCACATATCATATTAATATCTCCTGCTCCCAAAACTAAAATCAAATCTTTTTCTAGAGTATTTTCTTTTATTAGTTTTATCAGATCTTGATTATTATCTGGAGTATATACTTCTAGATTTGGTTTTAATTTTCTTAACTCATTTCCAATAGTCTTATTATTTATTCCTTCGATTTGATCTTCACCAGCAGAGTAGATAGGTGTTATTAAAACTAAATCGGATTTACTTAGGCTTTTTGCAAAGTTTTTTTGAAATTTTTTAGTTCTACTATACCTATGAGGTTGAAATATTGATACTATTCTTTCAGGTAGAATTTCGGAAAAATTATTTTTTGTATTTCTCATGGTAGAAGCAATTGATATTGCAGCATCAATTTCACTAGGGTGATGAGCATAATCTTCCACTATTAATCTGTTTTTCCATAAACCTCTATAGTCAAATCTTCTTGAAGGAAGTTGTAAATATTCAATTCCTTTCTTTATATCTTTAAAAAGAATTCCAGCTACTCTACAAGCAGCCAGTGCAGCAATTGTATTACTTAAATTGTGTATGCCGGGAATAGGTACATTGATTACATCGATAAATTTTCCGTTTTCATAATATTCTGCAATAATTTTACAACCATTAGATTCTTTTGGAATTAGTGCAAAATCTATATTATTAGTTTCTTGAATTGAAAACCATTGAGAAGCTTTTATATTATTTTTAAGGTTTTGGCAGTCATAATTTGCAATTAGGTAATTAGAATTTTCTGCAAATTTTTTCATTGTTTTTATTAAATCTTCTAGATTTTGATAATGATCAACATGTTCGAGCTCTACATTTGTGATAATTCCAATATTAGAATTAAAGGTCACTAATGATCCATCTGATTCATCTGCTTCGGCTACTAATATTTCACTATTACTAACGTTGTAATTTTTATTATATAGAGGAACAACACCACCAATTACAGCAGTAGGATCTTTCTTTAAAATAGAAAGAATAGTTGTTATGTAAGTACTTGTGGTTGTTTTACCGTGAGAACCTGAAATAACTATAGATTTCTTTTGATCGATTAAGAATTTTAGGATTTCTGAGCGATGTTTTATTTGTAACTTACATTCTTTAGCTTTTTTTAATTCGAGATTTTCAGGACGGATTGCAGAGCTGATTACAACTAAAATATTTTTATTTTTTTTCTCTATAAGTTTATCAATGTTTGATTCTTTCTGAGTGTTAAATATAATTACATGATTATTAGCTAATTCTTTCAAGATATGGCTACTTTTTATGTCTGAACCTGATATGGAATATCCATTTTTAGCCAGAATCATTGCTAGGGCAGACATGCCAATGCCTCCGATTCCAATGAAATGGATGTGAGGAGGTAAGACTCGTAACTTCTTCAATTTCACTTTGGTGTCGAGTGAAAGATAACTCTTCATCTTTCAAAAGGCACATTTTTTAAAGAATTCCAGTGATTTTGTACCTTTTTATTTGCTTAAGGCATCATATTTTTTTCAAAATGCTCATCGTTCTGTATGATCAGCGGCCAGTAGCTTATGCGGTTTAACCGTTTTTGAAATGACTTTGCGTGTTGCGATTAATGGATTCGGAAGAATTGGACGCAATTTTATGCGTTGTTGGCTCAGTAGGGGTGGGAATACAAATATTGAGGTGGTTGGAATCAACGTTACTTCTGATCCAAAAACCTGTGCTCACCTACTTAAATACGACTCGATTCTCGGTGCAATAAATGATGCTGAAATCTCACATACCGACGATACATTTGAAATTAATGGTAAAACTATTAAATGTTATTCGGATAGAAACCCATTAAATCTCCCTTGGAAAGAGTGGGGTATTGATCTAGTTATTGAGTCAACAGGTGTATTTAATACAGATGTTGGAGCTAGTAAGCATTTACAGGTAGGGGCTAAGAAAGTAATTCTTACTGCTCCTGGCAAAGGTGACGGTGTTGGAACATATGTGGTTGGTGTTAATGCTGATCAATATTCTCATGGAGATTTTGATATTCTCAGCAATGCAAGTTGCACCACAAACTGTCTAGCTCCAATAGTGAAAGTTTTAGATCAAAAGTTAGGAATAAATAAGGGTTTAATGACCACAATTCACAGCTATACCGGAGATCAAAGAATATTGGATAATGCCCATCGTGACTTGCGCAGAGCAAGAGCTGCCGCAATGAATTTGGTTCCTACGTCAACAGGTGCAGCAAAAGCTGTAGCTCTTGTTTATCCAGAAATGAAAGGAAAGCTTACAGGTATTGCTATGCGTGTACCAACTCCGAATGTCTCTGCAGTTGATTTAGTTTTTGAATCAAGTCGTAAAACCAGTGCTGAAGAAGTAAATGCATTGTTGAAAACTGCCTCAGAAGGTGAAATGAAAGGAATAATCAAATATGGAGATTTGCCTTTGGTTTCCTCTGATTATGCTGGAACTAATGAATCAACTATTGTTGATGAAGCATTAACAATGTGCATAGATGACAATATGGTTAAAGTTTTAGCCTGGTATGACAACGAGTGGGGTTACAGCCAAAGGGTTGTTGATTTGGCTGAAATTGTTGCTCAAAAATGGAAATAAAACTTATGCTCTATTGCTAAAAATGTTGAAATAGACTGGATTCCTGAATATTAATTGACTCTAAGTTATCCCAGGAAATATTTGGTTTACCTTCTTTTATAAACCCAATTATATGGGCAGAATCCAATTCTTTAGAAAAAGCTTCTGCCCATTCTTTAGGAAGAGTAACTATCAATTCATAGTCTTCCCCCCCCTTTAGCATCCATTCATCCCAAAGTGAATCTTTTGGCCATTCAGGATCTCGAAGAATAGAATTTTTCGACAAAATTGCTTGGCAATTACTGCTTTGGCAAATTCCTCTTATTGACTCAATGAGTCCGTCGCTGCTATCGGTTCCTGCAGCTCTCCAACTCAATGATTTAGGTTTGCACTCTTTTAATGCTTTGAGTGCCTTTAGAGCGGGATAAGGGCGTTTGTGTGCGTTAATGGCTTTATTGGTAAGGTTTGAACTTATTGAGATTTCGCTTGGTAGTTGTTCTGATGTTAAAAGTGCTAAACCTAATCTACTCAATCCATGGAATCCAGTGTTGACAATATAGTCCCCTGGTAAAGCATTTCCTCTATGCAATCTGGGAGGCTTCATTTCTCCAATTGCAGTAATTGAAATCATTTTTGTTTCTCCACAAGAGCAATCTCCACCAATTATTTCTCCACCAAATTCTTGCATCGCTTCAGACATTCCTTCGTATAGGTGTTCTACCCATTGCCACCTTGTGTTTGCTGGCAAAACAAGTCCAACGGTAAAGGAAATTATGTTGTCTGAGCCACTGCAAATTAGATCAGAAATATTTGTGGTAATGCATTTCCAGCCAATTTCTTTGGCATTAGATATTTCTTCAGAAAAATGAATTTTATCTACAAGTAAATCAGTATTAATCAATATATTTTTATTAATTGTATTTATTTCTGCGACATCATCATCTATCTGAGCAGATCGCATAAATCTTTTTAAACGATTAAGTAATTCTATTTCACCTAAATCTTTAATTGTTGTTGTCACTTTGTTTGAAAATTAAGCTTTGAGTTTGAGATTTTCTGAACCATTTAGTACTTTAATTGAGATGATTTTGTCATCTACTCCAAGTTTACTCAAGATTTCAGAACCTTCTATTACGTAGCCGAAAGCCGCGTTTCTTCCATCAATAAGATTTCGCCCAGCTGGATTTAATTCAGCTTCATATAAGAAAAAGAAAAACTGAGATGAACCATCATTTAAATCGGTATCAGAGTGCGCCCATCCAAGTGTGCCTAAAGTTGCAAATGGAAGAACAGGGGTTTCAGTGTAAAGTCCAACCTCTTCAAAAGTTTCGCCATAAAGTGTATCTTCAAAATTAGGTGTTCTTATTTCTAATGGAACTTTTCTCAACTCATTATTATCAGGGTCTATATATCCAATCGCTTCTCCTTTAGGATCTCCAGTTTGAAGAATAAAAAATTCTTCAGCTCTATTAATTGGTAAACCATCGTAAAAACCTTTCAAGGAAAGATCTATAAATGCACCAGCGGTAAGAGGAGCATTATATCCATCAATAATTGCGCTCATATTTCCTTTTGATGTTTTTATTTCTACATTTGCTCTACCTAAAAGTCTTGGTAGATTGTCATATTCACTAGGTATTTTATATGGAAATGCATCAGTGATTAAAAGAGATTCTAAATCATCAATTGTTTTCAAACTTTCACGTCGGACGTTAAGAAATGAGACTTTATTCTTTTCGTTTGTAATTTCTCCTAAGTCATCAAGTTCTTCTTTCAATTTTGTGAGCAGATTAACTGCTTTTTCTTTGTTTTCCTCTGGTATTGATTCAAGAATTTGATTTTTTCTATTGCTTACCAAGAATTGACTTCTCGAAGTGGCTTTGCTGATGGCTGACCATCTACTTCCTCGAAGATCGTCGCTGGTATCTTCCAGTTTGTTTTGTAATTCACGTAATTCTTTTTGGTCAATCGGTAAAGAATTTCTTAATATTGCATATGGATCTTTGAGTCGATTACCATTTGGAAGGCTTGCAGCAGCAGGTTCAATCCATGGAGAGCTCAAAGAAAATAGGATTGTTACCAGGGCAAGAATGCAAATCTTTTTTGCCATGTTAATTCTATGTTTTGCATGACTTTGGCACAGACTTATGATCGATTGGTATCTTTTGTGTGAATGATTTCAAGTAACGACTTTCGCACTGGCACTACGATCGAGTTAGACGGTGCAGTTTGGCGTGTAATTGAATTCTTACATGTCAAGCCTGGCAAGGGTTCTGCCTTTGTCAGGACTAAATTAAAAGCTGTTGTGAGCGGTAGTGTTGTTGAAAAGACTTTTAGAGCTGGTGAAATGGTTCCGCAAGCTCTTCTGGAAAAATCAAAGTTACAACACACATACATGGATGGAGATGATTTTGTATTTATGGATATGACTTCTTATGAAGAAACGCGCCTAACAGCTAAACAAATTGGTGAAAGTAGGAAATATCTAAAGGAGGGTATGGAGGTTAATGTAGTGTCTTGGAATGAAAAACCTCTTGAAGTTGAATTGCCCAACTCAGTTGTTTTAGAAATAAAAGAAACTGATCCAGGGGTAAAAGGTGACACTGCTTCGGGAGGTACAAAGCCTGCAATCTTGGAAACAGGAGCCCAAGTCATGGTCCCATTATTTATTTCAATTGGTGAGAAAATTCGAGTAGATACTCGAAATGACAGTTATCTAGGCCGAGAAACACAATGACAATGAATCTTGATCACGAAGAGCTACATCGCTTGTTGGCAACTTTAGCTGAGAGCGATATTCAAGAGTTTCGACTTGAGGGACAAGACTTTTACTTGGAAGTAAAACGTAATTTAGGAACACCCTCGGATTCAATTATTTCTCAGAAGAAACAGATATTAGAAGAGAGTGATTCACCACCACCTCAACGTAAAGTTGAGGCTACTGCAGTTCCAAGTACTCCTCCTCCTTCTGTCCCTGGCTCCCGCTCTGATTTGGTTGAAGTGACTGCTCCTATGGTTGGTACCTTTTATCGTGCACCAGGCCCAGAAGAACCCCCATTTGTGGAAATTGGATCAAGAATTAGTGTTGGACAAGCTGTTTGTATTCTTGAGGCTATGAAATTAATGAATGAATTAGAGTCAGAGGTGAGTGGTGAAGTGGTTGAAATTCTAGTTGAGAATGGAACACCAGTTGAGTTTGGTCAAGTTTTAATGAGATTAAAACCTTTATAAAAGTTTTACTTATCTAGAAAGAAGCCAGGCATTATTGATAGCAGCAACCATACTTGCCTCTCTTGCCTTGAACTTACCTGCAATATCAAGAGCAGTTCCATGATCTGGTGATGTTCTCACAAAAGGTAATCCAAGAGTTGTATTAACAGCTTCATCAAAAGCAATCAGCTTGACTGGTATCAGACCTTGGTCATGATACAAGGCAAGAATTCCATCAGGTGCATTATTTTCATTTGAGGGGCGATTCCATGCGTCTGCTGATGAAATCCAACAGCTATCTGGAGGTATAGGTCCAATAACTTTGATTCCGGGATTGTCTATTTTCCACTCATTCAAAGTAGGAATAATTAAGTTTTGTTCTTCTATTCCAATTTTTCCTTCTTCTCCTGCGTGAGGATTTAAGCCTGCTACATGAATTAATGGTTTTTTTGTGAACTGACGACAAAAATTCAACAACTCATCTAATTTATATCTAATTAACTCTTTAGTTAAATTATTATTTATTTTATTAAGAGAAATATGTGTTGTAGCTAATAAAGTATTAAATCTCCAACCATTGTTTGGTGAGATCGCTGTAAAAAGCATGGATGTCTTTTTATTAGTTAATTTACCTAATAATTCAGTTTGACCTGCAAATTCATGCCCTGCTTTATGCCATGCGATTTTTGAGATAGGAGCTGTAACGAGAGCTTTAGCTTTACCCTCCAAAAGGATATTTGTCGCTTTGACAAGCCATTTAAAACTTGCTGAACCAGTTATTTCATCAACTATTCCTGGAATAATTTCTTTTTCTAAAGGAATATCAATAATATCAAGTTCCTTAGGGTCAGTAATATTATGTATTCCCTGACTGATTAGCTGAATATATGTTTGATAAATATTTTTTTTACACCCTACAAGTAAAGGGTGTATATTTTTATTTAAGTATTTAGAGCCAAGCGCTTTTAGCGTTATTTCAGTTCCTATTCCTGCAGGATCACCCAAAGAAATAATAAGAGTATTTTTCTTTGTTTCTGGTGTTTGATTTCTTTTCATGTTTCGATGTGATTTTGATTTTTTATCTTACGTAAATGATTTAATAATCTAAGTCTTTTGATGATTTTAAGTATGTTTTGGATATTCGAAATAGTTTATTGACTCAGGTAATTTATCAAGTTTAAGTGTTTTATGAAAAGAATAGAAACTAAAGATTATTATCACTCCAAAAACTATTCATTCATTTTTAATTTAGAGAAACAATTTTTTAGACCAGATTTGAAATCTGGATAAATCAGAGAATATCCTAGCTTTTTACACAAAAGCTTATTATCAACTTTTCGATTTTCTTGCCAAAAAGATAGCGCCATTGGACTCATCTCTTTTTTTGCAATTTCAAAAGGAATTGCTAATGGAACAGATTTTTTGGCTATTTTCGCTGCGAAATTAATAACTTCAAGATTATTACTTGGTAAGTTATCAGCTACATTTATCACTAATGGATTTTTCCCTTGAGAATAGAGATTGATTAAAAATAATACAGATCCAGCAATATCATCGACATGAATTCTTGAAAAAACTTGACCGGGCTTATCTATCATTTTCGTTGTTCCCTTAAATAGACTGTCAAACGCAGACCTTCCAGGCCCATAAATACCTGGCAATCTAAGAATTTGAAGAGGAAGCTTGGTTTCTATCCATTGTTTTTCACATGCAAATCTACGAATACTTCTTTCTTGTTGGGGATTAGGAGAAGTATTTTCATCTACCCATCCTCCTTTAGTATCCCCATATACTCCAGTAGTGGATAAATAGCCAACCCATTTTAAATTTTTTGAGTTTTGTAATTGAGTTTTGAGTCTAAGTAGAACTGGATCTTCACCATTCAATGAAGGAGGTATGCAACTCAATACATGTGTTGCTCCTTCGAGAATTTCATTTGATAATTGTTTTTCTGTATTGAATATGAAATCAGCTCCTTCACTTTCTTTGCTTCTTCTGCTGCACAAAACCTTTACCCCTAGACGTCTTGCTAAAACTGCAATTCTTTGTCCACTAAAGCCGCCTCCAAATATGATTAATTTTGATTTAGGCGGTAGAGGATCAAACCGCTTGACAAAATCCTGATTCATTAGTACAAATGTATTATGTTGTTATTTAGCAATGATTGCTTCTTCTTTTAAGCCTAGTCTGAATTCCGTAAATGGTGCTAGCAAATTAAGGATCCATAAAAGATTATCTAGGCAGAATAAAAGTCTAAGCTTGATAAAGCCTTTGCTTGCATCAATTTGCTCTCTTCTATGTATAGCTTTTGTTCCTCAGAGGTCTTCTAATTTAGTTTCTGTATGTGAGAAATATAATTCTTCAGTCGCCTGTCAAGTTTGGTAGAACCTTAGGCTACTTGCCAAGAATAACTTTCATTTACGATAGATTTTGATTGTTCAATGTTTTCATGTCGTTTAGTTTGAGCCCATTGTAGAAGTCTTAAAGCCAGACGTATATCACCTTCTGTCCATGCTCTTATAGCCATTGAACGCCTTGGATCGTAAAAACGTTGTTTTCTATACCATTCAAAAGCATTATTGTCTGTTTTGCTTCCGTTGCAAGATAAGCAAGCTGGTACACAATTTTCAGTAATACTTAATCCACCTTTGCTTTGCGGTAAAACATGATCTATTGATTCTGAATTTTTCCCACAATATATACATCGGTTCCCAGTAAATTCATGTAGTGATTTTCGCCATCTTCTATCACGTAGTTTTGGGCAGAGATCTTCTAAGAAAACCGCGTCCCTGTTGTGCATACGTATTAATTAATTATTTTAATTTTGCCTTGATAGAGCAATAAGTCAATGTATCGAAAATAGCTATTTTAAAGTTTATAAGATTTATTATTTAATCGCGAAAGATTTATTCCTTATTTTTTGTCTTAATACACAAAATAAACTAATCAGTAATTATATCGATCAATATATTTCCCTTTAGGATTTTTTTCTGTGGTGTTGATTGATGTAGTTGATCCTTTTGGTAAGTTTTTATCATTATTAACTCCCATGGAGCTAGATTCTCCTGTATATAGATCGCCTAAATAATTAATACAATCTTCATATTTTACAGGATTTTGAACTACTTGTTCAACAATTAATGAGGCAGCTTGCTTGGGCGATGTTTTGAATAAACCTTGTTTTTTGCTTTTTATAAATTCATAGGCTGCTTCCCAGCTTGGTTCATGTGTGTTGCCCCCATTCCTCATAAAGCAATATATGTCTGCTCCGTTTGTTACTGCTCCATTAACTTTTAATCCTAAAGTAGTACTGCAGATTAAACAAATTATTGAAATTGGTAAGAAATTTCGCTTTATCCCAATTGGCATGATTTTAAAAAGATTATCAATCTTAAATTATCTATTTTTCTCTCTTCTGTCGAGCTTTATTTCATAATATCGTTTTTGCGTTATTCATTAAATTTATTGTTTTTAAAAATGATAATGATTTTATTTAAAATTTCGTGAATTAAATATTGTGCTTATGATATCAATTATATTTTAAAGATGACTATGATAACTATCTTTTGATATGATTATTTAAATATTATTCGTTATTAAGTACTGAAATTGTTTTAGCAATACCGTTACCAATTGGTACGTTTAATTTGCCTATTTTATTAAGAGTGCTTTCTAAAGCTGATATCACACTAATAATGTCTCTGTCATTGACAAATCCTAAGTGACCAATCCTAAAGATTTTTCCTTTCAAATGGTCTTGTCCTCCAGCAAGGAGTATGTCGAAGTCATTTTTTATTACTTGCCTTATAGTTTCTGCATCTATATTCTCAGGTTTAACAGCTGTTATTGCTGGGCTTCCAAAACTTTCTTTTGTTAATAAGTTTAAACCCATGGCTTTTATTCCTTCTTGAGTTGCTTTTTGATGCCGAGCGTGGCGGGTGAAGATATTATTTAGGCCTTCTTTTTGCATCATTGTGAGTGATGCCTCCAAAGCAAAATATAAATTTATTGCAGGAGTAAATGGATTACTATTTTTATTTGCAGTTTTTAAATATTGTTTTAAATCTAAATAAAATTTAGGTAAATTTGATTGACTATTTGCGACCCATGCTCTTTTGCTCATGGCAACAAAACTGAGACCCGGTGGAATCATATAACCTTTTTGAGAACCCGAGGCTATTACATCAATTCCCCATTCATCCATTGGAATATTACATGCACCAAGGCTTGTTACACAATCAGCAATAGTAATAGCTTTACCATGATTTTTTACCTCATTATTAATTGATTTAAGATCATTAATTACTCCTGTTGAAGTTTCTGAGTGAGTTATAATTACAGCTTTAATTTTTTTATTTGTGTCTTCTTCGAGAAGTCTTTTGAATTGATTTGGATCAAGAGGTTCTCCCCAATCAGCTTTTACAATTTTTACATCTAGATCATATGCTTTTGCAACCTTTACCCATCTTTCACCAAATTTTCCATTATCTCCACAGATGACTTGATCACCTTTGCTTAATGTATTAATTATTCCTGCCTCCATTGCAGCTGTACCACTTCCAGTAATTGTAAGAACGTCTGCTTTTGTTTGATGAAGCCATTTGAGTTGCTCAGTTGTTTTTTGAACAATTTTTTGAAAATCTCCACTTCTATGACCGATGGGGTGCTTACTCATAGAACTCAAAACATTTTCTGGTACCGGTGTTGGTCCAGGGATCATTAGATTGAGTTTGTCTTGCATTTACTTATTTAAATCTAGATTATTATTAGTTTAAAAAACTATTTATGGAATTTCTTTTATCGTCAGCTCTTCCAATAATTTGAATGAATTTACGCTTCCAGTTTGGGTAGTTGCGGCTGCAAAGTCTGCAACGAATGTTCTTATTGGCAATAAATTTAAAGAGACTGAAAGAATTGATTTGCCAAATCAAGAAGAATCAATTGTGGTGCCTATTTGTTCTTCCGCTGTACTTGATAATGGTAAGAAATCTTTAGCAATTAGTCATTGTCAATCAGGACTGCCTTTGGACATCACAAGAGGAGTAGAAATTTGGGCTTTTATTCAATTCAGTAAAGTAAGTTTTAAATCTGGGAAAAGAGTTGAGGATGGATTTCCTGATTGGCTTGATTTTCATCCCGGTTTTGGAGTAGGCAAATTTCAATCATCTGGCCTTCCATGCATATCTAATTTTGCACGTGATTTGCTGTGTATAAATCTTTATCCCCTTTTGCCCAAAGGTAATTCAATAAAAGTAGAAATCGTTTTACCTCAAGGTAAAGATCGTGCTTTGAAGACGAGTAATGAAGCATTTGGAGTAGTAGATGGGTTGTCCCTCATCGGCACACAGGCTGAGGCTCAAATCAGTTCATCTCCAGATCAGCTGAAGCAATGCAAAGATATTCTGCATGACAAATGTTCTAAACCATCATTTAATGGATTTCTAGCTTTTGTGATTGGTGAAAATGGAATGGATCTAGCACTAAAATTTGGACTTCCAGCCAATCAAATTATCAAAACGGGTAATTGGGTAGGACCTCTTCTTGTTGCTGCTGCAGAAAATGGTGTAAAGAAACTTTTATTATTTGGATATCATGGAAAATTAGTAAAACTTTCTGGTGGTGTTTTTCATACACATCATCATCTCGCTGATGGAAGAATTGAAATTCTCACGTCACTGGCAGTTAGAGAAGCTATTTCTTTTGATTTGATTAGGTCTCTAAGTCAATCAACGTCAGTGGAAAATGCCTTATTAACCCTTGAAGAAAAAAGCCTAGAAGCGGTATCTTTGGTTTGGGGTAGAATGGCTGAAGAGGTTGAAATTAAAAGTCGGGGCTTTATAAATAGGTATATGTCTTCTTCGATGCGGGTAGGGTGTGTACTATTTGATCGTAAAAGACAAATTCGTTGGGCCGGTTTGGACGGTTTAAAACAAATAAATTCTTTAGGGTTAATGCTGAATAAATAGGCATGTATAGGCATATCCCTTTAATTTTTATTAATCTATTTGATAAGAATATTTTATAAGGATTTATTAGGTTGATATGGCTTCAAAGATTTCAGATGAGAATCGTAATCCAGCAATCGTAATTCTCGATTTTGGTTCTCAATATTCAGAATTAATTGCTCGAAGGATTAGAGAGACAGAGGTTTACTCACTAGTTATGAGTTACACCACATCTGCTGCCCAATTACGTTCTCTTCAGCCAAAAGGCATTATTTTAAGCGGTGGCCCTGGGTCAGTTTATCAAGAAGATGCGCCATATTGCGACCAAGAGATTTTTAATTTAGGTATTCCTGTACTTGGGGTTTGTTACGGAATGCAATTAATGGTTCATCAGTTAGGAGGATCTGTAAAACCTGCTACTGGTAAAGCTGAATATGGAAAGGCACCTTTAGAAGTTGATGATTCAACAGCTTTATTAACTAATGTCATAAGTGGATCCACAATGTGGATGAGTCATGGGGATTCAGTTCAGCAATTACCCCAGGGATTTGTCAGATTAGCTCATACTTCCAATACTTTAGAAGCAGCAATTGCTTTTCACGAAAAGAGGTTTTATGGAGTGCAATTCCACCCTGAAGTTGTTCATTCTACACATGGAATGGTTTTATTAAGAAATTTTGTATACCATATTTGTTCATGTGAGCCAGATTGGACGACAAATTTATTTATAGATGAAGCTGTTTCTCAAGTTCAACAACAGGTAGGTGATAAAAAAGTTTTATTGGCTCTATCGGGTGGTGTTGACTCATCAACTCTTGCATTTTTATTAAACAAAGCAATAGGACATCAATTGACGTGCATGTTTATTGATCAAGGTTTTATGAGAAAAGGTGAGCCAGAGTTTTTAATGTCTTTATTTGATGAAAAGTTCAAAATTAATGTTGAATACATAAATGCCAGAGAAAGATTTATTTCAAAATTAAAAGGAGTAACTGATCCTGAGCAAAAGCGTAAAATTATAGGTACAGAATTTATTAGGGTTTTTGAAGAGGAGAGTCTTCGTTTGGGCCCTTTTGATTACTTGGCTCAAGGCACTCTATATCCAGATGTAATAGAGAGTTCTGGAACAAATATTGATCCTAAAACTGGTGAACGAATAGCTGTTAAAATTAAAAGTCATCATAACGTAGGAGGCTTGCCAAAAGATTTACAATTTAAATTGGTAGAGCCTTTGAGACGTTTATTCAAAGATGAAGTTAGAAAAGTTGGTAAATCATTGGGATTGCCAAATGAAATTGTTCGGAGACATCCATTCCCTGGCCCAGGGTTGGCTATAAGAATTTTAGGAGAGGTTACTCATGAGAAATTAAATTGTTTAAGGGATGCAGATTTAATTGTGAGAGAGGAGATTAATAATGCTGGTTTGTACAACGAGATATGGCAAGCTTTTGCTGTTTTATTGCCTGTTTATTCAGTTGGAGTAATGGGAGATCAAAGAACTTATGCATGGCCAATTGTTGTGCGTTGTGTTTCCAGTGAAGATGGAATGACTGCTGATTGGTCTCGCATACCATATGAAATTTTAGAGAAAATTTCTAACCGTATAGTTAACGAAGTTGAAGGAGTTAATAGAGTTGTTTTGGATATAACAAGCAAGCCTCCAGGAACTATTGAGTGGGAATGACTTGTCTACTAAAAGGTAGATATAGTCTAAAAAATAGAGTTTGTCACAAGTTCACTTCCTGAAATTAGTTGACGAAATAACAGGGATCTAACACCTTGCGTTTGTCACGGGTTTGTTTTGTGACTTGTTAGCGTCTTCATGAAGAAATCGTAGAAAGATGGTTTTCTTTACAAAATCACAAATGAGATGCTTTGTGAGGATTCATGTAGTCATTTTAGAAACCCAGAACTGATACATTCCTCTGAAGGTGTTGGTATGTTTTTCTTCAAACTTTGCCCAGTTTTGTAAGTTCGTTTGTTTTTTATCTTCTGGGAAATATTGCTCATAGAGAGATTTAACTGGTTTTGGAAGCAAGAATCCAAGAAACTCTAATTCATTAGATTTGAGAGTTTCTTGTAGTTGGTTAATGGTGAATCTATGTTCTTGTGCGTGAAAGCAAAGATCCCGGCAGCATGAAAGTGTATAAAAATCAGTCCTCTTTGAGAGAGAATTTAGTTCTGGTGTTTTACCTGAAAATACAGTATCTCTGAAATCACGAATATCATCTTCGCTTGGTTGAAGTTTTTTGCTGGAAATATAATTCCTTGCTTTAACAATATCTTGTCTTGCTAGTTCGCTATATAAACCTAGTTTAAGAAAACCATTATCTTTTAAACTACCTAACAGTGTTTTTAATCCTTGTAAGGGATTATTCATATGGTGTAAAACTCCTCCACATTCAATAATGTCAAATTTCATTTCTAGCAAACTAACTTCTAATATATCCATTTGCATGAGTTCAATATTATCAATACCAAATTCATTTATTTTCCTTTGAGCATACGCAAGACTAGATAAACTTAAATCTATAGAAGTTATTTGAGCATTTTTATATTTCTGTACTTGTAAAATTTGCTGACCTGTTCCACATCCAGCAACGAGAACTTTTAATTGCCTATTACCCACATTATGATTTATATAATTTGGATTGATTTCATTATTAATTATTTGCATAATAGATGTCTTTTGACTTTCTGAATAATTTCCATATCTCCATCTAGGATATGGGTTCTCTTCATACTGAGATTTTACTTTTTGAGAAACGTGATTATTAATTGACCCTAGTTTTTTGATATTTTGTGATAATTCAATTTCTTTTAGAGGTTCTGTTAGTTGAAATTCTATTAGATCTTTTAAACTTTGATTGGAAGAATTAAAAGATTTTAAGGTTGGTATTTGCTTAAGCAGTTTATATAGTGGAAAATAACAAGATAAAATCGCAATATTTCTTTCATTTAATTGATTATCTTGACATCGTTTGATGATAATATTTAGAAAGTCTTTTTCTTCTTTAGTTAATGAGTAAACATATTCATTAAAAAAACATTGTTCTCCCAAAGCAATAATAAACTGTAATTCAGAATAATTAATAGTCTCTATATTTTTAGCAATACGATAGCATATATTTCTTCTTACTTCGGTTAGCACTTTCTCTAATTTGAGATCACAAAAGATAATCTTTTTAAGGGAATTAATTATGACTTTATTTTTGAAAATTAATTCTATTTTTGGAAAGTCTGAATCTATTTGTTTTAGAATACTGATTATTTCATTGCTATATACGAAGTTAAATGCTCTTATTAGTTCTCTATGAGGTACATCATTTCTCTCTAGAAGAATACTTAATATTTTTCTTAATTTAGATTTGTTTAATTGGGATGGATCTGAATCCTTTATTAATCTAGTTATTGACGGATAAATATTAGGTAGTGTTGGATTAAGTTCAATTGATTTTAGATAAGAATCAAATGCTTCTTGTAAGTTACCAATATCTTTCAATATCTTTCCAAGAATATAATGAGAGTTTGCGAAATTCGGATTGAGTTCAATTGCTTTGCGAGTTGATATTTCTGCTTCTTGTAATTTTCCAAGATCTCTCAATATGATTCCAAGATTGGAATGCGCCATTGCGTAATCAGGTTTAATTTCAATTGCTTTGCGAGTTGATATTTCTGCTTCTTGTAATTTTCCAAGATCTCTCAATAAGTTTCCTAGATTAGAATGCGCCATTGCGTAATCAGGTTTAATTTCAATTGCTTTTCGGTATGACAATTCTGCCTCTTGTAATTTGTCAAGATTTATCAATATGTTCCCCAGATTGTAATGCGCTATTGTGAAATCAGATTTAATTTCAATTGCTTTTCGGCATAACAATTCTGCGTCTTTGAATTTACGAAGACTTTGTAAGATTAATCCATAATTAGAAAACATTCTGTGATCTTTAAAACCTTGACTTATGAAATATTGATAATATTTTGTTGCTTCGGAAATGTTTCCTTGTGAATGAAACTTAATTGCTTGATTAATTATTTTTTCTTTTGAAGGTTTAGAAGAAGTATTGGTGTTAACAGTAAAATTTTCTTTGATTCTCTCTAACTCACATGGAACTGTAAATGTTTTTACTTCGGCAATGTTCTTCTTTTCTTCATCTTCTTGATTAGAACTATTCATTTTCTCTTTTTTATTTTTACTATTTTACTATTAATTACAACTCTTGTTCATTCTTTCTGAAATAATTTACTTGTTATAGAGGGAGATTGAGTGCAATTTTTAGTTAATTTTCTATGATTTTTGATAAAATCAACTCATAGATTAGTTCTTATTCTTTTCATTCCTAGACATTGTCAGTTTGTTATGGGTTTGTCACGATCAAATAATCCTTGAGAATCCAGTTATATCTTTATTCTTTTTGCTAGGAACTCTTGAGTGGGAATAGTTCAGGGCAGTAAAACGTTGTCAGTCACACAAAAACTCACTTCACCGTGACTTCACCGCAAGTTTGAGGTGAGGGAGTCACAAGGGTTTTCAAGTAGTCACTTCACTTTCACTTCACCTTGTCACCTTCTCTATGGAGCAATCATAGAAAGTTTGTTTTCTATACAGTTGGTAGTCTTATTTTGATTTCTAAGAAATTGTTGTTTATCTATGAGTTCTCTACAGATAATAAAAATCTGTAGATCAACCAAAACCAGTCATATCAGTAAATAGAGTTTTATTTTCTGCTGATTCAGAAAAACCTAAAAGAACTTCATGCCTCTGTTCAACTCCATTGTTCAAGTTGCCAACCCAGTAGTCATAACCACCTTGATCTAATTCTCGATTTAAAACATTCAGGTATAAGTTTTGAACATACTTCTCATGTGTGATGTTTGCTCCATAACGTTCTTTAAATTCAGCAGAGGCAAGAAAAGAAGATGAGACTGCTCGTTCATCATCAATACCAGAACTAAAATTACCAATCCAATACTTCAAACCATCAGCATCAGGGAATCTTGCAAAGGCAGCGTTGTAGAGACGGAACATTTTGCCTGAGTCTGTATTTAATCCTGTGACTTGATCAAACACTCCTTTAATATCGGAAATTAGATTGGTTTGTTGATCAGTGAATTTCAGATTTTCTATTCCTGTAATTTCATCAATAGTAGTTGTTCCTTCTTTTAATTTAATGCCATATCCATTATCTATTTTATAGAAATTATAATCTCGAAAATTAGATTCAAATATTCTTGGTTGCTCTACTCCCCAAACTTCTTGCAATGCTTGTATGTCTATATCTTGATACCAAAGGGAATAAGTTCCTGTTCTAGTCCCATATGCCATTACAGTATCTTCAGTTTTAGTTGTATTTACATCTCCGTAGACATCTCCATCATTTGCTTCAAAAGGATGCTCTAAAGTTAGTAAATGTGCGATTTCATGTATAAGTGAGTTTTTATGAAAATTATTTGAATTGTCTATTGATGATATTTGCAGTGCTGTTTCTAGAGATGCATCATATTTTTTAAATCTATCAAAATTCTCATTATTACTGGTGAAAGAACCCCATGAATACATTGAAGATGCTGCACCATATGACCCAGAACTCATGCCAGGTAAATCTTCATTTGTGTGGACGACTTTTAACATTGCATCTTTAAAATTATCAACTTTCTTAAAAGTAATATTTAAGAGTCTATCTAATTTCCATATTTGCTCCTCAATCCAATTTTTCAAATTATCAGATATGGATACAGCATTTATTGGTAAATATCCTTTTGTTTGATGTCCCCAAGTCGTAGAACTACCTTCACCATCTACAAAGAAAGTTACTTCATTATTGTTTTTTTTGATTGCATCAATAGTGTATGAGTAATAAGTTGCACTAGAAATGATGTGCTTGGTTTCCAGATTTGCCATCAAAAATAATTCTTTTTTCTTTGAGATCTATATTTAATCTAGATCTTCTATATATGCTAAATAAAATACCGGACTCTTGCCATTGAGTTTTGGGAATGCTCTTTAATGAGACCTCACCGTGCAATTATTAAAGAAATAAACTCTTTCTGTGACTGCGTTTTAGTACCCCATATATGGTAGGAACTATTGAGTGGGAATAGTTCAGGGCAGTAAAACGTAGTCAGTCACTCAAAAACTCACTTCACCGTGACTTCGCCTTCACTTCACCGTGTCACCTTGTCACCTTCTCTACGGAGAAATCGTAGAAAGATTATTTTCTCTATACTCGTTGTTTTAATGTCTCTGATTTAGTTGTTAAAAATCTATGAACGACTTCTCTACGTAATGAGAAATTCTTTGTATCAAAAAAATTCATTTTTTTCTATTACTAAATCGACTAATTGTTTTTTATTGAGTTTGGAAATTTTGTCTATGCCAACCAGCATTGCCCTCAATTCGCTATTGGTCTTTTGCATCAGTAACGATTTCTGATCAACAAATATTCCTTTCTTTAGGATCGAAAGAAGAGTTGAGAAGGCATCAAAAATTGCCATTGAAGCGATGATGCAAAACATCATCACAGAATCAGCAGTGGTAAGTAAATTCATTGGTTTTGAGGAAATAATTTTAGTTTGTTATGCAACTTCTGGACACCATCCAATTTGTAATACTTTCTTCTTTTGCCAATTCAGGCAACGCTTTGTGAGATGTTCACCTTGAGGGATAAGACGTTGGTGAAGTGGACAAGTCAAAAGAGTAACGCATGATTTATCGCACGTATAAGTGAAGTGTTCACATGTAAGACAAACTGAACTTCCTCTGGACTTCACCAGTTCCTGATTAGTGAAATAACTCCACTCATTTGGATGCTCAAGTGCTTCAACTGGAGCAACAACTTTTGGCGTTTTAATTCGATCCATCTTGGTTCTCCTTGTGAGAAGAGGCAAAAAAAGCACGATGATCCCTTCGTGCTTCCTTTGTCGGTTTAGTGATGGGGATAACACTAATACAAACGTACTATATTTGTCTATTAGGTCAAGTCACCTATTTTTTCCATTAAAGAAGGGAGCGAGATTTTGGTCGCTCCCTTTGAGTCAAGCACTCAACTGACTGAACTAAATTTCCATCCTTTATTTAACTTTGACCCACAGAAGGTGCTGTGACTCCTAATTTATTAATAACAAATCCAGATCAGGTGAACATGAGAAAAAACTCCTGTTTAACCAACCACCCAATAATCTTTGTGTTTTCTGAGAATGAGTTTGAGAAGATCGAGAATCATCATTTTTACCTCAATATTTCAACTGAAAGTAATAAGGAATTAGATGAGGAAGTGTTCCAAGTGAGATTAAAAGTACAGAAAACCAAAGAAAGATTGATGAAAGAGTATTCGACCCATTAGATCTGAAACTACGTGTTGCTTGCATGATTAGACCTCCATTGAATTTAATGTTTTTTAGTAATTCATTGAGCAGTTGCCAAACTGCAAACATTCATTCTCGTAATCGACCGCATCAAAATCAGTTTCATAATTCGAAACCAGATCGCACCAATCGTTCCCTTGCATAGGAACTCCACAAGATTTTGAGAATGTTTCCTTTACGTCTTCGATTGCATGTTTAAAAGGATTACCGCATGACATGGCTTGACCTCCTAATAGTGCCTTGATTTATATCTACTCCTATTGATTGAAAATATCTATAGGACAAAAACCCTAAAGTATTAACTCTGATTACCGCACAAAGAAAGCCTCCTGAAACTAATCAGGGGTTTGGGTTGTTCCGACCATTGCAGAGACTGCATGAAAGCTGACTCTGTCTACATCATGAGGGTGAGATGCCTCCTTAGAGTCAATGCACATTTCTCCCTTTTTTAATATCTTTGAGAGTGCGATGACTCTTGATTTATGTCTACTCTCCTTATTAGAAAATATCTATAGAGAGAACCCAAATGTAGAAATACTTTGGTGTTCTTACCCATAGCAATTTCTATTTACTAGTAGTAGAACAATCTCAGGAGTCAACGCACTTCTTTAGGTCTGGAGTGATGGACTCAAAGGGGGGCGACCAAAATCTCGCCTCCTTACTACTTTTGGGGTATATCTATGACAAGAAAAAGACATAAGATCTGGACAGTAATTATTGCAACTAAGCAATGGATCACCAAGCTTTTCACAAGTGATGCAGATACTTTAGTTGATGACTTCGGAAATAATCCACCATCAGAGATAGGAACTCAATCTTATTCAGAAGATATCAACGATAAAGGAAATTGATTTCATTTATTTAAATTGCTTTAAAAAAGGGACCCTGCTGCTTCAGCGACCTTGAGTCCCTCTCTTCATTTACAGAACTAATTTTGGTAAGGAGTTGTTCTGCTTTTCCTTTTCTAATCAATTACGTAAAGGTTCTGCATCCGAAAAAATTCCTAATTAGATATCGTCTTTACTGTTTCCGAATGGGTGATATCTGATATCAAAAATTAAAACTAATGCTGTGCTAAAAAGCAGTAATCCGAAAACAACTTGGGGAGGTGGAAATATCATTAAATCATTCTAGAAAAGGCACAAAAAAACCGCCCAGTTCTGTTAGAGCGGTTTCTTTGTGAGATCAAGCGCAAGTGTTTCCTTGTTTCCACTGCGGAGGATCTCAACTCCTCACAAATTCAACTTAATCAGCGTCACGAAAAGATAAATGCTGAGTATTCGAGTTCTTCAACTGTCACATGTGCCAATTTTCTACAATCAATTATTAAAAAAGCACATTACTTACGCGAAGTCGAGTGCCTTTTTACAACAGAACTAGTGTGAGGAGTTGGTCTTTTTTTTCTACTCTTTTCTGCACCTTTTGTCACCAAGAAAAGACAAACTGATGAGCCCCTGCAAAAAAGGAACAAGAACATATGAATAGATTTACAGTTCAAAAGATGTTGAAAGAGAAGGAGTGGCAGCATGACTAAAAAAAATAATTATGCAGGTGGATTATCTAATTACATTGTTTTGAAGGAAGAGAAGGAAGTTATTTTTTATTTGAATAACCCCTATCCAGACTGCTTGGAAATTCCAGCAATCATGAAGGCACGCTTCCCTGAGGATTAAAAGAGCATAGTTGTCAGTTCATTAGAAGAGTTTAAAAAATATAGAGGGAAAGCATGAGCACCAAATGGGATGACATCTCATGGCAAGAAGAGTTCTTAGAAATGAAGACACATAAACCTGAAGTAGTGAGACTACTAATGGAACATCCAAGAGGATTCCGAGATGCATGGCAACTTGGTGCACTTCATGAGGAATACAAGAGATTGAAGAAGACATATGAGCAACTAAAACTGCAAAAAGAACAAGAGGAAGAACAGCAATGAGAGAACAAATAGCTTGGGAGCAAGAACTGCTTGATTCAGCAAACTTCAATGGCAAGCAAGAAAAGATATTGAAGCATAGTCAAAAGTTTTTAACTGATAGTTGGTTATTAGGTACGTTGTATACCCGTTGAAAAAAGATGAAAGAATATAGAGAACCTCCTACTCATAATTGTCAGAGTTCATTACTTGAATCGGAAAAGCTACTTGCAAAAAAAGAGTTTTATGTCCTTATTGATGACGATGTTTTCTATCAAGATTGGTAATGAGGTTTCAAGTCACGATGATCGATAAGGAGGAGAAGACTTTTGAAGAAACAATGGTTGCAGGAAATATGGACGAAGCAAAAAAGATTGCAAAATAAAGTAACCCAGAAGCAAAAAAAGTTTCTGCTAACTGGGTTTATAAGTGATTTATTTATACGGTTTATGAGTCCACACTTTTCCTTTGGATAAACGTTCTACGTGCGTTCCACGTGGTATATTCTGTTTTATAAGCTTTGTCGGTGACTGCGTTTTGGTACCACATATATGGTTGGAACTATTGAGTAGGAATAATTCGTCTATAAAATAGTAGTTATAGTCTAAAAAATACACTTCACCGTGGGATATTTTGAGCATCTTCATAGAGGAATCGTACATAGTTTGTTTTCTCCACACTTGAGCTTTTATTTCTAAGGTCTAGTTCCTACTAATTTATTAACGACTTCTCTACAAATTTTCCATACGCAGTATTTAAAAAGGTACAAAAAGGCCTGTTCGAAAGGAGATTTTTTTGAAGATAAGTCGCAAGTGTTTCCTTACTCTAATTTTTTTAATCATCAAAATAAGAGCATGTATAGTTTACTAATTCTAAAACCTCTAAACAAAATGAAGAATTTTTGGGGACATTAAAATCCATACCCTCTGTTATTAATATCCAATCTTGATCATCTGCAATTTTGACATTTAGTTTTCCAGAATGGATTTGCATGAGTTCTCTTGACGCAGTTTTAAATTCATATCCACCCTCCAACATCACTCCTAATGTTTTTTTTGAACCATCTTTTAAAAAGATGTTCCGACTAATAACTTTACCTTCAAAATAAATATTTGCTAATTTATCAACATCTACATTTTGATAGTTATCCATTTAGAAATTCCTGAATCTAATTTTCTAATCACTAATCATAATCTATAGATGTTGAATTTCATTTATGCACTTGTTATCCCATTACTGATCTTGGCATTGCTTTATCTATTCATCATTGAAAATAATGGTCTACCAGATTGGATGGAACGAATCTCAAGAAATAGTGGTTCCGTTTGGACTTATGGAATTATTGGGATCGCTCTCGTAGGAATTTTTAGATATCTGATTCGATGACTAAGCAGCAGCATCATTAATTTGATGTTCCATTAGTTCCCAACCTTGAGTTAAGAGTTCATGCCAAGTTTCAATAGCAGATTCGAGATCAATTCTTCTTGTATTTCTTAATTTGGTTGGAGTGCCATCTTCAAGGCAATACCAGAGTTGTGTATACACTCTAGGGAATGCCATTTCGGATTTTGGATCACGAATAAAGAACATATAGAATTCACTAGTAGGTGATACCAACCATCCTGCTGGAGTTGGGATGGCTTCTCTGATTGGTTGATTAATAATTCTATCTTTAATTCGAGGCATCAAAAAGCACCTTGCTCACTGGTATTACGCAGGTGCTTTATGAGCCAGGACTGCTTGCGCGAGGAATATTTTAGTACAGATATACTATTAAGATTATTTGGAGTCGTCAAATGATTTGTATTAACAAAGGGGGCGAGATTTTGGTCGCCCCCTTTAAGTTCAGCGCTTGTGTAATGGTCGATCAGAGCAAAGTGAGTTAAAACAAAGTTAGTCAGCATGAACTGATGATGGATAGTAAAGAGTATGATTGGATTTTTGTTTATAAGATTCGTGATTCAGGTGATGTGATTTATAAAGTCACTATTGCATCGCAACGAAAAGAAGATGCAGTTGAAATATTTAAGAGAGAACATCCAGATGGCTTGATCTGTAGTGGTATCAGAAGAGGTGACTTTAAATTGATACCATTCAAGGAACTATCTTCATGTGATCCTTGGGAAGAGATTGCTTCGTAAGTGATATTCAAATCATGGCAAATCATTTACCAAAGAAAAAGCAATAGATCTAATGGTCTTGTTGAGTGCAACTGACGTAAATTCAGAAAAGAGAATTGGAGAGGTTTTTGCAACTCTTTATCGCAGTCAGAATTTCAGATTGAGTGGGACGAGTATTGGAAAACTTAAACACATAAAATAAGGGATGAGACTTAAGTCACCCCTTTTTTGTTGATAGGTTATTTAGTTGAAAAACCTTTTACTTAACGACTAGTTTCCACCATTGCAGAAGCGAACTGCATCGGAAGAACTCTTACCAGTCGCTTGAACCTCATCAACACATTTGTTGAATAGTTCTGATTCTTGTTTCACAGAACAAAAACTCAAGGCTATTGCAGCAAGTGCGACAGCAGAAACAACACTAGAACCTAGTTGAATAATTCCATAAGCAAACATTGCTTTGCTTTTTCCACCGCACTTTTTTTTGTCCTTTTTATTTTCTTCGGTCATTTAAAAACTAGCTAATACTTAATTTTAATTGATGGGTTGGTTAGTAACTCTCAAACATTTGTGGAGATAACCGTTCTATTGATCTGTTTAGGTTTTTGCTTTTTTAAATTTAAACAGATACAAAAAAACCTGCCTAAAGCAGGTTTTTTTGAAGATCAGTCGCAAGTGTTTCCTTGTTTCCACTGCGGAGGATCTCAACTCCTCACAAGTACAACTTAATCAACGTTATGAAAAGAGGGATGTTGAGTATTTGAGTTCTTCAACTGTCACATCTGCCAATTCTTTCAAACCAACCATTAAAAAAGCACCCTACTTACGCCAAGTCGAGTGCCTTTTTACAACAGAACTATTGTGTGAGGAGTTGTTCTGCTATCTCTTTTCTACTCCTGTCTGCACCTTTTGTCACTAGGGCAAGACAAACTGATGAGAACCTGCAAAATAGGAACAAGAGCAAAGGATCTAAGAATAAGTGGACGGTTAAATAAAAATCTCACTTCTTAGATAGAAACTTATATGCCCCATATCCACCTACACCAACAATTGCCAATGAAAGCTATGCTCTAACGATAAAGAGTTTATTGCATGAAGAAGGGGGCCAGATTTTGGTCGCCCCCCTTTGAGTCCATCACTCCAGAACTATGGAAGTGCGTTGACTCCTGAATCTCAGTAACCCATGAAATTTATTAAAACTAGTGGTAAGAACACCAGGGTATTTTTACTAAATTATAAATGTTAATTATCATTTACTGATCGTTATTATTCCTGTTTTAGGAGCAGTATCTTTTATTTTTAATTGCAAGGAAATTAAAAATCCCTGAAATCAATTAGGTTTTGCGGTCGTTCCGATCTTGCAGAGAAGACCTCAGGAAAAGTGCTTTCTGTTTATCAAAGGAGGTGTGAGGTTCCTCCCCAGAGTCAATACAAAGATCTCCTTTAATGTATTTGAGAGTGCTATAACTCTTGATTTATTTTTACTCCTACTATATGAAAATATCTATGGTATTAACCACGCTTAGGCAGCATCAACACAAGCATTGAATTGATGTTCTACTAACTCCCAACCATTACTGATGAGTTCATTCCAAGTTTCATAAGAGGATTGATAGTCCAATTTTCTTGTGTTTTTAAGTCGTGTTGGAATACCTTCTTTCGTGCAAAACCATAGTTGAGTGAAGACAGTCGGAAACCCTATTTCAGATTTCGGATCACGAATGAAGAGCAAACAAAAGTCTCTTGCTGGCGCAACTAACCATCCTGATGATGATGGTAATGCTTCTCTAACAGGTTCATTCATGTGATTGATATCTAATTGTGGATTCATTTCCTGCAAACATTCTGATGAAGTCAGTAGTCAGAGGGATCACGAAGGAGAGAAAAAAAAGCACCTGCTCACTGGTGCTTTGGTTGCTTGCAGCTGTGATGCATGTATTTTAATACAAATATACTACTTTTGTCTATGTGTGAATTAATGACTTGTCTAAGAAAAGGGCGCTACTGCTTTAGCATCCTTGTTTTCTCTTATTTTTTGCACAAAGCTGATTTTTGTTGCGATAGTTCTGCTTTTACCTTTCTAATCAAACCGGAAGTATCAGCAATTATTTTTAATTAGCAATCAGCGTTAGCAATGCCCATATCAAGATCAGCAACTAAAGGAAAAGGAATAGACCATGCATGAGCATCTTCCTTGGAGATTGCAGCGGCAAAAACACCTCCAATTAATCCACCTTTAGTTGCATTACCCGAACTACAACTTTCCCCGCTTGTTTGATAACTACGAGAAATTAATATTTGCTCTTGATTTGGTCTGTTATGTTTGCGATAAGTATGAGGGAAATAATGAGTATGATTATTAGGGTGACGAAATCTGCCGCATGGTAGATTCCAACTCAATGATGAGCAAGATACTGCGACCTTGTCCAAATACGACTTCACACAACCCTTTGATCTTCTATTCCCAGCAACATATTCCTCTCTGTAGATTTCTTTAAAGCAAGTTCGTTGAGTTGTGTATTCCCTCTGGTGGTGATATCCATCTGCCATTGCTGCCATTGGAGAAATAAACATTGCAGAAAGAACTAATTGTCGGATTTTCATTCCTTACTTTTACCTTTAATCAAAACATAGGATTTTTCTGATCCAATAATCAGCAATTCAGACACCTCTAAATGTGCTTTGAAGCTATCAAATTAAAGATCGTCTTCACTATTTCCGAAAGGGTTGTATCTGATATCAAAAATCAAAACTACTGCTGTACTTAAAAGCAGTAACCCGAAAACAACTTGTGGAGGTGGAAATATCACTCTTACACTTTAGAAAAGGCACAAAAAAACCGCCCTGTTCTGTTCGGGCGGACTTGTTGCAGAGATCTAGTGCAAGTGTTTCCTTGTTTCCACTGCGGAGAGTCTCTTACTCCTCACAACTCAAACATAAATGAACTTGTAAAAGATGAAATTGTCTTGAGGCGGGTTTATCGATTGGCACAGGCACTAAAAAAGCATCCAATTGGATGCTTTTTCGGTACAGAACTATGTGTGAGGAGTTGTTCTGTATTCATATTCTTATACACCTGATACCAAGATGGCAATAACAAAAATAATCTCTTAAATATTGAGAAAATATTTGCTTGGTGTAAAAAAACAAAAAATTTCACACTTCATTTGCGAATGCTAAAAATTTGCTGAAAACAACTTCTCCCTCAGCACCTTGTGTAAATGAAGGAGCAGAGTGATAACGGTCTTCAAGTATCTGTTCCCACTATGTTTTCTTTGTCACTTTCTCATTTTTCAACAGAGAGATCGTACATAGTTTGTTTTCTCATACCTTGCTTGTAGATTCGATGTAAAGAAAAAAGTATTAAAAAACTATAAGATTCCCTGATTAATTATTTGTAAGTCTTTGTTTTTTATTGACTATTTTAATGAGGCTATTAAAGATTTTTATTTCAAATTTTCGCTAAAATTATATAAATAGTTTCTTTTACATATTAATTAGAATGAAACTAAGAAGTATTTTTTATATGAAGAAAAGCATTTTTGTTTTGATGTCAATGCTGCAACAGTTGGTTATAGGAACTGATGTTTTGTTTCAAAGATTTAGTTCTTCAGAATTTATTAACTACTTTTTTACGCATTCAAAACTTTGTGATCGCAAAAACGCGTACCTCATGAAGAAGGTGGCGCGAGATTTTTGTCACCTCCTTTGAGTTTAGGACCTACTTATCCAGCGAAACTTTTTTCTGACTAATCAACCATTTACTTAACAAGAAGTGCTGGGAGTCCTAAATTATTTAAAATTCTTTTAGGATTTGAATTCAATTAATAAAAGTACTTGATTAGGTCTTATGGCAAAAATTGAAAATGATCTTGATATTTACTATGCAGTTGGTAATGCTAATACTTCTAGGCAGGAAACTGAGATTGGGGAAATTATAAAAAAAAGAAATTCTATGGGATGGAAATTAGTTTCTACCAGCACTGCAGTGGTTGATATTACTAACCAATTTTCTAACTTGTATCTCTTTTGGGAGAAATAATATGATTAAGAAAAAGGAGAAATTTAATGTGACACAGGGAATGACTCTTTTGCTTCTTAAAAAACTTTCTTTACCTCCGAACTTGGTCTTTTTAATCATTCTTTTTATTACTAACCCAGCAAATAAAATTGGTTATGAGGAGGAGTAGGCATACAAAAGCCTTTTCGAAATCAAGTCTTTTTTCCCTTCACCTAAAGAATTATTTATACCTTCAACTTATTAAACACATGGATTAAGAAAGGCACCCTGCTGCATCAGCTTCCTTGAGTGCCTTTCTTTATTTACAGAACAATTTTGTTGAGGAGTGTTCTGCTTTCTTTTTTCTAATTAATTCGAAAAGTGAAAGCATCAGAAATTGTTCCTAATTAAAGATCGTTTTGCCTATTTCTAAGGTGGGCTATATCTTGTTGAAGATCAAAACTACTCTTGTGCCTCAAAGTAGAAGTCCAAAAACCCATTATGGTGATATTAGATTATCTCATTACTCAAGGAATATATCGGTTTTAAGTCGAAAAAAGAAGTCGTGTATAAAGAGAACAACAATCTTCAAATTAATCAGGGATTACCTTGTCTCGATCATTACGGATATAAAACGTACGGAAGGATATTGATCGTCTTATTACAATTTTTCCTTAAAACGGGTCTGAGATTTTGGTTGCCTCCTTTAAGTTCAGCATCCACATGTATTACTGAACTTGTCACTCTGATTTACGACCATCTACTTGATAGGAAGTGATATATTTCCTAATTCATCTCTAATAAATCCAGATCAGGTGAACATGAGAAAAAACTCCTGTTTAACCAACCACCCAATAATCTTTGTGTTTTCTGAGAATGAGTTTGAGAAGATCGAGAATCATCATTTTTACCTCAATATTTCAACTGAAAGTAATAAGGAATTAGATGAGGAAGTGTTCCAAGTGAGATTAAAAGTACAGAAAACCAAAGAAAGATTGATGAAAGAGTATTCGACCCATTAGATCTGAAACTACGTGTTGCTTGCATGATTAGACCTCCATTGAATTTAATGTTTTTTAGTAATTCATTGAGCAGTTGCCAAACTGCAAACATTCATTCTCGTAATCGACCGCATCAAAATCAGTTTCATAATTCGAAACCAGATCGCACCAATCGTTCCCTTGCATAGGAACTCCACAAGATTTTGAGAATGTTTCCTTTACGTCTTCGATTGCATGTTTAAAAGGATTACCGCATGACATGGCTTGACCTCCTAATAGTGCCTTGATTTATATCTACTCCTATTGATTGAAAATATCTATAGGAGAAAAATCCTAAAGTGTTAATCTTTATTCTTCCAACAAAAAAGACCCCTTGCCTTAAGAGTGGTATTAGGGGTCGTCCTTTACTAAAGAACTGTTTGTGAGAGGAGTTGTTCTGTTATTTGTTTTTTTAATAAATTCCTAAAAGAGTCGATAAAAGAAAAACATCTAATTAGCAATTCGCATCACCCACTTTTAAAATTATAACTGTAACTAATAAGATAGTGTAGCTTACGCTTCTTTTTTAGATATTGCAGCAGCAAGACTGCCACCCAAAACGTCACCTTTTGTTCTTGATGATCCGTAAGCACTGGACGAAGAATTAGATTTGGAAACTAGAGTTGTTGGTAGGTAATACCGAGTCTGGCTTCTGCAATCATCCACGCAGGTATGGTTCACTGATGATGATGACTAACCTTATCCCATGGAATACAAGGAATTTCTAACGCCATACAATTAACTAAGAAAATTCGTGCAAAATCCTTTACTGTGAAATAGGTATTGTAAGTAATTTTCGCAGATCTAGTTATTGCTAAAAGTATTGACTATAGATATGTAGGTATTAACTGATTAAGGATATTTCTTGTTATCAGTTGTTTGAGTCGTTTTGGAATTTGATGCAACTTTGTATTTCAATTAAAAAAAATAATTATGGCGAGGGTTAACAAAAAGCGTCATCATTTCAATAATAGATAGTTAGCATCTAATGTCATTTGCAGTTACTTACAATGGAGATATTCAATATATTAAGGTTTTCTACTCAACTGAAAAAACGAGATCTGGAAAGTACTACGGCGATTTCTATAAACAAATGGATGCATTAGCGAGTGACCTGAAACGTCTAAAAGAAGAACTTTATGAGGATAGTGATAAGGCAGCGAAAATTGCTAAAGATGCTGCAAATAAGGCACTTTCTGAAAGATTTGGACCACTCCGATACGTTATTGATAATCGACATTGGGATGAGGACATGGTTGTCAGTAAAATTCTTGATGACAGAAAAGAAGAAATGTTAGCACTAGCACAAAAGACTTTTAATAATGAAGTCCTTCTTGAAGAGGACGCGGCTGAGGAATATTGTATCCACTTGGATGAAGGAGTAATAGAAGTTGATGGTAAGGGTGTAGAGACATCAGTAATGGATTTTTTTGATTCTGACGACTACCACGAATTAAATGAGGCAAAATTAGAAAAATTGGAAAAACTTGATTGGTTTATCATCTGGTCGAGGACAGAGGCCGGTGAGTTTCAGGCAGAGGGTGGACTACATGAGGGTAATTATTCATCGAAGGAATTGAATATGAAAAATTGCTTGCTTACCTATAGAGATTTGCCCCTTGTTGTTCCTTCTAATGGTACGGACATCTTTAGTAATGAACTTGAAATCCATTTTATTGATGAGACCAGGGCATCTCTTTCAATAGGTGAAGCTTAGCAAAACAACAAGATTTGCTTAACTTATGGGCATTTCTATTTAAGTCGGTAGGCAGCGATGAATGAATTACGTCTCAGAATCTATGAGCAGATAATAAATGATTAACCAGGAGTGAGAACTTCCTTATTTAATAAAATCTGTGGAGTTACCATTTTTATTTCCATTTTTTTCGCAGTTATCACTACTGAAAATTCAATCGCTTATAAATTTGGGAATCAGATAGACCTTTTGGATTGGGTTATTGGTGTTTTGTGTTGAATATTGTTGTCGCTTATGGGTTGCACCACTTGAAAAGAAATATGGCAAAGGATGGAAAGGCGTTTTACGTTATGTGGTTTCACCAATGGCAATAATTGATGTTATTGCAGTTGTCCCATCTTTTATTGGTGTTCGTGCTGAATTAAAAATTCTCAGGATTATTCGTCTCTTGAGAATATTAAAAATTGGAAGGAGTGAAAAATTAAGCAAAGTATATATCACTTTAATTATGCAATTCGTTCAAAGAGTCAAGAATTACAAATTTCGATTTTTTAAACAGTTTTACTTTTGTTGATCAGCAGTACTTTTATGTATCTTGCTGAATCTTCTATTCAACCAATCTTGTTAGGTTCAATTCCAAGATGTCTTTGGTTGTCAATCACAACTGTCAGTGCTGTTGGTTATGGAGATTCCATACCAGTAACGGCTGTTGGAAAAACGATTGCATCGATAACTTCTCTTATGGGTATTGCTGCAATTGCAATACCTACTGGAATACTTGCATCTGGATTTAGTGAATCAATAGGGGTACACGATAAAAATAAAAACGAATTGTATGAAAATGAGTTTTCAAGTAATACCTAATTGAATTGATGTTCACATCAAATACAGGAAATTTTTTTACTAAAGAAGGAGCAATAGTTCTTATGGTCTCATTGAGTGCTACTGATGTAAATTCAGAAAAGAAATGGAGAGGTTTTTACAACTCGTTATCAATGGCTGAACTAGTAGAAGCCGAGTGGTATGAGTATTGGAAAGATTGATTGAATAAGATAAAATAATTTAATTGAGTGGATGATTATGGACGAAGCGTGGCTGCAAGAACTCAATAAAAGGAATCTTGTGGTTCAAGGAGAAGATTGCTCTCGATGGGACTTCGCAACTGTTATTCTTTCTTCTTCAGTTCTAGAAAAACTAAGTCAGGATGAAGGAGCGAAATTTCATATGACTGAATTTAAACGAGCAACTAATGAAATTGAGCATTGGGCAAGAGTAGAAGAAATATGTGACTTTTTTGGTGTTGAAGATCCAGATTTGGCTGGAGATATATATGTTAGAAGGTTTAAAAATATGACTATAGATGATGAGATTAAATGGCTAGAGTTAAGAGATATTAGTGAAGATATACCTGAAGGCTTTGGAGTGAAAGTTGATTGGGGTACAACAAAATTAGTATAAAAAGAAAAATGGATATTGATTAAATGAAACTTTTTGAATTTAAATAGCAAAGAAACAAAGCACTCAATATGTTTTGATAAAAATGAATTTATATTTGCAAGAATTATTTGAAAAGAGTACAAACCTGATTAATTACACACAAAATCAAATTATCTCCATTAGCTACTTTCAATGCTGAATTCTTATTAACAACTCATTAAATTTCTTTGCCTTTTTGACTGATCTCTACTTACCACCGTTATGAAGGCGAACAGCATCAGAAGAACTTTGTCCATTCGATTGAATCTCTTTGACACATTGGATGAAGACTTTTGATTCTTGTTTTACAGAGCAGAAACTTAAAGCGATTCATTAAGTGCAACACAAGAAAATACATTAGAACCTATTTGAACAGTGTCATAGGCAAGCATCGCTTTTCCTTTCCCACTGTATTTTTGTTTGCTTGTTTTATTTTTCTCGGTCATTTTTTTAAAGGGTTTTTTTTTTAAATTTAATCTATTTACTTATCAAAAAAGTTTACAAGTAGTAAAGGATACCGTTCTCATTACCTTTTTGAGTTTTTTACATTCAAAATAATTACAAAAAAACCGCCTCATTGTTGACAAGACGGTTTTTTTGGAGATCAGACGCACGTGTTTCCTTGTTTCCACTTCGGAGAATCTCACTCCTCAATTTTATTAACAGAACTATTGAGTGAGGAGTTGTCCTGTCAATTCATTTTTACTGTTATTGGGGTTTTCACTACTTAAAAAAAATTACTTAGATCATGAGGCTGAATTGATTTTTGACCTGCAAGATTGGCTAGTCCTCTGCATTTTCAAACTGTTTAGCTAATCTAAAACCTTTTCTAATAATTAAATATATTCCATATAAACCAGCAATTAAAGGAAGAACTATTAAAGGGTTAGGACTATAATTGGAATAATCTTTTACACCATCAACATATTCGATACCCGAGCATTTCAAGTATAGAAAACTCGAAAAGATAATACCCCAGCCAATGATTGAGAGAATTCCTCCTTTTTTGTCACCCTCGTAAAATCTATCTAAACCCCATCCCCAACCAATAGCGAGGATCACTCCTCTTGTTACAGCATTTTTTTCTTGCTTACGAAGCATTTCTTTTGTTGGAATGTGTTCGGAATGAACATAACTGAATTATTGTTGTTTTGCATGCACTCATTCAAAAGATACTTATTCCTGTAAACATTTTGATATTGTTTATCTAGAAAATAAGCATGAAATCAAGTGAGGTAACTTTCCAGACAAGCAAAAAATAGAGATTTAGAGAGAAATTGATCAAATAAATCTATCTTTGCCTTTTGAGTTGGTTTGTATTTCTTATAGCTATGCTAATTTGTATTATTTTCTAGGGGTGGTCGACTGCAAAAAAAAAAGATAAATTGGTTCAATAGCTTATTACTTTTGACAGTTGCACAACAGACTGATTTGCAGTTGAGCCGAAGGCTTCAGAAAGATAGTATAACCATCTCAGGAAAGGTTATTTTTATAAATCCTTTTCTATATTGGCGACGCTTTGACAACAATACTGATAGATGGTTAAGGGAGCCTGGCCAGCTAGGAGAAGAGCAAATCAATCTTAATAGAGCGCGTTTTTATCCAGAAGTAGATTGGACTTTTCTGAAAGACGAAGAGCGGATGATTAAAGACGCCGCAGTTGAAATGTTTTTAAAAACGCTTGAATTAATTAGTACTTTTCATCCTCAGCTTACTGCGGGGCAATTGCTAGAAGTTGAAAGAAAAATGGCGGTTACTAAAAAAAAGTCTTTTGAACGTTGGGTAGAGAAATCTTTTAGAAAGAAAATTAATCAAGCTTCAAGAGAGCGTAATAGGTTTGCTAGAGAGCGTTTTGTAAGAGGTTGGCGAGAATGGTTAACTCTTGAAACTACACATCAAGCTTTTCTTCCATTCGCGACAATAATTGTGATGTCAATCTTTGGTGGTTGGTCCATAGGTATTTCTAATAATAGTTGTACTCCTTACTTTCCAACGTCAGAAACAGGTATTCTTAAGTAGCTTTTGTTAAGCCATTATGGCTAAAGATCAATTAAGGGATTTGCATTTATTTGCAATGGAGTCTGCATTGCCTTTTGGCATGGGCATTGTTAACAATGCTAAAAATGGTGGATTTCAAAAAATAATGGATGTATTAAAATCAAAAGATCCATTTTTAGAATTCCAAGTTGACGGCAAAACTTCTGCAAAGACAGTAAGGGATAAGATTGATCAATTGATTCCTGGTTTAGGCTATCCAGTTGTTTCTGTTGATGTAACTGTTCAAGAGAATTCTCCTGATTATGAAAGTAATGATCATGATTCTTTAGTTTCAACTTTAAATAGAATTGATAATAAATTAGATCAATTGAGGCATTATCTTAGTAATGACTCAAAAAATTTAGATGACGAATAATTCTTGAATTCTAATAATGAAGAAAAAGGAGAATTTATATCTCAGTTCTAAAAAGCATGTGGGTGCTTTCAATCAACCCTTTATTTTCTTTTTATTTACTTGCTTAATTTTTTTCGTAACAGGTGCTCGTCTATTTTGGATACAAATAATTAATGGCTCTTACTATAAAAAACTCTCAGAAGAAAATAGAATCAAGCTAATCTCTAACCCACCAATACGAGGCAGGCTATTAGATCGTAATGGTGTAATTCTTGCCGACAATAAACTTTTTTATTCTTTATCTGTTCAACCTAGACTGTTAACTAATATTGAATGGATTAATCTAAGGGATGCTTTATCTGATCTGTTGAATGTTTCTGCAAGTCAATTAGAGATTGCATTTAACAGAAGTAATTCCGAGACTCCTTATAAAAAAGTATTGTTGCGTGATTTATCCGTTGAGCAAGTTATCAGATTTAAAGAACAAGAGAGTAAATTGTATGGTGCTCAGATTGATATTGGTTTAGTTAGAAATTATCCTTATAAGTCTTTAGCCGCTCATGCTTTAGGTTATACACAATTGATAACTCAAGATGAGTTTTCGGAGCTTTCACAAAGAGGTTATAAATTTTCCGATCGAATTGGACGAAAAGGAATTGAAGCTGCTTTTGAACCTGAATTGAGAGGTAAATGGGGCGGAGAAATGCTTGAGATTGATGCAATAGGTACGGTTCAACGGAGTCTAGGGTTAAAGCTTCCTAAAGCTGGCAAGGATATCAAATTGACTCTTGATCTAGAGCTTCAACGGACTGCCGAAAAAGTTTTGTCCGATAAAGTCGGAGGAGCAATAGTAGCGCTTGATCCACGTACAGGTGCAATTAGAGCAATTGCTAGTCAACCTACTTTTGATCTGAATTTTTTTTCTCAGCCTTTTACTAATCAACAATATAACAACTTTTTTTTGTCATCGAATCGTCCCCTTTTGAGTAGAGCATTTAATGCATACGATCCAGGAAGTACATGGAAGCCCATAACGGCTATTGCCGGTATGGAAAGTGGCAAATTTCCTCCCAGTCAAAAATTAAAGACCGTTCCTTGTATTAAATATGGTAGTCATTGTTTTCCAGAATATAACAAGAGAGGTTTTGGGTGGATAGGATATGAAGATGCATTTAGAGTTTCGAGCAATACGTTTTTTTATCAAGTAGGTGTAGGGGTTGGGCCCTCGGCTTTATATGATGCAGCGATTAAACTTGGCTTCGATAATTACACTGGCATAGAAACTTTAATTGATGAAAATAAGGGTTTAGTAGGGAATAAGGAATGGGCTGATAAAGGTCGTGGCTGGGGCAAGCCTGGAGAAACTCCCTGGATCGTAGAGGATATGGCTAGTGCATCCATTGGTCAATCGGTTGTTCTGGTTACTCCATTGCAATTAGCACGAGCATATGCGTCTTTTGCAAATGGTGGTTATTTGATTACTCCTCATTTGGTTGATGGAAATATTAATTGGAGATCAGAAAAATATTTCCAAAAAGTAGATATTCGAGATACAACTTTTGAGACAATCCGTCGTGGACTTCGAAAAGTAGTAACTAGTGGTACTGCCATTGGAATAAATATAGATCCCTCTATAATCCCTCCAGTCGCTGGTAAAACTGGAACAGCTGAAGATAGCAGTGGAGGTAAAGATCATGCATGGTTTGCTGGCTTTGCGCCTTATGACTCGGGTGAAATAGTCATAGTTGCATTTGCTCAGAATACTCCTGGTGGTGGTTCAGTCCACGCTCTCCCTATGGCAAAAAAAATGTTTCAGACATGGTATGAATTAAACTCTAATGAGCAATTGATTAGTGTTGGAGAAGAGTCCGAGAATTAATTAGAATGATTTAATTTTAATAGTTGAGTTAAGATTGCGTTAATTGATGTATCTTCAGCAATTTTTGACTTGTTGGTAGCTAACTGTCGACCTAAAACCAAAGCTCCAAGATGGGTCAGCTGAATTCGCATTGAAAGCAATAACTCCATACACCCTCCTCCCGAAAAACTTGCAATTGCAATTGGACGTTCGTTAAATAAATTTCGAAAATCTTTTCCTTGCACAGAAAGCCAGGCTATTGCATTTGTAAGAATTGGAGGAATTGAACCATTATATTCTGGAGCACAAATGACCCAATGTGAATGGCTTTCCATTTGAGCATTGATCAAATGAAGATTATCTGGTGCTTTCTCTTTTGAATTATGACGTGGATTAAATATTGGTAAATCATTTTGTGATTCTGTCAAATCAAGTAATGCGCATGAGTAATTTAGTTCCTTGCCTGCGAGTAAAAATCTTTTGGCTAACTTCAGATTTTCACCATTGCTTGCAGCTATGACAAGAAGCTTTTTATTAGACATTGTGAATTGGGAAGGAAATATAAATGGATCAAGTCGTTTTTGTAATGGATCTAGTAGTTCGCTCCGGTTTTTCGATGATGAACTGCTGTTACTCCATCTTTTTTAAGGACTTTTCCATGTTTAATCTCAGCATATATCAGCCAATGATCCCCACACTCCATTCGTTGACTAACTGTACCCTCCAGCCAAGCTAAAGCTTCATTTAACAACGGTTGATTGCTTGGACTTAATTTGATCTCAAGATTGTTAAATCTATTATCTCCAGGTTTGAATGATTGGAGAAATTGTTTAAGGAGGCTTTGATGATTGTTTTGCTCTAAGATATTCAAAGCAAAATTATCACCAGTATGAAGTAAGTTTTCTACAGCTCTTTCTTTAGCTACTGCAATCGTAATACCAGGAGGAGAAAAGCTTGCTTGACTCACCCAGCTTGCGACCATTGCTCCGCTAATTTGATTACCTTTATCTCCTTTTTGAGCAGTCAATATACATAGTGATCCTACAACTCTTCCAAGTGCATTAATTGTTGGATCACTTTTACTTGTATTTAAGCCAACATTAGCCTTTCTTTGTTGACGTAATTTTGTATTAATTAATTGTTTACCAAATTGGATACCTGTTTCCTCAAGTTTTTTAATCATTAATGGGTCAGGACTGAATTTGATTTTTATGGGTTCAAATCCAAATTTAAAGCCCCCATCTTTTAATTTTTTTTCAAGTAAATCAAGAGCTTCTCCACTCCATCCATAACTTCCAAATACTCCAGCCGGTTTGTCTCTGTCTCCCTCAGCCAAAAGCGTGCCTAGCGCAGAAACAATTGGGGTAGGTGCATGTCCTCCTAAAGTTGGTGATCCAATTAGATATCCATCGGCTTTACGAATTTCATTGATTAAACTATCTGAAGCGGTGAATTCACAATTAATAATCTTAACTTTGACTCCTGTTTTACTAATTCCTCTAGCGATGGCATCAGCAATAGCTGCAGTGTTTCCATATGCACTAGCAAATAATAAAGCAACTCTTAAGTTGCTGTATTTTTGGCTTTCTCCCCAGCTTTGGTAGTTGTTTAATAAACTTCTCCAACTACCGCTGATTGCAGGCCCATGTCCAGGGGCTATCGTATCAATCTCAAAATCTTCGAATTTTTCGATAATACTATTCACTTGAGTAGACATTGGTGCCATTAAACAATCGAAGTAATGTCTTCTTTCTTCATCCGTACTAATACTGTTCAATTCAGCCCATTTTTCTTCATATACATGCGCACCAAACAATTTGTCACTCATCAATAAACCAGTTTCCTTTTCAAAAACAATTAGTCCACCAGGCCAACGTGCTGTTGGCGCGGGAATGAGTGTAATCTCAAAATTATTATCTAGTTGCAGAGTGTCTAGTTGTCTAATGATTTGTATATTTGGAAGGATTGCAACTTTCTCCGATGCTTCTTTTGGATATTTATCTTTAGATGGTTTTCGTAAATTCCAAATTTCCTTGAATAACTTTGCTCCGGGATTAGAACAAATAACCGTTAAATTTTTATATTTCACTTGCATTCGTTTTACAAACGCTACTTTATTGGGATTGATATGACCCATAACTATCTTAATTTCAGCTGAATCTTTGCTTATTATTGTCTCAAACTCT
This sequence comes from Prochlorococcus sp. MIT2304, assembly GCF_059772405.1. Taxonomy (NCBI): domain Bacteria; kingdom Bacillati; phylum Cyanobacteriota; class Cyanophyceae; order Synechococcales; family Prochlorococcaceae; genus Prochlorococcus; species Prochlorococcus sp. MIT2304. Next base: position 1,367,890 of record NZ_CM186286.1, read on the forward strand.
TCTAAGAATTCTTTTTCAAATGTTAAACCAGGAGGGTGAATTAAAATATATTCTTGTGATTTAGAATCTTTATCTTGATATGACTTAAATAAAAAAGTATTTGTGCAACTACCTTTTTCAAGTGAATATTCAACTTCAAATCTAGTTCTTTTTGGATTTAGGCTTCTTAAACAAATTAAGTTCTCCTCAATAGGAATCTGGATGGTCTTTTTTATGAAAGTATTTAACCTTGGTGAAGAAATATTCTCTACTGCCATTGTTAATAATTACTACCAACTCTTCTGTGATGCACTGCTGTTTTACTTTGAGTATTAGATAAATTACCTTTCTCAACTGATGAATAGATGATCCAATGGTCTGGCGTCTCCATTCTTTGAATAACTTTACATGAAAGGAAAGCTAACGCATCAGATAGAACTGGTCCTCCAGCCGCAAGATCATTCATTAATTCAACTCCTTCGAATCGATTAGCACCTGGTGGAAAACGTTTTAAAAAGTGTCTGAAGAGGTGCAAATAATTATTTTCTTGAAGAATATTCAAAACAAAACGATTGTTGACTTGTAATAATGATTCAATCGCTCTGTCTTTAGCTACTGCCACGGTGATTCCAGGGGGTTCAAAACTTGCTTGACTGACCCAGCTTGCAACCATCGCACCGTCTCGACTGTCCGCACCTGAATTCTCTTTAGCCGTAACAATGTAGAGCCCACCGCTTAAACAACCAAGCGCTTTGTTTAATTCTCCATCAAGGCTTTTTGTAGCAGCAAGATTTTTCTTTCTAGTAAGAATTTGACCTAAATCTGTACCAGCTTCTTCAAATTGTTGATAAACAGTTTTATTTGGTTCGTCACGAACTCGAAGTGGTTTAAATGCTTCTTTTTGTCCAAGCTTTCTTAATTGGTTCGTAATAAAGTCAATTGGCTCTTCATTTCCGCCATAAGAATCATAAGTAGCTACCCACTGTTTTTGTTTTAATGACGCAAGTAGTGTCCCAATATTACTTTGCAATTCCGAATCAGATTTTATTGGCCATGTTGGTACAACAACTGCGCTTGCATCACTAATTAGAGCAGTTAATTCTTGAGTGTCTGAAGCGATAAGATCAACTAATTGAACTTGAGCATTTGCCTTGCCTATGCCATGAGCAATTGCTTGACTAAGCCGATCGCAAAAACCATATTGGCTGAGGTAACAAACCACGGCATAGTTATCACCTTTACTCCTTTGCTTACTCCATTCTCTATAATTATCCAGCCATAACTGCGTATTAAAATTAAGGATTGGTCCATGTCCAACACCAATAGTTTGCACAGTTGGCAATGCATCAATTTTTTTTAATGCTTGAACTACGCTGCGGGCATTAGGACCCATGAGGCAGTCGTAATAAAATCGGAAATCTTCATTTAATAGTTTTGGATTCTCGTCGTACAATTTTTCTGAACAGTAATGTAAACCAAACGCGTCACAAGTATATAAAACTTGAGTACCGTGATCAAAAGAAAAAATAGTATCGGGCCAGTGTAGATTTGGCGCACTAATAAATTCAATTTTGTGCTCGACTCCGCTGATTGAATTAGTTTCTAAATTTAGCTCCTCACCACTTTTGATTGCTCTTGACTTGAAAGGTTGATGGATTTGGTCTTCTAGAAATTTTATAGCAACTTTAGATGCGACGATTTCAATATTTGGATTTAGTTCAATTAAATATTTAATGAGTCCTGAATGATCTGGCTCTGTGTGACTGACTATTAAAAAATCAATTTCTGTTGGGTTGATTTCTTGTCTTAGTTTTTCAAACCAAATATCTTTAAATTTTAAATGGCTTGTATCTATGAGTGCAGTTTTTTTGCCTCTTATTAAAAAACTATTGTATGTAGTCCCATTTCTAAGGCCAAATTCAATATCAAACCTGCTCCGATCCCAATCCAATGATCTTAAAGTGTGAGTATCTTCAGCAATTTTTTCATATTGCAGTGTGAGCCTGTGAGTATCCTTTTTCTGATTTTCTAAAGCTGTCGATTCAGTAAAAATCATGTTCTTAAAGCCATTAATCAGAGAGAGCTAGAAAGATGCAACAAATTAGATTGCTGAGTGAAAATACCTAGATCATTTTTTACCATATTAGGATATTGAGGTTTGCACGTGTGATACTGCTTCCCGTAAATATTATTTGTTTGCAATAGGTGTGGATCTCGACGGATTTTTTTGAATATTTTGTCTTTCGAAGTCTCATGGGTTTCCATTTTGTTATTGTTTAAGGGCAAGTTGAGCCAATCTGACCATTTTTGTGATTGTTTTCAAAAACCTTTGTAGAAATAATTTTTAGTTATGAAAAAAAATTCTTCTACCTTAATGAATCCTCCATCTCTTTCAGGAGATGAAATAAGAGAAGCTTTTATAAACTTTTTTACTAAACATAATCATGAGAAACTTGCAAGTTCTTCTTTAATTCCAGATGACCCAACTGTTTTATTGACAATTGCGGGGATGTTACCTTTTAAGCCTATATTTTTAGGATTGAAAGAATCTCCTACTCCTCGAGCAACATCCAGTCAAAAATGTATTCGAACAAATGATATTGAAAATGTAGGGAGAACAGCTAGGCATCATACTTTTTTTGAGATGCTTGGTAATTTTTCTTTTGGTGATTACTTTAAAAAAGAGGCAATTCAATGGGCGTGGGAATTAACTACTGATGTTTTTCAACTCAATCCAAAGAATATAGTCATTAGCGTTTTTGAAGAAGACTTAGAAGCCGAGCAAATATGGAAAGAAGTTAAAGGGGTTGATGCAAAGAGAATCATCAGAATGGGTGCTTCGGATAATTTTTGGTCATCTGGAGCTACAGGACCTTGTGGTCCATGTTCTGAACTATATTTTGATTTTAAACCCGAATTAGGAAATGACGGTATAGATCTTGAAGACGATAGTCGATTTATAGAATTTTATAATTTGGTTTTTATGCAATACAACCGAAACTTAAAGGGCACTCTTGAACCATTGGCGAATTGTCATATTGATACAGGAATGGGCTTAGAAAGAATGGCTCAAATTTTGCAAAAAAAATCTAATAACTACGAAACGGATCTTATTTTTCCTCTCATTGAGTCAGCGGCTTTATTAGCTAAAGTTAATTATGAAACTACAAATAAAAAAAATCAAACATCATTAAAAATTATTGGCGATCATTGTAGAGCTGTCACTCATTTAATTTGTGACGGTGTAACTGCAAGCAATCTTGGGCGAGGCTATATTCTTCGTCGTCTCATACGGCGTATGATTCGACATGGTCGACTGGTAGGGATTAATCAGTCGTTTTTACCTCAGCTAGCTGAAGTTGCAATTGAGCTGATGAAAAATGCTTATCCTCAATTATTGGAGAAAAAGAAAATTATTCTTAGTGAATTAAAAATAGAAGAATCTCGTTTCCTTGAAACTCTTGAACGGGGAGAAAAACTTTTAGCAGAGATAACAGCTCATGAATGTGATCTTATCTCTGGTGCTCAGGCATTTGAGCTTTATGACACTTATGGTTTTCCTTTGGAATTAACAGAAGAGATCGCAAATGAAAAAGGTATTTCTGTTGATATAACTGGCTTTGAAGCTGAAATGGAGAAGCAACGCAAACGTGCAAAAGCAGCTTCTGTCAGTATTGATTTAACTGAAGAAGGTTCAATTGAAAGAGAAATTTCTTTGTTTGATGAAACAATATTTGATGGCTATGAAAAGTTACAAACCACTTCTACCGTGATAGGCATTTTTAAAAATAATGAATTAGTTAAACAAGCTTTTGAAGGTGATTTAGTCAAGATTATTGTTAATAGAACGCCTTTTTATGCTGAGTCGGGTGGCCAAATTGGAGATAAAGGCTTAATAACATCTCAAGATTTAGAGGTGTCTATAGAAAACGTTAGAAAAAAGAAGAATATTTTTATTCATTCTGGAAGGATTAAGACTGGAGTTCTAATAGTTAATTCATCTGTTCAGATGAATGTAACTCCATCTTTTCGTCAACGAACTACATCAAATCACACAGCTACACATCTATTACAATCAGCTTTAAAGTTATCGATTGACTCAAGTGTAAGTCAAAGAGGCTCCTTAGTTTCAAATGATCGATTGAGATTTGATTTTAATGCTCCAAAACCTTTAACAAACAAAGAACTTGATGATATGGAAGTACTGATAAATCAATGGATTAATGAAGATCATCCAATTCAAATTAAAACAATGCCAATTAAGGATGCTATGGCTGCTGGTGCTTTGGCAATGTTTGGTGAGAAATATGGTGATGTGGTACGTGTCGTGGATGTTCCAGGTGTTTCTATGGAGTTATGTGGAGGAACCCATGTAACTCGCACTTCACAACTAGGTACGTTTAAAATTATTAATGAGACAGGTATTGCTTCAGGTATTAGACGAATAGAGGCTATCGCTGGTCCATCAGTTTTAGATTATTTTAACGAACGTGATTTGGTAGTTAAGGAGTTAAGTAAATCATTCAAGGTTCAATCATATGAAATTGTTGAGAGAGTTTCATCTCTTCAAATGGAATTGAAAGATAAAACAAAAGAACTTATCAAACTTAAGAATGAACTCGCATTAGTGAAGGCATTGAGTTTGGCGAGTTATGCAAAATGTGTTGGTAAGAGTAAATTATTAATCAGACGTTTAGATGGAGTTGACGGAGCTGGATTGCAATCTGCGGCTTCAAGTTTGATAGATCATTTGGGCAAGTACTCTGCTGTTGTTTTTGGAGGTATTCCAAATCAGGAGATCGATAATAAATTAGTGTTTGTTGCTGCATTTTCTTCTGATTTGGTCTTAGATGGTTTTCATGCGGGCAAATTTATCAGTGGGGTTGCAAAAATTTGTGGTGGTGGCGGCGGTGGTCGTCCAAATCTCGCTCAAGCTGGTGGTAGTCAACCTCAATCGCTGGATCTAGCTTTAGAAAAAGCTAATGAGGATTTGACTCAACAATTGTCTTAATTTAGCTCTGTAGGTAAGTACTTTGACGGAGACTTACCTCCACATGCTCTATTAATTTTTGTGCATCCTGGATTTTAAGATGCCCGCTTTGAATAGCTGATTCGCTTGATTTTCGTAATCGCTCTAATAATATTTCTGGATCATGTTCCAAATATTCAAGAACATTTGATTTTGAATTTCCACGAATGACATGCTCAACTTTGTATGTTCCTTTCTCTGTAAATCTTATATGGACTGCATTAGTACTCCCAAATAAATTATGTAGATTTCCCATTACTTCTTGATAGGCGCCTCCTAAAAAAAGTCCAATTAGATATTTTTCGTCTTGATCAAATTCATGAAGAGGTAGCAAGCTTTTAATTTTTCCATTGTCAATAAATTGATCAAGCTTTCCATCTGAATCGCATGTTAAATCTGCAAAGTGACCAAGTTTGTTCGGTTCTTTGCTAAGCCGATGGATTGGCATAATTGGAAAAACTTGATCAATGGCCCAAGTGTCTGGAGCGGATCTAAATACGGAAAGATTTGCGTAGTATGTTATGGCTAAACTTTCACTTAATTTTTTTAGTTCTGTCGGTAGAAGTATATTTTTTGGTAACTGATTAACAATTGTTTTTGCACAGGCCCATGTCAACTGTTCGGCTTTTGCACGTTCAACTAAATCTATATAACCGAGACGAAAAGCCGCTAATGCATCTGCTTTAAATTTAAGTGAATCATTCCATGCTTCTTGTAGTTTGGCTAAATCTTCCTCTTGCTTAAGTTCTAGAGACTGTATATGGATTAATGTTTCACGTAAATTTCTGACAGAGAGACACTCTTTTTCGTCTTCTTTAGGAATGTCAGAGGGTAACGAATTTTTGCCTAAAATATTGAAGATTAAGATTGAAAAGTGACTAGCAATTGCTCTTCCACTCTCCGTAATCAATGTGGGTAGTGGTATCTTTTTTGATTCACAACACTCTTTAATAGTTGCTACTACATCGTTTGCATAATTTTGAAGTGAGTAATTAGTAGATGCTATTGAGGCTGTTTGACTTCCATCGTAATCAATACCTAAACCACCTCCAACATCTAAGTATCCCATAGGAGCCCCAAGATTAATTAATTCTGCATAAATTTGTCCTGCTTCTTGTAAGGCATCTTTTAAAACACCTATATCGTTAATTTGACTCCCTAGATGAAAATGTAAAAGCTTTAATTCATTGAGAAGTTTTGCTTCTTTTAACCTTTTGATTGCTTTCAATATTTCTGGAATTGAAAGTCCAAATTTTGACTTGTCACCAATCGAGCTACTCCATCTTCCACTGCTTTGACTAGATAACTTTGCTCTAATTCCTATGAGTGGAGATGCTCCGAGTAAATGACTGGATCTGATTATAAGATCAACATCATTTGCTTGTTCTATAACTACTATAGGTTGACGTCCAAGCTGACGTGCTAAAATAGCTGTCTCAATATAACGTTTATCTTTATAGCCATTACATATTAGTAAAGCTTTAGGATCTTCTAATATTGATAAAGCAATTAGTAGCTCTGGCTTGCTTCCAGCCTCTAAGCCAAAATTCCATTTGGAACCACAGGTGATTAATTCTTCAACTACGTGACGCTGTTGATTACATTTAATTGGAAATACACCTTGGTATTTTCCTTGATATTGATAGTCACTTATTGCTTTTTCAAAAGCTTTATGTAAGTTTTTTAAGCAGTCTTCGAGAATATCGTCAAATCTTATTAACAGAGGAAATTTTAGTTTTCGACTTTCGAGTTCATCTAATAGTTCCATCAAATCATGAGATTTGTTTTTGGAACCGTTAGGACAAATACCAATATTCCCTTTTTCATTGATTGTGAAATAACCCTTTCCCCATCGATCAATCCCATAGAGGTCTGAGCTGTTTTGGATAGTCCAAGAGAGAGATTGATTAGTATTTTTCACAGTCATTTATGCGATAACAAAGTTGCCAAGTTTTGATCATTCACGATTAATACAATTAAATTTGAGAACAGTTTTATTAAGTGTCATGTTTTACTTGCCAAGAGGGTGGTTTTAGGAAGACTATGGCTTCATATTAATGAATATCGCAATGACTTTGGAAAGAACTTTTGTTGCTATCAAGCCAGATGGTGTACAAAGAGGTTTAATCGCTGAGATTCTTGGTCGTTTTGAAACCAAAGGATTCAAATTAGTAGGCCTAAAGCAACTCACACCAAGCAAAGAACTTGCTGAAAAACATTACGGTGTACACAAAGATCGTCCTTTCTTTTCAGGTTTAGTTGATTTCATAACAAGTGGTCCTGTTGTTGCAATGGTTTGGGAGGGTGAAGGAGTTATTGCAAGTGCGAGAAAATTGATTGGAGCAACGAAGCCTCTTGAGGCTGAACCTGGAACTATTAGAGGTGATTTGGCTGTGAATATTGGTCGTAATGTTATTCATGGTTCTGATGGTTTTAATACGGCAGTATTTGAAATTGAACTATGGTTCCAGAAAAATGAACTTGTTGATTGGACCCCATCAGATCAATCATGGAGAGTGGAATAAATTATTGCTGAACTTCACAATTTTTTGGTGAGTGGTTTTAAAATCTGTCCCATCTGAATTGGGACAAAAAACTACTTTCCTCATTAGTTAAAGACCTCGAGCAAATAGATTTTCCAATTAATTCTGCGGTTATCGCCGCCAATAAAACTCCATTACGATGATGACCAGTAGCAAGCCATAGTCCATTAATTGATGACATTCCCAGTAAAGGACCTTCGTCTGGTGTGCATGGACGAAAACCCCACCATCTCTCCATATGAGGTAGTTGATTAAGTTCAGGAATAAGAGATTGAATCCCTTTTTGCAGCTCGCGTTGTCCTTTTGGAGTAAGTCCTTTTTGGAAGCCTGCCTCACGCTCACTGGTTGCTCCTACGATTATTAGGCCGTCATCTCTTGGAACTAAGTAAATCCCGGGTCCAAAAATAATCCTCTTTAGAATCTGTTTTGGTCCCTGAATAGATAACATCTGGCCTTTAACAGGAAAAATAGGGAGTGTTTTAAATATTTGTTTGCTCCAGGCTCCGCAGCAGAGAACTGCTTCTTCGCTTTTTAAATGATTGATATTTCCATTAATGTCTTTAATTTTGACACCTTGAAAAGTGTTTGAATCTTTCATGATTTCAATTACTTCAACTCCTTCTTGAAAGTGAACACCTAATTCAACACAAGCTTTTTCAAGTGCTCTCATTAAAAGTCTTCGATTATCGATTTGACCGTCCTGTCTAAAAAGTAAACCTAATTTCCATTTTTTTGAGAGTCCTGGAATTTCTTGAAGGAGTTCATTCCTGTTTAGCTTTTCACCAAATTTATATGTTGGGTAGGATTCACAGCCTTTGAGGCTTTCAAATGGAACAACAATCCCACAAGTTTTGAGACCACACGACATTTTGCTATTTTTCTCAATGCTTTCTATCCATTTCGGGTGTCTTTGAAGACTAGTTTGACCAAGACTTAAAAGCTCACCTTGAAGTCCCTCAGCGTGAGGGGCTAGCATTCCAGCAGCTACAAAGCCTGCTGCTTCACTTCTGCTTCTACTTAAAATTTCTACGCGTTTGCCTTTTTGAGCAAGTTCATGGGCTATTGCAAGACCCATTAATCCTCCTCCCAGAATTAATAATGGTTTTTCGTTTACTTCACCCATTACTTGGATTTGAAAAATGTTATTTTCAATGTTTTAGATTACGTTAGCTTCCATGACTGAGCTTTTCTTTCATAAGATTCACATATCTAGGTCAAATTAATGTCAGAATCCAATGTTTCTTGGGAAGTTGTAATCGGATTAGAGACGCATGTGCAGTTGGGAACTAAGAGCAAAATATTTACTAGTGCATCAACTAATTTTGGTGATGATCCAAATACTCATATTGACCCAGTGGTATGTGGCTTACCAGGCACTTTGCCAGTTCTAAATAAAAAGGTTCTGGAATATGCAGTAAAAGCAGCGATGGCTTTGAATTTAAATATTGCCTCTCACAGTAAGTTTGATAGGAAGCAATATTTTTATCCAGACTTACCAAAAAATTATCAAATATCTCAATTTGATGAACCTATTGCAGAAGACGGGTGGATAGAGGTAGAAGTAGCGGAAAAAGGCAAGGAAACTTATGTCAAAAAAATAGGTATTGAAAGATTACATATGGAGGAGGATGCTGGAAAACTTGTTCACGCAGGTAGTGATCAGTTGTCAGGCTCCACCCATTCATTGGTTGATTACAACAGAGCAGGTGTAGCACTAGCTGAAATAGTTAGTAAACCTGATTTAAGAACAGGTAGAGAGGCTGCGGAGTATGCAGCTGAAATCAGAAGAATTATGCGTTATCTAGGAGTATCTGATGGGAATATGCAGGAGGGGTCTTTGCGATGTGATGTGAATATTTCAGTTCGACCAACTGTTAATGATCCATTTGGTACAAAAGTAGAAATCAAAAATATGAATTCATTTTCAGCTATTCAGAAAGCTTGTGAATATGAAATTAAGCGGCAAATTAAAGCTTACGAATCTGGAGAAGAAGTAAAACAAGAAACGAGGTTATGGGATGAAGGTAAGCAACTGACTAAAAGCATGAGATCAAAAGAAGGTAGTAGCGATTATCGTTATTTTCCTGATCCTGATTTAGGTCCAATTGAAGTAAGTTATGCATTAAAAGAAAAATGGCGCTCGGAATTACCAGAATTGCCAGCTGCAAAAAGGAATAGATACGCATCAGATCTTGGCCTTTCTATTTATGATGCGCGAGTTTTAACTGACGAATCTTCAATGGCTAATTATTTTGAAAAAGTTGTTAATGAAGGTGGAGCACCAAAATCTTCAGCAAATTGGATAACTGGAGATTTAGCAGCGTATGTTAAATCTAATAGATTATCATTTGATCAATTATCGCTTAAGCCAAATGAATTAGCAGAAATGTTGCAAATGATTGATGCAGGAGAAATAAGTGGAAAAATTGCTAAAGAAATATTGCCTGAACTATTACGTAAAGGTGGTTCTCCAAAGCAATTAGTCAAAGAACGTGGTTTAGGTATGATTGGTGATCCGAAAGTTATTGAGGAAATTATTGATAAATTGATCCTTAATCATCCCAATGAGGTTGAATCCTTTAAAGCTGGGAAGAAGAAATTGCTAGGTTTTTTTGTAGGTCAATTAATGAAGGAATCAAAAGGGAAAGCGGATCCAAAACTCGCCAATCAAATATTAAATAAAAAATTACAAGCCTAGAAATTATATAATTTTTTTAACTGCTTCTTCCATGTATCATTATTACTAGAATTTGTAATTATATAATCTGCGAATTGTTTTTTAAAAGAGTTGTCCCATAACGCATCAATTCTTTGATTTGCTTCTTCAAAACTTAATTTATCTCTTGACTGAAGTCTTTCTAATTGCGTAGTTCTAGAGCAATCTACATAACAAATTTCACTACATAAGTTTGTATAATTTTTTTCAAATAGAAGAGGAATAATCAAAATAACTACTGAATTTGATTTCAATTTTTCTAATTCTTCTTCAATTCTTTTGTTGACAAATGGATGTATTATTTCCTCTAGCCATTTTTTTTCAGCATCATTTTGAAAAACTATTTTTGCTAATGCTTTTCGATTAATAATTTGATCATTTTTACTCGAATGTTGAATTATTTTATTTCCATATCTCAACAAGACTTTTTTGAATATTTTACTTTCAGCTCTTAATGCTTCATGAGCAAATATGTCAGCGTCTAAAATTGGCCATTGCTTTGTTTGAAATAGAAAATCTCCAACGATTGTTTTTCCACTAGCAATACCTCCAGTGATACCAATTCTTCTTTGTTTGCCTTTCCATCTAAGACAAAGTTTATTTGTTTGTTTTTGGTCAATCATTAATATTGATAGTAAGTGAAAAATGCTCTTCTGAATTTGAGTCTTTTGACATCTTCTGTATGGTCTCCAATATCTGGTGGTATTACTACCCCTGATGGTTTTTTGGCTGCTGGCATATCCGCAGGATTGAAGTCTTCTGGGAAGAAAGATCTTGCTTTGCTGTATGCACCTGATGGTGCTTGTTGTAGTGGGACATTTACTCAATCAGTGACTCGTGCTTATTGCGTGGATCTGTGTATTGATCGTATTAACGCATCTGAGGGGAAAATACGTGCTGTAGTTATCAATTCTGGACACGCAAATGCTTGCACAGGTAGTAGAGGTAAAATTGATAGTGAGATTATTACAAATGAGCTTGCTCAACGACTGGGATTATCTAATGAGGAAGTTTTGATATGTTCCACGGGTGTAATTGGTGAGCCAATACCAGTACAAAGAGTAAAAAGGCATTTGGATCAACTTATAAGCAGTTTAGATAAGGAGGCATACCTGGATGCGGCGAATGCAATTTTGACAACCGATCTTAAAGTCAAGCAAATTGCCTATCAAACAGTTTTGGGAGGGCGAAGAATATCTATTGGTGGAATGGCTAAAGGCTCGGGTATGATTCATCCTTCAATGGCAACAATGTTGAGCTATATTACTTGTGATGTAGGCGTAAATCATATTCTATGGTCGGATATGATAAAGCGAGTTGCAGAATCATCTTTTAATTCCATTACAGTTGATGGAGATACGAGTACAAATGACACATTTTTAGCTTTTTCTTCTGGCGCAGAATTAGATTCAAAATATTTAGCAATACTTGAAGAGGGACTACATTTAACAGCCCAACATTTGGCTAAGGCAATAGCTAGAGATGGAGAAGGTTCTAATTGTTTGCTGGAGATAAAGGTTGAAGGTGCTCAAAGTGACTTAGATGCTCGTGTTATGGCTCGCGCAATTGCTTCATCTTCTTTAGTTAAAACTGCAATTCATGGTTCCGATCCTAATTGGGGAAGAATTATTGCTGCACTCGGTCGTGCAGGTATCTTTTTTAATATTAGTGAGGTCCAATTATGGATTGGACCTTATGAACTTTTTTCTAATGGATCACCTCTTGATTTTGATAGACAAATAGTTAGCAATTTTATGAAAGCAAGATTAAAAGGAAAATATTTGATTGATGATCTTATAAGTATCAGACTAAGGGTAGGGATAGGAAAAGGTTCTGGTACTGCTTGGGGGTGCGATTTGTCTGATCAATATGTTCGTATTAATGCCGACTACACCACTTAGACTAAAAAGCTAGTGATAACAGTAAGTTATAGAGATTAAAAAAGATTGGTAATCTTATGGTAATCATGCTAAACGACATATTCAAGCCTATCTTCTGACCTTATGGGACCCCATGGGGGGAAGCTAGTCCTAGCTCTATACGTAATCACCTTTCAGACATTTCTGGTAATTTTTTAAGGACCTAGAGATAGAGGTAAGCAATCTCTATCTCAGATCCCAAAGTAAATAACTCGTGCCTATCCATATTCGATTGGACATGGACAGAGCGGCTTTTTTTATGGTTTGTCGGAAGCTTTTAAAGACATCACCTGATTGGTCTAAGAATCATTCGAACTCAATTCCTATATCTCTAAGGAAGGATTCATATTGATAAGTCGACATTCCCTGAGCTGTTGCTCGGATGGATCTGATGTCTTTGTCTGATAAGTCAGCATTGAATTTAAATGCTTCTCGTCGCTTCTTTTCGTCAGTAATCATTTGATCTTTAGTGTTTTTCGTTTAACTCTGTTGGAGATACTCAGATCGTTATTCCTTGTTCTGATAAGAGGTTTGTTCTCTGATATCAGCAGTCTTTTTGTATTGATCTTTGGTTTGAATGATGTTTTAGTCATGGTATATTTTTAGATTTAAGATTTAAGTATCCATTCACTGAGCATGGACTCAGCGTTTTGTCTTTCGTCCTCTGACCAATGACTTTTTACTTGTTTAAAAGCATCATTTGAGATCTCACCCTCAGACCAGAATCGGATCCTTTTTGTTTGGTTGTTTGTATGTGTATGCATTGATGTTGTTTGGTGGCTTAGACGGTTGATGATTGTGGAGTTGTTATTGGGAGTAGGGCTAAGTGATAGAGAGTGCAAAGATCTTCCTCTGCCTCTTTCAAGATCTCGATGAAAAGAGGATCTTTATAAGCACCATCGGTATTGATTGACTTGGCTAATAAGACCAATTCATAAAGACGTTCATGGTTTGTCTTTGGTTCTGCTATCGCCTCAGAATTTGTTTTTGAGGGTTCGTCCAATAGTCGGAGAGTTGTTGGAGCTTTATCTTTTCTCTTCCCTCTGGTTTCGTTTGGATTCTTTGGATATTCCCTCTGTATCTCTTCTAGATCGCTTTTGGTTAGTGGAATTGGATCATAAGTATCAGTCTCACTATTCCATTGTTTACGAGCTGATAGAGCAATGACTTCACTAAAACCCATCGCACTCATATTGTTTAAAACGTATTGAGAGCTAAGAGGAAAAGATTGAAAACATTCCAGCTGCTCCTTCAATCTTTTGTTATTGGGTTGTTCTTTAATGAGCTTCTCTAAGTTATGAATTAACTCAGCAGCTCCAATGATCTTGCTAATAAATACCTTTTTAAAACCAAGCTTTTGAAGACTTGGTTGAAGAGATTTGCTGATTTTCTTGGATCTCCATTTGTATTGATTTGAAGGTGTCGAAGACTCCCAGTGATCAATCTCAGTATTCCTTTCTAGGAATGCCTTAACCAATGAGTAAGCGTACTTTGCATAGTTTGTATTGACTGAATCGGTCTGCTGTTCAAACTTCTTTAGTCCTTCTAATACCTCACTCCCAACTCGATTAAAGACCCACTCAACATCTTCTCTAAAGCGTTGATCAGGTTTTCCGTCATCGTTTGTTGGCGTAAATATTATTGTTAGATCTGACATTATTTATATCTGTGTATTTGTTTCCCTAGGGAAATAAGACGTCTTACTTCCGAGGTTGGTAACTTGCCTGACTTACGGAAGAGACAACCACCTCAGTCTTAAACCTGAGCTAATAGAAGATATTCACTTGGATGTAAAAAGGAAGTTTCTCCAATCGCTCACCCACCACCGTGGGAGACGGTTGGCGCCGCCTTATACGTCCTGTGTTTTACCTTCTTAAGTTGTCTTTTCACTTTGGAGAGGTTTATGTATCCGCCGTTCTAATTGCGTCTAACTAACAGGGTTGAAATTATAGGTATAACCTGAGTTGCCTTATGTCTCAGTTCCAAGGCTTCAACCAACCAAATCACGAGCTACTTCTTTCGATATTCGCAGTGACCCATTTCTTTATTCTCGATGCCAATCGAGTGCGAGATAGTGTAAATGCTTCTTTCTCTATAATAATGGCAACTTTAGTGTGAAGTAATCAGTCGCAATCTATTTCGTTAGCTTTGTCTCTATCAGATCAAAGAAGTCCTAAAGAGGTGTATTTGGGAAAACTTGAAAATCACTTACTGCGAAATCTAATACTTCCCAATTAGTAGACTCGGAAGCTATCTCTAATGCTTGATCAGGTGTTTCAGCAATTACAACAGTTTGGAATCCATGAGAGTCTTTAGATCTATCTATGACAAAAGCATTAGGGATACGAACGACCCAAGTTCTTTGAGTGTATTTATTGGGTCTTGATGAAGGGAAAACCTTTTTCGCTTGTTGACTAATAGAACTCATGAACTTCCCTAGTGGGGTTGAAAGCCAAAGCATTTCATCGAGTTTTGCTAACTGAAGTTGTCTTTGTGTCTTCTCGTTTTTGTTTGTTTTACTCATGACTTTGTTCTCATAGTGAATACACTTTTGAATCCTGAAACAATTCGACCAAAAGGATTAGATAACCTAAGAGATCTATTAAGTTCTTTGATTTGTTCTTGCCTTTTCATTTCTAAGGTTTGTTCACCTCTTTCAACCAAGATCATTTGAACCATTGAATGAAGTTCTTGATGAACCGAGTTCTCAAAGTTGTCTCTCCAGTAGAGATCTAAATTATGGAGTCTTTCAGTTGAAAGAGCTTTTGTTCTGTCGTACCAGACCATATGGTCTTCTGGGTCTAAACACATGATTTCTTTTAAGTAGTTGGTTAGTACTTTTACGCTTTAGTTGACTTCGAATGTGACTCCCATCACAGCAGTAATGTCTTTATTAATTGTGCTTGTGTCATAAGACCCCCAGCTACTTACTCTTGTTGAATTGGGTACTGTGATTTGGAAAACGCCAGTATCAACCTTTCTTACATTGCCTAGTTCTGAACCAGTTTGATAGACAATGGCTTCTGCTCTTGTATGTGCATCCTTCGTAGCTTTGGCGAGCATATCTACGCGTTTAGCTGCGAGTTTTGTGTATGTGAACTCAGGTCGACTTGGTCTTACAAGAACTCCTTTACCAAGTAGTTCACTCATTTGTCTATATGTCTGATCAATATTGAAAACATCATTACTTTCAATTTCTATCCATTGAGATGTAACCCATTTCTTGGAAATTATTTCACCTGTTTTAGGGTTTTTGTTTATTTTTTTTGATGTGGATGCAGGTAATAAAGCAACAGACTGGGAGTCATTATTTCTTACCCCAAATCGATCAAGGAATGCAATTGTTTTATTGATTGATACTTTGTGTTTTTTATAAGAATCAACTTGTGAATTACCTTCTGTTTCAACTTTAATATCCCATTTTGCGATATCACTTTCGATTCGTTCGGTGCTCGCTCCAGTTACTGTGATTGTGTTTGCAGCGGGTTTAAGTCCATCAACCAAAATCTTAGATGCACTTGTAAATCCAATAAGACCGCCGATTGATAAAACTGTTGTAGCGAAAACAAGAGGAGGTGTACGACGAATAATTTGAACCGAATTGGCAGGTAAAGCCCTCAAAAGCGATAAAACTTTCATTGGATTAATTGTCGAAGTTGTGAGGAGTTGTATCTAGCGAAAAATCAATTCAATTCGAATAAATGAATCTCTGGCTTTCGTTGATTGACCAAGGAACTGGTATTTCGCTTCCCATCAGCGCACCTTTAATGAGTGTGCCAATTTGTGAGTTGGTTCCTGATCATGCAATATCTTGATCGGGGTCGCAAGAGTTTGAATGTACTAATTAAGAAAATTGCAAAACTAGGAATTTCAACTGATTGATTAGTATTGCAAAGCCTATGCTGCTATTTCTTTGTAGAGGTATTGTTGAAAATCGATAAAAGTATTTTTAATTTCCTCAACAGAGCCAAGCTTCTCCTGAGCGTCATTCAGGGTTCCATATTTAGCCATGAGAACTTTACTTAGTTTGCTTGGATCAAGTTCTTCAACACCTTTTTCAACATAATTTTGAAGGACAGAAGAAACAAACTCTCGTTGATTTTGATTGAGTAAGTTTAGAATATTTGATTTGTTCGTTGCTACGCGTCGAACTCTTGTGACAGGCTTTTTGGCATAAGCTATGTATTCAAGAACATCGAAAAGATCGCTATTTTTTGCATTTATCATTTCTTGCAACTTCCTCAAATCATCGATACCGCATCCTTGCGATTCTAGTTTTTCTATTAGATCTTTTCTTGTCATTGGATTAGACCACACTTTGCGTAATTCAGCTTCGCTTTTAAATAGTTCTGGGAGTTTTACGTCGTCAAATAAATAATTTAAAAACTCTTCAACACTTAAGGGTCTTCCATTGACATAGAAATAAGAACTAGTCATTGTTTCTATTTCTCGTATTCGGTTGTCACTTAACCTCACCTTGATTTGAGCAGGTCTAGGTGGTCTTGGTGGTAGAGGAGGTCTAACCGTTCCATCACCATCATCATCGCCATCGCCATCAGGTTCGGGTTCAGGTTCTCCATCCCAGTCAGGGTCATTAAATAAATGATATGCGTTGACAAAATCGATGATTGTGAAAAAGAATTTATCTTCAAATAACCTTGTGCCTCTTCCAACTATCTGCTTGAACTCAATAATGTTATTAACTGGTCTCATGAGAACAATATTTCTAATATTTCGAGCATCCAAACCTGTACTTAATTTTCGACTTGTTGTAAGTACAGTAGGGATACTTTTTTCATTATCTTTAAAATATTTTAAATACGTCTCGCCAAGCTTGCCGTCATCTGAGGTAACCCTTACACAGTAGTCAACCGACTTAATACTTGATTCTTCACAAATCATATCTCTAATCATTGCCGCATGTTTTTGACTTGCGCAGAAGACAATTGTCTTTTCTTGTGAATCGATAGATCGAATGATTTCTTGAACACGCTTTCTTTCTCTATCCTTACTAACAATGATGCGATTAAAATCTCTCTCTTCATAGACACGATTTTCATCTATTTCTCCTTCTATTATTTCGTCACCTGGGTGGTATTGATAGTCGTCTATTGTTGATTGAATTCTCTTTACTTTGAATGGTGTAAGAAAACCATCCTGAATACCATCTTTTAAGCTATAAGTAAAAACTGGATCTCCAAAATATTTATATGTATTGGAGTTGGTATTTCTATTTGGAGTTGCTGTTAGTCCGAGGTGTACAGATTCTGAAAAATAATTCAAAATTGCACGCCATTGACTTTCATCGTTAGCCCCACCTCTGTGACACTCGTCAATAATTACTAAATCAAAAAAGTTTTTTTCATATTGTCCAAAATAGGGATCATCATTTGGACCACTCAGAAATGTCTGAAAAATAGTGAAGAAAATATTTCCGTTTTTAGGGACTTCTTTTTCTTTACTTATCTCTCCTGGATCAATACGAATCAGTGCATCCTCATCAAAGCTTGAGAAATCTCGTAATGCTTGATCGGCTAAAAAATTTCTATCACAGATGAAGAGTATTCTTGGATGACGTTTATGATTTTTGTTAAGAGTCCATTTCGTTTTGAAAAGCTTCCATGCGATTTGAAAAGCGATAAATGTTTTGCCAGTTCCTGTAGCCAAAGTCAGAAGAATTCTTTTTTTATCATCTGCAATTGCCTCTACAACGCTATTAACAGCTAGTTCTTGGTAGTAGCGAATAGGCATTGTTCCACTCTTCTCCTCAAAAGGAATCTCATTGAAGCGATCAATCCACTTTGATTGAACATTAAATGTTCGATTCCATAATTCATCAGGAGTAGGAAAATTGTCGATATATCTTCTCTCGCCTGATTCATGATTTATCTCATAGATCTCTTTGCCGTTAGCTGCGTAACTAGTCTTAAGCCTGAGTTTTTGTGCATCTCTTATAGATTGTCCTACACCTTCAGAGACATCCTCTTCGTCGCTTTTCGCTTCTATGACGGCTAATTTTCTATTCCGATACTCCAAGACATAGTCGGCTCTCGATTCTTTTCCTCTTCTACCACTAGGCTTGATTTCACCAAAAGTAATACGGTGCTCACGACGAACACGAACACCAGTAGCACTATCAGTTTTCCATCCAGCTGCTAATAGCTGTGGATCAATCAGTTCGGCTCGGGTATCTGCTTCGTTCATGATTCCTCTTGTTTTAATTCGCTTGAAAGGACGCTCTTTGTAAGTTTGCCGTAAAGTTCTAGTGATTGTTTAGTGAGATTGATTGCTTCAACAAGTCTTTTTTCTAAATCACAAAATTTTGAAGACAATTTCTTTTGAGTTTCCAAATCAGCTCTAACAAAAGGATATTGTTTTAATTTAGTACCATTTATATTTGCTTGGTTAATACTCTCTGTCATTACAGAATATCCATATTCTCTAGTTGACTTTACATTTAGGAAGAAGTTAAGGAAGTAAGGATCAACTTTAGATTTGTCATAATTAACTCTTATTAAATAACCAGCAAACAAAGCTTTTTCTTGTCCTTCCCAAATTGCAGCCTTCCCTACATGCAAAGCACTATTTGTTCGATTAAAAAAAACATCGAACTTACTAATTTGATATTTATTAGCTTCCCTTTGGTCGTCTAAATAAACCAACTCATCCAGATCAAATTTTCCACCTTGCATATTACCCATCCTTAAAACAGGGAACTCTCCTTCTTTAGAACATTTTTTTGATGTCCCGTATTGAACACTCTTAATCACTTCTTTCAATTCAACAACAGGAAAATTCTTTTTTAGGTCTCGAAGCTTTTCTTCAATATATGAATTAAATAAAGTAGATAATTTCTTTAATCTATCTTTTAAGATTCTCTCAGAATTATCAATCTCAGCAAAAGCAGTATCAAGCTTGGCGACGATTCGTTGTTGTTCTGTGAAATAAGGAATAGAAAAGTTAAGTTCTTTGAGTAATTTATAATGTCTTGCATAACCAGTACTTTCTGGCATATATAGTTTTAACAAATAATAAAAATATTTTGGATCCACATCATCTATAGGCTGAAGTATTTTGACTCCATCAGCACCGGTAATAAAATCAAAATCTATATATTTTAAAATCCTTGTGTGATCACCAAAGACAACGATAGGCTTTTTAATTTTAAAAAGCATTTTAGAGTCATTGCAATATCCACTAATTAATGAAGCCTCTTGAGAAACAACGGGGAAATTACCATCCTTTAAATATTTACTTTTCTCAAGCTTGGGTGGCGTTTTAACTTTTTCTAAGCATTCATTAAAACTAATATTTTTCAAAATCATAATAACTCCTTTATTTTCTGAAGAGCCTCAGTTGCTTGTACATCAAGTCGTTCAATTTCAGCGATAATTTCTTGAGGGGTTCGATTATCAATCTCTTCGACAATATTGGGATTGTTAACTGTTAAATCCCAAGTCTCTTGATTGATTGTTCCAATATCGACTAACCAACTATTTTCGCTTAATTGTCTTGTTGTAGACTTTTCAACAAAATCAGCCAAATCACTTTCATTCAACGAGTTAGTTTTACCCATACTTCTACCAACATTAAGCTGGTAGTACCAAACCTCTTCGGTTGGGTTACCTTTCTCGAAAAACAAGACCACTGTCTTAACTCCTGTCCCTATAAAAGAACCCTGAGGTAAGTCCAAGACGGCAAATAGATTACAATCCTCGAGAAGCTGCTTACGCAATGCAACGCTTGCAGTATCAGGATTACTCAAAAAAGTACTTTTGATTACCACTCCACATCTTCCTCTGACTTTCAACATCTTGATGAAATGCTGCAAGAATAAATAAGAGGTTTCAGATGTTGTTATGGGAAAGTTTTTCTGAATCTCTTTACGCTCTTTACCACCAAATGGTGGATTAGCAAGTATTACGTCTACTTTTTCATGCTGTTGAATATTTTCAAGATTTTGTGTAAGGGAATTAGTACGAACAATATTAGGTGCTTCTATGCCATGAAGAATCATATTCATGATTCCAATGATATAAGCAAGTATTTTCTTTTCTTTTCCAAAGAAAGTATTTTCTTGTAGAAGTTGAAATTCTGCTGCATTTAATTCTTTACTCTTACTCATCCAATCGTATGCCTCACATAAGAATCCTGCACTACCTACAGCACCGTCATAAATGGTTTCTCCTATCCTGGGGTTTATTACTTTAATAATGCTTTTAATTAATGGTCTAGGGGTGTAATACTCTCCGCCATTCCTCCCAGCATTTCCCATGTTTTTAATCTTGTCTTCATATAAGCTGCTAAGTTCCAATTTTTCTTTATTACTACGAAATTTCAGACTGTTTACTTTATTTATTACATCTCGAAGTGCATAACCACTTTGTAGTCTATTTACGAGTTCAGAGAAAATCTCACCTATTTTATACTTAAGGCTTCGAGCATTCTCTGCACTTTTCTTGAGCTTTGCTAAATGAGGAAAAAGCTTTTGATTTACAAAAACTATCAAGTCAGATCCAGTCAATGCATCGTCTTCGTCTAGTTTTCCGTTCGGCTTTATAGGGAACGCCCACTTCCCCCAACGAAACTCTTTGTTAATGATTCTCTCGTATGATTTTCCGTTCAAGAGAGCTGCTGTTTCTTTGTCGCTTTCATAGTCATCGAGGTATTTTAGAAATAGTATCCAACTAGTTTGCTCTATGTAATCAAGCTCAGTGCTACACCCAGAGTCGTTTCTTAGAGCATTATCAATATTTTTAAAAGCCTCTTCGTACATTTATTGACCTCCTTGAGATGCCTTGTGTTGCCTGTCTTCAATACTTAGCCATCCGTCATTTATAAGTTGATCAAGCTTTATTTGCATATCAGAGATCGAAGTAAATAATTCCTTAGACTTTTTAGACGTTCTTTTAACAACTTTTTGTTCTTCAAGAGTAGGAATGATTATCTTCATTGATCTAATTGATTTGACAGGTAAAAAGGGAATAGTTGTACCTTGTGTCGCTGATGAGATTATTTGTTGGCCAAAAGAGCTACGTAAATAAAGCAATAAAGATTCAGGAGTGAACCTTGATTGATCATGTATGCGAAGGATACATAGAGATGGACCAGGGATCGTTTCTTTTAATTCCTTTGTCACAAGAGCTACTTTTCCAATCGTTCCCTTGATCGAGATCAATAGATCACCTTTTTTTATAAAAGTTGGATTTGCTCTAGTAATAAAACCCTCTTTAACCAAAGTTTTTTTAGCAGGTTCTTCAAGCAGACCTAGATAATTAATATCTGATATCATGGCTTCTCTTAATTCACTACCCTTACTATCTCTTTCAATAAATAGTGGACGAATTAATTCTGCTATTTCTCCAAGCTCTACTGATTTACGAGTGTCAAGATAAGAGAGTAGGTTCTTCTCTTCTTTGCTAATAATATAATTTTTTAAACTTAAGTCATATTCATTTGATTCGATTATATTTATCTTTACTGCAGCCGAATTTGCAACCTTTTTTTTATTAATAATATTATTAATTAACTTGTTTAATTCATTGTCATTCCATCTTGAAAAAGTATGTTTTTCATCTTTATTTTTCTTCTTTACTCCTGAAATATCATAAAAATATACTGGATCGCTATCAGTTCTTTCCTTATTCATAATTAATAGAATACCTTGTATATTTGTATCTGTAATCATTCCACTAGGAAGTTGAATAACCGCATCTAACCAGTTATTCTCTATGATTGTTTTTCTAAAATGAGTTAGTCCTTTACTAGTCTGAAAAAGTATTCTTGGAGGCACTAAGCAAATGGTTATTTTTTTTGTATTAAGAGTTGAAAAATATACTCTTCTTGCATCTAAATCTTTAATCGTTTTTGATAATTCTAGTTGTTCTTCTCCAATGATAGGTGACCAAATGTCATAAAAATCATTAGTTTTTTGATTCCATGGTGGACCAGAAAAAATAGCATCTGGACGACTTGAAGAATTTAATATCTCTTGATTAATAGAATCACCATATAATTTTATATATGCCTTTGGCCATGTTATCCATGGTGACTTTATGTCCATTAATAAGGTCTTATTCTCAGAAGCAAATAAGGGAGCTAAGCTGGAGCCTAAGGGATATAGGCATCCTAATGTTTTGATATTTTTAGAATGAAAAATATCATTAGTTATCTTATAAACAAGTGGATCTATTACTATCTCTGCGCCATTTCGGCCATATACATTTGATTTTAGAAAATATATTTCCCTGATTATGAAATCAATATTTTCTTTGTCATCTTTGGCTACTAGTCTTGCAGTAGGCATAAGAATATTTCTTAATTCTTCAAGCTCAAATTTTTTTATTATTTTATAGTTATTTGTTTCACAAATATCACTAAGGTCTAAATCAATTCTTCTTGAAATCTCTTTTACTAGATGAGTAGAGTTGAAATTAATAGATTCAAGTGAATCGAAGTAACCGATAAATTCTTTAGTTGTTTGTGGTATCCATTTAGCCCATAGCAGCATTAGCAATATCCATGCAAATTGATCGTCTATGTTCCTTTTTCCTCGTCCATGATCTAATGCATAAACAATAGAGTGAAGTGCATTTTTTTGGAATTCATTCATGACTCACCTCGACATATCTTTTTTGAGCGTCTATTTCTTCCGAGAATTCTATTTTGTACTGACTGCTGCCAGCGTGCTTCGTCGAGTTTTTCAGCTGCCAAGATAATTTCTTTAGGCATCATGAACCCAAGCCAGTCGTAAATTGCTTGTCTCAGAAGTGCATTGGTCTTCATACCTTTATCTTTAGCTATCTGCTCGATCAGCATGAATCTAGATGGATCGAGCAAAAGCTGCACGTACATTTTGTTTCCGTGATTTCTAGCCATTTATTGATTCTCCTCAATGCCTTTGTTATTTAGGGAATCTTCCTGACTAATTTGCGTGCTGTCTTTCCCTAAGTAAATCCTTTCAAGTCGTTCTCGAATCTTTAAATCTTTAGAATGCTCCTCGTTTAAATCCTTTTCCCAAGGAATTCCTTCTACGCAAGCTTTATCTATTCCAGTGATCAAGTGATTGATTATTCCGCTTTTTATTTGATCACTTTGATTAACCCATTTCAAGAGCTCGTAGCGAATCTTTGAACGACTATTTGTTTGAGGTGAGAATTGGATCTCTAGATCTTTACCAATAAGAAAACTTTTGTTCGCTAATAGTCCGCAAGGGAAGTCTCTCTCATAAGCGATGACATCAGTCTCTTTGCCTCTCACACTCATTCTTACCATTACTCCTGTACCTCGAACTTTTTTGAAGCGGAATAATGTTTTTACAAGTTTGGCTTTTGTAATCATTTTCCAAAACTCCTGACGTAAGAGTCAACGCGATAAGCGGTAATAAATGCTCCATTCGCTTGGACTACGACAATCCCACCCTGGTCACGAGCCTTGAGTAGATTTTTCTTCTCTTGCTCAAAGTATTTTTTCCCTTGGTCAAGATCTTTAATGGCGGAATCAATTTGTTTTGTTCCTAAAACTATTTTATCCCCTTTTGGGAATCCGTAGCGTTGAGCCATCTCAATGGTGGATTGGAGAATGCCTCTTTGTTGGATGCGAGATCCGAAGTGTTTTGTGGTAAGCATAAGCTTGTTTGTTTGTATGAACTATTTATACATCATCCAGAAAGAAAAAAGCAACTACTACCAGAAACTTCTGAAGCCAGAAGTTTATAAAACATAGAGATTTTCTCCCTGTAATCTTCTCAAACTGCATGTAGTGCAGTTGATTTGCTTAGGTTAAGGTTTGGTCTAATTTTTTATTACAAAATGTTGATTTCAGTAAAAACAAGTGGATTTGAAGCTCAATTGAACATGTAACTCGACTTGAAAACTTCAGAAAGATCACCTGAACCTTGCCTCAATCGAGGCAATTGCACTGGTTGCACATTTAAATCATCAGCTAGTTTCGATAAAGGATCACCACTGCATGTGTGAACGAATCCATGCCTAATCCTTTCTTTTGCTTTGTCCATATCGTTAGGAAGTACTTTTAAGCAGTCATGAATCAATGCGATTGGTTGTATCCAATCTTGGAAGGATGATTTAAGAACAGCAGCGTCATAGCTATGTACAAATGATGGTGCTAAAGCTTTCTCCATTGCTTTGTAGTCAGGTCTCTTACCTTCACCGATGCCGAGTGTCACTTTGCCTAGGTGAGTTGTTCTGACCTGCACTACATCAATCTTATTCTTAGACAAATGGATCTTGTCTTGGTTAGGTGTAGTCCATTGGATTGATTGTGATCCATTCTTTCGAGCTTGTTTATATAAAGCTTTAATCCATCTCAAACTTTCAAATGCCATAGGGAATACTTCTTTTGAAGCTTTATCTAAGACACTCGTGATGTATTCAATGTGAGGTTTGTAGCTGATGGTGTCAGGGAATACGCCTTCATCGATGAAGAACTGTTTGATGTCTGATCTGTAGGTTTGCAATGTCGCTCCATACACTGCTTTCATCAGTATCTTTTTACCTAGCTCTCTCTTAACTAAGTACTGCTGTAGCCATTCGGTTGCTGGATCTTGTGAGACTATCTCTCGAGCAATTCTCAAGACTTCTTTGTAGGCATCTTGAGGAGGATCATTAGGGTGATCGGGTGCTAAGAGATTAGTGAACTTCATCCCTTTTGGATCTCTCCTCATTGCACTTAAGAGTTGAAGACCAGAGGCAGTTGAGTCAGCTCCTATTCCAACTTTCCACTCATTCGTTTCTCTAAGGAAACAAACTCGATTGAACTCATATGCGAGTTGTAAGAACTGCCAAGGTTCGTCACAGCCTTCCCAGCGTTCGCTCATTTTGAGTGGATCTTTGGTTATCTCTTGGATGAGTTCTTTGTTGCCGTATGTCCATTTGCTTCTTTCTTCATAAGAGACTTTGCTCCCAATAAATGCAGCGCCGACTGCCTGGGCTGCATACTCTTCTCCTCTCTTGTTGAGTTTGCAGCCTCGCTCAAAGCTGATGATGGCACGTTCAAGATCACTCGATTGTGGATGGAGAAATGATTGTTGGCTGTACATTCTTCCTCTTGAATCACAGCTCCAACTCAAGTAGAAGTGGGGTTCATTTTTGTATCTATTAGCTAGTGAGATAACGCGTCTTGATCTGACACTTTTTTCTTTTGATTCAGCAAGTTTTGTATAGGCAACTGCTCTCATTTTTCTCCAGTCAACTCTTTCGATATCTGTTGGTTCTAGTTGTTTAATTCGCTCAGGCATCTCCTGATCAAGAACTTTACTTCTTTCGATGGCATTCAAGGAACCAATTGTTGATCCTCTTTCAAGTGCCTTACTTGCAATATTAAAAATGTCTTGATCAATGATCCATGATGTCCTGTTGAGTGTGTTTAAGAGATTGATTGCATCATTTCCAAATTCGCTTTTAGATCCATTACGACCAAGCGGATTAAGTTGTCTGATCCATTGGTGGTAGTAGCCGCCAGTAAAGTTTTTGCAAGATGCTCCAACCTCGTATTCCCAATCAATTGGCACCTCAATTAATGGATGAGTTTTAACGCTGATCGCTTCTAACTCAGCTTGGTAATGAGCGAAGTGTGCTTCTAGTTCTGCTGATAGTTGAAGGAAACTTTGCTTCTTATTAGGTGTGATTTGCTTTGTAGATTTTGAGATGAATTGAAGCTTCAAGGCTACGTCTAAAACAAATAGACCTACTCTTTGACTCTGTTGGTTTGTCCAATCTGGGTAAAGATCATCCCCTGTCCAACCTCTTTCCTTCAGTAGTCTTTCTATGGTCTTTTTGCCTCCGTATTGCCTGAAGTGAGGGCTTGAACCTTTGGTGTTCAACTCTTTGATTAGAGCTGTCACGGGAGACTCTGGGGCTACCTCGATGTAGTAATTCGTCCTCAGTTCATCTTCTATTCTTCTACCAATAAAGCTTGCTGCTTCTGCTGTTCTGGGTAAGTCGTACTTACATACTCCAAAGCTATCAAGGATTGATTTTAGACAGATAACTGAAAGGAGATATCCTTCAGGATCAAGTAATGAGATTGCATCCTGCATTAATGGATATGCGATAACAATGTTTGTAGTTGTTGCTCTTCCCCATGCTGTTTTGCTTGTTGTTTGGAGAAGTTCTTTTGCGAAGTCGGGAACGAAGGTACTTAGGAAATGTCTGCCAAATTCTGTGCTACTGAAATAACCTTTCTGCTTTGCTTGTAGAACTTGTTTTCTAATCTCTTCTGTTGCTTCTCGACTTGAATTTATTTCATGTAGTAATTGTTTTTCTGACATTATTTACTTTTTAAGTTTGGATATTTTTAAACAAAAACATCTGCTAAACCGATAGTTGTTATTTTTCTGATGTTGTACATTAGCTAATTCTGAAAATCTTCGAACCAGGAGTTCTAGGAGGATCAAAACCTATCACTCGATCTAGATAGAAGCATCTTTTGCAAGTTAGGAAGTTTGAGAAACGACCTCTACTTATCTTGAAATCTGCTGTTTGATTAGGGGTATAGGAAGAGGACTCTTTACTATGAACGCCAGTTGCTTTTACAGGTTCTTTTTTGCAGTTTCTTTTGAGGTCGATCATTCACAATGTTCTTTCAACAATTTAATTGCTTCTTCGAATTCTAATTCTGCTGATTTTTTCCAATCCTCACAGGCACCCTTAAGGTCTCCCAATGCCTTCTTACATTTACCTGACTTGCAAAGATAAATACGCTTCCAATGCGAGAAACCTGATTCCAGGAGTTGATTGTAATCACTAATTGCACCATTAAAATCATCTAGCAGTTCCTTTATTTCAGCTCGATTACTTATTTCTGATTCTTCAAATTCGTCAGATTCTGAAATCTTCTTATCAACCTCTTTATAGGCAATCATCAGGTCAGAATTAGCTCCTTCTATATCTCCTGCAGCTTTTTTATACTTACCACGTTGTATATATAGGTCTACATCAAGATAATCAGAAGAATCATCAATTTCTTCATTTAATAGGTCAATTGCTTTTTGATATTCGCCTAGATGGTAATGATCTGAGGCAGCATCAATCATTAAAGAAGGAAATACTGCTTCAGGATCAATTTCATATGCTTTATAAGTGTCTGACAATGCTCCTTTGAAATCATTAAATTCTCTTCTGCACTCTGCACGTCTACTATATGCCTTATGTATTGAGTCATCTAATTCTATTGCTTTATCTAGATACTTAATTGCCTTACTATATTCTAATTCTTCTGCATAAAGATCTCCTATAGATGCTAATGCTCGTTCATTTTCAGGTTGTAGTTCTAATACTTTTTTAAAATCATTAATTGCCAATTCAGAGTCATCATAATAAATTGTCAAACCTCTATTAAAGTAAGGTCCAGGATTACTTGGATCGAGTTCTATCGATTTATCCCAGGATTTAATAGCATTTTCTTCATCATCTAAAGAATCATATACATTTCCTAGATCAAAATAAGTATCTGCATTATTTGGGTCTACTTTAATTGATTTGAGATAATCATCTTTTGCTCCTTCATAATCATCTTCATAATCACATTTTTCCTCCGCTCTATTCTTATAGAACTCTGCACTAGCTAAGACTCCCTCCGAAATACATTCCTGATCAATTAAATTATCGGCATAATTGTTACCTAATTTGGATGCTTTCTTCCAGAAAGAGCAAGCACCTTTTAAATCTGAAGAGCGAAACTTTATACTCCCTATATTTTGATGAGCATCAGATAGATCAGGATTTAATTCAACTGTTTTTTCAAAATCTGAAAGTGCTCCAATGTCGTCACCTAAGTCTCTTTTAGTAATACCACGGTTATAGTAAGCATCAATAAATTGAGGATTAATTTCTAATGCTGTGGTGTAGTCCTCTATAGCAGAATTAGAATCGCCAATAAAATCTTTGCAATTACCTCTATTAACGTATAAGGAAGCTAATCCCTTATCTTTTTTATTGATCTCTATTGCTTTATTGTAATCGTCCAGTGCTCCTAAATAATTTCTTGAAATATATCTGCTCTGAGCACGGCAAGAATAATCTTCAAAATTTTCTAGAACTATTTCGTTCCTGTCCTTTAATAAATCTCCTAATAATTCTTTAGGGTAAATAACTCTTTCATATTGTAAGTTAGTGAAATCTTCTCCTCCTTCATTGAGAAGATCAACGATTATATTTTTCTCTTTATTGTAAGGGTCAATATCCTTATCTTCTGGATCAATTTCAATAGCTTTCCTATAATCATCAATAGCTCCTAATATATCTCCTGTACTTTGCCTTAATGCACCACGATATCTATAGATATTAGCTGATTCAGGGCTTAGACCTAATGCTTTTGTGTAGTCATTAATAGCGTCTAAAGGATCATAATGTTCTTTTAGTAAGCCTCTTTGAATGTAATGCTTTGATGACTGCGGTTCTTTAGCAATGTTGTTTGTTTGACTATTAACTAGTTTTTCCATATTTTCATAACCACTCTTCAATTTGTTAATCGCTACGTCGTATCCCAGTCGAGCAGATAGGATAAGTTCCTTTCTTAAAACATTCCAAGGGGCAAGAGTCTCGATGAGTTTCTCTGCTTTTTGGAATTGAAAACAAGATTGGAAGTCAATTTGTTCTTTTAACCTGATTGCTTCCTCATTATTAGGATTTATTTCTAATGCTTCTTCGAAATCTTTTAAAGATCCTTTATTATCATTTAAAATATACTTAGCCTTTCCTCTGTTACATAAGACCTCATCAAGATAGTCTGAGTAAGTATTAGTATTAGTAATTAGATCTATACATATATTATAATCTATAAGTGCATATTGCTCTTTTTGAAGTCCTAAATAGCATTCTCCTCTTAAAGCGTAAATAATAGGATTTAATTTATCTATATCGATGTAACTATTCAAAGCTTTAATTGCACCTATATTGTCGTTACCCATCTTATAGAAAGCTATTAATCTATAGGCATCTTGATTCTTTGGATCTATCTTTAAAGCTTTTTCTAAATTCTCTAAAGCTGAGTCAATATCTCCTGATTTATATTTATCTCCGGCTATTTCAAGTAGTAGATTTACATCTATAGAATTTATAGTCGAATTTTTAGATTCATAATACTCATTTAAATATTCGACAGCTTCATTATTACCTAAATCTTTTGCTTTTTCTAAATCTTGAATAGCACCATTAAAATTTTTTGTTAAGTACCTTAAAACTCCTCTCTTTAAGTAACTAAATGAATAATTTTGATTTAGTTCAATTGATTTATTAAAGTCTTCTATAGCCTCTGAAAAATTCGTAATACCAATTTTACTAACGCCTCTGTTACTGTAATAACCATAATTATGAGGATCAATTTTAATAGCTTTATCATATTCTGATATAGCACCTTCATAGTCTTCTAAATGATTTTTAACTAATCCAAGGTTGGCGTATGCAAGAGCATTTCTTGGATCTATAGAAATTGATTTGTTGCAATCCGATATAGCACCTTCATAGTCTTCTAAATTACTTTTAGCTAATCCTCTTTGAGAGTATGCGTATGCAAAATTTTCATTGTAATCAATACATTTACTAAAAGCCTTTATAGCTTCATATGACTGAGCAATAGCTAAATAACTTTGACCTAAATTGTAATATGAATTTGCCCAATTAGGATTAATTTCTATAGCTTTATTTGCATCGTTTATTGCACCTGTAGGGTCTAGAAGGTCATTTTTTAAAGCAGCTCTATTACTGAAAGCAATTGCAAGTAATGGATTTATATCAATTGCTTTATTATAGGCAACTAGAGCATTTTTTAGGTCTTTAGTATTATGAAGTGTTAGACCTAGATTACAGTATGCAATAGCATTATTTGGATTTATTTTAATAGCCTCTTCGAAATCTTTCTTTGCTTCAAAGATATTTCCAGTCGAGATTTTCATTTCACCACTTCTTATTAAAGAATTCTCTCCAGTGTCTTTATCCTGGTACTCTCCAACATTAATCTCTTGGATATCTCTTATGTTTTTTAATATAGATTTTGCATCTTCATCACTTGGATCTAAATCAACTCCTTTTTCAAGATCTTTAATTGCATCATCAATTCTGCCTGATTTTTCGTATGAGAGAGCACGTGAAAAATAATATTCAGCTTCAACAGGATTAATAGCTATAGCCAAATCTAAACTTTCAATCGATTTCTCATACGCTTTCATTTCATAATTAGCTTTTCCTTGGTAATAAAGGTATATAGGGTTAAGTGGCTCTGACTCTATGCAACAATCAAGGTCTACTAAAGCTTTATTATATTGACCTTTTTTATATTGAATAATTCCTCTATTACCTATGATAGTTGGACAGTCAGGATCTAGACTTAATGCCTTTTTAATATCTAAATCAGCTCCTTCCTCATCTCCTAAAATAAACTTGATGTAAGCTCTATTACCTAGGCAAATCGTAGATTCTGGTTCTAATTCAATAGCTCTATTATAATCTTTAAGTGAAGAACTTGTATCTCCAATATATGAATTTGCAAGCCCTCTATTAATTAAGGCAGCAACAAGATTAGGCTTTATTCTTAAAGCTTGATTTAAATCTTCTATTGATCCTTTGTAGTCACCAACACGCATTTTTGATCTTCCTCTATTATTATAAGCTAGAGGTGAAGCAGAATTGCTATGATCTTCATCGATAATTTTTGTCATATCAATTATTGCACCTATATGATCACCTAATTCTGATTTAAGTTTTCCTCGATTTAAGTAAGCATTCCAAAAATCAGGTTTAATCTTAAGAGTACTATTGTAATCATTAATTGCTTCTTTATATAACCCTAATTGTTCCTTAGCAATGCCACGATTATAGAATGCCTCTTCGGCATTAGGGTCAATATCTAATACTGTAGAGTAATCATTTATTGCTCCTTCGATATCACCTGTATGTCTTTTAGCAAGAGCTCTTATGAAATAAATTTGAGGATATTTATCATCTAATTCAAGAGCACTATTGCAGTCATCAATAGCTCCTTCATGGTCGCCACTCTGTAGCTTTACGATCCCTCTTTCTTTTAGTGATTCTAGAGCTTCTAAGTTCACTTGATTATTCTCCTTATGATACGAATTTATAGATATTTTTTTTGCTGGCTTTTTTCTTAAACTTTTGGTAGTAATTATTCCACCTGTAAAAAAAATTACTCCAGCAATAACCATTGGTTTATCTACCTGCAATAAAGAAAGACCAACAGCAGTCGCAGCACCAACTCCTAAAGCAATGGCAGTATTTTTTAGTTTCATTTCTCTTTCTTGCTCCATTCACATTGACTTGCGTATCTTTCATAGATACGTGCAAAGCCTTTTTCAACTAGGTCTTCTTGAATATTCATAGGACCTTTGGATAACTCAGCGACTGTTCTTCCATATCGATCTTCAGTAATCCGCCTGATTGTGACTGTTGATCCAGCAATTAAATCATTGAGGTAATCTCTTGCTGCCTTTGCTGGAATTGGATCAGCCTTCTTACCTCTTAATTCAGGAGTATCAATACAAGCAAGTCGGATCTTTTCTCCTTCTGTAGTTGTACAAGTATCCCCGTCATAACAGCTCTGAATCGTGACGCTTGGTAGCTCTGGAGCACTTGGATAAGTAATCAGTGTCTGGAATAGCGCAAGCATCGCTAATACAAAGACAACAAATAACGCTGAGAAAAATCCAATAAGGAGATTCCTAATAAATCGTTGTTCGGAGTTCAGTTTATTCTTTGGCATTGTGAAACTAATTGGCTCCAATCCATCTCAAACTTTCCTCTGCTGGTTTAATCTTTCGACCTTTACCAAGGATCTCAGTGGATTCATCAGCCCTGTAATGGAAGTAATGCTCTTGGATATATTTCATGCTCGTATCTGTATTGGCTGCAACTGTTGGAAGAGGTACACCAGCTGATAAACGCATCGTTATGTATGTATGCCTGAAGCTATACCAGGTGAGTGTTTTACCAGAGTGAACTATGACTTTCTTTGTTTGACTATCGTGGTCATCTCTCCAGTCTGCGAGCCTTGCTTCGACTAACAATTCACAGAGATTGTTTTGCCAAATTCGTTCACTAATTTGTTTACCTGAGTTTTGATTGGCAAAGATGTAATCCTCCATCTTTTTAAATTTAGTTAGGACTCTTATGCGTTCTAAGAACTTGGCAATGGGAGCGGCTACTCGATAAGACCTTCCTGTTTTGGTCTTCTCAGCTGGTACATCAATGTTGACCCAGATCTTTCGTTCTTCCTTTGGAATAGTTGTGTTTTCACTGATATCTTTCCACTTTAGTTTTCTCATTGAACCTGGTCTGATTCCAGTATCCATAGAGACTCTCATTGCTAAGTAAGACAACTCTCTATGGACTAATTGCTTCTTTCCTCGAGGTCCTTTAAAAGCAATATTTGAGATGGTTTCATACTTACCCTGACTATCTTTTTTGATGGTGTACTTGTCATCCAATATTCTCGTCTTGCCTTTGATGTAGTAGAGGCGAGCAACTCTCTCAAGCTCTTCCCACTCTTTAGCGGTTAGGTCATCTCTACGATGCTTCTTATCTTTTGACTGTTTGATAGATGGAATAGATGGAACATTGTCTTGATGAATAAAGTTATTGTCTACAGCTATCTGTTTAAACATTCTTCTGAGACATGACATCTCAGCTGTGATGGTTGTTTGTTTAGGGATCGGTTTATTGAATTGAACAGCTCTTTCTTTTCTCCAGGTCTCATAGTTCAAGAACGTGTTCTTCCTGAGTTTATGAATCTCTTTCTTGTCATCGTTTATATAATCTCTGATCCAACGACACTGCGTATCAATTAACCGATAACTCTCTTTAGTAATACCCTCTTGTGGAATTGAACTGATTCTTCTTTTTTCTTTATCTAAGAACTGATGCACCATACTTCCAAACGTTAATGCCTTGATTTCTTCTCCCCTATCAGTCTTTGCCTTTAGCTCAATAAACTTAGCCACACCAAGCATCCAAGCTTCTTCTTGTCCTCCTTTGGTTGGTAGTGGATAAGTACCGTCTGGATTCTTTAGAGTAAATCTGTGTTTATTACCTTTGTCTGAATCCAAGTAATATAAGAACCAACGATTATTCCTATCTACTCTTCTGTAGACGTATGCATAGGGATCTCCTGGAATCTCTTTTCTATCGAGGATATTTTGTTTCTTGGCTAGTGAGTTTTTAGGCAAGATTTAAGCCAATTGGTAATCTTTTGGTAACGATGCCATCGCAGTGACAAGCTTTTCAGCTTGAGAAGCGACTTGGTAATCTTATGGTAATCATAGTAACATGCTTTAAAAGCATTGCTAAAACTAGAGTAGTGTTATATGTTTCTAATAATGCCGATTATACAACGTAACTCTAGATCTATTAGTATAAAAGGAATTTAGGGCTGCTTAATTTAAGTGCTACCGCAATGCTACCACTTAATATGCACATAGTTTGAAGGGGTATGAGGGGGAAATAGAGTCCTGGCTTATACGTTAATGGGGAAGAGAAATTTATGGTGAAAATATGCGATAATTAATTGGCTAATGGTTTGGTTGGCGATTGTATATTTGATTGCTTATGACAAAACATACTCCAGAATTTCTTGCAAAAAATAATCTAAAAATTCTTTTTCCAAAACTTGCAGAGGAGTGGGACTATGAAAAAAATCAAAAAGAAGGTCTAGGTGTTCCTGAGGATTATTCAAAAGGTAAGAATTTAGTAGTTCATTGGATTTGTCCAAAGAATTCAAAGCATAGATATTCAACAAAGATATGTAATAGAACTCGAAAATATCCAATAAATTGTCCCGAATGCGCAGGCAAAATTCCAAAAACTATTCCAGATGTAATGCCTGAACTCTTATCAATATGGGATTATGAAAAAAACATTGATTTAGATCCCTCTAAGTTAACTCCAGGTAGCCAAAAGCGAGCTTTTTTTCGATGTGAGTGTGGATGGAGATATGGTCCTTTAAGGATCGGCGATATTCGAACTCGTTTATTAAAAGACAAAGAACCTTGCCCAGTTTGTAATAAATCTATTCCAAGCGAAAATTATAATTTAGAAGTTTGTCATCCTGAGATTGCAAAAGAGTGGGATGAAAAGAAAAATGGAATTAAAGCTAATCAGGTATTACCTTCATTGAATGAAGTCTTTTGGTGGAATTGTCCAGATAAACCCCACAATTATCCTCTTAGCTTAAATGCAAGAACTAATAAAACATCACCACAAAATTGCCCAATATGCTCTGGAAGACGAGTCACTAAAGAAAATAATCTTGAAACTCTAGAACCTGATTTAGCGAAAGAATGGAGTTATAAAAAAAATAAGGATAAAAAACCAACTCAATTCACTTCAGGTAGCAATCAAAAGGTTTGGTGGATTTGCCCTAGAGGTCATGATGATTATCCAGCAACTATCTATTGCAGGTCAAAACGTAACACTGGGTGTCCCAAATGTTCTAATCAAACCTCTAAAGCTGAACTGAGAATATTGTCTGAACTTGCATTGATCTTTAAAAATATCCTTCATCGAGAAAAGATTGATGGCAATGAGCTTGATATTTTCATACCTGAGTACTCTTTAGGTATTGAATACGATGGTTGGTATTATCATCATAGAAAAGATGTTGTAGATAGAGAATTAAAGAAACGAAGCTATTTTAGTAAAGCTAATATTAATGTTATTTATATAAGAGAGTACCCGTTAGAGTCTTTATCTGTAGATGATGTTGTTCTGCCGAAGTCAAACAAATTAGATAAAAATATTTTAAATAATATAGTAGTAAAAGCAGTCAAGCTTGCTGGGATTAATCAACCTGATGACTATCTATCTAAAAAAGATTTTTGTAATGAAAAAAGGTATCGAGAATTAATCTCATGTCTTCCAGGACCTGTAGGTAAAAGCCTAGAAGATTTGTTCCCTGAAATAGCTATTGAATGGGATTATGAATTAAATAAACCTCTTAAGCCAAGCCAAGTTTCCTATGGCACTAACTATAAAGCACATTGGATTTGTCCTAAAGGTCATCTATATCAAAAACCAGTAAAAGATAGGACTAGTAAGCAGAGACAAGGATGCAAAGTTTGTTCCCAAAATAGGAGGAGGAGATCAAAAACTGATAGTAAAGATTGATTCTTTTCATTGCTGTTTAGTTTTTATACACTCATAGGTTTATTAGTTGTATTTGAGTAATTGTTAAGCTCCATCTTCAGAAGGCTACTTTTCTTTGGTGAATGTCATTGTTCATTCGTTGAAAAACAGTCACCTTCTAGCTTTGATTTAAGTAATCTATAGCCTCAGATCCCTTTATTCATTAGCCCATAACAATCGTCTTTTTCGGATAGCAGCCTTAACTTTTAGGGCATTCAGTTCTCTTTGCGAAATCTCTTCCGAGTGAGCCTGAATATGACGTTCTACTGCTTCTCTCTCTCTTGGTTAATGTTTTACCAGAGTTAATTAATTCGTTCAAAGGTCTCATACTTTTAATTCATTAGGTTTATGTCTTTTGATCCAGCAATGTTTAGTCCTTTGACAACGGTGCTGGTTTTAGTTTTCTTTGCTTCTGTTGTCGTGGTATTGCTGACAGCTGCTAAGGACTAAAAAAGAGATGGAGTCAACCACACTCCATCTCCTATGAGTTCCTTAATAGGTAAATAATTCGTGCTGTCTTTAAGACAGGCTTTTTATGTTGCGTAGCTTTTAACGTCATCAACTGATTGGACTTTTACTAAGTTATGTATTTTTAATTTTTAATTGTCGTATAGGCTTGGAACTCTTTTCGACGTATCGAGTTTTTATTAAGAGTGATTCTTTTAATCCATAAGTCTTTAAATGATTTGATTGTTCGTTATTGATGATTGTGAGGTTCATAGTAGCTATATGTATCGAGTTTGTTAGAGGATGTTTGAGTAGGTTGGGAAAACTCACTCCTTCGCTTCGCTCAGTCGTTCGTTTTAGAGTTACTAAATTGTTGTCTTGCGAGCGCAGCGAGCTGTTGTCTTCCTCTAACTAATAACCTTCTCAAGCCTGTTAAGGATATTGGCTTGCTTGAGGAATAGTTCTTTTGCTTTGTCTGGATTGTCTATGGCTTCAGCTTTGTCAATCAGTTGATCGAAGACAATTACTTTATTCAGGAGGTTTCGGCAAACTCTTTCTTTTGCCTCGTTGATGATTGGCATTATCGGTATGGAATTTCTTATTTGAGGTCGTTACCTCTAATAGAGTAGGAGGGTTAGACTGAAAAGTTAGTTTTCAGAAGAGGTTTGGGTGAGTGTTATCCCAATATTGAATGATCTGTTCTTTGGTTAATCTGAGACGTTTATCTAATTCGGCATTCAATTGTTCTATCTCTTCACGTCGATCTTTTTCTTTTGCATCTTTGAGGTATTGATTAAGTGTATCTATGTGTCTATCTTCCTGTTTCATTATTCTTTCCTCTCTGCTTAGGTCAAGCCCATATTTTTTTGCAGTTTTCTGAAACTTTTTATTGAGTTCAGTCATCCTTTCTTTTGCTTGAGCTGCGCTCTCCTCTTGCTTCTTTTTTATGTTTTCTAAGACATTAAGAGGAAAAGCTCGATTGAAGTATTCGTCTGCGGTTTCGCCGTCTTTCCTTTTGTATTCTTTGTCTGTTTTAAAAGAGATGACATCATCATAAAAAAAGATTCCATTCAGCTCAGGTCGATTCATAAAGAACAACTCAGGGCTTTGATCTATTAACTCTTCATCAGTACAGCTATTTAAAAATTCCTCTTCTTGTCTTTCTCTTCGATTGATTTCATATATGTCATTAGCCAATTGATCGTCTTCTGTTCCAGGCGGGAAAGATGCTTTTATGCGTTCGATTTCCTTTTCTCGCTCACTTAGCTCTTCTAAACCAATAATCCATTTCTCAAAACTTTCACTATTTAAACTCGCCTCATATTCATCAATAATTTGTGGATCTAATTGCCAACTCTGATCTGCATCTTGAAGAGCAGCCCACATAGCGAGACTCCCATCTTTTTTCATCAACTCGAGAGTCTCACCTCTTCTTTTGTATTCCTCTTCTCGTCTTTCCTCGGCTTTCTCTTTTGCTTTTTCGTAAGCAGCATCAGCAGCTTCAGTGAGTGCAGTGAGCTTGGAACCTTTTTCTTTATCGTAGGTTTTACTCCATTCTCTAGCTAGTTTTTTCTGGCTAACTCGTGGACTTTTGGTGAGCTTAAAATCTTCATCCTTAACGCTCATAGCAAGCCAGATAATCGCTAGTCTGACCGTCTCTTTGCTGGTTAATTTGCAGTTGGTTTGCAGCTCATCGAACACCACCTTCTCAGCCTTCGGAAGCTTGGCTGTAATCTTGCTGGAGCGACTTGTGTGACCCTTCTCTTGGCTTCCCTTACTCGCATATTTCAGAAGCCTTAGAGAAGCCTCTGGAGACGTTTTAGAGAGCTCGTAAAGTGCGATTCTGATAGCGTCTCTTTGGCTTGTCTGGACTGCATTAACCAAGCCTTCAAGCATCTGTTTCTCTTGGAAGCTCAGGATGGTTTCTACCTTGCTTGAGCATTTAACTTTGCTGATGATGACTGGGTGCTTTTCGGTTCTATACCTGTTCTTTGGAAACTTCCAAAAAGCTAGTGCAGTTTTTGTTCCCTCTTGGTTTGAGTGACGTGTCTTATTAAATTTATTGGGTCTGTTTAGTTTCATTAGTTTTCATTTTTAAATTTTCTTCTAGAAGCTGTTGTTCTCTTTCTTGCTTCGGCGTCAAAGGTATCTCACTATCGCCTAGATCTAATTCGAAGATTCCTCCTGCACCGAAGTGATTGGTGTCTGCTTGTGATGGGGTGGGGAAGAGGAATGTAGCGGTTAGGGCTAGTGGTAAAAAATATTTCATTGGTTAAGCAAACCCAGTCATGTCTGTAAAGAGAGCTTTGTTTTCAGCTGATTCAGCAAACCCTAATAGTACTTCATATCTTGTTTCTGCTCCACTATCTAACTGTCCTAACCAATAGTTTAAGCCTCCTGTATCAGCATCTCTCCCTAGGACATTTGTATAGAGAGTATTCACATAGGTGGAATCCGAGACGTTCTCTCCATACCGCTCTGTAAATTCAGCTGAACCTAGAAATGATGATGCAACGACTCGGATGGAGTTTGCTCCAGAACTGAACTGATTAATCCAATACTCCAATCCATCAGCATCAGGTAATCGCTTAAACGAAGCGTTATATAAACGGAACATACGTCCTGAGTCTGTATTTAAACCAGTGACTTGATCAAAGACACCTTTGATATCAACGATGGCACTGACATCTCTAAATGAACTTGTTGTTGCTTCTTCTGTAAAGGTTAATAAGGGAAGTCCAGTGATGTCGTCAGTTGTTCCTGTCGAGCTATTCTTGATTTCATAACTGCCATTACCTTTGTTATAGAACTTATAATCTCTGAAATTACCGCTATAAGTTTTAACTATGTCTACCTTTGATTCTTCAACGGTTTGATCTGTAAATTGGATTAATTCAATTTCTTTTAGAGTATCAATTCCATCATTCGAGCCCGTTCTTAGATCAGTAATTTCTAGAGTATCTGATATACGATTAAAGGAATAATCTTTGAAGCTTCCAGAATATTTCACTGTATCTGTACCAAAGCTTCCAATAATTAGATCATTCTCAGAACTACTAATAAATGTGTCATCTAGCAGTGTTCCATGAAAAGTAGAAGGCGTAGTTATAGATGTATCTACAATTGAAACAGAAGAAGTATTACCTACTTGAGTAGATCTAGCTGAATCAGAAAAGAGCTTGATATTGAGCGTTTCACTCCCTTCTGTGGTGACATCATTGGCAAGTGTATGAGAGAAGGAAAGGGATCTATCACTGCCAACGCTGCCTGAACCAGTTAATGCACCTGATGAAAAGTCATTACTAGTTATTCCTGTTCCACTAAGAGACCAGTAGAGAGTTGTACCAGCAGCAACGCTTGTTGTAGAAATCGAAGTGGTTAGGGTGCTGCCTTCATTGATTGAAGTTGCAGAAGGACTAATAGTGTATGTTGGAGAAAGAGTTTGCGACGTATCAAACATCATGATTGAAGTACTACCTACTTGCGTCGACCGAGATGAATCAGAAAAGAGTTTGATATTGAGAGTTTCAGTACCTTCTGTCGTTAGATCATTGGTAAGGGAGTGAGAGAAAGAGAAGTCACCATTATTATCAACTGTTCCAGCACCTGTTAAAGCACCAGAAGAAAAATCTGCACTAGTAATTCCTGTTCCACTGAGAGACCAGTAGAGTGTCGTGCCAGCAGAAACGTTGGTGGTTGAGACATTAGTGGTTAAAACATCGCCTTCATTAATGGATCCTCCAGGTGTTTCTAAGTAGTTTCCACTAACCGAA
The DNA here is from genome assembly GCF_059772405.1 of Prochlorococcus sp. MIT2304. Taxonomy (NCBI): domain Bacteria; kingdom Bacillati; phylum Cyanobacteriota; class Cyanophyceae; order Synechococcales; family Prochlorococcaceae; genus Prochlorococcus; species Prochlorococcus sp. MIT2304. The sequence goes on from NZ_CM186286.1 coordinate 1,407,446, forward strand.
TTGATGGTATAGGTCTTGACTTGAGACATGTCTACAATCGTTACGGTTGCAGTTTCTCCAACTTGATTAGATCTAGATGAATCAGAAAAGAGCTTGATGTATAAGGTCTCATCACCCTCATTAAGGAGATCTTCATTTTTAAACGTATGAGTAAAGGATATGTTTCCATTGCTATCAGGAATAGCAGAACCAGTTAATGCACCACCATCTATGTCGAAGCCTATTCCACCAGATACATTACTTAAGTCAGCAGTGGTGATTCCGTTTCCACTAAATGACCAATAGATTGTCGTGCCTATAGCAAGATTAGTTGTAGAGATTGTGGTTGTTAATGTCTCGCCTTCATTGATTGAAGTTGCAGAAGGACTAATAGTGTATGTTGGAGAAAGAGTTTTCGACATATCATTGATAGTAATAGTTGCGGTATTACCTACTTGAGTCGTATGTTCAGCATCTGAAAAGAGCTTTATATATAAAGTCTCAATCCCTTCTGTTTTGAAATCATTAGTAGTTGTATGCGAAAGACTTGCGAATGAATTAGGACCTGCCTCTGAATAAGGTTGTAAAGGTATATTATTTGTTAAATAATTAGCAATTGGACGGGCATTTAATGCTTCTGATTGAGATGCACTTTCGAAATCAGTGGATGTTATATTATTGCCATAAATAAGCCAATAATATGTATCGTAATTGAATCTTGATGGAAGTCTAAAAGTTGTTGTGAATGTTTCACCTTCATTGATGCTCTGATCAGAAGTAGTAATAACAGGAATAGAGTTGTCGTGTATAAGAAGATTGTGAGTGTTACCAACTTTTTGTGTTCTGTTTACATCTGAAAATAGAGTTATTTCTAGTGTTTCATTACCCTCTAATTCTTCGTCCTCTTTTAAAGTGTGAGTGAAGGAAAATTCACCGTCTTGATTTGTAACTCCTGATCCTGATAAGTCACCAGAAGAGAAGTCTGAAATATTTATTCCTGTTCCACTTAAAGACCAAAAGAGTTGTGTTCCAATTTCAATGCCATTTGTATTTATTGTTGTGGTGAATTGAATGCCTTCCCCGACAGAATCTAATTGAATTAATCTACCTGAAAAATCTGGATATGAAGTTGTTATCTTGTATTCATAGATGGAAAGATCATTGTCAAGAATTGGAAGAATGAAAGTATCACCAATCTGCGTAGATTGAGTCGAGTCTGTAAAAAGTTGGGCGTATAAAGTTTCATTCTCTTCTTCTAAGATATCATCGAAAATATATAACTCTATTAACCATGAGGTGAGATATACCATTTCTCTAAGACCATAATGATATCTATAAAAATCAATTGATCTGTTTAAAGGTAATTGTATGTCTGTATCAGAGGAGTTAAATCCGCCTCCACCTGTCAATTTTAAATAAGGTCTATGAGTGTTTTCTGTATTAGTAGTTGTTACTATTATACCTAGATAATCACCTTCATTACCTTCACTAATAGTTGATTCTGTGTTTCGATGAGTAGCAGTTATTGAATAGTTATAAGTCATTGAATCTTTCTCATTAATTACCCCAACCCAGTCATTTCAGTAAAGAGAGCTTTGTTTTCATCTGCTTCTGCAAAACCTAAAAGGAGTTCATATCTCGTTTCTAAACCACTATTTAAATTCCCTAGCCAATAGTTATAGCCCTCTTGGTCATACTCTCGACCAAGAACATTGACATAAAGGGTCTCGACGTATTTAGCGTTTGTGACGTTGGAACCGTAGCGTTCAGAGAATTCATCTGAGACTAAGAAGGATGATGCCACAGCTCTCGCATCATCTGTTCCTGAACTGAATTTATCGATCCAATACTCGAGTCCAGAAGCATCAGGGAATCTTGCAAAGGCAGCGTTATAAAGACGGAACATCTCGCCGCTAGGAGTCTCTTTGCCTGTGACTTGATCAAAGACTGCTTTGATATCGGCGATGGCACTTACACTTTCATTTCCAGTTTTATCTTCAAAGGTGAGCTTGGGGATGCCTGTGATGTCATCTGTTGTTCCACTACTGTCTTTGATCTCATATGTTCCATCACCTTTGTTATAGAACTTGTAATCTCTAAAATTACCGCTGAATGTTTTGACAACATTGATTTTGTCAGAAGCAACAAGTTGATCAGTGAACTGGACATATTCAATATTTTGAACCGTATCAACACCATCTGGTGATGTGATTCTGATATCTGTAATTTGAATAGTTGTTGTGGTCTTCGTGATGGTGTAATCGTTGAACTTACCTGTGTAGGTGGCGGTATCTATTCCAGCTCCACCATCGATCACATCAGAACCACCACCACCTTTGAGGTTGTCATTACCTGTGGAGCCATTGAGGTTGTCGTTGGCATTTGTGCCTGCAATATCGTTGTCTTTGATTGTTCCAGTTGCAATGACTTCACTGCTTAAGGCTGCACCAGAGAACTTGACTTGAATGGTTTCATCGCTTTCAACATCTGCATCACCATTAACGGAGATATTAAGTGTGGCAACTTTTTGTCCTTTAACAAAAGTGACGACACCTGCAGATGTAACAAAGTCTTCTCCTGTTGTTGCAGTTCCAGATGTAAGCGTTTGATAGTTAATATTGGTCGTCTCACTGACTTCTTGATCGAGCGTGATTGTAAAAGCAAGCGTTTTTGTTCCTGAATCTGTTTCTAAAATTGATGGTTCATCAACAGAAGCACTATAGGAAGAAGCTGCGATATCATTATTCGTGATCGTTCCTGTCGCAATCAAATCTTCTTTTAATTTACTACTACTGAACTTCACTTTTACGGTTTCGTCGTCCTCTAAAAGGACATCACCATTGATCGTGATATTGAGAGTGGCTACCTTTTGACCCTCTAGGAATATTACTACACCTGCTGCAGAGATAAAATCTTCTCCAGAGGTTGCCGTTCCAGTTGTTAATGTCTCATAGTTGATATTTGTTCTTTCTGTTGCCTCTTGATCAAGTGTCAGTCTGTAGGTCAGAACTTTTGTATTTGTATCAGCTTCAATGACTGATGGACTATCAACACTCAAGGTGTAAATGGTGCTACCACCAGCAATGGTAATGGATTTGGTCTCTCCAACTTGCGTGCTACGCGCACTATCAGAAAAAAGTTTAATTTCTAGAATTTCATCACCTTCATTGAGTAGATCTTTTGCAAGGGTATGAGAGAAAGAAAAGTCACCATTACTATCAACTGTGCCAGAGCCAGTTAATGAACCAGAAGAAAAATCATCACTGGTAATTCCTGTTCCAGATAGTGAGTAATAAAGAGTGGTATTGGTAGCAACGTTTGTTGTAGAGATGGATGTGGTTAGTGTCTCTCCTTCATTGATTGATAGAGTTGATGGACTGATTGTGTAGGTAGGAGTTTTGGAAGTATCGGTGATTGTGACAACAGAAGTTGTACCAACTTGAGTAGAAGTAGAACGAGATGAATCAGAGAAGAGTTTGATATTTAATGTTTCATTTCCTTCTGTAGCACTGTCATTAGCCAGGGTATGAGAGAAAGAGAAGTCGCCATTGCTATCAACTGTGCCAGAGCCAGTTAATGAACCAGAAGAAAAATCATCACTGGTAATTCCTGTTCCAGATAGTGAGTAATAAAGAGTGGTATTGGTAGCAACGTTTGTTGTAGAGATGGATGTGGTTAGTGTCTCTCCTTCATTGATTGATGTTGTAGAAGGACTGATGGTATATGTCGGAGTTTTTGATGTATCGGTGATTGTGACGACTGAGGTTGTTCCAACTTGTGTCGTACGGTCTGAATCAGAAAAGAGTTTGATATTGAGAGTTTCATTTCCTTCTGTTGTGGTGTCATCTGCAAGGGTATGAGCAAAAGAGAAGTCACCATTACTATCAACAGTTCCAGAACCTGTTAATGCACCAGAAGAAAAGTCAGAACTGGTAATACCTGTTCCACTGAGAGACCAATAGAGTGTCGTATCTGCCGCAACGTTTGTTGTCGAGATTGATGTCGTTAAAGTTGAACCTTCATTGATTGAGGATGTTGAAGGGGTAATGGTATAGGTCTTTTGATTAACTTGAAGAGCTGTTGTTGTAACTGATTCTGAAAATCCTTGATTATCTGTATAAGAGATAATGGCTCTTATTTTTTTGTTTTCATCAGAGGATGTAAGTGTATAACTTGCACTTGTACTAACTTGACTCCAGTTTGTATTGTCTGATGATGATTGCCATATATAAGTTAGAGCTCCTCTTCCTTCAGGATCAGTAGACGTTTCAGAGATGCTTAGAGTTTCTCCAGCAAGTCCAGTACCTGATATAGCAAAACTTGCATCTCCAGTATCTGTAGCAATTGATAATTTAGAAATAAATGCATCGAGTTTTCCATTATTTGTTTGTCCTGATAGATCTCCATTAGTAAACCCGGTTAAAAATATATTTCCTGAAGAATCTGTTTCTATACCACGGGGATTTTCATCTCCAGATCCACCATAAAAGTCAGACCAATTCTTGGTGCCATCGGATGAGTAACTGGCAATTAGCACTTCTCCGTAGCCAGATGCTGAGTGACCATCTATTTCACCTAATGCTTGAGCAGTGATATAAACAGTATTATTAGGACCTTGGGCGAGACTAAATGCTGTATCGTTTGCACTTGATCCTATAAACCTTGTCCAATTCCTTGTCCCATTAGAGTCGTATTGAGCAATATATGCATCGTTATTTGAACTTGTTTGATCATCTATTGTTCCGTTCGCTCTTCCTACAATATATATTTTTCCATCACTACTTACTAAAACATCATTTGCATAACCAGTATTCGAAATTGGGATATTAGTTGCGAATTGTTTTATACCATTTGAATTGTATTTCGCCAGGAATGTTTCACCGGCTATGTATATATTCCCATCAGTATCGATATCTATACAGTTTGAAATTTCAGACCAACTTTCACCTAAAAGTTGAGTCCATTGTTGTGCTCCATCTGAGTTGTACTTACTAAGAAAGACATCAACGCCTCCACTGTTGGTTTCGCTATTAAGATTACCTCCAGTAAAACCAGTAATATAGATAGAACCATCATTACCTATTACTACATCTCTACCTTGGTCACTTGCTTGTGTCCCTATAAGATTAGTCCACTGAATATTACCATTAGAATCATACTTTGCTAAGAAAATATCAGATGAACCATTATTTGTTTGACCATTGATATCTCCTGAAATTTTACCTGTTATGTAGACTGATCCATCACTTGAAGTGTCTATTGAATACAGCCTACTATCGGAAGAATTGCCAAATAATTTTGTCCATATTAAATCTCCATTTGAGTCATATTTGCTAAAGAAAGCATCCTGATTCCCATTATTATTTACACCGTCAAGATTCCCGTATGTGTACCCACCTACATAGATAGAGCCATCACCACTAATAGCAATTGCATTGGATCTCTCATCTAAAGAGGTTCCAATTAATTTAGACCAACTCGTATTTAGAGCAGTTGTCAAATGAATAAAGGTATGTAGTCCCCTAATCTACTTTATCTAGATTCCTATTAAAAATCTTTTTTCAACCTAACTTGATCCAATCCACCTCAAATTTTCTTCTGCTGGCTTAATCTTCCTCCCTTTACCAAGAATCTCAGTGGACTCATCAGCTCTGTAGTGGAAGTAATGCTCCTGGATATATTTCATGCTCGTGTCGGTGTTGGCTGCAATCTCAGGAACAGGAACCTTTAGCTAAGCCCAGTCATTTCAGTAAAGAGATTTAAGTTCTCATCATTTTCTGCAAAGCCTAAAAGCAGTTCATATCGAGTCTCTAAACCACTATTTAAATTACCTAGCCAATAATTATACCCCTCTTGGTCATACTCTCGACCGAGAATATTGATATAGAGAGTTTCTACAAATTTAGCATTAGAGACATTCGTTCCATAGCGTTCACCAAATTCTTCGGATAATAGAAATGATTCTGCAACGACACGTCTTGTGTTGCGTCCAGAACTAAACTCTTCAATCCAGTACTCGAGTCCATCAGCATCAGGGAAACGAGCAAAAGCAGCGTTATATAAGCGGAACATTTCACCAGAATCTGTATTGAGTCCAGTGACTTGATCAAAGACACCTTTGATATCAGCTATGCCACTGACATCTCTAAAAGAACTTGTTGTTGCTTCTTCTGTGAATTGTAAGGATGGATATCCTGTGATGTCATCAGTGGTTCCTGTAGAACTTTTCTTAATCTCATAACTGCCATTTCCTTTGTTGTAGAACTTATAATCTCTAAAATTTCCGCTATAAGTTTTAACTACGTCTACCTTCGCTTCATCTACAGTTTGATCTGAGAACTGGATGTATTCAATATTGGAGAGAGTATCTGTTCCATCATTTGTCCCTGTTCTTTGGTCTACGATTGTGATAGAGCTCGTTCTTCTGGTAAAGGAGTAATCAGAGAATGTCCCCGTGAAGACGACGGTATCATTACCTGCACCACCATCGATATTTTCATTGGCTGCTGTGCTGGTTAATGTGTCGCTTGTATTAGTTCCTGTAAGATCTATTGCTGCGGAAGCCTCAAGAACTGCAATCGTGACGGTTTGGTCGACAATATTATTAGAACTGTCTTTTGCCGAGACGGTCACTTCATAGGAATTGTTTTGGTCAGTATCAGTGGGGTTGTCAAAGTCTGGTGCTGCCAGAAAGACTAGAGCTCCAGTTGTTGGATCAATGCTAAATAAAGATCGATCAGCACCGCTTCTAATGGACCAAGTGACGGTTTCATTAGCGCTAAAGATATGAACTGAGGTTGTATTTTCTGTGATTGAGACGCTGCTAGAACTCGATGTTTCTCCAGAAGGACCAGTGATAATCGGATCGTTTCTATCAGCTGTTGTAAAAACAAGAGATGTTGTATCCGTGATGCCGGCATAAGAGTTTCCAGCCGCATCATCAAAGACAGTGCCTGGAATTTGAACGTAGTACTGGGTTGCAGAGGCAAAATTGGAACTAGGGTTAATTGTGATTTGTGTGGTACCAGAGCCAGTTACTTGATTACTAGTTACATCGATTGATTCAACGGTTGAATTATCAGATGATTTTTTAATGAGGATATTTCCACTTTTAACATCTACAGCTTCTGAGAAGGTGAGGACGATGTTGCTATCAAGAGTAGTATTTGTCGCACCATAGGAAGGGGTCGTATTGGCTAAGGTTGGTACCCCTTCATCAGCAGTAGTGAATGAAAGCGATGTTGTATCTGTGATACCGGCATATGAATTACTCGATGAATCGTCAAAAGCTGTAGTTGGGATTTGAACGTAGTACTGGGTAGACGAGGCTAGATCACTACTAGGGTTGATTGTGATTTGGGTTGTACCAGAACCTGTGACTTGATTACCAGTGACATCAATGGATTCGACGGTTGAATTATCAGATGATCTTTTAATAAGGATGTTGCCAGTTTCAACATCAACGGCTTCTGAGAAAGTGAGGATGATGTTGCTACTCATGCCAACAGAAGTTGCATTATCAGCAGGTGATGCACTGCTTAATGATGGAGAAATAACATCAGCTGTCGTAAAAGAAAGGGATGTTGTATCTGTGATGCCGGCATATGAATTACTCGATGAGTCGTCAAAAGCAGTAGCAGGAATTTGAATGTAGTACTGGGTGGCAGAGTCGAGATTGGAACTAGGATTAATGGTGATTTGCGTGGTGCCAGAGCCTGTGACTTGATTACTTGTGACATCAATGGATTCAACAGTTGAATTATCAGATGATTTTTTAATGAGGATGTTGCCAGTTTCAATATCAACTGCTTCTGAGAAAGTGAGGACGATGTTGCTACTAATGCCAACAGCTGTTGCATTATCAGCAGGTGATGCACTGCTTAATGATGGAGAAATAACATCAGCTGTCGTGAAGGAAAGAGATGTTGTATCTGTGATTCCTGCATAAGAGTTGCTCGATGAGTCGTCAAAGGCTGTAGCAGGAATTTGAATGTAGTACTGGGTTGCAGAGGCAAGATCACTACTAGGGTTGATTGTGATTTGCGTTGTACCAGAACCTGTGACTTGATTACTGGTGACATCAATGGATTCAACGGTTGAATTATCAGATGATTTTTTAATGAGGATGTTGCCAGTTTCAACATCCACCGCTTCTGAGAAGGTGAGGACGATGTTGCTACTAACTGCAACGGCTGTTGCGTTATCTGTTGGTGAGGAACTGCTGAGAGAAGGATCTGTGAAATCAGGTGTATTCGATGTATCTTTGATGAGAATTGAAGAAGATTGCCCTATTTGATTTGTGCGTGCTGAATCAGTAAAAAAATGAATTGTCAAAGATTCATCTCCTTCTGTAAGAGCATCATTACTAATGCCATTGGAAATAGATCCTTCTCCTGCACCGTTGATATAGACCTGTCCAGTTAGCCCAGAATTGAAATCAGAATTAGTTAATCCATCGCCTGTAATTGAGTAGTAGTAATTAGCCCAGCCTCCTAAATCAGTAGTTGAAATTGATGCAGAAAGAGTTTCACCTTCGTTGAAAGTAGTTTGACTAGGAGAAATTGTTGCTGCAGGATTATTCGATGTATCTTTGATGAGAATTGAAGAAGATTGCCCTATTTGATTTGTGCGTGCTGAATCAGTAAAAAAATGAATTGTCAAAGATTCATCTCCTTCTGTAAGAGCATCATTACTAATGCCATTGGAAATAGATCCTTCTCCTGCACCGTTGATATAGACCTGTCCAGTTAGCCCAGAATTGAAATCAGAATTAGTTAATCCATCGCCTGTAATTGAGTAGTAGTAATTAGCCCAGCCTCCTAAATCAGTAGTTGAAATTGATGCAGAAAGAGTTTCACCTTCGTTGAAAGTAGTTTGACTAGGAGAAATTGTTGCTGCAGGATTATTCGATGTATCTTTGATGAGAATTGAAGAAGATTGCCCTATTTGATTTGTGCGTGCTGAATCAGTAAAAAAATGAATTGTCAAAGATTCATCTCCTTCTGTAAGAGCATCATTACTAATGCCATTGGAAATAGATCCTTCTCCTGCACCGTTGATATAGACCTGTCCAGTTAGCCCAGAATTGAAATCAGAATTAGTTAATCCATCGCCTGTAATTGAGTAGTAGTAATTAGCCCAGCCTCCTAAATCAGTAGTTGAAATTGATGCAGAAAGAGTTTCACCTTCGTTGAAAGTAGTTTGACTAGGAGAAATTGTTGCTGCAGGATTACTCATATTGAAGCTTCAGAAAAGCCTTCAGTTTTCGTATAGATGCTCTATATCTTATATCTTTAGATTGATTTTTTGTTGAACAAAACGTTTGTGCCTAAATAAGGATTGATTGTGAACCTAACTTGATCCAATCCACCTCAGACTCTCCTCTGCTGGCTTGATCTTTCTACCTTTACCAAGGATCTGAGTGGACTCATCAGCTCTGTAATGGAAGTAATGCTCTTGGATATATTTCATGCTTGTGTCGGTGTTGGCTGCAATCTCAGGAACAGGAACCTTTAGCTAAGCCCAGTCATTTCAGTAAAGAGATTTAAGTTTTCATCATTTTCAGCAAAACCTAAAAGCAATTCATATCTCGTTTCTAAACCACTATTTAAGTTTCCGAGCCAATAGTTATACCCCTCTTGGTCATACTCGCGACCAAGAATATTGATATAAAGAGTTTCTACATATTGAGCATTAGAAACATTGGTTCCATATCGTTCACCAAATTCCTCGGATAATAGAAATGATTCTGCAACGACACGTCTTGTGTTGCGTCCAGAACTAAACTCTTCAATCCAGTACTCGAGTCCATCAGCATCAGGGAAACGAGCAAATGCAGCATTATAAAGTCTAAACATTTCACCAGAATCTGTATTGAGTCCAGTGACTTGATCAAAGACACCTTTTATATCAGCGATTGCACTGACTTCTCTAAATGAACTTGTTATTGCTTCTCCTGTAAAGGTCAATAAAGGAAGTCCAGTGATGTCGTCATATCCAGAATCTGTTTTAATCTGATAGACACCATTCCCATTATTATAAAACTTATAATCTCTAAAATTACCCGCGTAAGTTTTAGAAACGTCTACTTTAGATTCTTCTACGGTTTGATCTGTAAATTGGATGTATTCAATATTGGAGAGAGTATCTGTTCCATCGTTTGTCCCTGTTCGTTGATCAGAAACGGTTAGTGAACTTGTTGTTCTTATAAATGAGTAATCAGAGAATGTCCCACTGAAGAGAACGGTATCATTGCCTGCACCACCATCGATGAAGTCATTACTCCAAGTGCTTGATAAATTATCGTTATTTGATGATGTTTGAATTTCATTGAGATCAGTAATGTAAATCGTAATTGTTTGATCAGAAGTATTTCTTGCTGAATCAGTTGCTCGAACCACGCCGGTATAATCATTACTAGAATCGATATCTTCAGGAGATTCATAGTCTGGAGCGGCAATAAAACTTAGAGCTCCTGTTGAACTATTGATTGAGAATTTAGAAACATCAGGGCCATCAGTTAAAGACCATACAACAGGTTCATTCGCTGTAAAGCTATGAATAGCAGTGCTATTTTCATTGATTGATATATTACTTGTCCCATCACTTGCACTACCTGATGGACCAGTGATTTGTGGTTGCGACACTACCGTCGCTCTAGTAGTTATTAAATGTTCATAGCTACTTCTGAAGTCACTAGCCGACATATTATTAATCTCATCTAGATTGAGTTCTGAGAGATCAATTAAACCAAATTGTAAAGGATTGATCGTATTGATTGAGCCTCCAAATATTTGGGTAAGTTCTATAGACTTAGGGTGACCTCCAAAACTGGTGTTTCCGTCTGAAAATAAATGACTATAATTATATCCATTACTTGAAAGAGGGCGACCTATGTAATAAGGATCAAACCATATACAATTCGCAGCTTCGAAGATTTTATTAACGTCCCATAATTGATCATTGTTTATATCTCCATCAAGTAAGGTCTCTAATTCATCACTATTAAAACTTCCTATTGGATAATCAATTAAAATGATATCTTCATAGTCTAGTTCATCCATCGTAAATATCCAACTAACGTCTCCTAGCAAGTATTGATTTTCGGAAATAAAAGGAATTATGTAGATATCACCTTCAACAGTTTGTTCCCCAGGTCTGATTTCAATATCTAGAGGGTTAGATGTATTTCCTCTAACCATATTATATTGACTTTGTGTAACTGTAATAACTCTTCCGGTCATAATTTTAGTTGCAGATACTCACTAATGTTTTAGGATTCCCTTCATTATGAAAAGGCAAATTATTTAGTAGCTAGACTTGATTGTACTACTTGAACTACTTTAGCTAGATTCTTAAGAGGCAAAGATTTTTACTGGAGAACAATTGTGTCAAAGACTTATGGTCGTTTGTGAACCTAGCTCGACCCAATCCATCTCAGACTTTCTTCTGCAGGCTTGATCTTTCTACCTTTACCAAGGATTTCAGTAGCCTCATCAGCTCTGTAATGGAAGTAATGGTCTTGGATATATTTCATCGAGGTATCTGTGTTGGCTGTAATCACAGGGACTGTAACGCTTAACTCAACCCAGTCATTTCAGTGAATAGAGTTTTGTTCTCTGCTGACTCTGAGAAGCCTAAAAGTACTTCATGTCGTTCTTCGATTCCATTATTTAAATTACCGACCCAGTAGTCGTATCCATCTTGATCTAATTCACGATTTAAAACGTTTAAGTATAAATTTTGTACATACGTCTCATGTGTAATGTTCTCTCCATAAAGCTCTTTAAACTCTGCAGATGCAAGAAAAGAAGATGAAACAGCTCGTTCATCATCAATACCAGAGCTAAAATTTCCTATCCAATACTTGAGTCCATCAGCATCAGGAAAACGTGCAAAAGCTGCATTATATAAACGGAACATTTTTCCTGAATCTGTATTTAATCCTGTTACTTGATCAAAGGTTCCTTTAATATCGATTCCTAGATCTAAATCCTTATCAGTAAAATCTAAAGTTGAAACTCCTGTTATCTCATCATAATTTTCACCAGATTTAATGGCATAGCGATCTTTCCCAAGGTTGTAAAATTTATAATCATTTGATTTGCCAGAATAAGTTTTTGTATCAGTACTGATGGTCGACGTAATTTTATTAATAACCGATGTATTAGTGACATTGAAAGCAGTTTTATGTTTCTCAACTAAAAACCATAATTCGTTGCTTGCGTTAACATCGTTCCATTCACCGGCATATCCATATTTACCAGGATTGCCTCGTGACCAGTCTTCTAAGCCCAGTGCTAATCTGTGCTGAGTTCCACGGCTGTTGTCAGGCTCTGTGCCTCCGTAACCTGTTCCCCACTCTGTTCTGGTTTTTGCAATTTCAATAGAAGATTCACTCCATTTCCAATTCCATGTTGATGAGCTTTGAGTCGATGTTGTATCGCCATCTGTTCCACCTAGCCATACATAAGAGGCTCCTCCACCGTCACTGGCAACAGTTGAATCAAAGGAGCTGGTTAAGGAAGAAATTAATTTATTAATTTCAGTCCAAACATTAGTTGCTTCTTTTTTTGTCTCAAACTGGGCTAGATGTCCACCATCATATGTTTTACTCGCTGTTATTGCATCCGCAAAAGACTTAGCTTCTTTAATTAATAAGTACTCGCCTGACTCCGTTGTAATTGTCTCTTGTGGAGCCCTGGAAGTATCAATGATGGTAATGGCAAGATCATCACCTAATTGGTTTGTTCTTGCTGAATCAGAAAAAAGCCTCAGATAGTATTTTTCTGAACCTTCTGTTGATTGATCGTTGGAGAGTGTTTGAGAGAAGCTGAAAGTACCATTATTACCTACTGTCCCTGAGCCATTGAGAGGCGAATTAATATCAATGTCATTAGCGGTTATCTCTGAGCTATAGGTTGCCCAGTAAAGCGTTGTTCCTGCGGCAACGTTAGTTGTGTTTACGGTAGTTGTTAGAGTATCACCTTCATTAAAACTAGAAGCAGAGGTTGTTAATGAATAAGTTGAGTTAGCCATTTATCCTAGAAGGAGAAGTTGTTAATTTATGAGTTAAGAAAAGAACGGTACTTTTATTTTTTAACAAATGATTTGGTGATAATAGTTTCTCATGAAAAAGTTATGATTCATGGTTTTTTTAATCTTACTATTTTATCTAGTTTGTAAAGTATCTGTTGTCAGTTGAATGTGTGATTTGTCTCATATAAGAAGTGAATGAGGTAAGCTAACTTGACCCTATCCACCTCAAACTTTCCTCTGCTGGCTTGATTTTTCTACCTTTATCAAGGATCTCCGTGGACTCATCAGCTCTGTAATGGAAGAAATGCTCTTGGATATATTTCATGCTCGTATCGGTGTTGGTTGCAACTGTTGGAAGAGGAACGCCTGCTGAAAGACGCATTGTGACGTATGTATACCTGAAGCTATATCAGGTGATGTTTTTACCTTAGTGGATAACTATCTTTTTCACTTGACTATTCGCATCCTTTTTCAAGTCTGCAAGTCTTGCTTCAACTAATAATTCACAAAGATTGTTTTGCCATATCCGTTCACTAATTTGTTTGCCTGAGTCTTGATTAAAAAAGATGTAATCCTCCATCTTTTTGTATTTAGTCAGATCTTATTTAAAAACTATCAAATCAAGTAAGATATTGAAATTGTTAGAGTAGGAAAAATAGTTGGTAAATTGTTTAGATAATTATTAACTTCATTCATAGAATTATTAATTTCGTTTCTAACAAAAAAAGGTAAATTTCTGTCTGAATTATATTCCCAACTAGCATTGCCGATTTTCTTATATTGCACTCCTAAACTTGTTTGGAATTTAGCTCTAGATGAAATCTTTGATTGCCAACCCAATGAGAGGCTTGGTATAAAAGGAAATATTTTAGGCTTTATTGATAAATCCATTGAATCACAAGATGGACAAAAAATAGAGATATTTTTTGTTTTATATGACATCTCAGATAGTTCTATTTTGGAGGTGGCTGCCATATAATTAGCTTCTAATCCAAATTGAGTATAGAACCCATCCTTTTCAGTATTTTTTAAATACCTTCGGAAAATAAACTTTAAACCAGTGAATGAAAGATTGGTTTGTATATCATTGGAGAAACCTGCGTCATATTTTCCTATTGGTATATCTAAGTAATTCAAACCAAGTTCTAATTGGTCTTTTCCCCCTAGATCTGTAAATATTCCAAAATAAGGACCTTTCTCATATACGCCAATATTAATTCCTTTTATTTTTAGTCTTGGCTCAGCCCCTACATTATAGCTATTTATTATTAATAAGGACGATAGAAGAAAAATGATTGATCGGTTTAATTTAATAATAAAATTGTTCATAAAAGATTGGTTGCTTACTCCAACCCAGTCATTTCCGTAAAGAGAGCTTTGTTCTCAGCTGATTCAGAGAATCCTAGAAGAACTTCGTATCGTGTTTCAGCCCCACTATTTAATTGACCCAACCAGTAGTTCAAGCCTCCAGCATCAGCATCACGTCCAAGAACATTTTTATAGAGAGTATTCACATAGGTTGAATCAGAAACATTGTCTCCATAACGTTCAGCAAATTCAGCTGAACTTAAAAATGATGATGCAACGACTCTAATAGTATTGCGTCCTGAGCTGAAATTATCAATCCAATAAGCAAGTCCATCTGAATCAGGTAATCGTTTAAATGATGCGTTGTATAAACGGAACATACGCCCTGAATCTGTATTCAAACCAGTGACTTGATCAAAGGTGCCTTTGATATCAGCAATGGCACTAATGTCTCTAAAAGAACTTGTCGTAGCTTCTCCTGTAAAGGTTAATAAGGGAAAGCCAGTAATATCGTCATAGCCAGAATCTGTTTTGATCTGATAGACACCATTGCCTTTATTGTAAAATTTATAATCACTAAATTTACCGCTATATGTTTTAACAACGTCTACTTTTGATTCTTCTACTGTTTGATCTGTGAATTGAATGTATTCAATATTTGAGAGAGTATCTGTTCCATCATTAGTACCTGTTCTTTGATCCGATATTATTAAATTTTTCTGATCACGAACGAACGAATAATTGTTAAAATTGCCTGAGTAAATTGCTGTATCTGAACCAAGACCCCCCTCAAGAGTATCTGAACCCCCATAGCCATTAATTAAATCATTTCCACTTCCACTATTTAAATAATCATCATGTTTAGTACCTATTAATTCATCTATATTATTTGTTATGTATGCAAAATAATCTTTATCGAATGAATCCCCTTGAGTTGTGATGGAGTTGAATTCAAGATATCCTTCATACTTGAATTCAGAAAAATCATCAATATCATATTTGTCATGATTTATTGTGATTTTAGATGTTTTCCATATAATCTCTATTGGACTATTATCAATATTGTATAATTTGTTCGCTGAGAAGTCACCTACTATTTCTACAGTATATATTTCATTAAGAGATTTGAACTCAAAATCTATTTGACTAAAGCTAATGATTCCAGTTTTGATTTCATCCCATTTCTCTCCATTAATTATCTCCTCATAACCACTTAATTTAAGACTTGTTGAATAATTTAATTGAAGTGAATTGCCAATAATTTCAAAATATTCTTCGCCTATTTCTAAAGAAAATTCAAGATCATCTGAATTATTGTAATTAGTACGAAAAGATATCGAGTTGGAATTTGTAGATTCAGTTAATTCATAGCTATAAAATTTTCCATCTTTATAATGATTGTAAAAAACATCTAAATTATCCTGAATATTTTCTATTGTGTTACTGATGAAATAGTTATTAGGGCTGAAAATAGCACCTTTTTCTAGTGATGCAAATGAATTATTTTTTTTATTATTTGGACTTTCGCTTTTGAAAGATATTTTTGCCATTAAGGTTTCTCTTGAATATTATGCAGCCATTAACTAACAATATCATATAATAGCTATATCGTATAGTTTTTCTATGCTCAGTTTTTGTATATATAGCTCTATATTTATATCTTTAGATTGATTTTTGTTGAATAGAACGTTTTTGCCTAGATAAGGATTGATTATGAACCTAGCTCGACCCAATCCACCTGAGACTTTCCTCTGCTGGCTTGATCTTTCGACCTTTACCAAGGATCTCAGTGGACTCATCAGCTCTGTAATGGAAGTAATGCTCTTGGATATATTTCATTGAGGTATCTGTGTTGGCAGCAACTGTTGGAAGAGGTACGCCAGCTGATAAACGCATGGTGATGTATGTATGCCTGAAGCCATACCAAGTGATGTTCTTCCCTGAGTGAATGACTACCTTCTTGACTTGACTATTTGCATCTTCTCTCCAGTCAGCAAGTCTTGCTTCGACTAACAGATCAGCAATTGAATCTTGCCAAATTCTCTCACTGATTTGTTTCCCTGAATCCTGATTAGTGAAGATATAGTCATCCATCTTTTTGTATTTAGTGATCACTCTTATGCGTTCTAAGAACTTGGCAATTGGAGCTGCAACTCTGTAAGACCTACCTGTCTTGGTCTTCTCAGCTGGCACATCAATGTTGACCCAGATCTTTCTTTCTTCTTTTGGTATTGCGGTGTTCTCACCGATATCTCTCCATTTCAATTTCCGTAAGCTACCTGGTCTTATCCCAGTATCCATAGCCACTCTCATGGCTAAGTAAGCAAGCTCTCGATGGACTAATTGCTTCTTACCTCTCTTTCCTCCAAAGGCTTGGTTTGATCTTGTCTGATACTTTCCATTCTTATCTTTGGTGATTGTGTAATTCTCATCGAGGATTCTTGTTAATCCTTTGATCCAATACAGCCTGGCAACTCTTTCAAGTTCTTCCCATTCTTTAGCTGTGAGATCATCTCTTCTGTGCTTCTGATCTTTTGGTAATCGGATGGATGGTATATCAGGAACAGTATCTTTACTAATAAATCCATGAGTTACAGCCACCTCTGAAAAGACTCTTCTCAAGCAAGACATCTCTTGATTGATAGTCGTTTGTTGTGGAATCTCTTTTTTAAATTCAATAGCTCTTTTTTTCTCCATGTTTCGGTGTTCAAGGTATCTCACTATTGCCTAGATCTAATTGAAAAACTCCTTCTGCACCAAAGTAATTGGTGTCCGATTGTGATGGGGTAGGTAAGAGGAGTGTGGCTATAAGGGCTGGCACTATGAAGCTATTAATTCTTTCTTGCCTTGTGATATTTTTTTCAAGTAAACAAATTTTAAAACATCAACAACAGCTGTCATTTTTAATGGCTTTTTCATTTGATTTTTCAAATGGAATATTTACTCCACAATTTTCAAAAATACCAAAATGTTTATCAAACTCACCTAAATAATCAAAATGTGAAGAAAATCTCGATTGACTTAACATGCGATAAGTGTTTCCACATACGGGAAAAACTTTTTTAGATTCAATCGTATGATGTTTATCTAATAAAAATCTATTCTGATTGTTTGCAATTGTTCCTTTATATATAACAGCTTGACCATAATCCTCACATGCATCTTCTAATTCATCAATATTGAATAAGCGATAAGTAGCCGAATGAAAATTGATTGATCCGAGACGTTTTAAAAGATTTTTGTCGCCAATGGTCAATGGACGATCACTAACAAGTCGTGGGTCTTTAAAGCCAACGTCCTTTGATATTCTTAGGAAATCATTCCAATAGAGCGATCCACTGAGACATTCGCCATAAAGGATTGGATCATTTTTAAGATCATTAGGAATTCGACGATCAGAATATATATCTGAGAAGTAAAACTCACCTCCTGGCTTTAGAAGTTTTTTGATACCTAACAAAACAGATTGTTTATCGGAACATAGATTCAGCACACAATTAGACACAATTAAATCAAAGCTTCTTGGCTCAAAATTTAATATCTCTAATTTTTCAATATAACCTTGGTAAAAATTAAAATTTCTAAAGCCAAATTTTGTCGCATGATATTCTGAATAACTTTTAGCTATGTCTAATTGTTCTAAAGTCATATCAATTCCAATTACCTCTCCAGACTCTCCAACTAATTGGGACAACAAATAAACATCTCGTCCGCTACCACAACCAATATCTAGGATACGAAGTCCATCGAGCAACATTGGTGCAACTAGCCCGCAACCGTAATATCTAGACAATACGTCTTGATGAATGTTGCTTAATGGCTCTTTAAATTGCTCTGGAATATCATCAGAGTCACAGCAAGCTGATGTTTTTAAGTCTGACGAAGATTTTAAGGTTTTTCCGTAATAGTCTTTGACTACTTTAGTTGTTGAGGAATCATTTTCTTGAAAAGTGCTTTTCATTTTTCGAAAGGATTTTAAATGGTTAATTTTTAAATATTGGGCTTCTAAATTCCAATATCTTTGATTGATTTAATTGCGTGATCTTGCAATTTTTCATTGAGAGGTATAAATCCCATTTTAAGTGCTTTGTTCTTTGCTTCTTGAGATACTAAAAAATTTAATGTTGTTTTGATTTCGTCCAGTTTTTCACCATAGCCATTTTTATAGACCCATATCCATGTCAAAGTGGAAATTGGGTACGCGCCTCTTTCTTTTGGGTTTGGGTTTATTATTGGCAATTGTTTTTGAATGCCTAAATTTTTCAAAGCTATACTTCCGCTTTTAACAGTAGGCAGCAGAAATTCGCCAGATAAATTTTCTATAGCTGCAGTTTGAATACTCTCATTGACATAGGCACTACTAAGATAACCAATTGAGCCAGGGGTATTTTTGATCCTACCTGCTACTCCTGATGTTCCTTTAGCCCCAATACCAGTCGGCCATTGCACTATTTTTGCACTTCCTAACGTCCATTTATTAGAAAAAGAATTCATGGAATTTGAAAAAGCTAAAGTTGAACCTGAGGCATCTGATCGATGTACCCATGTAATTTTTCCTTGAGAACAATTAATTTCACTCCAATCTTTGATAAGACCCATAGCAATTTTTACTAATTGCTCTTGAGAAAGCGTCAAATTGCAATGAGGTTTGTTATACCCAATAGCAATATTTCCTGCAACAATAGGAATTTGAACAACACCTCTTTTTATTTGACTCTTATTAGTTATATTTATTGGATAATCAGATGCTGCGAAATCTACAGTTTCATCAATAAGTGCTTTTAATGCAAAGCCTGATCCAACAGCTTGATAGTTGATTTTGGGTCCACCATGATTTCGTAGATCAGAGAAAAGTCTTGAATATAACATTGCAGGAAGTGAAGCACCAGCACCACTTAGACGTTGTGCCGCTTTGGCAAAATTATTACTTGAGATACTAATAAGAGGAATTAATACTGTTAAACTAAAAATCTTTAGATTCATTAATTATAAATAATTTATTTATAGACGTAATAAACAAATGTAGAGTTAAATTAAAATTAAGACTTAATTTATTCCGAATTGGCACAAAAAATGACCGTATAAAATAATCTGAGTTCTAAAGGGATTAGATAATATTAGATTTTGCTGCTAAAGCCTCACGCTTTGCTATCACAATAAGTACTTAGTTGAATAGATAAAAAATTATTGATATGACCGCTTTCTGATGTTAACCAAGTCTAGTCATCTCTCAGCGACAGGGTAGAAATTTAATGACAGGAAGAGATATGATTGTGATAATTCGAAAGGTCCAAATCGAACTGTTGTTTTTAGTGATCTTTAGGTAATCGTATGGATGGTATATCTGGGACAGTATCTTAACTGATGAATCCGTGAGTCACAGCAACCTCTGAAAAGACTCTTATCAGACACGACATCTCTTGATTGATAGTCGTTTGTTGTGGAATCTCTTTTTTAAATTCAATTGCTCTTTCCTTTCTCCATGTTTCGTAGTTCAAGAAGGCATTACGTTTGAGCTTATGGATTTGCTTTTTATCATCATTGATATAGTCCCTAAGCCATCTACGATGGTTAGAACTAATGAATTTGATGCTGGGGTTTCGTGCCTCACCTATTTTTTCCCTCCTCAACTTTCTTATTCCATTCCTTAAAGGAAGAACTGCAATCAGGTGGTTCTGGGTCTGGTCTAATTCCTTTCAGTTTTTTCCATCTGGTATAGAGGACACCCGTTAACCAACTCTCAGGTAATGATTTTGGTCCGTTCCTTAATAGGTTCGCTTGCTTCTTGTTGAAGAGTGCTGAATCAAGTAGTTCTTCCTTCCAGTTGATGTCTTCAGTCATTGATCTTTGCCCTCAACTTGTAGAAAGTTTCTTCACATCGACAAGTAACCCCCTTGAAACCTTCTGGGAAAGATTTCATCCAAGTCGAAATTGCCAACTGAACAGGAAAAGTGCCTTTGAGATGAAAGACAACCTCTTTCTTCTTTTCATCAATGAAGTGCGGAGGGAGACTCATCACACTTGACCTCTGTATTTCTTTAACTCATCTAATGAACTGGTAACTATTGATTTGTAGTCATCAGGGAATCTTTGCTTCATTATTGCTGGAATTTCCAAGCAATCTGGACAAGGATTATGCAAATAAAAAAAAACTTCTTTCTCTTTCTTCAAGAAAATGTAATCAGATAGTCCTTCTATATTTTTGTCAGTCATGCTGTTTCCTTCTCTCCAAAATTAGGAACCATCAATACGTCTTCGATCTCTTCTGAAAAAAGGTTATATATCCACTCGCCCATTTCACACAAAAGGTGAAACCTCTCTTCAGAGTTGAGGGATTTCATTTGCTCGCAAGCATTTACCCCACACTCATCCATTGCCCTAATTATTTCTTTCTCCTTGCTCATACTTCTAACACCACATCTTGCTCAACAATAATTCTTCTAATGGTTGATAAGGCAAGTCCAGTTTGTTTCCTGATTGATCTGTAAGAACATCCTTCCTCTCTTAAACGCAAAACCAATGCCTCTTTTTCGTTATTGGTTTTTGGTCTCCCACCAAGATTTCCTCCTGTTTCTCTTCTGTGGTTAATGCTCTCTTGAGTTCTTTCTATAACCATCTGACGCTCTACTTCTCCTAGTCCAGATAAAAGACCAATAACGATTGGAGCAAACTTACCAAGAGCACGAGTATTGATCATGCCATCGGTAGTACGAACATGGATTCCACGCTCTTGGAGGTCATGAAGAGTATTGATGCATTGCCTCCGATTTCTAAAACCTCTATCCAACTTGGTAAAAACAATTTCATCACCTTCTTCAAGTGTTCCTAATGCTGCATCGAATTGTGGTCTTGCTTTGTCTGCACTTGAAACCGTTTCTTGGAAAACAACAACACAACCTGCTTTCTTCAACTCTTCAATTTGAGCACTAATAGAGATCTGCTTATTCGTACTTTGGCGAGCATATCCAATGCACTTGTATTCAGGTCTATCTCTGAAAAGTGGTTTTTCTCTGGTGAACTTGGTCTCTATTTTCATCTGTTCCAGAAACTATGGTGTTTCTTATTGAATTTTTTATGTCATTATTTTACCAACAAAACAGTGTTATTGGAACAATAAAATCCAAGTTGAATGGAATTTTTAATATTTTAATTTGCACCACCCTAGCGTTTGATTATAGCCCCCTTTTTGGAACACCAATATTTTCCTATATTTCCCAATATTGAAGAGATTGTTTTTGTTCTTGCCATCTTGGTCTTGGGTATATCAAAATAGAAATACAGAACAACTCCTCACACATAGTTCTGTGCCGAAAGAGCATCCATTTGGGTGCTTTTTTAGTGCCTGTGCCAGTCGATAAACCCACCTGCCAAGGGTTTATTACTAAACCTGCTCCGATAAATTCCAGTTGTGAGGAGTTAGAGACCCTCCGCAGTGGAAACAAGGAAACACTTGTATCAGGTCTCTGCAATAATCCGCCCCAACAGAACAGGGCGGTTTTTTTGTGCCTTTTCTAGAGTGGACTAATGATATTTCCGCCTCCACAAGTTGTTTTTGGACTGTTGCTTACAAGCATTGCCGTGACTTTGGTCTTTGACATCAGGTATAACCCGTTCGGTAATAGTTAAGACGATCTTTGATTAGGAATAATTTCTGATGCTTCCCCTTAGTGGATTTGATTAGAAAAGAAAAAGCAGAACTCTCGCAACAAAAATTAGTTCTGTGCAACAGAGGAAAGGACACAAGGACGCTGAAGCAGCAGTGTCCTTTCCTTATGCAAGTAGCAATTGATTAGTTGAACTTATAAAACTTCTCTCTACAATTAGTCGAATTGGATCTGCTAGATGGAACTCAGAAATACTGCACTTATCGTTGCCCAATTTCAAGAAAAGTTTTTGATCCCATTTTTGCTCTTAATCTTTCCATTGAAGAACGCAAATTAAATCTTGCTGAAGAAGCAGTAATTGACTTAAACATTGTTCTTCTTAACCAATAAGAATTTTTTAAATATTACTGTGAAACTTTTATTTCTTATCCTTAATCAGGAGTTTTTTTCATGTTCTGATAATGAGGTTTGATTAGAAATGGATTGGAGTTCTAGCACTTCGTTTCTTTAGGTCAAAAGTTGTTAGTTCAAGGTGTGGATTGTTCAGTAGAGACAAACAAGTGCTGAACTTAAAGGGGACGATCAAAACTCGCCCCCTTCTTTAATGGAAAATTATTTGTTGACCATATAGACAAAAGTAGTATATTTGTATTATTTTAATCCCCATAGCAAACCGCAGAGGATGCACCAGTGAGCAGGTGCTTTTTGTCTCTTCTTATAGATGAACCTATCATCAGACATCGGTTATATGAATCAACCAATCAGAGAAGCAATCCCAACTCCAGCAGGATGGTTGGTATCACCTACTAGAGAATTCTGTATGTTCTTTATTCGTGATCCAAAATCCGAAATGGCATTCCCTAGAGTGTATACACAACTCTGGTATTGCCTTGAAGATGGCACTCCAACCAAATTAAGAAATACAAGAAGAATTGATCTCGAATCTGCTATTGAAACTTGGCATGAACTCTTAACTCAAGGTTGGGAACTAATGGAACATCAAATTAATGATGCTGCTTAAGTGTGGTAAATACCATAGATATTTTCATGTAGTAGGAGTAGAACTAAATCAAGAGTCATAGCACTCTCGAAGTTATTAAAAAAGGGAAATGTGCATTGACTCCAAGGAGGCATCTCACCCCTCCTTAGTGGACAGAGAACACCTTTCGTGCGGTCTCTGCAATGGTCGGAACACCCAACCCCTGATTCATTTCAGGGGTTTTTGTTTTTCATTTTCCTTGCGATTAAGACAAAAGATACTGCTCCTGAAACGAGAATAATATCTATAACTAAGTGATAATTTATATCCATTATTTAGTAATAATACTTGGTGCTTTAACGCCTAGTTTTTATCATTTTAATGGGTAAAAAGATTCAGGAGTCAACCCACTTCAATAGGTCTGGAGTGATGGACACAAAGGGGGCGACCAAAATCTCGCCCCCTTCTTCATGAGAATTTGCAGGAAAGCACTACCTCAACTGACCCTCATTTTAGAGAACTTGTTTTTAAAATTTCCATACGAAAATCGGGCAATGCGGATTGTCCTTTATTCCAGAGTTAGGGACAGTCGGCAAATGCTGTCCCTTTTCTTGTCAATTCATTAAAAGTAAGTGACTTCAATTTAATGAGAAAGAAAGAGCATGTTGAAGATTTAATTAGTTCTTCTCTGACAAAGATTTTAAAAAGATCAATGACCCTTGATAAGAGAGATCAAATTGCAATTTATCAAGAGTTTAAAGAATGGATTCATGGAGACACCAGAGAGGAAGACATTTGGGTTATCGATCGTCCAATCAATTAATTAAATCCTCAATCCTTTTTCCACTAATAGAGAATACCGTATTCTTCAAGATCTAATAACTCAAAACTGACATGTTTTCCATTTAAATCTTTTGCTAAATCTTCAAAATATCTCCCGTCGTCATCATCAAATCCCAAATAATCTTTTTTGTAGACATCCTTGTATTTTTCAAACGTTACTTTCTGTTCCTTTGGAAGTCTGTCGAAAAGAATCTGACTGATCAGAACGCTCGTTACTCCTGATAAAGATGGGTTTGCCACTTTAAAATTTCTCCATAGATCATCTCAAGGTGACCATATCTGGAGTAGTGCATTCAGTTGGATATGAGATCACATTCTTTGCTGTAAATCCTGCACCTATCGCAACAAGTCCAATTACAAAGATCCATTTAGATCTCTCACTAGAGAACAGTCTGTTCATAAAATTGACGTACTGATGTGAAGTTCCCATCAACGATAACAATAATGTTTCTTATTCAATGACCTTCAAAACTCTTAAAAGTATTTGTCTTAGTTGTTTTGCACTTCTACTTATTTTCTATCCGTCAAAAATAGATGCTCTATCGCCTGACTGGGTTGCAGTTCCAAAGAGTCAGTATGGAGAGCAATTATGGGATAAGAACAGTGTTCAAAAAAATCAAGATGGATCCATACGAGTATTCAGCAAATTTATTCCTAAAAGCACTACTGACATTACTCAAGACATTTTGTATACGATGGATGTCAACTGTTCTGAAAATTCTTTTAGAGATGTTGCATTAGGAGCAAAGAAATTTAATGAGTTCAAGAATCAAGATTCAGAGTGGAAAGATCCCAATGGAGATAAATTGATTTTGGGTGTTATCGATCAGGTGTGTACTTTTGGAAATTAGAGTCAAAAGAAGACTATAAACGTCTAACAAATTGCGACCATATTGTGACGATATGCCTAATACATACTGTACTAATGACTGAAATCCCTTTACTTGGTGAGTTTGGGAAGCGAGTTTAAGACCTAATTTAAAAACCGCGACTAAAAAAACAAGTTGCGATTAACTTGTAACCCAAATCTTTTTAAAAGATTTAAATGTTAATGGGAGATTATAGAAAAATTAATAGTCTGAATTCAGAAGATGCATATCCATATCGATTATATAACTTAGTGTATTAAGGCATCTATAGCAATGGATCTCGAGGTTTCAGAGCAGAAGGGTAACACTAAGGTAACAGTAGTAAAAGACATATCCTGTGGTTCTGTGTACTGACTTACTATTGGGTATAAGGGGTAAATAGGATTCTGGTTGTACGTTAACAATGAAGAGAAATTTATTTTATTTTTTATATTTTTTCCTCAGATCTTCACTTCATCTAGTTCTGGAAAAAGCATGTTGATATAAGCCATAATTATCACAACCAAAGGTGGCATATTTGTTTTATCTTCTTTTGCGATTCGATTCATCTCTGACAAGAAACCCTTAGCTTCTTGTTCGTTAATTTTGTATTCTGGGTTCTTTTCTACTTCTTCAACGAGGGCTTGGATTTGATTAGCTGAATCCATTAACTAATGTATTGTTCTATGCCAATAAAACGAATGAGTTATAGGTCAACAAGTATAGATTAAAAAAACTTATCATTTTTTATGTTTCGTTGCTATGGCATCAAGAATTTGAGTGGCTATTAGACAACTGTTTCTATTAGAAGCTAAAAAAGAAGTTCACTATGTTTTTGAGCTCTTGTCTGTAGCAGTAACTTCTTAGATTTAAGAAGTTAACCGAACATTGAAACCTCACAGTTGGTAATCAGCTGATAGATCATAAATGAAATCCTAAAGCTGGCCATGAAAAAATTCATTCCTTATCTTCTTTTTTCGGCAACTACTCTACACACAGTACTCAATGTTTCACCAGTTATGGCAATGGGTTGCAGCTCACACTCTGATAAAGCTGAAGTTGTCTGTGAACCAGGAGATACCGATTGTGAAGAGACAATTTCTGCTTCTACAATTAACTAAAAGAATGTCAAAGCATATTCCAGAATTTTATGAGTCTATTTTAGAAGCCTCTGAAAGAGGCGAATTGTGGGGGATAAGTTCAGAACAAAGCCATTGGACTCAACTAGAAATTGACTTTGATTCTTGTTTGAGTAGTCAGTAGTTGTTTTTCTTAGGATCTGAGGATTAATATCTCTCCATAAATTTAAGTCTCCCTTTTGTTAGCTTTATCTATATTTCTTTTCTATTGTGTAAGCCAGCGATTGATGATATTTGATGGTGTACCAAGTATTTTTAATTTTCTCTTTGTGAGTGGGAAAGGAAATTCTTTTTTTCTCATAGATAAGATTTTATTCTTTCCTTCATCATCCCTATAAATTAAATTCCAACTTGCACAACACTTGCCTGATTGAGGAGGGGATTGCCAAAAACTAATGACATCTTTTTTATTTATCACCTGTTTGTTCATAACATTCAAATAAGTTGGGTAAAAATCAACCCAACATTTTCCTTTTGGTTGTTGATCGTCAAATTCGTCATTAGTTCTTTGTATATTTCTCTCATTGTTGACGGGACATTCAAAAGTGATTCTCTCAACACCTTTGAAGCTTCCATCAAAGTCGCTAATCCCTTTTACAGGCTTAGCTTTAGTGATGATGGGCTGAAAGAACCAAAAACATACAATAATTAAGTGGAGTTTTTTCATTAAAAAAAGGACTGACTCAAGTCAGCCCATAAGATTTTGAATAGTTAATCGATATTAGTTATTTGGATTTTTCTATGGCAACTAATAATCCTCCAATTAAAGAAAGGTTTCGTGCGACTGCTGCAAGTTGAAATGGTATCAAATGAAAAATTATTGTGGCTGGCACCAAGAAAATCAACAGGAGTGAACAAGCGAGTTTGATCCGTTCTGTGAAGATCAAAAGGACAGTACCACCAACAAGTAAAGCTATTGCACCTACCATCATTATCATTGAAACTGGCTCGGGAAATCCTCTGTTTGTTATGTATTCAGCTTGAGCAGCAAAGTTTGTTATTTTGCCTGGTATTGCATTTATAAAAATTGCACTTAGCAACAATCGCCCAAGAAAGTTCAAAGAATAAAATCTTGTTAAATCCATAATCGTTTATTAGCGAATACTACATAAATAACTTAAGAAACAATTTTTTACCACTACACAAAATTAGTAGACGGCCACTAGAAAGTATAGAAAATATAATTCAGGTATTTGGATTCCTAGGAATGTCTAATATGGCACTTAGATAGTTGACGATTGTGAACCTAATTAGATCCAATCCACATCAAACTCTCCTCTGCTGGCTTGATCTTTCGTCCTTTACCAAGGATCTCAGTAGACTCATCAGCTCTGTAACGGAAGTAATGCTCTTGATTACACAATTTAGACTAAAAAGCTAGTAATAGTAATAATTTATAGGGGCAAAAAAAGATTGGTGATCATGCTAAACGACATATCTAAGCCTATCTCTCTACCTTATGGCACCCCATGGGGGGAAGCGAGTCCTCGCTCTATACGTAATCACCTCTCAGACATTTCTGGTAATTTTTTAAGGTCTCAGAGAGAGACAAAAGCAATCTCTATTTCAGACCTTAAAGTAAATAATTTGTAGTGAGCTTGTGATCTAACCTTGTAGGCTTAGGTCGTTCTTGTTGTTCGAAACCTGTTTACTCTGCTCCACAGATAGGATAAACCCAGCTGGCTGGCAAATCTTCAAACTTGGTGCCTGGTGCGATTCCGTTATCAGGATCACCAGCTTCTTCGTTGTATACATAACGACAATCGGGACATTGATATGCCATTGACTTAGTCCTCTTAGAAATGAAAATAGGGAATTTCTTTTAAAGAGCGCGTAGAAGTCTCAGGTTTAGAGCAGAACCCAAATTGCAAACACTCAATCTCAATATTATCGATGTATTCGTGTTGATACTTGGGTAAATCAAATAATGAATCGCGTGCGCTCTTAAGCATGTGGACAAAAGGATTTCCGCAAGACATGATGGCTCCTCCTCAATAGTGGGACCCTGGGGTTTAATCAGGGTCTAGGGTGTTCCGACAATGTAGAGACCGCACGAAAGATGTGATTCTCTGTTTATAGAGTCAATAGCACTTATTTATTTCTTAGATCGTGAAGAGTGCTTTGGCTCTTAATTTATGTCTACTCTTATCTATTAGAAATCTCTATGATGACAACCCACATCTAGAAATACTTTGGTGCTCTTACCCATAGTAATTTATATTCAGTAGTAATAAATCAGTCTCAGGAGTCAACGCACTTCCTTAGGTCTGGAGTGATGGACTCAAAGGGGGCGACCAAAATCTCGCCTCTTTATTACTTTGGTGGCATATCTATGACCAGAAAAAGAGACAAGATCTAGACAGCAATTATTGCAATTAAGTAATGGTTCACCAAACTTTTTATTAGTGAGGCAGATGCTTTAGTTGACGACTTCGGAAATAATCCACCACCAGAGATAGGAACTCAATCTTATTCAGGTGATATACACGACAAAGGAGATTGAAAACTATTAGCTTCTATCCCTCTACAAGTAATCATGAAAGCTCTCTTCTTTAAAATGAATGTGATGCTTTTAAAGACAATCACCTCATTGGTCTAGGGATTACTGAAACCTAATGCCTATATCTCTAAGAAACAATTCATATTGAACTGTGGTCATACCTTGAGCTGATGCTCTGATGGATCTTATGTCTTTATCTGACAAGTCAGCATTGAACTTAAATGCTTCTCTTCTCTTTTTCTCTTCAGTAATCATCTAATCTTCAATGTTCTTTTCACTACTCTGTTAAAGATGCTCAAATCGTGATTCCTTGTCCTCATTGAGGGGTTACTCTTTGAGATCTTCAGTTTGAGTGTATTTGTCTTTGGTTTGAGTGATGTTTTGATCGTGTTTTGTTTGTAGATGTAAAGGATTAATGGGAAGAGAGCCTGTTTATCCACTGTTTATATAGGTATTCACTTGGATGTAAAAAGGAAGTTTCTCCAATCGCTCATCCACCACCGTAGGAGACGGTTGGCGCGGCCTTATACATCCTGTGTTTTATCTTCTTAAGTTATCTTTCACTTTGGAGAGGTTTGTGTATCCGCCGTTCTAATTGCGTCTAACTAACAGGGTTAAAATTATATGTATTACCTGAGATGTCTTACGTCTTCAGTTTCGAGACTTCAACCAACCAAATCACGAGCTACTTCTTTCGATATTCGCAGTGACTCATTTCTTTATTCTCGATGCCAATCGAGTGCGAGATAATCTAAATGCTTCTTTCTCTATAATAATGGCAAGTTATGTTTTGCTAGTGATTGATTGGATTTTAGGCCTATAGGAAATCACTGGAGTACCCTCATCCTTATTTTGACCTGGGGTTTTTTCTTCCCTTGCAGACTTAAAGCTTTTCCTTCTCTTCTTGGATCAGCCGCGCCATGCCAACTGCCCTGATGCCATTTGATAACAGCTAACCCACTGCTAAACGCACTGTATTTAAGTTGATGACCTTGATTAGAAAGTGATTGATAGATATTGTTATCCTCTGATGACCACTCTCCACTCTTTTCAAGCACTGTGTAATTTGGTTGAACAGACAGTAATTGTTGACTTACGACTTCTTTTGGTGATAGCTGGAAATCAAGTGTTCCAATTAATGCATTTGCTATGTAATGAGGGATAAGCCAGCCACCAGGTGAACCAAGTGCTAATACTGGACGATTGTCTTTAAATACGATAACTGGAGCCATGGAACTCAATGGACGTTTATTGGGTCTGATTCGATTAGCTATTGGCTTACCTTTGACGTTTGACACAAATGAGAAGTCAGTTAGTTGATTATTCAAGATCATGCCTCCAGATAAATTCCTTGTCCCGAAGACAGTTTCTACTGAACTTGTATATGAAGCGACATTCCCATATTTATCCACTACTACTAAATGAGTTGTACCTCCGTCTGCTGTTCGAGGTTGACTAGCTAGATCTAAAAGTTCGCTTCCTTTTGGTTTGCCTGGTAAAGGACTAAATGTTGCCTTGTTAGTTTTTATAGTGCTGGCTCTTTTTTCAATATAGTTGTCATCTAATAAACCCTTAATAGGGACAGGAAAATCAAGAGGATCACCGATCCAGTGAGAGCGATCAGCATCTGCAAATCTTAAGGATTCGGCTAGAAGATGCCAATGTTTGATCGAGCTTTCGGAAACATTGTTTTTTGATAGAAATTCATAGGTGCCAAGAGTTTGCAATAGTGCAACTCCACCACCACTTGGAGGAGGGAAAGCACAAACGTTCCATGATTTATATTTTCTACATAGGGGCTTACGCTTGATGACTTTGTAATTAGCTAAATCTTCATTCGTTATTGATTTGATTTCATTTTTCCCATTGCTGATAAGTTTTAGATCATCTATAAGTTCGTTCGCTATATTTCCACGATAAAACTCATTAACACCTCCTTTGGAAATACGACTCAGTGTTGATGCTAATTTTTGGTTGCGAAATGGAATCTTTTTATTTGGGAGAGAGCCATTAGGGAGATATAGGGATTTAAAAGATTCACTATGGTTTATTCCTAATCTCTTTGCCAATGAGATGGATCTTAGAAAGCGAGGACTTGGGATGAATCCTTTCTTTGCAAGCTCAATACTTTTTTGAAAATTATCCTTCCAAGGTAAACGCCCAAATTGTCGGTGTCCCTTCCAAAGTAATGCTGTTGTACCTGGGACTCCAATTGCAGATGGACTTTTTGTTGCCTTTAGCCATGGCACAGCTTTTCCATCAGTTTCAATCCACATATCTTCTTTGACTTGAGCTGAGGCAGTTTCTCGACCATCAAGTGCAGTTAGTGATCTTGTCGATTCATCCCAATACATAAGAAAGGAACCCCCACCTAAACCAGAGCTTTGTGGTTCAACAACTGCAAGCACTGTTTGAGCCGCCACCACAGCATCCATTGCAGTTCCACCTTTCTTCAAAGTTTCAAGAGCTGCATCACTTGCTAATGGATTGGCTGTGACCACGACAGATTGACCATTCGCAGTTGATACTTTGATCTTTTTCTCATCAATACTTTCTGGTGCTGCGGGATTGACTTGCGCAATGATTGGTATGGGAAGAGTTAAAAGAAGAATGAATCCGAATTGTTTGAAAACTTGCACTCTAGGTAGACCTATGAACATCACAGTAAGGAATGAAAAGATTGGTATTTCGGTATGGCTTGAATATCTCCATAGGTTAAGTGCTGATCAGTTTATTTTCTTATACGCCTGTTGGTAATCCTTTTTGCAGTAGTCGAGAACATGCTCAAGGTACTTGTCGGTGTCTTCTTCGCATTTAGCTCGTTCAAGAATGTAGAACATGATCTCTTCTAATATTTCGTGTCTGCTTGTCATTGATTTGAAGAGGTTTAATCGATCAATATTTTATCCATCGGCTTCTTTGGTTGTTCTTCTAACAGCTTTTGTTCTCTCTCTTGCTTAGGTGTCAAAGGTGTCTCGCTATCGCCTAGATCTAATTCAAAGACTCCTCCTGCACCAAAGTGATTGGTTTCTGATTGTGATGGGGTGATTGATGTTAGGGAGATGAGTGTGAGAAGTGGAAGGAGGTAGAGTTTGTTCATTTGATCAGCCTAGACCAGTCATTTCAGTAAAGAGAGCTTTGTTTTCATCTGCCTCTGCAAAACCTAAAAGGAGTTCATATCTCGTTTCAATGCCTGCATTTAAATTCCCTTGCCAATAGTTGTAACATCTTGGTCATAATCTCGACCGAGAACATTGACATAGAGAGTCTCTACATATTTAGCGTTAGAGACGTTGTTTCCATAGCGTTCAGCAAATTCAGTTAATTCAATACAAGAAGATGCAACAGTTCTTTCATCGTCGACTCCAGAGCTGAATTTATCGATCCAATATCCGAGTCCAGAAGCGTCCGGTAACCTTGCAAAAGCAGCGTTGTAAAGACGGTACATCTCACCACTCGGAGTCTCTTTGCCTGTGACTTAATCAAAGACTCCTTTGATATCAGCAATCGCAATCACGCTTTCATCCGCAGTTTTATTATCAAAGGTGAGCTTTGGCATACTTGTGATGTCATCAGTTGTTCCAGTAGAACTTTTGATTTCATAACTGCCATCACCTTTGTTATGGAACTTGTTTTCTCAAAAATTACCGCTGAATGTTTTGACCACATTGACTTTGTCAGCAGTGATGAACTAGGAATTAAAAACTTGCCAATCTGGACGCGTGAAGCAAGCTCTTTTGATTGGATATATGACGATTAGGAGACTTGCTTATTGCTTGAGGGTGAAGTCACAGTTACTCCTGATGGAGGAGAACCTGTGAAGCTTGGAGCAGCTTACCTAGTTGTTTTTCCAGCTGGAATGGGCTGTCGATGGGATATTCATAAAGCAGTCCGCAAACATTATCGTTTTGGTGATTAAAAAGTGATCGATATCAAAAAGTATTGGTTTATACACATATGCTGAAAATGTTCATAGTGAACTTTTCTTGCTTCAAATTAGTAGCAATTATGTATCACAATGTACATTTTTTTATTTTGCTGCGAACTCGTATTGGAAGGTTAGGAATAGCACTACTTGCTGTTCCTGCTATTCAGCTCATAAGTGCTGCATTTTTTCCTGCACATGCAACTGAATCTAATTTCTCAGCTGCAGACAATACTTTGATTTTGACATCATCGGCGTTGGTTCTGTTGATGACACCAGGCTTAGCTTTTTTTTATGGAGGCTTTACTCAAGCTAAAAATGTGCTCAACACAATGGCAATGAGCTTTGTCATGATGGGAATAGCTACTCTTGTGTGGACAACAGTAGGTTTTAGTCTGGCTTTCTCCTATGGAGGAGCCTCTAATGCTTTTATAGGTAATCCATTAACGTATGCATTTTTTGAAAATCTTCCAAGCAATTGGGAGGGTCTTCAAATACCAGGACTGAGTTTTGCACTTTTCCAAGGTATGTTTGCAATAATTACTCCGGCTTTGATTTCAGGAGCATTAGTGGAAAGAATTAGTTTTCGTTTTTGGTGTTTATTTACGCCCATATGGATTTTATTTGTTTACGCACCACTTGCTCACATGGTTTGGGGTGGTGGGTTACTTGGCAAAGATTTGGATTTTGCTGGAGGAACGGTTGTTCACATCAGCTCAGGAGTATCGGCTTTAGTACTAGCAGGATTAGTAGGTTCGCGTAGTAATTGGCCTAGAGGTATCAAGCCTCCCCACGACATTACTCAGATTCTCATAGGGACAGGTTTACTATGGTTTGGCTGGTTTGGGTTTAATGGAGGAAGTCAACTAGCTGTTGGCGGTGCAGAACTTCCCTTTACTACTACTCATGTTTCAGCAGCAGCTGGATTGGTAGCTTGGGCGTTGATTGAAACATTAAGAGATGGGAAAGCAACTGCGGTAGGAATGGCTACTGGAGCTGTTGCGGGCTTGGTAGGTATCACGCCAGCAGCTGGCTTCGTAAGCCCAGCTAGTGGAATGTTGATTGGTGCTATTACATCTTCTTTATGCTACATCTCAGTTAAGGTTAAAATTAAATTATCTTTTGACGACTCATTAGATACCTTCGCTGTCCACGGTGTAGGTGGAACTGTGGGGGCTATCCTTACGGGGTTTTTTGCTAAAGCAGATTTAATTTCATCTCATCCTGCTGGATTAGTTCTTGCAGAGCAAGGTCGTATTGGGTTGGTTTTAGGACAATTTCAAGCAGTTTTAATTGCATATGGAATTGCCGCATTTGGAACTTTTTTAATCGCTTTATTATTGAAATCACTAGGCTTTAATTACAGAGTTGATAAAACTGAAGAAGATGCTGGCTTAGATATTTCTGAGCATGGTGAAGAGGCTTATGTGGAGAGAACTGGTTCTCCTAACGTCATATAGATTACAAAATCCAGGATCTTCTCTTTCCATGATTTGACTAAAATCTTGTTTCTGTTGAGCTCCAAAAACCGCCTTGTTCATAACGGGGCGGTCTTTTGTTGCCTAACCATAATTAACTCTGAATATCTCAAAAGGTAGCCTAGTCTTAACCTCAACTGCTTTGTCTGACTAGACTCTCCATTTTTCAGATCTCTTGAAGTTAAAAATTAAATGAAAAACTTCCCTTTGTATCTCTTTAGTCGATTACTACTCTTTTGTGTTTTAGGTGTGCTGATAAGGCAGATGCTAATTGTTTCTGGGATTATCTAAACCTTTTCAAGCAGCCATATCTCTATTTAATCCTCTATCTCTACTACCTTTAAACCATTGAAATTGAGGAGTGTTTTTTTCTGGATATAAATGTCCAACTTTCGAATATTTCTCATTAGAAGTTGACTCATCGTCAGCAATACCTCTGTATTCTTCTAGTGAGAAAACTATATCTGAACCAATATTCGATTTTTTAGTTGTTCTTATGGACATGATTCTTAGGCAATTAGTATTAATAATTAGAAAAGTATCGAAAGAAGTTGTTGATTCCTATCCTTCAGAGAGAAATGTATTGATGCCTAAATATTGATTCCATACTGTACAGCAATGCCCTCTAGGTCATTCATCGAAAG
Organism: Prochlorococcus sp. MIT2304; assembly: GCF_059772405.1. Classification (NCBI taxonomy): domain Bacteria; kingdom Bacillati; phylum Cyanobacteriota; class Cyanophyceae; order Synechococcales; family Prochlorococcaceae; genus Prochlorococcus; species Prochlorococcus sp. MIT2304. The sequence goes on from NZ_CM186286.1 coordinate 1,441,731, forward strand.
ATCAAAGAAATAACTATGAATACATTGAAAGGAGTGAAAGCTTTCTAGCCTTCCTTCCCCTTTGTAGATTTCTCTAGCAATCTTTAGAGCAAGCTGTTCTTTTGTCATTTGATCAAGCAGCCTCTAGACACCATCCAATCTTTCTCTCGAGTTGCTCCATCCAACACTGACATTTTGAAGTCAGATGATCTCCATGAGGAATAAGATGTTGATGGAGATGACAAGTAAGAATTGTTCTGCAATGCCTTTCGCAGTAATAATTGAAATGTTGACATGTCATGCAAACGCTAGTTGAACGTGTGTGTTTAAGAGTGTCTTCTTCGAGATAGTCTCACTCCTCTGATGGGTTGTAACGTTTTTTGGGTAGTACTTTTTGGGTGCGATACGAAGACATTGGCTTAATCCAGTAGGTTCTGCTACAACTGAATTCCAATCAGATGCACGAAAAACGGCATAGGGTGAGGACGTTAGAACCACGCGTCTGTAGCAGTACATCAGTACTAGCAATGATAAGGAGGTGTTGTCAAGTATTAATTAATTGTTTTTCAATAGACTCAGCGATTAATCATCAGTTCTTTTTTGTTTAGGATTTGTTGCTTTGACTTGATTTAAAGAGATCCAGCTCTAATTGTCTTCTTGCAAATCTTCAGATGTTCTTATGGGTTGATACTTTCATTGTTTGATGATTGTGAACCTAGCTTGAACCAATCCACCTCAAACTTTCCTCTTCTGGCTTGATCTTTCTACCTTTATCAAGGATCTCAGTAGACTCTTCAGCTCCGTAATGGAAGTAATGCTCTTGGATATATTTTATGCTCGTATCTGTGTTGGCTGCAACTGTGGTATCTCGCTATCGCCTAGATCTAATTCGAAGACTCCTCCTGTACCAAAGTGATTGGTGTCTGATTGTGATGGGGTAGGGAAGAGAGGTGTGGCGGTTAGAGCTAGTAGTAAGAAGCTTTTATTGGTTATACAAATCCTGTCATTTCAGTGAATAGAGTTTTGTTCTCTGCTGACTCTGAGAAGCCTAAAAGTACTTCATGTCGTTCTTCGATTCCATTATTTAAATTACCGACCCAGTAGTCGTATCCATCTTGATCTAATTCACGATTTAAAACGTTTAAGTATAAATTTTGTACATACGTCTCATGTGTAATGTTCTCTCCATAAAGCTCTTTAAACTCTGCAGATGCAAGAAAAGAAGATGAAACAGCTCGTTCATCATCAATACCAGAGCTAAAATTTCCTATCCAATACTTGAGTCCATCAGCATCAGGAAAACGTGCAAAAGCTGCATTATATAAACGGAACATTTTTCCTGAATCTGTATTTAATCCTGTTACTTGATCAAAGGTTCCTTTAATATCGATTCCTAGATCTAAATCCTTATCAGTAAAATCTAAAGTTGAAACTCCTGTTATCTCATCATAATTTTCACCAGATTTAATGGCATAGCGATCTTTCCCAAGGTTGTAAAATTTATAATCATTTGATTTGCCAGAATAAGTTTTTGTATCAGTACTGATGGTCGACGTAATTTTATTAATAACCGATGTATTAGTGACATTGAAAGCAGTTTTATGTTTCTCAACTAAAAACCATAATTCGTTGCTTGCGTTAACATCGTTCCATTCACCGGCATATCCATATTTACCAGGATTGCCTCGTGACCAGTCTTCTAAGCCCAGTGCTAATCTGTGCTGAGTTCCACGGCTGTTGTCAGGCTCTGTGCCTCCGTAACCTGTTCCCCACTCTGTTCTGGTTTTTGCAATTTCAATAGAAGATTCACTCCATTTCCAATTCCATGTTGATGAGCTTTGAGTCGATGTTGTATCGCCATCTGTTCCACCTAGCCATACATAAGAGGCTCCTCCACCGTCACTGGCAACAGTTGAATCAAAGGAGCTGGTTAAGGAAGAAATTAATTTATTAATTTCAGTCCAAACATTAGTTGCTTCTTTTTTTGTCTCAAACTGGGCTAGATGACCATCATATGTTTTACTCGCTGTTATTGCATCTGCAAAAGACTTAGCTTCTTTAATTAATAAGTACTCGCCTGACTCCGTTGTAATTGTGTCGGAGGCAGTATCTGTTGATGTATCGAGAACGGTAATAGCAACATTATTGCCTACTTCTATTGTTTTTTCGGAGTCCAAGAAGAATTTAAGAAAGAATGATTCATTGCCTTCTGTTAATAAATCATTTTTTAAAGTTTGAGAAACACTAAATGTACCATCACTAGTAATTGTGCCAGATCCACTTAAAGATGAACTTGCATCAAAGTCGCCTGTAACCATTGAACTGCTATATGTACTCCAGAAAAGAGTTGTTCCTGTCGCTACATTTGTTGTAGTGACAGTTGTTGTCACAGTATCGCCCTCGTTAATAGAACTGGTTGAAGTAGAAATAGAATAGGTTGGAGGATCTGTTGATGTATCGAGAACGGTAATAGCAACATTATTGCCTACTTCTATTGTTTTTTCGGAGTCCAAGAAGAATTTAAGAAAGAATGATTCATTGCCTTCTGTTAATAAATCATTTTTTAAAGTTTGAGAAACACTAAATGTACCATCACTAGTAATTGTGCCAGACCCACTTAAAGATGAACTTGCATCAAAGTCGCCTGTAACCATTGAACTGCTATATGTACTCCAGAAAAGAGTTGTTCCTGTCGCTACATTTGTTGTAGTGACAGTTGTTGTCACAGTATCGCCCTCGTTAATAGAACTGGTTGAAGTAGAAATAGAATAGGTTGGAGGATCTGTTGATGTATCGAGAACGGTAATAGCAACATTATTGCCTACTTCTATTGTTTTTTCGGAGTCCAAGAAGAATTTAAGAAAGAATGATTCATTGCCTTCTGTTAATAAATCATTTTTTAAAGTTTGAGAAACACTAAATGTACCATCACTAGTAATTGTGCCAGACCCACTTAAAGATGAACTTGCATCAAAGTCGCCTGTAACCATTGAACTGCTATATGTACTCCAGAAAAGAGTTGTTCCTGTCGCTACATTTGTTGTAGTGACAGTTGTTGTCACAGTATCGCCCTCGTTAATAGAACTGGTTGAAGTAGAAATAGAATAGGTTGGAGTAGAATCCATAATCATTAAAACTGCTTCACGCTTACTTCAGAACACTACCGGTCCTACTGTGTGAATAATATAGCTGATCAAGACAATCCAGTCATTTCATTAAAGGGAGCTTTGTTTCCCTCACAGCTTCTGCAAAACCAATAAGCAATTCATATTTCTTTTCAATGCCAGCATTAAAATTTTGAGCCAATAGTTTTAGCCTTCTTGGTCATAGTCCCGAACGAGAAAGTTGACATACAGTTTTTCACGTATTTGAAGTTAGAGATATTGTCTCTATACCTTATTTATAACCCTATATTCATCTAATGCTTCTTCCTTTGAATCAAAAACCCTTCGCCTTCAGCATCAATACCAACATTTGCTTCCCACCAATTTTTACTTTCCCATTCTGGTAGTAAATCAAGTAATGCTAGTGGAACAACAAGTTCTACTGACCAATTTCCACCACCTCTAAACCTTTCATTTCCATCTAAATCGTCATCGTTTATGTTATCCAAATAATTACTTGTTCTCACCCTTCAACTTGTTCTGGATTGAATTTTTTATTCAATCTTCGATTTCTTATTTGGTTTTATACATTTTTCAAACCTTATTTCAAAAATGGAAGCAACTTGCTAAAGGTTGCTGGAAACGATCCAACAATAAGCGCTACTGCTCCAAGAACAACCGCCACGATCGCAGCATCTACCAAAAGGTCTTTCCAGTTGTATTTCATCTCAAGGTGACCATATCTGGAGTAGTGCATTCAGTTGGATATGAGATCACATTCTTTGCTGTAAATCCTGCACCTATCGCAACAAGTCCAATTACAAAGATCCATTTAGATCTCTCACTAGAGAACAGTCTGTTCATAAAATTGACGTACTGATGTGAAGTTCCCATCAACGATAACAATAATGTTTCTTATTCAATGACCTTCAAAACTCTTAAAAGTATTTGTCTTAGTTGTTTTGCACTTCTACTTATTTTCTATCCGTCAAAAATAGATGCTCTATCGCCTGACTGGGTTGCAGTTCCAAAGAGTCAGTATGGAGAGCAATTATGGGATAAGAACAGTGTTCAAAAAAATCAAGATGGATCCATACGAGTATTCAGCAAATTTATTCCTAAAAGCACTACTGACATTACTCAAGACATTTTGTATACGATGGATGTCAACTGTTCTGAAAATTCTTTTAGAGATGTTGCATTAGGAGCAAAGAAATTTAATGAGTTCAAGAATCAAGATTCAGAGTGGAAAGATCCCAATGGAGATAAATTGATTTTGGGTGTTATCGATCAGGTGTGTACTTTTGGAAATTAGAGTCAAAAGAAGACTATAAACGTCTAACAAATTGCGACCATATTGTGACGATATGCCTAATACATACTGTACTAATGACTGGAATACCTTTGCCTAGTTAGAGTGGGGAGAAGTGGCTTGATTTATTCAATCAAGAGTGATTTCTCTTTCTTATTAACTGTTCTTCAATATGCGTTTGATCTCTCTATTTCTTAGGTGTTAACGGTCTCTCGCTATCGTTAAGATATAATTGGAAAACTTCTCCTGCACCAAAGTGATTGGTGTGCGGTTCCAATGGTGTATGGAAGAGGAGTTAATCTTAAAACTAGTAGTAAGAGTTTTTTCATTGGTTATGCAAAACCGGTCATTTCAGTAAAGAGAGTTTTGTTCTCAGCTGATTCTGCAAAGCCTAAAAGGAGTTCATATCTTGTTTCTATTCCGTTATTTAAATTTCCTAGCCAATAGTTATACCCCTCTTGGTCATAGTCTCTGCCTAGGACATTTAAATAGAGAGTCTCCACGTATTTAGCATTTGAGATATTATCGCCATAGCGTTCTTTAAATTCAGCAGAGACAAGAAATGATTGTGCAACTGCTCGATCATCGTTTTCTCCAGAAGTGTATTTACCAATCCAATATTTTAATCCATCAGCGTCAGGAAGACGTTTAAATGCAGCGTTATATAGACGGAACATTTTTGCATCATCAGTTTCTAAACCAGTTACTTGATCAAAAGTTCCTTTGATATCAACAATGGCACTAATGTTTCTAAATGAACTTGTTGACGCTTCCTCTGTAAAATTTAATGAAGGAACTCCGGTGACGTCCTCATAACCAGAATCAGTTTTAATTTGATAGACACCATTACCTTTATTATAGAACTTATAGTCACTAAAATTACCGCTATAATTTTTAACTACGTCTACTTTTGATTCTTCTACTGTTTGATCAGAGAACTGAATGTATTCGATATTTTTGAGAGTATCTGTTCCATCATTAATACTTGTTCTTTGATCATTTGTGTCTAAAGATGTTGACGTACGTGTGAAAGTATAATTAGAAAATTTTCCGTTAAATATGACGGTATCGGTCCCTGCTCCTCCATCAAATAGTTCATTATTTGAACTACTAGTAAGTGAGTCATTACCTGAAGTTGACGATTTTATATTGCTACCCATTAAAGGATGATTTTGACATTGGTAGAAAATTTCTAATGGTGTCGCGCTGTTTAAAGTGATTTCGGTATATGCACCCGTTGAACCAGCAGTACCAACTTCAGAAATGTTTGTTAGATAAGAATTTATTTTATATGCATCAGTAAAGAATAAGATTCGATGATTGGTATTACTGCTGTCAGATTGATCGAATCTATAAGTAACCTCTTGTCTAAGAATTAATGAAGGGGATTCTTTACCATCAATAAAATATCCTTTGGATGATCCTTGACCAAAATATGGGTGAGATGAGCTTTTAGCTTGTACCGTTACAAGCTTAGTTTCTATATTGGAAATACTACTTACTGATTGATTAGAAGTTGATGATGAAGATTGCTCATAATAATAATTGGACATGTTATTTCAGGAACTAAATCAACTGATTAAAACTTAACCACTTAACTCTAGAAGAATCATCTTTTAAGTGTGAACTTAGCTTGTTCTAAATAAGTAGAGACATTATTGCTTCTGGCTGATCTTTATACCGTTCCTAGTGATATCACTAGACTCATCAAACCTGCGTTTTTTAAAGCTTGAGGGTTAATTGATTGTGTAGAACGGGATTATTTTGGTTCTTTTTTAATTTTGACTTTCTTCTTTTTCTGGAACCATGTTTCTGAAGGATGTTATTTGCGATGTCAAAAAAGCCTGGTTTATTCCTTATCTCTTTTAGCTTTGCTCGTGCTTTCTTTGTACTAATAATTGGATCTACAATAGGTAATGGATAATTTTTTCCAAGAACGGATGATGAATCATTTTGACGAAATAGATCAATTTTCCATGGTTCATGGATGAATTTGCTTGGAAGGTATTGTAATTCTTTTACCCAAGTTCGAATAAACATTCCCTCTGGGTCATGATCATATCCTTGTTTAATTGGGTTATAGATTCTAATGGTATTAATCGATGTCGTACCCGATTGCATCTGGCATTGTGTCCAGTGAATTCCTGGCTCGTAGTCAATAAATTTGCGTGCTAGGCATAGGCCACTCTCCTGCCATGGAAGCCATAGTTGGTAGCTAGCAAATGACATAAGCATTGCTCTCATTCTGAAATTAATCCACCCATGACTATTTAGGGATCTCATGCATGCATCTATGAAAGGTATCCCAGTTAGGCCTTGACTCCATGCTCTTAAAAAAATTTGATTTGACTTTCTGATCCCTCTCATGTCTGGGTGGTACTCACGATTTTCTAATTCAGGCTCTGATTCAAGCTTTTGAATAAAATGGCAATGCCAATGTAATCTTGAGTCAATTGCTTTGGATCCTCTTTTCTTGGTTTTTCTAATTGTCTGGACTACCTCTCTAATTGATAGACAACCCCAAGTTAAGTAAGGCGATAAGCGAGAACATCCATCGAATGCTTTTAAAGGACTTGAAAGAGAATATTGATAATTATCTATTTTGTATTTCAGAAACTCATGCAGTTTATTAAGCCCTTGCTTTCTTCCTCCTTGAATTCGATAACAACATTTATCTAATTTTAACTTTAAACTTTTAGATGAGGGTAAATTATGACTTGGAATATCAATAAAGTAATTTACTTTTCTGGGTTTATTGATGAGTTCCTGTGATATATGTTGTTCCCATTTTTGGGACCAATTTTTACGTGTTTTGAGACCTCTAAAAACACCAAATTGTCTGTATTCATACCAATTTATGTTTTCGTTTTTTGTAAACAGTCTTAGATCTTGATCACGTCTAAATGTCCATTCATTGCCGGTTTCTTCATGACTATAAATACCTTTAACATGAAACCTTTTCGTAAACTCTTTAATTACATTTTGAATGTTCCCAACTCTTATAGTTAATCTCAAACCAATTTCATTTAATGAGTTGTTCAAATCAATTAAACATTCCCGTACAAATTCCCATTGTCTTGAAGAGTGATCAGGAAGCTTCCAGAGATCTGGCTCAATAACAAAGATTGGTATTACATTCCCAGTTTTAAGAGCTTCATTTAGTGCTTCATTATCGTATATCCTTAGATCCTTTTTAAACCAAACTATATTTATCGTATCCACAATATATTTATAAATAAAACAGTGAACTAAAGCTTACGTTCAACTTTACCTAAAAGGTGATTTAGTCGTGAGTAATAATGAATAAAAAGCTTTCCTTTGAGTGTTCTTTTCATATTGTTTTAACAAGTAATAACCACGGTGCTTTATTGGCTTGGATAAGGTTAACCAATGGATATTAGTCAACGACTCATCATTGTATGGGCTTCGCAGAGAGTAAATTACCTCGATAATTCACAGAGGTATGAAGATAGTTATGCAGTCAGCCAGGAATTTTGTGAGTGGACATCATCATTAAACGTTTACCCTGAAGCACTGAAAGCTGCATTATTTAAAGTACCAACCTTTAATAAGGAAAACCGTAATGGTTAACCAGCTCAATAGCTAAGTTGCCTAGCCAAAATATTGAATAAGTTGCGTAGGTCAGTCAATCACCTGCAAGTGTTTTTAAAAGGTTTTGCAAAGCGCTTTTTGAAACCCAACTAGAGCTAGGGAAATTGTTCTGCATAGCAATTTCCCTCCCTCGCCAAGAATTAATCAGGTTTATTCTAATGAGTCACCACAACGCCTCTTTAAATTTTTCGCATGCACCTAATAGACATAATGTTGCATTGAGTGAGAAATCTCTGCATGAAATACAAATGCAGCTCATGAATAAACAAGAACTAAGGCTTAGATACATACAGCTAATGAACGATGCACAAAAGATACTTGGAAGAGAAGAGGCTATTGACTTAATCAAAGAATCTGAAGTGATCTGGAAAAAATTGAGTGCATAATTAGTTTTTTAACTCTTGTTTTCCCAATAACTGTTCGCAGAGTCAATCATTTTGACTATCTCGCTATCAGGACAAACAGTTTGATCTTGCAGCAGTTTGCATTGATAATTGATATCTCTCCAGATTTCTCTGATCGCTAAAAATTGTTCATCAGTGAATTGGAATTGACTCATGTTCATTGATTTCTATGTCTATCAACAGATGAGAGTTATGCTAAAACCAGTAACTCATATTTTATAAGTTCCTTTTATTAGGAATTGTTTATTTATAAATAGTTTCTATTCCTATTAGATTTAAGAAGTTAACCGAACATTGAAACCTCACAGTTGGTAATCAGCTGATAGATCATAAATGAAATCCTAAAGCTGGCCATGAAAAAATTCATTCCTTATCTTCTTTTTTCGGCAACTACTCTACACACAGTACTCAATGTTTCACCAGTTATGGCAATGGGTTGCAGCTCACACTCTGATAAAGCTGAAGTTGTCTGTGAACCAGGAGATACCGATTGTGAAGAGACAATTTCTGCTTCTACAATTAACTAAAAGAATGTCAAAGCATATTCCAGAATTTTATGAGTCTATTTTAGAAGCCTCTGAAAGAGGCGAATTGTGGGGGATAAGTTCAGAACAAAGCCATTGGACTCAACTAGAAATTGACTTTGATTCTTGTTTGAGTAGTCAGTAGTTGTTTTTCTTAGGATCTGAGGATTAATATCTCTCCATAAATTTAAGTCTCCCTTTTGTTAGCTTTATCTATATTTCTTTTCTATTGTGTAAGCCAGCGATTGATGATTTTTGATGATGTATTAAGCATAGTTAATGTCAACTTTAGTCGTGTTTAGAGTGCTCTTTGTATTGGATAAATGACGAAGAAGAGACTTGTTTATTGGTTGAGGGTGAAGTAACGGTAACGCCTGAGGGAGGAGAATCTGTGAAGTTTTGGTGAAAGTGATTCAGTTGTCTTCCCCGCAGGGATGGACTTTAGATGGGATGTATATAAAGCGGTCCGTAAGCATTATCGATTTATTGATTAAACTAGGTAAGGACTTGCAAATCAGATGAAACACATATCTAAAGTTATTGTAATAGGAATTGTTTCGTTCTTTACTCTTTCTGCTTTTGCAGGTTTATTCGGGACTCTTATATCAAGCTAATCAACCTCGTCATGATTTATAAAATCGTTAGGCATGACAAAGAATCTGATGATATTACTGACCGATCATTTAGCAGTTATGATGAGGCTTACGATTTATTAGAAGAAATATATTCCGATGTTTGTTGTTCTGATGCGGATTATGGGGACCGTCCCTATTATGAAATTATTGAGGTAGAAGAATGAAACTTATAGATATGCACAAGCAGCTAATTGTTTGGTATCAAAAGAAGCTTGGTTTGACGGATTATGGATTACTTTGGCTTGTCTTTTTTAAAGGAGTATTTTTAGCTCTACTCCTAGAAAGATTGATTGTTCACTAGATGTTTAATCAAGATGCTCTTTTGGAATATTTGAGTTCACCTGAGGGCATTAATACAATTATTGTTGGAATTATTTTAGTTGGAGCTATTAACGCAATTTTTATATTTTATAGCGTCAGAACTACTTATGGAGCTGCTAAGACAGAAAGAGAAAAACTAAAAATTCAACAAGCTAAAATCAATAAATTATCTCCTAAAAAGGAATAGTATATATGCCTCTTTTAAGATTATGGAGAAGAACATCAAGAGGTAGACGTCTCAATATTAAGCGTGTCATCTTATTTCCCGTAATCGTTTATTCAGCCTATATTTTTATTGATAGCTTTATGCCTGTTTTTATGGTTGGGTTTATAGTTTGGTTACTATATAGCTGGGCTGGTAAGCGGTGATTCTGGTAATGAAACAACCAAGCGCATAGGGACTCATGCAATGAAGATAATCTTTTTGATTGCTATTCTTTGTGGTCTTACTTTTCCAAGTGTTCGAATAACCCTTGCAGCTTTATTAGAGAGTACGTCTGATTATTTATATGATTCAGCGAAAAAGGAAAAGACTTTTATTCCCTATTGGTTGAAGAAAGTTCGAGATGATTAATTCAAGTCCATTCAACTTCTTATAAGCTTGTTGATATAAGACATTATTATTACAATCAATGGAGACATATTTGTCTTGTCTTTTTTGGTGAGCCGCTTTATCTCTGATAAGAAACTTTTAGCTTCTTGTGCGCTAATTTTGTGTTCTGACTTCTTTCCTACTTGTTAAACGAGGGATTGGATTTGATGACTAGAATCAATCAATACATATATACTTCTTTTTTAATGAAAAGGATAGGATATATGCCTACAAGTACGGATTAAAAAAAAACTTATCATTTTTTTTTATATTATTTCTAAGGCTTAGACTATAAGTGATACTTAGTCATTGTTTAGATGTTATAGGATATGTTTTGTTAACTAGCTCAATTATTCCAGTAAAGAGAGTTTTATTTTCATTTATATCTCAGAAAAGGAGGCTTATTTTACAATAAGTTGTTTCTGAATGACTGAAAAGAGCTAAGAAATTTTAGAAAACACTAAAGTGGCTTAACCAAATTCAATTTCTTCGAGTGTGAAATAGCTATAGTAACTAATATTTTCTAATTTTTAAATTAATTAATATCAAATAGCACTCGATCAGTTGATTTTCTAGATTTCTTATATATTTAAAATTATTGATTTTGAATAACTATAGGTGTGTAGTTGATAGTTGATTATTTGAAGAAATAATTAATCAATCAAAGCAAAAATATATTATATTTGAATTCTTTATCAAAGTACCTCTATTATCTTGAAAAATATAAAATATCTATTAGATTACGATTGTAAAGTCTGGATGAAATGCAAAACCAGTATTTAAAAACAATAATAAATTTAACTTTTGATATTAAATTTATTATATTTATATTTATTCAATTTTTACCAATACAAAAGTTGAACTCAGAAGAATGGGAAGAAAAGAGACAAAATAATATATTTTTAGAAAATTTAGATATAGCAGATTCCCCTCAATGGCAAAAAATAGAAACAAATGAAGGGAAATATGAACACATAATAATATGGGATAAGATTGAAACGAAAAATGATTTTAAAGGTGAAGACTATATTTTTAATAAAGAAAGTAATCAGCTATTAGAGAATAGTGAAAATTTGAAAGATATTACTTTAGAAAATAAATTTAGATCTGTATCACGTAATTTAATCTATAAAGGAAACTTGTATCCTGAAATGAGTTTTTGGATACCTTCATCCTTTAAACATTCAAAAACATTTACTTATACAGTAACTGGCCAGTTGCTGGGCAATCCAACTAATAGAGTCGCAAAGGATGATTGTACCTGGGACGAATTTTGGAAATCTTGTGCCGACAGTCAATTTTTCTTTGAAGCTACACCGATTAACACAAAATATTTCTCATTGGGTCTTAACTACTCTCAGCAGGAAAGTTTTTTAGGAAATCGTTCTGATGGGACTTGGAGTGATGCTGGTCAAGCTATTGGATTCCAACTAAAAACCAATTTAACTTCTTCGCAGGGATTATCGATAATTGGAAATAATCTCTACAATCCCTACGGAAAAGGTGGGCCGAACAATAAGCACCCTGAAGTGGGAGAAATTGTACAGGCAGATCTAGGTAGATCTTACTTATTTTTATACTCTAAAGCGTGGGATTTAGGTAAGCATTTAAATAGTGAATCCTCTTCGTTACTGAACCTAAATGCAGGATTTGGTAATGGAAGATATAAATCAGCGGAGGAAATTGAAACAAATTGGGTAAATTTAGGTAAGTATGAACCAATATTTTCTTTTGGAATAGCTTTAAATAAAAAAGTCTCTTTTTTTACCGAATATGCTGGACAATATGCTGGGGTGGGAATTAGTTTGAGTCCTTTCAAAACTCCACTAACTGCAACGTTCATGCTTAGGGATTTTAAAGGATCTAATCAAGGTATAATTAATTGCGAAGATGGCAATGCCGAAAACTGTCGTGCAACAGTTGATACTCGCTTGGTTTTTCACTTTTAACTTATTTGAACAAACTTCAATTAAGCTAAATATTTTGGTTAAGTGAAAATTATAATCCACTATGAAAATCTAAAACATCTACGAATTGCTAAACTTTTCAATAAAGGATTTTTTGGAAAGGCTCTTCTTGATTTTTCTCATTAGTGTTTTCATCTCAACTTGTAAATGAATTTATTTTTACAACATAGGTTAAACTTCTCTAAATAATTTAAAGAACAAAAGTTGTACGTATAAAATATTGAAGAACTAATAGATAATTCTATGACCGTTTGAATAATCCGAGCTTAAAGACTTGATGGATACAATTAATTAGGTATTAGTGAAGATTTTAGAGTGAAGTTGAATGAGTGTTTAAAAATTTTGTATGTTTTGAAGCTAGTAAGAATCAAACTATAATCAAAATTTATGCAGCATATGTATCAATATCTAATAGTTTCGCAATATCATGATCTACAGCATCTCCCTCTTCTTTACGCTTTACGAATTTATCAAAGTCAATTACATTCAAATTTCTACGCTTGAGCTTAGCACTTTTGTTAAAGTAATCGAGTGAAACTAGAAATACTGGAATAACGCAGAATGGAATAACTAAGATGTATAACTCAAAAGACATTAGTATTGATAAAGACAAATAAAGCTTTACTCAATTAGTCAATGATTGCAAGTGGGCTACGACTAATTTGCTGTTTTCCTTATATGTTATGTAGGTCTAAAAGATTTAATTATTTTGTGGTCACTCGATTGATATCGATTTTCCTGAAACAAGATACCTATAGTGAGTACTAAGTTGATTAAGGAGCTTTTCATGCAGTTTGATCTTCTATACGACCATATCTATATCTCATTATTTCTATTATTTTTTCTTTTGTGTTCCAGGTTTTAATTCGATCTTTTATGGCAAGTAGTTGTGATTCTGTTAGTTCAATACTTGCTTTTACAAGATTTTTCATTTAGTTAAATCCTAGTAGCTGTCATGATGATGATTTGCAGGCATAGTAAACAGAAAATAGTAACCATGGAGTCTGACACATTTGAATATATGAATCGATTCTCACATGTCTATATATCTAGTCAAGTCTAAAACAATCAACAACAACTCTTGTGAGTATCCCATTGTAGCTCTGATTTATAGATAGTATTGCTTTCAGCTTACTTATCTCAAATGTTTTAATTTTTTATTTAAAGCAATTAAAATTATGCAACTTTTGGATCTTCTTTTTCATGTAATACTTTTTTCACCTTAGAATATTTTCTGCCAATTTTATATTGCCTATGGAAGAGGTTTAATTGGTTGCTGTCATCATTTGTAGCTTTAGTTTTTATCTCTGCTACTGGTTTGGTCATTTGACTCCAGACAAAAAGCATTGCAAGCGCAGAAACAAGCAATGGAAGATACGCTTTGATTAGGCTAACGACTACTAGAGTTGTTATAAAACACAGAGAAAAGATAGTCCATTTAGGAACTTTATTCTCTGTTAACTTTTTCTTTTTTGATTTTGAAGAAGGAATGATTAGCAGATCAGGAGTCATTCGTTATTAAATCGTATGTGTATTGGATTAGAGGATGTACTAATTGGTTTCATTTGGTGTAGCAATATATGATCTTCAAAGCAGCTTTACTTTATAAGTATTCTGCTATTAGATTGAGATAGCCTAAAATTTTTGGACCATCGTGAAATTGGTGATACGCCGATTGATAATGACACATTGATTCTAGTTTAACTAGATAATTTTTAACAAATTCAATCAAGATTGTAAATGTTCCAGGATAGATTAACCATAGAATTGATTGCTTTACTGACTTTTTTATAGCTACATTTGTTTTGATATTAAACTTATAATTCTCTTTTTGATTATTAGCTTGTTGTATGTATTATTTTATTTCGCATTGTAGTTCTGCTAGTGCTTCATTAGGAAGACCTAGGAAGGTATCTAAGATTTTATGTCCAGTTTTAGGGATTATGCAAATACCTACTAGCTTTGTTTTGCCATTGTTTTGAAGAACTTGACCTTCTCCTTCATGTAATTGACTTTTTACTTTTCCTGTTTTTAGTAAGGTGTTAACTATTAACCCAGGAAATTCAATGATAGCTCCAATGCTAAAAAGAAATTGGGATTCAAATTTTAATAATACTTCTCCAGAGTTCTTATCAATAGTTCCTGCTAGATGATCCATAGACATTTCGATCTTTAAACCTGGTGGTAATGGGAGAGATAGAAATTTTGTTGTTCTTGAAGTAAGAGGAGGGATTAAAAATGTTTTAGATGAGAAGTTTACATTAAGAAGATTATTTTTTTTGCTAGGAAATAATGTCGCTTTACCTCCACCACCATAAGCATTATAGAGAAATGGTGGGTAAGAGCCAATTGTCAATCGGCATCCATCTAAGCTCTTCATTTGCATAGAGTAATCAACAATAGGTTTTAGTATTGTAATAGATATAAATTTATTCAATTAAGATAAAAACATCTACTCTGGCCAGTTAATAGCATTCCAACAATTATGAAATCTGTTTGCATTTGAGACTTACTCGTTAAAATGAATCGCAAAAACACTAGCAAAGTCTTTATGGCTAATTCTTGGAGAACATGAATTGGAGATCACAGAACGAGCTATCAAATATTTTGCACTTAAATCATTATGTTCATTTGGTCATTCCAATTAATATTATGAACGCAATAAATTATAATGATGTAATAAGTAGTTTAACTGATGTCTGAAAACTTAACGCCAGATTGGTCCTCAGAGTTTGAATATTACAAGAAACTATCCAGAGAAGTAGTTACCAAAGAAGACATAATTGATTTTTTTAACCAGAACCAGAAAGCGTTTTATCTAGATAACTTCTCTTCCAGCTGGGGCAATATGATGGAGGAATATGCAGTTAAAGAGAGTGTAAGTTTAGATCAATTAAACAAACTTGAGGAAATGCAATGGCAGGAGATGCCTGAATCGTTAAAATTATTTGCCTATGATTTTTGTATTAAGAATGGGTTTTGTTTTACAGGAACATCTAGTTAACGTGAGGATTAAATTAACATAGTTACAATTGAATAATAATTTATAACTCCTTGATGTAATTAGTTAACTTTCATTTAATTACTTGATTAATATAAATGCGTAAAGATTATTCTTTTTAAGATTACCATAAGAGAAGAAAATGGACTATGTTCGCTTTGGAAATTTTGTTTTAATGAACTGTTCAGAATTAATAAAATCAGTGATTACTATTTCCTTTTCTTTTATCTCTTAATCTCTCTCGATTGGAAAGCCAAGATTTAAAATTTTCATCCTCTACTTTTTCTCTCCACTCTTTCGAGGATATGGGTAGTTTTGTTTTTTTCTTTTGCCTTTTTGTATTTAAAGTTAAATATAGATTTAAATAAACAGCTATTAATATAAGAATAAGGAAAATGGAATTGATATTCATTTTTAGAACTTTTACTTTCCTCAGCAATGGATCATCAATCTAATGCAACAAGCTTATAGTGTAAAACGATTGGGTCATTTAAGATTGAGAAAGGATCTATTTATTGATTTACACAAAAGCTGTTATTTTAATAAAGAGTTTATTTTTCTCAGTAGATTCAGAGAAATCTAGCAAATTATAATATAGACTTCCTCCTTTTATATGCAGTGACCCTAACTAATAGTTCAAGTGATTGGTGACTGCATCTCTGCTTAGAACATTTATAGACTCTGTCGACATGGGTTGAATCTGGGATATTAATCTCCACAACATTCTTTAGATTTAGTCTAGATTAAGAGTGATGAAGTCAAAGCTCTCTCATTATCTTTGTTAGGGTAGAATTGAAAAAATTAATTAGAGCAATTTCTCTTAATAGGTAGACGTTTAAAATAGGAGTCTGACAGCCTTAATATTGTTCCAGTACCTTTGTTTACGCCTGTGATATCTCTAACATCATAGTAATCGACTTTTTAGAAGAGGATATAAGACTAAAAAAAGTAGTAATGCTTTAATCATTTGCACTAATCTCTTCAACTTTAAACAAATAATATTTGCGATGGAGTTAATTTAATTAAATGCTTTTCGTACCTCTACTTTTTGAGAATATTTGTAAAAAATTGGTTTGTATACTATCGAATGATCTGGGAGAGTAAAAAAATTTTCTTAGATAACTTATGATTCCGGTAAGCTGAGAGAAGTATCAGTAGAAACATTAATTTAATATAGTTAATCTATGTATTAATAACTACCCTAAGCTACTCCTTCGTTCGATTCATGACAAAAAGTATCAACTGTATTTCTAGCTGCTTGTGGAAGAGATTTATATGATTACTCAGGGAAACTAATTGTTTATTGATTTAAAACAATTTCCGACACATTGTTGTTTTTTTCTATATAATCTAACTGAAATGTTATTGATTTGAAAATAACATTACCTATTGAATTTTTTTAAGCTTTTTCTGGCTTTATAGAAGCAATTTATGAATATAACTAAAAAAAAATTATTTATATTAATAACTATTGGATTTTTTTGCATTAACTTCTTACAAGTATCATCTCTACAAGCGATAGAGTTTGATTTGACAGCAGCTCAAAATTCTGTAGGTAAGAGATTTGCTAGTAAGTTTTGCGAAGCAAAGGAAAAGGGCTTTTCTGCAGAATCTTCAAGTGAGTTTGCATTAAATAATACTTACTTAAAATTTGTAGCTTTTCCTGATGATGATAAATTTATTGAAGATCTATGGGAATTTACCGTAGAGAGAATTCGAAAAGATTGTGGAAATTATTTAAGTGAGAGTGAAGAAACTAATTTAAGAGATTTCTTTCAAGAAGAAGGAGAGATTGCCAGTAATCGTGACTTATACCTGCCAAATTCATGAATAAAGTTTATGATTTTATAGTTATAGGCGCAGGTATTTCTGCTTGTACGTTTGCTTCATTTTTAAATAACAGATTTTCTGATGCTTCAATATTATTAATTGAACATGGCAGGAGAATTGGTGGGAGAGCTACAACAAGAAAATCTAGAAGAAACCAAATTCTTGAATTTGACCATGGGTTACCATCTATTATTTTTAGCAAACAAATTCCACGAGATATACTTAAATTAATTGCACCATTAATAACTTCAAGAAAATTGGTAGACATATCAAATGATATTTTAATGATCAATGAATTTGGTGAGATAAGGAATGAATCTAATAATTATCGATACTATAGGAGTTTACCTTTTATGATAAATTTTTCTCAGGAAATACTAAATCAATCTATTAGCCCTAAAAAAATAAATTTTTTATTTCAAACACTTACTAAATCAATTAAACGCATTAATAATTTATGGGAGATAGAAGTTGATAAAGAAATGTTTATCAAATCTAAAACTCTTATTCTATCAAGTTCTTTAATTGCACATCCCAGGTGCTTAGATATTTTACAGATTAATTCTGTACCACTGAGGGATGCTTTTATCCCAGGTGAAGACGAGGTCGTTGATTCTGTATTACGAGAAATAAGAAAACAAAATTATATAAGTCGAAAGATTTATATTTTCCATATTTCCAATTGTGCAGTAGTTCAAAACTTTAATAATCAATATTTACATTTAAGCTTTTCAAAAGTGATTATGGATAATTTAAATTTTGAAAGAATTATTTTTCAAAGGCAATCTGATGGTTCTATGATTTTTGCTTTGCACTGCTTCTATATTAATAGACTAATAGATATTAATACTGAGAGTGTTTTTAATTTATTGAGATCAGTTTTTGAGAATCATCCAAAATTTTTAGATTTATTTTTACAGGCAAGACTTATTGATAAAATGGATTGGAGAGCTTCTCAACCTCTTAATCCCCTACTTCCTAAGCAGTTACAATGGTCCCAAATAAGTAAAATTGGTTTTTGTGGGGATTGGTTTGATTTGAATAGTTCTTCAGGATTAGAGACAGCAATGAAGAGTGCAATCAGATTGGCTAAATTGATTAACTGAATCTGTTTTCTTTAAAGCCTTTTTATTCATGATTCGATAATTTCGAAATTATTCCTCATGATTTTTAAAATAATCATATTTTCTTGAAATATATGATTTCTGACTTGCTTTATTTATGAGTAGTAGATATATATGATTTGTCTTGATTTTTACTATGATTACGGTCGTTTTTCTGCTTTTTCTAGGTCTTGCTGGTTGGACTTTCTCAACATTAATGAGTAAAGGAAAGCATCAAGAGGAGATTACGCAAGAGTTGGGAAATATTTTTGAGAGCTTAAAGTTGCTCACGTCTTCAATGACTGCACTTGTAAAACTTTTGATGAAGGATTCTATTTCTTCTGCTAAGGAGGAGGACTTTAAACCGATCAGTTCTAATGTTATAGATTTATTAAAGCTCGAAAAGAATGTAAAAGAAGAAGAAGTTGCTTGATCTCTTCACCTAAAGATTTAAGCATCGATCCAAGTTGGTCTTTTTATTTGAATGATAGCCTCAGCTTCTTCTAACCCATGAAGGTGCTCCCGAGAACCATTCTCCTAGATCATCATGTCTTGGATCGTATGTTGAATGAGGTTCTTCTGAACATAGATCTAGTCCATTAAGTAATTTATCTATTGGATTAGATAGATGTTTGTTTCGTTGGATAAGTGAGGCTTTTTTAAGCCAATTAGATACATTTTGATTCTTTGCCGCATATTTATTGATATAAATTCTTTCTTTAAGAGTGACTTGATCGCCCGTAGCAAGTCTATTTAAAATTTCTTGTATGCGAAGACGAGAAGATGTGCTTAACATGATACATTATCTATTTTGTTCTTTTTAGCTTGAAATATATATAGTGCAAGTTGGGTTGGTTCAAATTTATAATTAATTTGTATTTCTATTGAGCCTTAGTATCTTTTTTTGATCTAAAACTAATATTTAAAGTTTTTAGGCTCTACCTACTATTTTTGAAGATATTGAAGAATAATTTTTTTAGGTTAATTAATTAGGCAAAAATCTCTTTGAAAATGTTTTTGCCAGTCAATTATATGAAAATTGTTTTAAGGTTTCTATTTTGATTATTTGTAGTGTACTTTCTTCTGTTGCTTCAAGATCAACCAAAGGAGCCATCCCATCGTCAAATGCTTCCTTCCATCGAGGAGCACAAAGACACCAGCGATCGCCTTCTTTTAAACCTGGAAATCCTACTTGAGGCGAAGAAAGATCATTTCCCTGAGCTTTGCTATATGTAAGAAATCGTTCAGTCATCACAGCACAGACCGTATGCATTCCTCTATCAGATAAATCTGTTCTACATGTCCCATCTCGATACCATCCTGTCATAGGACTGCAACTACAAGATTTGAGTTCAGTACCTAAAACATTTCTCTGCGACATGACTTGTTGTTCCTTGTAGTTATTTATGGTATCTGTAATATAGGTATTTACTTCTGAATATTTCTAATTTTCATTTTTATGTCAATTTTTCGGAGGCATTCAAATAAAGTCAAATTAAAATGGATGAATTTTTTCGTAAGTATTCTGTGAGTTGTGCTGCAAATTCAAAATTTATCAATAGATTGATTTTGCACAACTTTTATTTGAATCAAAGAGATGCTTGATCCTGAATTTAAAATTTTTTTATCTTTTGCTATCTAACCGTTGAGACTTGCTATACTTTTCTTTTGTAGTACAGTTGTATTGTCGACGAATCACTCTTCTTGGAAATTTTATCTATTCTTTTGATTTTACAAAGTGTACTTTTAATTACTTCAGGAATTGCCTCTACAACTTTGTCAAATTAAATTTCCTTTAGACCTTTTAATGCTTTTTACAGGTACGTCCGTTCGGTATTCCGCTCTCAATTAGCTTGTTGCTTTGGTTAAGGTTACTTTTTAAGTAAGTCTCATGAACTCAGGCGCAGAACGTTTTAATGGATTGATGGCTATGTTGGGCATAGTCGCGGGTATAGGGGCTTACGCAACTACTGGTCAGATAATTCCAGGAATTTTTTAACTAAAAAAAATCAGTTAATAGATAAAATTAACCTATTAACTGAAAAAATTTTTTGATTATTGAAAGCAATTAAAATAGCAATCAGTTTTTATCCGACTTTTTTGAGGTATCTAATGCAGGGGCATTCATACCGTCATAATCAGGACCAACCATCACACCAACGATTGCGAACAAAGCAATGAAAGCTATACCAATAATAGGTGCTGTGGGAGCGGGAGTGGATAGCAAACCGCCAAAGATTAGTTGACTCATCTGAGTAGAGATAGGATTAATGTTTTAGCGACTTATTCTTCTCAACGCGTCAAAGGAGACTATTTCTACTTTATTTATTTATTTTTCGTCCTTGTGAACTCATAATGTATTTGGATTATTTATCATTATCTTTCCAAGTCATAACTGAAGCAGTTTCTAACCGATCCACAAAGATGAGGTGACTGATTTCACAAGTAATTTTCGTTTTTCAGAAAAATGTAACCGAATTTACCGACATACAGCATTTTTTGGCTATTCTTTATTTATGTTTATTTAAGGAGGTGATCCATTGTCGCATCTACCAATCGGTCATGAGTTAATGGAAATGAGAAGATTTGTCAGTTCTGTTTCTCCTGCCTTGAAGGGTTTTATTATTAATAGATTTATATAGTTACCATTTATCTATTAATTAACTTGCCAGGTACTAAGTGCCTGGCTTTTTTATTAATCAATTTTTTCTCAAGATCTATCTTGAAATGATCTTTGAATAGGCTCAAGACTTTTTACTTATCTCTTGATATATATTTTATAAAAGGTAGGGTGAAGTATAAAAGTAAATTTTTTATTTCAATGTATAATAAAGAAAAAATTGAAGTTGCAGAACAAAGGATACTCGAGTTGCAAACTTTAATTAATCACTGGAAGACAAGTAATATTTCATCCAGAAGAGCTACTGTTGATTTTGTAGAGTCAATTCTTAATGAAAATCAGGAGACCCAAGCAGCATAATTCAATATACTTTGTGCTCATCAAATTTTTTACTATATCTGTTTATATGTCGGCTATCTTATTAGGTATTGAATAAAAATCTTTTATAATAAAATTTTATGGTAAAAAAAACAAAATTAATTATAATATTAAATAATTTTTTTCAAAAAAAATGAAAATTCCTCTAAATTTAAACTTAAAAGAATATTTTTGGTATACTCTAAATAAAGTAACTAATAGCTTTAGTAATTTAACCGTTAATAATCTTGGCAATGGTTATGTCAAATGTTGTTGGGAGATTAGTCCGGTTGATAATTTTAGGATTGAGTTTAGTAAAAGTTGTTTTTATGCAATTAGATTATTTGATATTAGTAATAATAGCAATAAAGATAATTCAACTTGTATTATGAAAGAGATTCAGGTAAGCAAATTTCAATCCTCTATTTCATTCCCTATCCCTATAAATAAAGGTAAGTATTATTTTGAGTTTGGCTATCGTAAGAAAAATGGTGAATGGCGAAAGCTTTCACAAAATTATCTTAATTTGGGATACAGGATAAGAAAAATAACCAAATCTTTCGACAATGACAATTGGTTTGATCCTGAAATCATAGTTGAGAATGCCGATCAAAGTCTTCATGAAAAGACTTATCAACTTGCATTAAACTCAAGAATTGGTGGCTCTGAGAATATTTCTAATGAAAAAGAAGATTTTTAATAAAAAAAATTATTGATGAAGACAAATTTTTTTATTAAATATTTAATTTATTTTACCTTTTTCAATTTCTAGATTTAAAATATAAAATAAGTATAATCTTTGAATAATGTCAGGGGACTCGCCACTGTTAAAAACTTTAAAATGTCATGCTTTCAGTAATATTGATATTGCTCAGATTGTTAATTATCTAGAAACTTTAGATTACGATTTAAATAATACCAATTATCTTGGCTTGATCATTTCTAAAAATGAAAGATTAGCAAAATATTTTTTTCTCAGAGACCAATTAAGATTTGAAATCAATTCTTCAGATAAGACTTTATACATACATGAAATTTTTGATCAATGTATAGATTGGAATGAGTTTTGGCGATTACTTGTAATAAAAAAAGGTTTTTGCTGTATTCGTCTGTCAGGAGATTTACGAAGTCAAACAAGATTTGTTTTTTTATATGGTCCAAATATTCTTTCAGGATCTTCAGAAACTCTATGCGATTCTATTTATGAAGATCAAAATTATTGAGCATGCTTTTTTAAATTATCAACAATTTTTTTATATGCTTTTTTGTTGAAATTTTAATGATTTTCGTTTTTTTTTATTTTTTGTTTTAATCTTGTGAAAGATTAAAACTAATTTTGTCTACTTATCTAATTACAGGTGCCAATAGAGGTATTGGTTTAGAACTTGTTCGTCAATTGAAAGCTAGAGGAGAAGATATAATTGCTACTTGTAGATCGGCATCTTCAGAATTAAATGCCTTGTCAGTAAGAGTTGAAACGAATATTGATATCACCTCTGGAGATTCCGTTATTAAGCTCAGAGAGAATTTAAATGACACTAAAATTGACGTTTTGATTCAAAATGCTGGAATTGCAGAATTTAATTCTCTTGAAAATTTAGATCCTCAAAGTATTGTTCATCAATTTGAGGTCAATGCTTTAAGTCCTCTTTGTTGTGTACAAACTATGCTAAGTCGTCTAAGTGATTCTGCAAAAATAGCTTTAATAAGTAGTCGTATGGGTTCAATAGAAGATAATAGTTCTGGTGGTTCTTATGGATATAGGATGTCTAAAGTTGCTTTATGTATGGCTGGTAAATCTTTAGCTGTTGATTTAAAGCCCAAAGGTATTTCGGTAGCAATTTTACATCCAGGTTTAGTAAGTACTCGAATGACAGGCTTTACTTCAAATGGCATTCAGCCTGAACAATCCGTCAAAGGACTGATTCAAAGAATTGATGAACTTACACTTGATAATACTGGGTCTTTTTGGCATTCCAATGGTGAGATTTTACCTTGGTAAAAGAATTTTCTTATAATTATGTATTACCTAATGTTTTTCTTAAGTTTTCAATAAAGCTAATGCCAACGCCAGGTATATTTAACAGTTCCTCATCAGAGGCTGAAACAATTGATTCTGGCGTCGTGTAACCAGCTTTATAGAAATTATTGCAGTTTTTGGTTCCTATCCCTGGAATAGAAGTTATATTTTCGAATCTATCCGACAATTTTTTTTCGTGTTTATTGAAAATCTTAGAAAGTTTTCTTTTTGTATTTAATAAGATCTTTTCAACGAACATTTACGTGTCTAATAAATATTATTAAATATGCATTAGAAAAAACTTCTTGCAAGGATAAATATTTTCTTTTGATGACTAATCTGTGAATTATGGTAGAAAAAAGTATAAAAAAATACAAAATGCAAAATATATATTTGTAATTCTTATACCTTTAGTCATGTATTATTAGCATTGCTTGATTGGTCTTTAAGTGGCTACTTGACTTTGTAATTAAATCCTGCAAATTATTTTTAGATATAGGTTTCTTGCCTTTGTTCATAACTATATGTGGCCAAAAAGGTGGAGTAGCTAAAACTTGTACCTCAATTCATTTGGCAAGTGTTTGGAATTCTCAAGGGAAAAACGTTTGTCTAGTTGATGCTGATAGAAATCGATCGGCTCTTGCTTATGGATCAAGAGGTAATCTTAAATTCAACATAGTCCCTGTAGAAGCAGCTGCTAAAGCTACGAGATTCTCAGAAATTGTGATAACTGATGGTCAAGCGAGTACTGATGAAGAAGAGCTAAAACATTTAGCAGCTGGGTCTGATCTTGTTCTTTTGCCTACTGCCCCAAAAGCTAGATCGGTTGAATTAACCGTCGAATTAGCAACTTTATTAAAACAGTTAAATATTCCTCATGCAGTTTTGCTAGTTAAGGTCGATTGTCGCCAAAAGCGAATTGCGAATGAAGCCAGAGAGGCTTTAAAAAAATTTGATTTAACGGTCCTAGAAGGTGAGATTCCTTTGTTATCAGCTTTTGATAAAGCAGAAAATCAGGGGGCCGCCGTAATTGATGCAGTAGATGATAAAGGTCGATCCGATCCCAGGCGAATGTCGGGTTGGTCGGCCTATTGCTCCATTGCTAAACAAATTCAATGCCAGATTTCGAAGCACTTGTCAGACATCAACAAACCAGTCGAAGACCAGCTGTTGAGCGCTTAAAAGTAGTTGAAAAACCACCTATCTCTACTCAATCACCTACAACCGATGGGAAAAATTTGAGTACTTTATTTTTTGGGTTCGTTGGAGGATTATCTGGATCAATAATTGGAACAGGTTTAATGCTGTATCTTTCAATTAAAGGATTTATAGATTTTAAACTACTTTTTTAAATTTTGATTTCTTCCCATATATTTTTCGACATTTTTGAATATATGTAATTTATATATTAGAACTGTGTTTTTTTTTCGCTATTTCTACCATTTCATAAAAAGTTTTAGATTTTTTTAGTAGATGATGATAATCTCCGAAGGCATTTATTCTTCCATCTTTAAATTCATAAATACAATCTGATCTTTCAATTGTAGATAATCTGTGAGCAATTGTTACTATTGTGCATCGTCTACCGATAATTTCAATTGCATCCATTACTTCTGCTTCCGTTCTGTTGTCTAAAGCGCTAGTTGCCTCATCTAAAACTAATAATTTTGATTGCCTATAAAAAGCTCTTGCTATGGCTAATCTTTGTCTTTGTCCTCCAGATAGTCTGATGCCATTGTCACCAATTGATGTATTTAAACCCATTGGCATATCTGACACTAATTCTGCTAATTGAGCTGCCTTTAGTGCATCCCAGACTCTTTTAAGATCTATTAATTCTTTATCTAATCCATATGCGATATTTTCAATAATATTGCTATTTAACAAAGTAATTGATTGTGGAACGTAAGAGCAGCAATCCTGCCAAGCTGGAACTTCAGCATCGTTAACTGTAAGCCCATCTAATAACAGTTGTCCATCTGTTGGTCTAAGAAGACATAGCAGTTGGTTGGCTGTGGTGGTTTTTCCACTTCCAGTTTCTCCAACAAAAGCTATTCTTGACCCAATGGGGATAGTAAGATTTATATTTTTTAGTGTGTATTCCTTGCTGTTGGGATATCTGTAACTCAGATTTTCAAGCTTGATGTTGTTTCTGGGTTCAATCCCTTTTTTTGTGGGAACTCCTATTGATCTTTTCGTTAGTCGACTCGATGGAAGTTCTATTAATTTCAGTATTTCTTCTAAATCAGGGATTGATGCCCGCATAGAAGTTAATGCTCTAAAGGAATCTTGTAATGGAGGAGTTAGTTTTAAAGCAGCTACTGCAATTGTTGCTAAAAATGGAACTATCTCAATAAGTATTGAAGTGTTTTGCCCATTTATGTAAGGGACAAGACCAATTGCAAAAATTAATGTAATACCAAATGGCTCTATTAATGATCTAGGAAATTCCGGTAAAACTTCAGCTTTCCAAATAAAAGGGAAAGAGTTTTTACTTGCTAATTTATATCTCTTTTCAAAATATGATTCTGAGCCAGTGAGATGTACATCTATAATTGTACTCATTGACTCTGTTAGAATATTGTTTGTTTCTTTCTCTAATTTGATTCTTTGTCGAGAAGAATACCTTATAAAAGGTGTTACAAATAACGAAATAAAGATGTAAAAAATCAAGAGACTAATAATTAAATAAAGAGCTATCGACTTTGCTATGAGAAGAACAGCAACACATATAAACGCAATCACACATAAACCACTTGAAATTTGAAGGATTGGCCTTACTAGAAATTCTGAGACTCTAGATATATTTATTAGAACTTTTGATGATAAATCAGATTTTTTCTTGTCCAAGAAAAATTCATATGGTTGAGATAGTAATTTTTTCTGTGCTAATTCTGATAAGTCTCTCCAAACTGCTACTCTCAGTCTTTCTTGGGCTGCTTTAAGAAATAATTTAGAAAATGATGCCAGCCAATTCATTCCTATGTATATAACCACTAAACTGATGACTTTTGTTTTCGGGTCTTCAGGTATAAAAGTTTGAAATGGTAAGGGTGGTTGATTGGGTTGGCCTATAAAAACAGTAAATAATCTAGAAACAAGTCCAACTACAATTACATCTGTTAAGCCAGTAAAGGCTGCTACAGGAATTAATTTTAATAGAGACCTTCTTCTTCTAACCGGCAGTGCCCTAAGCAGGCGCATCAAAAGACGATATGTTTTGCTTGTACCAACCATTTAATAAAATTACTTACTTTTGAGAAATTATTTATCGCGATTCAGCCAGTTCTTTGGGTGTTTGGTTTTCAGTTTTTCAGGGTAAAGCTTTGAAGTTTACAAAGAAAATTTTGAGAAAG
Organism: Prochlorococcus sp. MIT2304; assembly: GCF_059772405.1. Taxonomy (NCBI): domain Bacteria; kingdom Bacillati; phylum Cyanobacteriota; class Cyanophyceae; order Synechococcales; family Prochlorococcaceae; genus Prochlorococcus; species Prochlorococcus sp. MIT2304. The sequence continues at coordinate 1,468,468 of NZ_CM186286.1, forward strand.
TATTTTTTAGAGATGGTTGAATTTTTTTAATTTAAAAATTTTTCCAATATAATTGATATTCAAAACTAGATTAATATCTTTTATTAGCTATAAAAATAACTAAGAAGATTAATAGAATAAGTGGTAATAAATAAATCATAATCATAAAACCAGACAACAAGATAATTAGACTTAAAGAGATGAAAAATCCTATTAGTAACATTCTCAGAAATCTTTTGATTCTATTCCACCAAAATATACCTTGAGTTTTTTCTAGATTGATTTTCAGCTCTTTGCGTCTAAGATATAGTTCTCTTAGTTCTTTTTGATACCAGTTGATTGAGTCATCTAATTTTGCTTTGTAAACATTCTTTCCAATCTGCTCTATAAAATTATTCGATCTTGAGAATGTGGATCTCAATTTTACAATTTGTGCCTCCATAAGGGCTTTGCTACTGTCTGATATTTTTTTATCTATCTCTACAATATTAGTATTGATTTGATCTTGTAGGGAAAAATTCTCATTTGAATTATATTGTACAATTTCACAACTACTATTTTGATTATATTTAAAAAATTTAGAAAAAAAGTTTGCTCTAAACATTTGAATGACTATTATCTAAGATAGATTTCAATGCGTATATTATAACCATGACTTCTATAGTTTTTAATGGGAGCTACATTACCAAGAAAAATACAGGTATTGGGGTCGTTTCTAAGGATTTACTAAATTCTTTTTCACCTCAAAAAATCACTACACTTATTCCAAAAGATATCGGTATCAAAGGTGATATTTATATACCTAATAACTTATCTCCAGGTTCAGGTATCAAAAGCCATTTTAGAAGATTGTATTGGCTTCAAAATGCTGTTCCAAAATTAATGAATAAATTAAATGCTGAATATTTTTTATCGCCATTATTGGAAGCGCCATTATTTACTAATATTAAATCTGTCGTTTTGGCTCATGATTTAATACCAATTAGGTACCCTACGATATCATTTTTAACTTTATACCATTTAATTTATATTCCTTTGATTTTAAAACAATCAAAGATAATTTTATGTAATTCTATTTCTACTGCTCATGATTTAAATAAATATTATAATGTGCCTATGCATAAATTATTCCCAATCAAATTAGGATTTGATAATGAAAAGTTTTATCCAATAAAAAAACAACGAAAAAAATTTTTTCTTATTATTGGTAGGCATAATCCACATAAAAATTTGCGGAGGCTTATCCAGGCATTTGCAAATGCAAAAGTAAACGATTATAAGCTTGTTTTTGTAGGACCTTTTGATAAGAGATATACACCAAGTCTTATAAAATTAATTGATAAATATAATCTAAAACATTTGTGTATTTGGAAAGGTTGGATTGATGAAGATGAAAAATTATCGTTATTAAACGAATGTCATGCACTCATTATTGTGAGTCTTTGGGAAGGATTTGGCCTTCCAGCTCTTGAGGCAATGGCTTGTGGAACACCAGTTATTGCATCTGATAGAGGCGCTTTACCTGAGATTCTTGGAGATTATGGTTATTTAGTGAATCCATTCAATATTCAATCAATTTCTTTAGCTATGAAGGCAGTTATAGATGATAGAAAATGTTTCGAACAGGCTCTTCAAGAGGGCCCGGCAAGAGCTGAATCTTTTAATTGGTTTGATACTGCCAGAACAATTGAAAAGATTATTCAAGAAATTGATTAACCTATTTTTTGAAGTTTTTATTTAGCAATGTAAGTGGGGTAAAAGAAAATATTGAAATCATCAAATATCGAAAGAATTTTGTGATTTGATTTCATTATTATTTAGATTTAAAAAATTATTACGCTATTGATTGTAATTCCTTTTCCTGATGGTCCATCAATCTTAATTTATTACTGCTATTATGATTTTTATAAGAATATTTTAGAAATGCCTAGTCGAAAATCAAAAAAAAAATTAACTTCTAAAATAACTCAAGCAATTGAAGAAAAAAAGACAACACCAAGAACTGCAAAAATTGTTCTCTTTGTATTTGGAGTAGGCCCCCTTATTCTTATGTGTTTATTTTTATTTTCGAACGGATTTTTCAATTCTCCTTGATAATTTGATTAATCTATGAAAGACGGAGCGTAATTTTTTTTGGATATAAAAATCAGTTCCTAGGAATTTCTGTAGCTTTTATCTTCTTTTTATAACATCATTTGTTTATTGATCGATATATCAACAATTTATTTTTTGATTCCAGCTAAAGTTGGTTTTTGCTTTAAGCCTAATGCAACTCTATTTAGTTGATTGTCAGTTCACTGATATTGACAATCAAATTGCTGCTTATAAACAGTTTGTAGAATTTTGGGAAAATGGAGAGATGTCTAAGCAAGATAAATTTGATGGATTTGAAATGCTTTTTCGTGTTCATGCTCCTGGAGAGGGTCGTGTTGTGATTCTCTGCAATGCAAATGGTGATAAGGAACTGTTTCAACATTTTGCCCCATGGAGAGCTCAGTTTGGTATAGATATGGAAATTACTCCGGTGATAAGCTGTCAAAATGTTGTTGACTATCACAAGGACTTATTCGCAAAAATGTCTTAAATGTCTCCAACAAATCTATAGCTAGATAATGCTTAATTCTAATTTATAAATAGATAATAAATTTAATAAAAAATTGATTTATTTTTTAGAAAGTGCGTTTCCTGTTGCCCACATACTTTTGAAGCCGGCTTTGGCCCTGAGTAATCGGATAGGAAGTGTAACCAATATTGCTAATGCGATTAAAGCAAAAGAGTCGGTTGTAAATCTGGCAATGCCCCAATCGGATGAAGCTAAAGCAAAAAAAGGGAAATGCATGGATTCAATTATTTTATAAGATATTATCAGTATATTTATTATCAATCTAATTGCTTATTAAAAATTATTGTAAGGAATAAAGATATATGAAATCTATTAAATAAAAAAATTACTTAATAACTAATAGAAGTATAATTACAGCTATTTTTATAGATAAAATTATCATTTTAATTTTTTATTTGTTATGTAGTTATGAAGATATTCTATTGTTTTGTTTCTAATTATTTCTTTTCTAGTTTGGTAATGAAGGCTTTATAGAAATAAATCTTTAGCTCTTACAGGAGGAATTAAGAAGTGGCACTTTTAGCTGTCATGCATGTGTGTTTCTTGGGGCTAAGTTTGTACTTTTAAAAGATTTATCTAGGCTAATTACAAGCTATAAAATCATTTTCTGGATCTATTTATCGCCTAGCCCATTTGTATTAATTTAGACTTCTCAAATTTTTCGCAGTGGATACAATCAAGATTCATTCAATTAAAAATTAATGCTTCAAAAGATCTTCAGCCTTTTAGCCTGTATGGCTTTCGCCTTGATGAGCTATTCGCCGATTGCTATGGCAGTTGATGAGAAGCCTCCTGTTGATGTACAAGAACTTTTCACAAGCACAAAACCAATTTACGGAGAATCTTTCACATACCCTGTAGGTAAAGGTGAAATGAGGCTTTATAAAGTTGATGTTCAACCAGGTGGCGTTGTCCCTCTTCATTTTCATGAGGCACCATTAACTGGTTATATCGATGAAGGTCAATTAACACTAAAGACTAAGAAAGGTAAGAGTAAAACTTTCATGGAGGGAGATTCTTTCGTTTTATCTGCTGATACTCCTCCTCATACCATGGCTAATAATGGAAAAGTACCATCAGTTATGTGGGTTGTTGTGGCAGCCGCTGAGGGAGTTCCTACTCTCACTAATGTTGAAGGTTAATTAGTTTGTTTGCAGCCGATTGGGATCGGAAGCCGAAGGGCTGATCTAGGTCAGTCCTTTTTAATGGCTTCAAAAACATTGCGCCTACTTGAATAGAGCACTTTCTAATCTATAGGGATCAATAGATGAATACACTTTTAAGCAACCTTTGTGTCTCGCTTTGTGGTCTCAATATGTTAGTGTCATTAGCTGGTTGATTGTTTATTGATTCCTCAATAAGGGTTTATGACTTCTACTACAAAAATTGAAGAAATTGACGATAATTTTAATCCGCTTTCTCAGCATTTAACTTCAGAAGTTATTCGTTCTCGCCTTTTGAAGAAAAACGTTTCTTTTTTCGCTAATGACAATATCGCTGATCATATTGAACCAGGTGAGATAGAGGATTTAGAAGCTGAAGTTGCTGATAGAATAAGAGATTTATTAAAAAGTTTAATTATTGATATTGATAATGATCACAACACATTAGAGACGGCAGAAAGGGTCGCTCGGATGTATATCAATGAAGTCTTTAAGGGCAGATATCATAAACAACCAAAAGTTACAAGTTTCCCAAATGTAAAAAATTTAGATGAGATATACACTGTCGGACCTATGACTATTAGGTCTGCCTGTTCTCACCATTTTGTACCAATTATTGGAAATTGTTGGATTGGAATTAAACCTGGGAAAAGAGTGATTGGTTTATCCAAGTTTTCTCGAGTTGCAGATTGGGTTTTTTCTAGGCCACATATTCAAGAAGAAGCTGTGATGATTCTTGCTGATGAGATAGAACGACTATGCGAGCCACAAGGATTAGGAATCATAGTTAAAGCAGATCACTATTGTATGAAATTAAGAGGTGTCAAAGAATCACATTGCAGCATGGTTAATTCGGTTGTAAGAGGTGATTTCAGGCACGATCCAAGCTTAAAACAAGAATTTTTTGAACTCGTCAGACAACAGGAAACAGCCTTGTCTAGATAGTTGAATTCAATTTCTTATTGTCCATACTTTGCTTTCACTTAGGCTGACTTCGCTCAGTCCTTTATGACTATTTGTCATAAGATTTGTCATAACTTTGATATTTCTAGAAGCAGCTAATTATGAGACTTGTTCTGCTGGAATGAGAGTGAGGCCCTCGCAGGCCTCGTGGATCAATTGGGTAATAAGGCTGAACTAACCCCATCTCCTAAAAGATCAAGCAGCAACTGGGGCTGTTTGACGGGAGAAACTAACGATGTTGTTAGCAGTTATGGTTTTGCTCTGACCGAGCAGGCTTCAGTCATTCGCCTGATACCCCGTCGAAGCCATTGCAGCCCCATTGATGGAGCTGAGCGGAATCGAACCGCTGTCCGAGATACTGGTGTGAATCACCTAGTCCATTGGAAAATAGACACTTACATTCTGGCAGATCTTTTGGAATTAATCGATTAGTGTTCAAAGAACTTTTGTGTACTTTCTAAATAATTTAAAAGCAATGAAAATTGTTGCATCTATTTCTCAAGGTCTTGAAAAAGAGGGTGCAAAAGAGTTGATAGAACTTGGAGCTAAATCAGTTAAAGCTTCAAGAAGGCATATATCATTCGAAGCTGATATGGCTTGTTTATACAGAATACATTTGCGATCTCGATTGTCTTTTAGATTTCTAAGAGAGATTTTTAGATTTCCTTGCAATGGCCCGCATGAACTTTATAGCGGTGTTCAAAGGTCAATTGATTGGGAAACTTGGCTTCACCCTCAGCAGAGTTTTCGAGTAGATGTCACTGGATTTGGAGCAGGATTATCACATACTCATTTCACTGCTTTGCAAGTAAAAAATGCAATTATTGATTTACAAAGAGAACGATGGGGTTCGCGTTCAAGCATCGATTTAAATAATCCAGATATTTGTTTTCATTTGCACTTGTCAAATGATCAAGCCTTTTTGAGTGTTGATGGATGTAATTCGAGTCTTCACAAAAGAGGTTATAGACCAGCTGTTGGAATGGCTCCAATAAAGGAAACATTAGCTGCTGGTTTAATTCGAATGACTGAATGGGATGGAACTATTAATTTGGTAGATCCATTATGTGGTTCTGGAACATTTTTGATTGAAGCGGTAAGCATGTTGCTTGGAATCCCAACTGGGTTGTATAGACAGTTTTTATTTAAGAATTGGCCGGATTTTGATATCTCTATATGGGATAAAGAATTAAAAATGGCACAGAAGATGAAACCCTTAAATAAGAAATTACCTAAAATAATTGGCTGCGAAGTTGATGAAATGATTTACATTTCCGCTACTGATAACGTAAGAAAAGCTGGCTTGGAAAATTATATAGAAATTATCAACTGCCCTTTTCAAGAATTTCAATTACCCCCTGGGCTAGGACTTTTAATTTGTAATCCTCCCTATGGGAAAAGAATAGGAAATGAAAATGAACTAGCTAAGCTTTATCAACAACTAGGTCAATATTGCAAACAAAAAGCCTCTGGCTGGGATCTTTGGTTACTTAATGGGAATCCACACCTAAGTAAACATTTGGGGATGAAAGCATGTCAACGTTTTCAAGTAAATAATGGTTCTATCGATTGCAGGTGGTTGAATTATAAAATTAATTAGTTTAATTTTTTCCTAAAACAGCTTTTGTGGTTTTTGCAATTCCTTCCCATGTTTCTGGCAGGTAAGGACCTTTTGCTAGATATCCTCCAATTCTGAGACTCATCCCCGCCAACACAAGATTTATAAGCACTAAAATTAAAATTGTTGATTTGTTGTCTATTTCAAGTAAGTCTCTGAGCCAATATCCAAGAAATAATTCAGAACCAAGTAAGGCAAATAACATCAGCACCCCTCCACTAGCCAGGAAAATCAACCCACTTATAAGTCGGCGTTTTTCCCTGTCCATTTCTTGCAGCGCAATGCGAACATGAAGGTCCATTACCGAACTTGCTAATGCAGTAACTCTTGCTGCAGCTCCTATCCCTTTTTTGCGTTCTGAGTTGGTCATTAATTTCTTCTGCCTCCACCAAGCAGTATGCCAAATAAAACTCCAATTCCAGCAGCAATTCCTATGGCCAAGAGGGGCCTTTTTCTTACTGGTTTCTCAATTCGTGGTCTTAGCGTACTGTTTAATTCATCTAGAAGGTTTTCAAGCTGTTTTTCGAGAGGTTCCAAAGACTCTGCTAGCCCTCTAGTTGTGTCAGTCGCAGAATGAAAAATTTCTTCCAGTTGTTCTTGTACTCCAAAACTGTTTTTCCCTGTATGAATGGATATGACATTTATTAAATCTTCGAGACTTCCTTTAGTTGCTTCTAATGTTTGTTTGGCTAAATCCGGCCATCGCTCTTGAATTTTTGGCAATAAATTATCAAATTGTTCATTGAACCATTGCTCTGGAGACTTTTCAGAAATAGCTTGTTCAGCCTCGACTGAATTTGACGTTGCAGAAGACGAGGAATTCACTGATTCCATAAACCTAAAGGTTTATTAAAGAATAGAGAGATATTGCCCTAATCGAAACCCCTTAATCGGTTCAATTTAGAAAGTTCCTTTACAAGAATCTTTTTTTTTTAGGTTTTATATGTTTGAACTCCATAATTTCATGAGAATTTTTCGTCGTCTTTGCTTACAAATATTGCTATTCGAATACGTATAGTGCTAAACGTCATGCATATCTACTCAATATCCCATGGGCGTCGGAATTTCATCAATGGTTTTTGCTTCTAATACAATACCTACTGACTTTGGCCTAGTCTTAGCCGCAATAGCTGGTGCAGGAAGCCTTCTTTTAATTGCTCTAAGATTTGTACCTGAGGCAAAAAGCTAAAAGGTTTATCGTTCTGCAATTTGTATTTTGGAGATTTCCTCCTGATATGTTTTTGTGGGAAATTATTTGTTAGCTTTGAATTATTTTAAAATTTGAATACTTTTGGTAATAAAAAATTTTTTAGGTGGGTTTTATTAAGACATATTGGTGCACCCGATGATGAAGCTGGTATTCACTTTGATTTTCTTGTAGAAGATAAAGATTTTTGTAGAACTTGGCGCTTGAATAAAATTCCATTATTGGATGGACCTTATGTATCTTCCGTATATATCGCTCCTCATAATCTTTATTGGCTAGATATTGAAGAAAAGGTTGTGTCTGGTAATCGGGGATTTGCAACTAGAATTAAAAAAGGAATTATTTTGGAATCTCTACCATCTGTTGAGAATAGTTTCATAAATTTATCGCTAGAGTGGGAAAAGATTGAATCTAATTTGGTAATAGATGAAAATGGTTTCAAAATTTTCAGCAAAAGATATTAATTATTTCTTGTCAATCAGAAGGGCTTGAGTTTTTCTCATATTTCGCTAACGTCATTCCTATAGTGGATGCATTCTATTGGTCCATATCAACCACGTAGATTTGTCTCATTTCAAGTCCTTTGGTGGATCGATGTCGATTCCACTTGAAGAGGGCTTTACAGTTGTAACAGGTCCAAATGGTTCAGGTAAAAGCAATATTCTAGATGGAGTTTTATTTTGTTTAGGCCTTGCAAATAGCCGAGGCATGAGAGCTGACAGATTACCCGACTTAGTTAATAGTGGCGTGTTGAAAGCTGGAAAATCCTCTGAAACCAAAGTAACTGTTAAATTTGATTTAACTGATTGGCAGCCAGATGATGCCGAAGAAGGTATAGAGCCTACTGAGGAAGGGCCTTGGATTAAGCCTAATCAAAAAGAATGGACAGTATCAAGAAAATTAAAGGTTATGCCAGGAGGATCATATGCTTCCACCTATAGCGCAGATGGTCTGAGTTGTAACTTACAGCAATTACAAACCCAATTGAGGCGTCTAAGGATTGATCCTGAAGGGAGCAATGTGGTTATGCAGGGAGATGTTACTCGAATTGTTTCTATGAGTAATAAAGATCGCAGAGGGCTTATAGACGAACTTGCTGGTGTAGCACTATTTGATACTCGTATTGATCAAACTCGTACAAAGTTGGATGATGTTTATGAAAGGCAAGAGCGTTGTCGTATCGTTGAACAGGAACTAATTCTTTCTAAGCAGCGTTTGCAAAAAGATTGTGAGAAAGCAAGTTTATATAAAGATCTGAAAAATCAATTATTAATTGGCAAAAAGCAAGAGTTAGTTTTATCGTATGAAAATGCAAAAAAGGGATTGGAAAAATTAGATATTGATCATCAGGAATTAATTAAAAAAGAAAAAATAGATTCAGAAAAGTTACTTAACAATGAAAATGATTTAATTAAATCTATAGAAAAATTAGATATTTTACAAAAAAATGTCAAAGAACTTGGTGAAGATCAATTGCTCGAAGTTCAAGGTAAACTAGCAGGAATTGAATCTCAACATAGAGAGCTAGAAAGACAAGGTCTTGCTCATAAAAATGAAGGACAAAAATTACAGGAATCTAGGAATAATCTTGTCCAGAGAAAGAAAGATTATCAAACTGATTTACAAATTAAGTTGAATGAGATTAATCCTAAAGATTTAGAGGAAGCTGACTTAAGATGTAAAGAAGCTGAGGCTTGGGTTGAATCTTCTAGAAGGAAGCTTTCAGATGTAGCAGGTCGTTCTGGTGCTTTGATAGAAAAACATCAGAAAGCCAGAGATGAACTTCAAAAAATCCGATTGGAATTAGATCCTAAAAGACTAGAGAAACAAAATATTGAAGAAAGTTTATTGCAATTAAATGTTATTTTAAAAGAATTACAAACTGATCAGAAAGCTGATCAATCCTCCAATGATAAAGTACATATAGAAATTAATAAGCTGAATAAGGAATGGGATAATGTTTTGAGTTCAATATCAATGAAGAAAGAAGAGTTTCAAGAATTGGTTTCTGAGAAAGGCATACAAGAGCGCACCAAATATAGATTAGAGAAGGAACAAGTAAAGCTTCAAAATAATATTGCCCGTTTAGAAAGTAGGAAAGAAATTATATCCGAAAGCCGAGGGACAAATGCAATAACTTTATTATTAAAATCTGGGATAGAAGGTATACATGGACCTGTTGCTAATTTAGGCGAAGTTGAAGATCGTTATCGAACTGCTCTAGAGGTCGCTGCTGGAGCACGACTTGCGCAAGTTGTTGTTGATAATGATCAGATTGCTGCAAAATCAATTGATCTTTTAAAACGAAAAAGAGCTGGAAGATTAACTTTTTTACCTCTTAATAAGATTTTAAAAAACTCTCAAAACAGGTCCGATGTATTTCAGAGATCTGTTCAACCTAGTTTCAATAAAAATACTGGCTTAATTTCTAAGGCTATTGACTTGGTTCAATTTGATTCAATATATAAAGATGTTTTTTTGTATGTATTTGGTGAGACAATTGTTTTTAGTGACTTGTCATCAGCACGTGATCAAATTGGTATAAAAAGAGCTGTCACTTTAGAAGGTGAATTGTTAGAAAAGAGTGGAGCAATGACTGGTGGGAGTTTAAATAATAGAGCTTTGGGTTTTAGTTTTGGAAGAGTAAAAGATAGCGATGATTGTGATGTATTGAAGATTAGATTATTAGAAATTGGCGAGACCTTAGTAAATTGTCAAAAAAACGAAAGTCAACTCATCCATAAGCTAGATAATCTAAGGACTCAGCTAAGTACATTAGAACAAAAGAAAGCAGCACTCGATGCTGAAAGAGAAACTTCTAAAAGATCAAATTCGCCTTTATTAGAACGCCAAAGTAATCGCTCAAAAAGGATTGATGATCTGCAAAAATCTAAAAAAGAAAAGCTATTTCAATTAGAGTCAATCAATTCGAGTATTAAACCCTTAGAGTTAGTTTTATCAGAAATTGAGAAGGAAGAGAAAACAATAGATAAATCAAGTGACGCATCTGTTTGGTCTAAATTACAAAATGATCTAGAAGATGCTGATAAAAATCTTCTTAATTTTAGAAATAAAAGAGATGAAATTTCAAACAAGCAATCCCAAAACAAGCTTGCCATTGATCGATTAAATGATCAAGATGCTTCTTTAATCAGCGAAGAAAAACGTTTAAAGGATGCCATAGATAATCTTGCTTCTGCTCATACCGCATGGCGTGAGCAAAGCAAATTACTCAATACTAATCGGCAAGATTTGATCAATCAACAAAAAGATTTAGAAATTCGCTTTGGTGAACAACGAAAAGAAAGAGATTGTGTAGAAGCTGATGTAGCTAAAAAAAGATTGAATCTACAAGAAATGCAATGGAGTCTTCAACGTTTAAGGGAAGATCAAAAAAACTTGAAGGAAGAAATGCGTATGGAAACCATTCGATGTAATGAATTAGAGAAAAAGCTTCCAAACCCAATGCCCATGATCTCAGATGAAATTAGAGATAATGGTCTAGAGGCTTTACTGTCTCACTTGAACGCTTTGCAGAAAAGGATGGAAGAATTGGAACCTGTGAATATGCTTGCACTGGAAGAATTGGCTAAATTAGATGAGAGGCTTAATGAACTTGAAAACAGACTTCAAGTGCTCACCGATGAAAGGTCAGAGTTATTGCTCAGAATAGAGACTGTTTCAACCTTGCGTCAGGAGGCCTTTATGGAGGCTTTTCAGGCAGTTGATATTCATTTTCGTGACATTTTTTCAAGTCTCTCTGAAGGTGATGGACATTTGCAACTGGAGAATCTTGATCAACCCTTGGAAGGTGGTTTGACTTTGGTTGCTCATCCAAAAGGTAAACCTGTAAGACGGCTTGCGGCTATGTCAGGTGGAGAAAAGTCATTAACTGCTTTGAGTTTTCTTTTTGCCTTGCAACGTTTTAGACCTTCTCCTTTTTATGCTCTCGACGAAGTAGATAGTTTTTTGGATGGAGTCAATGTTGAAAGGTTAGCCGCTTTAATCTCCAAGCAAGCTGAGCATGCACAATTTCTTGTCGTAAGTCATAGAAGACCTATGATTGGAGCCTCAATGAGGACTATTGGAGTTACGCAAGCGAGGGGAAATCATACTCAAGTTGTTGGGTTGCCAATCGCAGCTTGATTGAATTTACTAAGATGGTCCAAAATGGTTTTACCAATCTCATTACTGCATATTTGAGTTGACCAACACTCAAGCCCAACAAGGATCACCATCAGCTGTTCCAAGTGACAGATTATGGCTTCGTTCTGAGTTGATGGGGACTCAGGTTATTACTCGTGATACTGGACGTAGGCTAGGCCTAGTGGGAGAAGTGGTTGTGGATATTGATCGTAGAGAGGTTGTTGCTTTAGGACTCCGAGATAATCCTTTAACACGTTTTTTACCTGGTTTGCCTAGATGGCTTCCTCTTGATCAGATCCGTCAAGTAGGGGATGTGATTTTGGTAGACACAATAGACTCGTTAAGTGAAAACTTTGTTCCCGAAAAATTTAATAAAGTTATTAATTGTCAGGTAATTACTGAATCAGGAGATCAGTTAGGAAGAGTACTTGGATTTTCTTTTGATATTGAAACAGGAGAATTACTTACACTAGTTATGGGAGCATTAGGTGTTCCTTTATTAGGCGAGGGGGTTTTAAGTACTTGGGAAATGCCTGTAGATGAAATAGTTAGTAGTGGCCCAGATCGAATAATTGTTTATGAGGGAGCTGAAGAGAAATTAAAACAATTAAATAGTGGTTTTCTTGAAAAGCTTGGTGTAGGCAATTCTGGATGGGAAGAAAGCGAAAGAGATAGGTATAGAGTTAATCTTGTCCCAGTTGAAAATCAATTAACCTCTGGCGATAGTGAAAATTATGATCAACCCCTTCTAGAACAATCCCAAGAGGAAATCTTTGAAGAAGAAGAGATGGAATATGTAGAATTAAAAGATTCAGAAGAACAACAATATGATCAAGAACTAAGATATCTTGATGAATCAAATCAATCATCAATTTACTCCGAAATTGATGCAGATGATGTTGGCTATAATCAATCACAATTAAACAATAAGACTGATAATTTTCAGGCTAATATAGCCTCTTCAAAAATTAAAAATAGATCAAAAATTATCAGAGAACAAGAACCTATAGATGTAGAACCCTTAGATAAATTATCTATCAAAGAATCTCGAGATTCTAAACCTAAGGATAAAGAACTTTTAGATATTGAAGATCCATGGTAATTATTTTAAAAGTTTCTTTTCTTCTAAAAGATTAATAATTTGCTGACAAAATTTTTTTGTTGCCCCTTTATTCCCTCTGAGTGCTTGTAGATCTTGTTTTTGCCCAGACAGCCTTGAAGGAGAATTTAGCCAATCAATAGTTTCTTTAGCTATTTGTGATGGTGTTATATTGCCTATTCTTTCAGGGACAATCATCCTTTCTGCAGAAATATTTGGCCAAGCTAGGAAACCTCTATTTTTTAGTTTTATTAGGCTAATTAGCAATCCAATGAACCATTTTAAAATTGGCAATCTAGCTATTAAGCCTAGGAAACCATCCCATGCGTCCATCACTAAAATATGCTGCGTAGGTACAACGACTATCATCGGAATATTTAATGATCCTAGCTCGGCAGTATTTGCGCCTACTGTTGTTAGGGCAATGTCACATTGGCTAAGATCACTATATGCTGGATGCTTTTCTTGTATAAAAATGACTGTAGAATTAGTGGTAATTAATATTCCTCTTTCTTCTTTATCATTGGCTTTATTAATTGATTTAATACCAGATGTATATTGTTTAGAAATTGGATTTTTGCTACTACCAAAGTAATTAATTTCATCTAAGTTTGTGGTAGGAGCGATAGGTATTAAAAACTTACAATCTGGCATTGACTCGGATATTTTATCTGCCACATCAAGAAAAAAAGGTATTCCAATTTTTAATTTTGCGCTTTTTGAACCTGGCATGAGTGCAATCCACTTGCCAGCAGGGAGGGGGTTATCAATTTTTGCACTTTCATTTAAGTCAGCTGTGAGGTCTCCTATTACAGAGCAACGCTTTTGAATTTGTTTAGGTAGTTTTTCAACAATCTTTTCTGACATTGCGAGGATACGATTATTCCAAAAAGGCCATCTGACAATCCACTCTGCATATGTCATATTCAAATATTTCAATCTTGCTGATAGTAGAACGCTCCAAAATTGATCTCCTCCTAAAAAAATTACTAACCCTTGGGAAGGCCATGAACCAAATTTTTTAGGTTTTATAAGAAGCTTTAAGAAATTATTTGCCTTTATTATCTTTTCAAATAGAAACCAATCTTTTGCAACAGCAGCTTCATAGCCAGTAGCATTTGGGCATGGAACTAATACCAAATTTAAAGATATCGGAGAATTATTTGCTTTTGGTCTTAAGGCTATTTGCTTATGAAGTTCTTGGGCTATTGGTTTAACCCATGTAGATAGTTCGCCTGGTCCATTTGAGATGAAAATAATTGCTAAAGAATTATTACTCATTTAGAGATGAGCATCAGCTTTAAGAATGCGGATGGCGAGACTTGAACTCGCAAGGCCGAAGCCACATGTTCCTTAGACATGCGCGTATACCAATTCCGCCACATCCGCAAGTTAACTCAGTTAAGCACTAAGTAACCATGATCATAATGCTAAACCTATTAAGCTTCTACCTAATTGGTTTTAATCTTGGGTACCAATACTGATACGATCCGGCTGAGGACCCAATAATTTTGAATGCCCATAGGCAAATTGCTAATAGCTAATCGTGGCGAAATAGCTTTAAGAATTCTCCGGAGTTGTCGTGAGATGGGGATAGCAACGGTTGCTGTTTACAGTACGGTTGATAAAAATGCTTTACATGTTCAATTAGCTGATGAGGCGGTATGCGTTGGAGATTCGCCTAGCAGTAAGAGTTATCTAAATATCCCGAATATATTAGCTGCAGCGACCTCAAGAGGTGTAGATGCTATTCACCCAGGGTATGGTTTTCTAGCCGAGAATGATCGATTTGCAGAGATTTGTGGGGATCACGGGCTTATTTTTGTTGGTCCATCTCCCCATGCAATTCGTTCTATGGGAGATAAGTCAACGGCTAAATCGACCATGCAAAAGGTGGGAGTTCCTACCGTACCTGGAAGTGAAGGTTTACTAGATAGTGTTTCAGCTGCATCCAAGCTTGCCTCTGAAATGGGATATCCAGTAATGATAAAAGCAACTGCAGGAGGGGGTGGAAGAGGCATGCGTTTAGTAGGACATTCAGATGAATTGGAGAATCTTTTTAAAGCTGCACAAGGGGAAGCAGAAGCTGCATTTGGAAATCCAGGTTTGTATATGGAGAAATTTATTGATCTCCCAAGACATGTTGAGGTACAGATTCTTGCTGATCGTTTTGGTAACGTTGTTCACCTTGGAGAGAGAGATTGCTCGATTCAAAGACGGCATCAGAAATTGTTAGAGGAATCACCAAGTCCAGCTTTAGATGATCACTTAAGAATAAAGATGGGAGAAGCAGCCGTTGCAGCTGCAAAAAGTATTAATTATGAAGGTGCTGGGACAGTGGAATTCCTGCTAGATCGCCAAGGTAACTTTTACTTTATGGAGATGAACACTAGAATACAAGTGGAGCATCCCGTAACGGAATTAGTTACTGGTATGGATCTAATAGCAGAACAATTACGTATTGCAGGAGGAGAAAAATTACAATTTAGTCAGTCAGATATTAAGCTAGATGGTCATGCAATTGAATGCCGAATTAATGCCGAAGATCCTAGTCATAATTTCAGACCCTCTCCTGGCAAAATCACTGGCTGGTTGCCACCTGGTGGTCCAGGTGTAAGAGTAGATAGTCATGTGTATACGGGTTACGATATACCTCCTTTTTATGATTCTTTAATTGGAAAATTAATAGTTTGGGGACGAGATAGAGAAGCTGCACTTAAACGAATGGAAAGAGCTTTAAACGAATGTGCAGTAACAGGAATTACAACTACTATTGATTTTCATTTAAAATTACTTAAGAGAAAAGAATTTGTAAAAGGGGATGTTCATACAAAGTTTGTTGAACAAGAAATGTTATAAATAGCTTGAAGGATCAATATATAATTTGTGTTAGTAAACCTTGTTGGCCAAGAATTAATTCACGAAACAGACTTAAGAGACCCACCCAAATAATTGGAGTAACATCTACCCCTCCTATAGGAGCAACAATCTTTCTAGTAGCTATCAGTATAGGTTCAGTTGGTAAGAAGATAATTGGCCACAAACCACTTCTTAAATCTATTTTTGGATACCAAGTCAAAATAATTCTGAGAAGGAATGCAAGGGTTAGCAAACCTATGAAAAAACCCATTAAAAAATGCAGGGTTGGAAGACTTTTAATTAACAGAGGCATCACAAAGCTCAAAGCATTATTGAATAGATGGCATAAATCATCTTTTATTGCGTAAGATTACTCGGTCTTGCATAAGAATTAGCTGAAATGGCTTTTCATTTATTAAATTTGTTCCTTAGTGCTGGAGCTTCCAGTCAAGCTGCAACAAGTTCTGCTGTAGGGATGATAGGCAGTTTTCTTGCGGCTGGTGCCTTGATAGTTGCACCTGCAGCAGCTGCATTGATTTGGGTTAGCCAAAAAGATGCATTGAGTAGATAGCCCTAGCAATCACCTGTTTATGCCATAGACTGATAGAAATAAGGGTTGTTTTCAACCTGAAAATCTTTATTTAAGAGGGCAAACTTGGTCAATGCCAGTCTAAATTGGGCCAGCATTGTTGGCATAGTTCTTGCTGTATGCGGAGCTGGCTTATATTTTCTCAGATCTTTTAAGCCAGCATTGGCAAGAGATTACGATGTATTTTTTGCCGCTATAGGTTTGCTCTGTGGCGGAATACTTTTTTTTCAAGGATGGCGTTTAGATCCTATTCTTCAGTTTGGACAATTTTTGCTTGCGGGGACTACTGTCTTCTTTGCGTATGAGAGTGTTCGACTAAGAGGGATTTCAACCGATCAAGCACGCAGATCTTCATATTTTGATGATGAACTTGAGTTGCCAAGATCTTCTAGGGGAGGTTTGTCTGATGCAGGCTCTGACAGGAATTATGATCGATTTGAGGAATCTGAACCTATCAATAGAAGATTTTCAGGTAGGGATGGGTATCAAGAAGAATATGCAGACGATGAACGTTATGGAAGACGTCCTTCTAGGGCTGCCATCCCTGAGCAAGCTGTAAGTAGAAGGCCAAGAGATATCGATTCTTCAAGAATTAATTCTCGAGGAGAAGAGAGAGATAGGAGAATGGAAAGGTTTAACAATCCAGAATCATCTTCAGCAAGATCTTCAAATTTTGGAGAAAGGCGAATTAGCCGTCAAGAGAGCAGAAGAGGAACTCGTCCGTCTGCCAGTGGAGAAACTTCAAGTCGTAGAAGAAATGATATATCTAACACCTCCCAACGATCTTCATTATCGACAAACACTGATGATTTAAAAAGACCTTCCTACAGATCTAGCAGGTCTCCAAAAACTAATAAAAATATTGAGGACGCGGCTTTTTCTAGTGTTGATAAGGGTGTAAAAAGAGCTAGTAGAAGAGCGGAACAAAATTCCGGTGCTAACCCTTCTGCTAACAAAAGATCATCTTCAAAAGGTTCATATTCATCATCCACAAGAAAGTCGAGACCTAGAGATAACAATTCAAGATTTGATGATTAAGTAAAAAATTATCATTTACTAATTATTCCTGCCCATTCTAAAAAAGATATCTTGCTAATTGCTTCTACAACTATCACTGCCATTAAACCAACCATTGCAAATCTTCCATTAATTCTTTCTGCGTAGCCACTCCATCCAAATTCAGGAATATCATTTGTGGTTGCGCTATTTGTAAGATCTTTAGTTTCTGAATCAGTTTGCTCTGGCTCAGTGGACTGAATATTTTGGATTTTTTCAGTATTTGAGTTCATAGAAATAAGCTAGTTCTCAGTAAATTGGTAACTTGCAGCAGGCAATAATCGCCAACCTTTGTTCTCAGTGATTTCAAGTACAGTTTCATGATAGTTCTTCAAGGTTGGCCTATGACCAACGCTAATGCAAGCCATCTCGCGTTGGTTGAGAAGTTTATATAGATGTTTTTCTGTATTTACATCCAATGCACTTGTCGCTTCGTCTAAAACAACATATTTCGGTGAATTCAGCAAAAGTCTTGCGAAAGCAAGCCTTTGTTGCTCTCCAAGAGACAATAGTCTTTGCCAATCTTGTTTGATATCTAGATCAGGATACCTTTGGATAATTTGAGGTAATCTGACTTCTTGTAAAACAGCCTTTAGATGGTCATCACTGAATCTATTTTTATCTAATGGGTAACAAAGCTGTTCTCTCAAAGAACCAAGAGTCATATATGGTTTTTGTGGAATAAAAAGCAAATCACCATTTGAAGGTGTGTTTATCTCACCAGATTGTATGGCCCAAAGTCCACTAATGGCTCGAAGTAAAGACGTTTTCCCGCAACCAGAAGGACCTACTACGAGCAAACTTTGACCTGTCTCTAGACTTAGATTTAAGTCATTAATTAGAAAATTATTTTTTCCAGGAGTTTTAATACTTACATTCTTAAGAATAATCGACTCGTTGACCTTTATCTCTACGTTGAAATCATCGAATTTGTTATCACGTATCTCATTCATGTTTGATTGAAATCCTTCAAGTCTGCCGATTGAAGCTGAAAATCTGGCTAAAGCCTCTATTTTGTAAATAATAAAAAATAATGATCCCTCAAGAAGGTTATAGTTTAAATTTGCTTGTTGAAAACTTCCATAATCCATTTGACCACTAAGGATTGGTCCTGAGAGAATAATGAAAGGAATAAAAACACTTCCATAAATTCCAGAGCGTTGAAGCACTCTTAATAATGCTTCCCAAATTATCAAAAGATTAAAGTTTTCAACTACAGACTTAAGCCTTCTACTGACTTCTTTTTCTTCTTGATTTTCACCAGAATAAAAAGCAATTGATTCTGCGTTGTTTCTTACATGGACAAGACCATAGCGAAAATCAGCTTCGAATCGTAATTGATCATAATTTAATTTAAACAGTTTTCTACTTGCAAAAAGTAATAAAGAGGAAACTACTGTGGCGTAAACAATTAAAGCAAGTGTAAGCTCTTTGCTTATACTTAATAGAATAAAAATGTTTAATGAAAATACCAATAAAGAATCAAAAATATTTAACGATAGGTCAATTGTTTGCGCTGTAAAGTCTCTTGCATCCTCTGTGATTCTTTGATCCGGATTATCGACATTTGTTTCAGATTCATCGTTAGGATTTAATATATAATAAGTCCTATCATCTAAATAGTCTGTGATTAAGCTTTTCGATAACCACTCTCTCCATAAAAGCTGAAGTTTTGCTGAAAAATAAAATTGGAAGCTTCTTATTGGAAGTGCTGCAATAAAACAAATTCCAAGAATCCACAAATTTTTATAACTTTCATTCTCGTCTTTTTGAATTAGTGCATTAGTTATGTCTCTAACTAGAAAAGTGATTCCAGCATTAATTCCATTGACAGAAAGTAACATCAATATAATCACTCCAAGCAAAAGCCAAGGGAGCCATCTCCTTTGTCTTAACTGACCTCGAACCGTGATAAACGAAAAAATACCCAAGGCAAAAAAGCTTGAAATTATTATTCCTGAGGGACCATCCCATATTATCTTTAAGGAATTTTGTACCCCTCCTAAAAATTGGTTAGTGATATCTGGAGCTAAATTGCTTAACAGGCTCATTAAACCTGTTAGTAAAAATAAAACTGTTCCGCCTACACAGAATAATAAAGCTATTAATAAATAGACAAATAACCAGCCATTGTTCTTTGTATAAGGTAAAAAATATGGCTGAGTTAGCTTTCTTAATTTGATAAGTTGGCTAAGTAGTCCCTTTTGAGCTTTAGAAATTGATGAGGTCATATTAATTTGATTATTTCAAAGTCAATAATTACTTGATCGGAAATTAGGTTAGCTTATTTACTCAAATTAAACTTGAGATTTTTGTAAGAGAAAAAACTCATCAAATTCATATGTTCGAAAATTCTAGCTAAAACCTAAATATGTTTTTATGATCATTGGTAGTGGAAGAGACGAGATAAGCTTTACATCGAAAGAATGAACTGCGGGAACTGTTTGATCTAAGACCCAAATAACCAGAAAAGGTGCATTGAGAACAATCTGCCATTGCCATTTATAAGTTAAAATCGACCATATTTTTTTTAAAATAGATTGCTGCTTATCACTAAGATTTGACCAAAAATCTTGTATATTAGTATTTATTTTATTAATGATGCCTTTTTTATCTGCAGTTTGAGAATTCATTGATCACAATTAATTAAATACCTTATAGCGCATAAATGGGTAGCGATGAGTTAGTAACTCAGCCAGTAAAGCAATCGTGCTGATTGATCAGGGAAAAAAATAATGAAAAAATCAATATTTAGCCAGGTGGCCAATCTAATTTCCTTCCGCCGATGATATGAATATGCAAGTGAAAGACTGTTTGGCCTGCTTCTTCGCCTGTATTGATAACGGTTCTCCAACTTTTTAAACCAACAGCTTTGGCAATTTCGGTACTTTTCAAAAGTAAGTGTCCTAGTAATTCTTGATCTTCTTTTTTTATGTATTGCAGACTTGGAATCGGTTTTCTAGGAATTATTAAAATGTGAGTAGGTGCTTGGGGGGTAATATCTTTGAAAGCTAGGCATTTATCATCACTAAAAACCTCATCACAAGGTATCTCGCCGTTCAGAATTTTATCGAAAATAGTTGTCATTTAATCTGAAGAAAGATAAAAAATTTGAAACTGTTGAGTTTTTTTTAAAGCTTTTACTGAAATTTCTTTAAATAGTTTCATGTCTTACATGTTTTTCGTTGAATTTATTTTCTTTTAATTGTTTTTTCAGCTCATCTTGATCAGTAACTTTATCAACAAATAAAACCCCATTGAGATGATCTATCTCATGTTGAATGCAACGTGCCATTAAACCATCAGCATTCATTTTTTTTGGTCTACCCATGTCATCTCGATAACTTAATTTAATTGAAGAGGGCCTTACGACATTGAGATACACACCAGGAATACTTAGACACCCTTCTTCATAAGTATCTACGCTTGCACTAGATGAAATTATTTCAGGATTTATGAAAACATTAGGAGGTGATGCTGGGTCTTCAAAATTTAAATCAATAACAAGTATTCTCTTTTGAACTCCAACTTGTGGTGCTGCCAAACCAATTCCTTTTGCTGAATACATGGTTATGAGCATATCTTTGGCAAGCTTTCTAATTGAATCGTCAACCTTTACTATTCGATTGGCAGGTGTTCTCAACGTCTCTTGACCAAGCATGTAAATCTTTAAAGGAGGATTTTTTACAGCTTCTTTAGAAACTGACATTAAAGGTTTCTTCTTTTCTGCATTTTTTGCAAGTTGAGCAAAACTTCCAGCCAAAGGAATATTAGGAAAACATCAATTGATACTTTACTTTGTTTTCACTGATATTAGCGAATTAATTATCGACTCTCAACATCAACGAAGAATCAAACAATGACAATTTTGGACGCTGAAAAAGTTTATGGAGAAGCCCCAATATTTAAGGAGCCTAGGATCATAGGTGAATGGATTTTGTGGTTAGAACAAAGACCAAATGAAAAAGGAAGAACTACAGCTTTAATTAGACCTTGGAGAAAAAAACACCTATCGCCACAAGAGTTAACACCTTATCCAAGTGATTTAAAGACAAAAATTCATGGATATGGGGGTGCTCCTTTAACAGCCACCCTCAATGGAACAGATTTAATATTGACTTGGGTAGACAATAAAGATAACTGTCTATGGATGAGAACTTGGTCTTCTAGGGGAGACAAGGAAAAATCTTCTTCTTTTCAATTAACACCTAAAATACAAGCGATTTGTCTTTCGAAAAAACATAATTATTTTCTTGCAGGTGGTGTAATTGATCTTGAAAAAAATATTTGGATTGGATTAATGGAAGATGGAGAAAGAGATCATATAGTTTCTTATTCTCTAGAACAAAAGGATCAAAATCCAAAAATTATTTATTCATCCCAAGGTTCTTTAGGTTATCTTGCGATGAATTCTAAAGATAGAAAGTTGGCATGGATTGAGTGGAGAAATACGTCTATGCCTTGGGATCTGAACGAATTAAAATTAGCCCAATTAGATGAGAAAGGAGATCTATTTAATATAGTAAATTTAAATGGCGAATATTTGAAATACACAGAAAAAATATCATTTTTTAATCCAACTTGGTCTGATAATGGAGATCTTTTCGTGGCTGAAGATAGTAGTGGATGGTGGAATTTAACAAAGATTAAAACTGACACTAATAATAATTCAATTACTGTTTTTCAGAATCAATGGACTATCAAGGCTGAAATTGCTTTTCCGCAATGGGTCCTTGGGATGTCGAGCTTTTCATGTGTCGGGGATGATGTTGTTGGGGTTTTTGCTCAAGAAGGAATTTGGACTTTAGCTTTATTTCAAAAAAATGGTTACATCCAAATTATTGATCAACCTTTTATTGAGTTCTCAGGTCTTCATTCGTCTCAAAATCGACTTGTTGCAATTGCCAGTAGTTCAGAAATAAGTGAAGGTATTTTTGAAATAGATTTATTGAGTCAAAGTTGGGACCATACTCCTGCCTCTTCATTTAGCTTGGACCCAAGGCAAATAAGCATAGGGGAATCTTTTTGGTTTTCCGGATCAAATGAAGAGAGTGTGCATGCTTGGTATTATCCACCTCTTGATAAAGAAATATTGTTACCTCCATTATTAGTCAAAAGTCATAGCGGTCCTACAGGCATGGCTCGTTGTGGATTGGATCTAGAGGTGCAATTTTGGACATCGAGAGGTTGGGCAGTTGTTGATGTTAATTACGGAGGCTCTTCTGGTTTTGGTAGGGAATATAGAGATCGATTAAAAGGTAATTGGGGTTTAATCGATGTTTTCGATTGTGCTAAGGCAGCTCAGTCATTGATTGCTTCTAGTAAGGTTGATAAGGAACGTATTGCAATTGTAGGGAGTAGTGCATCGGGTTATACAGCTTTAAGTTGCTTGGCATCTACTGACATTTTTAATATCGGAGCATGTAAATATGCTGTAACTGATTTGATAGGTATGGCTAATTCAACGCATAAATTTGAAGAATTTTATTTAGATCATTTAGTAGGAAATATCCAAACTGATTATGAAAAATATGTTCAAAGATCGCCAATTAAAAATGTCAATTTTATCAATAGTCCATTGATTTTGTTTCATGGTTTAAAAGATAAAGTTATACTTTCTGATCAATCTATTGCAATTAAGGATCAATTAATAAAACGTGAAATCCCAGTTGAAATTTATTTATTTAAGAACGAAGGTCATGGATTTAAGGATGGAAAAATAAAAGTTGATGTTTTAAAAAAAACAGAGGCTTTTTTTAGACAATATCTAAATCTAAATATTTAAGAATTTTTCCTTAAAAAAGAAATTACTGATTTTAGTTCTTCAGCAAGAGAATCAATTTCTGCTGTAGTAGATGTAAAGCTCAAACTTGCTCTAGCTGTGCTTTTTACCCCATAGAAGCGATGCAATGGTTGGCAGCAATGATGACCACTTCTTATGCAAATGTTATTACTATCAAGTAACTCAGCCACATCATTAGAGTGTATCCCCTTTATATAAAAGGTAGCTAATGGTCCTCTATCAGCTTGAATTAAAGGGCTAGGCCCAAGAATCGTTAAATCATCAATCTCATCTAATTTTTCAAAAAGATATTTTGTTAATTCTTTCTCATAATTATTGATTTCGTTCAATCCAATTGATTGTAAATAATTAAGTGCGGTTCCCATTCCAATTGCTTCTCCTATGGCTGGAGTTCCCGCTTCGAATTTATGCGGTAAGTCTGCCCATGTGCTTTTATCTTTAAACACTTCATTAATCATTTCTCCTCCACCAAGGAAGGGAGGAATTCTCTCCAAAATTTCTTCTCTACCCCATAAAAAACCTATTCCTGTAGGACCGCAAAGTTTATGAGAAGATCCTGCCAGAAAATCAATACCTAGTTTCTTTACATCTACGGGCTTATGAGCAAGGCTTTGACAGGCATCTAGAAGAACTAAGCTACCTTTTTTATGTGCAAGGTTGGTAATTTCCTCGATAGGATTACAACAACCTAATGTATTACTCACATGAACAAGACTGACTATTTTGGTTTTATCACTCAATTTCTTCTTAAAATCATCAAGATCTAATTCTCCATTTTTGTTGATATTGATATAAATTAGTTTGCATTTTTTCGCGTTTGCAATCAATTGCCAAGGAACTATATTACTATGATGCTCCATTAAACTTATTAAGATTTCGTCGTTTTCTTTAAGTTCATAATTTCCCCATGCATAAGCTGCAAGGTTGATAGCTTCGGTTGCATTTCTAGTGAAAATAATTTCTTTTTCATTATTGCTATTAATAAAATTTGCAGTTAACTTTCGTGAATGTTCGAATTTTTGTGTTGCGATTGCACTTAGCTGATGAGCACCTCTATGAACATTAGCATTTTCAAAGCTGTAGTATTTTTTTAAAGAATCAATTACTTCTTGTGGCTTTTGACTTGTAGCAGCATGGTCTAAATATATTAAATTGTTATTATTTCCAGCAAATAGTGGAAAATCTTTTCGACTTTTTTCAGCAATATTTTTTATTAAATTTTTCACTATTTTATATCTTTCATTAATTTTTTAACAAAATTCCATTTTTCAGAACCTTTAGGTAAGTGTGAGATAACTTCATCATAATATCCTTTTAATAATAAAGAATTAGCATGTTCGTTATCAATACCTCTACTAAGAAGATAAAATAACTCTTCATCTTGAAGTTGGCTTACAGTTGCACCATGAGTACACCTAACATCATCAGCAACTATTTCCAATTCTGGCTTTGCATCGATTCTAGCGCGTTTGGAAAGTAGTAAATTTCTACTTAGCTGAGCAGCTTCTGTCTTTTGAGCTTTTTGTGGCACTTCAATTGAACCATTAAATATGCAATGGGAATAATCAGAAGCTACTGCTTTTTGTAGTTGATCAAGCTTTCCATTTGGGCCTTCAAATCTTATTAGAGAGTGGGTGGCTATTTGCTCTTTTGATTTGGTGACTTGGAGGTTTTTGATGATTGTTGAAGCGTTCCCATCACTTTGCATTATTCTTGGTTCAAATCGGGCATAATCCCAACCATGATGAATTGAATGAAGAGAGTATTTGCTCTTCTCTGATTGTTCTACGGCTAAAGTGCAAATTGAGGAGGATTCTTTATCTTCACCTAAAGAAATTAATCCATGTGTTAACTCTGCTTTAGATTTTAGCTTTATTTCGATTAAGTGATTCTGTGCCGAATTATTATTACCTAGAAAAACTTGTAAAAGATCTAATTTCACTCCCTCTTCTACAAGCAGATAGATTCTAGTTGAGATTGATTTTTCCTTTATCGATTGAATTACTATCTCTAATGATTTATTGAAATCTCGTGTAACCTTTAAAGCTAAAAGTTCTAAACTAGATGCCTGGTTAAGACATACTGATAAGTCGTTTTTTACATTGGTTGACTTAACTATTTTACCGAGATGCTTTTCAATTTCTCTTTCACTTAGTTTCTCAATACCATTAGTTAAATTAATATTTTCAAATTGATTTTTAGTAGAATTAATTATGATTCTTTCGCTATTTTTATCCTTATCAGGAAATTTAGATTTAACATCTTCGCTTTTAATAATTGTTGGTAACGATAAAAAGCTATTTAATCTATTGAAGTTGCATAATCGCCAAGCTTCATCTTTATTGGAGGGTATTCCTTGTTCTAATAGTAATTCTCGACCCAGTGATTGTTCTTTTTTTAAACAACCTCGAGTTGGAGGGAGGGAATCAAGCCAATCTTGGCAAATAGTTGATAATTTCAACTAACCATCTCCGTGTCTTTCTTGTTTTTATCGATGAAGTCATAACCTGACTTTTCAAGGTCAATTGCTAGCTCTTTGTTTCCAGTTTTTATTATTTTCCCATCAGCCATGATGTGTACAAAGTCAGGAGTGATTTCATCGAGCAATCTTTGATAATGTGTTATTAAAATGGTTGCCGAATTTGGTTGCGATAGTTTATTGATTCCAGATGCAACAATTCTTAGAGCGTCAATATCAAGGCCTGAGTCAGTTTCGTCGAGTATTGATATGAATGGCTCCAAAAGAGCCATTTGAAGGATTTCGTTACGTTTTTTCTCTCCGCCAGAAAAGCCTTCATTTACGCTTCTTTCTAGAAAGGCTGGATCCATTTCTACTATTTTCATTCTTTCTTTGACTAGATCTTCGAATTCAAAAGTGTCTAATTCATTTTGAAGCAATTCTTTCCTTCTTGAATTTGTGGCAACTCTTAGGAACTCTAAATTACTAACACCAGGAATTTCTACTGGGTATTGGAACCCAAGGAAAATCCCTATCCTTGCTCTTTCTTCTGGGGCCAGATCGAGAATATCCTTACCTTTAAATTGTATAGATCCTGATAAAACTGTATAAGATGGATGCCCAGCTATAACTTTCGAAAGTGTACTTTTCCCGCTCCCATTGCGACCCATAATTGCGTGTATTTCGCCTTCTTTTACTGATAGATTGACTCCATGAAGTATCTCTTGATCTTCAACACTAGCATGAA
Source organism: Prochlorococcus sp. MIT2304 (assembly GCF_059772405.1). NCBI lineage: Bacteria > Bacillati > Cyanobacteriota > Cyanophyceae > Synechococcales > Prochlorococcaceae > Prochlorococcus > Prochlorococcus sp. MIT2304. The sequence goes on from NZ_CM186286.1 coordinate 1,494,779, forward strand.
GATCTTTTATAGATAATATTGTTTCTGAGGTTGATAGAATCACTAAATTAGAGGTAAATTTGTTGAGGTGAAAAGTATCATTTTAATTTAAGTTTATCCAACCGAACCCTCCAATTTTAGAGCTAGAAGTTTATCTGCCTCAGATGCAAATTCCAGAGGTAATTCATTGAAAACATCACTACAAAATCCACTAATTAACATTGAAACAGATTCTTCAAAATCAATTCCTCTACTTTGTAAGTAAAAAAGTTGATCTTCTGAAATTCTACAAGTGCTAGCTTCATGCTCAATATTTGACTGAGGTTGTTTGGATTGAATATATGGATATGTATTTGCGCTGGCTTTGTCCCCTATCAACATGGAATCACATTGGCTGTAATTTCTTGAGCCCTCAGCATTAGGGCCTATAGAGACGAGACCTCTATAACTGTTTTTAGATTGTCCAGCACTAATACCTTTGCTAACGATTTTTGACTTTGTATTTTTTCCTATGTGAACCATTTTTGTCCCCGTATCAGCTTTCTGGAAATTATTCGTAAGTGCAATTGAATAAAACTCACCAATTGAGTTGTCTCCTTGTAGTACGCAACTTGGATATTTCCACGTAACAGCAGATCCTGTTTCGACTTGCGACCAGCTTATTTTGCTTCTCTTGCCTCTACATTCCCCTCTCTTCGTGACGAAGTTATATATTCCTCCAACACCTTTTTCATTGCCTGCATACCAATTTTGCACAGTTGAATATTTAATATTTGCATCATCTAGTGCGACAAGCTCAACTACAGCAGCATGTAAAGTATTTGTATCAAACATAGGCGCTGTACAACCCTCTAGATAACTAACAGAGGAAGATTCTTCTGCGATAATTAAAGTTCGTTCGAATTGCCCAGTATCTCCAGAATTTATTCGAAAATAAGATGATAATTCCATGGGACATTCGACACCTTTAGGTATATATACAAATGAACCATCACTAAAAACAGCAGAATTTAGGGCTGCAAAAAAGTTATCATTTATAGGAATAACTGTGCCCATATATTTTTCAACTAAATCTGGACGTTCAATTATTGCTTCACTAATAGAACAGAATATTACGCCATGCTCAGCGAGTTTTTCTTTGTATGTGGTTGCTATTGAAACACTGTCAAATACTGCATCTACAGCCACATTAGATAATCTTTTTTGTTCGCTAAGTGGAATTCCAAGCTTTTCAAAAGTTTCTAGTAATTTAGGGTCAACTTCATCTAGACTCTTCTTTTTTATATCTTGTTTTGGAGCAGCGTAATAAACTAAATCCTGATAATCTACTTTGGAATAAGTTAATCCTGACCAATCAGGCTCTTTCATCTTTAACCATTGTTCATATGCTCTTAAACGAAATTTCAATAAAAAATCTGGCTCATTCTTTTTTTCGGAAATTAACCTAATAACATCTTCATTCAATCCTTTTGGGATCTTTTCAGTTTCTATTTCAGTGGTAAAACCATATTTGTAAGGTTGGGCAACAATTTCTTCGACAGTATTAGTTTGGGTCATTTTACTTTGATTCAATCAAGTCGTAGTAGTTTTTATTTATGAAAAGTTTGGCTTTTAAAAATCCAAGGATAATCATGAATTATGACATTTGAGGTATGTCATTGGATGAGAGTGTCTTGATAGTTGGATTTCAAATTTCATTCTAAGTCAAATCAAGGGGGAAAACCTAGTGTTACGAAAGCAGTTTTAATCTCCCATTACCTTACGCCAAAATGCTTGCGATTGTTTCCAGTTGTAATTGTGCTGGAATGGGCTCTTAATCTTTTTGAAATTTCTAAAAGATTTTTCAATGTACATAAATAGTTGTGTAACTCCCTATTAAAACTCATGATCTCATTTATAAATTCCTTTTTTGAGCTTCTAATAGTCAATGAATGAGTATCTTTAGCCTGCTTATCAGTTCAGAAAAATAAGATAAAATCTATCAAAAGATAAATATTCTTTTAAACTTTACATGTAAGAGATCGTCCCCCTGTCTGATGATTCAATCTAATTTTGTCGATGGTTTCCCAGATAGCCCCCTAAGTAAAGACGATGTAAATTTGATCTCATTGACTAATCTTTCAGTGAGTGAAAAGCATCATTTAAGGATGCTTGCACACTGTTTGCATTGCTTTAAATCAATGAATACAGAGCACTCAGGCGGTTTGCTTCCTGTGAAGGAGGAATGGCTTGAATGGTGTTTAAAAAATCCACTCATGCTTAAGGATGACGAGTTCGTGCAGGTTATGTTTGAGCAATTTTCTGGAGCAGCTATTCAACTGGAAAGATTGTCAAATGATTTAAAAATTCCTCCATTGGAGTTGACCTTGAAAAATTTAATCGATGCTTATGAAGATTGACATCACTCTGTTCAATTCATAAGGGAAAATTTCTTTGAGAAAGATGATCCCAAAGAAAAGTCTTAGAAATTTGCAGAATCAGGATTTATTTTTTTGAATGAATTGGAATTTAATTCGTTTCTTTGGAATTCTTAGATTGATAAGCAACTCTTATTTTTTAGTTATAGCAATGCTTTTTCTCTGAAGATCACAATTTTTGATCTTTGATTGGAGTCAGTAGATGCTGACCACATCAACGAGAAGAGCACATTTCATCACATACTTATCGCACTGATCCCAAACAAAAAATGGAGGTTTATGGGCGTGACTATTGATCAAGAATCCCTGTCACGTTTAACACTTCGTCAGCTTCGTATTAAAGCGAGTAAACTAGGCATTCCTCTTTACAGTAGAAAATCAAAGGCTGATTTAGTAAAAGGTGTTTTTCTTTATGAGGAAAAAAAGGAATTAGAAAAAAAGTTAATAAGCAATAAAGTCGAACCATCTAACGAAACAACTTATTCAAGTTCCTCCGAGACTAAAGTTGTTTTTCTACCTCGTGATCCCGAGTGGGCATACGTATTTTGGGAGATTTCAGATAAAGATCGTGCTAATGCTCAAAATGAAGGGGCTAATAGGCTTTGTTTGCGGTTAGCTGATGTCACAAACAGAAATAATGGAGAAGCTAATCCTGGAACTCTTCAAGAAGTTGTTGTTGATAGTCACAGTACTGAGTGGTATTTACCCATTCCTTTAGGTGGGAGAGATTACATGGTCGAACTCGGTTATCGAATTGGTCACAAATGGATGTCACTTGCTCATTCATCTTCAGCCAAAGTACCCTCACTACATCCAAGTGAGCAAATTCTTGATCAATTTGTTCCTTTTAGCTTGGAAGCACCAGTGACTACATCTGATCCTAAAATAGAAAATTTTGCATCAGAAAAACCAGATAGTGGTTTGCATGAGCGCTTGTATCAATCAGCAACAACAAAATTCAGAACACGAAGAGTTGGTTCAGAAGAATTTCAAGAGGGCGTTTCAGGAGATATCAATTCAACTAACGAATCTGGTTCTGGTCTTTGGGCTAGTGGTTTGAATGAATCTGGTATTGGAGGGGTTCCGCAAACTCGCTCTTTTTGGTTGGTTGCTGATGCAGAATTAATTGTTTATGGAGCTACTGATCCTTCAGCTAAATTGTTTATCGAAGATGAAGAGGTTCCATTGGCAAATGATGGAACTTTTAGGTTGCAAGTACCATTTAGAGATGGTATTCAGAACTATTCAATCAAAGCTATAGATAAAGATGGAATAGATTCAAGGAACATAACAATGAAATTCGAAAGAGTTACCCCAGTTGATAATACGAATCCAAATTCTAAGGCTGAATCAGAATGGTTTTAAATTTAATCCCAATAGATTGATGGTTCGTTTAATTGTTGCTTTTACTCCCTTAGTAGGTGCTATTGCTTTTCCTTTATTAATTCCTACAACGATTCAACGTTTAGGACTTGGTCCGGGTGTTTTAAGTGCGTTGATTTTAAGTACCCTTTGGTTTATTGCAATGCTTCGTACTTCTGAAATGCCCCACTGAATTAAAAGTTGCCATTTCGATTCTCGATTCATCTTTTATATCATTCACTAACCCATTTCCAAAGTGTTTTCTTCAGAATTTAGTCAACTTACAGTTAAGTTAAAGTCACCTTTTACTGATCAAAGACCAGGCACCTCTGGATTACGAAAAAGTACTTTGCAATTCGAAAAGACTCATTACCTTGAGAGTTTTATTGAGTCAATCTTGTGTTCCCTGCCTGGTGTGCGAGGAGGAGTATTGGTTGTAGGAGGTGATGGAAGATACGGCAACAAAAGAGCTATTGATATCATTATTCGGATGGCAGCCGCACATGGAATTCAAAAAGTTATAACAACTGTAGATGGGATTTTGTCTACCCCCGCGGCTTCAAATTTGATTCGCATCAATAAAGCGATAGGTGGAATTATTTTGTCTGCTAGTCATAATCCAGGTGGAATAGAAGGTGATTTTGGAGTCAAGCTAAATGGCTCAAATGGTGGACCGGCTTCCGAATCTTTAACTGATCAAATTTATAATTACTCAAAAAATCTTACGGAATATAAGATCGTACAATGTGAATCCAATAATTCTTTTTCAACTGGTAAATATAAATTAGCGTCAATGATTGTTGAGATCATTGACGGGATAGAAGATTACTTAGATTTAATGAAAAAAATATTTGACTTTGATTTGATTAGTTCCTATATCAACAAAGATTTTCCTATCGTTTTTGATGCATTAAATGCTGTTACTGGGCCATATGCAAAGCGTCTGTTTGTTGATCATTTAGGAGCCAATTCAGAAACAGTAAGGAATGGAAAACCTTTGGAAGATTTTGGAGGTCTTCATCCTGATCCAAACTTGACTTATGCAAAAGATCTTGCAGATTTGCTTTTAAAAGGGAATTTATTTTCCTTCGGAGCAGCATGTGACGGAGATGGCGATAGAAATATGATTTTAGGACGTGGTTGCTTTGTAAATCCTAGTGATAGTCTTGCAGTTTTGGCTGCGAATTACGATTGTGTCCCAGGCTATGCCAAAGGTTTAGCTGGTGTTGCTCGTTCCATGCCGACAAGTTCAGCTGTAGATGTTGTGGCAAAACATTTAGGGATAAATTGCTTTGAAACCCCTACAGGATGGAAATTCTTTGGTAATCTTTTGGACGCCAATAAAATTACTCTGTGTGGAGAGGAGAGCTTTGGGACTGGAAGTGATCATGTAAGAGAGAAAGATGGATTGTGGGCTGTTCTCTTTTGGTTGCAGATACTTGCTTCCAAGAAAAAGTCTGTTTCTGAGATAATGAGAAACCATTGGCTATTTTTTGGTCGTCATTATTATTCTCGCCATGATTATGAAGCTATTCCATCTGAAGTTGCAAATACTCTTTATTCCAGACTGAGTAATATGCTTCCCAGTCTGAAAGATAAATCTTTTGCTGGAAGAACAATTAAAAATCCTGATGATTTTAGCTATACAGATCCAGTGGATGGTTCAATAACGCCTAACCAGGGTTTGAGAATTTTATTAGATGATGGTAGTCGAGTGTTAGTGAGACTTTCTGGTACGGGTACTCAAGGATCTACTTTGAGAGTCTACTTTGAAAGCTTTGTTCCAAATAATGGTGATATCAATCAAGATCCGCAGTTAGCCTTGGACCCTTTAATTAAAAGTATTGACTCTCTAGCTCAGATTTCAAAACTAACAGGTATGTCAAATCCTACAGTTATTACTTAGACCAAAAGTCTTCCAATTGGAAATCATCAAAACAACTTTATAAGTTTTTGTTTGCTTTTAGAGTAATAAAAATGTTTGTTTGTTAGCTTTGGCCAAAGATCTGTTTGCTTTTAATGGTGAACAGCTAATACAGAATAATGCTCCTTTAGCTGATCGCTTGCGGCCTCAAACACTTGATGAATTTGTTGGTCAAGATCATATTCTTGCACAAGGGCGTTTGTTGAGACGTTCAATTATCGCTGATAAAGTAGGGAATTTGTTGCTTTATGGACCACCGGGAGTTGGTAAGACTACTTTGGCTAGAATTATCGCTGCAAACACTCTGTCTCACTTTAGTGTCATAAATGCTGCCCTGGCTGGCATCAAGGATTTAAGGTCTGAGATTGACTCTGCAATAGATAGATTAAATGAATATGGTAAACGCACGATTTTATTTATTGATGAGGTTCATAGATTTAATACTGCTCAACAAGATGCGTTATTACCTTGGGTTGAAAATGGAACTTTGACACTAATTGGTGCAACTACGGAGAATCCATATTTTGAAGTAAATAAAGCTTTGGTAAGCAGATCTAGATTATTTCGTTTAAATAGTCTTAACGTAAAAGCATTACATCAATTATTGCAACGAGCTTTGAGCGATAAGGAAAGGGGTTATGGATTGAAATTAATTAATATAGCCACTGCTGCCCAAGACCATTTGGTTGATGTTTGTAATGGCGATGCACGCGTTCTTCTTAATGCTCTTGAACTTGCTGTAGAGAGCACCATTGCCAATCAAGATGGTTCAATCATTATTGATCTAAAGATTGCTGAGGATTCAATTCAAGAAAGAGCGGTTTTATACGACAAAAAAGGTGATGCTCATTTCGATACTATAAGCGCTTTTATTAAGTCATTACGGGGTTCTGATCCTGATGCGGCATTATTTTGGCTTGCTCGAATGTTGGAAGCAGGAGAGAATCCAAGATTTATTTTTAGACGTATGCTTATCGCTGCGGGAGAGGATATTGGTCTTGCTGACCCCAATGCAATTGTCATTGTTGAGTCATGCGCCGCTGCTTTTGATCGAATCGGTTTGCCAGAGGGTATTTACCCGCTGGCGCAAGCAACTTTGTACTTGGCTTCAACTGAGAAGAGCAATAGCGTGAAGGCTATTTTTAAAGCAGTTCAGAAAGTGAAAGATTCCCATAAGCAAAACGTTCCTTTTCATCTTAAAGATGCAAATCGAGATAAAGAAGCTTTTGGAGATGGTATAGGCTACAAATATCCCCATTCTTTTTCAAAACATTGGGTCCCTCAACAATATTTGCCGGATAGCTTAGTAAAAGAGATTTTTTGGGAGCCAACTGAATGTGGTTGGGAAGGGCAAAGACGGTCCCTTTTGAATGAGAGAAGATCTGAGCAGTTAGCCTCTTTAGGTGAAGTTGAGTACCAAAATCCTTTAACTATTACATCTGGAAAAGTTGATAATGATTTGGAGAAATGGTTATGTCGCCAAGCTTTGCAAGAGGGGGAACGATTGAGTAACTTGGCAACTAAATTATGGTCAGGTGTTACTTGGAAAAAAAATCATAGAGTTTTAGTCTTAACGCCTAGTTCTTTGCTTTGGTCGTTAAAGCCTTTAAGAGAGACTTCTGAAGGTGGCGTTTTCTTAGCTGTATCAGAAGATCAGCATCCAAGGTTATTAGCTGAATTAGAGATTTTGGCTCTAATTCAGCGACCTGTTTTAATTGATTCAAAAGTTGAATCAATTAAAAAATTAGAAGATAATCTTAAATTTGAGGTAATAGGAGGAAGGATCCCTTGGAAAGTTTTCTCTGAATCAAATTTTTCTAAATTGTGGCCGATTCTGGCTGAAAAATGTACAGCAAACGCAGAATTAAGTTTGATTATAAGCAATCCATGTTCTGGCCCTGCTTTTGCTTTACGGGAAAACTTAGAAGTTTATAGCAATAATAAAAATACTGATTTTCAATTATTAAATAATTTAATTTCCACCGAAGAGAAGTGGTTAAAGAAACAAGAAAATAAAAAGAATTTTATTTCACAATTGGAAAAATTAGGCTGGAATGTTGTTTTAGAGGAGTGGACTGAGTATGTATATCAAAAAATTGATACCTCTATAATAAAAAGGTGGCTTACTTACGGCAGTGATTATCGTGAAATTATTCTGAAAGATTATGAGGAAGAAAAATTGAATCGATTGAAAGAATTATTTAAAAGATTGAACGGACGGACTATAAAACAGAAACTTATACATACTAAGTTTCTTGCTAAAATATAATTAATTAAGGCAAAGTATTGGTTCGTTAGTTATTAAATCTCCATCTAATGCAATTGCAAAAGTCCATTGATCATGACTTTGCTCGTAAATTTTTACTTTATGTCCAAATTTTTTATTATAGGCAAATTGTGATTTATTCTTCCAAATCCATTGATTTAAATTTGTCGCTATCTTGCCACTCTGCCATTTGATTGCAGCTTCTTTGACGACCCATCTTTTAAGCACTAGTTCTCTAGCTTGGAACGGGTTTAAATGTTCTATTTCGCAATTTTCATATTGAGTGAAAAAACGTTTTGACAATTTTTGAGCTTGAAATTGTCTGTCCTTTCTTTCTATATCTACTCCAATTTTTTTTGAGGACCATCCGATTAATAAAGCATCATAACAGTGACTTATGCTGATATGACCCCATCCTTCCGCTAATAAAGGCGGTTTTCCAGGGTCGGCTTTGAGAGGTATATCGAGAGGGTCTAAGCCTGTCATGTTGGACATTACATTTCTGATGCAGCCTCTCGAGAAATGATAAATCATCCCCCTTTTTGGTTTTAACTTTTGAACCCATTTTTTTTCTTCGCTGCTTATTGGTAAAAGTTTTGATGACATCAGAAAAAGCCAAAGACCTAGTACGCTTTGATTGTTAATTTGAGTTGTATTCATGACTCTCTGTATTGGTGATTCTGCACCAGACTTTACTCTCCTTAATCAAGATGGTCTTGATATCAGTCTTTCATCATTTAAAGGTTCGAGAGTAGTAATTTATTTTTATCCAAAAGATAATACCCCTGGCTGCACTAAAGAAGCTTGCAGCTTTAGAGATAATTGGGAGCTTTTTAAATCAAACAATATTCACGTTTTAGGTATTAGTAAGGATGCCTCAAAATCACATATTAAATTCATTGATAAGCATAAATTACCTTTTACACTTCTTACTGACAGTGACCCTTGCCCTGTTGCAACTTTATATGAAAGTTATGGCTTGAAGAAATTTATGGGTAGAGAGTACTTTGGAATGATGAGACATACTTTTGTAATAGATAAAGACGGAAAAATTGAATTAATATACTTAAAAGTAAAATCAGAAAATATGGCTAATCAAATTTTAAATGATCTCAAATTGATTTAATTTTTGTATATATCAATCATTCCCTCTAGAACTAGGTTTGGGCAATGATTGATATTAATATTTGTATTTTTAAGTTCATTTAATATTAATGGTGCATCACCTCCGCACATCCATATTGGTAATTTTGTATCTTCAAAAATTTTTATGATTAACCCTATTAATGAATTTATTGAGCCTTTTATCATAGCGTTATCTGTCTCATGTTGAAATATTCCAGCCGGTATTTTTTTAACAACTGGAGCCTCTAGATTTAATGTGCCAGTGGCCATCGAAGATAATTGAAGACTGAAGCCAGGAATTAATTGCCCTCCAGCAAATTTTCCTTTATTTGTTATTTTTGTGACGCTTAAGATTGTACCTGCATCTATAACAATTAAATCTTTTTCTTTGCTTTTTGAAGATGAGTGCTTTTTAAAAGCACTCCATGAAGCAAGAGCTCTGTCAATTCCTAAATTAGATGGAAGATTACTTAGGGGTACTTTATCTAAAATTATTTTTTTTGAAAGAGTTAATTTAATATTCTCAGGGACAGTACCTACTGAAGCCCAAATTAATTGAGAGTAATCTTTATTTGCAAATTCTATTGGATTTGGTGGGGTATGAAAATATTTCAAAGTTTTGTTTACTACGCTTGCCCAATGCCATCTCGTATTACCAATCATTAAATAATTTTCTTCTGCGTACATGAGTTTATTCTTTGTTATTGAGTATTTAAATGGATTCCGCACTCTTCACTTAGGCCCCCAAATCTCGTTGACCTTCCTTTGACATTACTATTTTCTGCTTCGCTAGAGTGCCAATCTCCTACAGTGGAATAGCCTTTTTCAAATAATGGATGTTGAGGTAATTTGTTTTTCTCCATGTAATAGAAAATATCTTTTTTAGTCCAGTTTAGAAGTGGTCGGAGAGTTAGACGTTCTCGAATAAAATCAACATTAGACATTGATTGTCTGTTCTTGGTTTGGCCTTTTCTTACTCCGCTTGCCCAGCAATGAACATTTAGGTCTGAGAAAGTCTTTTCAAGAGGATCAACTTTCCGAATCTGATGATATTTTTCAAGATCTTTTTGCACTCCTGTTTCCCAAAGACGACCATATAAAGCCTCCATTCTTGCTGGGGATATCGGACTTTGAGCAACTACTAAATTTAATTCGAATAGTTTTGTTAATTCTTCTGCGTAGCTATAAGTTTCTTTTGGAAGATAGCCTGTGTCAATCCAAATGACCTTTGGCTTTTGATTAGATTTTAATGCCATCGTCATATGAAGTAAGACAGCAGATTGGATCCCAAAACTGGTTGTTAGAACAAATCTCTCATCAAATTGTTCAAAGCCCCATTCAAGTTGAGCTTGAGCGGACAGTTGCTCTAGGTTTTTGCTTGTCTCATGAATTGATTTCATCAGAGAAGGTTGATGGAATTGAGCGGCTTTTCTCAAATCATTGGTGTAATTTTCTTTAGATTCTTTCTTCATGTTTGAGTTTTGTATGCCGAATTAGTCAAAGTTTGTTTAGGGTCTTTTAAATCATCTTAGATCTAGTCCCTATGGACTTGAACAATTTGAAATCAGATCCAATTGTTGTTGTTGGTGGCGGCTTCGGAGGACTCTCTACTGTCCAAGCATTATTAGCTTGCTCGGATGGAACACCAATCATTTTGATTGATCAAAGCCCAAGATTTCTTTTTAAGCCATTGCTTTATGAATTATTAAGCGGTGAGCTTGAATTATGGGAGGTTGCACCGCAATTTTCCGCCTTAGCCGCAGAATTAGGATTTATTTTTTTACAAGAGTATGTAGTGAAAGTTAATGAACTTGAAAGGAAGTTAATTACTTCATCTAAGAGGGAAGTTAAATACTCTCAACTTGTTATAAGCACAGGAGTAACAACGGATTATTCTCATTTTGAAGCTTTAAAAGAATATGCTTATGGTTTTTCTAATTTAAATGATCTCCTAAGAATTAAAGAGTTAATAACTTCTATCAATCATTCTTCTAATTTCACAAAGCCTTTAGTGATCGCTGGGGCAGGACCAACTGGTGTTGAGCTTGCCTGTAAATTATCTGATTTAGTTAATAACAGAGTGGAAATATGTTTAATTGATAGAGGGAATAAAATCTTATCTAAATCCAAATCTTTCAATAGAGCAAAAGCAATAGAGGCAATTTCTGAGAGAAATATTAAAGTATACTTAGAATATAATATTGAATCTATTAATAAAAGGATTATAAAACTATCAAGTCTTGAGAGCGAGAGAAATAATTCCCTTGAAATTAATTATTCTGCCTTGGTATGGACTGCTGGATTAAGACCTTTTAGCTTACCAATAGTGGATCAGCTTTTAGATGAAAATAAGAAGATTAACGTAAACCAATTTCTGCAAATAAACGAACATCAAAATATTTTTTTCGTAGGAGATATTGTTTTTTGTGAGAATTATCCTTTTCCTTCATCAGCTCAAGTAGCTATGCAGCAGGGTTATCTAACAGCTCAGAATATTATTTCCCTTAGGATGGGTAATCAACTTAAATCATTTCAATTTGAAGATCTTGGAGAAATGCTGAGTCTAGGTATTGGTAATGCATCAATCACTGGATATGGAATCACTTTGGCAGGACCGATAGCTTTTAAAGTAAGGCATTATGCATATTTGATGCGAATGCCAGGTTTTTCTGTTTCTTTAAAATCCGCAGGATCCAGGCTATTAAGTAACAAATAACTAATCGTTTATTTTCTCAATATCCTTAGTTCCTTTACACAGTATTCTTAAAATCAATATTTGGACAGCGTCAGGTGAACAGGTTATTAATTAAAGAATATGAATGAGATATTAACTATTTTAGAGAATCCTAAAGCTGTCATAACTTTGGCAGTATTAATTATTGCAGTTTTTTTGTTCGTGAGCAGTGCTTTGGCTCCTGAACTGACGGGGCTTTTGAGCGTTGCATTATTGATGGCTACGGGAGTTCTTTCCCCTCAAAAAGCATTGGCTGGTTTTGGAAGTCCTGCTTTGATTACTTTGATGGGTTTATTTGCGGTTTCTGCTGCACTTTTTAAAAGTGGCGCCCTTGATCGTTTAAGAGAGTTAATTGCCTCCGAAAGCATTCGAACTCCACGCAGATTGATAGCTTTGCTTGGATTAGTTGTGGCTCCTGTTTCAGGTGTTGTTCCCAATACTCCTGTAGTAGCTTCACTTTTGCCAGTAATCGAAGCGTGGTGCATTAAACGAAAACTATCTCCCTCTCGCGTATTGTTACCGTTATCTTTTGCCACGGTCCTGGGTGGAACTTTAACTCTTTTAGGTAGTTCAGTAAATTTGTTAGTTAGTGATATTAGTGATCAACTTGGCTACGGTGCTTTTGATCTATTTACATTTACGGCAATAGGAGTACCTATATGGCTTTTTGGGACAGCATATATGCTGTTAGCCCCAAACTCTCTATTACCTGACAGAGGGCGCATTAGTTCTGAATATGGAGGGAGCTCGGATCAAACGAGTTATTTTACTGAAGTCACTATTCCTTCTGATTCTGAACTTGTTGGACATTCATTGAGAAATAGCCGCTTACAAAGAAGATTTGATGTGGATGTTTTAGAAATACAGCGAGAAAATGAAATACTTTTACCACCTCTAGCTGATCGAATTATTCAGTCTGGCGATCGATTGTTGATAAGAATTACTCGGTCAGATCTTTTGCGTTTAAAACAAGAACATACTGTTCAGTTAAATAAAAACTTAAATATTGAAAAAAATTTTTTTCTATCCAATATTGATGAAAACCAACAAACCGTAGAAGTCCTTTTGCCAGCAGGGTCCACTTTGGCCGGCGCAAGCTTGCGTGAATTGCGATTTAGGCAAAGACACAATGCTACTGTTTTGGCCTTAAGACGAGGTCAGCAAACTGTTCAAGAACGCTTAGGTCAAGCAATTTTGAGAGAGGGAGATGTATTACTTCTCCAAGCTCCTAGAGATTCAATTCGGGGATTACAAGATAGTAATGACCTTTTAGTTTTAGATCAATTTGAGAATGATCTACCCACTGTCACAAGAAAACCAATAGCAATTGGTATAGCCATCGCAATGTTGATAATTCCTTCAATTACTGATTTGCCTCTAGTAGCTTCTGTCTTAATGGCAGTAATTGCAATGGTCTGGGGTGGATGTTTAAGGCCAGCAGAGGTCCAAAGATCAATTCGACTTGATGTCATCCTTTTGCTTGGATCTCTTTCTAGTTTTAGTGTTGCAATGCAGACGACCGGTCTTGCTGATGCTTTTGCCAATAGTTTGATTTTTATATTGCAAGATTTACCTACTTACACTTCTTTATTAGTTATTTTTCTTTCAACTACCATATTTACTCAATTTGTTAGTAACGCTGCATCTGTGGCTCTTCTGGCGCCAATAGCTGTTCAATTGGCACCAAGTTTGGACCTGCCTCCTTTGGCTTTATTGATAACAGTTCTTTTTGGCGCTAGTCAATCTTTTCTTACTCCTATGGGGTACCAGACAAATTTGATGGTATTTGGTCCTGGGCGTTATCAATTTTTAGATGTCACCAGATACGGAGCGGGATTGACAATCTTGATGACGTTTCTTGTTCCTTGGTTAATTTTATTAAAGTATAGTATTTATTAAATATGAGGAGTATGATTATTAGCTTTGGTGAGATTTTAGATCTTTCTTCTAATTTTGATTATTTAATCTTTTCAAAATTAGTATCTATCTATTGTCAGAGGAAGTGAGTATCAGACAAGAAACTTACAGAAGGCTTACGGTTCCACAATTCACTGTGGTAACTGGTTTACTTGTTATTACTTGCGGAACATTATTGTTGTCGACACCTTTTTGTTCTAATGAAAATGTAGGTCTATGGGAAGCCTTATTTACTGCAACTTCTGCTGTCACCGTTACAGGATTATCAATTATTGATGTAGGAATAGATTTGACTTTTTTTGGACAACTGATTTTGGCAATTATGTTATTAATTGGTGGTTTAGGCTTAATGGCAATTACTACATTTTTGCAGGGCTTTATTGTTAGCGGAACAGAGTTAAAAACACGTCTTGATAGAGGGAAAACTTTAGATGAATTTGGGGTTGGCGGTGTTGGTAAGACCTTTAAGGGAATAGCGATTACAGCTGCTATTCTTATTAGCTTTGGTGCTTCCATTTTATACTTTTTTGGTTTTAATAATATTGCTAACTCAAGCGAGAGGATATGGGCGTCAGTGTTCCATAGTATTTCTGCTTATAACAATGCTGGATTTAGCTTGTGGTCTACAAGTTTAGAATCCTACAGAACCAACTGGGTAGTGAACTTTGTTTTAATTGTTTTGATTGTTTTAGGTGGTTTTGGTTGGAGAGTGACAAATGATATTTGGATAAATCGTAGATCTTTAAAATTGAGAAATTTAACCCTTCATACACGCTTAGTAATTAGATCCTCTTTCATATTAATTTCCCTGGGTTTTTTGGGTTTGATTTTTACGGAATCTTTGGCTAGGGGGAGTTTCTTTTCATTGATTAATTTTGATGATCGTATTTTAACTGCTTTATTTACCTCTGTTAGTGCTCGAACGGCAGGTTTTACGAATTTGCCAATTTCTATTGATAGCGTTTCTGATTCAGGCCTTCTATTAATTATGTTTCTGATGTTTATTGGAGCAAGTCCAGGTGGTACTGGAGGAGGAATTAAGACCACAACTATTGCCGCATTGATGGCAGCAACAAGAGCAACCTTGCGTGGTCAAAATGAAATTATTATTCGTAATCGTCAAATATCTGACAAAGTCGTTCTTAAAGCTGTTGGTATAACAGTTGGTTCATTTTTATTTGTATTAATTATGGCTTTATTATTAAGCTTGAGTAATGGATTTAGTAGTGGAGAGAATTTTTCATTTTTAGAAATGCTTTTTACTTGTATTTCTGCTTTTGCAACTGTAGGTTTCGATCTTGGTGTTACCTCAGAGCTAGGACACTTAGGTCAATTAATACTTGTTATTGGGATGTTTGTTGGCAGACTAGGTATTCTTTTGTTTTTGAGCGCTATGTGGCAAGCTCTCTATAAAACCAAGCTTCAACATCGCAATCGAATTGGCTACCCAAGGGAGGATCTCTATGTTTAATGAGGACACAAATCATGAGTGATTGGTGGCAATGGTCTCCCATAAAAGCAAATCAGAAACTTGGTTTTGCTGTAGTTGGAATTGGTCGTTTTGGAAGCGCTGTATGTCGAGAATTATTGAGAAATGGTGCTGATGTTTTAGCTGTTGATTCATCAGAGAAGGCAATAGAGGAATTACGTCAACTAGAGCCAACAATCGAAGCAAGGGTAGTTGACTCAACTGATGAAGAGTCTATGAAAGAGGCAGGTGTTCTTGAAATGGGGACAGTAGTTGTAGGTATTAGTGAGCCCATTGAGGCAAGTATTACAACAACTCTTATTGCAAAAGACACAGAGGGAAGTTTGGTTAAGCAGGTTATTGCGCGCGCAACAAGTGATCTTCATGAAAAAATGTTGAAAAGGGTTGGTGCGGATCGGGTTGTATTTCCTTCAAGAATGCAAGGTGAAAGATTGGGTTTGGAATTGGTCAGACCTAATTTGATTGAAAGATTAGAATTAGATGATAAAACCGGGATTGATGAGATTAAAGTGCCTGAGGTGTTTGTAGGCCGTTCGTTACGGGATTTGAATCTTAGAAAAAATTATTTTGTAAACGTTTTAGCTGCTGGTCCTGCTCAACTACTAACGGTTAATCCTCCAGCGAAATATATTTTAGAGAAAGATCATGTGCTTGTAGTTATGGGTTCAATGGAAGATCTTCAAAAGCTCCCTCAAACTTAATTTATGCGTGTATTGGGTTTAATGAGTGGTACGAGTGCTGATGGTATAGATGCAGTTTTAGTTGAATTTACAGGTGATCCTTCAAAGCCGAAATGGGAAATTTTAAATACTAGCTCTTATCAATATCCATCCTCGACTAAAGAAAAAATAATACAAGTTGGTCAAGGGTTGAAAATGAATAGTAAGGATTGGTTTGAACTGGCTGAAGAAATTACTGAACTAAATGCTTTTGCTGCAAGGACTTGTGATCCTGATTCAACTGCTGAGGTTGTTGGATGTCACGGACAAACTTTATTTCATAGAAGTGTAAAGAAATCTAAAAGAGGAGGAAGTCTTCAAATTCTTTTAGGACCATTACTTGCAAAAATTTTAAATCAAGTTGTTATTTTTGATTTTAGATCAAAGGATATTGCTTTAGGTGGTCATGGTGCCCCATTAGTAGCGTTAGTGGATGAAGCGTTATTTGGAAGGGTATATGGATGGAGAGGAGTTCTCAACCTTGGAGGAATAGCTAATCTTACTATTATTCCACCCAAGAGTGGAATTGATAAAACTTCTGAGTGTTTGGGCTGGGATTGCGGACCGGCTAATTCTTTAATTGATTTAGCTATTAAAGAAAGTACTGATTCATCTTTAGAGTTTGATCAGAATGGATCTTTAGCATCTCTTGGGATACCTAAATTAAATATTATCGAAAAGTGGTTGAGGGAACCTTTCTTTCATCTTGAACCTCCACGTTCCACAGGTAGAGAGCAATTTGGTAGTCAAGATTTACAAAAAAGGAAAAAGCAATTGGGTGATTTATCAACAGAAGATTTAATATCAACACTAACTACATTTACAGCATCAATAATTTCTCAAGATTTAGATAATCTTTTTAGGTTCAGAAAGATACGTTTAATCGAGCTTTTGGTTGCTGGAGGTGGGACCAAAAATTTATTTCTAATGAAACAACTACAGAAAAAATGCTGCGGGGTTTGTGTTCGTCCAATAAATGAAATTGGTATTCCTTCTCAGCATCGAGAGGCACTAGCTTTCGCAATTTTATCTTGGTGGAATGTCTTAGGTAAAAAAGTTAATTCGAAGTTTATAACCGGAGCAAATAAATCTCTTTTATATGGATTGAGAGTTGATCCTTGATATGAATTAATTCAATAGCTAATTTCTTTTAAACCTTAATCTTTTTGGAATCCCTTTAAGTCTTTGTGTTTTTTGTTTTTCTAATGCATTGATAAAATTTTGTGTTTGATTTTTCTTAGTTTCTAATTCTTTTGGTACTGAACTTTCTTTCAATTCGTGATTCTTAACCCCTTCCTGAATTAAAACTTTGGCCATATTGCTGACAGTTCTAGATTCTTTTACTGCTAATTCTGACAATCTTTCACATAAATCTTCTGGGAGAACAACTTGTATGCGAGGCGATTTTTGCTTCCCGTTAGATGAGTTTTGACGAGTAGCCATGCGTACAAAGAACTACCAAGTAGTAAATAGTGTACACTTGTACGTAAGGGTAGTATCCTTGTGTATGATACTTACCAATCTGGACAGCTTTGTCTTGTCAATCTTTCGCTTAAATTTTTCGATTTAAAAGGAGTATTTCATGTCTCAGCCATCTCTTCCACAAACATCTAAACCTCTTTCTTCAAGTATTGTTGCTGAAAAAAGGGCTGTAAAAAGACAGAGAAGGAAGAGTCGTAGTAACGGTAAGAATGGAGATGTTCTAATTTCTGCTGTTGTCAGCTCTTACTTATTGACACATTTACACCATGTTTTGCAAAGAGCGGAATATGGAGCTAGCAAAGAAGGAAGGTCATCTCATGCTGCAAACTTTGCTCAACTTCGTAAAGTCCTTTGTATGGATGCTAGAAGCATGAAAGACGCGTCTGCACTAGGCCTAAAGGAAAGTGATTTGGATATGTGCAATGAATCTCATGATTGCGAGACAAAAGCTGCATAATTGAATATTCTTTTAATTAATGAATGTTTTTTTATGAGTGGCAATGCTTCAGAGCTTTATAAGCTTATAAATGCTGATCCAAAGAAAAAACAAGAACTTTTTCGTCAAGCCCTTCAAAACCCCAAGGGTGCTATGCAATCTATATGCGCTTTTGGGATCAAAATGAATTTGCCAGTTACTTCTGAAGAGGTAAAAGAATATTTGAATACCATTGATGATTCAGAGACTAAACAATGGCTGATAAAGGCTAGGGGGGGAATGTAATTAATTTTTGGAAGAAGTAGGGGTTCTGAATGAATTTTTACTATTTTCTTTAATTTCTCTACGTTCATAGCCACCTCCTCCCGCCATCGTCCAAAAAAACCAATAACTAGGAATTGCAAGAGCAGCGGCAAGTACTAAAGCAGTAATTTGTTCGAGTCTTAACATGGCCTGCTTATGTAATGTAATTTAAATCAGTCGGAATCTTTTAAAGCTAAATGATTAAAGGTAATTCACTTGAGGTTTTGTTGTAGTGTTGCGACTTGAAAAGATTAGTAAGATATATCCAACTGGACAAGTCTTGAAAGATGTCAGTTGGGAAATAAGAAATGGAGAAAGAATCGGTTTAGTCGGAGTTAACGGAGCAGGTAAATCTACGCAATTAAAAATTATTGCTGGCTTAGAAGAGGCATCAGATGGATCGTTGATTACTGAAGGGGATCCATCGATTGCATATTTAAAACAGGAATTTGATGTTGATTTTGCAAGAACTGTTAGAGAAGAGTTGTTTGAGGCATTTAAAGAAGCATCCGATTTACTTCATGGTCAAAAACTAATTCAAAATAATATGGAATCTGAATTAGCCGCTAAAGATTCAGATTATCTTGATTCATTAATTAAAGAATTAAGCTTTATTCAAAGCAAATTTGAATCAATAAATGGGTACGATTTAGAATCTAAAGTTGAAAAACTATTACCAACTATTGGTTTTAACCAAAACGATGGAGACAGATTAGTAGGAGATTTTTCTGGTGGCTGGCAGATGAGAATAGCTTTAGGAAAGATTCTCTTGCAAAGTCCTGATTTATTGTTATTGGATGAACCGACTAATCACTTAGATCTAGAAACTATTGAATGGTTAGAAACATATTTACTTAATCAGAAAGTTGCCATGGTAATTGTTAGCCATGATAGATCTTTTTTAGATAAAGTTTGCACAAGAATTGTGAATACAGAGCGAGGTCGATCTAAAAGTTATCTTGGAAACTATTCATCATATCTGCAACAGAGAGATTTTGAATTGGAAGCAACAAAAATTGCATATGAGAAACAGCAGAAGGATCTGCAAGTTCAAAAGGAATATATTGAAAGATTTCGAGCAAGTGCTACTAGAAGTACACAAGCTAAAAGTAGAGAAAAGTTATTAGATAAAGTTCAAAAGATTGAAGCTCCTGAGAAGAGATTGAAAGGACCTAATTTTAAATTTATGGACGCACCAAGGTCGGGAAAGGATATATTAAGTATTAAAGATTTAACGCATAGTTATGATGAAAATATTTTATTTTTGGAAGCTTTTTTAGAGGTACAGCCAGGTGAAAGAATAGCATTTATAGGACCAAATGGTTCTGGAAAATCTACTTTGCTACGACTAATTATGGGTTTGGAGGAACCTGAAGAAGGATCTATTTCAATAGGTAAATATAATATTATTCCCAGTTACTTTGAACAGAACCAGGCTGAAGCTCTTGAACTAGAAATGACGGTAATTGATACAATTTCACAATCCGTACCTAACTGGACTCAAACAGAGGTTAGATCATTATTAGGTAGCTTTGGCTTAATTAATGATTCAGTTTTCAAGGAGGTAAGCCAAATAAGTGGAGGCGAGAAAGCAAGGCTAGCTTTGGCATTAATGATTATAAAGCCATCAAATTTGCTTATTCTTGACGAACCTACAAACCATTTAGATATACCTTCGAAGCAAATGCTGGAGCAAGCATTATCCAACTATAATGGTAGTGCATTAATAGTTTCTCATGATCGATATTTTATTTCCAAAGTTGCAAATAAAATTGTTGAAATAAGAGATGGTCAATTAATTAAATATGAAGGGGATTATCAATATTTTAAAGAGAAAAAAATTGAGGAAAAAAAGGAAAAAGAAAAAGAATTAAAACTTGCAGAACGTGAGAGAAAAAGATTGGCTAATCGAGAAAAACAGAGAAAGAAAAAACAGATTAAAAAGAAATAATTATTCTTAAAAATACTTTTGGATTTTATGTTTTCAGATCAAAAATATCAATTGGTTTGATATATTTTATGGACTCTCTATTTTTTCTAAGTATTTTAATTTCTAAAGTTGATTTTAAATTACTCTGATTGATTTTTTTTACGACATCTGCGGGAGTTGAAATTTCTTCATTATTAATCGAGATTATTAGATCATTAACTTTTAATCCTCCTTTTTCAGCAGGACCATTTGGCATCAAATATTTAATAATTGCTCCACTTTCTCTTTGGGAAAGAAAATTACTTTTTTGCCTGATATTGCTTGAAAGTGATACTCCGATAATAGGATGCTCAGCTCTTCCACTAGTGATTAAATCTTGCGCGATTTTTCTCGCTCTATTTATTGGGATTGCAAAACCTAACCCTGCTCCTGGCCCTGAGCGAACAAGCGTATTTATGCCAATTACTTCTCCCAAAGAATTCAATAAGGGACCTCCAGAATTACCGGGATTAATGGCTGCATCAGTTTGTATCAGATCTATTCTTTTATCGGATATCCCAAGCTGTGCAACATCTCTATTTAGATTACTAATTATTCCAAGGGTTACGGTATTTTCAAGTCCAAAAGGATTCCCAACTGCAATTGCCCAATCACCAACTTTTAGATTATCAGAATTACCCAATTGAGCAGTCGGCCATGGACCCTCTGCCTCAAGTTTAATAACTGCAAGATCCGTCAAAGAATCTTCCCCAACGACTTTACCAATCACTCGTCGTCCATCTGATAAACCAACTATGAGTTGGTCAGTTTTTTCTATTACGTGTGCATTCGTCAAGACAAGACCTTCTTCAGAAAAAATTACTCCACTACCTTGACCTCTTTCAATTCTAGATCGAGGAATTTGAAGTCCTCTTAGACCAAAGAAACGTTCAAAATATTGATCATTTAAAATTCCTTGTGGTAAAAACATTTCATTAGAAGTCAACACTTTGCGTTCTGTTTCTATAGTGACGACTGCATTTCCAATGAGGTCTAATGCTTTTGAGACGAAAGATAGTTTATTTAGATTTTGTGGGGTTACTTGTAAAGTTTCACGAGAATAGACAGGAGTATTCAATCGTAAATTACAAACAATAAGTACAAATAGGACAAGAATTTTGAAATATTTTTGCTTTTCTAATTTCAGGTATCCTATTAAAAGTCTCGTTGTATCTAATCCATGCATGATCTTTAGGAAGGGATTAGTTTTTAACTCGAAGACTCATGATAGCCAATTTAGAATTTCAAAGCCCCCCTAATTTGATTACCATAGATTTTTACTAAAGAACTGCTATTCAAACTTTATTTCCTTTAGAATCTTAATAGCTTTATTCTGGGAAAGTCTATGAAACTAAATTGAGTTCAAGACTCAGTTTTAATGATTTATTCAGTTTTTTGATTTCTCATTTTGCAAATGTTGAGCAATTTCTTACCTTTTCTTTATGGCCTTTCAGTTTTTATTTTGTTGATTGTAGCGGCAAGAATAATGCTGAACGGGTTTTTCTCAGGTCAATCATTAAATACTCAAAATTCATTTTCACAAAAAAGACGTGACGATAGAACAGGTTTGGTTACTGTGCATCCTGAGCTGTTAAATGAAGATGGCTGCATCACTGATGAAGATTTGCTCACAGTTCGTTTTTCAAAGGACACTGATCATCCACAATCATCTGAAAAGCCTTCTGAATAATTTTCATTAGATTTTTTGGTTTGACATAAAATAGTTATCAACGAGGTTTTAATTTTGGAACAACGAACCCGCATAGTCGCTGCAGTTTTGAAAAATATGAAGTTACCTCCTCGGTTTCGTCTCAGATTATTAAAGGAAGATCCTGTTAGGCTTGAGCTAAGTCTCACCCCTGCTTATGGTAAAGATCCTATTCAAGTTGGATTGGTGGAATCACTTGATTTGGTTGCTAGAAGGGACAGAGAAGGAAGAATGCCCAGAGATTTACAAGGAACATGGGATTGGACCGTACGCCATGGCGAAGTTAGTACAGGTGGATGGAATCCTTATTTGAAAGAAGCTCTTCAAACAATGTTTGAAACTGGATTGCCAGCAATTATTTATGAGGAACTAACCGGCGAGGACTATCATCCAGTTGATGGATCCAAACATGTTCGATAGGTTATTAATTTCAATAGTTAAGTTTTTTGTTTTCTCATTTGGAGCATTTCTTTAGTATTATTAGTTTGAATTTGATTTACAAATGAAAGATAACTTCGAGCCTCGTTATGGTTTTGTCAACTTTGCGGAAATATGGAATGGCCGATTGGCTATGATGGGAATATTAATAGGATTGACGACAGAGTTGTTAACTGGACAGGGAATTTTAACTCAGATGGGAATTGGCTGAAAAAACTAATTCTTAGTTTTTTATTTTTCATAGTTTGACTAATTTTAAAATACACAAAGAATCTCTACCTACATATAGTGTTGAAGAGCTAAATGAATCTATTGGTTTATTATTATCTAGAGGGTTTGCACCGAAATTTATACTTCACGCCACTGTTTCTAAATCTCAAATAAAAAAAGGTCATTTATGGTTGACTTTGACTGATGGAAAGGCAAGCGTGGATGCAGTTGCATGGTCATCAACAATCAAGTCTTTAAAATTTCTACCCAAGGAGGACGATGGAGTTGTTATTGTTGGAAAATTAAATTTTTGGGAATCCCAAGCAAGATTATCTGTACAAGTTTTTGATATTCGAGCAAGTATTTCTACTGTTTTCAAGAAGTTCGAAATAGTTAAATCCAAGCTTATTAAAGAAGGTCTGATAGATGATTTATTAAAAAGAAAATTACCAAAATATCCAAATTCTATTGGAATTCTTACAAGTGTTCCAAGCTCTGCATTGGCCGATATGCTTAGAACTGCTAAGGAAAGATGGCCTTTGACAAAACTGTATATAATTCCTATTCCAGTTCAAGGTAATAATGAATCTGAACTAAAGACAATTTTGAGTAAATTGAGGAAAAATAAATTAGCTTTAGATGCGATAGTTATTGCTAGAGGAGGAGGTAATAGAGAAGATTTAATCTTGTTTGATTCTGAAATTATTGCTAGAGAGATTGCACAATTTTCCATACCTGTAATTACAGGGATAGGCCACGAAGATGATCTAACAGTTTCTGATCTTGTTTCAGACCATAGATCTGCTACTCCAACTGCTGCAATTGTTGATCTCTTACCCTCAAGAGAAATTGAAAAAAACAAATTTTTGCACAATAAGAAAACACTCAATAATTATTTTAAAATTTGTTTTCAGAACAAAAAGAATTTTTTAAATACAAAAAAATCTTTTTTTCTATCTCATTCACCTCAGCTATTAATAAAAAATCAAAGAGGAAAACTAAATTATATATATCAGCTTCTCGAAGCATTGTCCCCGGATAAATGGCTGAAAAGAGGTTTTGCTTTAATTAATGATGAGGAAGGTAATTCGATTTATAGTGTACAAAGTGTGAAGGCAAAAGATAAGCTCGTGGTTAAATTTTTGGATGGGGAAATCACTGCAGAGGTTGATAGTATCAATTATAGTAAAATATAAATTACTGAATAATACCTCTTTATTCTATTTAATGTGAAGATGTGGGTACTAAAAAATCATCAATGTCAAAAAAAGTTGCCAGCATTAAAACTATAGAAGCTTTTAAAAAAGATATTAATAAATTAAGTTATGAAGAATCTCTCTCTGAATTGGAATCCATTTTAACAAATATACAGGATGAAAATATTTCACTAGACAAAATTCAGATTAATTATGTCAAAGGTCACTTACTTCTTAAACATTGTGAGGAACTTCTGGAAGTTGTTGAACAAGAGATTACTGAAATTAACTCTGCGTTTATAAAACTAGACTAATTTTATAAACTCATATCTTCCGATTTAATATCAATTGTTGCCGCACTTGCTGGTATGTTTTCGAGAATATCCTTTCTATTATTAATATTTGCCCCACATATTGGACAAATATTTTGATTATTTAAAAAGCTTGAACCACAAGAATCACATTTTTGTATTTTTGATTGGATTCTTTTCCAAGAAAACCATCCTAACCCTCCTAATATTAGTGGTATTAATGTAATCAAAATGAATATTCCACCGGCTAAATCAATAATGAATTTCCCAGCTGGTGTAGGAAAAATGAGAAGTAAAATACATACCATCCAAATTAATGAAGATGGCTTGTTCATGAGTATTTAAGATATCTGCTTGTTTATTGTAATTTAAATTTTGATGCTTGTTTAATTGATGTTTAAACGTATCGATTGCGACGCATGCTTGCAATTACAACGCTCCAACACTGACCAAAATAAATAATGACACCTACCATCCAAACCCAAAGAGTCAATACTAAGACTCCTCCGATGAATCCATAAGCTTGAAACCTTGACCCCAAAGAGAGGATACTTCTGCTAACCGCTAAATTTAAAATAGTTAGCAAGGTTCCAATCATGAAAGCTCCTGGTATTAGTGGTTTCAAAGGTACTCTTCTACTAGGAAGTAAGCCCTGCAAAAGTAAAGCCATAGTTGAAAAACCTATTAAAGGGAGCATAAATTGCCCCACTTGAAGAACCGGTATTTTTGACATCGCATTTTCAATCCAAGGTGTTGTGTTCGCTAATTCTTCCAAAACGGCGCCAGGGATCATCCGAATATTTGCACTGATTTGATCTATCACCATTAAAAAACCGACCAAGAGAACCACAAAAAAAGCTTCTATTCGGTTTCGGATAAATCTAAATGCTTGAATTTTGAGTGGATCAGGTTTTGATTTAACTGGTAGAACGTCCTCCCATAATCTATCTGCTCCTCTTTGTAATGTTAGATACGCATTGCCTGCAGTGATCATTAAGAACATTGCGCCAAGTATTCCAGCGCCAAATCCTTGATTAACTAATTTTACTAAAGTTGAATCAACTAGACCAACAACTGATGGAGGTAAAACTTGAGCAGCCAAAGCAATAATTTGTTGATCTAAGCCTTGCTGTTTTCCTAAAAACCATGAAGCAACTGATAGAGATATCAGTAATATTGGAAAAAATGACTGCAGAGTGTAGTAAGCAAATGCTGCGCTTAAATCGACACAATCACATTTAGACCATCTTTCATAAGCTTTCCAGAGGCTACTAAAAAACCATCTTGTTTTTTGACTGTAGTTCAAGACCACTTTGGTTTTAGAGAGTTTATGTTTACTATTACGCTACCTGGTAGGGAGGAGATTTTTCTTGGTTGAATCGGTAGATTTAAAATCATAAATTGTTTTAGTGGTAGATATTTTATTACTGATTGAAATATAAAAAGGTTGCATTGCATTAACTATCTTGAATTAATGCTGTAGCCCAGGGGAGCATCTTGCTCAATTGATCTTTAGATGATGCTGTTAGTAATGGGAAATTCACAGAAGTAAGATCTGTACCAGAGCTAATATCTTTTGGATTGGTTTCCAACCAATTGATTAGACAATTAAGTTCCTCGAGAATTAACCACGCAGCCGCAATATCCCAGATTTTTGGTGTTGCCTCCAAAGCAGCAATTGTTTGACCTACAGCAACACTAGTCATATTTAAACTTGAAACTCCCAGTAATCTGATTTTCCCTGGGAAAGACTGTTCTGGTTTCATTTGTAAAACTTTAATGGAGCGGCTACAAAGAGAAATGCAGTCACTATTTTTTTTGAAACGAGACTCTTGCTTCAGTTGTTTTTTATTGAGCCAAACTCCTTTCCCTCTTATGGCAAAAATTCTTTTTTTTAGAGCTGGTATGTCAAGAAAAGCAGTCTCAGGTTCCCCATTGGTGAAACGCGCTATGGATATTGCCCAGTATGGTATGCCTGCTGCAAAATTAGTTGTGCCATCAAGTGGATCAACTACCCAATATTCATTTGAACTAGGAATTGACTTCTTGCCTTCTTCACTAAGGACGCCCTCACCTGGAGCAATTTTTGCTAGACCTTGAACTATTGTTTTATCACTCCACCTATCACACTCTGTAATCAGTGTTCCATCGGGTTTTATGTCAGAGTTGATTTGACCAAAATCTTGAAGCTGGCGTATTCCCACCTCATCAACCAGTTGATGAATTGAAATTAGTTGAGCATTGCTCAGAGGTTTAGATATTGGGTTTTGAGTCATTGTTATTCAGTTAAAAGCTATAGCTGACATAAAGGAATTAAGTTCGATTCGTAGAGATTTGATTTATTGTCTAAATCTCTATAATTTTCTTGATTGACTTTGATATCACATGGTTTGATGTTATCTAAACCAGTTTGCCTACTTAAATCAGCTAATAAAGTGTTATAGCTAGTTACAGAAATAATATAACGAACCTCGGAATCGGTTAAATCTCTTTGGTTATTTACAACTTCGCGCTGTGTCGTAATACCTGATTTGTACCTAAGCTTGGCAAGTCTTAGAGACTCTCTTGCAGATAAAACTTCTACATAAGAAGCAGATATATTTAGTTTGGCTGATTCTAATTTGAAGAAAACTTCTTCAACTTCTTTTCTGATTTGAGCTCTTTGTAAAGCAAAATTTAGCTTTGCTTCTTTAGCTTTGCTTTTATTGTATTTGTATAAAGATTTTGAATTACCACCATCAAAAATAAACCATGTAGCATTGAGCCCAATGGTATTCGAAAGATTAGATGATTTATTACTAGTGTTGGGAGAAACTTGATTTAACTCACCTTTTGCAAATGAAGAGGTAAATGTATTTACTAAGCTTAATTTTGGTTGGCCAGCAGCTAAAGCAGCGTTGGCATTGCTATTGTTGATTGAAATATCTAAAAGGATACTATCAAGTTCTTCACGTGCATCATAAGCTGCAATAATACTATCCTCTAATGATAAGTCCCATACACCTAATACTTGGGTTTTTGAACCAATCAAAGGTGTGACATCCTCTGGAAAATTAAGTATTTCAGCAAGAGATCTTTGACCAATTTTTTGGTCTCCTGATTTAATGTTTAATAATTGTTGATCTCTGGCTAATTGTGTTTTAGCTTCCAGAACTTCTAATTTTGTACCAATACCAGATTCAAATCTAATCTCTGCATCTCTTAATCCAAGTGTAGATGATTCAATAGATTTCTTTGCAACTTTTATTTCTTCATTTGTCTTTTGAAGATTAAAGTAGCGCTTTTTAGCTTCTAATTTTAAATCTCTTAGAATTATAGAGTAGGTGTATTTTGACTTTTCAAAACTATCTCTGGCCGAGGCTATTTCGGGAACTCTTGCAGGATTAATTAAATCCCATTTAATTTGCGCATTAATAGATGAGCTCCATTGTTTACTAGTGGTGTCTTTTATTAAATTTGACTCATTGTAATTATTAGAGGAAAAGTATTGGGGAAGGCCATTCGCTGTTAGGCTTAATGTTGGGTACCAGGAGGACAACGAACTTTTTAATATTGATTTTGCTTGATCAACTTTTTCTAAGTAAACTTTTATAGTTCGATTATTATTTATGAGAATAGTTTCTAACTGATTGAGATTTACATTTTTATAGGTTTTTACTAATACTTCACGTGGTCTAGAGGGCCTAAAAAGATCTTCAGGTGAATTTAATTCATGTAATAAACCTTGTATTTTTTGGCTTTGATTTTTACTTAATTCTTCTTGAAACCTTATCTTAGAAACTATTTTTTGCGAACTTGTTGCCCATAAAGGATTTATCCCAGATATAAATAAACCGGCAAAGATTAGGAATTTTCTCTTCACTCTCCTCATAGTTATAAGAAAAACTGAGATGGATTCAATAAAGCAATTATGCTTTACAAAGTGCTTTGTTCACGATGTCGTCTGCATCATGGACAATTCTTATAGATACATTAAGTGACGAAGAGAGCTCTTGAAGAGTCATGTCATCAAGAAAGATTTTTTCCCCTTGCTTTAGCATGACTGACGGCAGAAGTAATTCATCACCTAATTCTTTTCCTTGCAGGCCTTTTAACAGATCTAGACCAGTTAGAAGTCCTGTCACTATTTGTTCTTGACCCCAATAGGGACTTGGAATTCCGTAAAGATGCAGTGTGAAATTATTTATTTTATTGAGTCTTTTACAAGATTTCCGTAATTCATTTTCAACTAGTTTGCCAACAACCCAGCTGCATGTTCTCTTTTCATGAATTTTTATGGGAAGATTTCTTGTCGCTTCATCCATTGCTTTAAGAAAACTGCGAATACTTCCTACTCCATTCTCTTTTTGAGGTAAATCTTCATAAGAATTGAGCTTAGGTAAGGGTTTCTTCGCTATTAAATACCATTCATCAGATAACCAGGCAAAACGGGAGCCCGTTGATTTGTAAAATTGCTTTTGCATTGGCTCAATTTGATTGATGACTTTTGTTGCACAATCAGAATTCACAGGTATTAGCCCATCATTACTTGGTCGAAATCTTGTTAACCCAACTGGAACTATTGCTGCCGAAAGGACTACCGGAAAATCTCCTTGTGCAAAACTAAATAGATCATTAATGGTTTTTGTTAGAGCTTTCCCGTCATTTAATTCAGGGCAAACAACAATTTGAGCATGAATTTGTATTCTCTTTTCTGAGAACCAAGCCAACTGATCTAAAAGTTCAATAGCTTTAGGATTCCTAAGTAATTTCGACCTTAAAGAAGGTTCTGTTGCATGCACTGAGACAAACAAAGGAGTAAGTCTTTGTTGATCAATTCTTAACCAGTCTTGCTCGGAAAGATTTGTAAGTGTTAAGTAAGAGCCATACAAAAAACTTAGCCTGTAGTCATCATCTTTAAGGTATAGGCTTTTCCTTTTCCCTAAAGGCTGTTGGTCAATAAAACAAAATGGACATTGGTTATTACATTGTTTTAATCCATCAAATAAAGCCTCAGTAAAAGCAAGTCCTAACCCATCGTCATAATCTTTTTCAATATCAATTGTATGTGTTATTCCCTTGTCATCTAATATTTTTAGTTGAACATTTTCTTCGGCGATGAGAAATTTGTAATCAATAAGGTCTCTTGGTTTTACACCATTAATACTAATTAGTTGATCTCCCGCTTCAAATCCAAGCTCCTCTCCTATTGAACCCTCCTCGACAGAGGAAACAACAGCAGGTTTTATTTTGTTTTTATTTACCATTACTGTGTTCATTTATGCTCCTAAACAAGAGAAATCACTTTTATAGTTTTCGGGTAGTGTGAAAAAAATTAATTGATCTTGAAAATTAATTTATTTTTAATATAAGTAAATTTTTAACAAAAAGTACTCTAGAAACTTTTTTGAATCATCTCTTTTTCTAATGATTAAGAAAAGTGGCCTTGAAAAGCATTGAGATCATTAAAATAAAAAATGGTTTTCTGAATTTTTCTTTTAACTTTCTAATTTGTATTCTGAAGACATTTTGGTTTGGGTATCGACTTGAAGCTAAATTCATAGAAGGTTGAGCTGAAAACCAACTCAGTTTTATTAATTCTGATTTACTCAAACAAACCCACTAAGCCCATAAATAAAGAAACGCCCTATCTCTCAAAGTCAAGGACATTGCAGTTTTGGGCTAGCACAATGGTTGTCCTGCCTGTTTTTGTTCAGGCTCCATGGGTTCATGTGTTTCCTTTTTCAGCTTTTTTATTTAGTTTCCTCATATTTTTTCTTGGATTTTATTTACTCAAATTTTGTAGTAATAGATGGTCCTCTGTAGGTTCGTTAATGGTTGGTGTGAGTTGGAGCTGGTTAGGAGGATGTCTCTTTTGGGGGTGGTTAAGAGCTCATCCTGTGTGGCATTTACCTGTTGAATCAATAGCTTTGCCAATAGCAATAAGTCTTTTAAAGACTCGATGGGAAATAGGAGCTAGTTTCTATTTGGCATCATTACTAGGCACTGCTTTTACAGATGTGATGATTGTTTTGACAGGTGTCATGAAGGCTTGGCCCGAAGTTGTTGACGCACCTTTTTCAGAAGCCTCCAAAATGTTGAGTTTCACGGCGGAACAATTATTGGAACCTTTTTCTCTATTTGCAATTTTAGTCGCAGCACTTTTAATAATTTTGATTGCAAATTGGATGAATCAAAAATCAAAAAGTGAGCAATTATCTTCCGATGCTTGGCTTGTATCTAGTGCGGCTTTGACAACAACCTTATGGGTTGATGGATTATTTTTTGCAACTACATTAATTCAGCCTCAATTGAGTGGATTGATCTGAAAATTAATACTTTATGAACTTAAATACTGGATTTAATAAAAATGATATTTACTCAACTAATTGGGATGTGATTGTTATTGGAGCAGGCGCTGCGGGTTTAATGTCTTCTCTTGAATTGCCATCAAATTTGAAAACCTTACTGTTAAATCGCAATACTAGTAAACGCTCTTCAAGTAGATGGGCACAAGGCGGAATGGCTGCTGTTACTCGAATTGAAGATAGCGTGGATGTTCATGCATTGGACACAATGAAAGCCGGGGCAGGTCTTTGTGATCCTGAAGCAGTTCAAATGTTTGTTGAAAGTGCTCCGAGGTTAGTAGATAGACTTTTGAAACTAGGCATGGAATTTGATAGAACCTCGGGAAAATTATCTACAACTCTTGAGGCTGCTCACACTCATAGAAGAGTACTTCATGTCAAAGATAGAACTGGAAAGGCATTGGTTGATGTCCTTAATGAGCAAGTTGAACAAAAAGAGAATGTTTTGCATCAAAGAGGAATAAGAGTTACTCAGATTTGGGTTGAGAAGGGAAGGTGTTTAGGGGTACAAGTTTTAGATGGACCAGCTTTACGTTGGATCAAATCAAAGGCAGTTGTTTTAGCTACTGGTGGCGGTGGCCATTTATTTGCTAATACAACAAATCCAACTCAAGCAGCAGGTGAGGGTATTGCTTTGGCGTGGAGGGCTGGAGCTCTAATAGAAGATCTCGAATTTTTTCAGTTTCATCCCACTGCTCTGAAATTGAATGATGCGCCTTCGTTTTTAATTTCAGAGGCATTAAGGGGAGAGGGTGCGGTTTTAGTGGACTCATTCGGGAAGAGCCCTGTCGACCATCTTGAAGGAAAAGATCTTGCATCAAGGGATCAAGTCAGCAGGGCATTGTTTAAAGCTATGCAAAAGCAAAAAGTTGATCACATTGGTCTCGATGTGCAATCTATTGATGTTGAGGATATAGAAGCACGCTTTCCTTCTATTTTTCAAAGGTGTAGAGAACTTGGCCTGGAGCCTTTAAAAGCAGTAATTCCCGTTGCTCCATCTGCTCATTATTGGATGGGCGGTGTCGCTACAAACTTGAAGGCACAAACTAATATTAAAGGACTTTTTGCGATAGGTGAAGTGGCTTGTACAGGACTTCATGGTGCAAATAGACTTGCAAGCAATTCATTAATGGAATGTTTGGTTTTTGCAAATCAAATGAGAAATATCGAATTAAATGATTTTGAAACTCCAGTTATATCAATAAGTAATGCAAGCTTTAAGAAAGAAAATCTTCGCTTTTCCAGAAATGATGGAACTAAATATTTAACAAAAGAAATCGAAAAACTCAGACAATTATGTTGGCGAGAAGCTGGAGTGGATCGATCGCAAAAAGGAATGTTTGCCGCTCTTTCAAAAGTTAAACGGGATCATGAAAATCTCTTAAACGAGCCTTTATTAAATTCAGTTTTTTCGCAGTCAAAAGATGAAATTTATGTATTTGATGAAATTTCTAGGAGAGATCTTAACTTGCTTCTCGATTTAAGTAATCGACAAAAGTCTAGCTCGCTTATGTTGGAGGCTTGCTTATTTCGTAAAGAGAGTAGAGGAGGGCATTTTAGAGATGATTACCCTAATTCAGTTCCTTTTTGGAAATGTCATACCCGTCAAGTAAAAGGAAAGAATATTCATACAAGACCGGTTAGCGAGATTAATGTTATATCTAAAAATCTTTAGTGTTCTTGTAATTACTTAGTTCGGCTAATTCTTTAAGGCTTTTCACTCCTGAATCAATTGAGCCATTAATTTCCCAAGAAGGAAAACCTGTTATACCTTTAGCCTCGCAAAGTTCTCTTTGGTTATTGAAACCATCTTTTGCACATTCAACTAAATTTAATTTTTCCGAAGCTTCTTTCCCAAACATTTCTTTTTGATCATGACAATGTGGACACCAATATGCGTTGTACATCACTGCTCCTTCTTTTGTAAGATGTTCAGCGAGTTTTATTTTTTCAGGAGAACTTTTCGCGATTACCGCAGGTGGGGTACCTTGGAAATTATTTGATACTTCCTGGGTAGATGGATCAACTGATGATGACCAAACTAGGCCTGCTAAAAGAACTGCTACTGACATAATAAAACCCCTGAAAAATAACTTTCCATAATCTTCCCATCCGCCTCCCAGCACGTTTAATAATAGAAGTGAAACTGATATAAGACAAGAAAGAAGACAGAAAAAACAGAAAGCTTTAATTTTAAATATCATAATTGATATTAAGATTAAACTAAAAATAAAAGTCGATGTAGATATGTAAAAAGATCCCCACCATGCAATTTTTGAGATAATATTTTTTTGATTTTTTAGAATCGGCATTAATGGAAATATTGCCATTAATAATATTAAAAAATAACTGATTAAACCCATTAAAGATAATGGAATAGAATAATTATTTGCTTGAAACAAATTTCCCCAAGGGCTATTTAAAACTTTATCGCACCCCCCTAATCCACCTGGACAGTTTAAATTTCCTATTAATCCCCATTTGTTCAATGTTATTGATCCTGTATCAATAACTCCTACGGTTGATAATATGGCTATGCTGACTCTAGCCCACTTTGAACCCAAATCTTGGCGTCGTCGACTTTTTAATCTTGAGGATCCCATGCAGGTTGATTATGAATAGATAAGGTTATTTATTTATTTATTTTAAAGAGTAATTCATTTAAAGGCTGAATAATCTAAATCTTTTTGAATGTTCTTTATATTTTTAAAACCATTTAAAAATTTGACTGGGTATTAAATATAAACTGCTTTAATTTTCAAGTACTAATAAGAGGGATTTATTGATTCAGATTAATTTAATAGCTTTGAGGGCTTTTTGAATCAAGAATGCTGCGGAAAGACCTGCACCAACAAAAACTAAGTAAAATAGAATTCCCATTTGATTTGAATTTCTCAACTAATATTAGAACATCAGTGCCTTATCTTTTGAATTTATTAATTTTAATCTTGAATATATTGTTTCCCATTTATCAGGCATTGCTCTGCTCGTTGTAATTCACGACCAATGTAAATGGCATGATCTAAATGACTGATGGGGAATGGACCATGACCCTCGGAGATTTGAATACCTAACTGCTTGGCACTCTTTCCTCTATAAATATTGCTCGGTTGATTTCTACTTTTTGTTTTACATTCAATTGTCTCACCTGACTCTGGATCAATAGCCCGGCCTTTTTGATCAATATCATTTAAATAATGTTCAAGTATTAACTCATTTGTTTTTGGTTCAATTTTTATTAAGAAATAACCATTTGGGTCAAGCTTTATTTGTCGCTTGGATAATTTATCGTCTAATAGCTTTATTGAGTTGATTAAGTCTTCTTGAAGATCTGGATTTTTCATTTCTTTGATTTGCAAATTAAAAAAAGATAAAGAAGTAATCTTTTATTATTAAATTTTTAGCTTTTCCTTCAAAAATTTATCCTGAAATAAAGCTTTTTAAGATTAAAAATATAATTAGATTTACAAAAATAAAAGATAAATAAACAACGCCTGGATTTTTTAGTCCTGCTGGTGCTGTTAGTTCGTAGCCAAAGAGAGTAATAACACCTTTAGTACCTTTATCTTTGTAACTAAAAATCCCTTTAGCAAAGAAAGGTTTGTCTTCATTAGGCTCAACTTTATCTTTCTCGGAGGAAAGCGATTTATCTGTATCAGGAGAATCTAGTAAATTGTTGTCTGTCATTAAGATTAAGTCTGTAATTTGTCTGAAGTTACTATGTATTTGATAGCTTTGGCTCTTCAAACTTAAAAGGTACTTCATTGTTTGTAGCGTTTATTTGATCAATCATTAATTTATTGGCTTTTGGAAGCCATTCTCTAATTAATGAATCCATAGGTGAGTTGTACCATCTATGAAGACTTGCATTGGGTTTAGAAATAAAACCTCTTCGTTTTTTGTGACTCCCGCCCGCTCCAGGATCAAAATATTTGATTTGATTTGCTATGGCCCACTCAATTGGGGAGTAGTAACAAACTTCAAAATGTAAATTTTCTATATTTTCTTCTGAACCCCAATATCTACCCCAAAGCATATTTTCGTTTTTTACACATAATGACATTCCAATAGTTTTATCAATTCCTACTTTTTTTGCTTCAAATAAAACAATATTTTCTTTGAGATCTGTTGATGTAAGTTCAGTGAAAAATGATTCAGTGAGGTATTTACTCCCCCATACTCCCCATCTTGAACAATGAAGCTCATAAAAATAATGCATTTTTTTTAAATTTATTTCATTTATTTGTGATCCACTAAGAGGCTCAACTTTTACTCCACATTTTTTTATGCTTTCTCTTTCTCTCTTAATATTTCTACGTTGATTAGAATTAAACTTTTTTAAAAAATCAGAAAAACTATTTTCGTCATTCAATTTTAATAAACTTTGTTGATTGATCCATTTAGCGCAATTTAGAGATTCAGCTATTTTCATCCATTTAGGGTCTACATATAAAAAATTACAACTTAAAATGTTATTTTGTTTGGCAAATCTATCTATTTCAGAGATTAATATATTTGTGAGATCTATATTATCAACTCCTTCTGCAAAAAGAAAGCGATAACCCTCTATTGGACTTAATGGACTCATTCCTATTAGTTTTGGATAATATTTGAGTCCCATGTCTTGAGCTAATTGAACAAAGGGATTATCAAAAATAAATTCTCCATAACTATGAGATTTAAGATATAGAGGTGCACATGCAATTAAATTATTTTCACTCCATGCAGAGAGAAATAATGGTTGCCATCCATATTTTGTACTAACACTTTTTGATTTTTCTAATGCATTTAACCAATCCCACTTATAAAAAGGACTTGAATTTTCTTTTAAGAAATTATTCCAGACAATTTTAGGAATTTCTTGGATTGATGCATGCCATTTAATTTTGATATTATTCATTTCTTTTATATTAAATCTATATTCAAGATAAATTATTTCTAAAATATCTGATAAGTAATTCATTATTACCAAGCTTTTTACTCTCTTTTAGAATCCAGTTATTTTTTTTATTCATGATTGTATTTAAGTTTCTTAAGTCAGATGAAACCCAGCAGTATCTCCCTCCTAAAAGATCAGGAGTAATAGTAATTTGTAATTCATCTATTAGATCCTCTAAAAGAAAAGCTGAAATAAGATTTGCCCCTCCTAGTAATACAATTTTCGCAATTCCTTTTTGATATAAATCATCAAGACAATCACGCCATGTGAGTTTTAAATTTATTTTTTTATTGAATCCATTAGGAAGCATAATCTCATTTTTCTTATCTCGCTTTTGGATTAACCATTTTTGAAGTGGTTGTTTAAAAAAAAGCCAATTAGCTGGAAAATCTATTTGATTGCTAGCTATAAGAGCAATTGGCTGTTCATTCTTACCTTCTGAAGTTCTTTGCTTTAATAAGTTTTTATTTTTAATGACACAAATTGATTGATGATCTCTAAGAGTTTGCCCTCCCATTAAAATCCCATCTGACCAAGCAAGTGATTCTTCTAAAACCAAACGATCACCAGACTGACCTAATTGTGTTTTCCCTCCCTCAGGATATGCTATTCGGCCATCAATACTAGAAGCTAAAACTAATTTAACCCAATTATTTTTCAACTATCTCAACAAACCAATCTGATTCTTTGAGTCTTTAGTATCGATCTTTGATTCAGGTACCTTTGCATAAACCTCAGCTGCATTATTAGGACTCTCTTGCAGTTTTATTTTATACAAATTTGCCCCAATCGCATTGATTGGATTTGTTAATTTATCTGAAATATGCAATGCAATATTTTCAGCTGTAGGAACACAATTCGCAAAATAAGGAATATCTTTATTTAAAAAGGTATGATCAAAGGGCTCTACAACCAAATCATTAATTAAACTATTTAATGCAGATAAATCACATATCATTCCGGTTCTAGGATTAATCTTTCCTTTGACAGTTATATCCACTAAATAATTGTGACCATGTCCATTAGGCCTAGCACATTTTCCGAAAATTTTTTCGTTTTCGGTTTGAGGTAGATCTTCTCTGGCTAAGCGATGAGCAGCTGAAAAGTGTGTTTGAACTGTTAAATAAGCATCCATAGCATTTCCTTGATAATCAGCCCAAAGTTTTGGGTTTTCGTAAAGACGAAGAGATTTTAGTGGTAAGTGAGATTGAAGGCGCTTCCATATAATACGAACTAAACTTTCAGTTGTGGGAAGGCAACCTTCGGGTTTAGAAAGGTCAAACTCTGGCCATGTGTCATTTAAAAAACGAAAGTCAAGCTGACTTGTTACCTCTTTTTTTATGGCATGTTTTACATCAGAAAGGTTTAAGACCATGCCATATTTATTAAGATCCCCTTCCATGGTTACGATTAACTCGTAATTGTGTCCGTGGCCAGGAGCTATTGAGCATGGTCCAAACAAAGCTGAATTATCATCATCAGATAATTCAGGAAGCCTATATAGGTGGCTTGCGCTAAAGCATGCACGTCTTGTAATTACACAGCTTCTCCCCTCTCCATGGGGAAAATTAGATGTGATTGATTCCATAAATTTTTCACATCAAAACACATCCTAATAACTTTTAGTTACTTCTGTCTTTATGTCCTTCAAATCACCCCCTAAAACTCTTAAAGAAAAGTTAGGTGGTCGAAATATATTTTTAATAGGAATGATGGGCTCTGGCAAAAGTGAAACGGGACCAGCTCTAGCCAAAATGATCAATTATGCTTTTGTTGATACTGATGATGTTATAGAAAAAGCTTCTAAGCAGTCTATTTCATCTATTTTTGAAAAAGATGGAGAGAAAGTCTTTAGGGATGTTGAAAAAAAAGTTTTAAAAGAAATTAGTCAACATCATTCTCTTGTAATTGCTACTGGAGGTGGTTTAGTTACATTTCCTGAAAACTGGGGCATTCTTCATCAAGGAATAGTTATTTGGTTAGATCTTGATTTAAAACGTTCACTAAAAAGATTAGAAAATGATAAAAAGAAACGCCCATTACTAACTGGGAATGATTTGGCAAAAAATTTTATTCAGATTTATGAATCCAGAAAACCAATATATTTAGAATCAGATTTGAGAATAGAAGTTGAGGATCAATCTTCGTATGAGGTCGCAACTATGATTGCTGAACATTTGCCAAGCATTCTTATTGACCCGGAGAATCAAGCCGAACGGCATACCACTGAATTGTAAAACCTGTTTTGATTTCAAGGTCGCAAGCTGTATCAAGCAAATGTTGAGCAGCTTCTGCTATGGAATACTTACATGCAAGATCTAATGGTAATGAATCGAATTTATTTAACCAAGATTGAATCCATAAAAGAGTTTCTTCTTTATCCAGGATTTGCTCACTTTCGCCTGGAACCAAAACTACATAATTATCCATTTCTCTTATTAGCGGATCAGACATGAGACTGAAATTCTTCTTTTTTTTGATTTCTATTGTAATTCTTTTTACTTACACAGGTTCTACTCATGCTGAAACTATTCTGGAGAAAAATAATTTTCAATCATATAAGCTTTCTGAACGTAAATTAATTTGGCCTGATTGGCGCTTCCCTTCTTCTATTAAGCGCCCAAGATTAAAAGATGATTTAATTTACCCTGCTTGGTTTGAAGGGGTATGGGATGTTACTAGTGAGATAGTAAGTGATAAGAATCAAGAACCTGTTGTTCACTCAGCTAAATTCATTCAAAATAACTCGGGTAATGTAATTGCTGACCGTGAATACAACACTAAATCTTATGCATTGAGCACAAAGATTGGTGGTTTTTTATCAGTAAAGAATGATCCTAAATCACCTAATCGCCAGTTTGCCAAATTAACTGAAGATAGGTATTTAGAGACAAAGATCATAGGAAGGCTTCAAGAAAAAATAGATAAAAATATTTTTATTACTGATGAATTGATTTTACAAATTTTGCATACACCAGAACTTAGCAGGGTTAGCCAGGTAGAGACATTAACTGAGTTTAAAAAATGTGTATCTAACAAAAACAATGAGATAACTACAAGTGATTTTAATATCTGTGGAGAACAATTTCAGGCAATTTACAACCAACCTGGACAAAATATTATTTCTTTGCCGATTAAAACAGAGAAATCTAAATTAATACTTAGAAAGACTAATCATGATTAGTTGTTGGTAAATGATCTTCAATTAAGTCTCTCCAGTTAAAAAGATTTTGAAGACTTGGATCGTTTATATATAAAGAACAGCCTTTGCCTTTTAGAATTTCTCCAGATGAACTTGGGAATTTTAGAAGTGATAGGTGTGATGCTACAGAAATATCAGCAACAGAAAGCTTTTTCCCAATCAGAAAGTTTTCTTGATCAATTAAATTTGATAAATATTGAAGATTTTGTTTAAGACATTCTTTCTCTTTCTGGTTTATTAATCCAGAAATCTGATTAGCAATCTTTGTAGGAATATTAAAAAGAAATTTTTGAATCGAATCCGAGATTTCGTTGGCGAATAAAGAGGAAATCAATGTCGGATTCTTCGCAAGCTCTTCCAAAAAGACAATTTTTATAGATTTTGCCAAAGTTGTATCTGCCCAATTCTCAATAATCTGGGCCTGAGAAGCTTCTTTTAGACTCTCTGGAATTAATTTTGGTTCTGTTTCAATTTTCTCTAAGTATCGTATTATTGAACTTGATTCATGGATTGCTGTTTCTTTATCAAAAAGCACGGGTAATTTTTTTTGTCCTGTTTTTTGAAAGATATCTATTTGACCTATGGCTGGAGTTATTTCAACGGTTCGATATTCAAGCTTTTTTGCAGCCAAAGCCATTCTTACTTTCAAGCAATAAGGAGAGTGCCTAAATTGATGAAGTTCCAACATTTTAATTTCCTACAAATGGTTAGCAGAGTAGCTATTAATTCAGTCTTTTGTTGGTGAAAAAATGGGTGAGTTTTTTTCTAATGTTTCTAGATATCCTAAGTATCTCATCACAATAGTTTTGGGGGTTTTCACTTCTGCGATTTCTCCCTTAATTAAACGAGGTCGTAATCCGATCACAGCGATTGCTCTTGTTGGTGCGTTTGTGAGTGCACTTCTGACAATAATTTTTTTATTAAAGGCTATGGCTTTCCCTGTACCAATTACTTAGACATGGCCAATTCAAGAAGAGTAGAAAAATTAGCAGCTTTACTCAAAAGAGAAGTTAGTGAACTTTTGGTTAATGGAGTTAGAGATGAAAGAATTCATCAAGCTATGGTTACCATTACCTCTGTTGAGGTTTCAGGTGACTTACAGCATGCAAAAATTTTTGTAAGCCTTTTTGGTGAAGAGAAAAAAAAAGCTGAGGTGCTAGTGGGTTTAGAGGAAGCAAAGAGATTTATTCGTGCTGAGCTTGCTAGAAGGCTTCAAATGAGACGATCTCCTGAGCTTGTTTTTAAGATTGATCAAGGTATGACAAAAGGTCCGGCAGTTTTAGATCTTCTCAATTCATTAGAACTTGAACGTAAAAGTAAAGATATAAGTAAAGAGTTATAGAGTAATAAATATTTTTGATGAATAGATCTGATCTTAGAAGACAAGTTGCTGAATTATTTATAGTAAGAGCAAGTGGATATAATCTTGATTCGCAACGTTTATATCCCAACTTAGAAAAATCTAATTCAAGTCTTAAGAGACTTTTAGAAGAAGGTGTTGGTGGAGTTATTTTTTTAGGAGGAACTGTAAAAGAATTAGAAATTCGTTGCAATGTTTTAAAAAAATGGTCGGGCAAACCTCTTCTCTTATGTGCTGACATTGAGGAAGGTGTTGGCCAACGATTTTATGGAGGAACAAAGTTTATTCCTCCAATGGGTATCGCTCAGATTTATAAAAAAGATCATAATTTAGCAATTTCTATTGCTGAGAAAATCGGCTATTTTACTGGTAAAGAAGCAAAATATATTGGTTTAAATTGGCTATTAGCACCAGTCTGCGATATTAATAACAATTCAAATAACCCGGTTATAAATCTAAGAGCTTGGGGAGAAGAAACTGAACCAGTCAAAAGTTTAACTTGTGCTTTTTATAGGGGTGTTTCTAAAACACAAATACTTACTTGCGCAAAACATTTCCCTGGGCATGGCAATTCCGAAATTGACTCTCACTTGGATCTTCCAGAAATTCAGAATGACTTATCTGAATTAGAGAAATTTGAGTTAATTCCCTTTAGATCTTTAATCAATCAAGGAGTCAACAGTATCATGATCGGGCATTTGCTTTTGTCAAAAATTGATCCTATTTATCCTGCAACACTTTCAAAAAGATTGGTTACTGATCTGTTACGTATTAAATTAAAATATGATGGTTTAGTTGTCAGCGATGCCTTGGTTATGAATGCAATATCAAAAAAATATAGTAGTGGTATATCTGCAGTTATGGCTTTTGAAGCAGGAATTGATTTGATTATGATGCCAAAAGATATTGATGAGGCAATTGATTCTCTAACTGATGCTTTTTATTCAGAAAAAATTTCTTTAGAAAGGTTAAATATATCTAGAGAAAGAAGAAAAAAACAACTTGATTTGATTGGGAATGAAAATGATTCAGGAGAAAAAGAATTAAGGCATGAGGATGTTAAGAATAAATTTTTAGTTAATGCTTATAGATTTAGTAATTCTATAATAACAAAATCAATTTTTGTCAGAGGAAAAAGTACTATAAAGGCTAAAGTTGATGATATTAATCTAATACAAATTGATAATTTTGATCAAGTATCTAATAAATTTTTGCCTGCATTAAATTTACCTAAGGCAGTAGGCTTTAGAAATTTAATTGTACATCCACTAGGCATCAGTCCATGGCAAGATAGTAATAAAAGGTTTTTAGAATTAGGGCAATTTCGTAATAGTAAAATCCTTATTCAGCTTTTTGTAAGAGGTAAACCATTTGTAGGATCAGAATATCATAATGATCATTGGATAGACGCTATAAAAAATTTAGAAATTGAGGAAAGATTATCAGGAATTATTATATATGGATGTCCATATTTGTATGATAAAATAAAGAAAACTATTCATGAATTGACCCCTTTGGCTTATAGTCCTAGTCAAATAGAGGAAGCACAAACTCAAATTTTAAGTCGTATTTTGCAATCAAAAACAGTTCAAAAGGAAGTTGATGAAACATCAGGTGAAAAATTTACTGATTGAAAATTGTTTAATAGATGATCTAGTACTCAAGAAAAGCCTTATAAATGTTTAAATAATTGCATAGTGATTCTTTAGACTTCCTAGAAAGAAGCTCATAGAAATGGCTTTAACTGACAAGAAGATAATTATTACTCGTGCCCAAGAACAGACTTCAGAGGCTCGTAAGATCTTTCAAGAAAATGGAGCTGAGGTATTCGATCTTCCTTCATTAGTGATTGGACCTCCAGACGACTGGGCTCCTTTAGATGATGCTTTAAAGGAAATTGCTACTTTTGACTGGATTATTTTTTCTAGCGCAAATGGTGTTAGAAATGTTGAAGATAGACTGAAAGTAATAGGATTATCTTTATCGAAAATTTCCAAGACTATTCAAATTGCTGCTGTCGGTAAAAAAACAGCTTCTTTGTTATCAGATATTGATGCAAAGATTAGTTTTGTGCCTCCTAGTTTTGTCGCAGATAGCTTGGTTGAATATTTCCCTCAAAATCAAAAAGGTTTAAAACTATTCATTCCGAGAGTACAAACCGGAGGAAGATCAATATTATCTGATTCTTTTAAATTAAAAGGAGCAGAGGTGACTGAAGTAGCTGCTTATGAATCTTCTTGTCCTAAAGATATGCCTCAAAAGACTATAGAGGCTTTGAATAGTGGAGAAATAGATATTATTGCTTTTACTAGTGGTAAAACAGTAAAAAATACTGTCAACTTATTTAAAAAATACTTTGGTGAAAATTGGTTGACATTAATCGAAAGGACTAAACTTGTTTCGATTGGCCCCCAAACAACTATTAGCTGTAAAAACCTTATTAGAGAACCTGATAACGAGGCTTCACCACATGATCTAGATGGTTTATTAAAAGCTTGCTTGGAACTACAATTTAATTAAATTTATGCAGATTTTTCGACAAGATCTTTGAAACTATCAAGATTTTTTTGTAATTCTTTTGTAACCATTCCTCTAAGAATATTTGCTTTCATTAGATTTGCTAACACTTGAGGTAATTCATAAGATATTTTTAATTTAACCACAGTTGTATTACTCTCTTCATTGTAAAAACGTACTGAACCCTTGGTAGGCAAACCACCAACCGATTTCCATTCCAATTTCTCTGCTTCTACTCTTTCAGTGATTTGAGCTTTCCATTTAAAACGAAAGCCATTAGCTGCAAGTGTCCACTCTGTTAAATCAGGAAGTGTCG
This sequence comes from Prochlorococcus sp. MIT2304, assembly GCF_059772405.1. Classification (NCBI taxonomy): domain Bacteria; kingdom Bacillati; phylum Cyanobacteriota; class Cyanophyceae; order Synechococcales; family Prochlorococcaceae; genus Prochlorococcus; species Prochlorococcus sp. MIT2304. The sequence continues at coordinate 1,537,445 of NZ_CM186286.1, forward strand.
AGGTTTTTTCATCCACTGTCTTAACCGATTCAATCCAAGTCATCCACAAAGGCATCGAATCTAAATCACTCCAAAACTTCCAGACAATTTCAACTGGAGCATGAATTTCACTTATCACTGTGTGATCAAGCCACTTTCCCATTTGTTAAGCAACCGAAGAATTTTTTGCAAGTGAAACAGGCTTGGAGAGCATTGCTGAAGCAGCAAGATGACCACTCATTGTTGCTCCTTCCATAGAGTCAATGTAATCCTGTTTTGTGTAACTGCCTGCTAAGAAGAAATTACTAAAAGAGGTTTTTTGATCTGGTCTATATGGATCCATTCCAGGTGCCTCTCTGTAGAGAGAATGAGAAACTTTGACCACATTGCTCCATAAAAGCTTCAAGCCTTTGGAAGAAGGGAAAAGAGTCCTTACCTGAAGATCAGTATGTTTTACAATTTCATCTGAGGGCTTGGTAATCCAGGGATCTCCAGGCGTTAAGACACATTGAAGTAGTGAGCCCTGACCATCTTTTTTATAGTCTTCTGGGCTTGATAGGGCTAAATCAGCAAAACAACTAAAATCAGCATCGGCTGTATATAGCAAATTGTCTAAACCAGATGGACTTTTTAGATTTATTTGAGCTTTTTTATTATTAATCTCTGTTACCCAGCCATCGTATCTAAGTTGTACTGTTGCGACTGGCACCGCATCAAGATTGAAAAGTGAATCAAACTCTTTAAAACGTCTCCATGATCTAGGAATTATTCTTTTAATACCAGATACATCGCAAGCAGCTAAATATTTGTCTGCTTGAATTTGTTTTTCACCATCTGGAGTTTGAAGAGTTAATCCAGTCACGGATGGTTGGTCGGAATCCTCTGAATGAATTTCTTTAACAATATTCTCTAAGTGAAGTTTTCCGCCTCTTTGTTCAATGTAATCGAGTATTGGCTTCGTGAGCCATTTATGTGGTGAGCCCTTCAATAGGTTGAGCTTGGATGCCTCTGTTTTTGAAGCGAACATCATAAAGATGGTAAGCATGCATCTTGCTGAAATAGCTTCGCAATCAATGAATCCCAGAGCATATGCAATGGGATTCCACATCCTTTCGATGCTATTCAAGCTTCCTCCATGGTTTAGAAACCATTGTTTAAAGCTTATGGAATCTAATGAGCGTATTGTTTTCATCGCCCCTTCATAGTCAATAAGCCCTCTCACAATTGGACTTGTCCCAAGAGCAAGAGCATTTCTCAGTTTGTCAATCCAATTTAATTGAGGTGTAGTGAAGAAGGCTTTTAAACCGTTAAAAGGAGCTCCTGCGAAAAATCGAAAATCAAGTGACTTGATGTCACCGCCCTTGTTAACAAAAAGGTGAGTGTGGTCTTTTGGTAAAAGATTTTCAAATGCCCCTACTTTTCTCATTAAGGTAAAAAGATTGGCATAGTTGAAAAAAAACACATGCAAGCCCATCTCTATATGATTGCCATCGGAATCTTCCCAGCTTCCAACTTTACCTCCAATAAATGGTTTTGCTTCATATAGGTCGACCTCATGTCCTTCATCAACAAGGTCAACTGCAGCAGTCAATCCTGCCAAACCTGCACCTATTATTGCGATTTTCACTCGTTTAATTAGATGGATACACTAACTCTATGAATAAAAACTCGTTTTTGGCACTTTTAAAATCGAATATAATTAATAGAGTGTTATTAAAGTTGAGAAAAAACAATGACTGAATCAAACGCACCGCCCGAAACTCATAAAGCTCAAGATGGCAAGGGAGTACTGATCACCACTACTGCATTGGATCAGTTGGCTAGACTTTGCAAAGAACAAGGTTCAGGGAAACTATTGAGAGTTGGAGTACGTTCAGGAGGATGCAGTGGTATGAGTTACACAATGGACTTTGTGTCCGCTGATGATATTCAAAAAGATGATGAAGTTTATGAATATTTAGTAGGTGGCAGCTCTTTTAAAGTGATTTGTGATCCCAAGAGTCTTTTGTATATTTATGGCATGCAGTTAGATTTCAGTACAGATTTAATTGGTGGAGGCTTTAACTTTACTAATCCCAATGCATCACAAACTTGTGGCTGTGGAAGTTCCTTTGCAGTTTAACTTTACCTAAAAGAATTTAAAAATTAAAAATGGATCAATCAGAGGAAAGTCTTTTTGAAGAGGCCCTAAATCGCTATAAGGCTGGATCACCAGCTGATGAATTGATTGAAGATTTTCAGAAAATAACCTCTACTACTCCAAATAATGCTGCTGCATGGACATGCTTGTCTTGGCTGCAGTTGTTATGTGATTCGCCTCAGGAAGCCTTGCGGTCTGCGCGATATGCAGTGAAACTTAACGGCCAAGATCCTCAGTCAAGAATAAATTTAAGTCTTGCATTGTTAGAGACTAATTCTAAAGGAGTTAGAGATCATATTGATTATGTGAAAAGGGCTATGTTCGTTCTTCCTGAATTAGAAAAAGAATTAAAAGAATCATTTGAAGATGGTCTTTTACGGAAACCTAATTGGAAAACATTACTTAAAATCAAAAGTTGGTTAGATCTTTGATTCCTAATTAGATTTAATCAAATAATTTTTAAGCTAATATTGCTTTAAAAGCTTCATTGATTGTGGGGAAACTGAATTTAAATTTGAGTTTTTTCAACCTTTGAGGTTTGACATTTTGTCCCTCTAAAACTACACGAGCGCCATCTCCTAAAATTAACTTCAATATCGGCCCTGGTACTGCGAGTAGACTTGGTCTGCCAAGTGCTTGACCAAGTAAATTAGAGAATTCATTCATTCGGACAGGATTTGGTGCAACCCCATTGACAACCCCAGACCAAGCAGAATTCTTCACACTTTCGTTAATAAGATTACAAAGATCTGTTCTGTGTATCCAGCTCATCCATTGTTTTCCATCTCCTATAGGACCTCCAAGACCTGCTCTAAAAATAGGAAGCATTTTTCCTAGTGCTCCGCCATCTTTGGCTAATACGATGCCAATTCTTACAATTAGAAGGCGAGTCGATCTTGGTTTGCTTTTGGCACTAGATTCCCATTCTTTGCAGAGATTTGCTAGAAAATCTTTACCTTGAATATTGTCTTCATTGAATTCAGTTTGAGGATGTGAGCCATAAAAACCAACTGCCGATGCATTAATGAGGAATTTTGGGGGCTTTCTAAGATTTCGGAGGTTTTTAATCAGATTTTTTGTTGTTTCTACACGACTATTAGTAATTTCTTTACAGTGATCGCTTGTCCATCTTTTTTCAGCTATAGGTTCGCCAGCGAGATTGATCACGCCTTCGCAGCTTTTAAGGCAAGTCTGAATTTCTTCTTTATCCCAAGACGAGGACTCAGATGGATTCATTTGTATGACATTTATGCTTTGATCTTTAGCTATGGCTTTTAGCTTTGCTTTGGGTTGCCTAGATATGACTGTGAGGTTATGTCCTTCTCTAATTAGTAGAGGAATTAATTCTCTTCCGATAAAACCAGTGCATCCAGTAAGTAGTAATTTCATGATTTCTCTAATCAGATTTGATCAGCTTAGAGGGATTTTGATTAACTTATGGTGTTTATCGTTAAAGAATATTTGCGTTAAGGAATTTGCAATTAATTAATGACATGATTTTTATCATTTTGCTTTAACTGCTATTCTTCATTTGATTAGTCGAATTAAGTCGTTAGTATTTTTTATTATTATTGAACATGTCTGAACAAACCGGAAAAGTAGATGATTCACAATCACCTTCAAAGATAAAGAAGAAACTCAGAAAAGGAGATCTCGTAAAAGTTGAGCGTGAAAAATATTCTAGTAGCTTAGAATCTGAAGCCAGTGATACTGAATTACCTGAATATATTTTTCAAGGACCTGGAGAAGTATTGTTGATTAAAGGTGATTATTGTCAAGTCAGGTGGAGCAGACCAGTCCCTGATGTTTGGATAAATTCTGATCATTTGGTCTCATACAAATAAATGAATAAATATTGAAACTATAAAATAATCCATTCTTTTTTATTGCTTTGTAAAAATTTCTTTTTTTTCTTAGCAATAGCAATCATTGCTTTCCCATCATGGAGGTAATTGTCTACATAACCCATGGTATAGCGTTCTAATTCATTTAGACCATCCTCGACATGTGATAAGCAATGATAGAGATCTAAACTGAAATCCCTTATAATTGAGGGGCATGCTAAAGATGTATAAATTTTTTTAATCTTAGTAATTTTGTTTTTACTTTCTTCAAGATAAAGGCAGAAAGAATCCATTAATATCTGATCATAAGGATCAGCTGACAAATCTTTTATTTTTGAACCTAAAGGATTGATTATTTGCCCTAATAATTTATCAATAGGTAGGTATATATTCTGAAACCATTTTTTTATATCTTCAGATTTAGAGTAATTATTAGTTTCTCTTTTGTGTTCATTTTTTTTGTAAACTTTTGAATTATTAATTTTATTTAAATGAAGATCTTTGTGTTTTCTCTTTAATATTTCCCATGCTGAGTTGACTTCGAGCATTACTGCTGAATCACCCCCTTTATCGGGATGATGTATTTTAACAAGTTTTCTATATGCTTTTTTTATCTCTTCTAGTTTTGCGCTGGGATGAACTTTTAATATTTGATATGGGTCTTTGTTCATTCTTAAATGCTTCTTTCTTTTTTTAGAGGTACTCATTCCCTTTTACTGGGTTTGCGGGGATGGAAGTAAACATAGTGGTTGACAGATATCTTTCTCCAAAACTAGGCAGGATCACAACTAAGCGCTTGTTCGTAAATTCAGGTTTATTCCCTAGCTTTAAAGCTGCGGCTACTGCAGCACCACTGCTGACACCACTAAGCAATCCTTCTTCCTTGGCAAGTCTTCTTCCTATGTCCATTGCCTCATTGTCATTGATTTTTATCACTTCATCAATTTGATTCATATCCAACACATTTGGGATGAAACCAGCACCAATGCCTTGTATTGCATGAGATCCAGGCTTTCCCCCTGAGAGAACAGGGCTTGATGAAGGTTCAACAGCAAAAACCTTTATTTTCGGATTTTTTTGTTTTAAGAATCGGGCACAACCTGTGATTGTTCCTCCTGTTCCCACTCCAGCAATCAATCCGTCAAGCTTGCCTTCGCAATCTTCCCAAATTTCTTCGGCGGTAGTTTTTTCATGAATATCAGGATTGGACAAATTATCGAATTGCTGAAGTAAATAGGCATTAGGTATGGAAGCCACTAATTCCTTTGCCAACTGAATAGCTCCTTGAATTCCTTCTTTGCCGGGAGTTAGTTGAAGTTCTGCTCCAAATGCTCTCAACATTGAGCGTCTCTCAGTACTCATTGTGTCAGGCATTGTCAGTATGAGACGATAACCCTTTGCTGCTGCAACCATAGCCAAGGCAATTCCTGTATTTCCGCTAGTTGGTTCAATAAGTACAGTATGGCCAGGTTTGATGGTGCCCTTTCCTTCCGCTGATTTGACCATTGCGCCAGCTATGCGGTCTTTTACGGATGCTGTCGGATTGAAACTTTCTAATTTAGCTACGATTTCAGCTTGACAATTAAATTCACTAGGTAATCGATTCAATTTGACCAAGGGTGTTTGGCCAACTAAAGAAGTTATGTCATTTGCAATTGGCATGATCTGATTTTAAAAACAGGGATCAGTTTCTTGGCAGAAGTTATTTAATAATTCAAGTCTTTTTTAATAATGCTTGAAAATTTGTTATTCAAAAGCTTTATTGGTCTTTTAGAGATATAAATAGGTGGAATAATTTTTTGATATTGACCGAGAGCATATCCAACAACTATCGGTTTCCAATTGTATGGATTTTTCTTTTTTGGACCATAGCTTGTGGAATAGCATTTGTCTCTTTGGGAAATTTGCCTTTAAGAGATTTCGATGAAGCAACTGTTGCAAGAGTTGCATTGGAATTAAACCAAAAAAGTGGACTAGAACGTTTGCTTCCCTCTATCTGGGATCGGCCTTATTTGAATAAACCGCCTGGCTTGCATTGGATAATATCTTTTGCGATTGGAATTAGTCGAAATTTCCAAAATAATTTTGGAATATTACCCTCTGAATTTTGTATAAGATTTTTCCCGGCACTTTTTTCTACATTTGTTGTTCCATTAGGAGCCTTGATTCAGTGGAATTTGCGTCCTAAAGATCGAATTGCTTGCATTACTACATCAGCAATTTTATTAACTTTATTACCAATTATTAGATATGGGCGAATGGCCATGTTGGACGGAACGCAACTTAGTGCTATTGCACTTTTATGGTTTTGCTTATCATCTATAAAAAACAATAAGTCGGCTAAATTTAATTTTTTAGGAGCTGGGTTTGCGTGTAGTTTTATACTTTTACTTAAAGCTCCTGTAATTATCCCTGCACTATTTGCATCTTTATTACCTTTAATCTGGGAATATAAATCACAAAAATATTTTAATAATCTTTCATGGGCTTGGTTCTTTTATGGACTAATTCCCGGTTTCGCTTGGCACTTATGGAATATCTTTTCCTACGGGTCAGGAGCTTTCTGGCTCTGGTGGGGAGATGGAGCAGGAAGAGTTTTATTTGAAAATGGATCAGGAAGTGATCTGGGAGTTTTGGTTCCAATAATTGAAATACTTGAAGGAGGTTGGCCTTGGATTCTTGTATGGCCAATTGGTTTTTTATGGGCATGCTTTAGTCTCAATACTCGTTGGGGAGTGTGGGTTTTTAGCACTCAGATCATTATTGCAGGAAGTATTTTACCCTTAAAAATGCAACTTCCTTGGTATGTGCATCCTTTTTGGCTGCCTTTCGCTTTAATATGTGGTCCTCCAGTCTCTTGGTTAATTCAAAGGAAAGGTAACGATAACCTTTTTGCTAAAAAATTATTAAGTAAGATTCCATATGCATTATCTTTGATTGGATTATGTTTAATTGTTTTTGCTTTATTAATTAAATTAGATATTCTGAATTTTGGAGAGGTTTACTTCAATATAATTTTTTATATAAGTTTAGGTTGGTGTACGGGAGGATTATTATTATCTAATTCAAGAAGAAATATTAGAAAAGTTGGTTTTGTTGGAATAATTTTCGGAAGTATTATTACTTTATTCTTTTTTGTGAACTCTGAATTTTGGTTATGGGAAATAAATGAGAATTGGGATGTAAGACCAGTAGCTGAATTTTTATCTAGCTTTCCTGATCAACCAATATATATTCGAAATAGCTTCGAGCGTCCAAGCTTAAATTGGTATGCTCAAAAACAAATAAAAAGTTTTAACGATAAAAATCAAACTAATTGCAACCTAATTAAGAAAACTAATGATTGGGATCTTTATACATGTAATGATTAAATAAAATATTATTATTCAGATATTTTTCACTTCTCCTGCATTTGTTTGTAAGAATTGAACGGTTATTAGGTTTTTAAAAAAAAGTGTATTGCATTGAGCTTACTATTAAATTAAGTCCTCTGCCTTTGGTTGTTCAAAGAAAAGAGCATGGAGATGCTCAGAGACTTTATTCTGAAGTAATTGATTCGATAAAAAAAGGCAATCAAAGGCTTTTAGAATTGACTTGTGAAAAAGTGGAAGATAAAAGAATTACTGTTCTTGTGAATGAAATATCAGCTGTTCAGATTTATGAAAAGACCAGTAGCAGTTCTAGTAAGAGGCCTGGATTCTCATTCCAGGATTAAGAAAATAGGGGTTTTAAAATTTTGAAATCAACTTGGTCCGGTCACTTGGAATTCGATAAAGTTTCTTTTTCTTGGCCCTACGGAGTCAATGTTATTGATCAATTGTCTTTCTCAATCGTAAAACCTGGTTTATGGATGATAGTGGGTGAAAATGGGAGCGGTAAAAGTACATTGTTTCGCCTAATCAGTGGGGTGATTCGTCCTAAAAGTGGAAAAATATACTGTTCGCTTAGACCATCAATGGTTTATCAAAATCCAGATCATCAATTGCTCATGCCAACATGTAAAAGTGAATTAATGCTCAGCGTTCCGAAAACCATTCCTCATAGCAAATTATTCGATTTGATTCAATCTGCTCTTGAAAAAGTGGATTTAGGAGAAATGCTGGACAGACCAATTCATACCTTAAGTGGTGGCCAAAAGCAGCGATTAGCTCTTGCTAGTGCAATTGTCAGCAATTCAAATTTACTGTTACTTGATGAGCCCACAGCGCTATTAGATCCTCAAAGTCAAAACTCAGTTTTGAAAGTTGTGCAGAAGTTGACAAGTTCCTCAACGGAACCAATAACAGCAGTATGGGTGACTCATCGATTGGAGGAATTATTTTTTTGTGATGGGGCGGCAATAGTAAAAAATGGATGTATGAGTAAATGGGATTCTGGTTCAAAAGTGTTCCAAGAATTAAAAACACTTGCCGTTAGGTAGCTGGCAAGGCTAAGTTCTTAATGTTTCAATCCTCGGTAGCTCAGCGGTAGAGCGATCGGCTGTTAACCGATTGGTCGCAGGTTCGAATCCCGCCCGGGGAGTTTAAAAAACAAATTTAAATTTGTTTTAACCTTTAAAATTAGACTTTCTCGTTTTGAATTGAAAAATCAATATTTATTGATTTGTTAGGTAAAAACAAATCTCTAAGATTTATTTATGAGCATTTTTTCTTTCAGTTTTGAGAATTCCTTAACAGTAGAGCCCTGGAATCGGAAGACTTTCTAAAGACAGTTAATTTATTTTTCTCCTTTTCAAGTCAAAAAAACAAGTCATGGCATATGATTTGCAGGATTAGGGTATGTAAAAACGAATTTTCCGAATTCTGCAATAAAAACAAAATTTTGAGAGAATCATATGAAAATTTAGTAATCGCTGTTGCGGGTACTTTTAACTTGGTCATTTATCAATGAAGCCTTGCATTTTACTTATTGAAGACGATCAAGATATGAGAGATCTGGTTGCAGGGCACCTTGAGCACACAGGTTTTGATGTCCAAAAAGCTGAGGATGGTATCAAGGGCCAAGCACTTGCTTTGCAATACGCTCCTGATCTAATTCTCCTTGATTTAATGCTTCCAAAAGTTGATGGTTTAACTCTCTGTCAACGTTTAAGAAGGGATGAGAGAACAGCGGGTATTCCTATCCTCATGATCACAGCGCTGGGTGGCATAAAAGATAAAGTCACTGGCTTCAATTCTGGTGCAGATGATTACATCACAAAGCCATTTGACTTAGAGGAATTACAAGTAAGGATCAAGGCATTATTAAGGAGGACAAATCGTGCTCCACTGGGAAGTAATAATCAGCAAGAAATACTCAATTACGGTCCTCTCACACTTGTTCCTGAAAGATTTGAGGCGATATGGTTCGAATCACCAGTACGTTTGACTCATCTAGAATTTGAATTGCTTCATTGTCTGATGCAAAGACATGGGCAGACAGTTGCACCTTCATTAATTCTAAAAGAAGTTTGGGGTTATGAACCTGACGATGATATTGAAACCATACGTGTGCATGTAAGACATCTAAGAACTAAGCTTGAACCTGATCCTAGAAAACCAAGATTCATTAAAACTGTCTATGGTGCTGGATATTGCTTGGAATTGCCTACTGGAGAAAAAATAAAAGAAATTCAGCCGTTAATTATTCAATCTAGAGAAGCTAGTACTGTTAAAGAGAATACTGATGAAAAAGTGATTGCTTAATCAATCAAATTGATTTCTAATAATGCTACTTCCCAAGCAAGTCTGGGTTGTACGTAATTTATTAATTGCTTTCTCAGTTCTTCGAGTTTTTTTATGATATTTGGGTTTTGTTTTTTTATCCAAATTCGATTTTGTTCAAAATCAATTAACCATAATTGCTGATCTATGTTAAGTTCATCTGTGATTTCTTTAGCTAATATTAGTAATTCAATTTGACTATCTAATCTGATTTCTAGTTTTTGTCTTAACGGACTTGAAATTTCTAACCAATAGTGGAGGTTTATTAGATATCGTCCAGGAGAACCACATGAAAAATCGATTAGTTCTTTAATTTCTTGATTTGGAATATTATCTATTTCTCGTGCAAATTCTGATTGCTGAATGATTTTATTAACGTGATTATCATTTAGGCGTTCAAATGGGACTATTTGACACCTAGATCTTATAGTTGATAATAATTTCTCTGGTCTTTGAGTAATAAGAATAAATAATCCTGTATTTGTATCTTCAAGAGTTTTTAATAATGCATTTGATGCAGACTCATTTATTCGCTCAACATCTTCAATTAAAACAATGCTTCTTTCAGCTCCAAATGGTTTTTTCCCTAAGAATTCTATTATATCTTTAATTTGATTAAGCCTTATTTGCGGACGCGATTTGATGCTTATATTTTCGGACTTTGCTTTTGTTTGTGAAATAGTTTTACCTTGCACTATATAAGAAGGTTCTATCCATAATAAGTCAGGATGATTATTACTTTCTATTTTTCTTTTTGTGGACTCATTATCAAAACTCTTATCAAGAAGAGTATTAATAAAAACTTTTGCAGTTTTTTTTCTTCCAACTCCCTCTGGTCCAGCAAATAAATAAGCAGGCGCAATATGTCTTTTAGAGATGGCGGACTTTAAAATTTCAATTGCTACATCTTGCCCATATATAGTTTTAAAGTCATTCATTTTATTTGTTTTTTGAAAATTTAGTTATCTCCGATTGAATCTTGGATAAAATTTCTTTTTTGGAATTCATAGCAGATATTCGTTTCCATTTATTTTCTTCACATAAAGCCCTAAAGCCAAGAGAGACATTTAATAAAAACTCTTTGCCTTCTTTTTCCATTCGATCATCTTTTAAATTTATTCTCCTTTTGATACTCTCTTCCACAGGTATATCTAGTAGAAAAGTAATGTCTGGAGAAATATCTTGAGTAGCAATGATTTCTAGGTCTTTGATTAACTTAATATTTAATTTTCTTCCGTAACCTTGATAAGCAATTGTGGATCCACAAAATCTATCGCTTATTACCCAATCCCCTTTGTTTAAAGATGGACGAATAATTTCGTTGATGTGTTGAGCTCTATCTGCGGCATAAAGTAAAAGCTCTGTAATTGAATCAGGATTGTATTCTTTAGAAGTATCTAATAAAATTGATCTTAAGTATTTTCCTAATTTAGTCCCTCCTGGTTCTCTAGTGATAACTAATTTATTATTTTCAGGAATCAGATCAGTGTCAAGAAGCCATTTTGATAATTGATTGATTTGAGTGGTTTTGCCAGAGCCATCAATACCCTCAAAAACAATAAATTTTCCTTTCATTTTGACTTTAATGAGATGGCATTTAATACAACACTTATTGAGCTCAAAGCCATAAGTAAAGCTGCCAAGGGAGGTGATAGTAATAAGCCAGATGATGGGAGAAGTAATCCTGCTGCTATTGGTAAAGCAATTAAGTTGTATCCAAATGCCCAAGCAAGATTTTGTCTTATTTTGAGCATTGCTTGTCTCGAAAGTTGCAAAGCATTGGGTAGAGCCTCTAAATTTTCCCCGAGTAAAACAAGATCAGCAGAATCTTGAGCTATTTGAGTTCCTGTTCCTATTGCTACTCCTAAGTCTGCGGAAGCAAGAGCTGGAGCATCATTGATTCCATCACCAACCATTGCAACTAAGCCGTTATTTTTTAGTTCATTTAACTTATTAAGCTTTCCTGAAGGTAACATTTGCCATTCAATTTGTTTTGAATTAAACCCTAATTTTTTTCCTAGAGATAACACTGCTGAATCTCTATCACCACTGAATAAACTCAATGAAAAACCTTTTGAGCGTAATTTGTTAATTGAAAGTAAAGCATCTTTTCTTAATTGATCATCTATCAAGAAAAAACCTAACAATTTATTCTCCCGAGCTACTGCAACTACTGACTGAGCTTTTCTTTTTGAATGCATAAAATGTTGTTCAATTATTTCATTCCATTGAACTCCCTCACTTCTTATCCATTCTGGCGTTCCGACTCTAATCAATCCCTCTAAATTATTAATTTTGCCTGATAAGCCTTTCCCTGCAAATGTGGTTGAGGAGGTAACTTTCTCTAGTTTAATTTCTTTTTTATGTGCTTCTTGAATGATTGCTTGTGCAAGAGGGTGTCGACTATCTTGTTCGATGCTTGCGGCTAATTTGAGCATCTCATCCCTAGATGAATCTAGGTTTTCCCATGAGCCAACAATTAAAGGTCTTCCAATTGTCAGTGTTCCTGTTTTATCAAAAACGATCTGGCTGATTTTGGATGCCATTTCTATCACATCTCCGCCCTTAAAAAGCCAACCTCTTTTTGCAGCTTCCCCAGAGGCAACAGTTATGACTGTTGGGGTCGCAAGACCTAGAGCACATGGACAGGCAACAACTAAAACGGCTATTGACAATTGAAATGAGAGGCCAATTGGTGTTTGCGTTGTATTCATAAAATGATCATGCAAATGATGACTTTGCATGAAACCTTGATTAGAGACTTCTAAAACTTCTGGCCATATTCTTGTCCCTATCCTCCACCAAAAAAGAAAAGTAAAAAAGGCAAGAGTTGTCACTGCATAGCAAAAAATCCCTGCGACCTTGTCTGCTAATCCTTGAATTGGGGCTTTTCTTGCTTGGGCTTCTTCAACTAAACTTATAATCTTGGCTATTGCAGTATCAGAACCAATTTTTTGTACTTCTAAAATAATAGTTGATTCTAAGTTCAAACTTCCAGAAGGCAGCTGGACACCAGGTGATGCCTCTAATGGTAAGGATTCACCAGTAAGACTGGATATATCTACTGCCGAATTACCCTTTACAACTAAACCATCAACAGGGATTCTATCTCCTGCTAATAGTTGAATTTTTTCTCCTGGCCGTAGAGCACCTATTCTTATCTCACGGGTTTCATTGTTATCTAAAACTAGATTGGCTATGTCAGGCTGTAACTTGGCTAATTCTTTTAATGCTGTACCTGTGTTTACTCGAGCTCTTTCTTCTAAAAAACGCCCTAATAAAACAAATCCAAGTAGCATGACCGGTTCATTGAAAAAACATGGCCAACCAACTGTTGGCCATATTAAAGCAGTTATACTTGCTAAGTAAGCACTCAGCACACCAAGACTAACTAAGGTATCCATAGTCGGCGTGAGATTCAGAGCCGCCTGGAAACCTGCTTTTAAGATTCCCTTGCCTGGGCCAAGTAAAGCAAATGTCGCGAGTGCTGCATGAAAAGGTAATGAACCAATTAGGGGTATTGATATTTGTTGCCCCTCTACTAAATGTCCCAACCCAGAGAGAATGAGAAGTGCAGTAGCTATTATTAGTTGTCGCCACTTATTCCATAAATTTTGATTGTCATTTTTTTCTAATTCAATATTGTTTGAAATCGTTTGGTAATCTCTTTCCTTTGCAGGAAAACCCTTAGATGAAAGAGTTCGTATTACATCATTTAAGGAATTATTAATTTCTTTAAGTTCTACAAAAGCTGTTTTTGTAACTAAATTAACGCTCGCATTAGTTATATTTGGGTCGTTTTTAAGGATTTTTTCTACTGCTTGTACACAACTTCCGCATTTCATCCCATCTACATCAAGCAAAATTGAATTTTTGCTTTGTGCAATTTTTTTGTTGCTCAAGGGAATATAAATACTTGATACTTATTCTAAATTTAATAAATAAATAGCATGTTGCATTTATTTAATAATTTATTAATACATAAAATTAGTAACATTATATATATCCATTTTTTCTATTTCCAAGCAAGATAGAATATGTCTATTGAAATTGGTTCAATCCGTGCCACGAAGTCAAAACAAAGACAATTTTCTTGATAAGGCCTTCACGAAGATGGCTGAGGGGATAGTGAAAGTGATGCCAATTGCCTCTAAAGAAAAAGAGGCCTATTTGTATTACAGAAAAGGCCTAGCAGCACAAAATGATGGAGATTATTCAGAGGCTCTTGAGTACTACGAAGAGAGCTTAAAACTTGAGGATAATCAAGTTGATAGAGGAGAGACATTGAAAAACATGGCAATTATTTACATGAGTAATGGAGATGAAGAGAGGGCACTAGATACATATAAAAAAGCTTTAGGGCAAAATCCAAAACAGCCCTCTTGTTTGAAAAATATGGGATTAATTTATGAAAAAAGAGGCAGAATGGCTCAAAGGAATGGAAATCAAGATGAAGGTGATATCTGGTTTGATCAGGCAGCTGAAGTTTGGAGTAAGGCTGTGCGTCTCTATCCAGGTGGATATTTAGATATAGAGAATTGGCTTAAGACTACAGGGAGAGGAAATGTTGATGTTTATTTATAAAATAACAAAACCCCAAATTAAATATTATTTAAAGCATAGATTAACGCTTGATTTATATTAGATGCTTTTAATATTTTTAATTGTTTATTTGATTCAATCTGACTTGTATCTATTCCATTTGGGATGATTAATGTTTTATATCCAAGTCTGATAACCTCATTAATTCGTTGTTGCATTTGTCTGACCAATCTTAATTGCCCAGCTAGACCTATTTCACCTATAAAAACCACACCTTCTGCAAGCTCAATATCCTTAAAACTCGAAACTATTGCTGCTGCTATTCCAAGATCAGCTCCTGGTTCTTCTACGTCTAATCCTCCAGCAACAGCTAAATAACAGTCATATTTTGAGAGTGAGAGATTCATATTTTTTTCTAGAACTGCCAAGATTTGATGAAGCCTGTTTATCTCAATACCCGTGGTAGTTCTTCTGGGACTTGCATAACTGGTGGGATTTAAAAGTGCTTGTATATCTATGGCTAGTGGTCTTGTCCCCTCGCAAGTGACAATTGTCGAAATGCCAGGGGCGGAGATTTTGCTTAAGAATAGTTCGCTTGGATTAGATACTTCTGATAATCCATCTGCTTGCATTTCAAAAACACCAAGCTCACAAGTTGCACCAAACCGATTTTTTACCCCTCTCAGTAGTCTGTGAGAAGCAAATCTATCGCCCTCAAAAGTAAGTACCGCATCAACAAGATGCTCAAGCACTTTTGGTCCGGCAAGCATGCCATCCTTAGTGACGTGCCCGATGATTAAAAGAGATATGTTTTCTCGTTTCGCAATTTGCTGTAAAGCTGCTGAACATTCTCTAACTTGAGCAACTGAGCCAGGTGAGCTTGATAAATTCTGATCATGTAAGGCTTGAATGCTGTCTATAACTGCAACTTCAGGTTTTAAATAATTAAGTTCTTTTATAACTGATTCTAGATCCGTTTCTGCAAGTAAATGAAGATTGGACTTAGAGTTTTCTATTCGATTCCATCTAAGTTTGACTTGTTGAGCAGATTCTTCAGCAGCCACATAAAGAACAGATTTATGGTGTGCAATTTTAGTGGCACTTTGCAAAATGAGAGTGCTTTTTCCAATTCCTGGGTCTCCCCCAATTAATACAAGTGATCCAGGTACTAAACCGCCTCCTAGTACTCTGTCTAGCTCATCATATCCACTTCGAATACGATCAATGATTTGGTCTTTTGTTTGACTTATCAGCACTGAACGATAGGGAGCTTTCTCTTTGGGAGAATTAATCTTTGTGTAAATAGATTTTTCTGATTTTTGATTAATTTTTTCTTCTATTATTGAATTCCATTCTCCACAATTGTTGCAGCGGCCAAAGAATTGCCTGGTTTGAGCACCGCAACTTTGACAGATATAAATAGAGACAGATCGAGACACTTAGTTGTAAAAAGGAAGTTGGCTGTAGTTGAATAAAGATAGTGATCTTTATTGTTGGTGAACCTTCACTTAAGATCTTGTGACAGCCGCCAAAACTAAGGAAGAAATGACGGCCACAAGTCCCTCAAAGGAAACCATCCTCGTAGCTGATGATGAGGCGAGTATTAGGAGAATCCTAGAAACTCGTCTATCTATGATTGGCTATCAAGTCGTTACGGCTTGTGATGGAAACGAGGCACTAGATCTCTTCAGAAATTGCGAGCCTGATTTGGTTGTCCTTGATGTCATGATGCCTAAATTAGATGGATATGGAGTTTGTCAGGAATTAAGAAAGGAATCAGATGTTCCAATAGTCATGTTGACAGCATTGGGAGATGTTGCAGACAGAATTACTGGTTTAGAGCTAGGTGCTGATGATTACGTTGTTAAACCATTTAGCCCAAAAGAATTGGAAGCAAGGATTAGGTGTGTTTTAAGAAGAGTTGAAAAAGAACAAATAGCAGGACTGCCTAATTCTGGTGTTATTGCTGTTATGAATTTAAAGATTGATACAAATAAACGTCAGGTTTACAGAAATGATGAACGAATTAGATTGACAGGAATGGAATTTAGTCTTTTAGAACTTTTGGTTAGTCGGTCAGGTGAACCTTTTAGTAGAGGGGAGATTTTGAAAGAAGTTTGGGGATATACACCTGAAAGACATGTTGATACTAGAGTGGTTGATGTACATATTTCTAGACTAAGATCAAAACTTGAGGATGATCCAGCTAATCCGGAACTAATTCTTACTGCAAGAGGAACAGGTTATCTTTTTCAAAGAATTGTCGATTCAATGATTCCTGAAGGCTCATAAATCAGTGGAAAAAAATCACCAAAATAATAAATTAAATCGTTCTAAGGCAATTAGGCGATTGGTGATTTGGTACCGTCGAAATTCAGCTGTTACTAGTCTTGTTGACACTGCAACAAGCTCAGCTACGGCAGCAACTAATGTCGCTGGGTCAGTTGTTTCTAATGCTGGTTCTGTTGTTACAAGCGCTGGATCTATGGCTAGAAGCACACTAGAGCCATTTGTATTTGATCCTCTTAGAAGACTTCAAGTTGGAGACAGTAAAGAAGATAAAAATGAAATTCAAGATTCCGAAAGGGTTTGGGTAGCTGTCGATGGGATGGGAGGAGATCTTGCACCTGGAGCGATACTTGATGGGTGTTTGAAAGCTTTGTCATTGCTTCCATTAAAAATTAAATTTGTAGGTGAAATTGAGAAAGTACAAAAAGCAGCTATTGAATTTGGCTTAGAAGAATCTTTAGAGAGAGCTTTAGATAAAGGCAATTTTGAATTAATTCCCAGTGGTATCTCAGTTGGCATGGATGAGGAAGCCACTGCAGTGCGCAAAAAAAAGGATTCGAGCATAAATATTGCAATGAAATTAGTTAAAGAAGGAAAAGCTATGGGTGTCTATTCAGCTGGGAACTCCGGAGCAATGATGGCCTCAGCGATATTCAAGTTGGGACGTTTAAAAGGAATTGATCGTCCTGCAATTGGAGCTTTATTCCCAACAAAAGATCCTGGTCAACCAGTATTAGTTTTAGATGTTGGTGCAAATATGGACTGCAAACCAACGTATTTGCATCAATTTGCTCTTTTGGGAAATATTTATTGTCGAGACGTTTTGCAGGTAGCAAAGCCAAGAATAGGATTATTAAATATTGGAGAAGAATCTTGTAAAGGGAATGATCTTTCTCTAGAAACTTATAAACTTTTGAGTGCTGAAGAACGTTTTTGCTTTTCTGGAAATTGTGAAGGAAGAGATGTACTTTCAGGTGATTTTGATGTTGTGGTTTGTGATGGATTTACAGGAAACGTTTTGCTGAAATTTTTAGAGTCAGTTGGGAGTGTTCTTTTGGGAGTTTTGAGGGCTGAGTTGCCTAGAGGTAGACGGGGTAAAGTTGGTTCTGCTTTTTTAAGAAATAATTTAAAACGTATTAAGAAACGTTTAGATCATGCTGAACATGGTGGAGCGTTACTTCTAGGAATAAATGGAATTTGTGTGATTGGTCATGGTGGAAGCAAAGCTTTATCTGTTTTAAGTGCTTTGAGAGTTGTTCATTCTGCTGCAAGTCATGGAGTAATGGATGATTTAGCTAATCTCAATAAAAATAAAACAGATGTCTTAAAGGTCTGATAGGAACTGTCCTACCATGTGATTGACTTATGAAATGAAGGCTTTTTTTAGATTTGATTAGGAACTCTCACAGTGACTCAGGAATATCTTTTGTGGGTTGCGGAAGCGCCACGCCTAAAAAGATAATCAATAATAATCAAATCGGCCAGAGAGTAGATACTAATGATGAATGGATTCAAAGTAGAACTGGAATTGGAGAAAGAAGAGTTATTGGAGAGAATGAGTCTCTGATTGATTTGGCGACAGATGCAGCTCTTAATGCTGTAAAGATGGCAAATTGGGATGTAAAAACCATTGATTTGATAATTCTTGCAACATCTACTCCAGAGGACTTATTTGGCTCTGCGCCTAAAATTCAATCAAATTTGAAAGCCTCCAATGCAGTCGCTTTTGATTTGACCGCTGCTTGTAGCGGTTTTTTATTTGCTTTGGTAACTGCATCACAATATTTAGCTTCTGGGTCTATGAAAAGAGCGGTTGTTATAGGAGCAGATCAATTGTCAAAATGGGTAGATTGGGATGATAGAAAGACTTGCGTTTTGTTTGGAGATGGAGCAGGAGCAGTAGCTATTGAGACAACTGATAATCAAGATGGTTTAATTGGATATGATTTGAGGTCTGACGGCAGTAAAGGAGGTTGTTTAAATCTCTCTCAATCAAATATTTTTTTAGATTTAGTTCAAGGAGCTAAACATCAAAAAGGGGAATATTTACCGATTAAAATGGAGGGGAAAGAAGTTTATAAGTTTGCAGTGAAAGAAGTTCCAATTATTCTTGGAGAACTTTTAAATAAATATCAAATAGAGCCTGAAAGTATAGATTGGCTCTTGTTACACCAGGCTAATCAAAGAATTCTCGATGCTGTAGCTTCACGATTTTCAATACCGTCTGAAAAAGTGCTCTCAAATTTGAAACACTATGGCAATACCTCCGCAGCAACTATTCCATTGATGCTTGATGAGGCAGTGAGAGATCAAAGGATCAAATCAGGAGATTTAATAGCTTGTAGTGGATTTGGTGCTGGTTTGAGTTGGGGAGCCGCGTTGTTTTTTTGGCATGGTCCCTATTAGGCTGCTAAACAATTAATCAAATAAATTATGACTATTGCCTGGGTCTTTCCTGGTCAAGGCTCTCAAAAATTAGGGATGGCAAATTCGTTAATAGATTTGCCTGGTTCGAGAGAAA
This sequence comes from Prochlorococcus sp. MIT2304, assembly GCF_059772405.1. Taxonomy (NCBI): domain Bacteria; kingdom Bacillati; phylum Cyanobacteriota; class Cyanophyceae; order Synechococcales; family Prochlorococcaceae; genus Prochlorococcus; species Prochlorococcus sp. MIT2304. The sequence continues at coordinate 1,556,462 of NZ_CM186286.1, forward strand.
GATTTGAATTAGCTTCTCAAATTCTTGGACGAGATCTTTGGAAAATCTGTTGTGGTGAGAGTATTCCTAACGAAGAAATTTATGATTTAAACGATACTAGAAACACTCAACCTGCACTTTTTGTGGTTGAGTCACTATTGGTTGATGATTTAAAAAGACAAGAAAGGGAGACCCAAATAATTGCAGGTCATAGTCTCGGCGAGATAGTTGGTCTTTATTCAGCAGATGTTTTAGATGCGGAGACAGCGTTGAGGCTATTAAGGAAAAGATCTGAATTAATGGCAGCTGCAGGAGGCGGTGCAATGATTGCAGTTCTGGGCTTTGACCGTGATGAATTAGATGAGTTAATTAGAGAAACTGAGGGAGCAGCAATAGCTAATGATAATAGTGAATCCCAAGTTGTTTTATCTGGTTCACCTGATGCGGTGAAGAAAGTGGCTGATAATTTAAAATGTAAAAGAGCAATTCCTTTACAAGTTTCGGGGGCCTTTCACTCCATATTTATGACTGAAGCATCTCAAAGCTTTGCTGAGGAACTTGATCAATTAACTTTTCAAGATGCTCAGGTGCCGGTTCTTAGTAATGTTGATCCAACTCCAACTGTAGATGGTGGAAGATTGAAGGAACGCCTGAAAAAACAAATGACTACTGGGGTTAGGTGGAGAGAGACTATGAATGTCATGCAAAACGAAGGAGTAACAACAATGGTTGAAATTGGACCAGGAAATGTACTTAGTGGTCTTGCTAAACGATCAATGAAAGGGGTCCTGACTAGTCAAATCTCAAATGCAAGTGATTTAGGCTATTGATTTTGGAACAATCAAAAATAGTTGAGGGAGTTGAAACTATCAATCAAGAAATGCCTCGACAGAGCTTTGTCTATGGTTGCGTCAGTTATCTCTTTGTTTTTCCAATTTTTCGTTTTTTGTTTAGAGGTCAAACAATAGGGATTTCAAATTTACCCAAGACCGGCGGAGTTGTAGTTGTCTCTAATCACGGTTCTCACTTGGATCCACCAATATTGGGCCATGCCCTAGGCAGACCGGTAGCATTTATGGCAAAGTCTGAACTTTTCAGAATACCAATTTTGGCATCTATAATTTCAGCCTGTGGGGCTTATCCAGTTAAGAGGGGTGCTGGGGATAGAGAGGCATTAAGAACTGCCTCGAATCGAATAAATAAAGGTTGGGCCACTGGTGTGTTTTTGGATGGGACTAGACAAGAGAATGGGAGAGTTAATAATCCTAAAGCAGGAGCGGCTCTTCTTGCCTCAAGGACGTGTTGCCCTATTCTTCCTGTAGCGATAGTCAATAGTCATAGAGCTTTTCCAAAAGGATCCTTTCTCCCTAGACTTGTATCTATTCATTTAAGAGTTGGTGAATTAATTCAACCCCCTAAAACACGGAAAAGAGAAGATCTAACATCAACAACTAAAGAAATTCAAATAGCTATAAATTCAATGCTTGATAAAGGTCTAATTATAAAGAATTGAGCTCAGACTATCTCCTATTGATAATAAAAGAATATAGTAACATATAAATTATTTATTATCTATTGGTGATGTTGGATAAATTGGCAATGTTTTTCCCCAATGAGAGTTGATTTTTGAATTTTGACAATACTGAGAAAAATCTATAAGTGAAATAATATCTTTTTCAATATTATTAGAAGCTTTAATTGAAGGATTTATTTCTTTTTCATTGATGATCAATTTAGGGGAAGTTATTTCAGTAAATTCATGATAATTTGATTCTTGATGAATCCTAATTAGTTTATATTGTCCAGCTACAAAGCCTCTTCGTGGTAAAAAATCTTTTATCCAAAATGGATTTTTGATTTGACTTTGATCAAGATCTTTATACAGTCTTTGGGCCATTAAATGAAATGTACTAATTGAATCTAATGAACAATTTATTTGCTGAGCAAGTGTTCTGGCCATTGAGATAGTTAATCTTGTGCTTGTAAAACTTCCAGGGCCTTTTGCTACTGAAATGCGAATTATTTGCTTCCAAAATTTTCTAGGCAGAATGTTTTCTATACAACAAAATAATTTGTTTGATAAGGAGCGTCCAATATTAAATACTTCACTTTTTATTATATTTTCTGGATTCTTAATATCTTTAATGGCAACGCCAAAGGATTCCGAGCAGCTGTGTAAAGCTAATAAATATTTTGATTTTGAGCTATGGAAATCTTGCAATGGTTTTATTATAGCTGTTACTTTGGTATTTCTTCTCCTGGACGAAGTCTACTCCATTTCCCTTTGTCTAATAGAAAACTATCACAACCTCTTACATCCCATTCAATTCCTATATCGCTATCAGGCATATCCAAAATATTGATATGAATTTTTGGATTAGTGCCTTGAAAATCTGGATTTTTGGAAATGTGTTTGGCGCCGTGATTCTCTTCAACTGTGAAGTAGGTCTTGCATCTATCTACCCAAGCACAATCAACACAGATGCACATAGCTATAAAAATAAAACCTAGGTGTCATTTTGATAAGTAAGAACACATTACTATCAAATGATCTTTTTGGAGATTTAAATCCAAAAAATTGGCCAATATCCATAGCCGATTTGCCTGCTGGAAGTGCTTTGGTGGGGGGATCTGTAAGAGATGGATTGTTGAAAAAATTGAGTCAAAAACCTGAGTTAGATTTTGTAATACCAACAGAGGCTATTAAATTTAGTGAAAACTTATCAAAAAAAATTAATGCTACTTTCATAAAGCTTGATCAAAAGAGAGATATTGCTCGATTAGTTTCTAATGGATGGACTCTTGATTTTGCTGGACAGGTTGGAGCAACTCTTGAAGATGATTTATTAAGACGTGATTTTAGAATTAATGCAATTGCGTTAATGATTAGAGAAACACCAGAGATATTTGACCCAACAGGAGGAATAGATGATCTGAAAAATAAGAAAATTGTTGCAATAAGTGAAAAGAACTTAATTGATGATCCTTTGAGAATTCTTAGAGGTTTTCGATTAATGTGTGAGTTGGATTTTGAGATAGAGGGAAAAACCAAAAGGTTTTTAAAAACTAATAAAGATAAATTAAGTAATGTTGCGCCAGAAAGGATGAAAATGGAGATTTTAAAAATAGTTAATTCAGAGTGGAATCCTAGAGTTTGGGAAACTTATTTAGAACTTGAAATATTGAGAGATTGGAATGAAGTTAAGCTTTCTTCTTTTGAGACAAAAAAACAAGAAAATTCATCTAAAGAGCCTTTACTTGGAGAGCCTTTAGCAAAATTGATATCTCTGCTTAGTGATGAGGGTTTGTCAAGATTGAGATTTAGTAAAAATCAAATTAAAAAATGCAAAAACCTTAGATTTTGGGTTAATAAAACCAATTGCTTAGGTTTAGAGAATCTTTCAGAGGATGAAAGGTTTCAGCTTCATCTTGATTTGGAAGAGGATTTGCCATCATTCATTCTTTTTTTGAATCAAAAACATAGAAACGTTTGGTTGAAACGCTGGAAAGACCCCTCTGACCCTCTCTTTCACCCTTATTATCCTTTAGATGGGCATTTACTTCAAAAAGTCTTTAATATCCCCCATGGACCTTTATTGGGAAAGCTTATGAGACATCTTTCTAAGGAAAGAGCTTATAATCGATTCTTTACAAATCAAGAGGCTTTGGAGGTCGCTCGTAAATGGACCTTAGATAATTCCCCCTCTATGTGATTAACTACACACAAATCAAATTCATCTCGGCCGTATGCCGTAGCCATTTTATCCCCTTTTTCTAAATGAGCGTCCGCCTTTACATCGGTAATTTGCCCCAGAATGTCAACGTTAAAGAACTTGAATCCCTCCTGGCATCTATAGGTGATGGGATCAAATTTAAAGCTGTTTTCGACAGAGATACCAAGGCTTGTAGGGGATTTGGTTTCGCAAATATTAAGGATGAGAATATTGCAAATGAGCTTATTGAGAAATTAAATGGATATGAATTTAATGGGAATAAATTGAGGGTTGAGCGTTCTGAACGTAAAGATTCCAATTCAGGCAACTCAAGAAGAGGAGGAGGTTCTAATAATGGGAATAGAGGTTCTAATCGTAAAGATGTTAAGAAAGTTGTACATAGCGATGCACCAATTAAAGAAGCTCCTGATCCAAGATGGGCTGGAGAACTATCAAAATTGAAGGATCTTTTAGCTAATCAAAAAACGCCTGTGTAGATATTCATTTAATTAGTGTTTTAAGTTTATATTTTTCATCGTTGATAGTTATTAGATAAGAGATGGGTAGATTTATTGCTTTAATCCAACCCTTTACATAAGCACGATTATTGAAAACGTCATAATCTAATTTTTCAATTGAATTTAGTATCCCGCTGTATAGCCTTAATGATGTCCATATGGGCCATCTTGCATCTATTGAAAGCCATTTTATTCCTTCTTCAGACTTTTGGAACCAATCTCTCGCTCTGGCTAGTTGAAAAGACATTAAAGCTTTCCAGTTCTCATTGATTTTTCCTTGCATTAAATCTTCTTCTGAGTAATTGAATTTTTCTAGATCCTCCAAAGGAAGATATATACGCCCTCTTCCTCTATCTTCGCCGACGTCTCTAAGAATATTTGTTAATTGATTCGCAATTCCCAAAGCAATAGCGGCTTTTGAAGTATCTGGAGATGGCTTATTTGGATTGGACGTATAAGCAGCATCAATTCCTATTACTCCTTGAGTCATTAACCCAACCGTTCCAGCGACTCGATAACAATAGAGTTTAAGTTCTTCAAAGGTTTTATATCTGGTTGTATCTAGATCCATTCTCTGGCCTTCTATCATATCGATATAGGGCTGAATAGATTGAGGGAATTTTTGAAGAGTATCCGCTAAGACTGCATCAAGATCATCTTCAGTATTACCTGCAAAAACCTTTTTTGTTTTGTATTCCCATTTATTTAGTCGATCTGATAACTCATTTTTTGATTTTTTTTGAGCTTCAGTGCTATCCATCAACTCATCAGTTCTTCTGCACCATACATAAATGGCCCAAATTGCTCTGCGCTTGGCAGGAGGAAGCAACATAGTGCCAAGGTAAAAAGTCTTGGCCCATTGTGCAGTTTCTTTTCTGCAAGCCTCGTAGGCATCCTCTAAATTCACAGAAGGCTGCACCAAAATTAAAAGTTTGTAAGTTTTTTAGTTTGCATTAATCTCTCGAAAAGCAATTTTAAATAAACTGCTATTTATACATTAAGACTAAGAAGAACCTATGTCAGTTGAGATTCGATCTTTTCTGCACATAGTTTTCCACTTAACACCGCCCCTTCCATGGAAGCAAGATATTTTTGCATTGTATAATCACCCGTTAAGAAAAAGTTGCTAATAGGAGTCTTTTGATCAGGCCTTAAATCTTGACATCCAGGAACTGCTTTGTAGACCGATTGTGGCGTTTTTATTACTTTATATTTTCTTAATTTAGCTTTATCTTCCCCTAAGAAATGACCAGGAAAAAGTTTAGCCAATTCTTTCATTGTCGCATCGATGATTTCTTCATCTTTACGACTGATCCAGTCTTTTGCAGGCGCAAAGACTAATTCAAGCATGGATCGATTTGGATCTTCATACTCTTTACAAGTTATGCTCATGTCTGCATAAACGCTTAAGAGCGGGGATCTACTAAATAAAAGGTGGTCAATATTGGTAAGTTTCCGATCGAACCAAAGATGAATATTGATAACTGGCACTCCTTTCAGACCTTCAAGTTTTCTGAAGATATCTTTAGAAGCCCACTCACTTGGCAAAATTGTTTTAAAAATATCTACGGGCATTGCACTGACGTATGCGTCAGCTTCAATTTCTTTTCCATGAGATTCTTTAGCACTACCTATCAAGAAATTTTCAACAGTGCCATCTTTTTTTACATTGATTTTTTTAAGTGGGCTATTTAAAAACACATCGCCTCCTAAAGCTTTTATGTGATCAACCATTGGTTGGCAAAGTCTTTCTGGTGGGGCTCCATCAAGAAATGCCATTTTAGACCCGTTTTTTTCTTGTAAAAAGCGGTTTAAGGCAGTTAAAAGTACTGTTGAGGAAATTTCATCAGGGCCTATAAAATTAAGGGCCTTACTCATTGCGATAAAAACTTCGTCGTTTACTCTTTCGGGAATATTTTGTTTTTTTAGCCATTCGGTCCAAGAGTACTTATCACAATCTTCTACGTAATTTTGGCCGCGCAACATAGCAGGTATTAGCCCCAGTCCAAATGAAATTTTTTCTGGCCAGCTAAGCATGTCATTGTTGCTTAAAATTGCTGCGACTCCGTTTATTGGAGCAGGCAAATCAGGGAAATCAAAACGGCTATATGTGCCCGGTTCTTCAGGTTGGTTAAAAATCATAGAATGACTTTTCCATTGAAGACGATCTTCAATATCTAACTCTTTAAAAAGCTGAAGCATGTTTGGATATGCCCCAAAAAATATATGCAATCCAGTTTCGTACCAATCCCCTTCTTCGTCTTTCCAAGCAGCAACTTTTCCACCAAGTACGTTTCTTGCTTCATAAACGAATGGAGTATGACCTGCATCCGCTAAGTATTTTGCACATGAAAGTCCCGCTAATCCGGCTCCAGCAATTGCTACCCGCATACTTAAATAAAAGAGTATTTAACAACTTTAGTAAGTAAGACCACCCAACAAGGGGTAAGGTCGTTAAATTTGCAGTATAAATTTCGGTTTGTTGTTTTAAATTCATGAGCGACACTATCATTAAGTGCACAACACGCCACGTAAGAATTTTTACTGCAGTAGTAGAAAATGAAGATTTAATCTTAGATAATGGTCATTTGACTTTGGATATTGATCCAGATAATGAATTTCTTTGGGAAGACCAATCCATTAGAAAGGTACAAGATTATTTTCGTGAACTGGTTTCTTCTCAAGACGATAAAGAATTGAGTGATTACAGCTTGCGAAAGATAGGATCCTTACTAGAAGATTTTATTCGAAAGTTGCTTAAAGACGGAGAACTCAGTTATAACCCAGATAGTAGGGTTATGAATTACTCAATGGGATTACCTCGAACTCAAGAATTACTATGAATCAAGGTCCCTACGATCGCCGTCCCCCATCTCGTAGAAGATCAGATCTTGCGAGAAGACAAGAAGGTAATAAATTTAATCCTAGAAAAGATTCGAATTTTAGAAACCAATACGAACAGAGAGGAAGTAGATTTGATGCCTCTGGCCCTTCTGGTGGTGGTGGCGGAATAAAAATAAACTCTAACTCAGTTGCTATTTTGGCTGGAGTTTTGGTTATTGGTGTTGGTATTGGTAGCCTAATAACAAGCACAACTTCAGGTGGTCAGGGAAATATTGCAAGTCAGCAACAGCTCGATATGGCAGTTCCAGATCCAGACTTTTGTAGGCAATACGGGGCTAGTGCTTTTGTGATTGATGTTGAAATGTATACGACTTTAAATCCTTCTACAAGTTTTGTTACACAACCAGCTCTTCAACCTGGTTGTGTAATTAGAAGAGAAAATTGGACTGTTTTGCAAAAGCAAGGAGCGATAAATAACGATGATGTTAGAGAGTGTAAACAGAGAATGAATACATTTGCTTATATTGGTTCTATTCGTGATCAGCCAATTGTTCGTTGCGTTTATCAAGCAGATGTTAACGAGAATAAATTTATAATAAAAGGAGCTGAAGAAGATGCTGTTGGTATTAATAAAGAAGCTATACAATTTTAACTTTCATCATTAGATAATGGTGAAAATGAACTAGCAAATAAAGGCAGAATATCATTAGTGAAGGCTTCTGCAGCTCTTGATGAATATCTCCCAGGATTAGTGATTACTTTTAGTTCTCTTTTTACTTCTAGATCCGCAACAATGGCCCTGTGAATACTTCCTCCAGAAAGTTCTCTTTCAATTGAAACTACTGGAAGAAAAGCGGCTCCAAGATCTGATTGAACAGCATTTTTTATCGCTTCAAGAGAATTTAATTCCATTTCAATATGTAATCTTTGCACATCTAGTCCCGAGGAAGATAGAAGTTGATCAACTACTTTTCGTGTCGTTGATTGATTGTCTAAAGTTATAAATCTAAGACTATATAAATCTTCTTTTGTAAGTACTTTTGACTTCGCGAATGGATGATTAGTAGGTAAAACAAGAGCCAATTCATCAGTTGCAAAAGGAATTACTTGTAATGATTCGTTTAGTTCTAATGGAAGTTGGCCTCCAATAATAGCTATGTCAATTTGGCCATTGGCAACGCTCCATCCTGTCCTTCTAGTGCTATGAATTTGAAGTTGAACAGAAACCTCTGGATATTTTTGTCTGAAATGCCCAATCATTCTTGGCATCAAGTAAGTACCAGTAGTTTGGCTGGCGCCAATAATTAGAGAGCCACCTTTAAGGTTATTCAAATCTTCAATGGCTTTGCAGGTCTCTTGGCACTCTCCTAAAATTTTTTCGCAATAGTTAAGAAGAAGTTTTCCAGCTTCAGTTAATTGAGCTTTTCTTCCTCCTCTATCAAATATGGCAATTTCTAATTGTTTTTCTAAATTTTGTACTTGCAAACTAACAGCTGGCTGAGTAACAAACAGACTGTCGGCAGCTTTTTTAAAACTTCCCTCATCAACAATTGCTTTGAGGATTCTTAGTTGGTCAAGAGTGAATGGAATTTCGGCCATGGTGGCAGGCCTGCATGGCAGTTATTAAAATAAAATGTAGGGAAAAACAACACCAACTGTTGATCCGGTATGGATCTAATAATTTTTTGAGAGGCTTTTAAAAGGACGAATGGCATTTTCAGATACTCATGGTTCGAGTTGTGTGATGATATTACTTTTGTTTTGTTTTGCCGTTATTCATAGTGGGGGCGCCGCTTTAAGGGTTAGAGCAGAAGGCTTAATTGGTGCAAGAGCATGGAGATTGATTTTTGCTTTTGCAAGTATCCCCTCAGCAGTTATTTTGGTTGGTTATTTTATTGCTCATCGTTACGACGGAATTAGATTTTGGAATTTTCAGGGGGTTAGCGAATTAATTCCAATGGTTTGGATTTTGAGTGCAATAAGTTTTCTTTTCCTATATCCAGCTACATATAATCTTTTAGAAATACCAGCTGTTTTGAGGCCCAAAGTTAGAATCTATGCTACGGGGATTATTAGAGTCACTCGCCATCCTCAGGCAATTGGTCAAATTATTTGGTGTTTTGCGCATTTACTTTGGATAGGCACAAGTTTTACTCTTATCACTTGCTTGGGATTAATTGCTCATCATTTATTTGCTATTTGGCATGGTGATAGAAGACTTAGTCTCAAATTTGGACAAGAATTTGAGGATGTGAAGAAAAAAACATCAGTAGTTCCATTTTTGGCTGTGTTGGATGGACGACAAAAATTAGAAATCAAAGAATTTATCAGGCCCTCTCAAATGGGCATTCTCATTGCAGTGTTCTTTTTCTGGTGGTCCCATAAATTTATTTCTGTTGGAGCTGAGAGATTTCTCTCTTTTGATTTCACTGAATTACTAGCAAGAGTTGCTTAAAATCATTTCAATATGATTTAGCTGGATGCATTCGGCTGCAGATTTTGCTTGGTTAATTCCTCTCCTCCCTCTTTGTGGGGCAGTTTTGATTGGTTTGGGATTAATTAGTTTTAACGATCTCTTTAATCGTTCACGAAAACCCGTTGCAATAACACTTTTAACCTCTGTAGGTGCCTCTGCATTTATTAGCTATGCAGTTTTGGCTGAGCAACTTTCAGGAAAGCCTCAAGTTGAACACTTGTTCATATGGGCAAGTGCAGGTTCTTTTGAGTTGCCAATGGGATATGTGATTGATCCTTTGGCAGCAGTAATGCTTGCTCTTGTTACGACTATTGCTTTGTTGGTAATGATTTATTCCCATGGTTATATGGCACATGACCCCGGGTACGTTCGTTTTTTTACCTATCTAGCCTTATTTAGCAGTTCTATGCTTGGGTTAATAGTTAGTCCTAACTTGCTTGAAATATATGTATTTTGGGAATTGGTTGGAATGTGTTCATATTTACTTGTTGGTTTTTGGTACGACAGAGATGGTGCTGCGCATGCAGCTCAAAAGGCTTTTATCGTTAACAGAGTAGGAGATTTCGGGTTATTGCTCGGCATCTTGGGTCTTTTTTGGGCAACTGGAAGTTTTGATTTTAATGGAATTGCTAAGGGTTTATCAGAGTCAATCAGTGCTGGGACAGTGCCAATGTGGTCTGCTTTGATCCTATGTATTCTTGTTTTTATGGGACCAATGGCAAAGTCCGCACAATTCCCTTTGCATGTATGGTTGCCCGACGCAATGGAAGGCCCAACTCCCATATCTGCTTTAATTCATGCGGCAACAATGGTTGCAGCGGGAGTTTTTTTAGTAGCGAGGCTTGATCCTTTATTTAGCCAGTTTCCTTTTATTGGATTGTTCATAGCAATTATTGGGACAATTACTTGTTTTTTAGGGGCATCAATTGCTTTGACACAAATGGATTTAAAAAAAGGATTGGCTTACAGCACAGTTTCTCAACTTGGATACATGATGTTAGCGATGGGATGTGGAGCACCAGTTGCCGGAATGTTCCATTTAGTTACCCATGCATGTTTTAAGGCAATGTTATTCCTTGGTTCAGGTTCAGTCATTCATGCAATGGAGGAGGTGGTTGGTCATGAACCAATTCTGGCTCAAGATATGAGATTAATGGGCGGTTTACGTAAGAAAATGCCCATCACGGCAATAACCTTTTTCATTGGCTGTATTGCCATTAGTGGTATCCCCCCTCTTGCAGGTTTTTGGAGTAAGGACGAAATTCTTGGTCAAGCTTTTAATAGTTTTCCAATACTTTGGTTTATTGGTTTTTTAACAGCTGGAATGACTGCTTTTTATATGTTTCGTCTATATTTTTTAACTTTTGAAGGAGACTTCCGAGGTGAAAATAAAGAGATGCAGCTTGCTTTGCTCTCTCTGGCAGGTAAAGAACAAGATGATGAGCATGAAGATCATGAAGTTGGCAAGATACATGAATCTGCATGGCCTATGACATTCCCCTTGGCAGTTTTGGCAATTCCTTCTGTCTTAATTGGATTTATAGGAGTTCCTTGGAACAGTATTTTTGCAAACTTGTTAGATCCTCTTGAGGCTATTGAAGCTGCAGAAAAGTTTAGCTGGGGAGAATTTATCCCACTTGCTTCTGCTTCTGTTGCTATCTCATCTGCAGGAATACTGTTGGCGGTTTTAACTTATTATTTTAAACGACTTGATCTTGGCGTCTCTCTCTCTAATAAATATCCTCAAATAAATTCATTTCTCCAAAACAAATGGTATCTAGATGATATCAATGAGAAAATTTTTGTAAAAGGTAGTAGAAAGCTAGCTAGAGAAGTACTTGAAGTAGATGCAAAAGTAGTTGATGGAGTAGTTAATCTGACTGGATTACTGACTCTCGGTAGTGGAGAAGGACTAAAGTATTTTGAAACAGGAAGAGCTCAGTTTTACGCATTGATTGTTTTTGGAGGAGTGATTGCTTTGGTCGCACTTTTTGGCGTTATTGGGGCATAATTTACATAATTTTTTTAGGTGTGTGTACATCCCCTATCTATAGGGTGCTAATAATCTCATAATTTCTAAACTCAAAAAGTGGTGATTAATTTCGAGTCTTGGAATTCGCTTTCAATGCAAGTTTGAACCTAGGAACAATGCTTATTCCTGAGCCAATTCAAGCCGATTTACCATGGTTAAGTTTATCCATATTTTTCCCAGTTGTTGGAGCTTTAATCGTTCCTTTTATTCCAGATAAAGGAGAAGGAAAAGAAGTTCGATGGTATGCCTTAATAATTGCTTTAATTACTTTTCTAATTACCGTTGCTGCTTACTTTAAAGGTTTTGATCCGAGTCAAGAAGGCTTGCAGTTATATGAAAAAGTTAATTGGCTTCCAAATCTTGGATTGACTTGGTCTGTTGGCGCGGATGGTTTGTCAATGCCATTGATATTGCTTACAAGTTTCATAACCTCTCTTGCGGTTTTAGCAGCTTGGCCAGTTAGCTTTAAACCTAAATTATTTTTCTTTTTAATCCTCGCTATGGATGGCGGCCAGATAGCAGTATTTGCTGTCCAAGATATGTTGCTTTTCTTTTTGGCTTGGGAATTGGAGTTGTTCCCGGTGTATTTATTTCTTGCAATCTGGGGCGGAAAGAAAAGGCAATATGCAGCCACGAAATTTATTATCTACACGGCAGGAAGCTCGTTATTTATTCTCCTTGCTGGTCTTGCAATGGGTTTCTTTCAAGGAGGAGGAATCCCAGATTTCGGCTATACCCATTTGGCTCAGCAAAATTTTGGTAAGGGGTTTCAACTGCTTTGTTATTCAGGATTACTAATTGCTTTTGGTGTCAAACTTCCTATTGTTCCTCTTCATACTTGGTTGCCAGATGCACATGGAGAGGCCACTGCTCCAGTGCATATGCTCTTAGCAGGCATATTGTTGAAAATGGGTGGATATGCTCTTCTAAGATTTAATGCGCAATTGCTGCCTGATGCTCATGCTCAATTTGCACCATTGTTAATTGTTCTTGGAGTCGTAAATATTATTTACGCAGCTTTAACTTCTTTTGCTCAAAGAAATCTAAAAAGAAAAATTGCTTATAGCTCCATAAGTCATATGGGTTTTGTTTTGATAGGTATTGGAAGTTTTAGCTCTCTAGGAACTAGTGGAGCTATGTTGCAAATGGTTAGCCACGGTCTAATAGGAGCAAGTTTGTTTTTCCTTGTTGGTGCTACTTACGACAGAACACACACGCTTCAATTAGATGAGATGGGGGGTATTGGTCAAAACATGAGGATTATGTTTGCTTTATGGACTGCATGTGCTTTCGCTTCACTTGCTTTACCTGGAATGAGTGGATTTATCTCAGAATTAATGGTCTTTGTTGGTTTTGTAACTGACGAAGTTTATACACTCCCATTTAGAATTGTTATTGCTTCATTAGCTGCAATAGGAGTCATTTTGACACCTATATATTTATTATCGATGCTCAGAGAAATTTTCTTTGGGAAAGAGAATCCGAAGTTGATATCCAAAGCAAAGTTGGTAGATGCAGAACCTAGAGAAATTTATATCATAGCTTGTTTATTAATTCCTATTATTGGAATTGGTTTGTATCCAAAAATCATGACTGATACTTATATTTCATCTATTGATGGATTGGTCAAACGAGATTTGTTGGCCGTTGAGAGAATTAGAAATGACCAATCAACGATTATTAGTAGTCCTAATTTATCAATTGGGACTATTGAAGCTCCTTTTTTAGATTGAATATCATTCCTTGGACCTGGCATAACTGTTATCAAAGAGATAACTTTCTTGTAGAGTCTTAGTCTTAATTGCCAGTTAATCTTTTAAGTCAAACTGCAGATTCTGGAGCGAGACTTGCAATTCGTCTTTTGCAAGATGCAGCTGAAAGAGGTGATATTGATCCATGGGATGTAGATGTTATTCCTGTTATAGATGGGTTTCTTGACCAACTGAAACAGCGGATTGAAATTCCAAAAAAGATTTCAGAACATTTCAGTCAAAATGGTGGAAGTTATGAAGTTGATCTTGCTCAGAGTAGTGAAGCCTTTTTAGCCGCTTCTGTCTTGGTTGGCTTAAAGGCTGAGGTCCTTGAAGCTGAAATATTCTCTGTTGATGTAGATGATCAAGATGATTTAGATTTTGATTTTGGGGAGCAAGGTTGGCTAGATGAAACTTTTCAATTACCTTCTCGTCCAGAAAGACATCTATTTAGACGGCCTGTTGCCCCTCCACCTTTTAGAAGGCCAGTTACACTCGGAGAGTTAATAAATCAGCTTGAGACCATTGCAGAATCTTTGAAAAATGATGAGTTGCATAATCGTAGAAAGTTACGACAGAGAAAATTAACTGATAGGGAAGTTATTGCTCAAGTTTCATCTCTTGCTCATCGAGAAAAATTACCTGAAACCACTGCAGCGTTGGCAGTTTTTCTTAACGATTGGGAACAAGCTTTGCACTGGGTTGATTTTGAATTATTAGTTGAGAGGTGGAGTGAAAATTCAGCTTCAGAAGATTTGGATACTGATAGAGTTGGAGTCTTTTGGGCTTTATTGTTTTTATGTTCTCAAGGCAAGGTGGAGATTGATCAAAAAGATTCTTTGTTTTCTCCATTAAGTCTAAAGAGGCTTTTAGAACCAGGAATGGTTGCTCAACTTCCTTTGGCATCTTTGGACGTGACAGATGGCTCGCCGGCTGCTGCCTAGCTCTTTTTGGATGCAGCATTCTATGTTGGCCTTGTATCGCTTCAGTTAGACGACTTATGAAGGCGATGATCCTGGCGGCTGGGAAAGGTACCAGAGTTCAGCCGATCACGCATGTGATTCCAAAGCCAATGATTCCTATCCTTCAGAAACCAGTAATGGAGTTTCTGTTGGAACTGCTTAAGGAGCATGGTTTTACTGAGGTTATGGTTAACGTTTCTCATTTAGCAGAAGAAATAGAAAATTATTTTCGAGATGGGCAACGATTTGGAGTTGAAATTGCATACAGCTTTGAAGGCCGTATTGAAGATGGAGAATTAATTGGTGACGCATTGGGGTCAGCGGGTGGGCTGAAAAAAATTCAAGATTTTCAAAAATTTTTTGATGATACTTTTGTTGTCTTGTGCGGAGATGCACTAATTGATTTGGATTTGTCTGAAGCTGTAAAAAGACATAAAGAGAAAGGTGCCTTAGCCAGTTTGATTACTAAACGTGTTTCAAAAGATCAAGTAAGTAGTTATGGCGTAGTTGTAACAGATGAAGAAGATCGTGTTAAAGCCTTTCAAGAAAAACCTTCTATTGATAATGCACTAGGAGATACTATTAATACAGGAATATATTTATTTGAACCAGAAATTTTCAATTATATACCATCTGGAAAACCTTTTGATATTGGCTCAGATTTGTTCCCAAAGTTAGTAGAAGAGGGGGCACCTTTTTATGCTTTGCCTATGGATTTTGAGTGGGTTGATATTGGTAAAGTTCCAGATTATTGGAGAGCAATAAGGAATGTTCTTAAAGGAGATGTTAGACAGGTTGAAATACCAGGTAAGCAGGTAAGACCAGGGATTTACACTGGTTTAAATGTTGCAGCTAATTGGGATAAGATAAATGTTAAAGGACCTATATATGTTGGTGGAATGACAAGGATTGAAGATGGTGTGACTATTATTGGTCCTTCTATGATTGGTCCAAGTTGTTGTATTTGTGAAGGAGCAACAATTGACAATTCAATAATATTTGATTATTCACTCATTGGACCTGGAGTGCAACTTGTAGAGAAGTTAGTTTTTGGTAGATATTGTGTTGGTAAGGAAGGTGATCATTTTGATTTACAGGAAGCTGCTTTAGATTGGTTAATAACTGATGCGCGAAGACAGGACCTAGGAGAACCTTCACCGCAACAAAAAGCAATGGCTGAATTATTAGGAACTGACCTAATTGGTTCTTCTAACTAATATTTGCTTTTTCTAAAATTATCGGTATTTGTTGCTCTGCTTTAACTGCCATAAGGTGAACCCCTTGAGCAATTCCTAAGAAACTTTTTACTTGCTCAGCAGCAATTGATATGCCTTCATCAAGAGGGTTTGATGCACTCTCAAGTCTGGAAATAATTGATTGGGGGATGCATGCTCCTGGGACTACACGATTAATGAATTGAGCATTCTTAGCAGATTTGAGCAGAAAGACCCCAGCTAAAACAGGTATTTTCATAGGCTCTGTTATTTCCTTACAAAATCTCTCAAGCACTTTGGTGTCCATAACCATTTGAGTTTGAAGGAAATTAGCACCGGCTTTTTTTTTGAGTTCTATTCTTCTTCGTAAACCATCGAATCCTCTGCAATTTGGATCTGCAGCGGCTCCAGCGAATAAGTTAGTTTGGCCATCGGGTAATAAACCAGATACGGGATCTATTCCTTTGTTAAGTGATGTGACTTGATTGATAAGTTCAATTGAGTTTAAGTCTTGCACTGATTTGGCTTGAGATTGGTCTCCTACCCGTACAGGATCGCCAGTTAAACAAAGGATATTTCTTATCCCTAAAGCGTGCGCTCCAAGTAGTTCAGCTTGTAATGCGATTCGATTCCTATCCCTACAAGATAATTGCAAGACTGGTTCAAGTTTTGCCTCTAAAAGCAGTTTGCACAAGGCTAGGCTACTCATTCGCATGATTGCCCTACTGCCATCTGTAACATTGAACCCATGAACAAAGTCATTTAATTTGATGGCTTTTGATATGGCCGAAGCGGTATCTCCTCCTCTAGGAGGCATGATTTCAGCAGTAATAGCTGATAAGCCAGATTCAAGTCGAATTTGCAGTTTAGATTTCACATGTATTTTTTACTAGATAATTACTATCGGTGATTAAAGGCCCTAATTTAAGTAGTATTAATTAATGAGTTGTGAGTGAGGGGAATGTTTACAGGAGAGATCTCTAATTCGTCCCACATGGGACTCTCTGCTAGGGAAATGGAGATTATTGGATTGGTTGCAGATGGTCTCACCAATCAAGAGATTGCTGAAAAACTGACAATTAGCAAAAGAACTGTAGACAACCATGTGAGTAATATGTTTACCAAAACAGGTTCAAAAAACAGAGTGGCTTTATTAAACTGGGCAATGGATCATGGAAAGATATGCCGGGATGGGTTTAATTGTTGTTCATTGCCAGATGAAACAGATTCTTAGAAGGTCTAATTTTTTTCGTCTTCATTATTTTCTAATAGTGGCATTAAAGAAAATTCAATTGAAGATAAATTAAATAACTTTGCATATGCAATGCAAGCTTCCTTGTCAGTGCAAGTAAAGCGAAGTATACCCTCTTTGTCATAAAGACCAAACAAGTTAGGCCTCCTGCAGTAGGTGCATGGGCTGCTAGTTGTTCTAGCGTTAATTATAAAGACAATCTAAAATAACGTTTGCTCTTTGGCTATTCATCTTTAGTTTTCAGACGATCTTTTAATGACAATTCTGAAATAGGTATTTTTGCAAGGGATGCATTACTTAATAATTTGAGGCCTGTTATCTCCTTGCCACACCACGAGGGCACTTGGATTTTTTCGGATTCTGACTTTAATTCAATTTCAGCTATTTTTAGAGAGGAATTTGACCCATCAAATAGATCAACAACCCAAGTGTTATTATTTATTTTCAGCTGATATCGAGTTTTAATAATTTTATATTTTGATAATTTTATTAATTCAATAGCATCTTTGATAGGAATTGAATATTCAAACTCGTTATTTACTAATCCATTTAAAGAGGACTTTAAAGTTATGTATGCTGCATTATTATTTATTATCCTTATTCGAGTTGCCCATTCATCTACACTTGAATTTAAGTAGGCTTGACTAATATCTTGAGTTAATATTACTTTAGACTTCCAGTCTTCACTATTAACTAAGAATCTTCTTTCGATTTCTATCCCCATAACTTATTATTTATTGCTTTCATTAAGGCTGCTTGCCCAATGAAGTTTTTGAGTGATTGTCTTGTAGTAAGATAGATTTTCATCTAAAATAATTATTGATGTTGAATGCTTCGATTTCTTTATTAAACACATATCGTTAGCTTCAATTAGACATCCTCCAGATCCATCTAGCCATAACTTTATTTTTTGCTTTTTTTCTCTTATGGGTTTTATAACTAATTGAGATTCAGGAGGGACCACAATCGGTCTACTTGCCAGGCTCATCGGGCATATAGCGCTTACGATTATTGCATCCAAGGAAGGGTGGATTATTGGCCCTCCTGCCGCCATAGAATAAGCAGTGGAGCCTGTTGGAGTCGAGAAGATCAGTCCATCTCCTTTATATTTGTCAACACCTTCACCATCTATTTCAAGCTCAAGACAGCAAGTAGGTAAAATTTCATCGGTACAAGATCGAAAATAAAAATCGTTTAGAGCAAAAAATGATCTTTTAAGTGTCCTTTCATTATTGTCTTTTTCTTTAAATACATTTGCTTCAAGCATCATTCTTTTTTGTACGTTAAATCTATTATTTGTGACGCGTTTCCAGAAATTTGCTTGCTTTAATATATGACGATCATGTGTCAAGAAGCCTAGATTGCCTCCAACATTGAAACTTAAAATAGGTATGTTTCTAGGAGATAAATATCTTGCGGCCTTTAAAACTGTTCCATCACCTCCTAGAACAAGAGCGATGTCAGGTAAATCAATTGATTTTGAAAATAATTGATTAACATTATTGGTTTCATTACTTATCTCTGAAAATAGAACCTTTTTCCCAAACCCTTCAATTATTTTCTTGCAATTTAAGGTTTCTTTGTAAGCAGTATCGCTATCTGATCTATATAAGATCCAGATCAGATTTGTTGTCATTAATATTATCTACCATTTGAGTAGATTGAAACTTTCCATATCAATTGTAACTCTATTTCTATACAAAGAAAGTAGTATTGCTAGTCCAACAGCAGCCTCGGCCGCTGCGACTGTAATAACAAAAATTGAAAATACCTGCCCTCTAATTATTGATCCGTCTATGTAGGATGAGAAACTCATAAGATTTATGTTCACTGCATTTAACATTAATTCAATACTCATTAAAACTCTTACAGCATTTCTACTATTTATTAGTCCCCATACACCAGTACAGAATAGGAAGGCAGCAACTATAAGATAGGCTTGGAGAGGTACTGGTACTATAGAAGTTGCTAACATATTTATTGAATATAAAATAAATATAGT
Organism: Prochlorococcus sp. MIT2304; assembly: GCF_059772405.1. Classification (NCBI taxonomy): domain Bacteria; kingdom Bacillati; phylum Cyanobacteriota; class Cyanophyceae; order Synechococcales; family Prochlorococcaceae; genus Prochlorococcus; species Prochlorococcus sp. MIT2304. The sequence goes on from NZ_CM186286.1 coordinate 1,575,205, forward strand.
TGATTCATTTTAGACTATTCTCGGAAAGAAGAGGAATTTCATTATCAATTAAGGAATTTTGATTATTGAAACCATTTATATTATCTTTTGATATTGAGCCATCTCTTCTTGCTAATACAATTGCACCAATCATAGCCATTAATAATAAGATTGATGCTAGTTCGAAAGGTAATAAATAATCTGTGAATAGATGTTCACCGATTCTTTCAGTTGCTTCTTCACCAATTGAGGTTGGTCCCGGTAAATTCCATCTCGTCGTGATGCTAACGCGCAATAACAAAATTAATAATCCACCGCAAACTCCCCCTGATATCAATTTTCTGGTTTTAAGTCCTGAAATTGGTTTTAACTTTTCTTTCTTATTAACTAACATTATTGCAAATAATATTAAAACATTCACAGCTCCAACATATACAAGAATTTGAGCCGCAGCGACAAAACTAGCATTAAGTAACAGATATAGTCCCGCTACAGCCATAAATACTCCGCCTAATAAAAATGCTGAGTAAACAATATTTTCTAATAAAACAACTGCCAAACTTCCAGAAACTATGACAGCACTGAGAATTAAAAAGCAAATTAATTCTGTTGAATAAGCGATATTCATTAATTAGGAGGATTTAAATTTTTTTGAACCATATCGGACGAATTATTTTTATCTTCTTTTTGTGATTTCTCTGCTTGTAGTTCTTTTATAATTTGACCTGGGAGTTTGCCTGCTCTTTTTTTATTTGCGGATAATTCATGGGGATCCATTATTCCCTCGGGCAAATAAGCTAGTTCCCTAAGAGGTTTAACTGAAGGATCTGAAGTTACGCTTGTTGGTAGTCTACCGAGTGCAACATTATCGTAATTAAGGCTATGCCTATCAAAAGCAGCCAGCTCATATTCTTCTGTCATTGACAAACAATTGGTAGGGCAATATTCAACGCAATTTCCACAAAAAATACATGCACCAAAGTCAATAGAATAATTTCTCAATTCTTTTTTCTTGGTTTCCTTGTTCATTACCCAATCAACAACTGGAAGGTTGATTGGACATACCCTGACGCAAACTTCGCAAGCAATACACTTGTCGAATTCATAATGAATCCGTCCTCTGTAACGCTCAGACGGAATTAGTTTTTCGTAAGGATATTGAACCGTTACTGGCCTTCGGCGCATGTGGTCGAACGTAACGCCTAGTCCGTCGACTAAGTATTTTGCTGCACTAACTGCTTCTTTAGTGTAGTCGGCAACTTTTTCAAGGAAACCAAGCATATTAACCTTGCTGCCGGCAGCCCTTATTTACATTTACCATTATACAGTTTTTTTTAAATAAATGTAGGTACTTTTACTTAAAAAATAGAGCGATTGTGTTGCTTTTCTTTTATCCCCCAAATGTCAAAGGAAATGCCAATTTTAGTGAAGCAGTGAAAAGTAAATTTACCAATGAAATAGGTAAAAGAAATTTCCATCCTAAATCAAGTAATTGATCAATTCGAACTCTTGGGGTAGTCCATCTCAATAAGATTGCTAAAAAAACCAGCAAATAAGCTTTGAGTATTGTCATGACAATGCCAATAGATGCAGCAATAATTTGAACTAATGGATTGTCAATTGAAAGACCTATCAAAGACGAAAACCAATCAACTGATATTGGGAAACCCCATCCCCCTAAGTACAGAACGGAAACAAGTAAAGCAGATAAAACAAGATTTATATATCCAGCCAAGTAAAAAAGAGCAAATTTCATACCTGCATACTCAGTTTGATAACCAGCTACGAGTTCTTCTTCTGCTTCAGGTAAATCAAAAGGTAGTCTTTCGCATTCAGCTAATGCACAGATCCAAAAAATAATAAAACCTACTGGTTGTCGCCAAATATTCCAGCTAAGAAAACCGGCAGTATTTTGTTGCTCAACTATGTCAACTGTACTCAATGAATTGCTCATCATAACTATTGCTAAAACCGCTAGTGCTAGTGGGATTTCATAACTAATTGATTGAGCAGCAGCCCTCAGTCCACCTAGCAATGAATATTTGTTATTGGAAGAGTAACCACTCATCAATAAACCAATAGGTTGAATACTACTCAGGGCAATCCACAAAAAGATCCCTATGCCTACGTTGCTAATTAAAAGATTTTGACCAAAAGGAACAATTAACCAAGATAGTATTACCGGAACCAAAACTAATATTGGACCAACTGTAAAAAGAACGCTGTCTGCCCTCGCTGGAATAATGTCTTCTTTTACTAAAAGTTTCAAACCGTCTGCCATTGGCTGAAGAATACCAAGCGCGCCTGCATACTCAGGCCCGATTCTCTGTTGAGCCGCTGCAGAAATTTTTCGCTCTAGCCAAACTGTTACTAGTACACCAATGACGGCTGACACCAATACTAGAAGCATTGGCAGAGGGATCCATAAAAGATGAGCTAATTCATGAGATAAACCAAGGTTTTGAATGCCTTGTGTAAAACTCATTTCAAGGTCTATACCTGAATTCACTTCTGATATTTAATCTATTAACAAGGTTAGTGTAATTTGAATTAATTTTGAATTCGAAAAAAAAATTTTTCAAATTATCTATTTTCAAGAGGCTGCCAATTTCTGATTTTTGCTCCTTCATAAATTTGTGATGGTCTAAAAATTCTATTTGCTCCAAGTTGTTCTCTCCAGTGAGCCAACCAACCAGCAACTCTGGAAATTGCAAAAACTGGTGTAAACAAATCTCGAGGAATACCAAGCTTTCGATAAACAAGTCCAGAATAAAAGTCAACATTTGGGAATATACCTTTTGGTCCCAGTTTTGAAATAGCCTCCTTTTCAAGTGTTTTAGCGACTTCATACATTTCATCTTTACCAAATTCCGAGAAAAGTTCCTCTGCGAAGGCTTGTAAAATTGTTGCTCGAGGGTCTTTTACACGATATTCCCTGTGACCAAAGCCCATGATTTTCCTTTTTTTTTCAATTGCATTATTGAGAAATAGTGATGCTTTCTCAGGTATTCCAATTTCTTCTAACATTGCTATCACGTCTTCATTTGCCCCTCCATGCAGAGGACCGGCCAATGTCCCAACGGCAGAAGCTACGACAGCATAAGGATCAGTTAGTGTGCTGGCAGTTACTCTTGCGCTAAACGTACTCGCATTGAGACTATGCTCGGCATGAAGAATTAAGCATCTATCGAAAACTCTTGCTGCAAGAGGATTTGGTTCTCTCTCGGTGAGCATGTAAAGAAAATTTGATGAATAAGGTAAATCATCCTGAGGCTGAATTGGATCATCTCCCTTTCTTATTTGCTCGAAAGCAGCGACCATAGTAGGAATTTTTGCAATCAACCTCACTACTGCGTCGTAGATATATTTTGGATCATCAATTGCTCTTCGAGAATAAAAAAGACCAAGAGATGCAGCACTTGCTTGCAGAGCATCCATAGGATGCCCAGATTCTGGAAAACACTTGAGCATATCTCTAATTCGAAAGCTCACCCGTCTATGCATTTGAACATCCTCTTCAAATTTCTGAAGCTCATCTTCAGTCGGAAGTTCTCCCCATATCAAGAGAAATGCAGTTTCTAGAAAACTACTTTTTTGGGCTAGCTCAGATATTGGATATCCTCTGTAATTCAGCTTTCCTTCTGTCCCGTTGATTTCGCAAATCCCAGAGTTGGTTACCGGAACTCCTTCCAAGCCTGGCTTTAAAACCAAATTAGTTGTCTTTTGTTCGTTATCTATGGCTTTAGCTCCTCAAAATAATTTTTCTGGTCGATTGGAAAAAATAAATAATCTTCAGTTGGAACTTTATTATATAGAGTTAAGCTGTAAGTTGAATATAGCACTTTAAACTTTTTATCAAGTAATTTTTAAGTTGAGTTTAACTTTAATGAAATCTGGATAATTAATTGCAGGGACCGCAACAGATATATCAATATTCTGAGGAGGAGTTAGTTTATTTCCTAGCATTGTTTTAAATAAGATGTATGGATAGAAATTATTTAAAACTGTCTTAGTTTTTTCTTCCCCTAAATGTATCTTAAGGATATCATTAAAATCACTAATTTTATCTAATTCCTGATCATTTTCTGAGTAATTTTGTAAGTAATTTATATTATCAAAATTTGAAATAGATGATAAGTTTTGACTCCAAATGTAACTCTCTTCATCTTCTTCAATAATTGCCTCGATATTTTCTTTTAGCTCATATTTTTCATTTTCATCTGTACTTATTTTTGACCAAATCTCTAGTGTCCTGTTTTTAAAATCTATTTTTGACCTTAAAAACTTCTCGTTTTTTAGAATATCACTTACCTTTGTTTTGCTAGTATCAGATTTTTTAGTCAAAACGAACCAGTCTTTATCATTTATCCAAATCAGATTTCCTTTAGAGTTTTCAAGAATATTTTTTAAAAGATTAGAATAATTGGAAGTTGTTGATTCTTTAATAATTGAAGCTATTAACTTTTGATATGGATGACTAGAATCTTTCATGAAATATTGGTTAGGATTATCAACTATTACAAAATCTTTTGATGATTTAAATTCTTTTTTTAAATCAATTAAATTATATTTAATATCTTTGAATGGCATTTTAGTTTTAATATCATAAGATATTATTCCTTCTATATCTATTTTAAACTTATCTAAGTTTATAGAAGATATTAAACTATTAATCTCATTTGCTTGGTATAAATTTTCTTCTTCACCTATTAGATTTAAAATCTTCTTTGGAGACATTTCCAATAATAATATCCCGTCTTTAAGATTATCCTTTAATTGAATATTCTTATACTTATTTTTTGTATTTAATATATTTTGATCTAATTTTTCTATTGACGTATGAATGATTTTAGGATTGGACGCTATTAAAAGATTATCTTTATTATTTGTAAAGTAAATTGATTTATTTGAAGAAAGTGGTTTTGAAATTATTTCTGTTTTTGAAGTGCTTAATTTATTGGTTGGTCTAATACTCTCATCAATATTTTTCGAGCCTAATATAGATTCTAATTCTTCTTCGATATTTATATCTTCTTTTATTGATAAGACCATAATCCAATCATTTTCAGCTTGTTTATCTAAACCAAATACAGCAAAGCTACCATAATCTCCTACCAATTTTGAGAGGTCTTTTTCAAAATCAAGGCTAATTAATTTAAAAAAAGAATCTCTAATAAAACTTGTTTTTTTATTAACAATATTCTTGCTAACTTTATCTTGATAATTCTCGACATACTTTGGAAGTATAGCTGGATTGATTTTCCAGTGAAAAACCAGATCAGCATGAGTTGGAATATATTTCGAAGAAACTGGAGCATTAAATTGTTTTTCATTGAATTGTGTTTTTTGATTGATCTGACTATTTCGCCAGATCAATGTCCCTATGGAAATTGATAAAACTATTATTCCTAATATTAAAAAATGAGATAGACGAAATTTCATTTTTTTATTATTTGAGCGTTTGTATACTTTTTGAACTTTGACAACTGAAAGTTTAATCTTTAATTAGAATCTAAAACATGAAACAGAAGATTCCTTTAAATATATCTCCAAAAGAGTTAAATAAAATCTTAGAAGATGATTCCTCTGAAAAACCATTTATTGTAGATGTGAGGGAGGATAATGAAATAGCTATTGCTTCATTTTCATTTTCAGTATTACATCTTCCTTTGAGTAAGGCTTCAAACTGGTCAGCCAACATAGGCTCAATGTTACCGAAGAATAAGCCTGTTCTCGTTGTCTGCCATGCTGGTGTGAGAAGTCTAAATTTTGGTATTTGGCTTTTAGAAAATGAGATAGCGAATAGTGTTTGGAATCTTGTTGGGGGAATAGATGCTTGGAGTACTGATGTTGATCAATCTATTCCAAGGTATTAATAGGGTTTTTACTTTATATTTTTGATCCTAGTTTTTCAGCAACTGTATTAACGTCTTTATCTCCTCTACCAGAGCAGTTAATGACAACTTCAGAATTATGATTGAGAGTCGGACAAAGTTTTTCAAGATAGGCAAATGCATGAGCGGTCTCTAGTGCAGGGATAATACCTTCCAACTTGCTGACTAATTGCAGAGCTTCTATGGCTTCGGTGTCAGTAACAGCTGCATATTCAGCACGTCCAATTTCTTTTAAATAACTATGCTCCGGTCCAACTCCTGGATAATCGAGACCTGCGCTAATGGAATGCGCCTCCTCAACTTGCCCATCTTTGTCTTGGAGTAAGAGACTCATGGCTCCATGAAGCACTCCTATTCTTCCTTCGGTAATGGTCGCTGCATGTCGACCAGTGTCGACTCCATCCCCAGCAGCTTCAACTCCAATCATTCGCACATTTTTGTCTTCAACAAAAGAATGGAAAAGACCCATCGCATTCGATCCGCCACCAACACAAGCTAAAAGAACATCGGGAGACCTCCCAAAAGCTTGTGTGCATTGTTGCTTTGTTTCTTCCCCAATAACTGCGTGAAAATCTCTGACCAACATTGGATATGGATGTGGTCCCGCAACGGAACCGAGAATATAGTGAGTATTTTCAACATTAGTTACCCAATCTCGAATAGCTTCGCTGGTTGCATCTTTTAGTGTTGCAGTTCCAGTTGTTACTGGCTTTACTGAAGCTCCAAGCAATTGCATTCGGAAAACGTTTAAGGCTTGTCTTCGCATATCTTCTTTACCCATATAGATAATGCATTCCAATCCAAAACGAGCGCAGACTGTCGCAGTTGCAACTCCATGCTGACCAGCTCCAGTTTCAGCAATAATTCTTTTTTTCCCCATCCGTATTGCAAGAAGGGCTTGCCCAAGTGCATTATTTATTTTGTGAGCACCTGTGTGATTTAAATCTTCTCTCTTAAGCCAAATTCGTGGGCCTTTAAATGTATTTTTTCTGTAATATTCAGTTAATCTTGTAGCTTCATATAGAGGAGTGGATCTTCCGACGTAAGTTTTGAGTAAATGATTCAATTCTGAATTGAATGAAGAATCTTTCCATGCTTCTTTAGCAGCTTGCTCTAATTCAATAAGTGCAGGTATTAAAGTTTCAGGAACATATTGTCCCCCGTACCTACCAAATCGACCAAAAGCATTTGGCCTTGTTAATGGAGATAAATCCGAATCTTTATATTGAGTTTGGAGTGTACCTGTCACCTTAAATTAAGAAATAGTTACCAGCCAAAAAGTAAGAAAATGTCCAAAGGTGGCTGGAGTGAATTTAATGACCCTCTTAAGACAATAGGGAATGACACGCAAAATAGTGTTACTCCTAAAGGAAAGCGACAAGTTCGTCTAGAAAGAACTCGATCTGGAAAGAAAGGAAAACTTGTGACTGTCATTAAAGGACTGGAATTAAATCCTGTAGAGGCAAAAGTAATTCTTAAGAATTTAAAAATAGCTTGCGGAACAGGGGGAGCTTTGAAAGGTGATTTTTTAGAGTTACAAGGAGATCAAATTTCAAAAGCTCAAGATTTTCTTTTCAAGAACGGTTTTAGACCAAAACAGAGTGGAGGCTGACAATAAACTGTGTCGATCAACATGGAGAATAGTAAACAATTAGTCTGAATTCATGGAACAAAACTCTCAAAGACATCTATCAAAAGCCACCAATATAGTTTGGCACCATTCTTCAGTTGATAGAGACGCTAGATCTCAGCAAAGAGGGCATCGCAGTGCAATACTTTGGTTTACGGGTCTATCTGGTTCTGGGAAAAGCACACTAGCCAATGCAGTAAATGTAGCTCTACATAAAAATTGTTATTCAACTTATGTTTTAGATGGAGATAACATTAGACATGGTTTATGCAAAGATCTAGGATTTTCTGATCTTGATAGAGAAGAAAATATTAGAAGAATTGGCGAAGTTTCTAAACTGTTTCTTGATGCTGGGATAATTGTATTAACAGCATTTGTATCACCATTTAGAGTTGATCGAAATAATGCAAGATCATTAGTTGGAAAAGATGATTTTATAGAAATATATTGTTCAGCTGATTTAGGGGTTTGTGAAACAAGAGATACAAAAGGACTTTATGCCAAGGCAAGAAATGGAGAAATCAAGGATTTTACTGGAATATCAAGTCCTTATGAAGACCCTCTGTCTCCAGAATTGAAAATTGACACTGGAAATCTGGATATTGATAAATGTGTAGATATAGTTACTAATTTTCTTGTTAATAAAAAGATTATTTCAAAAATCTCTTATTGAATTAGTAATTAATTTCACGTTCATTACATTTTTTCAAGATACATTCCAGCTCCAATCTCTCTAAGTTTTTGATCTTTTTTTATTACAAGGTCATGCAACTCAGATCTGTAGGTTTTTAATTTGTTTGTTAATTCAGTATTATTAATTGCCAAAATTTGAGTAGCTAAAAGGCCAGCATTCAGGCCCCCTTCAATGGCAACTGTTGCCACTGGGATGCCTGAGGGCATTTGCAAGATTGAATACATAGAATCTACCCCTGAAAGCGCCTTGCTTTTGACTGGAACGCCTATTACTGGAAGGGTCGTAAGAGATGCGATCATTCCAGGTAGATGAGCAGCCCCTCCAGCCCCCGCAATTATGACTCTAAAACCATTTGATTCTGCCATCTGAGCAAAATCCATCATTTTTTTGGGAGTTCTATGAGCGGATAAAATCCTTACTTCATTAGTTATCCCAAATTTATCTAGAATTGTAATCGCAGGTTCAAGAGTTTTAAGATCTGAATCACTACCCATCACTACTGCTACTTCCTTCAATGTATAAGCTTCGGTTAAAGACAATTGTCAATTTTTATAAATCTCATTCTTAATAATGCCAATTATTTAGAAATCCTGCATTTGCTAACAGTGGAAAATGGTTTACAAAGACTTCCAAATGAAAAATTGCAGGATTCACTTTGCCTTCACATGATTGATGGAAGAAAATAATTAATAGGATTAATGATCTTTCTTCTGCCATTTGATGGCAACACCTGGTCCAAGTACGGTATTGAGTCAAAAAACAATGACTGCAAAAATTTTTACTGGAAAAAAATTCAGTCTTCACTTCGATGGAGAATGAATTCTTGTAATCAAAAGTTCTCTTGGCAGTTAGATGCGTAAGATTGGTAAGAGGTAATTATCTGATGAAATGACAACGCAAATTGAGAACAATGAAAAAGCCGAAGTCACTGAATATTTTAATGGGACAGGATTTGATAGATGGAATCGAATATATAGCGAAAGTGATGATGTAAATAAAGTTCAAAAAAATATAAGGATAGGTCACCAAAAAACAGTTGATGATGTCATTAATTGGTTGAGAGAGTACGACAATATCAAGGATAAAAGTTTCTGTGATGCTGGCTGCGGTGTTGGTAGCTTAAGTATCCCATTGGCAAAATTGGGTGCTAAATCAATTCATTTAAGTGATATTTCTGAAGCAATGATCACTGAGACGAAAAGCAGGGCAAAGGAGGCAGGCTTGGACTTCAATAAGCTGAATTTTCGAACATCTGATTTAGAGAATTTAAAAGGTTCCTTTAATACAGTTATTTGCTTAGATGTTTTCATTCATTACCCTCAACAGGAGGCTGAGACGATGGTGAAACATCTCTGCCAATTATCTGATGAAAGATTAATTGTTAGCTTTGCTCCTTACACTCCTTTACTAGCGCTTTTGAAAGGTATTGGTCAGCTATTCCCTGGACCAAGTAAAACTACTAGGGCCTACACCTTAAGGGAGTCAGGAATTATCGAAGCTGCAAAGCAATCTGGCTTTAAAGTGGTCAAAAGCAAGTTGAATCAAGCTCCTTTTTATTTCTCTAAGTTAATAGAATTTGTGAAATCTGAGTGAACTAAAATCTTTAGTTTGCAAAACACATTTAGGTAACTAAATGATTTTCAAGTGCATATCTAACTAGTTCTGTTCTACTAGAAGTGCCGGTTTTAATAAATAATCGACTCACATATTTCTCTACATTACGGATAGAAGTCTCAAGTTGTCTTGCAATTTCTTTGTTCATTAAACCTTCTGCTACTAGTTGCAAAACGCTTGCTTCTCTTGGGGTGAAGTTAGGAATCGAATCATCTTTGCGTAGGTTGTTTTTATCCCCATGGCTGAGCATGGATTTTATTTCTGTAATCTGTTTTGCCATTTGGCCAACATCAGCATTCGCAAATCTGGCTGCTTCAGTTAATAATCGTTCTTGCCGCTGAACTACATTCTTAACTCTTGCAACTAGTTCATCTGGATCAAATGGTTTTGGCATGTAGTCGTCTACACCTGCTTGATACCCCTGAGTTCTATCAGCTGTCATACCTTTAGCAGTAAGGAAAATGACAGGTGTACCTCCAAGTCTTTCATCTCCTCTAATTTTTTTTAAAAGCCCATAACCATCGCATCTAGGCATCATTACGTCACTGATAATCACATCAGGAATCATTTTTATAGCTTTTTCCCATCCCTCTTCTCCATCTACAGCGGTTGTAACTTGAAATCCTTCATCTTCAAGATAAGCCTGAACAGCAGTTCTTAACCCAGGCTCGTCATCGACAAGTAATATCCTTGGAGTTTGAGAAACTTCTTGTGTTGATGGATTGGGATCACTCATAAAATTAAACTTCTAGAGCTTTTGAAGGGATATTACCCTTTATCCCTCTCATTCTATTCAGCCTAACGATTGAATCAATGGATAATAATCACCTGATTTTTGATTTTCAGTCTTCAACACCTTGTTGTACAAAGGTTGTTGAGGAGATGGCTCCCTATTGGAACGAGTTGTGGGGTAATCCCTCTAATACTAATAATCGATCAGGTGTTTTTGCTTCAGCTGCAGTAGAAGTATCTCGTGAAAAAATAGCTTCCTATTTGAACGTCAATCCTAAAAGATTAATTTTTACGAGTGGGGCAACAGAAGCAAATAATTTGGGTTTAGTTGGACACGCAAGAGCTAAAGCACAACTGATTGGAAAACCTGGACACATAATAACTGTTTCAACAGAACATCATGCAGTCCTTGACCCGCTTAGGCAGCTTCAAAAAGAAGGGTTTCGTTTGTCAGAATTACAACCTAATAAAGAGGGTTTAATCAATATTGAACAACTTTCTGAAGCTGTTGAAAAAGATACTTTTCTGGTTAGTGTCATGGCTGCAAATAATGAGATAGGGGTTTTGCAACCTATTGGTGAAATTGGATCTTTTTGTAAGAGAAAGGGAATCGCTTTTCATACTGATGCCGCCCAAGCCCTTGGATATTTAGATTTAGACCCCGATAAATTTCGAATTGATCTGATGAGTTTGAGTGCTCACAAAATTTATGGACCTAAAGGTATTGGGGCTTTGGTGATTAGGGAAGGATTCCCTCTTGAACCATCTCAATATGGAGGAGGACAGGAGTTTGGATTAAGATCTGGCACGCTTCCTGTCCCATTAATTGTTGGCTTTGCAAAGGCAGTCGAAATAACAAAAAATGATCAGGATGGGAGGAATAAGAGACTTTTGTTTTTTAGAAACTTATTATTGAGTGGATTAAAAAAGAATATTTCTGGATTGATAGTTAATGGATCTATCGATCAAAGATTGCCTCATAATCTCAATATCACTTTCCCTGGTGTGAAGGGAAGTCAATTGCATGGTCAATTAAGAAGGTTTATTTTTTGTACTAGTGGTTCAGCTTGCAGTAATGGTGAAGCTTCTCATGTTCTAAAGGAGATAGGGCTTTGTAAAAATGATGCTGAAGCATCAATAAGGATGAGTATTGGGAGAAATACGACTGAGAAAGATATCAATAAGGCGATTGAAATTATTACAAATATAGTGATTAATCTTAGGCAATAAGTTAAGTCTATTTTAAAAATTTCTTTGCAGAAATTCTTAACTTTGCACTTTTACTTCTTGGATTTAATTCTATCTCTTCAGGGCTTGCTCTCATAGGCTTTTTAGATAGTGTTTTTAATCTATTATCAGTTTTAAAACTCGATTTTACTCTTCTATCTTCTAGTGAATGAAAACTCATCACCATAAATAATCCATCCTCCAACAACCAGTTTGGAGCTTTTAAAAGTAAACTCTCGAGAGAGACTAATTCATTGTTTACAGCTATTCTTAAAGCCTGGAAAGTTCTGGTTGAGGGATGAATTCGACCATGTCTTTGTTTGGGTGGAAAGCATCCTGCAATTGCATAAGAAAGGTCTTTGGTTCCAGAGTATGGCCCATTTTCTGCTAGATCATTTTTTATTTTTCTTGCAATACGTTTAGAGCGTTTTTCTTCTCCTAATTCATATATTAAATCAGCTAGATCTTGCTCAGAGAGAGTTTCAATAAGTTCGGCTGCACTTGAACCCTCCTCTGGGTTCATACGCATATCTATTGGACCATTTAGACGAAAGCTAAATCCCCGTGAAGGCTCATCAAGTTGATGACTACTGACTCCAAGATCCGCTAGGACGCAAATGGCTTGTTCGTGATGTGAAAAATCTGCGAAGTTTGTAGAAATTATTTCTATTCTTCTACCGAATTTAATTAATTTCTCTGATGCTGCTTTTATAGCCATTGGGTCTTGATCAAGTCCAATGATTTTGATTCCCGGGAAATTTTCGAGTATTTGAGCTGAGTGTCCCCCGCCTCCAATGGTGGCATCAATAATTAATCCTTGTTTTGTTAATTCACTTGGTAAGTCCTTAAGTGATTGAATTATTTCTTTCCCCATTACGGGGACATGTTTAAAGTTAGAACTTGAACTAATTGGCCCTTCTTTCATAAGTTTTTACTAGTATTTAAACATTGCTTTGGTTTGGCCCAATGACGCAGCTTGAAACGCGTACGGAGCCGATGGTGGTCAACTTTGGGCCACATCATCCATCAATGCATGGTGTATTGCGATTAGTAGTAACCCTTGATGGAGAGGATGTTGTTGATTGTGAACCAGTTATTGGTTACTTGCATCGAGGGATGGAGAAAATTGCTGAGAATAGAACAAACGTTATGTTTGTTCCTTACGTGAGTCGCATGGATTATGCGGCTGGTATGTTTTATGAAGCCATTGTTGTTAATGCCCCTGAGCGTTTAGCAGATATAAAGGTACCCAAGAGAGCAAGTTATATCAGAGCGATAATGCTTGAGTTGAACAGGATAGCCAACCATTTGCTATGGTTAGGCCCATTTTTGGCTGATGTCGGCGCTCAAACTCCTTTCTTTTATATTTTTAGAGAAAGAGAAATGATTTACGATTTATGGGAGGCTGCAACTGGTCAGAGATTGATTAACAATAATTATTTCCGCATTGGCGGCGTTGCATGTGATTTGCCTTGGGGGTGGTTAGAAAAATGCAAAGATTTTTGTGACTGGTTTGGTCCAAAAATTGATGAGTATGAAAAATTGATTACTAATAATCCTATTTTTCGTAGACGTATAGAAGGTTTAGGAGTTATAGGAAAAGAGCAAGCTATTAACTGGAGTCTTTCTGGCCCAATGCTTCGCGCAGCAGGTGTCCCATGGGATTTGAGAAAGGTAGATCACTATGAATGCTATGACGATTTTGAATGGGATGTTGCATGGGAGAAAGAGGGTGATTGTTATGCTAGATATAGAGTACGTATTGAAGAAATGAGACAGTCATTAAAGATATTACGACAAGCTTGTGAGATGATTCCTGGGGGGCCAACAGAAAATCTTGAGGCACAAAGAACAGTTGATGGAAAAAAAGGTGATTTGTCCGGGTTTGATTATCAATATGTAGCTAAGAAAGTTGCACCTACTTTTAAAATTCCTAATGGCGAATTATATACACGCCTTGAGTCTGGGAAAGGAGAGATAGGTGTATTTATTCAAGGCTGTAATGATGTAACTCCTTGGCGTTTTAAAATCAGAGCAGCTGACTCAAATAATTTGCAGATACTTCCTCACATACTCAAGGGAGCCAAAGTCGCTGACATCATGGCTATCTTAGGCTCAATTGATGTGATCATGGGTTCTGTTGATAGGTAAGTCTTTTGAATAAGCGTGATCCTAGAGAATGGTTGTTTTTGCAACGAACCGTTCGTTTTGGTGAGACAGATGCGGCGGGTGTAGTCCATTTTCTTCAATTATTCAAATGGTGCCATGAAGCTTGGGAAGAAAGTTTAGAAAAATATGGAATGGCTTTGAAAGATATTTTTCCTACAAATGAAATCAATACAAGCCAACTAGATGTGGCTTTACCAGTTGTTCATTGTGAAGCAAATTATTTTCAACCACTTTATGTTGGAGATACTATAAATATCGAACTGAATACAGAGAAGATAAATGAGTCTTCATTTGTCCTTCGATTAAAATTTAAAAAGGATGGAGAGCAAATCGGTACGACAAATATAAAACATGTATCGATAAATCCAATTACAAGAAAAAAATGTGCATTATCTAAGCAAATAAATTTGTGGCTTAATGAATCTATTTTGGATTTTTAGTCAATAGGTCTGTTAAAAGCTATCCAATCTTGCCATTTTTTTATTTCCCATTTTTTATTTATATTTCTTGAAAGTTTTGGACAATCGTACCAATTTAATGGTTTTTTGGATGGTTGCCAGTCCTCAATAAGATCATTCAGAAGTGAGATGATTGGAAATCTGTTGATTTCTTTCTCTTTGAATTTTGTTAAGGCAACTAAACGTTGTCCCCATTTCTTATCACTAACTCCTAGTACAAAAATGTCGTTAATTGGGATTTGATTTTTTGAGATTATTTTCATTAATTCCATTTCGATATCTTCTGGAAAAATCGTTTCACCGCCGGAATTTATAGCTGAATCTCTTCTACCTAAGATTTGTATCGCTTTTCTATTGTCGAAAGTGATGTATTGAGCTAAATCTCCTGCTTCCCACCATCCATTTGAGTCTGTAATTGATTCGAATTTATCATTTTTCCATTTTGAAGTTGCAATTCTACTGGTTTTAATTTTAAGTGAATTTCTTTTGTTGATTTCTATCTCAACATCTTCTAGAGGGAATCCAACACTATTACTACCATTTAAAAAGTCTTTAGGACTAAGACAAGTCACCATTGCAGCTGTTTCGGTGGCACCATAACAAGGAGCTAGATTAATAGACTTTCTGCGTGCTTTTTCAGCGAGTTCTACAGGGATGGATGCTCCTCCAACCCATATCACAGCAAGGGATTGAAGCCATATTAAACCATCAGTATTATCTATCAAAGATAATAATTGAGTTGGGACTAGGGATGTAATCAATGGACGTCTAAATTTATTAGTTAATGCTTCACTAAACTTCTTAAGTTGAAGTGGTTGATGCATTAAAGAAGGTGAAATCCAGTGATACTCAGATCGCCACGTGTAATGTCTCCACCAAGGCATGAATCCACTTATGTGATGTAATGGTAGTGAATTGAGAATGATGCAATCATTTGGCTTAAGTCCATGATTCTGTAACCACATTCCGGTTGATAAAGCCGAATTAGTTAGATTTTTAATTGATTGTAAACAAAGATTTGGTCCACCAATGCTCCCCCCGCTTGAAATGATTAAGCCTTCTCCTTCAGGTAACGTTATAGAAGTGGGGATTTTCGTTTGATCTGTTGGAGGTGCTAGGTATACCCAGTTATGCTTTTCAAAATTCTTCAAAATTTCTTTTGAACAGTTCAGGCTTTTTTCAGGAATACATTTTACAACTGCAACTTTGGTCATACGGCTTCCCAGACTAATTCTGGATTGTTGTTAAAGAGTGGGCCTTTGGGGCACCATCCAGGTGCAAGTCCAGGTGCACAAGGATTTCCTCCTGTGCGTTGCCTGGCAGCGAGGTGATTAACCCACCTTCTCCCAATACCAGTTTCAAAAGCTGTACTTATAACTTTTTGACTATCTTCTTGTTCTATTTCTTTTAACAGTAATCTAGGATCACCATCTAAGGCAGGGCGACGTATTTGCCAACTTCCCCATGTTTTTCGTAAATATGGGAATGCAACCAAAGATTCATCTAGTGCTATTGGAATTTGATTGGCTAATGAAAATAAACCTTCAATATCTTTTGATGGGAGTGGCTGCTCAATCCATTCCAAACGATGTTCATTTTTGAGTTCGTTAATCCATTCTTGTGCTTTTTGGCGACTCCAACCTCCATTTGGATCAATTCTAAGTTTAAAATTATTTGGTAAGATAGCTAAGATCTTTTGTAAAGTTTTCTCTTCCTTAATGTTATTGTCTAGGTTAGATACTTTCCATTTTATTGTACAAGAAGTTTTCGTGTAATTTGATTTATCTACATATTTAATTATTGACTCTAATGGATCAATATCTGTAGGTAAAAGATAAGCTGATTTTGCGACGTCAAAACCTTCAAAAATTAACTTGCTTTTAGTGAGATTTTCTAAATCTGCTAAGCAGGTTCCTAGTCCGAAAGCAAGTGCTCCTGGTAATTCACATAAATAATTTTCTATTGCATCTTTTGTCGTTTCTCTCCCAATAAATTCAAGACTTTTGATACTTTTTTGTAACTCCTTTTTCTCAATAGGTGAAACTTCTCCCCATCCGCAATTTCCATCTGAGTCTTTTATTTGCAACAATAAACCTTCCTTACTATGAATAATTCCTCGAGAGGTTATTAACTTTCTTGTTAGTTGAAATGAAAATGGCTTGATATTAATTGTTAATTTCATGATTCAACAAAATCATAAATTAATTATAAAAGAATGAGGATATAGCAAAACCTAAACTCAAGCTTAAACCATTAATTGTCTGAAAGCGTAAAGCTAAAAACTTACTGTTTTGAATACGTTCAGGTTGGTTATGATGTCTTTTAATTAATTTAATAAGATCTATACCCGAAGGAAGGCTAATTAAACTTATAAGAGTCGTTATTGGCCATATCCCAAGTAGAACAGGTAATAATTCTAATAAAAATATTAGACAAACGAACCACGGTAAAAATTCTGCCGCTCGATGAGTGCCTAAAATAACAAGGGGTGATTTTTTACCAACAGCAGCATCTTGATTGATTTGATGAAAATGCGAACAGAATAGAACCAGAGTTGTTGCAATCGCCGGACCTGCCCCAACAATCAGTGCTGTTCCCCAGGGGATGGTATGAAAATTGGATTTTGGAGAAACAACAATTAGTGCTGCAGCTGTACCAAGCGGGCCAAAGGCAATCCAACATAGGGGTTCTCCCAACCCCTTATACCCCAGCCTAAATGGTGGTCCCTGATATAAATATCCAAGGCAACAACAAATTAAGACCAAAAACAGCACTGTTATTTTACTTTTAAGAGCAAGGATAAATATGATAAATAAACCTAATAAGAGAGAAAAATATGCAACTCGACTTACAGTGGTTTTATTACCCGTTAAAGCTACTACGGAGTGGAATTTGTATTTGTCAACTCCAGTTTCATCGTCAAAAAGATCATTGGTAAGATTCTCCCAAAGCAAAATCAAGATAGAGGCAATTAGAAAACCTATGAATTGCCCCAGACGAATATTGCCGCTATTCCCTAGTACCCATGCTGCAGATAAAATTACAGGCATTATTGCGACTGAATATAACGGCCACTTTATTGCGGCTTGCCAAAGCTGTTTTTTTTTAGTTTTAGAAGACTTCACTGATAAAATAGCTCGTTCTGTTTTTTTCTTGGTTCCTTCCTTAAGACTAGGGAGCAGTTCAAGTATTGGTTTATTTGTGTTTAAAGGCTCTAATTGGATATGAATTTAGAACCTGTCTTTAGTGAGCTTTTGGTTAGTTCTCTTCGGAAATGGAGTGAACGAAAAGTTGATGAATGTATCTTGAGTATTTCTGTTCCTGTAAGTCAAGCAGACCCTTTAAGGGCATTACCTTTAATTGCTGAAAAACATCAGTTTAGATTTCTTTGGGATCTTTCTCCCGAATTGTGCATCTCTGCTGGAGGACATTGCCAATCTTTGGATTTATCTGGACCAAAGAGGTTTGAAAATGCACAAAGGTTTAGTGATGAGATTTTTACTCGATTGGTAGATACTTCTCCAAGTCCAGCATTTGCAACATCAAAGATTCTAGTTTCATTTTCTTTTTTTGATCAAATTAAGAGTAATGAAAAATCAAGTGATGATAAATTTTCCCTGCAGGCTGTCTTGCCTAAGTGGCAATTAAGTGCAAAAGATGGATTGACATGGTTGCGTTTGAATTCAGTTGCCCTAAATCCTTCAGATGTTCGTGAATCAGTAGAAAGATTATGGTCAATTCGAGAAAAGATAAATAGATCGCCAGTCCGAATTTTCTATGATGTAAATCAAAATTTCTTAGTCGATAGTTGTTCTAATGATTGGAAATCTCAATATCGAGATGCCTTGGCTAAAGGGATCGAATTAATCAATGCAGGTGATTTGGATAAGCTTGTTTTGGCTACAAGACAACGCCTTTCACTCAGGAAACCATTAGATCCGCTGAACTTACTTGCTCGTCTAAGAGTGCAGCAAACTAATAGTTGTCGATTCCTATGGCAAAAAAATCATGATGAGTCGTTTTTTGGTGCATCACCCGAGAGATTGATAAGTCTCAATCATAATCAATTACTAATCGATGCTTTAGCTGGCACTGCAAAAAAGGGTGATGATGGAAAAGAATTACTTGCATCATCGAAAGATTTAAGAGAACACCATTTTGTAGTTAACTCTATTGTCGAACAACTTTTAAGAAAAGGTGTTAAAGCAAGTTATTCTCCTCAACCAAAATTAATTACTCAAGGTCATTTAATTCATTTGCATACTCTAATTCAGGCGTGTGTCAAAGAAAAATCTCCTCTTGAATTAGTTCAAGCTCTTCATCCAACTCCTGCAGTTGCTGGATTGCCTTTGAGTTTATCTTTGAGTTGGTTACGAGCTTTGGAACCATTTGATCGTCAAACATATGCTTCTCCAATTGGATGGATAGATAAAAATCAAAATTCAGAATTTAGGGTAGCTATTCGTTATGGACATTTAAAAGGCTATGAACTTAAATTGTTTGCTGGTGCTGGCTTAGTAAAAGGCTCAACTGTTGAGGGGGAACTTCAAGAGGTGGCTTTGAAATTTGAAGTTTTAAGAAATCTGTTAAACTTAGATAGGGTTAATTGTTCAAATGATTTATAAGATAACTAATCACTTGATCTGCTAAGGGAATATTCATTAGATTTTCTACTTCTCTAATGCCAGTTGGACTCGTAACATTAATCTCACTTAGCATCCCTCCAATAACATCTATACCAACAAAAAAGAGTCCTTCATCTTGTAAAGCAGGCTTTATATGATCACATATCTCTATTTCTTTAGGAGTTAATTTAGTTATCTCAGCTTTTCCGCCTAAAGCGAGGTTGCTTCTAAAGTCTCCTTTTTTTGGACGTCTGTTAATTGCACCTAATGGCTCTCCATTAATCAAAAGTATTCTTTTATCGCCATTTATTACTTCTGGTAAAAATTGTTGCATCATCACTGGCAAATGTTCTTGTGAAGTAACCAGTTCAAGTAATGCCTCTAAGCCTGGAGCATCTTTTGCGATTCGTATAACTCCTTGCCCACCTTTTCCCCCAAGTGGCTTCAAAACAACTTCTCCGTACTCTTTTGCAAATGTAATTAATTGTTCCACCCGACTCGCCACAAGAGTGGGAGCCATTAAATCACTGAACCTTAAAGCTCCTAATTTTTCATTCCAAGCTCTCAATGATGCAGGTTTATTAATTACATTTACACCATCTCTTTCTGCAACTTCTAATAAATGAGTTGCATATAAAAAAGCCTCATCAACAGGTGGATCTTTGCGCATCCAAATGCATGAGAAATCTCTTAAGGGAAGGCTTTGCGATGAATGGACAGTGATCCATGGCTCACAATTGACTTTATTAGAAACTACCCATGCATCGTCCCCTCGGGCTTGCAGGTCCGATGGAGTACAAATCCAAACATCTATGTTGGCTCTATATGCCGCTTGCATAAGTGCTGCTGATGAATCCTTGTTAGGATTAATATTTTCAATTGGATCTAGAACAAATAGTTGCTGCATGAATCAATTTCCAATTCCAATCAGTTGATTTAATTCGTTTTTGCTCTCAAGTTCGTAGAGATCGTCGCAACCTCCAATACTTTCTCCATTAATAAAAATTTGTGGAACAGTTCTGCGACCTCCTGCTCTTTCAGACATTTTTGTTCTTGCATCATTGTCTCCATCAATAGAATATTCTTTGAACTGGACTCCTTTTTCATTGAGCAGTGCTTTTGCACGTAGGCAAAATGGGCAAAATCTCCAAGTGTATATTTCCACTGTAGGGATGCCTGAATCGTGAATTGATCTTTTCATTTATAGTTTTTGGGTTGATATGCTGATAGCTTTTAATGTATTGATTCTATTACCTCGTTTGCAAGACCTGACAGATTTTAAAAGAGACCTTTCTTTATTGACTGCTCGCCTGGGTACAGCCCAGGATTGTCTTTGACGAACCTGCATTGCTAGCTAGAAAAAAGGACTTAGAGCAAGTTGCATCGCAACCTGAATTTTGGAACGACCCCAAAAATGCACAAAAACAGATGCGTCAACTTGATGAGGTTAAAGCAGAGTTAGAAAAACTCATTGCATGGAGAGGTGCTATTGAGGACGCAAATCTTTCGTTAGAGCTGTATGACTTAGATCCTGATGAAGAAATGCTTGCGGAGGCTCACAATGGACTTGAGAAATTAAAGCAAGAACTTGAACGTTGGGAGATGGAGCGTCTCTTGAGTGGTACCTATGATAAGGAGGGTGCAGTTCTTTCAATTAATGCTGGTGCTGGCGGAACTGATGCCCAAGATTGGGCCCAAATGCTTCTTCGGATGTATACCCGGTGGGCTGAGAACAATGGTATGAAAGTAGTTGTTAATGAACTTTCTGAGGGAGAGGAAGCGGGAATCAAAAGTGTCACCATCGAAATAGAGGGTGTATACGCATATGGTTTTTTACAAAATGAAAAAGGGACCCATCGTTTAGTCAGAATCTCTCCTTTCAATGCAAATGGAAAGCGACAAACCAGTTTTGCTGGAGTTGAAGTTATGCCTAAACTTGATGAAGAGGTTGAACTTGAAATCCCTGAAAAAGATTTAGAAATCACGACAAGTCGTTCAGGTGGTGCAGGAGGACAAAATGTAAATAAAGTTGAGACTGCAGTTCGGATTCTTCATGTGCCTACGGGTATTGCCGTTCGATGTACACAAGAAAGATCTCAGCTTCAAAATAAAGATAAAGCAATGGCTCTACTAAAATCAAAATTGATGGTGATAGCAGTGGAGCAAAGGGCTGCAGAGATTGCAGATATTCGAGGGGATATTGTTGAGGCGGCATGGGGTAATCAAATTAGGAATTATGTTTTTCACCCATACCAAATGGTAAAAGACTTACGCACTGAACAAGAGACAACAGATGTAGATTCAGTCATGAATGGGGAAATAGATATTTTTATTCAGTCTCTTTTAAGGCAAAATATTGAAGAAACATAAATCAACCAGATATGAATAATAAAATTATTTCTGATGATGTCACCAAGAAAGCAACTCCACCTCCAAGTTTTGTCAAACTTGCGATGAAAAATATGGTTCGGAAAGGTAGTCAAAGTCTTTCTCACTTTGGGTTAACAGCTTTGGGTTTCCTTGGATTTATTTTATTAGTTGCTGTTCTTGGGAAACCTCATATTCCTCAATAATTTTATGGAGATTTTTTCGACTAGCTCCTCTAAATTGGATGTTGATCTTTCTTTTACACCCTTCCCGGTTCAAGATTTAGATGTCTATGTGAATAGTGAGTCTTTGGAGTTGATGAAAAATCCAAGTCAATGGATTGAGGAAATACGAAGCTGGATTAGATTCATACAAGTAAATTCAACATTGAAGTGTCCGGAAATTGTTCTAAATGCGTCTCAATTTAGCTTGGGGTTGGAATTAACTAATGATAAGAAAATTCTTGATTTGAATCATACCTGGCTAGGGCAATCAAAAAGTACAGATGTACTTTCATTCCCAATAATTGATGAAACATTGTTTGATCTCAGTAATGAATGTATTGAATTGGGTGACATAGTTATTTCAGTCCCAACAGCAATTAGACAAGCCAAAGAGAATAAAATTGATTTATTTCGAGAACTTAAATGGCTGGCAACTCATGGCCTTTTACACCTTTTGGGTTGGGACCATATTGACGAAGAAAGCCTTGAAAAAATGCTTTTGATTCAAGAGCAACTTATAGATATAAACTGTCAATGAAGCACAAATCTACTGTAGCTAGAATAACTAGCTGTTATTCTTTTAAGCAGGAATAAAAGATGATAAGAATGGTTCCTAAAACTCCTAGTGAATCTGAGAGTGAATTTTGGAGCAGGTCTAAAACGCTAACAAGGCCAAATAAAAGGTCATCATGGAAGATCGCTAAAGATCTTCCAACAAGCTTTTTATATGCAGCTAAAGGAATTGGATATGCTTTCTCGACTCAGAGGAATTTTCGGATTCATGTTGGTTTTGCATTAGGAGCGCTTGGCTTGAGCTTTTTCCTAGGCCTTAATAAAAGTGATTTAGCAATAATGTCCCTTACAGCCACTAGTGTGTTAATAGTTGAATTGCTTAATACAGCTATTGAATCTGTTGTTGATTTGGCTATTGGCAAACGATTTCATCCTCTTGCGCAAATCGCTAAAGATTGTTCAGCGGGGGCGGTTTTATTAGCTTCAATTAGTTCGGTGCTGATTGCTGTTTTATTATTATTTCCACCATTACTAAAACAGTTAGGAATTTAATGGCTTAAAAATTATGTTTTTGGTGATCGACAATTATGACAGTTTCACTTATAACCTCGTTCAATATTTGGGCGAATTAGCTTCTCAGCATCCAATTGCATCAGAAGTAAGAGTCGAACGTAATGACGCTCTGACGATCAGTGAGATTAAAGATCTAAATCCCGATGCGATTTTGTTATCTCCTGGACCAGGAGATCCTAATCAATCTGGAGTTTGTTTGGATATTTTATCTGAGTTGTCAATTGAAATACCAACTCTTGGTGTCTGTCTTGGTCATCAAGCTATTACTCAAGCGTTCGGTGGAAAAATAATTAGAGCTAAAGAATTAATGCATGGTAAAACATCAAATGTTGTGCATAGTGGCACTGGAATATTTAAAGATTTGCCTAATCCCTTAGTAGCAACTAGATACCATAGTTTAATTGCAGAGAGAGAGGGGTTTCCAGAATGCTTAGAGGTCATAGCCTGGTTAGAGGATCAAACGATTATGGGGATAACTCATAAAGATTATCCTCACATATACGGGGTACAGTTCCATCCGGAGAGTGTATTGACTGAAGCTGGTCATAAGTTACTCTCTAATTTCTTGGAGATAGCAGATGCTACCTAGATTATCTTAAGTTAAACAGACGTAATAAATAGATCTAAACTACACTTCATCGACAATCTTGAAAGCTGACCAGAATTTTTTCATCTGATCAATTGTTCCAATACTCACTCTTATAGATCCTTTTAAATTTTTTTTCTTATCCATATTTCTAATAAGAATGCCATATGACTTTAACTTTTGCTCAACTTGTTTTGGGTTTGATTTTGGCCAAAGTAGAAAATAGTTTCCTCCATCAATATGATGCTTAACGTGGTACTTGCCTAATTGATCTTTGATCCAATTACGAGCCTCAAGTACCTCGTTCACATACGAATCAATATAGGATTGATCTTTAAGGGCTGCAAAAGCAGCAACCACAGCAAAGCTATTGACGTCATAAGGACCGGTAACTTTGTTAACTATATTAACTACTGTAGAATGACCAATGGCAAACCCAATTCTTAAACTTGCCAAACCAGCAGTTTTAGAGAGCGATCTTAATACAACAAGATTAGGTGTCTTTTGGAAATTTACGATTGGTAGAACACTATCACCTGTAAACGCCTCATAAAGTTCATCGACAACAACTAAAGTTTTAGATGAAAGTTTAGTGATCTCTATAATTCTTTCTGGACTTAACCTTGTTCCGGTAGGATTGTTGGGGTTACAGATGAGTAAAATTTTTGGATGATTTTCAGTGATGAATTCGCAAATACTATTAAATGGATATTGAAAGTCTTTCCCCTTATAAGGTATTGAGTTGATTTTCATTCCTCTCATTAAAGCGCAAGGAGTGTAATATCCAAAAGTAGGCGATGTCGTTAGCATTACATCATCAAAGTCGCCATAGGCATGAAAAATAGCATTTATTGCTGCATCTACACCATTAAAAATACCAATTTCAGATGATTTTATATTAACTCTTGAATTTTGTTTCTTGAGAGTTTCTACTACTTTTTCTTTTAAACCCGAGTATTCAGGATAAATAGAGATTTCATCTCTGCTTATTTCTCTGAGAGATCTAAGTACTAGTGGGCTTGGTCCAATAGTGTTTTCATTAAAGTCTAGTCTTAGTAAATTTCGTCTTCCTTCCAGCGGTGCTGAATATGGCTGTAAATCCTCGATATCTTTCCTGGGATTTGGTAGATCAATAAATGAATTTTCTGCTTTTTCCATTACATTCTTTCCAGGGTAGGGATGCCTAGCAAACTCATCCCTAGTTTAAGTGTCTCTGCAGTGATAGAGCATAATGCAAGTCTACTAGTTCTTGAAGGTTCACTTGCTTTTAGAATAGGAACTTGATCATAGAATCTGTTAAAGATCTGACTTAATTCAAATAAATAACCGCAGAGACGATTAGGAAGCAGTTCTTTCTCGACTTCAGCGATAATACAATCAAGTTCCAATAGTTTGCGAATCAATGCCCATTCTTGTGGTTTATTGAACTGAATATTTTGATCTAATACATTTAAATCGCCGCCTTTGCGAGATATTCCTGCTATTCGTACCAATGCATAAAGTAAATATGGTGCTGTATTCCCCTGTAAAGAGAGCATCTTATCAAAACTAAATTGGTAATTAGAAACTCTATTTTGACTTAGATCCGCATACTTAATGGCTGCAATCCCAACAGTCGTAGAAACTTTATCTATAAAACTTTCATTCTCTGATCTACTTTCAGTGTTAAGACGATTTTTTAGATCTTCTCTTGCTCGTTGAATTGCTTCATCAAGAAGATCTACTAATTTAATTGTTTCTCCAGAACGAGTTTTTAACTTCTTACCATCTTCTCCTTGAACAAGACCGAAGGGGACATGCTCGATTTGACAGTCTACAGGAATCCAATTTGCAAGCTTTGCAATTTGAAAAACCCCAGAGAAATGTGATGCTTGCCCAGCATCTGTAACATAAATCAATCGGAATGCTCCATCTCCATGCGGGGGAGTAGTTAATCTATATTTAATCGCTGCTAAATCAGTAGTTGCATAATTAAAACCTCCGTCACTTTTTTGAATAATTATTGGTTGAGGTTTTCCGTCTTTTCCTACTACTCCATCCAGGAAAATACATTGAGCTCCTTGATCGTTTACTAATAAATTTTTATTTTTTAAATCATTAATAACATCTATTAAAAATTTGTTATAAAAGGATTCACCTCTTTCAGTCAGCTTGATATCAAGTCGATCGTATATCTTTTGAAACTCTTTTCTGGATTGATTGCAGAGCAATTGCCACGCTATTAGACTTTCTTGATCACCTGCTTGTAAATTAACAACCTCTTTTCTAGATTTATTTTGAAAGATTTGATCTTCATCAAATCTTTT
The DNA here is from genome assembly GCF_059772405.1 of Prochlorococcus sp. MIT2304. Classification (NCBI taxonomy): domain Bacteria; kingdom Bacillati; phylum Cyanobacteriota; class Cyanophyceae; order Synechococcales; family Prochlorococcaceae; genus Prochlorococcus; species Prochlorococcus sp. MIT2304. Next base: position 1,600,796 of record NZ_CM186286.1, read on the forward strand.
TTTTGCTTGACGATAGAAATTTACTAGATCACTTATTTCTACGACATCTTGTGTATGTAAAGCCTCTGGTACTACCTCTTTCAGATGAGTGATGAGCATGCCAAATTGTGTACCCCAATCTCCCACATGATTGAGTCGTAGGACTTCATAACCGCAGAATTCAAGAATCCGAGCTAAAGAGTCTCCAATAATTGTTGAACGTAAGTGCCCAACATGCATTTCTTTAGCAATATTTGGGCTGGAAAAATCAATAATCACGCGATTATTGATTTTTTCATCTTCTATTTTTTCACTACTGAATTGTTTTAGAGGGACTCCTAATCTTTTATCATTTAGACGAAAATAAATTTCCGATATGAGTGTTTTTGAATTTATAGATAGGTTTATAAAACCCGGACCTGCAATGAGTGGCGGATTGCATATATTAATGAAATCATTATCTTTTTGTAGTTGATCAGCTATTTGTTGTGCAATATCACGAGGAGGTTGTTTTATTTCTTTTGCCAGTGCTAAAGCACAATTTATTTGAAAATCTCCAAATTCCGGCTTGGATGCGGGGACTAAATTAGAACCTGTAAGTATTGAAGAAGTTTTTGAACTTCTATCATCTTTTGGGAATACTTTGGTGAAAGCTCTATTGAGGGCTTCTTCTAATCTGGCGGATATTTCAAGCATGATGTTTATGCTTAGGTAGATACTTTTTAGATTTTTTTGTTTTTAGGATGTTGTCAGAAAACTTTTTATTCATTTTTTAATCAAAGCGCATACTGAAATCTATCCATTTGCTTTTAGTTATTGGAGCACTAGTTGAGATTAGATCAATACCTGTGTAAATATAATCTGACACATTATTCGGGTCGATTCCAGAAACTTCAATAACAATGTTTTGTGAGACGTATTTGGAATTACTGGTTTTTGAAAGTTGACGTAATTCTGGGACTAATTTTTCTATAGTTTGAATAGACATTTCATCGAGTAAAACTCCATCAGCGCCTGCCTCCACAGCTTCTTTTGCTTGGGAGGGAGTTTCTGCTTCGACAATTATTTTTTTTGTCCATGGAAGAGTATTTTTTAAGATTTTGATGCTCTCGCTAATTCCCTGAGACCATTCAATATGATTTTCTTTTAACATTGCAGCATCATCTAATCCAAGTCTATGATTAATTCCTCCACCGCAACGAAAAGCATATTTTTCGAATATTCTTAGCCCTGGAGTCGTTTTACGAGTGTCTGCTAATTTCACATTGGATCCTGATAGTGTCGTTACCAAGCATGCTGTCGATGTAGCAATCCCAGAAAGATGCATTGCCACATTCAGAGTTACTCGCTCTCCTGTTACTAAGGAAGAGGATGCCCCTTTTAATTCTATGAGTTTCTGATTCTTTTCAAATTTCTGACCATCCTCAATTAAAAGTTGAATATCCACTTGGGGGTCAATTTTTCTAAATATTAGTTTGACTAAATCACCTCCACAAAAAATCCCACCCTCTTTTGCGACCCAATGAGCTGATGAACTTTTGTCGTTGAGGACAAATCTTGTGAGATCTCCATCACCGAGATCTTCCTCAATCCAGGTGTCTAATATTTTATGTAGCTTTGGTGAGCGAAGATCCACAATACATCAAATACATTTATTACTATACCAACGCTAAAACCATTTAAAAAAATATCTGTTTTTATTTTTTAAATACATCGACTTATCTTGGCCTGAAATATCTTAAAGAAAATAGAAATTTTTCAAAATTTTTTCTTTGTGGTATGCGAACAATATGCTTTAATAATTTTACCGACTGCTTGGATCAAGTGGATGTAGTTCATAGTGTTAATATTATGGTAGCTCTATTGATTGGAGGAGTTTGCTATTACTTATATTATATTTTTACAATCGACAATAATTAGTACATACAAATTGCTTGATTACTTACCAATACAGAATTTTGAAAATATATTATCAAGTAAACTCTCTGTTAAATCCTCACCTGTTAATTCACCTAAATAATTAATAGCTTGTCTTAAATCAATCGTCCAGAAATCCCATGGGAGGTTTTCATCAAAAACCTGATCAATATTTTCTAGTGATTTCATAGTTAACTTTGCAAGATCAAGTTGTCTTTCATTTAGAGCAATATCTAAACCATGAGCTTGAGAAGAACCACACATTTTTAATAGGTAATTGATTAAATTTTCTTCTCCATTGCCGGTTTTTGCACTTATGATCACTAGATTCTCTTTTCCTAATTGCTCTTTTCGAACTTTGTTAAAAGTATAATTCTTCTTTAAATCAGATTTATTTCCAACAATTAAGAGTGGAATATTTGTGGGTAACTGTTTTAGTATTATTTCATCATCGTTAGTCCATCCTTTTGAATAATCAAAGATTAATATGATGAGATCAGCTTGAACTAAAGTTTTTTTAGTTCTTGAAATACCAATTCTTTCGATGATATTTTCAGTTTCTCTTAGGCCTGCTGTGTCAATAAAAGTTACTGGTATTCCCTCTAGTACTATTTCACTTTCCAAAAGGTCTCTCGTCGTTCCAGGTAGGTCAGTAACAATCGCTTTTTCTTGCTTGCAGAGCCTATTCATTAAGGAGCTTTTCCCTACATTAGGTTTCCCGGTTAATGCAACTTTTAAGCCAGTGCGAACCCAGCATCCTCTTTGAGCATTATCAATTAGTTCGCTAAGATCTTTTTTAATTGCGAGAATTTCATTTTTTACATTTTTTTCATCTAAGTTTGGAAGATCCTCCTCAAAATCTATTCTTGCTTCAATTTCAGTTAGTTGTTCTATCAGTCTTTTCCTGATTGATTGGATCGTAGTTTGAATATTTCCTTCAATTCCATTAATCGCTAGTTCTGCAGCTTTCCGACTTCTTGCTGACACTAATTCGCTAATTGATTCTGCTTGAGTCAGGCTTATACGACCATTTAGTACCGCTCTTTGGCTAAACTCTCCTGGCTCTGCTCTTCGAACGTTTTTATTGTCAAGTACTCTTTCCAGGATCTTCTGGACTGCAATGATTCCACCATGGCAATGAATTTCCACCACATCTTCACCTGTAAAGCTTCGCGGCCCTTTCATTATTAATATGAGTACTTCATCGATATATATTTTTTGATTTAATTCGGTTACATATCCGTAAAGCACTTGGTGAGTTCCCCAATCATGCTTTCCAGGAATATGAACAATAGTCTTAGTTATCTCAATTGCTGTGGAGCCAGAGATCCTAATGACAGCGATGCTTCCCTGGCCGGGAGAAACGGCAGTTGCAATTGCAGCAATTGTATCCTCAGTAGGGGAAAACGAATTCATGAAGCAATAATCATGCAATCTTCACTAATATCAAATCTAGTTTTATTTTTTATAACCAAGATTTTTTTAAATATGAGAAAAATCTTTCTAAATCTAATACAAAGAATTCGTAAATTTATTTCTTGGCTTTGGGCTCAGGAAGGTTCTCCCTCACAGAGAGCACTTGGGTTGGGTGTGGGGATATTTAGTGGTTGTTTTCCATTCTTTGGTTTGCAAACTTTGATGGGCGTATTTTTAGCAAAAATCTTCAAAGGGAATAGTGTTTTTGCAGCTGTTGGGACTTGGATTAGCAACCCATTGACTTATGTGCCACTATATTATTTTAATTATAGAATAGGCTCTCTAATAATTAATAAAGATAAAAATATAGTAGATTTTAGCAATATAACTACAAATGAGTTGTGGTCTCAAGGTTGGTACCTAAGTTCTCGATTGATAATCGGCTCGATATGTATTGGCCTTTTGACTGGAGTCGTTGGTGGGCTCGGCTCATATTTTTTACTCAAAAAACTTTCTGATAAAATATAAATTTATATATTTGATAAACTTTTTTTTTGCAATTCATCGGATTCTTTAAGATGTTAATTAATTCCTGTTCTGGCGATATCTAAGACATCTACCATCGAACGTATTTGATTGATAGTAATTTCTAATTGATTAACGCTTTCTAGTTCAACTCTCAAATCTATACATGCTGGTTTGCCTTGAGATGTCTTAACTCTGGCATCTATTACGTTAATGCCTCTATCAGAGAGTCTCATTAATATATCTTTAAGCACTCCGACTCTATCAATAACTTCAATTCTTAATTGAATAGGAAATTTCTTCTCTTTGATGCATGTATTATTATTCCACTTTACTGAAAGTCTTCTATTATCAGGAATTGATTGTATGTTGACACAATTAGTTCGATGTATAGTGATCCCATGATTACCAAGTGCAACTGTTCCAAGTATCGATTCTCCTGGTAAAGGGCTGCAACATCCACCTAGTCTATAGTCAAGTCCTTCCAGGCCAAGTATGGGCGAATATTTGGTTTGAGATGTTTTTATTTTATTTGAAACTTGATTTGTTTGTGATCCAATTTGGTTTGCTATCTCGATATCACTTAATTCATTCTCAGGTAGTTGGTTTTGAATTTTTATCTCTTCTCTAAACCTATTAATTACTTGGTGTAGGGTTAAGGCCCCAAATCCAAGTGCAGCCAACAAATCCTCCGTAGACTTTAGATTACATCTTTCAGCAACTTTTGTGATCGCTTCACCTTTGAGTAGATTATCAATCCCTTTACGACCAAATTCTTGTTCTAGTAGTTCTTTCCCTCTTAAAATTGTTTCTTGACGATGACTTTTTTTATACCATTGCCTGATACGATTTCTAGCTGTGGGTGTGGCCACATAGTTTAACCAATCCAAGCTTGGATGGGAACTCTTGTGAGTAAGGATCTCAACAAAATCTCCATTTTCTAGAGGCGTAGATAGCACGCACAGACGATCATTGATTCTTGCACCATTACAATGGTTACCTACTTCAGAATGAATCCGATAGGCGAAATCGATTGCTGTTGAACCATTCCTTAATCCCAAAACATCTCCTTTTGGAGTGAAAACAAACACTTCTTCATCAAATAAATCTTCTTTAATTGATGCAAGATAGTCATTATGATCATTTACGCCATCTTCTTGTTGCCATTCAACTAATTGACGCAACCAATTAAACTTTTCTGAGTCAGGATTGGCAGGAGATCTTCCTTCTTTATACTTCCAGTGAGCGGCAATTCCAAATTCTGAAACTCTATGCATGTCTGGAGTTCTGATTTGCACTTCAATAGGTCTGTGTTTGCCGATTACGGCTGTATGAAGAGACTGGTATCCATTTGGTTTTGGGAGGCCTATATAGTCTTTGAAGCGCCCAGGTATTGGCCTGAATGTGTCATGAACAACAGCAAGAGCTCGATAACATGTCTCGACATCTGAGACAATAATTCTTAGAGCAGCAACATCAAAAATTTCATGAAATTCTTTTTGTTGCCTTTGCATTTTGCTCCAAATTCCATATAAATGCTTAGGCCTTCCACTAACTTCACATTGATTAAGTCCAGCAGAGTTCAAGCGATCTTTTAGTAATTGAACAGTTGCATTTAATCTCTCTTCTCTTTCACTACGTTTACTAGCTATTTGTTGTTGAATTTCTCGGAAGGGATCTGGCTCTAAAAGTTTAAATGCTAAGTCCTCCAGTTCCCATTTAAAACGTCCTATCCCTAAACGATTAGCGAGTGGAGCATAAATTTCTCTTGTTTCTTTCGCTATTCGAATTTGTTTCTCTTTCCCTAGGTAACTAATAGTACGCATATTGTGTAACCTATCTGCAAGCTTCACTAGTACTACTCGAATATCGCTAGCCATAGCTAGAAACATTTTACGTAGGTTTTCTGCTTGAGCTTCTGTTCGATTATTAAAATGGATTCCTCCTAATTTAGTAACTCCTTCTACTAGATATCTAACCTCACTCCCAAAATACCCCTCTAGTTGTTCTGGGGTTATATCTGTATCTTCTACGACGTCATGTAAAAAACCTGCTGCAATTACGCTAGCGCTTGCACCTATCTCTCTAAGTAAGTCTGCAACTGCAACTGGATGCGTTATGTAAGGTTCACCACTTTTCCTGAATTGACCTTTGTGTAATTGAAATGCAAGATCAAAAGCAGCAACTAATAAAGCTTCAGAATCTCTAGGGCAACTTGCTCCTATCCCAGGTGGAATATTTCTAATGCAATTTTTTAACCAATCTGGCAAAATAATTTCGTAATCATCAATATTTTTAATCTGATGAGTTCTGAGTTGCGGCTTGCCATCAAAAAATTCATCACAGACAACATTGGTCTGGGTTAAATTGCGTGCAGAGGTGACTTTAGACATCAGCACAGGCGCTTAATTGATCTTATTCAAGCTCAACATTTCTTGCTACCTTTTTATGAATAATTCATCAAAAGAAGTTTTAAAGATACATAAACTAAATGCTATCTATCCCAATAGCTCTACGTCCGTATTAAACGGACTAGACCTGAATATGAATCGTGGAGATAGGCTTGCATTAGTTGGTAGATCAGGATGTGGAAAAAGTACTGTCGCAAAAGCTGTAATGCAGCTTCTTCCTGCTGGATGTATTTGTAACGGTGAGATTTTTTTAAATGGGAAAAATGTTTTGGATCAAGATAAGGTTTCTTTGCAAACTATTCGTGGAACAGAGGTTGGATTGATATTTCAGGATCCAATATCACGTTTAAATCCTTTAATGACTGTTGGCGATCATTTGGTTGATACATTCAGGGCTCATGATAATTCTGCACCAATTTATAAATTAGTGAAAAAAGCAAAAAGCTTACTAACTAAAGTTGGAATAGACCCTTTGAGATTTAATTCTTTCCCGCATGAATTTAGTGGAGGGATGCGACAACGGGTGGCAATTGCTTTGGCAATTTGTTTAAGACCTCCTTTGATAATTGCTGATGAGCCTACAACTAGCTTGGATACAATAGTTGCTGATCAAATTATGGGTGAATTGACTTTACTTTGTGATGAAATTGGTACGGCTTTAATATTAATTAGTCATGATTTATCTATGGCATATAAATGGTGTAATAAAATTGCAATACTTGATTATGGGAAAATAGTAGAATCTGGGAATATTAAGGAGATAATTTCTAATCCAAAAACTCATATTGCTCAAAGGTTAGTTGATTCAGGGCGTATATTAGAGGGCTCTGAGAGAGAAATAATGAATAAAAGGACTGTATTATTGAGAGTAAATAGATTAAGATGTTGGCATAACATAGGCTTTTGGCCCTTCAATACTTTTTGGCTTAAAGCTGTTAATGAAGTTACCTTTTCTCTTTATGAAGGTGAAACTCTTGGTGTCGTGGGTCCATCAGGATGTGGTAAGAGCACTCTATGTAGAGCTTTGACTGGTTTATTGCCTGCAAGAGGTGGAAGTATTTTTTTCCTTGGATCTAATATTTCAAATTACAATAAGAAATCTTTGAGACAATTACGTAAATTTATTCAAATTATTTTTCAAGATCCTTCTACTGCTTTGAACCCTAAGATGTCAGTAATGGATGCAATTATAGATCCTATTCTTATCCACAAGTTGTTAAGTAGATCTCAAGCTAAAGAGAAAGCTCGTAATCTTTTAGGCCTTGTTGGTTTAACTCCCACAGAAATGTATGAACAACGTTTACCCTCTCAACTTTCAGGGGGACAACAGCAAAGAGTGGTTATTGCAAGAGCGCTGGCACTTAACCCTAGAATACTTATCTGTGATGAAAGCGTCAGTATGTTAGATGCAGAAATCCAAGCAGAAGTTTTGGAGTTGCTTCGCTCTTTACAAGAAAAATTAAAATTGTCCATGTTATTTATAACTCATGACTTATCAGTTGCAGCTGGATTTTGCCATAGGGTATTGGTATTTGATAAAGGAAAAATTATTGAAGAGAATTCTGGTAAAAATTTGTTGGATAATCCTCAACAATACCTGACACAAAAGATGGTTAAGGCTTGCCCTAGATTGCCGAAATAATATTATTATTTGATTTTAATACTTTTAAAAGTCTCTCAAAATCTTGCGGTAATGGAGCTGTGAATTTCATCCTCTTTAGTGTTATTGGGTGTATCAAACCTAATTCAATTGCATGTAATGCTTGGCCGCTAAGATTAATGGGTAATTTTTTACATCTACTATAAGTTTGGTCTCCAAGAATAGGGTGACCTATGTGTGCACTGTGAACACGAATTTGATGAGTTCTACCTGTATCAAGTTTGAATTTAAGAAGAGAAAATTTTCCTAGGCCTTCAATTAACTTCCAATGTGTGCAAGCATATCTACCTGATTCTTCATTAACTACCGCATATTTTTTTCTATCTTTTGGATGTCGACCAATACATCCGACAACTATTCCCTCAGTCTCTTTAATGGCTCCATGTACAACAGCAATATAATGCCTTGCGGCCACTCTTTTTTGTATTTGAATTTGAAGTTTTACTAAAGCTTCTTGAGATTTTGCTACGACAATGCACCCAGTTGTGTCTTTATCTAAGCGATGAACTATTCCAGGCCTTAATTTACCTCCGATTCCAGGTAAGTCTGGACAATGATTGATTAATCCATTGACTAAAGTTCCAGATTTATTACCTGGGGCAGGATGTACTGCTATTCCTGCTGCTTTGTTGATGACTATTAAATGATCATCTTCGTATAGTATGTCTAAATCAATGTCTTCTGGTTTTAAGTAAGGAAGAGGTTCCGGTGGTGGAACCCAAAGTTGAATTACGTCGCCTGGCCTAACGGGCGTTTTTGCTTTCCCAGTTTTACCGTTCACTCTTGCAAAACCAGCTTCGATAAATTTCTGAATATGAGCTCTACTTTGTTCAGATCTTTGACTAACCAACCATCTATCTAGCCTCATAGGTAAAGGCTTTTGGTATTTGCCCTCAAATAATTCGCCTGGGCCTTGCCCAAATTCAAGCTTGAGTTCTTTATCCATTAGGGGAGTTCAAGAGAAATATTTCCCAATAAATTTTTACGAAAATCATCAAGTAGTCTTTGAGACATCCTTCTAGTATCTCCGGAAGTGTGACGTTTTGCTGCTGAAAGTAGCCATAAAGATTTATCTTTAATTACTTCATTGACAAATATTCCATATCTATTTTGAAGACACATTGGCTTAATTCCGGCTTCTTGCTTGTTTGTTAATGTCTCAAGAAGTTTCATAAAGTTAATGGCTACTTGTTCCGTATCGTATGCTGCTTGACCGATATCATCACATATGGCCAGCTTTAACGCCGCACTTTGATCTTCAAATCTCGGTGGAAGAACTCCAGGAGCATCCAATAGATCCAGATCTTGTCCCAACCTTACCCATCTCAAACTTCTAGTTACACCTGGTTTTCTTGAACTAGAGACAACTTTTTTTTTTACTAATCTGTTAATGAGAGCAGATTTTCCAACATTTGGGAAACCAAGAGTTAGTACTCTAATTGCACGATTTTTCATTCCACGATCGAGACGTCTTTGATTTAACTCTTGTCCAGCACGAATGGCAGCTTGTTTTATTTGGAGAACGCCTGTTCCAGCTTTTGCATCACACCACCATGGGACTTTCCCTTCTGACCTTAATTTTTCATCCCAAGCTTTGTGGGCATCGATATTGATCATGTCTTTTCTATTAATAACTAATATTTGCTTTTTACCTTTTAACCATTTTTGAAGATATGGATGAGAAGTTGAGAGGGGAATCCTTGCGTCTCGCACTTCGAAAACTAGATCAACTTTATTCAGATGTTCCTTTAATTGTTTTTCTGCTTTTGCAATATGACCTGGGTACCATTGTATGAGCTGCTTGTCCACGGAATTTAAAAGAATTTGGTTGAAATTGATTTATTTAGAAATTTAAAAAGTTAATTTTGATCTATTTTGGTTGGTTGTTTTTGAAATTTCTAAGTTCAACCTATCATCTGAAATGATTATATAAGTTAATAATAATAATTGATTTATTCTAAATATCCTGACGGGAAATCAATTTTATTGATCAATCTAGATTGATAGAATTACAATATTTAATAACACACCATTGAAAAAAATCTCTCATATTGTGTGTTTTAAAAAAAATTGATTTCCAAACTTAACATTGTAAGATTATTTCTCGAGTAACTGCAGCTGTTTTAGGGGTAATTAATTATTTTCTATAAAGGCTTTTGATATTTTAAATATCGTTTTTGGTTCCTCAGGGGTTTAGGTAGATTTTTTCTGTGTCTTAGTAATTACCCAATTGGTGCCTTTCAAGAGCTATGGTCACTCAGTTTCCTTTCTGAATCCTATACATTATGTCTAAGCGTTCCCTGTCAAGTCTCGGCGCTGAAGACTTATGCGGCAAACGTGTTTTAGTGAGAGTTGATTTTAATGTCCCATTAGGAGATGAGGGGCAGATAACTGATGACACAAGAATTCGTGCTGCTTTACCAACTATTAATGACCTTCTTGAAAAGAGTGCAAGAGTTATTCTTTCTGCTCATTTTGGTAGGCCAAAGGGAGAGGTTAATGAAACAATGCGTTTGACAGCTGTTGCTCAAAGACTGAGTGAATTGCTTGGTAAAACAGTTGTAAAAACAGAAAGTTGTAGAGGAGCTGAAGCTAAGTCAAAAGTAGATGCGATGTCTAATGGCGATGTTGTCCTTTTGGAAAATGTTCGATTTATTGCTGGTGAAGAAAAAAACGATGGAGAGTTTGCTAAAGAATTAGCTTCTTTGGCAGAAGTATATGTAAACGATGCTTTTGGTGCCGCTCACCGTGCTCATGCTTCAACTGAGGGAGTTACAAAGTTCTTGAGTCCTTGTGTGGCTGGCTATTTGATGGAAAAAGAACTAAGGTACCTTCAAGGAGCGATAGATCAACCTCAAAGACCATTGGCTGCAATAGTTGGCGGTTCCAAAGTAAGCAGTAAAATAGGTGTTTTGGAATCTTTGATTGATAAATGTGACAAGATAATCGTTGGTGGAGGGATGATATTTACTTTTTACAAAGCCAGAGGATTATCTGTTGGTAACAGTCTTGTCGAGGAAGATAAGCTAGAATTGGCAAGCGCTTTGGAGAAGAAAGCGAGAGATAAAGGAGTTGAGTTCCTTTTACCAAGTGATGTTGTATTGGCTGATAATTTTTCTCCTAATGCAAGCAGTAAAGTTTCAAAAATAGATTCTATTAGTGAAGGCTGGATGGGATTGGATATTGGTTCAGAATCAGTTGAACTTTTTCAGAACGCCTTGAAAGATTGCAAAACTGTGATTTGGAATGGACCGATGGGTGTCTTTGAATTTGAGAAATTTGCAAATGGAACCAATTCAATAGCTAATACTTTGGCTGATTTAAGTGCCCAAGGATGCTGCACAATTATTGGAGGTGGAGATTCAGTAGCAGCAGTTGAGAAAGCAGGTTTAGCTAAAAATATGTCTCATATATCTACTGGAGGTGGTGCTAGTCTTGAACTCTTGGAAGGGAAAGTTCTTCCTGGAGTTTCTGCTCTAGATGATGCTTAAAATTTGAACCTGGTTTTATGATTTTTAGAAGTATGTTTTTATAAACCTACTTCTATTTTTTTTGTTATTGAATAAATACCTTCAGGATGAGTAATGATTGCTGAAAAAGTTTGAAAGCCAGGATTTAAGGGCGCTTGAACATATTTAAATAAACCACCTGATTGATTAGGCTTAATCCCAAAAATATCATTGGATAAATTAATATTATCTTCGTTTTTAAGTAAGATCATTCCACTAGCAGTTAATGCATTGCTTAATGGATTTTCAATGACTAAATTTATTTCGTATTTCTGACCAGTAAAAACTTTGTCTGGAGATATAATTTTTATAATTAAAGGTGAATTTTGACTATTCAAAATAGATTCTTCTTTAATAACTTTATATCCTTTGATTTTATTGTTGTAGGTCTCTAATTGAACAGTCTGTTTAGTATTGAGATTATAAATTTGATCATTAATTTCTCTTGTAGATTTTATTTTGACATTTAGTAATGACTTATCTTTTTCATTTCTAACTTGTTGAATTGACCATTTTGCATCTTTATATTTATCTTTAAAAGCTTTGTGGCGCTTATTAAATTGATCGAATGATTTTTTTAGAAATAAATCTCTTAGTAAGTCATCATTCTTCAGGTTGAGAATTTCCTCCAATTTATTACTTAATAACTGCTTCTCCATGTTTTTACTTAAAGCAGAATTGATCATGAGGGGATGTAGCAAAAAAAATATTATTGATTTCACTATGAGTGAATGTCGCACGTCTACCTTTTTTGCTCAATATAACCTAGCCTTCATGAATAAGGTTATTTAATTTATGCCTCGCCTTTTAATTGCTGCAAGCGGAACAGGTGGGCATATTTATCCTGCATTGTCTTTCGCTGACTCACTCTCAAATTCTTGGAAAATTGAGTGGCTAGGTGTGCCAAATAGGCTAGAGATTGATCTGGTTCCCAAAAAATACAATCTAATAAAGCTAAAAGTTGGAGGATTACAAGGAAATATTTTTAGAAAGATGTTTGAAATTTGTAAATTACTCCTTTCTTCTATCCAAGTTTCTATCCTGATCCGTCAGAAAAAGATTAACGTTATATTTACTACTGGTGGGTATATATCTGCTCCAAGTATTCTCGGAGCGAAAATAACTGGCATTCCTATCATTTTGCATGAATCTAATGCTATCCCTGGGAAAGTAACTAGGTTATTGGGTAGATTTTGTGACCATGTAGCGCTAGGCATCCCATCAGCATCAGAGTATTTGCAAGGATGTAAAACAAGTTTTACTGGAACGCCTGTAAGGTCAGAATTTTTTTTAGATCAATCTCTTCCTCATTGGGTGCCGATCGGAGATGGTTTATTGATTGTGGTTATGGGAGGGAGTCAAGGAGCAATAAAAATGAATGAGATGGTAAGGAATATCTTGCCTTGGTTGCTTGAGAAAGGTTGTAGAGTTGTTCATCTGACTGGTCACAACGATTGTTTCTATAAAAATTTAGATAAGGTTAATACGCACGCTAATTTGGTTGTAAGACAATTCAGTAATGAAATATCGGCCTTACTGCGAAATGCTGATCTTGCAATAAGTAGAGCAGGATCTGGTGCAATTTGTGAATTAATGGCAACTAAGACCCCTTCAATTTTAATACCTTTTCCAGCTTCTGCCGATCAACATCAAGAGTTAAATGCTGCTTATATGGCTAGATATGGAGGTGCTGTAATAGTTAATCAACATGATCCAGAAAAGGCAATTTTGAAAAATACTTTATCTAATTTGCTAGACTCTGATTCTCTCAGTGAAATGAAATTAAATATGAATAATTACAATTGCATTAATTCGAAAAATAAGTTGTTTGATATTATAAATTTGATTAGTTAATATAATCTTTTAATGTATTAATAATTTGAATATTTTCTGTTCTTTTTTGAAAACTTATTCTTATCCAATTCTCACCTAAATTTTTGAATGACCTACAATCTCTTAATAAAATTCCTCTTTTTTTAAAATTCTCAAGAAGATTTAATATGGAATTATCACTTTTGATTAACTGAAAATTAGTAGTTGAGGGAAAAGGCTTAATAGTAGAAAAGGTTGATAATTTTTCATGTAACCACTTCCCTTCTTTTTCTACCCACTTATGGATCTTATTTAATCTTTTTTTATGCATCTTCGAATCTTTCATTATCATTTTAGTTGCATTAATAGCTAGTGTATTAACAGGCCAAGGATCTCTTATCTCTTCCCACTGTAATAATCTATCTGCATTAGTTACGGCATATCCAACCCTTAATCCGGCTATACCTATAAATTTAGTTAGACTCCTTATTACTATAAGGTTCTTGTGTCTATTAGTTAAGTCAATTATTGATTGATTTTCACCTCCAGGTACAAGAGAAATAAATGCTTCATCGCAAATAACCAGTTTATAATTAGTTAATATACTTTCTATAGATGCACGACTCCATAATTGCCCAGTTGGATTGTGTGGATTTGTGATCCACAATACTTGGGTTTTTGGTTTGATTGGAAATGATTGAGGATTTCTATTAGTCCAAGACAAGGGTAAAGGGTTATAAATATAGGGAGCATTCCAACATTTTAAAGCTCTTTTATAGTCTCCAAACCCAGGCGAAGGTAGAGAACTTAGACCATACAAACTTGCATCTCTTGCTGCCCAAGTAAATAATTCAGAGGCTCCATTTCCAGGTAAAATCATAGAAGGATCAATATTATGCCATTTTGAAATAGCATTTTTAACTTCGAAATAACTTCTATCTGGATAAGATTTTATAGATCCATTCTTTATACTATTAATTAGATAATTATTTAATTTTTTTGGTAATTTGAACGGTACTATTGATGCACTTGCATCGATGATATTTTTTGTTGAAAGTCCTAACTTTCTTGCTTCTTTTTCAATATTACCTCCATGATTATCAAAGTCTATTTTCATTATATTTGAGACAATATCATGTCCAGTTTCATTCATAATCATTTACTGAATTCATTTTTCTCATTATTTCCAGGGTTCTTCTGAACCGATTGCATCTTTAATATTTTTGAATCCGTGCTTTTCCATTTGCAATGTTAATCCATCTAAAATATCCGGAACTAAATTTGGCCCCTCAAATATCCACCCAGTATAAATTTGAACTAGTGACGCTCCAGCTGTAATTCTCTCCCATGCCGCTTTTGCTGAGTTAATTCCACCCACGCCAATCAGCGGTAAATCATTATTAGTACTTCTTCTAAGCATCTTCATAACTTCAAGTCCTCTTTTTTGTAAGGGAAGTCCACTTAATCCTCCACTTTCACGCTCTAAAGTATTTCCAGTTTTTATTGTTAGTTTTTTTAAATTAAATCGATTTAAGCTTGTATTGATTGCAATGATTCCATCAATTCCATTTTCCATAGCGACTTTGGCAATTTCATCAATTGCTTCATTGGAGAGATCTGGTGAAATTTTTACAAGCAAAGGTGGACAATTCGATACCTCTCTAAGCGTTCTTATTAATTTTTTTATTTGTTTTGTTCCTTGTAGTGAACGAAGACCTGGGGTATTTGGCGAACTAACATTGATTACTGCATAGTCTGACAATGAAGCCAAAAGGGTTAGGGATCGAGAATAGTCTTTTGGAGCGTCATCAAGCGTGGTGATTTTTGACTTTCCTAAATTTATTCCTAGGACACAGGGTCTATTTCCTGGCTCAGGGAGTTTTTGCTTTTCTAAAGTTTTTAAAAAATTCTCTGCTCCTTCGTTATTGAATCCCATTCGATTCAGTGCAGCTTTTTCTTTGGCAATTCTGAAAAGTCTCGGTTTTGGATTGCCTTTTTGGGGATGCCAAGTAATTGTTCCTAATTCGGCGAAACCAAATCCAAAATAATTCCAAAGACCTGCTCCTACTCCATTCTTATCAAATCCTGCAGCAAGTCCTAAAGGGTTTTTAAATTGAGAGCCAAAAACAAATTGATTTAAGCTGGAATTGTTTCTTTGAAGACCACTCGATGCTTTTAAAAGGATGTTAGAAATTATTGGAAAATTTCTATTTAATGATGCTAATTTAATTGCATTAAGAGCTGAATTGGTAAGTATTTCCGCATCAACACCCTCGTCCTGAGATAGAAGCTGACCAAGCAGAATTTTGTATAAGTCGCTTTTTTTATTTTTTGACAAAATCTTTTAGTTGTATTTTTCGACCTTTAGAAAAAGCTACCGCAATAGCATCGACTCTGTCATTATCTTTTTCTCCGCTATGACCTTTGACATATTGAAGTTTGATTTTTGGTAGCGAAGGATCGTCAAGAGCTTTCCATAAGTCTTGATTGAGAACTGGTTTGCCCGAGGCTGTTTTCCAGCCTCTCTTTTTCCAGTTTGACATCCATTTCCCCATCCCATCAATTAAATATTTGCTATCAGTTTTAATGGTTATCGAAGGGTGAAATTTTATTTCTTTTAATTTTTCCAGGACAAATAATGCAGCTTGCAATTCCATTCGATTATTTGTTGTATCAGGGCTATATCCACCGAATTCAACTTCGCTTCCATCTTGGAATCTAATTAATACTCCCCAGCCACCGGGACCTGGATTTCCACTACAGGCACCATCGGTTGCTGCAGAAATCGCAAATTTTTCTTCAGTTGTCATAAAAAAACCGGTCTAATTAGACCGGTTTCATATAAGCAGAAAACTGGTGTTTATCCAGTAACAATATTTATTTTAAAGTTACTTTCCCACCAACAGCCTCTATTGCTTTCTTTAGCGCCTCAGCATCTTCTTTTGTCGCTCCTTCTTTGATTGTTTTTGGAGCAGCTTCAACTAGGGCTTTTGCTTCGCCAAGGCCTAAACCTGTGGCATTGCGAACTTCTTTGAGGACTTTGATTTTAGATGAAGCTTCAAAGCTTTCTAAAACTACCTCAAATTCAGTTTTTTCTTCGACAGCCTCACCACCATCGCCACCAGCAGCAGCTCCTGGAGCGGCCATGACAACGCCAGCAGATGCGGCAGCAGATACACCAAAAGCTTCTTCTATTTGCTTGACAAGCTCTGAAGCTTCAAGCAAAGAGAGGCTTTTTAATGAATCTAAGATTTCATCGGTTTTTGCAGACATGTTTTAAATCAGCAACTAAGTAAGTAGAAAACAAATTGTTTAACAAGGAGTATCAGCTCTCGCCGCTCTCAGAATGTTGTTTAAGAGACCTTGCAAGTCCAGATGGGACCTCATTTATACCAATAGCGATTTTGCTTGTAATGGAATTCATTGCACCAGCAATTTGTGCCATAAGTGCTTCCTTGCTAGGAAGTTTTGCAATCGCTTTGATCTCATCTTGAGATAAAAGTTTGCCTTCGAAAAGACCTCCTTTAGTCTCAGATTTTTGAGTTTCCTTTTGAAATGCTTGTACAGCTTTAACAGCACTCCCAACATCTCCTTTGATTAAAACAAAGGCGTTAGTACCAGTAAGCAATGACTCCAAACCAGTCCAGGAATCTTTTCCTTTTATGGCTTGACGCATCAAGGTGTTTTTAGTGACCTTGCAGACGCCATCGCTTTTTTGCAATCTTGAGCGCAAGTCAGACATCTCTTTTGTGGATAAGCCCTTGTAATCAAGAACTAGAGCCATTTCAGAGTTATCAAGTAGACCCTCTATCGTTTCGACGATCTGTTTTTTGCTTTCCAGCGTGCGGCCCATAATAATTGGATCGAATCGGGGGAAGAACTGGACATACGGCCATATTCCCTTAGGGAATCGAGGCCGCTTACGATTCAATCCAAAAGATAAAACCCTGCGTATGCCTCGGCTGGGATTATAAATTCTATTAAAACAAAGGTTTAATAGAATCAGACCTGCTGTCTCTGGCTGGGCGCATGCCCTTGTGGTTAAACCACTCGGTTAATTTACAACAAAAAGGGTCACTTTTCTTTCTGCAAGTCTTGTAATTCGTTGATATCTACTTCTACCGATGGCCCCATTGTGGATGTAATAAAAAAGCTTCTCCAGAATTTTCCTTTTGCTCCACTAGGTTTATTTTTATCTATTGTTAGTTGCAATGTCTTCAAATTTTCAAGAAGAGCATCTTCCGAAAAACTCGCTTTACCAAATCGGACATGCACAATTCCTGCTTTGTCTGCTCTAAATTCAAGTTTTCCTGCTTTAAATTCTTTAATAGCTCCTGCTAAATCAGTTGTAACTGTTCCTGCTTTTGGATTAGGCATAAGTCCTCTTGGCCCAAGCACTCTTCCAAGTTTTGCAACCTTAGGCATCATATCCGGAGTAGAAATTAGCAGGTCGAAGTCCATTTCTCCTTTGTTGATTGAATCAATTAAATCTTCCTCTCCAGCGAGATCAGCACCTGCTTTCGTCGCCTCAGAAACTTTTTCACCGCGTGTAACTACCGCTATCCTTATGTTCTGACCAGTACCACTTGGTAAGGCAACTGTAGTTCTAAGTTGTTGATCAGTGTATTTTGGATCGATGCCTAGTCTTATGTGAGCTTCTATAGTCTCATCGAACTTTGCATTTGCATTCTCCTTGACTAGCTTGATGGCTTCAATGGGAGAATATGTACGTTCTTCCACTTTGGAAAGTAACGTTGTCATTCTTTTTGAAAAATTTTTCATAATAAATAGGGGTCCAATCGACTTTTCGTCTCCCCCTTAAAGAGAACGTTGGATGATTTTACGATTTTATTAGTCCTTTATGGAAACCCCCATGTTTTTGGCTGTCCCCTCAATAACTTTCATCGCTGATTCGATGCTGCTGCAATTGAGATCTGGAAGTTTTGTTTTAGCAATTTCTTCCAATTGACTTTTACTAATCGAACCGGCAGTTCCTTTTGCTGACTCGCCGGAACCTTTCGCAATGCCTGCGGCTTTAGTTATGAGAACAGAAGCAGGAGGGGTTTTTGTTATGAAAGTAAAACTTCTATCTTCGAAAACTGATATTTCTACAGGTATTACAAAGCCAGCTTTGTCTTGGGTGCGCGAATTGTATTCCTTACAAAACGCCATGATATTTACCCCATGTTGACCAAGCGCAGGCCCAACTGGAGGAGCTGGGTTAGCTTTGCCAGCCTGTAAGGCCAACTTGATCAGAGCTACTACTTTCTTTGCCATCGGCTGAGGATTGAACTAATGAGGAAAACCTGAAACTAATCAGATGAATTATCTAATAAACTTAACTCCTAGACTGACCAGACAGCAAAAGGAAATTAAGAATCAATTTTGTTTGGTGATTTGAGAAAATTCAAGTTCAACAGGAGTTTCTCTCCCGAAGATTGACAATAGTGCCTTTAGTTTATTTCTTTCTCCAGAAACTTCAATTACTTCTCCTTGGAAATCTTTAAAAGGACCTGAAGTTACAACAATCTGATCACCTTCTTCTACATCCAACTTGACAACAGTTTTCTTTTCAGCTGCTCTTTTAAAAATTCTATTAACCTCTTGCCTGCTAAGAGGGCGAGGTTTGATATGCCCTCGAGCTTTACCAGTAGCTCTTCGGTCTTCTGCACCAACAAAATTAATTACATTGGGAGTACTCCTTACCGCCATCATTGTGTCTTCATCTAACACCATACGAACAAGCACATATCCAGGGAATACCTTCTCTTCTGTGGTCTGCCTACTTCCATCTTTCTTTAGCTTAACTGCAGGTGTTTGAGGGATTTCTATCTCTATAATTCTGTCACTAACACCAAGAGTGATGGCTCTTTGTTCAAGTGTAGCTTTTACTTTCTTTTCGCAACTGGAGGCAACTTGAATTGCGTACCAACGTGCAATATTTGTCTTTATTGTTTGGTTTGGGAAATGTGATTGATCATCCTTAATGTTCTCTGATCTATCGATTATTTTTGAATCATTAGTAGGAGTGGTTTCAATATCTGACACTGGAAAAAATTGTGAGAGGTTTAGAAATTTAGATGAGTGAACTCAGCGAAATATCTGAGTTGATGCCCATCCATAAAAACGGCTTACAGCTGCTATTGATACTGCTGATAGAGTGACCATTAAAATCACAGCAACAGATTCGCTGAAAAGTTGTTGGCGAGAGGGCCATACAACTAGTTTCATTTCATCAATTGTAGAGGATAAAAAACTTTTTTTTAAGGCAGTCTTTTCCTGTTGTGTAGGAATTACCTTTTCTTGATCCTCTTTAGAGGTTGGACTTGTCACTTTGGGAAGATTAAAAGGAAGGTACTTTTGAAAAAAAAATTTCTATAAGCCCAGACTAACTTATGTTTGATGGATTAGTTATCTATTAAAAAAAGAAGTTTTTTTGACTCATTATCTTTAATCTGAACCCTTATTGTTTTCGCATCTTCAAAAGCTTCCTCTAAAATTTGTGTTGCCAGAGGGTTTTCCAATCTCTTTCGGATTACTCTTCTTAGGGGTCTAGCTCCGTATTCAGGTTCATAGCCTTCATCAGCAAGAGTTTTAATGGTGTTTTCGTCAACATAAAGATCTAAACCTTGGTGCTTGAGAAGCTTCTTGAGTTCTTCAAGTTGAAGTCGCACAATTTGTTCTAAACTCTCAGGCTTAAGTGGACTAAATCTTATTACTTCATCGATGCGGTTCAAAAACTCTGGTCGAAAATGTTTTGCTAGGGCCTCATTGATTTTTTGATCTAATTCTTCTGCAAGAATATTTTTATTTGAACTTTCACTTTGAACTTGAAGTGAATTATTTAAGATCGCCTGGCTAGCAAGATTGCTCGTCATAACAATAACGGTGTTTCTAAAATCTACTGTTCGACCTTGAGAATCAGTGAGTCTTCCATCATCTAAAACCTGTAAAAGGATATTAAAAACCTCTGGATGAGCTTTTTCTACCTCATCAAGGAGTAAAACTGCATAAGGTCTTTTTCTAACTGCTTCTGTTAATTGCCCACCTTCTTCATAACCTACGTATCCTGGTGGTGCACCTAAGAGCCTTGAAACTGCATTTCTCTCCATATATTCGCTCATATCAAGTCTCAATAAAGCGTCCTCTTCATCAAATAATGAATTTGCCAGTGATTTAGCTAGTTCAGTTTTCCCAACACCGGTAGGGCCCAGAAAAAGAAAGGATCCTATAGGCCTTCTTATGTCCTGCATCCCAGCTCTTGCTCTACGAATTGCTGCTGAAACTGCTTGAACAGCATTTAATTGACCGATAACTTTTTTTTCTAATTCTTGTTCTAACTGTAAAAGCTTTTGTCTCTCACCTGATAAAACTTTGCTAACAGGAATCCCTGTCCATCTTGAGACAACATCAGCTATATCTTCTGGCTCAACTTGATCTCTGAGCAAAGAATTTCCATATTCATTATCTTCTTGAATGCAAGCCTCTATTTCTTTTATGCTTTCTTTGATTTCAAAAAGTTGTTCATATCTAAGTCTTTCTGCTTCTTCAGTATCACCGGAGATTTCCGCTTCTTTTATTAAATTTTTTAATTCTTCAGCTCTTACTTTTAGTTCTTGTAATTCAGCTGATTTCTCGATTTGATCTTGCCATTTTTGTTTGATCTGAGCTAGTTCACAGAGTAGAAATTCTTTCTGTTCTTCAAGATTATGTATGGTTTCTAATGTTGTATCTTTGTTAGCACTTTTGATTGAAGACTCTATGTCAATAACTTGAGATTCTTTCTCTTCTATGATTTTTGGTTTTGATGCAGATTCGATTTTCACTTGAGCTGAAGCCTCGTCAATTAAGTCAATAGCTTTATCAGGTAGGCATCTGTCACTTATATATCTATGAGATAAACGATTAGCTGTAATTAGGGCTTCTTCAGTAATAGTCACTCCGTGATGAGACTCATAATTTTCTCTAAGTCCTTTTAGGATCTCCAAGCTTAAATCTAGACTTGGCTCTTTGATTGATACTTGTTGAAATCGTCTGTCCAGCGCTAGGTCTTTTTCAATCGTACGTCTATAATTGTCCGGAGTAGTTGCACCAATACAACGTAAGTCTCCACTGGCTAATAATGGTTTTAATAAACTGCCCGCATCAGTATTTGATCTGTCTTTGCTTACAATTGAGTGTAATTCATCAATAAATAGAATCACTCCTTTTTCGCTGTTGCTGATTTCACTTAACAATGATCTAAATCGTTCTTCAAATTGCCCTCGGAATTTAGCTCCAGCTGTTAGTGCAACGATATCAAGTGAAATCAGTCTTAAACCTTGAAGAGAATCAGGAATTTCGTTAGCTATTATTTTTTGTGCTAATAATTCTGCTACTGCTGTTTTCCCCACACCTGGAGCTCCAATAAGTACTGGATTGTTTTTGCCTCTTCTAGATAAAACTTTTGTAATTGCTTTGATTTCCGACTCTCTGCCGATCACGGGGTCTAATTTACCGTCTTCAGCTTCGGCAGTAAGGTCTTTGCAGTATAAATCCAATGCACTTGGCGCTTCATGAAGTTTTAAAGGTTGTTCTTTTGAGGTGATCTCCTTATTTGTGACAGGGGCAAGTGACTCTGGGGCAGTATTTTTTGAAGTTTTTTGGGGAGATACAGACGGCCTGGAATTTTTGTATGGTCTATCTTCTTTTTGTTGAGTTGTATTTCTTTTTGATTGTTTAAATGATTTTGGTGCTGGTAGCCGTCTCAACTCTGCTTCAAGAAGTTCACTGGGCAGACCTGCTTGATAAAAAAGATCTTCTCCTAAGCGATTGTCTCTACCAAGTGCGATAAGGATATGAGATATCTCTATTTGATTAGATCCCCATCTAGAGCGAAAATCATCAGCTGTTTCAAGAAGAATTTCTAAATCTTCTCCAACAAATAAGTCTGATTGGTTGTTTATTGGAAGTTCAGCAATAAAGTTATCTAAAATTTGATTTATTTCTCTATGATTTACAGGAAGGGAATTTGTGTATTTTTGAAATTTTTTGTTTCTAAAAAGAACTTGAATAAGATGTTCAACATCTAAGTTCTGATGGCGCCATCTTTTGGCCGATTCTTCAGCTATTAGTAAAAGACTCCAAGCTTCATCGCTAAAAGAATCTGGTTCTGTTGTGAGACTTCCATTCATTTTCGATTAATTTGATTGAAATTGCTCATTTGCCTTCTAAATTTTGATTAAGACCTTTTTATCGATACGTTTATTTCTTGTTAAGACAAATTTGATTGATTAGGTCTTGGAAAGCAAGCTAGATTAGCAATTCAGGAACATATGGGAATAATGTAGTTCATAAGATCTAAAATCATCTTAAATTTGTGGCTGACTCTCTAGAACTAGTTATTGATACCATTATGGCCCGAGAAGTTTTGGATTCTCGTGGTAATCCAACGGTAGAGGCTGAAGTGCTTTTAGAAGGAGGAGCTATTGGACGTTCGATTGTTCCAAGTGGCGCCAGTACTGGAGCCCATGAGGCTCATGAATTAAGAGATGGTGGAAAACGTTATTTGGGTAAAGGAGTTATCAAGGCCGTTGGTCATATAGAAGAAACCATTGCTCCTGCTTTATGTGGCCTTTCTGCGTTAGATCAATCCACAGTTGATTCTGTAATGAAACAACTCGACGATACAGAGAACAAATCAAATCTTGGTGCAAATTCAATTCTCGCTGTCAGCATGGCTACAGCAAGAGCAGCAGCTAAAGGTTTGGGTTTACCTTTGTACAGGTATTTAGGTGGACCAATGTCATCTTTATTGCCAGTGCCATTGATGAACGTCATCAATGGAGGAGAACATGCTGCAAATAATTTAGATTTTCAGGAATTTATGTTGGTTCCGCATGGTGCTGAAAGCTTCAGAGAAGCCTTAAGAATGGGAGCTGAGGTTTTTCACACGCTTAAAGATTTATTGAGCCAAAAAGGTTTGTCAACTGCTGTAGGCGATGAAGGAGGATTTGCTCCAAATCTTGAAAGTAATAAAGCAGCAGGTGACCTTTTAATGCAAGCAATTGAACATGCTGGATTTAGACCAGGGGAGCAAATCTCTTTAGCATTGGATGTTGCAAGCACAGAGTTTTATAAGGATGGAAAATATATTTATGGAGGAAATTCCTATTCCAGCGAGCAAATGGTTGAGGAATTGGCTGGGTTAGTTAATTCATTTCCAATTATTTCTATTGAGGATGGATTGGCTGAAGATGATTGGGATGGCTGGAGCTTGCTTACGGAAAAGCTTGGCAAAAGTGTGCAATTAGTTGGAGATGATTTATTTGTCACCAACACACTTCGTTTACAAAAAGGCATTGATGAGAATATTGCAAATTCAATTTTAATTAAGGTTAATCAAATAGGTTCGCTGACTGAAACACTTGAAGCTATAGAGCTTGCCTCAAGATCGAATTATACAACTGTAATAAGTCATAGAAGCGGAGAAACTGAAGATACAACTATTGCTGATTTGTCAGTAGCAACTAAATCAGGTCAAATTAAAACAGGTTCATTGAGCAGGAGTGAAAGAGTCGCGAAATATAATCAATTACTTCGCATTGAGGATGAGTTAGGTAGTCAAGCGACTTATGCTGGACTTGTGGGCTTAGGACCAAGAGGAAGATCTAAGATTTGATTATGACTATTTAAAGCCTTTTCTTCCTTGGAGACTATCTAAACGACTTTCGCTTCTCATCTTAAATTTTAATTTAATCCAATTCAGAGCTATGGGAAATCCAATCAATGCTGGTATGAGAAATAAAAAAGGTCTATTAGTTGAAACTAGTAAAGCAGAGGATATTGCAAGTGAGCCAAGGAGAACAGAGTTACCTAATGAATGTTGAGCATAAATCATTCTTCTGAGTTGCCTATCTGATTCACCCATTCGTACTTGCAGTTGCAAGTCCCCTTGCTCTAGTCTCTCTAGATTTTCATCTAAGCGTTTTGGTAATCCAACAGCTTTAGTCCCTATTTCGGTGACTTGTCTTCCCAATTCATTAAATATGTCATTAGAGTCTGCATTTTTTGAAGTCATTAGAGGGAGAAGAAATGGTTTTGCTATTGCTATTAAGTTAAATTCGGGGTCTAAATATCTTCCAACTCCTTCAAAAGTTGATAACGCTCGAAAAACAAAAATCAACTCAATAGGTATTCTAAAGGGTTTCCCATAAGCTAGTTCAGATAAATCCCCAGAGAGCTTATCTATAATTTGAGAATCAAAGGGGGGGGTAAGAGCTTCATTTAACATTATTCTTATTAACCTTCTAACTGGACCTATTTCGATATCTTTTTCTATTAAACCAGCAATTTGAAGCTCTTTGACAAGTCCACTAACATCTCTAAGCGCTGCGGCTTTGATCATTGAATTTAGTCTGCCTCTAATACGCTCAGAGACAAAACCCATCATCCCAAAATCATAGTAAATAAGAGAACCTCCCAAAGAAACAGCTAAATTGCCTGGATGAGGATCTGCATGAAAAAAACCATAATTAACTAGTTGTTTTAAATAACTTGTGGCTCCAATCTTTGCAATTGAAGCAGTATCAATGTTATTACTCTTGAGAGATTGAATATCATTAATCTTAATTCCTGATAAATACTCCAAGCATAAAACCTTACTGGTGCTTAAGTCCCAAAATACACTTGGAATTAAAATATCTGAGTCATCTATAAATTGTTGTTTAAATCTTGCTGCATATTGGGCTTCAATGCGAAAATCAAGTTCTCTTAGTAATACTCTCTTCGACTCCTTTGCAATCCCTATCCAGTCATTACCTCGGCTTAGGGATTTTATTCTTTGAACTAATTTTGCGACTTGATTCATTACATCTAAATCAAGCCTGAAAAACTTTTCTATATCCGGTCTTTGGACTTTGAAAATAACATTTTTATCATCAACTAAACTAGCTTTATGAACTTGAGCAAGCGATGCAGAGCCAATTGGAATTTCATCAATACTTATAATTTTTTTATATGAATTTCCAAGTTGATCTTTTAAAATACTTTCAACTTTTTCAAATTCAAAAGGTGGAACTCTATCTTGTAAAGATGTAAGTTCTTTTACCCATGCCGATGGAATAACATCAGATCTTGCAGATAAAAGTTGGCCTAATTTAATAAATGCTGATCCAAGATTAACTAATTCTTTCGTAAGCCATTTTGCTCTTAAAGTATTTCTTCTATCTCTTCTTGTGGCGGTATAACCATTTAAATAAGTCCACTTTTTAGAATCAAACCATAGATAGAAAAGTAACCCTAACAATATTATCCAAATCCTAATGGCTCTTCTAAATCTTTGAAGTTGACTAACTAGAAATATCAATTTTTCCCCTCAATATCTTTGTTGATATCAATAACCTTTGATCTTAGATTATCTATTTTAATCTGAATTAAATCTTCTTTACTTAATTCTTCCCTAGAACTTTTCTCTTTTGATGAATTAGGTTTTTTCCTTAAACGTTCAGATTCTTCAATAACCTCTTCTTTAAAGCTATCCCATTCATTTTGGAGTATTTGTGGCAATTCCTCAGCAAGTTCGGTGAATTCTTGGGCAGAATGGACCACTTTATTCGTTATCCGAGCTGCTATTCGGTTTATGGCTGCTTTTAGCAGTATCTCTGAGTCGCTCAATGATCTAATTAATCAGCTTTCACTTTAGAAGATTCAGGGTTTTTTGTGTCTTCAGATTGAAACTGGCTATATGCAGATTTGCTCTTAATCAATTAAATCTATTTAGAAGATTGTTTGTTATCACTCAACCTAGAATATTTTCATTAGAGTTGAAGAAAACAAACATTTGATTTGATTTGGGGTAAAAGTTTAATCTGTTAACCCAAGTGATCTCAAAACATCCTTTTCTCTTCTCGAGAGATCAAAACCTAACTAAGAGATTTTCCATTGGAAACCATTGAAACTGATGTTGTCATAGTTGGTGGTGGGCCTGCTGGTTGCAGTTGTGCGCTTTACACTTCCCGTGCAGACTTGAAAACAGTAATTCTCGATAAGAATCCTGATGTAGGTGCGCTAGCAATAACACATCAAATTGCCAATTATCCAGGTGTTTCTAGTGAAATGAGCGGAGAGGCCCTATTGAAATTGATGAGAGATCAAGCTACTCAGTACGGGGCTGATTATCGCAGAGCTCAAGTTTTTGGAATTGATGCTACTGGTGACTGGAAAACGATTTACACACCAGAGGGAACTTTTAAAGCAAAGGCGCTTGTCGTTGCTAGTGGTGCAATGGGAAGGCCAGCATCATTTAAAGGAGAGGCGGAATTCCTTGGAAGAGGTGTGAGTTACTGCGCGACTTGTGATGGAGCTTTTTATAGAGATCGTGAAGTCGCAGTTGTTGGTACTAATAAAGAGGCAATTGAAGAAGCAAATGTTCTTACAAAATTTGCCTCTAAAGTTCATTGGATAACCTCCAATGATCCAAAATCAGAAGATCATCATGCACAAGATCTCTTATCAAAACCAAATGTGAAGCATTGGAGTAAGACGAGGTTAATGCTAATTGAAGGTAATGATTCTGGGGTGACAGGTATTAAGGTTAAAAATCGTTCAATTGACACTAATCAAGATATAGCTCTTGAGGGAGTTTTTGTGTATATGAGTGGTTCAAAGCCTATTACTGACTTTCTAGGTGAACAGGTCGCGTTTAAGGAGGACGGGGGAGTTTTGGTGGATGACTTTATGTCGACAACAGTCGAAGGGGTTTGGGCGATTGGCGATATTAGAAATACTCCTTTTAAGCAAGCTGTTGTTGCAGCATCGGATGGATGTATTGCTGCTATGGCAATAGATAGATATTTAAATAGTCGCAAATCAATTCGTGTTGATTGGGTTCACGCCTAACTCATTCAAATCATAAGTATTTTTTAAAGAGGCGTTGCCTCTGAAACATAGGCCACACCTCCATAGTAACTAAGCACAGATTTTATATTCTCTCGTATTTTATCTATTATGTCTTGCTCGCAAAAAATAATTACGTGTGCATTTGACCCAAATCCTGTAAATTCCATATCTTCAGTGACGATTCTTTCTGGACCCCGTCCAGTTGCATGTTTCATAACGGTATAGCCAGGAACTTCAGCTTTTTCTAATGCTGATAGAACATCATTTAACTCTCTTTCACTAAAAATTAAGTCAAGTCTTTTCATGATATTTAGTTACCCAATTGATGGAATCATTGTGTTTACTAAGCCCATATATACTGGTATTCCAATGATGATGTTAAAAGGAAAAGTTAATCCAAGAGTGGTCGAAATGTAATAACTAGGTCTGGCTTCAGGAACAGTCATTCTCATTGCCGTTGGTACAGCTAAGTATGAAGCACTAGCACAAAGAACTACAAACAAAAGAGCATTACCTGGACCTAAATTAAGAAATCTGGCTACAACTGATCCAAGTACAGCATTCACGATTGGCATGAAAATTGAAAACATAACTAGAAAGGCACCAGTCTTATTGAGGCGAGCGAGGCGTTGGGCAGCAACAATTCCCATGTCAAGCAGGAAAAAACATTCTGCGCCATAGAATAATTCAGCGGTGAATGGTTCCATTTTCTTTATGTCAGACGGATCAATCGCTGATGTTAAAAAACCTATGAGAAGGCTTCCGAGTAATAGATAGACAGAACCATTTAACATTGACTCATGAATAATTGATACCCATTTCATTTTTCTTTTGATGGGCCTATCTTTGGGCGCTCCAAATTTGACTAAGAGAAGACCAATTATTATTGCTGGTGACTCCATTAGAGCCAAAGCGGCAACCATAAAACCATCAAAAGGTATATTTTGACTTTCGAGAAAGCTTTCAGCAGTAATAAATGTCACTGCACTTATTGATCCATATGCAGCTGATATTGCTGCTGCATTAAAAACATCAAACTTAAATCTCAGTACTACAAAACAAATAAGAGGGATTAATAGTGACATTAATATTGCTGCTATCACAGTTGGAAGAACTGGAAAACCAAAGCCACTTTGTTGTAGCTCAATGCCGCCTCTAAATCCTATTGCAAGTAAAAGATATAAAGAAAATAATTTTGGAAGTGGAGCTGGAATCTCAAAATCAGACTTTAATGCGTATGCAATTGCACCCAAAAAGAAAAAAAGTATAGGAGGACTTAAAGCATTTTGGATGAAAAGGTTTTGTCCCATTTCTCGTTAGTTCTTAAGGCAATCAATCAGATAGATACATTATTGACTATCAACCATTGAGGTTGTCAATTGCAGCTGTTAAAGCTTCTTTTCTTGTGCCAATTACATCAACTCCAAATTTAGCAAGTCTGTCTTTTACTCTTCCTGTTGCACCAGCAACATATGCTTTCCTTGAGTTGTTTAGTGCTTCTTGAACCATATCTTCTATTGCTAGAGTAGCAGTAACTCCAAGCCTAGGTACATCAGTAATATCAAGAATTAGAACTTTGTAGTTTCTTACAAGCATCATTCTCTCAGTAATGCCTTTTGCTGCTCCAAAACTAAGTGGTCCTTTTAATCTGAATAGCATTACCTCTCCTGCACAGCGATCTAAAAGTGCTTTTTCATCTGAGGGAAGTTGTGAATTTGCTGCATTGTTATTTGATGTTGAATCAAATGGATTATCTGCTTCCATTCCCTCCAACTGAGTCTCCGTAATAGAATCGATTGTGAGCATATTTGCGATGAATACACCAACAAGTACAGCCCATATCAAGTCCCAGAAAACTGTCATCAAAAGGACGCCATACATCACACTTGCTGTTTTAAGAGAAAGTCGATGAGCCCTTAATAAAAATCCCCAATCAATAATGTCTAAACCAACTTTTATTAGAATTCCTGCAAGAAGAGCTGTAGGAATCTGCTCTGCTAGAGGCCCTGCACCAACAAGGACAAATAGCAATACAACTGAATGAACCATTCCTGAGATTGGTGTGGAACCTCCAGATTTGACATTTATTACTGTTCTCATGGTTGCCCCGGCTCCTGGCAAACCTGTGAAAATACCAGCTATTGCATTTCCAATACCTTGTCCAATGAGTTCTCTATCAGAATTGTGCCTGGTTTGAGAGATATTATCTGCTACAAGAGATGTAAGAAGGGAGTCAATAGCGCCAAGAACAGCAAGGACTAGTCCAGCCTTAAGAATTATTGGGAAGAAATTGCCAAGACTTGGATCTGGGAGACTTAAAGAAAGACCACCCTCTGGTATTGCTCCTATTCGGTCTATTGAACTATCGCCAAAAAGAATTAGTGATAAAGGAGTAACTATTAATAATGATAAAAGAGGAGAGGGGACCCATTGACTGATTTTGCGGGGGGTCAGAAATACTATCGCAAGTGTCATTATTGCAACTGCTATTGAAGCCCCATTTGGTTCAAAATTATTAACTAAAGTTGAGAGAGACTCTAATACCCCTCCTCGAGTTGATATCCCAAGTAAAGGTCCTATTTGGAGAGTAATTATGATTACTCCAATTCCCGACATAAAGCCTGAAACGACTGAATAAGGGACAAGTGTGATGTATTTACCAAGCCTTAGTAGGCCAAATAAAATCTGAAACAATCCCCCAATGACTACAGCAGCCATTACTAAAGGAAGAATTTCTCCAGCAGATAAATCTCTTGGTACTCCTACAGCCGCCAAGCTAGCAACCACTCCAGCAACTGTTACGCTCATCGGCCCAGTTGGACCACTGACTTGAGCAGGAGTTCCTCCAAACAATGCGGCGAGAAATCCAACTACGACTGCTCCGTAAAGGCCGTAAATAGCGCCTCCAGGGCCTAGTGCCGCATTACCAAACGCTAAAGCTAGTGGTAGTGCTACAACCGCAGCGGTCAAGCCGCCTAATACGTCACCTCTAATATTTTTCAGGTGAAAGCCATTAATTAACGCCAATCGACTCTCCTTACTTGAATTCACTTGAATAAGCCTATCTCTTTAAGGTTCAATTACGTTCGCCATTCTCAATTTTTAAATACTAGATTTAGGAAAAATCATTCAAAGATTGACCCTTAGCAACTGAAAAAGCTTTATTTTCATGGAATTAAAAGGTTTTAAGGATTATTTCAAAATACTTGGTATTAGTAGAAATGCTACCGATAAAGAAATTAAAAGTGCCTTCAGAAAACTTGCTAGACAATTTCATCCTGATTTGCATCCACATGATGCTGCTGCTGAATCAGAATTTAAAGAAATCAATGAAGCTTATGAAATTCTTTCTGATGTGGATAAAAAAAAGTCTTATGAAGAATATCTAAGTTATTGGTCTAAAAATAGTTATGGAAAGCCTAGGGATTTTGCCAGAGAAAAAAATGACAAGCGTTTTGATGAATATAAAAACTTTGATGATTTTTTGAGTGATTTAATTGGAAAATTTAGCGAGGTCGGTCAAGAAATTTACTCAAATATATCCTTAGACATGAATGCTCAATCATTAAATCTTGATGCTGAATTTAATTTGCAGATTAGTTTTTTAGAAGCTTTGAATGGAGCTCAAAAGAATCTTTTGGTAAATAATGAACGAATCGAGGTGAACATCCCAAAAGGGATTAAAACAGGATCAATCATACGTATTAAGAACAAGGGCAACATACAGCCTGGAAAAGGGAAAAGAGGAGATTTGTTGATTGAAATATCTATCAAATCCCATCCAATTTGGAAAGTCAAAGGTTTAGATATTTATGCGGACTTACCTATTTCTCTAGATGAATTGGCTTTGGGAGCAAATGTTTTGGTTGCCTCTCCTCGAGGAGATACATATTTATCAATTCCCTCTGGAAGTTTGCCTGAGCAAGAATTTAGATTAAAAGGGCAAGGATTTCATGATTTAGATACCCAAGGGGATTTGTTCTTTACTCTAAAATTAAAATTACCGGAAAACTGGACAGATGATGAGTTGAGACTTATTGAAAAGCTTAGATCTGTTCGAATAGATGAACCCCGATCAAGTTGGTTTGATCAGGCGAGGACTTAAAGGAAGTAAAATGTAGTGATCTGTTATGTAGTTATCTCTATTGATCAATATGGATCTTACTTATCGGCCCCGTCGCCTTCGAAGAACAAACTCTTTGAGAGAGATGGTTAGAGAGAACAATGTTTCTGCTTCTGACTTTATTTATCCTCTTTTTGTTCATCAAGGTTTAGATATTCAAGAGATACCAGCGATGCCAGGTTCATTTCGCTGGTCAATGGATGGATTGGTGGATGAAGTTAAACGGGCTTGGAATCTAGGAATTAGATGTGTCGTTCTATTCCCAAAAGTTCCAGATGAGCTGAAAACAGAAGATGGAGCTGAATGTTTTAATGAAAAAGGCTTAATACCAAGGGCTATTGAAAGATTGAAAATAGAGATACCTGAAATGAGTATCATGACTGATGTCGCTTTAGACCCTTATTCCTGCGATGGCCATGATGGAATAGTTAGTAGTCAAGGTATAATTTTGAATGATGAAACCGTTGATTATTTATGTAAGCAAGCATTGGTCCAAGCACAATCGGGAGCAGATTTAATTGGACCAAGCGACATGATGGATGGAAGAGTAGGAGCCATCAGAGAAGCCTTAGATGATGAAGGTTTTGAACATGTTGGAATAATTAGCTACACCGCAAAATATTCATCTGCCTATTATGGCCCTTTTAGAGAAGCTTTAGATTCTGCTCCCAGATCATTATCAAATAAGCCTATCCCGAAAAATAAAAATACCTATCAGATGGATCCAGCTAATGCTAGAGAAGCCATAACAGAAGCTCAACTTGACGAACAAGAGGGATCGGACATCCTAATGGTCAAACCTGGTTTGGCTTATTTAGATATTATTTATCGATTAAGGGAAGAATCAGAATTACCAATTGCTGCTTATAACGTTAGTGGAGAGTATTCAATGATCAAAGCTGCTGCTCAAAGAGGATGGATTGATGAAAAGGCAATTGTTTTAGAAACTTTATTGAGTTTCAAAAGAGCTGGAGCAAACCTGATCCTTACATATCATGCGTGTGATGCCGCAGGATGGTTAAAAGAACAATAGAGTTAATTAAGAAAATTATTTAAAATTTCAATCTTCAATTAAAAGTAATGCTAGAAAAACAGTCTGAATTAAACATTGAAGAAGTTCATCGGCTTGGCCATGTAGCTATAAGAGTTGAAGATGTTGATAGGGCTAAAAGTTTTTATTTGAGCTTGGGAATGAAGCTTGTTTGGGATGATCCTGATTGGTGTTACTTAGAAACAGGAGAAAATAAAGATGGCCTTGCTTTGCTTGGACCGGGCTATAAAGCGGCTGGTCCACATTTTGCATTTCATTTCACTAATAAGAATGAAATAGAAAACCTTCATTCATCTTTAAAAAATCAAGGTGTAAAGGTTGGTGCTTTGCATGATCATCGAGATGGAACTTCTTCTTTTTACTTGAAAGATACAGAAGGTAATTGGTTGGAAATGCTTTATCACCCATCAACAGGAATTCCAACAAATCAATAGAATTTTAGAAGAATGGAATTTCCAATAAATCAGGATAATTCAGGAAAAACACAAATAATTCTAGAATCTTTGGAGTTACTTGAATGGCCAACTGTTTGTAGCCATTTGTCTACATTTGCGGTAACCCAACAAGGTCGTAATAAATGTAGAAGCTTTGATTTGCCATTAGAGATATCTATTAGCAAGGAGCTATTGTCCCAAACGTTAGAAATTGGATCATTAGATATTTCTGTTGATGGAGGAATATCTTTTGAGGGTGTTCATGATTTGGAAAATATTCTTTTGATATGCTCCAAAGGTGGTGTTGCAATAGGTGAGGATTTATTAAAAGTCGCTGACACGTTGAGAGCTGCTAGAAAATTACGAAAACTAATATTTGATCAATTAACACGTCCACGACTCTCTGAATTGCTCAAAGATGTTGCAACGTTGCCTGATTTGCAAAAACTCCTCGAATTCGGCCTGGATGAAGGTGGGAGAATTGCTGATCGTGCTAGTCCAAAACTTTCTGAATTACGACGCCATAGGAATTCGGTACGTCTTCAAAGAAAAGATATTCTTCAAGATATTATCCGGAAATATGGTGGATTACTTCAAGACAATATTATCTCGGAGAGGTATGGAAGACCTGTTTTAGCTTTTAAAGCTGGGACTTCCGATCAGATTAAGGGAATGGTTCATGATAGTTCGGCTTCAGGAAATACGATTTATGTCGAGCCACAAGTTGTTATATCAATAGGGAATCGTTTGGCTAAAATAGATTCTGAAATCTCCAATGAAGAGAGGAGACTTTTAGCTAATTGGAGTAAGGAGGTTGGGTTAAATGCGGATGTAATAGCTCATTTAGGAGAGATTCTTTTACATATTGAGTTTGCATTGTCACGAGCTCGTTACTCTAAATGGCTTAACGGGGTGCCAGCAATTCTTGATGAAAAGGAAAATACACTTTTTGATATTAAAGATTTTCGCCATCCTTTATTAGTATGGAATGATTTTCATGAGAGAAAAAATACAGTAGTTCCAACTACTTTTGATGTCCCTTCTGATTTAAAAGTTGTTGCGATTACAGGCCCTAATACTGGAGGCAAAACAGTTGCGTTAAAAAGTATTGGTCTAGCAGTTTTAATGGCAAAAGCAGGAATACTTTTACCATGTACTGGTTCGCCAAGATTACCCTGGTGTAAATATGTTTTTGCTGATATTGGTGATGAGCAGTCATTACAGCAGAATTTATCTACATTTAGTGGACATATTCTTCGTATAAGTCGAATACTTAATGCCATAGCATCTTCCCGTGGTACGACGCTCGTTCTTTTAGATGAAGTTGGAGCAGGAACTGATCCCTCTGAAGGTACAGCCTTGGCTATGGCTTTGTTGAAGACAATGGCGGATAGAGCACGATTAACTTTTGCTACTACTCATTTTGGAGAATTAAAAGCACTAAAATATACTGATTCAAGATTTGAAAATGCTTCGGTTTCTTTTGATAGTGAAACAATAAAGCCAACCTTTCATTTGCAATGGGGAATTCCTGGTAGGAGTAATGCAATTGAGATTTCAAAAAGACTTGGTCTTGATTCGGAAGTGATAAAACGTGCTCAAGAGTTTATTAATCCTGCAAGCGTTAATAATGTTAATCAAGTCATTAAAGGTTTAGAAAAACAACGTGAGCGGCAGCAATCAGCAGCTGAAGATGCTGCAGCTTTATTAGCAAAAACTGAATTATTACATGAAGAATTACTTGATAGTTGGCAGAAACAACGTCAACAAACGGAGAAGTTTAATGAACAAGGAAGGTTTAAACTGGAGTCATCAATTCGAGAAGGTCAAAAAGAAGTTAGACATTTGATTAAACGTTTGCGAGATCAAAATGCTAGTGGTGAAACAGCAAGAATTGCTGGTAGACGATTACGGCAAATGGAAAAGGGATATCGAAGCGATAGGCGGGTCCCTCCTTTGCCGGGCTGGGTTCCCAAAATTGGTGAAAAAGTTAGATTGTCTTCTATAGGTAAAGCAGGTGAAATAATTTCTTTCTCAGATGATGGAATGCAATTAACAGTATTGTGTGGTGTATTTCGAAGCAAAGTTAGTTTGACTGAAGTAGAAAGTCTTGATGGTCAAAAAGCCGAAATAAATCAAAGCGTGCAAGTAAAAACTTCGCGGGTAGTAAGAAAGAATTTATCTTTAGTTCGTACTAAAAAAAATACCTTAGATGTAAGAGGTTTACGCGTGCATGAAGCGGAGGGGGTAATTGAAGAAAAATTGAGGAATTGTTCCGGAGCTTTATGGGTTATTCATGGAATTGGTTCTGGGAAACTGAAAAAAGGTTTGAGGAAGTGGTTTGATTCACTTTCATATATTGAAAAAGTAGCCGATGCTGAACCTCATGATGGCGGCCCTGGATGTAGTGTTGTGTGGATGGTTGATTGAAATTGAGGTGAAAGTTATAAACAGTGTTTTAGTTTTTTAATTTAGCAAGTATGAATGTAAGAATTATTATTTAGTTTATTGACTATAGATATTTCTAAATGCAATTTATTGATCAGGCTATTATTGATGTCAAAGCGGGTTCGGGTGGTGATGGTATCTCTGCTTTTAGAAGAGAAAAGTATGTTCCAGCAGGTGGTCCTGCGGGAGGAGATGGAGGACAAGGAGGAAATGTTGTTTTAGAGGCTGATGATAATTTACAAACTCTTTTGGATTTCAAATTTCAAAAATTAATTTCTGCCGAGAATGGTCAACGAGGTGGCCCTAACAAATGCACTGGAGCATCAGGAAATGACACTATACTTAAAGTTCCATGTGGAACGGAGGTAAGACATCTCTCTACAAATATTATTCTTGGTGATTTAACTCATAAAGGCCAACAACTTATTGTCGCGTTTGGTGGAAAAGGAGGTTTCGGGAACGCTCGTTATTTATCAAATAGCAATAGAGCTCCAGAAAAATTTACTGAAGGGAAAGCAGGTGAAGAATGGTCATTGAAATTGGAATTGAAACTATTAGCAGAAGTTGGAATTATTGGTTTGCCCAATGCAGGCAAAAGTACTTTGATTTCTGTACTCTCCTCTGCAAGACCAAAGATTGCTGATTATCCATTTACAACTTTAATTCCTAATCTTGGAGTAGTAAGAAGACCCTCAGGAGATGGAACAGTTTTTGCAGATATTCCTGGTTTGATTGCTGGAGCCTCAAAAGGTATTGGATTAGGGCATGATTTTCTTCGACATATTGAACGAACAAAGGTTTTACTTCATTTAATTGACTTAGCATCAGCTGACCCGATAAATGATTTCAAAACCATTAATGAGGAATTAACGTCGTACGGTCATGGTTTGATTTCTAGGCCAAGAATTTTTGTTCTGAATAAAAAAGAACTATTAAATGAGAATCAAATTAAAAAACTTCTAAATAATATTGAGAAACTAACTATGAAAAAGGTACATATAATTTCTGCAGTAACGAAATTTGGTCTGGATGATTTGTTGAGTTCTATTTGGAACGAACTTGGATATTAATTAATTGTTATGAGTGAATCATACCTACTTGTCTTGCAGTTAATTTTTGGTCATAACTAAAGAGAGTTACTAAAATTATGGATTTTTACAGTTGTTTTGATGGACAAGGAGAAATTATTGCTCGCTGCCAGACTGATCAAGATATTAATGTTCTAAAGAAAATGGGGAGACCAATCGCTGAAGTACGTCAAATGAAAAATGAGGAGGCAGTTGTTTGCTCTTTAACTGGAAGCCCATCGGATTTTAATATGGATTATTGATATAACCTAAAAAAAGGGGAGTATTTGCCTCCCCTTTGCTTTTACTATTAATTGTTTTTAAATTTAATCGTCGTATACCAAGCATTCTGGTTCATCAGGATTGGCGTCGCAGAATAGTTCCAAAGCATTTGGATCATGCTTGTCTTCAGGATGATGCTCCTTGTATTCCTTTAGAGAATTAAGTTCATCTTCTAAATGATGGAGCTTGGATTCATTCCCTTGAGCTTTGGCTTCTTGGATCTCGGATTCATCCTTTTGAATATGCTCGTCAATAGTTTTCATAGCGTCTTGTAAGAGCAGGATCGTTTGACTAACACATTAATTATGACGGAGGAATATTGCACGTGGTTTGTAAATTTGGTTGGATTTCCTCACCATTCCCTGACTTAAGACCTACAAAAAGATCATATGTAGGTTTTGTTGAATTGATAATTATTTGATTTATTCAACTATCAGATACTTTTAGCTTCCTTTCTTTGGCTTTCTAAATAATCAAAAACGCTTTTATCTCCTATGTCAGCTTCTGCTGGTAGGTTGAATTTCCTTATTCCCATCGATATCAATAGCAAGGAAGACAAAACTAGCGTTGCAAAAGTAAAACTTTCATTAGCTAATTCAGTTAAATATCCAAGTAAAGCAATTGGAATAAAAATCGTTATCCCTATTGCCTCAATTCTTCTAAAACAAAAAAACTCTTTGAAACCTATCCCAGTTAAAGAAGCAAAAAGTGGACCTATAAGTAATATCGATTTTGGATTTTCTCTGAGGCCATACATTAGATTTGTTGTTCCGAAATGATACAAAAGTATCAGCAATCCAATAAAACCCAATAACCAGAGAATTGTTAGTATTTGATGTAATGTTCTCAGATATATATGTATCCACTTAAGACTTAAACCTATACTTGATGACATACACAATAGCCAAATCCACATTTGATGAGATCCATTAAAAAACCATTGAGCTATTCCTATTAAAAAGAATAATCCGCAGAAAAGAATTGATAATCGGTAAAATAGAACTTCTTTTTTATCATCTAAAGTAACTATGAAATCACCATAGACTCCTTTAATAGGATTTGAGGATGTAAAGTAAGAATTTTTTTCTTTCATAGTTAATAATTAATTGTTGATAGTTGTTGTAATATCTTCTCCTTTAGGAATAATATTACTTGGGTTTAAAGGAAATAAAGCTCCAAAATAATCTTTTCTCCAAGTATCAACATCACATGTCTTTTTAATGTTGTACATATTAAAAAATTTTTTTCTCCATTTAATTATATGTGGGAAAGATTTAATTGGTTTATTACTACATTTAAATAGTGGGTAATAAATTGCTTCCCATCTAATAAGGGTAGGGAAAAGTCTTATGTCAGCAATTGAAAGATTCTTTCCACAAAGCCAAGGACCTCTTGATTGAAGATTTTCTTCTATAGTTTTTAGAGTTGAGAACAAGTTCTCAGAAGCTTTTTCATAAGCTTTTTGATTCCTAGCAAATCCACATTTATAAACTCCATTATTAATATTTTCTTGAATTAGATTTTGCCAGTGAGTAATTTGTTTTTTATATTTGCTTGGATTAAGGTCTATTTCTTGATCATATATAGGCCAATTATTTAATATTTCGACAAGCTCAGCGCTTTCATTATTTATAAGTCTTAATTTTGCTTCGGGTTCATTGCCTGGATCGAAAAGCATTGGTACTGTTGCTCGTCTTGATTGATGATTTCCGCATTTCCCATAAAGCTCTTGCAGGGTTTTACATCCTTGTATTGGAGGGTCTAATATCCATCTTCCTCCTGCTGTGTCTACTTCAGCAATATGAAGATTGATCGATTTCTTTAATCCTTTGATCTCATGAATTATCCATGTTCTATGTGCCCAAGGACAACTTTTGCCGACAATCAAACCTGGCATTTGAGTTGATGCTCTATTCTTTAAATCCTTCTCTGTCGGGATTTGAATTTGTTGTTGAAGATTTATAGGCCTATTGTAATTTCCATTAGAATCAGATGGTGCAAGACCATTCATTAAAATTCTCCATTCAAAACTCCATATGTTTCTCGCAGCTTTTACAAATATTGGTGGTATGGCCATGACTATCTTTTAAGGTTATTTTTATATCTATGGTTGATGAATGATGATGCAGCTACAAGTACTCCTAGTGGCTGGTACGCATGGTAATGAAATAAATGGTATTTGGCTTTTTGATGAATGGAAAAAATCACCGTTTTTAATAAATACTTACGGGATTAAAACTTGTACGGTCATTGGAAACCCTGAGGCTAAAAAGGTAGGAAAAAGATACATTCATAATGATTTGAATCGTAGTTTTAAAGAAGAATCATTTTTATGTATCAATTCTTCAAATTTCGAGGGAAACAGAGCTAATGAATTAGTGAATCTTTATGGAGAGGCAGGAGAAAGCCCCTGTCAAATAGCATTAGATTTTCATACAACCACAGCCTCAATGGGAAGTTGCCTAGTTGTTTATGGGAGAAGATGTTCTGATTTGGCTTTGGCTTCTTTAATTCAAAATAAATTAGGTTTACCAGTATATCTACATGAATCTGATCAAAAACAAACAGGTTTTTTAGTTGAATCTTGGCCTTGTGGACTTGTTGTTGAAATTGGACCTGTAGGTCAGGGTCTATTGAATTCTAGAATTATTTCACAGACAAAATTAATTCTTGAAAGTTTGATGGAACAAATTCATCAAATTAAGAATTTGAATTTCTTTTTTCCTGATAAATTGATAATTCACAGACATATTAAAAGTATTGATTTTCCTAGAGATGAAGAAGGTAATATTGATGGTTATGTGCATTCATTTAGGCAATCGAAGGATTGGCAAGAATTAAAAAAAAACGATGAATTATTTTTTAAGTTGAATGGTGAAATAATTAGGTATGACGAAGATGAAACATATATTCCTGTTTTCATCAATGAAGCAGCTTATGCGGAAAAAAATATCGCTATGAGCTTTACCAAAAAAGAATTATGGGATGTAAAAAAAGAATGGAAACAATCATTTATAGAGTTAGTACATCAAAAGTAAGTTCTCTCGCTCCAATAAACAACTGCCCCTTGAGCCTCCAATTCATATTTTCTGTGACGAGCATCACATAAAGGAACCCTCTCTTCAGACCTATGACCGTTAATTAGCCACTTTATAAGAACCAATTGCTGACCTCTGAGGCTAAATATTAAAAGAATCTTAAGACATTTTAAGGGCTCTTCAGGCGCAACTTGCTGATTCTCTTAATAAATTGTCCTACATATTGGCCACAGAAAGCATCATTCCGCTTTATTATCACGTCTGGCAGTCTAATTACCTGCTCTTATTTACCCGTCCCATTAGGGACATACACATTCGTCCTCATGACCACCATTCAGCAGCAGCGTTCTTCGTTGCTCAAAGGTTGGCCACAATTCTGCGAGTGGGTTACTTCCACTAACAACCGTATATATGTCGGTTGGTTCGGTGTATTGATGATCCCTTGCCTTCTTGCGGCAACAACTTGTTTCATCGTTGCATTTATCGCTGCTCCTCCAGTTGATATCGACGGTATCCGTGAGCCAGTTGCTGGTTCATTCATGTATGGAAACAACATCATTTCTGGTGCTGTTGTTCCTTCAAGTAACGCTATCGGCCTTCACTTCTACCCAATCTGGGAAGCAGCAACTCTTGACGAGTGGCTCTACAACGGTGGCCCTTACCAGCTTGTAATCTTCCACTTCCTAATTGGTATCTCTGCATACATGGGACGTCAGTGGGAGCTTTCATACCGTTTGGGTATGCGCCCATGGATCTGTGTTGCTTACTCAGCTCCTGTATCAGCAGCTTTCGCTGTATTCCTTGTTTACCCATTCGGTCAGGGTTCATTCTCTGATGGTATGCCTCTAGGAATCTCTGGAACATTCAACTTCATGTTCGTTTTCCAGGCTGAGCACAACATTTTGATGCACCCATTCCATATGGCTGGTGTAGCAGGTATGTTCGGTGGTGCTTTGTTCTCTGCAATGCACGGTTCTTTGGTTACTTCATCACTTATCCGTGAGACCACAGGACTTGATTCACAGAACTACGGTTACAAGTTTGGACAAGAAGAAGAGACATACAACATCGTTGCAGCTCATGGCTACTTCGGTCGTTTGATCTTCCAATATGCAAGCTTCAACAACAGCCGTAGCCTTCACTTCTTCTTGGCTTCATGGCCAGTAATTTGTGTTTGGTTGACATCTATGGGCATCTGCACCATGGCGTTCAACTTGAACGGCTTCAACTTCAACCAGTCTGTTGTAGATACTTCAGGCAAGGTTGTACCAACCTGGGGTGACGTGCTTAACCGTGCAAACCTTGGTATGGAAGTAATGCATGAGCGTAATGCTCACAACTTCCCACTTGACCTAGCAGCTGCTGAGTCTACTTCTGTAGCTCTTGTTGCACCTGCAATCGGTTAAGTCTTTAACTTGATTTTTTCAAAGCCCTCTTTTAGAGGGCTTTTTTTTTGCTTTTTTCAAGTTATGCATTTCATTTATTGGTTTATTTTTTAGTGAGTATTGATTAGCATTTTGAAGATAGGTTTATTTATGGGAAGTAGTTTCGGAAAACTTTTTAATATCAGCACTTTTGGTGAATCTCACGGTGGTGGTGTTGGTGTAATCATTGATGGATGTCCACCAAGGTTGGAGCTTGATATCAATGAAATACAAAATGATCTAAATAGAAGGAGACCAGGTCAAAGCAAAATCACTACTCCCAGAAACGAGAGTGATGAAGTTGAAATTCTTAGTGGTCTTTTAGAGAACAAAACTTTAGGAACACCAATTGCGATGGTTGTTAGAAATAAAGATCATCGGCCTAAGGATTATTCTGAAATTAAAAAAGCTTTTAGGCCATCTCACGCTGATGCTACTTATCAAAAAAAATATGGAATTCAGTCTTCAAGTGGCGGAGGACGAGCATCCGCAAGAGAGACGATAGGTAGAGTCGCTGCTGGTTCTGTTGCAAAGCAACTTCTCACTAAGTCTTCTAATACGGAAATACTTGCTTGGGTGAAGAGAATTCATGATATTGAAGCTGATATTCAACCCAATGAAGTTACTTTTGATGAGATTGAGAAAAATATTGTTCGGTGCCCAAATCAAAAAGCTGCAGCTTTAATGATTAAACGAGTAGAAGCTTTTGGTAAAGAAGGAGACTCCTGCGGAGGAGTAATAGAATGTGTAGTTCGCAATCCGCCAGTAGGTATTGGAATGCCTGTCTTTGACAAGTTGGAAGCTGATTTAGCAAAGGCATTAATGTCTTTGCCTGCCACTAAAGGTTTCGAGGTTGGGTCTGGTTTTGGAGGTACTTATATGAAAGGAAGTGAACATAATGATCCTTTTGTACCTTCGGAATCTGATCAATTGAAAACTGCTACGAATAACTCAGGGGGAATTCAAGGAGGAATTTCTAATGGTGAAGATATAGTTTTGAGGGTTGGATTTAAACCTACAGCAACAATTAAGAAAAGCCAAAAGACTATTGATGAGGATGGAAATGCTGTAACTCTCAAGGCAAAAGGAAGACATGATCCTTGTGTTTTGCCAAGGGCAGTTCCAATGGTTGAAGCAATGGTTGCAATAGTTTTAGCCGATCATTTGCTTAGGCATCGAGGACAATGTTCAGAATCTAAAATTAATAATTAATTATTGGTTTTTAGAGTCTATTCTGAATAATCTTTTAGCCAAATTTCTAGATCTTTGTCAGGAGTTTGATTTTGTAATTCTCTTCCGATAACTAATGCATCGTATCCATTTTTTATAAATATTTTTAAGTTTCTACTTTTAATTCCACCTGCACCAATAAAAAACATATCCTTTTGATTTATCTTTTTTAATTCTTTTATAAAGTTAATTCCTAATGTTGATGCAGGAAAAATTTTTACAATTTTATATCCGAGATTAATAGCTTCTTTGAAATTATGAATATTTGATATTCCTGGAATAACTAGTTGATTATTTTGTATGGCTTTGAGGTGAATTTCTTTATTAAATAATGGACTCATCGAATAATTTAGATCTAATGAGAGAATTGAATCTAAAGATTCTTTTGATTCAATTGATGCAGCACCAAGATTAATTGATTTGAAATTCTTTTTTATTTCTGATATCAAATTAACCCATTCTACATTTGAATCCCAACCTATCTCAACATTTTTAATACCATAATTAAATAGTTTTTCGATTTTTAAAAATAAATTATCTCTTTTTTTTGATATGTCAAAAAATTCATCTTCTAGCCTGATAAGAACTATTAAAGGCTGTAATTTAAGCCTTTTTATTAAATTATTTTGCTTGACTTCCAAAAATTGATTATATTTTTTGACTAAGCATACTCTGCAACTTTAACTTCATGGCGAATTAATAAATCCTGGAATTCAAGAGAATCAACGGTCTCAGTTTCCATAAGCATTGATGTTAACTCCTCGAGAACCTGACGGTTTTCATTTAAAGCTTTTTTGGCCCTTTCATATGCAATTTCAACAAGAATTGAGACTTCTGAATCAATAGTGGCAGCTGTATCTTCTGAAAAATCTCTTTCCGCAGAAATGTCTCTACCAAGGAACATGCCCCCCTGAGATCGACCTAAAGCTACTGGCCCTAACTTGTCACTCATGCCAAATTTCGTAATCATTTGCCTTGCAACTGAAGCTACTTGCTTTAGATCATTTGAAGCACCAGTAGTTACTTCATCTTCTCCGTAAATAATTTCCTCTGCAACTCTCCCTCCAAGTGCAACAGCCATCTGATTTTGTAAGTAAGACCTTGAATAAAGACCAGATTCCATTCTTTCTTCACTGGGAGTGAAAAAAGTTAAACCTCCAGCCTGTCCTCTTGGAATGATTGAGATCTTTTGTACTGGGTCATAATCTGGCATTACAGCTCCAACTACGGCATGTCCAGCTTCATGGTAGGCAACTAGCCTTTTACGCTTCTCACTCATTACTGTATCTTTTTTCTCTGGACCAACCATGATTCTCTCTATTGCAGCACCTATTTCGTCGTTGCTGACCTCAGTTAATTCTCTTCTGGCAGCTAATATCGCAGCTTCATTTAACAGATTTGCTAAATCAGCCCCAGTGAAACCAGGTGTTCTTCTAGCCACCTGATCTAGGTCAACTCCCTTTGAAAGAGTTTTACTTTTTGCATGAACTTTAAGTATTTGTAATCTACCTGAGTAATCAGGTCGATCTACGGTTACTTGCCTGTCAAACCTCCCAGGTCGCATTAGTGCAGAGTCAAGCACGTCGGGTCTGTTGGTTGCAGCAACAATAATTATTCCTGTATTACCTTCAAATCCGTCCATTTCTGTTAGCAGCTGGTTTAGCGTCTGCTCTCTTTCATCGTTACCCCCTCCCAGGCCTGCTCCACGTTGACGACCTACAGCATCTATTTCATCAATAAAAACTATACAAGGAGCATTCTTTTTAGCTTGTTCAAAAAGATCTCTGACTCTGCTAGCACCAACTCCAACAAACATTTCTACGAACTCAGAACCTGAGATGGAAAAGAATGGGACAGAAGCTTCACCAGCTACTGCCTTCGCAAGCAAAGTTTTTCCTGTTCCTGGAGGGCCTACTAATAAAACACCTTTAGGAATTTTTGCTCCGACAGCTGTAAAGCGGTCAGGATTTTTTAGAAAATCAACTACTTCAGTAAGTTCAAGCTTTGCACCTTCAATTCCAGCAACGTCTCCAAAAGTAATTTTTGTCTCTGACTCCATTTGTAATCTTGCTTTACTTTTTCCAAAACTCATAGCTGGATTTCCACCCCCACCAGAGCCAGCTCTTCTAAATAGAAAAAATAGACCTCCAAGTAAAAGAATTGGGAAAATAAGGCTGCTAGCTGCTTGTTGAAGTGGGTTTGCTTGAGTAGTTGGTTGTACAGCAATATCAACATCATTATCAGTTAAAAGTTGCAGCAACTCTTGATCAGGAGCCAGATTAACCAAAGCTCTGTTTCCATCACTTTCAACAATTTGAGCTGTGCCTTTGTCTGGAGATATCAGCACTCTGCTTACCTGTCTGTCTTGAACAGCTTCTATGAAGTCACTATATCTAAGTGTCCTAGATGCTTTAGTCGGACTTGGCTTATCGAAAAAAGCACTTCCAACAAAAATCACAACAACAACAATTAGGACATAGAGGCCTATGTTTCTCCAGCGTTTGTTCAATGTTCTTCTATATCTAACAAGAGTTTAATAGGATCAGGTCCAACTATGCGGCTCTTAGTACATCAACGACGCTTTTAAATGCAAACCATTCAGGAATTTCTTCCCCACTCCT
This sequence comes from Prochlorococcus sp. MIT2304, assembly GCF_059772405.1. Classification (NCBI taxonomy): domain Bacteria; kingdom Bacillati; phylum Cyanobacteriota; class Cyanophyceae; order Synechococcales; family Prochlorococcaceae; genus Prochlorococcus; species Prochlorococcus sp. MIT2304. The sequence goes on from NZ_CM186286.1 coordinate 1,645,621, forward strand.
GAGCATTTTTCTGAATTGAGTGCCGCTTAATTTTTTTACGTGTAATCTTTTTTCTTCTGCATAATTAGCGGTTACGTATCCTTCCTCCTCAGTAAAAACGAGATTTAAAGATGGAACTGTTTGCATCTCTAATTCTTCACAGCACTTGTTTGCAAAATCCTGAGCATCATATGGACCATAAAAATCTTTTCCGCTGAGAGAGGACTTACAACCGGCCATATCTCGTCCAATAATGAAATGAGTGCATCCATAATTTCTTCTAATAATCATATGCTGAAGAGCCTCTCTTGGCCCAGCCATATGCATCGAATAAGGGAGGTATGACCATCTGATTTTTGGATTATTCACCTCAGAGGCAAGTTTTTCATAAGTTTGAAATCTTACTGATCCAGGGATGTCATCTTCTTGAGTAGGTCCGCAAGTTGGGTGAACAAGAACAACACCATTTTGGCTGACATTATTTGCTTCTAAGGCTCTTGTGAAAAGCTCGTAATGGGCTCTATGAATTGGATTTCTGCACTGGAATGCGACAACATCTTCTCCAGGTGGAAGTTTCTCCCTTACTTGAGCAGGGGTTTGGCAAGTAAAAACTCTTCTGGGTAATTCGAGACCTTTTATAGAGCCCCCTAAATAATATTTTTTTCTCTCCATAGAGATCATTCTTACCGCAGGATGCTCCAAAGAAGTTGTTCCATAGCAAAACTGGGCCTCAATCACTTTGTCAGGTGTCCATTTTTCTTCTACTTCTAAAATCGCCAGTTCTTGATCATTATAATTTAGTAAAACTGAATCTCCTGGATTTATATCTTCCCTATCAGTATCCATAACAATTGGCAATCCAAAAAGCAGACCTGATTCGATTCGATTATGTTTGACAACTGAGTTGTAATTTTTTTCACTCATGAATCCATTCAAAGGTGAAAAAGCACCTACTAAAAGAAGTTCAATATCACAAGCATTTCTATCTGAACAATTTAAAGTTTTAAAAGAATTTTTTTTTAACTCTTTTGCCTCTTGATCAGATGCCATAAGGTTTAAAAGTTCTCCACCATAAGGTTTGATCAAACCTTCCTGATTTCTATTGGAATTTTGCTTGCTAGTCATTTTCCCGTGAAGTAACCCGGCAAATTCTCCCAGATAAAGGGCCCATATTTGAGAAATTGTTTGGATTAAATTTTTCCCAAAAAAAAAGAGGGTTTTAACCCCCTTTTTCTTTGATTAAAATGGTTGTTTTTTTAGGCTTTGCGACCATAGAAGATACCTTTAATTTTGATATCAACTGGATCTTTTGATCCAAGGTCATTATCTGAAGGTTGGATGGCAACAAATTGGCCGCCAAATTCTTCAGTATCTGCATCAACACTATCGACAGTAAGAGTTATTTCACCTTTACCGCCAAGATCATCTTTAACATTTTCTCTTGCAAGATCTTCATCATCACCCCCACGAGCAATGAGAGCTTGAGCATATTCAACACCAGTTGATTTAGCACGGCTCTTTGGATCAAGAAAGTCTGCAGATCTGTAGCTTGGAGTTGTTGTTGGACCTGAAAATTCAGCTCCAGGTTCAATTGACTTTCCTTTCTTGGATTCAGCAACCATCTCTTTAACAGAGAAAGCAAAAGGAAATTCCTCTCCATTTGGAGCTAGAACTGTAATTAAAGAGAAGTCAATACCACCTTTTTCAGTGAATTTACCTCCAGAGAGATCTCCATAAACTTCATCAAGACTTGTGTTGAAGCGAGGACTGATAATTTTTGCTATCGCAAAATCAGATTTATTTCGCTTGTTACCTGGAAGTTTTACTGAAACTTCTGTTGGCTGAAGGCATAAACTTTTAAATTGGCCATCAGCATTGATAGAACCCGATGAACCCGCTGGTAAAACAGTGCAAGCATCAGCTTGGCCAGTATTAACAACATTGCCAAAACGAGCATTGCCTTGCTCGCGCCCTTTTAAAGCTGCAGATGCGCTTGATGGGAGAGCTGTAAAGGTGAGACAAAAAGCCAGCATCAAAGCCAGCAGAGGACGAAATCGCATGAGAGGGCTAGATGACTGCGGTCGAAACCGCCCAATTAATTCAGTTGGGATATTACAGGTGTCAAATACTTCTTATCACAAGCATTTGATAGCTCTATACAACCCGTAGCTTTTTGTTTGTTGTATTCAACGCTCTATTTTCCTTGAAAAGCCCCTTGCAGCAGTCGTTTCATAAGTTTTGACGCTGATTATTGAAAAAAAACAAATACTCAAAATATCTGTAAATTTATGATTTTAGATTTCGAATTTCATCTAAAAGTTGATGAGATATTGAAAGTTTTGTCGATAATGATAATTTTTTGACCATTTTTTTCGGACCTAACAAGAAACCACTGTTGAAGTTTTCCTCAAATCCCTGCCCAGATCTGTCAATGGGATTGGCCATAAGAAGGTCGCAACCTTTCAAAACTCTTTTTTTCTCTCCCTTCTCAATAATTTCATTGTCATTTCCAGTCTCAGCAGCAAAACCTAGGAAAATTTGATTTTCTAATTTCTTGCTTGTTTGTTTTTTAATTAGGTCGGCAGTCATTTCTAAATCATCAAAAAGGGACTTTAAAAAAAAATCTTTGGAAATTTTTTGCGCACATGGATTATTTTTTTTGAAATCTGATACTGCTGCAGCCATAACAATAACTTGAGCAGATGGTTGCAAATCATCAATTCTTGCTCCCATTTCAGCTGTACTTCTTACTGGGTAAGTATTAAGCCCCTCTAGAAGGTCTTCTTGAACCCTTATTGGGCCATGAACTAAGTCGACTTCTGCACCTCTTAACTTTGCAGCTTGAGCTATCAAAACCCCCATTTTTCCACTGCTTCGATTTGTTAATTGTCTTGCAGCATCAAGATCTTCGACGGTAGGCCCAGCTGATATGAGAAACCTTATGCCTATTAGATCTTTGGTGAGAAACTTATTCTCTGCCTTGAAAATAAATGCACTTTCAGAGGCTAATTCAATAATATCTAAATTTGCCATTTTCCCATCACCAACTCTGTCGCATGCTAAAAGTCCTTCACTAGGCTCGAGGCTTATAATTTGATCAATGGTCTTTATGAAATTCCAATTCTTTTTTACTGATTGATTTCCCCACATTGAGGTGTTCATTGCTGCAGCAAACAGTATTTGAGATTGACTGGCTAGAAGAATGCTCGCCAAAAGCCCATCAGCATTTCCAATAGTAAATTTGGATAAAGATGTGGCGCTCATGGGTGCAACAATAATGAGCTCTGCCCATTCTGCTAATGCAATATGCAAGGGCTTAGTTTGAGAATCATCCCACTGATCTTTATCTTGATAACATTTATTTCTGCTTAAGGTAGATAAAGATTGGGGACTAACTAACTTAGCTGCGCTCTGCGTTATGACGCATTTGACCTCTACCCCAGCTTTTACTAGACGACTAACCAAAACAGGAGCTTTTACTGCTGCAATACTTCCTGTGACAGCAACTAATATTTTTTTCCCAGATAAAGTTGAATTATTCATGATATTTAGATTTTATCTTAAATAGACCTTTAAAAGATATTTTTTAAATTTAAATAATTTATATTTTTCATATTAAAGGAAATTTGATTGTTTATATTTTGATTGAATAATTTTTTTGCTTTATGTGATCTTTGTTTTATTATGTATATGTTAGAGAATTTACTAATGAGAAAAATCTAAAGTAATTTTTTGTTTTTTTCCATATGCCTCCAAGAACGCAGAAAACAGTTTTATATAAATCATCTGCAAAGATTTTTGATAGGCTAGCAAATTGGGCTGCAAATCCATGGAGAAGATATTCATTGTTGGTAATTATTTTTTTGATAGGTTTTTTCCTTGGTAGTTCAATTGGTATGATCAATGGAGTACTTGATTTGATGGACCCGGTTGGCGCATTTATAGTATTAGTATTTTTGGAAATATTAATTAAAGCTAGATTTATTTTTTTAAAGTTGAAAAAGCCAAAAATTCTTGTATGGGTCTTAGACATGTTTAGGCTCGGAATAGCTTATGGACTTTTTTCAGAGGGATTAAAATTATTATAAATGCAATTAATTGTTTTTACTTAACCCTAGTAAATACAACAAGGCCATTCTTGTTGGAATACCATTCTCTACTTGCTTGCTTATAAGATTGATTGAATTATCTTCCACTAATTTACTGCTTATTTCTATTCCTCTATTCACTGGTCCGGGATGTAAGACAGGAACTTTCTTTTCACACCATTTTAAACTTTCATGTGTTATTCCATATTTTGCATAGTAACTATCTAGATCTGTCAGCATATTTTGCTTCATTCTCTCTTTCTGTAATCGAAGTGTCATGACAGCATCACTATTTTTCAAGGCATCTTTTAGGGATCTTTCTATGCAAATAGAACCTCTTTTATTGATTGGGTCAAATTTTTGCCCTGGCGGAGGATTGAGAACAAAATCAATGAATTCTTCTGGAAGTAGACTTGGAGGTCCGCAAAGCGTTACTTCAGCTCCACATGCAGTAAGGGCCCAAAGGTTTGATCGTGCAACTCTAGAATGAAGAATATCTCCAACTATTGTGATCTTTTTGTTTAAAATACTCTTAGTGGATGGTTCGCTTGGATTAAAGAAATTAGCTAGTGTAAATAAATCTAAAAGTCCTTGACTTGGATGACTATGAAATCCATCTCCTGCATTAACAATAGATGTGTTTATTTTATTTGTATCTAAATAATTAGCTAACTCCGCCGGCACATTTGTAGACTCGTGCCTGATTACTAAAATATCAGCACCCATGGAGATGTATGTGAGGATTGTGTCTAATGGAGTCTCTCCTTTGCTTAAAGAACTTGCTGATACAGAAAAATTTTGAACATCAGCAGATAGTCTCTTTGCAGCAAGTTCAAAGCTAGATCGTGTTCTTGTACTTGGCTCAAAAAATAAGTTAGTAATCAATCTTCCTTGCAGTGCAGGAAGTTTTCTAGAACTTGATTTATGGACATCTTTGAATCTGGTTGTTAATTCTAAAACTGTGTTGTAGTCCTCTAAAGAAAAAGTAGATAGATCAAGAATGTGATTATGTGTCCAATTATTCATAATCCCTCAAATGTAGGTGGTGACCAACACTTATTTTTTGGAGGAATTCGATCTCCTTTAACCCTTTTGCTAACACTCCTACTACATTTTAGGTACCAACGCCAAGGTATATCTTTAGCTTGAGATATGCCAATTCTTGTGGTCTGAACAATATTTCCCGTTTTTGTAAAATTTACTCCCTGCGTTAACCAAAAATTATTTGAGGGTGATAAAGGTAAATTGTCAAAATTCCGATTTAATCCAAATCTTTTTGCTAATAATCCTGGTCCAGAGGCAATTCTCTCGTTTTCACCATTTATTGCTATTGATCGAAGAAGTACACCATTTGCCCAATTTTTCTCTCCTGTAACGATATTAACGCAATTATTAATTCCATATGAAAGGTATATGTAAAAGTTACCAGGTTCTCCAAAAAGGGTTTCGTTCCTTTGAGTTCTGCCTGAGAAACCATGGCATGAGCCTTCTTCTTGAGAATAAGCCTCAGTTTCAACAATTACACCAGCAAGATAGTTGTTCTTTGATAAACGCTTAATTAAAAAACAGCCAATTAAGCTCGGAGCGACCAAATGAGATGGCCTAGAGAAGAATTCTCTTGTAAGAATTGAGATTTGCTTACTATTTCTTTTGACTCATATTACTCACTTAATAATAGATTTCTCCAATTGCTTATTAATCGACTAGAACTTAGGATTCCACAATAGGCATTTAGATGGCACAATGTTATATGAACTGAATTGTCTAAACGAAATCACTAAGATCTTTGCTAATGAGGTCTCTTTTTCATTAAATAAAGATCTTGAAAATTTTCTAACATAAACATGACTAAAATTTCTACGTCTGATGTTCGTAAGGTTGCGCAGTTAGCCCGTTTAGAACTGCCAGAAGATCAAATAGAAACTTATACAAAGCAACTCGAAGATATACTTTCGTATGTTGATCACCTACAAGAAATAGATACTGAAAATATTCCCCCTACTACTAGAGCTGTTGAAGTAGTTAATGCAATGAGGGATGACTTTGTTGAAGTTAATTCCTCAAGGGAAGATATTCTTAATCAAGCACCTCATAGAGAAGGTGATTTTTTTAGAGTGCCTAAAATACTTTAGATTTATAAATTACCTTTTGGTTTCTGTTTTTATACGAGTTTTATGAATTAATTTTATATATTTTTTTCTCCAATTATTTTTGGGTAAGATTCTTGCAAAAGACCTCATTTTACTTCTTCTTTCTTTATGACTTCTAATTCCAAGTAAAATATCATAGAGAAAATTCAGACTATCTTTTTTAGTTTCAAAAGTACCCATTCTTTGAGGAGACCCTTTTTGATCTAAGAGAGGTTTTGTAGCCTCATAAGCAGGTTTATATTCAAACCAGGGAATTGATGGCCATAAATGATGAACTAAATGATAATTTTGTCCCATTATTAACAAATTCATTAATTTACTTGGATAAACTCTTGCATTTCGCCATCTATTTCTAGATTGAAAAGGTCTGTGTGGAAGATAATCAAAAAATATTCCTAAAGTTACTCCCACCATTAATGCTGGCCCAAACCATAGATTATAAATAACATTCATAAAATTATATTTAATTCCCGCAATTACAATGCAAATAAATATTCCCCTCTCAATTCCCCATTGCATTAGTTCAAATTTTCTCCACAGTTTTCGTTCAAAGAAAAAATATTCATGATAAAAAAATCTTGGAGCTATTAACCAAATAGGACCAAAAGTACTAACTATATGATCTGGATCGTTTTTGGGGTCGTTAACGTATTTGTGATGTTCGAGATGAACTCTTGTGAAAACTGGGAAACTAAAACCTAGTAATATGGCCGAACCATGCCCCATGAATTGATTGATCCATTTATTTGGGTGGGCAGCATTGTGACAGGCATCATGAATAACGGTTCCTTCCATGTGGAGAGCCAAAAAAGCCAATGCGACTAGTATTGGTAACGGCCAATTCCCTTGATACCACTGCCAAACACTAATTATTGCAAGACAATACCCACCAATGAATAGCCCTAAAGTTACGTTTATGGGCTTAGGCGGATCAAGATAGTCCTGGATCTCATTTTGCCAGTCTCGTAATGACTTCAGTTTTTTTGTTGCCTTATCTTTGTCAGACCTCGATAAGCACTGGGTCATTGCTTGATGTGATGTAGATAAATGAGCTTGTACAGCTTAATTAAAAAATGCCCACCGGGAGACTTGAACTCCCACGACTAAAGTCACTGGTACCTAAAACCAGCGCGTCTACCAATTCCGCCAGGTGGGCCTAGGTTCTCACCGATAATCAGTTAATTCTAGCAGCTCATTGATGGCTATTTAAAGACTATTTTTGATTCGTGAACGTAAAAAGATTAATGTAATTTTTATATTGATATGCGAGAGATTGGTAATTCTATTTTTATGAAGCATGATTTGTAGTTGTTTAAGGAGTTTCTCCCACCACAAACCAAATTCATATTGACAAAAATATGGTTGTTTCTATTTTTGGATATTTATTTCTTTTTGTTGGACTTTTGATATTGTTTTTACCTTTAATGCTTGTCGAAATAAGTAGGCCGAGAGATTGGTTAATGGGCGGACTTTTTTTATTTTTAGGATTATTTCTCCTAGTGGAGAATGATCTTTTAAGAGGTTCGATAAATTTACTCGTTATTTCTATGGCAATTTTGTATGGACAAATGATTTTAGAAATCATTGAAAATAGGTGGTATAAATTAAGCCCTGAAGAGATAAAGCGGATTGGATCTTTTCAAAGATGGTTTGAATCTTTTAAACAGCTCAGTCAAAGTTTTGCTTTACTAATCAATGGATTTTTAAAGGTTATTACAAGCTTTACGAACAAATCTGAAAAACCTTTAAAAGAAAAAAAATGGGTTCATCCAGAATTGAAAGAAGAAGTCAAGAAGAAAGTAGTTGATCAATCTGTTCCAAATGGTTCCAATAAGATCATAAATCAAGAATTACCTGAAAATGAAGAGACTTCTTGATAAGGTTAAAAGGCCTAAAGTAACCATGTTGACTACTGGATATTTCTCAAAGTGAATAATGTAAATAAAGATTCTAAAAAGGATCGCCCTACATACAAAGACACTCTCAATCTTCTACATACTAATTTTGGGATGAGGGCTAATGCAACTCAAAGAGAACCTGAGTTACAAGCTTTTTGGGCTGAAGAAAAAATAGATTTCGAATTAGGCTTAAAAAACACTGGAGAGACTTTTACTTTGCATGATGGCCCCCCATATGCAAATGGGACGCTGCATATGGGCCATGCTCTTAACAAAGTATTGAAGGACATAATTAATAAATTCCAAACTATGAGAGGTAAAAAAGTTTGTTATGTTCCGGGATGGGATTGTCATGGGTTGCCTATTGAATTGAAAGTTCTTCAAGGTTTGGATAAAACTCAACGGGAGGAACTTACCCCTATCAAATTGAGGAAAAAAGCAGCTGCCTATGCAAAAAAGCAAGTTTCTCAGCAAATGGATGGTTTCAAAAGGTGGGGAGTCTGGGGAGATTGGGATCAACCATATTTAACTTTGGACAAAAAGTTTGAAGCGTCCCAGATTAAGTTATTTGGCGAAATGGTTTTCAAAGGATACATATATAGAGGCTTGAAACCTGTTCATTGGAGTCCAAGTTCTCAAACTGCTCTGGCCGAAGCGGAATTAGAATACCCAAGTGGTCATGTTAGCAAAAGTATTTATGTGGGATTTAAAGTTGATCAAATACCAAAAATATTAACTCAAGAAATTTCTAATCAAGCTCCCGATCTTTTTAATTCTGAAGGGCAATTAAAAGAAGTTAAACTTGTTATATGGACAACTACGCCTTGGACAATTCCTGCAAATGAGGCAATATCTGTTAACCAAAAATTAGATTATGTAATTGCACAAGGCTCTGATAGATCTTTAATAATTATTGCTAATGATCTTTTGGCAGATGTTTCAGAAAGCGTAGGAGTTAATTATAAAAAAAGAGTATTAATAAATGGATCGAAATTAGATGGGATTCTATATCATCACCCTTTATTTGATAAAAGAAGTCCTGTAGTATTAGGTGGAGATTACATAACTACTGACTCTGGAACTGGATTAGTACATACTGCTCCAGGTCATGGTGTTGATGATTTTAATACTGGTAAAAAATATAATTTACCAATTACTTGTCCTGTAGATGCGAGAGGTTTTTTAACTAAAGAAGCTGGAAAATTTGAAGGCCTAAATGTATTAAAAGATGCTAATAATACAATAATCAATGATCTCATTAATACTGGATCATTGATTAAAGAAATTCCATATGAGCACAAGTATCCTTATGATTGGAGAACTAAGAAACCAACTATTTTTAGGGCTACAGAGCAATGGTTCGCTTCTGTTGAAGGGTTTAGGGATAAAGCACTTTCTTCAATTGAGGATGTTATTTGGCTCCCTGAATCTGGGAAAAATAGAATTCATTCCATGGTTAGAGAAAGAGGAGATTGGTGTATTTCAAGACAGAGGACTTGGGGAGTACCAATACCAGTTTTTTATGAAAAAAATGGGAAAGAAATTCTACTTAATCAAGAAACTATTGCTCACATAACTGATTTATTCTCTACTCATGGAGCAGATGTTTGGTGGGAATACGAAGTTTCTCAGCTGTTACCTCCGTCTTATTTAAACGAGGCAGATCGATGGCAAAAAGGCACTGATACTATGGATGTTTGGTTTGACTCAGGTTCTAGTTGGTCTTCTGTTATTTCCAATAAAGAAAAAATAAATTATCCAGCAGATTTGTATTTGGAGGGATCTGATCAACATCGGGGTTGGTTTCAGTCATCTTTATTGACTTCGGTAGCAGTAAATGAATATGCACCTTTCAAGAAAGTCCTTACACATGGTTTTGCTTTAGATGAGAATGGCAGGAAAATGAGTAAATCCTTAGGCAATATTATTGATCCTTTAGTTATAATTAATGGCGGTTCAAATAAAAAATTAGATCCTGCTTATGGAGCAGATGTTTTGAGGCTTTGGGTTAGTTCTGTTGATTACTCGGCAGATGTTCCTATTGGTTCAAATATACTTAAGCAAATTTCTGACGTTTATCGCAAAGTACGAAATACGTCTCGGTATCTATTAGGAAATCTCTATGATTTTGATTATAAAAAAGATTCCATTGATATTTCCAACCTACCATTATTAGATCAATGGATGTTGAATAGAACAGCTGAAGTGATTGATGAGATAACTGACGCGTACTCTAATTTCGAATTCTCTAAGTTTTTCCAAACAATTCAGAATTTTTGTGTAGTTGAGCTATCAAATTTTTACTTAGACATAGCAAAAGATAGGTTGTATGTGAGCTCTAAAACTGACTTTAGAAGAAGAAGTTGTCAGACAGTTTTATCCCTGGTTATTGAGAAAATTTCTGGCTTAATTGCACCTGTTTTATGTCATATGGCAGAGGATATTTGGCAAAACATTCCATATAGCTTAGAGGAAAACTCTGTTTTTCAAAGAGGATGGCCTAAAGCACCTAACTCGTGGCGAAATAATAGTCTTAATATTCATGTTGCTGAATTACGCAAACTTAGAACAGTTATTAATCGTATGTTGGAAAGCTGTCGAAATAATCAAGAATTAGGTTCCTCTTTAGAAGCTTCAGTAAGAGTTGATATCTTTGATGAAAAAGTTAAAGGTGCTATCGAATGGTTATCTGAAAGTGAATCTAACAAGGTTGATATCTTGAGAGATTGGTTCCTTGTTTCATCTTTGCAAATTGGAGGTGAGCCGTGGGCTGAGGTTTTAGTCAGTGAAGATAATGATATTGCATCAGTGGATATTGCTAAAGCCAAAGGATTTAAATGTGAAAGATGTTGGCATTACGAAGTTGAAATGAGTCAAAATCAAAACCATCCAAAGATTTGCACTAGATGTGAAAAAGTAGTTTTGGCTATTTAAATATAAATTAATTATTTTCTAAAACTTACCCGCAAAACGTCCATTTTTGGGGAATTGGATCACAAGCCATTGGAGTAAACCTATTAAATATATTATCAAAGCTAGATATGCAAAAAATGTCGCTAAAGTTGTAGTCCAATCACCATCTAAGATAAACTTTATAACGATTTTTGTTGTAATAAATGTATTGTATGGGATTTCTCTCCAAGTATCGCAATAGTTTCCATTTATTGAATTTAAACATCTCCAACTAATGATATGTAGTCCAGTATTTAAAATTCCCCAGAAGGATAAGCTCCAACGCCAAATTCTTGTTGTTAATGAAATTGGATTATATATGTACATCTCGTCAATTTCTTCATTAAGATCAACCCAAAACCAAATAGAAGCAATCATTAGTATGGGTGAGATTAGAGATATGAATATGCCTAATTGGCTCTCACTACTTAGAAACAGAATATTTATTGCGTAAAGACTAGAAACTTTCCAATAAATTGATAACAACCGATCAATAGAGCTTGAATTGGAAATTTTCGCCCAAATGAAGAGAAACAAAGGCAGACCAAATGCAAAAGTGGCGGCAATACGATATGAGAGCCAAACTAGAATTTGGAATTGAGGTTCAGTCAAGACAATAATCTCATTCATATGTATTATCAGCCTTTATCTATTTTTTTCATCTTTATTCCCAATTATTAAAGACTTTTCTCTATATTCATAGAAAAAGCCTAACTCAGAAATCGAATTTATTCTATATTTTTATTGACGATTACTAGCAAATAAATAATAAAGTTTATCTTCTTGAGACTTTGATCTGGAATTTGAAGTTAACTTGCTAGAATATAACTTTGATTTATTAATATCAGGCTTCATTTGTGAGACAGCATGTAAATCCTCTAAGCCATTTTTTTCAGTTACCATTATCACTGCCAAGTAATTCTATTCTTTTCAAGAATTCTCATGATCCTATTCATTTGGATATTGGTTCTGCTAAAGGAGAATTCTTAATAGAATTGGCATCAAAATATCCCAATTGGAATTTTTTAGGGCTCGAGATAAGAGAACCCCTTGTTAGTTCATCTGAAAGAAAAAGAAAACAATTGGGATTGTTAAATTTAAAATTCCTATATTGCAATGTGAATATTAGCTTAGATGAATGGTTGTTGGATTTAGATCTTAATCAATTAAAAAGAGTTTCGATTCAATTCCCAGATCCTTGGTTTAAACGAAAACATCTTAAAAGGAGAGTATTAACAAAAAGTCTTCTTAATTCGATTGCACGATCTATAAGTAAGGATGGTGAACTATTCATTCAAAGCGATATATCTAAACTAATTGAATATATGACTAATATTATTGATGAGAGTATTTATTTTGATAGAAGAGTTTTGAAAGGATTCAAATGGCTTGAAAAAAATCCCTACGAGGTAATAACAGACAGGGAATCATTTGTTCTTAAGCAGAATTTGCCAATATATAGAGCAATGTATATTAGAAATAGTGCTCTATTCATAAATTAAGGTGATTTATAATTAAAATAATCATATGCTTTTTGAATTCAAGAATTTTATATATAATTAACTATAGGAATTCTTATCTATTATGAAAGATAATACTAGTGAAGGCAAAGACATTAGTGATTTTCAAAAATATTTTTTAGCTTTTCTAAGTTTTTCTCTAGTGATTGCTTTACTCTTTATTCGCAATGGTTTTAAAGAAAATGCAATGCTTGATCGATTGGCTAAAAGTTCCCTATTACCTGAAAATGCCTTGTCAAATGGAAAACCTACGGTTTTTGAATTTTATGCAGATTGGTGTGAAGCTTGTAAGGAGATGGCTCCAGATATGATTGATGCAAAAAAACAAAATGACAATAAAGTCGACATTGTTTTACTGAATGTTGATAATTCTAGATGGATTGATTTGATTGAACAATATGATGTTAATGGTATTCCTAAGCTGATTTTTTTTGATGATAAGGGTGTTATGAAGGGGTTTTCATTAGGGGTTAGAAAATATAATGAACTTAATGAAATATTTATCTCTTTAATTAATAATTCAAAATTACCATCTTTTACTAAAGAATCAAACTCAAGCAATTTGTCATCAGAATTTTTCTCTAGGGAGGAGAGTTTTAATAACATTATTAAAACTGAAGCTCCGAGAAAACATGGTTAATTGAGCCAATTTAAAGCTGATGAAACTACTGGGTATTCTTGCGAAAAAATATTTTTGCACTCTTGTGCAATATCCATATGTTCTTTTTGGGTCCCATGGCCAGTTCGTAGATTTATGTAATGAATCCAAGAACGGCATGAACCTGTCATGTAAATCCTAGTTGGTGTAGCAAGCGGAAGTACAAATCTCGCACATTCTTTTGCTATTCCTGCTTCTAGCATTTCTTCGTAAAGTTGTTTATTTAGATTGAATTGACGTTTAATTTTTTCATTAAATTGATTTATAATTTTTTCTGATAAATCTGAAATGGAATTTTGTCTATTTTTATTATCTTGCCTTCTCAATTCAGGTAGGGGTATTTCTCCAAGCGCTCCACTATCTGCATAACGTTGCGAGAATTCTTGAAAAGTAAATGATCGATGTCTCAATATTTGTGCTGCAATTCCTCTCGTGGTTTCTATTTGTAAAGTCATATAAGCTTGCTCAAAGACGCTCCAATGTTCATTTTTGATGCAATATGCCAATAATTTACTAAAATCTTCATTATCTTGATTTTTTGGATTACTAACTCTGGCTATGTACGCCATGTTTTTCTCAGCATCTGGTGTAGAAGTTATTAATTGAACAAGGCTCATATTCAAACTTTTGCTAAGGTCACTTTTTCTTGTTGATGTTGATATTTGCCTTGCCTATCGCTATAAGTTGTCTCACAAGGGTCACCTTCAAAGAAAAGTAATTGACAAATTCCTTCATCAGCATAAATCCTGCAGTCCGCCCCAGAACTGTTACTAAATTCAAGTGTTAGATGACCTTCCCAGCTTGCTTCTGCAGGCGTTGTATTTACAATTATTCCTAGGCGAGCATAAGTACTTTTACCAAGACAAATAACAGTAATATTTGGCGGCACTTTCATTTTCTCTAATGCCACTCCAAGACCATAAGAGTGAGCAGGTAAAATAAAATACTTGCCATCCTGATCTTTTTTTAAATCGGTAGGTTCTAGATTGGCAGGATTAAATTTTTTTGGATTCATTACTGTTCCTGGAACATGCTTGAAAATTAAAAATTCTTTTGAGGATAGACGCAAATCGTATCCATAAGATGAGCATCCAAAGCTTAAAACAGGTGATTTTTTTGATTCAGGTTCAAGATGCCTTATTAGTTTTTCTTGAAATGGTTCAAGCATTCCTAAAGAAGCTTGCTGTGAAATCCAACGATCGTTCTTTAACATTTAATTGCAGCGTAATTCGGTAATTTGATCAGCCATCTCAATCACTTTAGGAGGAATTGATTGTCCCGTAAGAATAATATCTGTAGATGATGGGCGGTTATTGATCATAGAAATTAAATCAGTTTCTTCTATAAAACCAAGGCTAATTGCCATACCAATTTCATCAAGTACGATTTTGTCTAACTTTTTTTCAACTATACGTTTTTTACAAAATCCCCATAGTTCTTTAATTGCTTTCTCTTCATGTTTTTTCTTAAAAGATAAATTTTCTTCTGGCAACTCTCCAGGTGAGCAAGTTTCAATAGCTGGTCTTAGCCACTCCAGTCGACCACAAAGATTTACTGCTCCATGGGGACCTTGATTGACTCCGCCTTTCAAGAATTGAGATATTAAAACTTTGCTTCCCAAGCCTGCAGATCGCAGCGCTTCGCTTAAAACAATAGAAAAACTACCTCTAAAAGGAGAGGTGTGTATTTGTAATTGGCCTTGTGTTTTAACTAGTTGTAAAGGGTTTCTATCTGGAAGAGCCCTGAGAGAAGGCCCTTTGGCTAATGACAAATCCTCTCGTTGAGTATTGATGCTTGATCCTGCATTCATCTCAAATTCGATCTTAACTTCGTAAATTTAATCTAGCGCTTTAAAATTTGTAATCAACCAAAGAACACCATCTGTGGTGTATGAGGTAAAATTTTTTAACTTTTAAGATTCTTCGGAGCTTTGAAGGGGTTTAAATCTACAGATCAATTGTTTGAATACTTTTCAAGTTTATTTTTAAGCATGCGGGTTTTAAATAGTAGAATTAAACGAGGAAAGAAATTGAGATGGGGATTAAGGGTGAAAAAAGTCGCCATAGCTACATATCGTTTTTTCTCAACTTATTAATGTTCTCAGAACGATCAATTAAATATGGTCACTTCTTTTCGTGGCTTTACCCGTTTCAACCAGAAAAAAAATAGCCATATGGCTGTTAATTCATCATCAAATTCTCTGCCTCCAACTAACACGTTGTTGGACGTAATTAAGTCTTTAGATGGAGTCTCTACTGAAGTCGTAGATAGGTCAAAAACAATTTTTTTTCCTGGTGATCCAGCAGAAAGGGTTTATTTGATTAGGCGTGGTGCTGTTCGCTTGAGCAGGGTATATGAAACAGGTGAAGAAATTACAGTTGCTTTATTGAGAGAAAATAGTCTTTTCGGAGTTTTATCTTTATTGACAGGGAATAGATCAGATCGTTTTTATCATGCAGTTGCATTTACTCGTGTGGAACTTGTAGCGGCCCCGGCAACTTCGGTAAGGAATGCAATTGAGCAAGATGCTTCGGTTGGTTTGCTTCTTCTACAAGGGCTATCAAGTCGAGTACTTCAAACTGAGACAATGATTGAAACATTAACTCACAGAGATATGTCTTCTCGGCTTGCCAGTTTTTTGCTGGTTTTGTGCAGGGACTTTGGTGTACCTGGGGAAAAAGGGGTAACAATTGACTTAAGACTTTCTCACCAAGCTATTGCTGAAGCTATTGGTTCGACCAGAGTAACTATTACACGACTACTTGGTGAGTTAAAAAGTTCATCATTATTGGCAATAGATAGGAAAAAGATAACTATATTTGATCCAATAGCCTTAGCAAAAAGATTTAATTGAAGGCCATTACATACTAAGGTTTAGGAGGTTTGATTAATTCCACTTCTTCTTTCTTTCTGTGACAGTCTGGCTGAAAATTCTTTTAATATTAATCCTAGGTGGAATACTTTCTACTCTAGGGGATCGCTTAGGTTCTAGAGTTGGGAAGGCTCGTTTAAGTATCTTTAAATTAAGACCAAAAAGTACAGCTGTTTTAATAACTGTTTTTACTGGAAGTATTATTAGTGCTATCTCTTTCGCAACAATGATTTTATTTGATAGGGATTTAAGAGTCGGATTATTTCAATTAGAAGATATTCGAGAAAAGATTATAGATAGTGAAAAAGAATTAAAAAAATTAGAAAAGAATTTATATGCTTTTAGAAGTGGAAATGTAGTAATAACTAGTGGCCAGACTTTAGTAACTAAGACCATTAAATTAAATAAAAATAGTGATATAAAAAAAATTATCGAAAGTTTATTGCAGCAAGCTAATCTTTATGCTTTTAATTTAGTAAAAATAAATCAATCTAATTATAGAAGGATATTATTAGTTCGTAAAGATGATATTGAAAAGCTTGAGAGTAAAATATCTGATAACAGAAGTTGGGTTGTTAGAATTAAATCAGCAGGTAATATACTTAGAGGTGAAAATTATGTTTATGCATTTCCCGAGATCACATTAAATAAAATTATTACAAGGAAAGGAGAGGTTATTGCTTTAGAAAACATATCTTTATCTGATTCTGACTCTGAATCTATTAGTAAAAAGATTAATCTTTTAATGGCTTCAACTTTGGCAGAGGTTCGGCGACGAGGATCGTTAAGTTCTGAGTTGCAAATTAATGCTAATCAAATTAATAATTTAGGAAAGTATCTAGTTGGTAAAAAAAAGGGAGAATTTCAAATAATTGCTAGAGCTGTTGATACTCATCAAAGTGCAGATAAAGTCTCTGTATCATTAGAACTAAAGTCCTTAGAAGAAATTATTAGAAGTAAGAATTAAATGAGTTTTTATATATCAATAGATCCGGGTAATAAAAAATGTGGCTTATTGTTGGCTGATATTAAGTCCAGAAAAGTAATTGAAGCAGGGATAACTTCGTTAAATAAATTTTCTGATTTAGTTTCGTTTTGGAATGAAGATTATGATATTAGTAAGATAATCATTGGTGATGGAACAAATTGTAAGTATATAAAGAATGAATTAAAACGAAAAAAATTTTTTGATCTAAATTATGTAAATGAAAAAGGATCAACTTTACGAGCAAGGTTTAGATATTGGGAAATTTGGCCTCCAAATTATTTTATTCGTTGGCTTCCTAAAGAAATCCTTTTCCCTCCTGAAAATCTTGATGCCATTGTCGCTTTGATTTTATTGGAAGATTTTTTAAAATCTTCATTGATTTGGCCCGAGAAACTAGATATTAAAATTTGGCCCTAACTGTAAAAATGTAATCTCCGCCAGATTCAAGTTTGTAATCTGCTTTGACTAAATACCGTTCTAAGGCATCTTTTATTAAGGCTCTTCCAAGTGGTGGTTCTACAAAAAGTTGTCCACTGTGAAAAGCCCAAATAAAACTCCATTCGAAATCCCCTGCACGAACAATTCCTTCAACCTTTTTTTGATTAAAGCATTGCTTATGAATTTGAAGATAAGCAGTAGTTGATGGTTTGTTATTCATTCTCAAACAGTTATGATTTTTCAGGCTTGTAAGAATTTAGTCGAGTAGTTATCTTTTCCCAATTATTTGATGTGATTGAATCAATACAACTAATAATTTCCTGAATGATCAAATTTAACACTTTAAATTCTTCATTTGAAAATCTACCTAATACATGAGATACAGTTTTAGATTTTCTGTCTCGTTGAATCTCGCTTGGGGGTCCTATCCCAATCTTTAATCGCTTAAACTCAGCAGTACCAAGATGTTTGATAATACTTTTCAATCCATTATGACCTCCTGAACTCCCCTTAGAGCGGACTCTTATTTTCCCTAGAGGTAGATCCATATCATCTACTAGGACTATTAATTGATGATTCTCAAAATTAAACCAATCCTTTGCTGATCTAACTGATTTTCCACTTTCATTCATGAATGTATTAGGCATTAAGAGTCTTGTTTGTTCTATACCTGAGCCATAAGCACAAGTCCTCCCAAATAATTTTTTGTTTTCACGAAAGCAGCAATTATTTTTCTTTGAAATCTCTTCTAAAACCATGAAACCAACATTATGTCGAGTTTTCTGGTACTCAACTCCCGGATTTCCTAAGCCAACTAATAATTTTATGTTATTGCCCAACATATCAAGTAGCTAGAATCTTTGTTGATTCTAAAAGTTAAATATACTTATTTGATTTTGGAGAAATTAGTTTTCTTTCTCCAAAATGTCTTCATTTGAAGACTCTTCTTCTGTCATGGCGTTTTTGATTTCACGCTCAAATTCTGTAGAGGCGCTTTGAAGACCTTTGAGAGTTTTACCAATAGTTCTGCCAAGTTCAGGAAGACGTTTTGGACCAAAAATAACAAGTGCTAATCCAGCAATAACAGCTATTTCAGGTAAACCAACCCCAAAAATATTCATGAGCGAAATTCAACTACTCAGAATTTAATCAATTCAGCCGTTCCAGTCGACAGAGAAACCTTGTAGGAGAAGTGATTGGTTATAAATTTGGAGCATAATCACTAGAAAAATTAGTAGCAAAACTCCTATAAAAGCCATTACGGGTACTGCTCCCCATCCTGGTACAACTTTTCCTTGTCCAGAATTGCCAATGGATTTAAGCAAAGATCCAAGTGCTGTTTTTTGTCCCATGTCGGTTCTCTTAGCTCAGATTTGTATGAGTCAAGATATTGTATGAGAACTTGTCCAAAAGAAGAAGAGACTGTAGAAACTTGTGATGGAATGACCTAAAAAAATCTGATATTTGAGAATTATGCTTTGAAAAAAGCTGAAAAAAGCTGAAAAAAGCTGAAAAAAGCTGAAAAAAGCTGAAAAAGAAAAAGAACTAGATAAATTAAAAAAATAAGGAAAGTTAAGGATTTGAGAAATTTGAACGGGGAAAAAGTTGATCTCTCTTTCTATATGCCTTGCATTGATTGACTTTTTAGGCTTTATCGAATTTGAAAAACTTGTCCAGTTTCCAAAAGTCTGTAACACCTTTGCTTTTTTCATTGGAGTTATTGACTTCATAGGATAGGTTTAACCTCTAATTACTTGGTTAGGATTCATGCTTGCCCTCAAGATTTCCGTTTATACGGTCGTCTTTTTCTTTGTCGGGATCTTTTTATTTGGTTTCTTGGCAAGTGATCCAACAAGGACTCCCAATAGAAAGGATTTGGAAAGTCCTCAGGATTAAAAAATGACACGCTAATTACTGGACTAAACAAGCTCCTGTAATTTCTTTTTTCAGTATTATCTTTTCGTCGGCTTAAATGATTTGGCGGCGAAGAGAAAATATTTATTTCTTGTAAACCTTGGTTTCCTTGGGTTTACCACATTCTCCTATTTTTTTGACATTGCTTTTGGGAAAGATAATCTTCTTGAAAATTTAACAATTAATACTCATAAAAAACCACCTTTAGAAAATTTAAAAGAAGAGCAAAAAGAAAATATTTTTTTAACTCTCAAGATTTTCTCGGATAAGCAATATGATTACGATCAGGATATTTATATAGCCCAGGGAAACGTTAAGGCAATAATAAATGGTTGGATCTTAAGGTCTGACTCGCTGAGTTATAATAAATCAACTGGTGTTGTAATTGCTAAAGGTAATATTAGATTTAGCAAAAAAAGGCAATATTTTAGAGGTAGGGAATTTCAATATAATCTATTAAAGCAAGAAGGAAGTATTAAAAATGTATACGGGATATTAGATATTAAAAACGTTTTGAAAGATTTAAAACTCGATACTAATTCAAATGAAATAACAAATGAAAATAGTTCTAATAATATAGTTGAAAATACTTATGATGATGGCATAGAATTTGTTTTTGGCAATATTAAAGTGCCAAAAAATAAAATTACTTTATCAGATAAATCAAAAGGGTCTATTAATAATTGGAGGTTTAAATCTGATTTAATAACTATTAATGATAGTGGCTGGAAATCTACTAGAATAGTATTTACGAATGATCCATTAGAACCTCATCAAATTGCCTTTGTGGGAATAGACGTTATAGCAGAAGAAGACGATGAAGGTGAATTACTAATTACAACCTCTAAAACCAATTTAATTCTTGAAAATAGAACGAAAATTTCCATTGGTAAAAGAATATTTAAAGGGACGAAAAAAAAGAGAAAACTTAGTTTAATCTTTGATGGTAAAGATCGTGATGGATTAGTATTAATAAGAAGAGGTAATAAAACAAAGCTAACTAATAATTTAGAACTTCAGTTTCAGCCGCAGTTTCTAATTGGTAGAACTTTTTTAGATAAAACATATAGTTACGATAGTGATAAAGGTCAAGAAGGTAAAGATGTAAAATTTTCGGATATGTTTGGTTTGAATATAAAAGTAAATGCAAGTTATAAGGATTGGGATTTTGATAGTGTTAATGATCTGAGTACACTAAATACAAAAAGGATTTTTAGTGGTCTTAGACATTCATCCTCTTTGAGAAAGTATTTTACATTGCCAATTCTAGATGAATCGAGTTTTAATTTTTTTACTACTTATAGGTCTAGAGCGTGGAATGGAACAATAGGAGAAACTGAAATTAAATCAGCATATGGAGGTTTTCTCGATAAGACTTATTCTTTTGAAGCTGCTAAAGGGAAACAAAATTTAAATATTCGATTTGGATCTGCTAAATACGAAGCAGAAGTACTTAAAAATACTAAAATTAATAGTCTCTGGAGAACTAGCTTTTTTGCTTCTTTAGACAGTGAATATCAAATATGGAAGAGTAATAGAAAAAACATTGATCAGAATAGAAAGATGCTTTTATCTCCTATTTTAGTTAATCCTGAATTAGTTTTTAGAACTAATATTAATACTGCTTATTTTAAATATGAAGATGTTAGCGATCAGAGTTTTCTACAGCTCAGTGCTGGTCCTGAAATTAGATTAGGGAAGTTAGAGCGAAATTTTCTTGATTATACAAAACTATTTGTTATGCCAGGTGTCAAACTTAAATCTGGAAATAGTCCATTTAAGTTTGATAATGCGGTTGACTTGCGAACATTAAATATAGGTTTTATGCAACAAATGTATGGACCAATAATTTTTGATATTAGTTCTAATTTAAATATTGATAATGATTCAGAGAATTATGGGGAATATTATGATACTAAGATTGGCCTTTTATGTCATAGAAGGGCTTATGAATTCGGAATTTACTATCATCCCAATAATGATGCAGGAGGAATATATTTTCGTTTAAATGGATTCAAATTTAGTAATTCTGTTAGACCAGTATTTTAGACGTCTAATTTGAAATTATTTAGATAGGGTAGATTATTAAATGTTTTATTTATTTTTTCCTCTTCATCTAGTAGTTGAGAGGTCGCATCCCATTTGCCAGAATAAAGCATGTTGTAGGGGCCTTCATCAAGATTAAGTTTGAATGTTTCTTTTTGATTAGAAATGGATAGATTCTTAAGATTAAAATTCCAGATTTGATTTCTAGTTTTTTCAACTAGGTTTTGCAATTTAACTATTTTGTCTTTTGTGGCTGTTAGACAAGGTATGCCGAGAGCAAGACAATTCCCAAAGAAAATTTCAGCAAAGCTTTCCCCAATAATTAATCTTATCCCCCATCTCATAAGAGCCTGGGGTGCATGCTCACGACTGGAACCACAGCCAAAATTATCATTAACAATAAGAATATTGGCTCCTTTATTATGATCAAGATCGAATGGGTGATTACCATTTAGCTCTCTTCGATCATCCGCGAAGACTTGTTCTCCTAAGGCGGAAAAACTTACACATTTGAGAAATCTTGCAGGAATGATTCTATCAGTGTCAATATCATCGCCTCGAATTGTAAAGCTACGGCCTTGTATTGATTTGATTTCACCTTTTGGGAACTCTTGTTTCATATTTCAATAAGTTTATTCTTAGGTTTACTCTTAAAGGAAATTTCTTACATCTGTAATCTTCCCATTTATTGCAGCAGCAGCAACCATAGCAGGGCTCATTAACAAGGTTCTCCCATTTGCAGAGCCTTGCCTTCCTTTGAAATTTCTATTACTTGAACTAGCGCTGATTTGTCTTCCCTCAAGTTTGTCAGGGTTCATCGCCAGACACATTGAGCAACCTGGTTCTCGCCATTCAAAACCTGCTTTGAGAAATATTTTATCTATTCCTTTTTCTTTCGCCTCCCTAGCGACTTTTTGAGAACCAGGAACGACAAATGCTCGAATGCCTGTAGCGACTGAATGACCCTTAACAATTTTAGAGGCCTCTTGGAGATCACTTAATCTTCCATTGGTACAGCTACCTATGAAGCAAACATCAATTGATTTCCCCTCAATGGGTTCATCTGGTTTTAGATTCATGTATTTGCATGCGTCTTTAGCGATTTGTTGCTCATTTTGTGGAAGAAACTCAGGATTTGGAATTGTTTCTTTGATTGAAATTCCTTGCCCAGGTGTTATACCCCAAGTAACAGTTGGTTCTATTGATGATCCATCTAATTGAATCTCATCGTCGAATGTCGCTTTTGAATCACTAGCTAAACTTTTCCACCAAGAAACAGCTTTATCCCATTCTGCACCTTTGGGTGCGTGTTTTTTCCCTTTAATATATCTGAAAGTAGTTTCATCTGGGTTGATATAACCGCATCTCGCACCACCCTCAATAGCCATATTACATATAGTCATTCGCCCCTCCATTGATAGCTTTTCTATTGCAGGTCCAGCGAATTCATATGCAAATCCAACTCCTCCTTTAACTCCAAGATGACGAATGATATGAAGAATTAGGTCTTTTGCATATACTCCCTTTTGTAATGCACCATCTACCCATATTCTTCTTACTTTTAGTTTATTCATTGCCAAACTTTGACTGGCTAAAACATCTCGAACTTGACTGGTTCCAATGCCAAATGCGATTGCTCCAAATGCTCCATGAGTTGAGGTATGTGAATCTCCGCAAGCTACTGTCATGCCAGGCTGGGTTAAACCTAATTCTGGAGCCATAACATGAACTACACCTTGCGAATCACTTCCAATTCCGTGAAATTTTATCCCATGAGTTTTGCAGTTTTTTTCTAAAGTTGCCAACATTTCCTCTGCAAGAGGATCGCTAAAAGGACGTTGCTGATTTGAGGTTGGGACTATATGGTCAACGGTTGCGACTGTGAGATTGGGAAACTTGACTTCAAGATTCTTTTCATCAAGAGCGGAGAAAGCTTGAGGACTCGTAACTTCGTGAATTAAATGAAGGCCAATAAAAAGTTGAGTTGACCCCCCAGGCAGTTCTTTTACCTGATGGAAGTTCCAAACTTTGTCGTAGAGGGTTCCAGAACTCAAATTTCAAATACAATAATTAGGAATTAATTTTCCATGATTATAGATAAACGTAATCTATCAAGAGCATTTAAAACGCTTAATTTTTGAATATCTTCTCTTGTCTTATTAGATCCGAATCTTTCTTCCCATGTAATAAGGGTTTTCGGACCTTTAATACAAAAATTTACTAAACCAACTGGTTTTAATTCGCTGCCACCAGTGGGCCCTGCAATACCACTGACAGATATAGCCCAGTTAACTTTGAATTTTTTTTGGACGCCTTTCGCCATTGCTTCAACAACTGCCTTTGAGACTGCTCCATAGGTATTAATTATTTCTTCAGGGACTTCTAATATGTTCTGTTTGATTGAATTGTTATATGCGATGACGCCTCCATAAAAAATTTTTGAAGATCCAGGAATTTTTGTGAGTTTAGAACCAATACCACCTCCGGTACATGATTCTGCAACAGCAATTGTTTCTTTTCTGCTAAGTAATAATTTAATTACGACTTCTTCAAGAGTCGTATTGTCTTTACCAAAGCATTTTGATCCAGTTATTTGAGTTAATTCTTCTTCAATTGGTTTTATAGATCTATTATTTTCTTTAATATTATCTCCTTTGGCTGTGATTCTTACCTTTACCTCCCCTGTGCTTGCATAAGTTGCGACAGTAGGGTTGGTTGCTTTAAGTAAATGTGGGATTTCATCTGCTAGTAGAGATTCACTTATACCTGCAAAATGTAATACTTTGCTAGTGATAACTTCCTTTGAGAAATTGTTACTAATTAACCACTTTGAAGCCTCTTTTACCCACATTTCTTTTAATTCACTTGGGACCCCAGGAAAAGTAAGTATTGTAAAATTTTTTTTTGGACTCCAAATTATACCCGGTGCTGTGCCTGAATAATTGTTTATAATTTTTGCCCCTTTGGGGACAAAAGATTGCTTCTTCTGACTTTTAGACAATTTTCTAACTTTATTCTTCATTTTGTTTTTTAATTCAATTAAAATGTCATCTCTTTGTTCCAGGGACGTATTAAAAGAATCAGCAATTATTTTTGTCGTAATATCATCTGGTGTTGGTCCAAGACCACCAGTTGTGATTAAAAGTTGAGATCGATTAGATGACTCTAGTATTGCTTCTTTTAACCTTTCAGGATTATCTCCAATAACGGTTTGTCTAAAATGTGGAATACCTAAAATTGCTAATTGCTCTGCGATCCATTGAGAATTAGTGTTAACAATGTTTCCTAGAAGAAGTTCACTCCCAATGCATAAAATCTCTGCTCCAAATGGATTGTTTTTGTCTATCTTAATTTCTTTAGATGTTTTCACTATATAAAGGAAATTTGTTGCAAAGCTCAGATACTTTTTTGATTGATTGTTCCTTTATGTCTTCATCATGCGGGTTAAGCAGTCTATCGGCAATGATATTGCCTACATCCTCAAAGGCTTGTTCATCAAAACCTCTAGTTGTAAGGGCTGCTGAACCTAGTCTTAGTCCACTCGTAACAAACGGGGACTCGGGATCAAAAGGAACAGTATTTTTGTTCGCAGTTATTTTGATATCACTAACCAACTGATCAGCAATTTTACCTGTCATTCCAATGCTTCTAAGGTCAAGAAGAACAATATGATTGTCAGTACCTTTGCTTACAATTGAAATACCTCTTTTTTGTAGTTGTTTAGAAAGAACTTGTGCATTTGAGATTACTCTTTGGCTGTAGATCTTGAATTCCGATTCAGAAGCTTCTTTGAATGCCACAGCCTTAGCTGCTATTACGTGTTCCAATGGACCTCCTTGAGTACCTGGAAATACTGCCTTATCGAGCTTTTTCCCAAGCTCTTCATCTTTTGAGAGAATTAGTCCTCCCCTTGGGCCTCTAAGAGTTTTGTGAGTGGTTGTTGTAACTACATCACAATATGGGACTGGGTTTGGGTGCAGACCGCTTGCAACTAAACCTGCAATGTGAGCGATATCAGCTAATAAATAAGCATTTACCTCATCAGCTATTGATCTAAAAGCCTGGAAGTCAATTTTCCGTGGATACGCCGAAAATCCACAAATGATTAGTTTAGGTTGATTTTTAATTGCCTGTTTTCTGATTGCATCCATGTCAAGCATTTCGGTCCTTTGATCAACTTCGTAGTGGCATGTCTCAAACCACTTGCCACTGACATTGACAGGTGAACCATGTGTGAGGTGTCCTCCATGAGACAGGTCCATTCCCATGATTGTGTCACCAGGTTTTAGAAGGCTTAAGAAAACTGCAAAGTTTGCTTGTGCTCCGCTGTGCGGTTGGACATTTGCCCAATTGGCACTGAAAAGAATTTTTGCTCTTTCTATTGCTAACTTTTCAATTTCATCGATATGTTCACATCCTCCGTAATAACGTTTGCTGGGGAGACCTTCAGCGTATTTATTTGTCAAGACTGATCCTTGGGCTTCCATTACAGCCTTTGAGGCGAAATTCTCGCTTGCAATAAGTTCTAAATGAGTTTCTTGTCTTGATAATTCATTGTTTATTAGTTTTGCAATACTTGGATCACATTCCAACAAAGAAGATTTAATGGTCACTTTATCCTTTTATTTGTGTTGTGATGGTAAGCGTATGTTTAGTCCAATTAGGGAAAACTTTCTCTTATTTTCTATTTATATAAGGATTTACATATTTTTTAACGCGCCTGGAGAGATTCGAACTCCCGACCCTCTGATCCGTAGTCAGATGCTCTAATCCGCTGAGCTACAGGCGCACAAAAAAACAATATCAGATCAACTCCCAAAGAATAAAAAAAAAATGTTTGTATATTTGTCTGAAAATTCATTGAAATTTGCTTGTGAAAGCTAAAAAGTTATTCCCTCATTAATTTTTTCAATTTGAGAAAGCAACAAATTTCTATCTAAGCTCATTGATAATAGGAAAAAACCTATCTTTTTATGTCCACTTCTATCGATTCATCGCAAATTAATGAGCTAGCTGTCTCTGTAGCTGACAGATTGTTTATTCAAGTTGGAAGTTGGAACCTTTATCTAGGAGATGCTGGCCTTGCAAAGGACTTGGCTATCGAATGTCAGGCTTACTTTGACCAAGGTGCAAATACTGCAGCTAGAAAAGGTCTTGAAGGGATTCAAGTGAAACTTGGTGGAGGCAAAACTATATTGCCATTATCAAGATTAATTCCACCAAATCAATTTTTTGACCTTGAAGAGATTTTAGAACCCTATTGCAGATAAGATTTGATCAATTGCTTTATTGCTCTTGTTAATAATTCAAGTGACTAATGCCAGAGATGTTGTAAGGCAGCGAATTGGACGTTTGGGTGAGAGACTTATAGGTAAAGTTACCGATGCTGATGCTCAGGTTGAGAAGGAATTAATTAAAGAGATGGAAATAGCTTTTCAAGAGTTTGGTATCGAAGCAAGAATTCTCTCAGTAAGTGGAGTGAAGACTGATGAAATGAACTGTTTGGAAATCCCTCTAAAAGTTAGATCAGAAAAAGATGTTTTTCTTAAAGACGAATAAATTTTTCTTTTAAAAATTTATTTACATAATTTATGTGGTCAATCTTAAAAAT
This sequence comes from Prochlorococcus sp. MIT2304, assembly GCF_059772405.1. Classification (NCBI taxonomy): domain Bacteria; kingdom Bacillati; phylum Cyanobacteriota; class Cyanophyceae; order Synechococcales; family Prochlorococcaceae; genus Prochlorococcus; species Prochlorococcus sp. MIT2304. The sequence continues at coordinate 1,672,735 of NZ_CM186286.1, forward strand.
AGTTGCTAAATAATTAAATATAGTCAGAGTTATTCCAGAAGAGACTAAAACTTTCAATAATAAAGATAAAAATCCATAAGGTAAATCAATTATTTTAAAAATAAAAAATGAGCTAATTCCACAAATAAAACCTATTAAAATAATTTTAAGATTGTCCAAGAGTATTCTGGATAAATTGAAATTTTCTAATTTTTCATTTAATTTTAATAGTAAAAGTATACATGCAAAAAAATTGACAAATGTAGTTGATAATACTAATCCATTTACACCTAGATTCAAAGGTGAAAGTTCACCCCAAGGACTTGATCCACCTATTAAAAACCAGTCGAAAAATAAATTTAGAAATATTGCTATGGTTGAAATTCTGAATGGTGTTTTGGCATCTTCAATGCCATAAAAAACTCTAACTAATAGATCTCTAGATAGATAAAAAGGCATTCCAATACCATATGCAATTAACAGTTGACTTACGATGTCTATTGCATTTTGATTAAATGCCCCTCTTCCATATAATAATACAACAATTGGAGTGGAAAGTGAAATAAATATAGATCCTAAAAATATCATAGAGCCCATAGAAAGTGTCAATCCTTGATGAATCTTTTCTATTAATTTTATATGATTTTCTCTTGCCTTTAAACTTACAAAAACAGGCAATAATGGAATTAAAATTGTACTTGATAATATTCCAAGAGGAGCTTGTACTAGAAAGTTTGCATAACTTAGTGCGGCCGCTGCGCCTACTATTTTTGATGCGAAGAATAAATCAGTAAATACATTAATTTGAATCATTCCTGAAGAAAGTGATGCAGGAGCAATCATTCTCCATGCTCTTTTTATTTCGGAATATTTTGATTTGATTGAAAAACTTATTGCAAATATACCTTTTTTAATTAAGAAGGGTATTTGAATTAGATATTGTGTTAGAGCTCCTATTAATGTTGCCTTAGCGAGAATCATTCCTCCTGTTAGATCTAATTGAGATATATCGGTTGTGTTTTCTTTGCTTATCCAAAAGATTGATATCGAAATTATAATCAATAGACTTGATATTAATGGAGCTATAGAGGGGATTAAAAATTCTTTTTTGGCGTTTAATGATCCAAATCCTATGCCTATTAATCCAGACATGAAGATTATCGGAGACATTATTTTTAATTGTGACGATGCGATCTCTTTTATTTCTGGGGTTAAATTTGGTCCGACTAGATTAATTAATAGATCAGAGGAAAAGAAAACAAATAAACTTAAAATTAATAATATTAGTGACAAAATATTATTAATTGAATTGATAAATAATTTACTCTCAACTTTGTTTTTCTCTGCTAATAGGCTAACCATTGAGTTATGTAATGGTCCGTTAACACCTCCTAAAAGAACTAAGAAAAAACCAGGTATAATGTAAGCATAATTATAGGCATCATATGCAGCACTGATTCCAAAAGCACCAGCAATAACTAATTGCCTTACCATGCCTCCAAATTTGCTCAATAAAGTCCCTAGACTGACGACGAAGGCAATTTCTTTTATTGATTTAGACATGTTAGATTTGAAAATAAGAAGCTGTTTTGTTTAAAATATTTTGTAGTTCTTGTTTTATTGGATGTTAATTAAGTGATAAAAACTGGAAAACCCATTATTGAGTTTCCACCTCTTTTAGAGGGGGTTTTAATTAAGAGATATAAGAGATTTATGGCCGATATAGAGTTGGATGGTGGAGAAGTTGTAACTGCCCATTGTGCAAATACAGGACCAATGAGAGGGGTTTTGCGGCCTGGTGGTCGAGTCAGGCTTAAGTATTCACCTTCACCTAAACGTAAATTAGATTGGTCTTGGGAGCAAGCTGAGGTACCAAGCCATAATAAGGAGAGGAGATGCTGGGTTGGTATCAATACATCTTTGCCTAATAAATTAATTAGGAATTTAATTGAAGCCAATTGCTTAGAGAAGGAATTGGGTTTGATAGCCAATATCAAGCCTGAAGTTAAATATGGTTTTGAAGGTAAAAGTCGAATCGATTTATTGCTTGAGCCAAAATCCAGCAATTTAGATAATAGGAAAATTTACATAGAGGTTAAAAACACAACATGGTGCGATCATTCATTGGCTTTATTTCCTGATACTGTAACTACAAGAGGCCAAAAACATCTGAAAGAGCTAATTGGTGTTTGCCCTGAATCGAGAGCAGTATTAATTCCTTGTATTAGCAGGTCAGATATGGATATTTTTGCACCTGCCGATTCTGCTGATCCACAATATGGCGATCTTTTTAGAGAGGCCTTGTCTAATGGGATAGAAGTGATTCCATGCTCGTTTGGTTTCTTCAATGATCACATCACATGGGAGGGGGTAAAGCCTTTTAGGAGGTTTCAATAGAACCTTATAAATGCATTTATATTATTTAGGACCCTTAGTTAGACTGTTTTATATGTAATCTATATTATCTAGGCCGTGACTGAATTATTTTGTTTTTTATTTGAGAAGCAAAAGTTATTTAATGAACATCAGGATAATGTATTAGTTAATACTCTTTCTAAATATCAAAGTCTTTTTCTGTATCAACACGTACAACTTTAGTTCCGGTGTTGCGTGCATATTCATAAATGTAAAACTTTTGGATTAAATATCCATTCTTTTCTTCGCAGTAAGCATCATTTATGACCACTGCTTTGCAATCGCCACCAAGGCGAACTAATTCTCGTCTTCAAGACGCAAGTCTTTTAAATGGTCCAATGCTTCTTTTAAGAAGTATTCGAGGCTTAAGACGAAGTCAATCATTGACCTGGCTAGCCACAGTTCCTTTGGCACTCCTTGGTTTAGGAGTGTTCACTTTTTCCGCCCGTGCAGAAGTGAGCCTGGGTGATTTAACTGGGGCTCAGGCCGCTTCTTTCTTGGCAGATAACCTTTGGCTGTTTGTGGCAACTATCCTCGTTATTTTTATGAACGCAGGATTTGCAATGGTTGAAGCAGGTATGTGCCGTCAAAAAAATGCGGTGAACATTCTTGCTAAAAACTTATTTGTCTTTGCTTTAGCCGTTACAGCATATTGGGTTATTGGATATTCTCTAATGTATGGCGGCTCGGTAGTTGACGGTTGGCTTTATTTTAATGGCCTTTTTGTTGACCCCGATCCTTCTGGGGCATTAGCTTGTGCCGCTGGCCTTGAGGAAGATTGTTCACAACTTGTTCCAGCTGTTGATTTCCTTTTTCAAGCTGCTTTTGCAGGTACCGCTGCAACGATCGTTTCTGGACTGGTAGCTGAAAGAGTCAAGTTTGGTGAGTTTGTTGTTTTCTCCCTAGTATTGACTGCTTTCATTTATCCAATTGCTGGGAGCTGGCAGTGGAATGGTGGCTGGCTATCTCAACTTGGTTTTATTGATTTCGCAGGTTCTTCTATTGTTCACTCTGTTGGAGGTTGGGCAGGACTTGTTGGGGCGATGCTTCTCGGACCTCGTATTGGTAAATTCGTTGATGGCAAAGCTCAGGCCATGCCTGGTCACAACATGGCTATCGCTACTTTGGGAGCACTAATCCTTTGGATAGGTTGGTATGGATTTAATCCAGGCTCTGAATTGGCTATGGATCAATATGTTGCTTATGTTGCAGTAACAACAACTTTGGCAGCAGCTGGTGGAGCGATTGCAGCGACTGTATTCTCTACGATTACTTCTGGTAAGCCTGATCTAACTATGATCATAAACGGCATTCTTGCTGGGTTAGTTAGTATCACTGCTGGATGCGGCAACATGACTTTTGCTGGATCTTGGCTTGCTGGTGCAGTTGGTGGAATTATTGTGGTTATTTCAGTAGCTGCCTTAGATTCGGCAGGTATTGATGATCCAGTTGGTGCTTTCTCAGTTCACGGTGTTTGCGGCGTTTGGGGAACTGTTGTTATCGGCCTTTGGGGGGTTGATGGAATGGACCCAGGTGCTGCAGGAATTGGTCTTCTTAATGGAGGAGGAATTAACCAATTCTTAATTCAAGCACTAGGTGCAGCTGCTTATGGTATCTGGACTGTTGTTACATGTTGGCTTGCTTGGCAAATTATTGGTGGCTTCTTTGGAGGTATCAGGGTTAGCGAAGCAGAAGAGATACAGGGCCTAGATATAGGAGAGCATGGAATGGAGGCTTATCCTGACTTTGCCTCTAGCTAGTTTCCTTGTTTAGTTGTCTTACATTTAATCTAAAAAAGCCCGGAACATATCTGGGCTTTTTTAGTGTGGTTTAATAGTGATGAGATTTCTATCCATTTGTTTTTTATTATTTAATTGAAATGGATACTCAAGCCTTCAAGCAAACCCTTCATAAATCAGATAGGTATAACCGAAGAGGATTTGGTTCAGCAAATAAGCGAGCACAAGCCCTTGCTGAAGCCTATCAAAGTGGATTGATTGGATCGATTAGAGAAAATGGAAATCTTTTGGAGCATGGAAGATTAAAAGTAAAACTTGCAGAAGCGTTTGGATTTTGTTGGGGAGTAGAAAGATCAGTTGCCATGGCTTACGAGACAAGGAAACATTATCCCAATGAACGAATATGGATAACTAACGAAATCATTCATAATCCTTCTGTCAATGATCATTTAAGGAAAATGAATGTTCTTTTCATAGCGGAAGAGAAAGGGATTAAAGATTTTTCCGGAGTTAAAGATGGAGATGTTGTCATTCTTCCTGCATTTGGGGCAACGGTGCAAGATATGCAACTATTACATGATCGAGGTTGTCACATCATTGATACGACTTGCCCATGGGTCTCAAAAGTTTGGCACACAGTTGAAAAGCATAAAAAACATACTTTTACATCAATTATTCATGGCAAATATAAACATGAAGAAACTTTAGCTACCAGCTCTTTTGCAGGGACTTATCTAGTGCTATTCGACCTTGAAGAGGCGAAATACGTTGCAGATTATATTTTAGGTAAAGGTAATAGAGAAGATTTTTTAAATCGATTTTCAAAAGCCTCTTCAGCAGGCTTTGATCCGGATAAGGATTTGCAAAAAGTTGGAGTTGCTAATCAGACCACAATGTTAAAAAGCGAAACTGAGGAAATTGGAAGATTGTTTGAGAAAACAATGTTGAAAAGATTTGGCCCTGCCCAATTGAATGAACATTTTCTAGCTATCAATACCATCTGTGATGCTACTGAAGAAAGGCAAGGAGCAATGTTTTCTCTTGTTGATGAACCTTTAGACCTTATGGTTGTAATTGGCGGATTTAATTCTTCTAATACAACTCATCTTCAAGAAATCGCAATAAGTCGTGGAATTCGTTCTTTTCATATTGATACTCCAGAGCGAATTGGTGAAGAAACTAATACCATTACCCATATGCCACTAGAAGGAGGTGAATTGCTAACTGAGGCAACCTTTCTTGAACAGGGAAATATTAGTGTAGGCATTACCTCGGGGGCTTCAACTCCTGACAGAGTGGTTGAAGATGTTATTCACAAGCTAATGAAATTAAGCGAAAATTTTTGATAAGAAAAAAACACAATTTTGTCCCAATCTCTCGTAGGATAGATAATAGTTTTTAGTGGAAGATGACTCAAGCGAACAAATCTAATCTTAAAGATCCTGATTCACAAAAGGTTGAAGTCGTTGTACAGAGCCCAGAAGGGGAAGTAAATATTTTTGGAGAACTATCAATATTAGTTCTAAGAGTTAGTTTTAGTTTGATGATGGTTCATCACGGTTTGGAAAAATTAAATGATCCAGGTGGATTCGCTGAATTTGTAGTTGGCAAATATTTCAGTTTTCTTCCTGGCGATCCTGTGATTTGGACTTATATGGCAGCAGTAACTCAAATAGTTTGTCCAATAGGCTTGGCAACTGGAGTATTGGCAAGATTATCTTCCTTAGGTCTTCTATCAACAATGGTATTTGCTTTGTATTTCCACTTTATAGATACTGGTTTAGAAGGATTTCCTTTTGCGGTAGTAGAGAATCACAATTACATATTTGAATTGTCAGCTATTTACGCAGCAATATCATTTTATTTCTTATGCGCTGGCCCAGGAAGACTATCACTTTTTAGGAAATCAAATAAAATAACTTATTATCCAAAAGGTACATAATTGAGTTTAAATTAAAAGCTGATTTTAAAGATATAAGTTAACAATTTAACTTTAAATAACATCAATGTAGAAAATGTCTTTTGCCGGTTATTATCATTTTTATACCTAATTCATCGCAAGCTTTAATTGAATCTTCGTCTCTAATGCTTCCCCCAGGTTGAATAATTGAACTAATGCCGTAATCAGCTGCCATTTTTACAGTATCATCGAAGGGAAAGAAACCATCGCTAGCTAATACCGCACCTTTTGATTTGCTTCCGGCAGCTTCTAAGGCAAGTTTTGCGGAACCTATTCTATTCATTTGACCTGCTCCAATCCCTAAGCTTTGTTTATTATGTGCAACAGCTATAGCATTAGATCTTACATGTTTTACAATTTTCCATGCGAAGGATAAGTCATTTATTTCTTCTTGGTTTGGTACTAACTTTGTAGCAATTTTCCATTCTTTTTGATCTGTATTTGGTTCATCTAAATCTTGAATTAACAAACCACCAAGTATACTTCTAATATGGTGTTTAGTTGCTTTTTGTATAGATTCAGCTTTTAACTCTAAGAGCCTTAGGTTTTTCTTTTTTGATAGTATTTCTTTTGCATTATTATCAAAATGTGGAGCTACAACGCATTCAATAAATATATTTTCGAGCTCTTTGGCCGCAGCTTTATCGACAGGACAATTAATAGCAATAATTCCACCAAAGGCGCTAATCCTATCGCAATCTAATGCTCTTTTGAGTGCTAAATATGGATTATCTCCAATAGCGACTCCACAAGGATTTGTGTGCTTTATCACCACTGCTGCCTTTTGATATGAATCACTCGTAATAGTGTTTTCATATCCAAATTCACGAAGAGTAGATAACGCAGCCTCTAGGTCTAGAAGATTATTTGTACTTAATTCTTTGCCTTGTAATTGATTGGAGCCACTCCATCCTTTCTCAGGCTCTCCATACCATGATGCTTTTTGATGTGGGTTCTCTCCATACCTAAGTTCTTGTTTTAATGGTAAGCCTTGTAACCAAGAAGCTTTTTCGTAAGCGATATTTTTAGCAATCCATTTACTTATAGTGAGGTCATAAATGGCTGTATGCTCAAAAGCTTGTTGTGAATATTTTTTTCGTAATTCATTAGTTATGGCTTTTGATTTATATGCATCTATTAATCCCTGGTATTGATTTGGATTAGTTACTACAAGAACATCTTGGTGGTTTTTTGCTGCTGCTCTAATCAGCGTTGGCCCACCAATATCAATATTCTCAATGGCTTCATCCCATAAAACATTTTCTTTTGAAATGGTTTTCTCGAAGGGATACAAGTTAACAACCACCAAATCTATTGGATTTATGTTTTGTCTATGTAAATCATCCAAATGAGATTTTTTGTCTCTTCTAGCCAATATTCCACCATGAATCTTTGGGTTCAGTGTTTTCACTCTTCCTCCCAGAATTTCTGGAAACCCTGTGTAATCTGCTACTCGTTTTACAGGAAGATTCTCACTCTCAAGTAACTTTGCAGTCCCTCCACTTGAAATAATTTTGAATCCCAATTCATTAACTAATGCTTTGGCTAATGGAATCAAACCAGTTTTGTCTGAGACACTCAGCAGAGCTATGGGTGACATCTTTATAGTTTAAAATCGATTCTCTTGGACAACCTACGCATCAAATAAGGATATTGCATTCAAGATGACTGAACTTCTCTCCTTAAATTCTGAATCCGCAACAAATAGACTCGTTTTACTGCATGGTTGGGGAGCAGATGCACATGATTTGTTGTCAGTCGGCAAATTTTTAACCGAAGGGTTAAAAGATCGTTTTGAAATAGTTTCTTTCTCTGCCCCTCAGCCTCATCCAAGTGGATCAGGCAGGCAATGGTATCCCTTATACCCTAACAAATGGGAAGAGGTTCCAAATGCAGTATTGGATCTTGAAAAGAGACTAAATAATCTTTGCTTTAAACGCATACCCTTAAATAAAACATTTTTATTGGGGTTCTCCCAGGGGGGCGCAATGGCATTAGAGGTTGCTACAAGAATTAAGTTTCAGGCTGTTTTTGCATTTAGCTCATATCCACATCCGGATTGGAAACCATCAAAAGATATGCCACCAATTTTTCTTTACCATGGAAACATTGATCAAGTTGTGCCTAAAGCAGCTTCTCAAAAAAGCTTTGATATTTTGTTAAAAAATGGAGCTAAATCAGAGTTATATTTTTTTGATGGAGGTCATGAAATAAGCAATGATCTAATTGATCATTGCCGAAGAACAATTAAAAAACAATTTTTAATCTAAACAAAAGCGTATTCGTACTCTTCAATCTCTTCCCAATCATCTGCGGTGAGTTCTAAACCAGCAAAAATTTTGTCTTCACCAAGAAATTCAACAATAACCCTTAGCGAAGGGAAAAGAAAGTGATTCTCTTCAGCATATTGAGCACTAAACAAACCTTTCTCTCCCCAGAAGAAGCGATCAGTAGTGTGTTCATTGCGACGCACATTTAATATGGCGGGTGCGAATAAGCCTTCTTCGGCTATAAAGCGTCTCGCTGCGGTAACAGGCTTATGTTGACCAGTTCCTAAATGATAAATAGGAACATGGGACATAACACGCTGGCCTGCGAGTCTGCGTCTGCTAATTCTTTTACGCTTCTTTGACATGAAAAACTAAGCTATGTATGTGGGGGGGGAGAAGGTTAGAGACTTTTTTATTCACTCTTGCTGAAGCAAAAGTGAATAAAAAAGTTGAAACTGATACGGAAAGTTTTTCCCAAATTCTCAAAAGTTGACTACAGAGGTTACCCATCAATCTCTGCAATAGCCTCAAAGTCACTCAAAGTGCTCACTTTTGAATTAGATTTGAGATAGCCTCCTTACAATTGATCTAAAATCTTTATTAACATCTTAATACTTTTTTTAAATTTTTCAAGTTTTTGAATACTTCGTTTCCTTTGTCTAAGATTGCACAATGAGCTCAATGCAGTATTCAGAAAGGTTTTTAAATTTTGTTCAACAGCAGTTGATGAACTATCAAGCTGATCCGGAGCTTGAACATGTTGTCGTTTATGTAGCAAGATCTGGAGACAGTGGATCCCCAACATTGGAGGTTGTTGGTCAGTGGCCGAAGTCAGAAAAAGTTTTACAGCCAGTAGAAACTGATACTGCCCTTCGAACGCCTTCATCTAACAGGAGATGGTACCCGTTACAAGAAGGCTCAATATTGTTAGGCGTTATTCGTGCTGAGAGAATTGATACTGTTGAAGAATGGCCCGAGTCTTTAGATCAGCGATTGCAATCTATGTCAATTTTATTGGCAAACGCTCTCGCATCTGAGCTTGAGAGAAAAAGGTTATTAGATCAATTAGATGATCAAAAGGAACAGATATCTTTAATGGTTCATCAACTCAGGAATCCTCTAGCTGCCCTAGGGACTTATGCAAAACTGCTTTTGAGAAAGATAGGCCCTGAAAGTGAACATGAAAATCTTGTAAAAGGTCTTATGACTGAGCAAGCGCAAGTTAATAAATACCTCTCTGCGCTTGATCAGCTAAGTCAAGTCAAATTACCTCAAGCTGATGATGGATCAAACAGATTACTTTTGCCTCCGCTCTTGCCAACTGAGACTTCGATAAGTATAAAAAGCTTGATAGAGCCATTGATAGACAGAGCAAAGGCAAGAGCAAATCTGCAAGGAAGAGAATGGTTTAGTCCTTCAGAGTGGCCAGAGTGGATGGAATCAAGATCAATTTCAGAAGGGGTTATTGCCGAAATAGTCGCGAATCTTCTGGAAAATGCATTTCGTTATAGTCCTCCTAAATCATCCATAGGTATTGAAGTTGCTGAAGGGGGAATATGCATTTGGGATGAGGGCATCCCTATTATTGAGGAAGAAAGAGAAAAGATTTTTGAGAAAGGTTTTAGAGGTGCAAGTGGTTCGAAAATGTCAGGAAGTGGAATAGGTCTCGCTCTTGCTAGAGATTTAGCTCTCCAATTAGGTGGGGATTTGAAATTATTTGTTAATCCGAAGAAATTTAAAAACTCTTTACCTGAATCAGGGAATGCTTTTGTAATTAATTTGGAACCAAAATGATACTTAATAATAGTAAATTAGTTGTCTCTGTTATCACTAAACTTGCTCCAAAGCTGTCTCCGCAATGACCTCCTAAATATTTATTTATTAAGCTTGGTATTAATGCTGAAGATATCAAACCCGAAAATATGCAATATATCAATAAAAAAGTATTAGATATGTTCAAATTAGTTAAAGATAGAAAAAGCATTATTCCCGTAAAAATTATAATTATTGATGGTGTTATTTCTTTAGAAAGGCCTTTCCAGTGTTCATGATGCATGGACTTGGATTCTTTCTTAGAAATGTATTCATAGTTTTCAATTGCAAAAATTTGTGAGAATCTTCCCCAAAAGGCAGCTAAAGGGAAGGCGAAGGGAGCATAAAATCCAAGTTTGATTGTTGCTGCTATTTGAAGGATCAAAATGATAACTAAACTTTGTACACCTATTGCACCTACTCTGCTATCTTTCATTGCCTCAATTTTCTTTGATGGACCTGCTCCAATCCCATCAGCTGTATCCATTAGACCGTCCATATGAAGGCCACCAGTGATGACGATGCTAATTGCAATAGATACCAAGGCGATAGAAGTAATCGGCCAATTAAGGTAATTCAGTAAAAGCCAAGAAAGTGATTGTAAAAAGCCAATGAAAACTCCTATTAAGGGGGCAAAACGAGTAATTCTTTTGAAGCTTGGCTTAATTATTGGGCATTGAGGCAAAATTGTGTAAAAAACCCATGCACCTGCAAGGTCACTTAGCCAGTTCTTAAAAATCAGAATTACAACCTCAACAGTTTCTTACGTTCTAAATTAGTTATATAACTAATTTAAGTAATTGATTATTTAGGAATAATTGAAAAAGCCCTTCTTTGATTTTCAAATAAAAAGCAGATGTAAAAAGACATTGGCCCGTGTTTGTTCTTTTAAAACCCCAAACGGAATTGTAAACACACCTAGATTTATGCCAGTAGGGACTTTAGGAACAGTAAAGGGCGTTTCATCTAAGCAGCTAAAGATGACAGGAGCAGAGATGATTCTTGCAAATACTTTTCATCTCCATCTGCAGCCTGGAGAAAAGATTGTTCAAGATGCAGGTGGAATACATAAATTTATGAGTTGGAGCAAGCCAATACTTACTGACTCAGGAGGTTTCCAAGTATTTAGTTTGGCAAAGTTGAATAAAATTGATGATCAAGGGGTTTCGTTTCAAAGTCCCAGAGATGGTAAACATATTTTTTTGACTCCTGAAAAAGCTATTCAAATTCAAATGGCATTAGGCTCTGATATAGCTATGGCTTTTGATCAATGCCCTCCATACCCTGCTAGTGAATCAGACGTTGAGGAAGCTTGTAAAAGGACTCATCACTGGTTGGAGAGATGTCTTGATGCTCATAACAAAGATGATCAAGCAGTTTTTGGAATAGTTCAAGGTGGGTGTTTCATTCATTTGAGGGAAATGAGTGCGAAAATTGTTTCAGAGTTCGATTTGCCGGGAATTGCTATTGGAGGAGTAAGTGTAGGTGAACCAATTAATCAAATACACAAAATTGTACGAGAAACCTGTCCGTTGTTACCTCTTGATCGACCTAGATACTTAATGGGAATAGGAACCTTGAGGGAAATGGCCATAGCAGTAGCTAATGGTGTTGATCTGTTTGATTGTGTGATTCCCACTCGCTTGGGGAGACATGGGAGCGCTTTAGTTGATGGGGATACATTGAATCTAAGAAATTCTCGTTTTAAAGATGATTTCAGACCATTGGATTCATCATGCAATTGTGAAGCTTGTAGTGGATATACAAGGGCATATATTCATCATTTAATACGCAACAAAGAATTACTTGGTCTTACACTTTTGAGCGTGCATAATCTCACGCATTTGATTCGTTTTACAGGTGCTATGAGGCAAGCAATTATTGATGGTTGTTTTTCAGAGGATTTCGCTCCGTGGCAGAGTGGCTCTAAAGCGCGTCATACGTGGTAGCGTGCGTGCTTAATACGTCCATTATTTCTTAGGGATGGCACTGATTAATCTCGACTTACTAGCTGAACTTCCGGTTGCTTACCAGGCTTTTGCACCAACAGTGGATGTTCTTCCGCTAATACCTCTTTTCTTCTTTCTGCTTGTTTTTGTTTGGCAAGCGGCAGTTGGCTTTCGTTAACAAAGAAGTTTTTCTTCTGATTTCTTAAAATTTAAGTAATCAATTCAAGGTTCTTAACAAAATAAAACTTTTGCTCGAAGTAAAACATCGGGCAAAAGTTTTTTTTTGAATATTGATCTGACTTATTTAAATTCCTTCTCCAAGCTGAATGTCTTCACTTGGCATTGAAACTGCTTTTTCGATCAAATCAGCTAGATGCAGTGCTCTAGAGGCTTGAAGCCCCCCGACGGCAGGTTTCTCTTTACCTTTAACGCATTGCAAGAAATGCTCCAGTTCTGCATACAATGGCTCTATTGATGTTGTACTCACTTCTTCAATAAAACCATCGTTTCTATAAAGTAATTCTCCATGATCAGCTGAGTACCATTCATGGGCCTTCCTGTGTATGTGAATATTGTGGTTTAGGAAATCTGTTTCTATAAGACTTTGTTTGCAATGAGCGCTCAAACTTCTGATTTTTTTGTGACTCATTTTGCTTGCAGTCAGACTTGCAATCACCCCATTTTCAAATCCTAGTGTCGCGTTAACGTAATCCATAGGTCCATCTTCACTACATCCTCCAACTGCAGCCAGCCTAATCACTTTTGAATTTGCAAGTTCAATAACTAAATCAATATCGTGAATCATTAAGTCCAACACGACTGAAACATCATTTGCTCTTTCGGGATGAGGGCTATGCCTTCTGGCTTCAAGAACTACAACTTCTTCATTGGCAACTACTTTTGTTAATTCTCTAAAAGCTGGATTAAATCTCTCTATGTGGCCAACTTGTAATAACTTTTCTGCATTGTTTGATGCACTAATCAATGATGACGCTTCTTCTTTATTGGCTGCTATCGGTTTTTCAATTAACACGTGTTTGCCAGAGTTTAGGCATTCTAGACCTACTTCATGGTGAAACAACGTAGGTACAGCAACACATACAGCTTCTACTTTATGTAATAAGTCCTTGTAATTTTGATACCAATTACAATTAAATTGTTCCATAGCTAGCTTCCCCCTTTCTTCGTCTAAATCTGCAACTCCTACTAACTCAGCATCTTTTAAAAGACTAAGCACTCTCGCATGATGCCAACCCATATTTCCAATACCAATTACCCCAACTTTTACGGGCATAATATTTTCGTTCATATTGGAAATTTTTTTCATGCTTACTTTCTAATTAATTATTATTTAGGAAGGGTTATTTTTACTTTGTTTATTCTTGGACCCTTCATGGAGATAATTTCAAATATAGTTTCATTATGAACGAACGTTTCACCTGAGTTGGGAATTTCTTGGAGTTTTTCTAAAACAAATCCAGCAAGAGTGTAATGATCATCTGCTTCTGGTAATTCTAATTTAAGCTCTCTATTTAGTTCTATAACTTCTATTTCACCAGAAGTAATCCAGATTTTTTTCAAGTCATCAATGGGTTTTAGCTCAGATTCTTTATTATCAAATTGAATTTCATCACCAACAATTTCACCTGTTAAGTCTGCTGATGTTATTAATCCTTCAGTTCCTCCATATTCATCAACTACCAATAGGAGTGGGTTCCCATTTTTTATTAGGGGTAGTAATTCGTCCAAAGTAGAAGTTTCTAAAACACGAATAACTGGTTTTATGTAAGGCTTTAAAGAAGAGTTCGCTTGCATTTCTCCTTTGGCTATTGGATCAGCAAGTTGCCTTAAATCTAAAACTCCAAGCACATTATCGAGTGAATCATCAATTACTAAGTATCTTGCGTGACGAGTTTTATGAACTTCTTCCATCATTTGTGTGAAGGAAACCTCTTTCGGAAGAGTAACCATTCCTGACCTAGGAACCATTACCTCTCTGACTTGGGTGTCTCTTAAAGCAAATACACCTTCAAGTATGTTTCTTTCGTCAGGTTTTAATCCTATTACGCCCCCAGTTTCAATTAATTTTTCTAATTCTCCTGCAGAGAATGCAGCTGTTGTCAGACTCTCTGATTGAGTATTGAGTCCAAACAATCTAAGAATTAGTAAAGCAAGTCCTTCTAGCAAAGAAAGGAATGGAGACATCCATTTTATTGCTGCTTCAATTAGAGGTGATAATTTTAGAGCAGAATTCTCTGGTTGATTAAGAACAAGTGCTTTTGGAAGAAGACCTGATATAAAAGTTGCCAAAAGTACAACAGTAATAAAAAGTCCTAGATCTAAAAAATAGTTAATTGAAGCATTATTTCCCCACCATTGAGTTGCTAAATTTTTACAGATCCAACCAATTGAAATTAACGAAATAGTTATTCCTAACTCTGCTATTAATAGGGTTCTTCTAAGCCTTTTCTGCAGACGAATTATGGAATTGGATCCTGGTAGTCCATCATCTATCAGTCTTTGAACCTTGGTTGAACGAAGTCGCAAAATAGCAAATTGACCTGCATTGAAAAATGCAGGTATTACAAGCAATATAAAAAGAAGTAATAAACTCATCAATAAATTTCTATGGGGGTGGCGAGGATCGAACTCGCCTAAGGCGAATTATGAGTTCGCTGCATTCACCAGATTGCTACACCCCCAAAAAAGCAGAACTAAAAACTTTTTTTGATAATAGTTAATTTGTTTGCCTAAAGTAAATATATATCTAATCCCACCAAGATGTTTAATAATTAAACTTGCATATAAAGATATGACCCCATTGAATCCTTCATTAGATGGCGAAAGAGAAACTCTTTTAACTTTATTGGCTCAAAAAGCTTATAGGTTCGGAAATTTTTCTTTGGCTTCCGGGAAAAAAAGTTCTCATTATGTCAATTGCAAGCCGGTCTCTCTCTCTGGTCTAGGTCTCTTGTCGATAAGTTCACTATTTCTCAAACAAATAAATCAAGATGATAGTGGCGTGGCTGGATTGACTTTGGGCGCGGACCCTCTTGTTAGTGGCGTTGTGATGTTGGCAGCCCAATCAGGTATTGCGTTAAGCGGTTTAATAGTAAGGAAAGAAGCCAAAGGTCATGGGACTGGAGCATGGCTTGAAGGCCCTTTACCTCCAAAGGGTTCTCTGATTACTGTCCTAGAGGATGTAGTAACTACTGGTGGTTCCTCTTTGAAAGCTGTTGAACAACTTAGAAATCAAGGTTATTTTGTTAAGCAAGTATTAGCAATAGTCGATAGAGAAGAAGGTGGTGCAGATGCAATGGCTAAAGCTGATTTAGATTTAAATAGTCTTTTCTTTTTAAAAGAGATTGTTGGAAGAGCTAAAAGCTTGTAATGACAGAAACTAAATCATTGATTTGGGACGAGAAATTCCCTGCATTGGTTCTAAAAGGGGAGGGTGCTATTGCTTTTTTGCATGGTCAAACGACTGCAGATGTTTTTGCAAAGAAAGAATTAGACCAAATATTCATGAGTTGTTGGCTATCAACTAAAGGATCTTTAAAAGCTTTATTGGAAATTCGACTTTCAGATGATATGGCTGAGATAGTTATTATTAGTGGTGAAGTTAATTCTATAAGAGATGGATTTGAGTCAGTGATATTTCCAGCTGATAAAGTGAAGTTAGAAGTTATAGATCCAATCAGAAGAAGACAAGAAATAAATAATAATAAATCATGGAAGGAATCAAATTTTAGATGGATTGATGATAATGAAATAATTCATGGAGAAATAACTAACGCTATAAAAGCTAATAAAGAAGAATTGGAAAATTGGAAAATAAGACAAGGAATACCTAGCTTTGATAGAGAGATCAATGGAGAAACAAATCCTTATGAATTGGGATTAGCAGATACTATAAGTCTTGATAAAGGCTGCTATCTAGGTCAAGAGGCAATGGCAAGAGTATTTAGATCTAAATTTCTAAAATATCAACTACGTTATTGGGAAGCTTATGGAGAATCTAATGAGTTTGATATTGGTAAAAAGTTTTTTAGCACTAATAAAGATGAAGGATTAAAGAAAAGTATAGGATTTGTTACTTCTTCAGTTAGAGTTGATGATAATTTCTTTAATGGACTTGCTTTAATTAAAAATAATTTAATTGATAAGGATGTTTGTTTCTCTGAAAATGGTGACTCTATAACTATAAAAAAAACAATCTCTTTTACAAATCCTTTTTGATCTATTTCGATATTCTCAATCATGATCTATTAACCACTTTGCAATCATTAAAGTAGCAATGCAATCATCACGATTATATTTGAATATTGAATTTAGATTTTTAGAGTAATTATTATGTTGTTTTCGCGATTTTTTCCATTGTCTCCACCATAAAAGAGCTCTAGCTCCATCAGTATTGGATTGCTCCCATTTGAATCCTATTAGTTCTGCTATTGATTTAAGGCCATAGTTTCTTACTGGAAGGCACCAGCATTTTCTAACTAATAAATGTATGTCAATAAATCTTTTTTTTAATACTTCAATTTCTTGAGGACTTGCGCCTTGATTTAAGGCAAGCTTTAGCAAAGCTATTTGTTCTGTTTCACCATAATGAATAATAGGATAGTCTTTATTAAGACTTAACTTTTTATTTATTCTTTTCCAGAGAAAACTTTCATTGGTTTTTTCAAGATTAAGTAATGGTGAATATTTAGTTTTTACTAGGCTGATTTCGTTGTTAATATTTTTTGGAAATCGAATAAATCCATGCAAAAAGTCATGTTTAACATCTGGGTCAGACTCAATATCATAAATGTATAAACCTTTTGCTTTCTTTAAATTACTGAGTGTTATTTCAGGATTTAGTTTGATTGCCTTGTTTCTCATTTTAGATTGCGATTGTAAAATAATTTCTTTAGAAATATCACCATGCTGTGTGCCAAATCTTTCAAGCTTTTCCTTTAGTTTGTAATGCTTAATTCTTGCTAAATCATCTATGTTTTTGATGCCAATTTTGTTTAATAAAAGTTCTCTTTTTGCTCCAATTCCGCTAACTTCACTAAGACTTCCTTCTTTGTTTGATATGGCATCACAATCTTTTCTCCAAGAGCATATTGTACATTTTTTTCTATTAGAAGTTATTGGTGGAGGAGTTTTTGATTCGATATCTTTCTCTAGATTTAACAATGAATCGATTAATTCTTTATTCATATTTTCACTTAATCTTATCTTCTCGACCTTAACAATGTTATGTTCTTTGTGTAAGATTAATCCTTTTTTGACTTGAAATTTTTGTAAATTATTTATTAATAAGCCTTGCATTGCAAATATTAATCTATGCTCTCGAGTGATTTTTTTACCTTGCCTAGCTAAAACAGGTTGGTACGAAAAATTTCCCCAAATACTTTCTCCTGATGTCTTCTTTAAAATCGGTAAGTTTCCTGTGATAATTCTATTTTTAATAAACGGATATTTAAGTCTGACTCCATAGGCGATATTTTTCCCCTCTTTGCAAGCTTGAATTCCTATCCCATGACTTTTTTGTGAGAGTTTATGAAAGCAGTCGATTTGATGATTTAATTGAAGTGTGCTGTGAGCGGTCCACAACTTTTTTTGTTTATCACCATAAATTTCGAGCCACGCTTTTCTTCTGCATCGAATCCAATTCCTTAAAAGGTGATCATTAATTGGTTTGGATTTATTACATTTCATACTTAGAGATTAATCTGAATTTCTTTAAGAACAAAGTTTGCCAACATAAAGATGAAAAAGAAAAAGTTGAATCTCACTCAAGATGACATTTCTTTCGGAACAGATGGATGGAGGGGAATATTAGGCGTTGATTTTACTTTGGAAAGATTACTTAAAGTTTCAGCAGCAGCAGCTCAAGAGCTTGCTTATACGAAGGAGAAAAAAAATAATAAAATAATTATTGGTTATGATCGACGTTTCCTCGCAGAGGAGCTGGCTGAGGCGGTTGCATCTGCAGTTAGAGGAGTAGATTTAATACCTTTGTTGTCTTGTTCTGCTCTGCCAACTCCCTCTTGTAGTTGGGGAATAGTTGAAGAAAATGCACTTGGTGCACTTGTTATTACAGCAAGTCATAACCCATGCGAATGGTTGGGTTTAAAAATAAAAGGTCCTTTTGGAGGATCAGTTGATAGCTCTTTCACCGACTCCGTTAAAAAAAGATTAGACGCGGGAGGGATATCAATTCCAATTGAAGACGCAACAGAGAGAGTTGATTTTCGAAAACAACATCTATTGGGGATTAGTCAGAAATTTGACATGCCTTTGATTGCTAATGGCTTGAGAAAATTGGGTGTGAAAATATTTGTTGATCCAATGCATGGATCTGCTGCGGGCTGCATGTCTGAATTATTTGGCTCTGATGGTGATGAGCTTATTTATGAATTGAGAACAAACAGAGATCCTTGTTTTGGCGGGAATCCACCAGAACCTATGAAAGCTTATTTATCTGAATTAATAAAAGAAGTTAAGGACTCGTTCAGAGAGGGTAAGTTATCAATGGGCATAGTTTTTGATGGAGATGGAGATCGAATTGCGGCGATAGATGAAAAAGGTAGATATTGCAATACACAGTTGTTAATGCCTGTTTTGATAG
Source organism: Prochlorococcus sp. MIT2304 (assembly GCF_059772405.1). NCBI lineage: Bacteria > Bacillati > Cyanobacteriota > Cyanophyceae > Synechococcales > Prochlorococcaceae > Prochlorococcus > Prochlorococcus sp. MIT2304. The sequence continues at coordinate 1,691,481 of NZ_CM186286.1, forward strand.
AGCATCTAGCAAGATTCAAAAATATGCCAGGTTGTGTCGTTAAAACTGTAAGTGGCTCTGACTTGATGCGATTTGTTGCGGAGGACTTGGGGAGAGAAGTGCTCGAGAAGCCAGTCGGATTTAAATATATTGCTGAAGAAATGCTTTCGAGAGAAGTTCTTATTGGTGGAGAGGAGTCAGGGGGGGTTGGATTTGGACATCATTTGCCAGAACGTGATGCTTTGTTTACTGCTTTGCTTTTGATGGAGTCAATAGTTGCTGATAGTAAATGCTTGGGTGAGAAAATAGATTCTCTTCATGCTCGTTTTGGCGAGAGTCATTTTGAACGTATTGATTTAACTCTCAAAAATATGAAAATGAGAAGGGACTTGGAAAATTTTTTGAAACAGAAAACTCCATCTTCAATAGGTCATAAATCAGTTTTAGAGGTTATTTCAACTGATGGAATAAAACTTGTACTTGATAAAAGTCATTGGCTTATGTTCCGCTTCTCTGGAACAGAGCCTCTTTTAAGGATTTATTGTGAAGCTCCATCCAGCACAGAAGTGAATTCAACTTTGTATTATGCAAAGCAACTTATAGACAATAGTTTTGGATAAGCTCCCTCTAGTAATTGCTAGTGGCAATCAAGGTAAAATCGCAGAATTTAAAAAACTTTTGGACGATTTTCCATTTAATTTAATGACTCAACCTGTTGGATTTGAAATTGAGGAAACAGGAAGTACATTTATGGAAAATGCAAGAATCAAGGCGATTGCTGTTAGTGAGGTAACAGGTAATATGGCTCTTGCTGACGACTCAGGGTTAAGTGTTGAGTCTCTTGAAGGGGCTCCAGGGATTTATTCTTCTAGGTACGCAAATTCAGATGAGGAAAGAATTGAAAAACTATTAGCAGAGCTAAAACCTTTTCAAAATAGAAAAGCTAAATTTGAATGTGCATTATGTATAGCTAGTGGGGGTAAAGCGATGATAGAAGTTTCAGGCTTCTGCGAAGGTTTAATAACTCTTTCCCCGAAAGGGGAAAATGGTTTTGGATATGATCCGATTTTTGAAGTTTCTGGATTAGGTGAAACTTATGCGGAAATGGATCACGAAAAAAAGAAGGAGATTGGGCATAGGGGGAATGCATTCAAATTACTCATACCAGAATTGAAAAAGCTATTAAATTGAATAAATAAGTAGATTTAGTGCTGTAAAAATCTTGTTCTTACTAGTTTTCAACCCAGCTTCCGTGTAATCCATGAGGGATTGAAATAGGAACTTCAAGAATAGCTTTTTCACTAAGATCTTTAGAATCAAGAATTATTAAATCAGTTCCAGATCTGATGCTATTCCAGACCAATACAATTACCCATCCATTGTCTTCTTCTGATCTTGATTCTTTGGAAGGAATAAATATTGGCTCACTTACAAAACCTCTAGGAGCAGCACTCCAACTAATCTCTTTATTGTCTATTAAATCAATTTTTTTTATAGCTTGGAGTGGCCCATTGCCTTCCTTTTGCTCGGCAGTTGCCATCCAACTAAAGCGTGCCTTTTGTCCTTCAAAATGAGGATTGACCATTGCAAATTCACAACATTGATTGCTTATGGTTGAACAGGTAAATGTATTTTCTATTGGATTGATTTCACTTCTTTTCAAAATTCCTTCTGGTAAAAGATCAAAATCAATTTCTCTAAAATTATCCTCAGGTCCAATGCTAGGAAAATCATCATAAAAAATACTTTCAATATTGATTTTTTCATTGTCTTCCCACGCATTTAGATGATGAAAAACAAAACCCTTAGGGGCATCAACAGATTTTGGAGGTTGACCAGCAAATTTGCCAGAATCCCTTGGAATTAGTAAAAATTTTGGGGTCCCATCGGGTTTGGAAGCTAAACATTGTGCGGCTCCTTTTTGTCCAAGTAGGAACGGGAGAGGATTAAAACTAATAGCATTTTGCAGGAATATTGCCCAGTTTGGAGTTATGGCGAAATCATGCAAGAACGCAAATCCATTAAATGAATCTTTTCTATCACTTAAAAGAGAGCCAATATTTTCACCCTCTGTGGAAAATTCCATCAATCTGATTGTGCTTTTAGGACCCGTAGATACCCCAAAAGTGACCATTCTTTGACTTTTATGATGGCCTGGGTCAAATCGAGGATGAGCACTAAATGCCTCACCTTTTTTTAAAACTCCATTTAAATCAGATAGACCATTGGTCTCCAGTGTGTTTGGATTAAGTGAATATGGACTGGAGGCTTCCCATAAAGCTAGTAAATTATCTCCAAGTTTTACTACGTGAGTATTAGCAATATTTTTTAGCCTTACATCAAAAGCATTAGCTAATACCCCGCCTTCTTTTTGAGTTCCAAATACACCTCTATATAGAAATTTCTGGGATTTTTCTTCTTCTGTCCACTCCTTTGTACGAATAAAACGATTTGTCAGGCTTATTTTCCCATTTTCAAATTTGAAGGCAGCAATCATACCATCTCCATCAAATGGATGATGGACCCACCTCCCGCCTCTTTCTAATCTGCCTGGTCCATTTCGATAAAAGGTACCAGAAATTTGTTCAGGAATAGATCCTTTTACCAGTTTGAGTTCAGCCTGATCTAATTCTTTGTCAACATTGCAATATGCACTTGACCAATCTTCTTTGCTGAAGCTTGTTTGCTGTGGTGATGATTCTCTTTTTAAATAACTAACTGCCACTATTTTGATTTGATTGAAACATAATTTTCGCTTAAACTTCTTATTTTTGCGAGCTAAAGGTCAAAAGGATTTATTAAAATATGTAGTTTTTATTGACCAGCTTGTTCCAGAACTCCTTTACTGCTTGGAATTTGACTTGATCTTCTCGGGTCAATTTCAGTAGCCATGCGAAGAGCTCTTGCAAAAGATTTAAAAGTAGCCTCAATTATGTGGTGAGTATTATTTCCGGCGAGTTGTTTGATGTGGAGAGTTAAACCACCATTACTAACAACAGCACCGAAAAATTCTTTAACCAACTCAGTATCGTAAGTGCCAACTTTTTGAGAAGGAATATCTAAATCAAAACTTAAATGTGGCCGACCGGAACAATCAACCACAACCTGAATAAGAGCTTCATCAAGTGGAGCTAAAAAATGACCAAAGCGCTTTATTCCAACTCGATCACCTAATGCTTTTGACAAAGCTTGTCCAATAGCAATCCCCACATCTTCATTGCTGTGATGATCGTCTATGTGAGTATCTCCATTAGCTCTTACTTCAATATCAAATAATCCATGACTAGATAATTGTTGGATCATATGGTCTAGAAAACCAACCCCGGTATTTGCACTGCATACTCCAGAACCATCAAGATCAATCTTCACCAAAACGTCAGTTTCCTTAGTCTTCCTACTAATCTCGCCTGCTCTAGTTTTTTTCATCTTTGATTAGCAATTTGAGTTGGCTTAGAATTACATTCCATTTATGCAATAACCTGCGTCAACATAAACAGTTTGTCCTGATATACCACTCGAAAGATCGCTAAGCAAGAAAGCAGCGGTATTACCAACCTCGATTTGAGTAACGGTTCTTCTTAGGGGAGCTTTTTCTTCGACGTTATGAATCATGTCCAGAATTCCTCCTATTGCTGAACTCGCTAAGGTTCTTATTGGCCCAGCACTAATAGCATTTACTCGAACCTGATTTTCAGGACCAAGCTCTTCAGAAAGATATCTAACGGATGCCTCCAAAGCTGCTTTGGCAACTCCCATTACGTTGTAATTGGGAATCGCTCTTTCTGCTCCTAAATACGTCAAAGTGACTACGCCTGCACCTTTACTGAAGAGAGGTTTTGCATTTTTACATAATGGGGCGAGTGAGTAAGCGCTAATTTCTAAGGCTCTGGAGAAGCCCTCTGAAGAAGTCGCACTGTAATTACCTACTAATTCTTCTTTTCCTGCAAACGCTAGACAATGAACTAGTCCATCAAGCTGTCCCCATTGATTTTTAATGGCTTCAAAAACTTCCTCAATTTGAGAGGAGTTTTGCACATTAAGTGGTAAAAACAGGCTTGGATCTAAAGGAGAAGTAAGTTCTTTTACTTTCGCTTCAAATCTACCTTTATCATCGGGCAAGTATGTGATTCCTAGTTCAGCTCCAGCTGCTTTTAACTGTTGTGCAATGCCCCAGGCAATTGATCTGTTGTTTGCTATTCCGGTAACAAGGATTTTTTTGCCACTAAGATCGAGAAGCATCTTTCGGACTCATTTGGTTAGTATTACTAATTGTCCCTTATTTAGGGCTAAGACTCATAGTTAAATGAATATATAGTTAAAAGTTCTGTAATCCTTTAACCCCCAAAAGTATAAGAATCATGGTTCGAACTGCTTCAACAATGCTTCCATTAGGAACTCAGTTGCCTGCTTTTGATTTAGATGTGGTTTCAGGCGTAAACCTTGCTCCGAATGACTCTTTAAAAGGTCTTACTCATATCAGTAGTTTTGAATTAACAAAAAGACCATTGTTTTTGATGGTCATATGCGCTCATTGTCCATTTGTTAAACATGTAGAAAGTGGAATCACAAAGTTATTCAATTCTTTTGGTAATGACGTTCAATTTTTGGCTATTTCTAGCAACAGCGTAAAAACACACCCGCAAGACGCGCCAGAATTACTTGCTTCTCAAGCTAATCGTCTGGGATGGAAGTTTCCATATTTATTCGATTCTGATCAAAAATTAGCAAAGGCGCTTAAAGCCGCATGCACGCCTGATTTTTATATTTTTTGGCCTTCTTCAGATGGAGGCTTAACGTTGAAATACAGGGGACAAATGGACGAAAGTCGTCCCGGCAATGAAATACCTGTTTCTGGTGATGATATTCGTTTAGCACTCAAATCATTACTAAAGGGAGAAGATATTTCATCTCATCAAAAACCTTCTATTGGTTGCAACATCAAATGGCATCCTGGAATGGAGCCTGAGTGGTTTGGATGAATTAATGAGCTTCTTTTTGATTGTTCATTCTTGCAACTTAATTTAAATAGTTATGCAAATACCTCCTTTTAGCCTTGAAGCTCAAATTTCTGAAATTGGAGAAGAGATTGAAGAAGCTTTAATAAAGGTTTTTAGAAGCGGAAAATATATCGGAGGAGAAGAGGTAACTTCCTTCGAAAAAGCTTTTGCCTTGGCTATAGAAACCTCTTACTCAGTTAGTTGCAATAGTGGAACTGATGCATTAATTCTTGCGTTAAGGTCATTAAATATTGGACAAGGTGATGAGGTGATCACCTCATCATTTAGTTTTTTTGCTACTGCAGAAGCAATTACAAGTGTAGGAGCTAGGCCGGTTTTTGTAGATATTGATCCTGAAAATTATCTTATGGATTTGGATTTAATAGAAGAAGCAATAACTCCAAAAACAAAAGCTATTTTACCTGTGCATTTGTTTGGTCATCCACTGGATATGGATAAAATAATTGCAATTGCAGAACGAAATAATCTAAAGGTTATAGAAGATTGTGCGCAAGCAGCTGGTGCTCTTTGGCGAGGTAAACCCGTAGGAAGTTATGGGGATGTGGGTTGTTTTAGTTTTTTCCCTACTAAAAACTTAGGTGCAGCAGGAGATGGAGGAGCCATAACTACTGATGATTATGATTTGGCAAAAATAATTAGGGAATTAACTATTCATGGCATGCCAAAGAGATATTTTCATACAAGAATTGGATACAATAGCAGACTCGACTCATTACAAGCTGCAATCTTAAATGTTAAGTTAGCTCGATTAAATAAATGGATTGAGCAAAGAAAAGTAATAGCAATTAATTATATAAATACGTTATCAACTATAGATTCAATTAAATTACCATCTTTTACTTTTAACAATAATTCTAGTCATTCTTGGAATCAATTTGCAATAAGAATAATGGATAAATCTTTTGTTGAAAATTTAAAATTTACTTCCAAGGATGTTTTCTCTAATCTTAGTAGAGATCTATTTAAAAATGAACTTCAAAGGCTTGGCGTAAATACAATAATTTATTACCCAATACCGATACATCTCCAACCTGCATATAAAGAGTTAGGGTATAAGGAAGGGTCTCTACCTATTACTGAAAAAGTATGTAGTCAGGTAATTAGTTTACCTATTTTCCCCGAGTTGAAATCTATTGAGCAATCATATGTAATTGATAAAATAAAGGAAATTTTTAAAAAATAATTTACTTAATACTCGAATATAATTCTTTGAAAATTGATGTTTGATTTTTATGGTTTACTATAGGTTTTGGATAGCCATTTCTCTCTGCAGAAATTATTTCACCTGAAAGTAAATTAGGCGTCGAAATGTGTGATAACTCCGGAATCCATTTTCGGATATAATTACCATTCTCGTCGAATTTCGAAGCTTGTCTCGATGGATTAAATATTCTCATAGGTTTTGGATCCATTCCACTGCTAGCACTCCATTGCCAACCTCCATTGTTTGATGCCAAGTCACCATCAACCAAGCTTTTCATAAAGAAAAGTTCTCCCCATCTCCAATCAATTAAAAGATCTTTTACTAGAAAAGAAGCAACAATCATTCTGCAACGATTATGCATCCATCCAGAATACTTAAGTTGTCTCATTGAAGCATCAATTATTGGGATACCAGTTAATCCATTTCCCCAAGCTTCAAACCAATCAGAGTTATTTTGCCATGGAAAATTTAGCCATTTTTCTCTATATGGACCTTTCTCAAGCTCTGGGAAATTAATAAGAGCATTTTGATAAAACTCTCTCCAAGCAAGTTCCTTTATCCATGTATCAATCGAATTTATTTGATATTGGTTTGTCGCTAGATTTTTTGATTGTTGAGCCCCGTTCCATACTGCCCTGCAACTTATTGTCCCTAGACTTAAAGCAGCACTTAGATTAGAAGTTGATTCTAATGATGGAATATCTCTTGCTTCATTATATGAATTTATAATTCCTGAATTTATGAAAAAGTTTAATTGCTTTATTGATTCAGACTCGCCTGGTTTACAAGGACAAAGATTGGTATCCTTGAATCTATTGAAAGAAAGTAAATCATAAATAGGCTTGCTTTCTTTTGTTATGCAATAGTTTAAATCTGAGTTTTTAATGAGTGATAATTCTTTATCATCTAGACCTTGAATTTTCTCAGATATTATTGAGATATCTATTGAATTTTTATTGGTTATATTTGTCTTACTGATTATATCAATCCATTTACGATAAAAAGGTCCATATACTTTATAAGGTTCTTGATTGTTTGTTTTTATATTAATTGGATCAACAATTAATTGATCTAAAAATGTATATACTTTTCTTTTATCTTTTTTAAGCTGCTCTGTGATTATTTTGTCTCTATTGATTTCATAGGGCTCAATATTTTCGTTCCAGTAAATACATTCAGCTTTTATTAAATCAGCTAATTTAGAAATTAATTTAATAGGATCTCCATTCAATATTAATAATTGGCTTCCTCTCTTTATCCAATTTTTTTGAAGCTCTAAAAGACTTTCGCACAAAAACCAATTTTTAGCCTCAGATGTGGTTTTATTGAGATTTAAAAGATTAGGATCTAAAATATATAATCCTATGAGACTTTTTGAATTTCTATTTGCTTCAAATAGACCTATATTGTCTTCAATTCTTAAATCTCTTCTATGCCAAAATATTGATCGATACTTTGTCATTTTTTATTCAAGATTTGGCTTGCTCTGAACCATGCAGTAATAGTTTTACCATCCAGTGATTCTTCTCCACTTGCAATGATTTCATTTAACTTTTCGGGTGCAATTTTTAATACTTCAATATCTTCATCTGCATCGCCCTCTGGCTTCTGGTCAAGTTTAGTTAATTCTCTTGCAAGAAAAAGATGAATTGTTTCGTCTGAATATCCTGGGCATGGAAGCATTTCTCCAAGATTGTCCCATCTTTTAGCAGAGTAACCACTTTCTTCTTGGACTTCTCTTTTAATTGATTCAAGAGGACTTTCACCAGCTTCTAATGTTCCAGCTGGAAATTCAAGAATTCTTCTTGAGCAAGCAAATCTGTATTGACGAAGAATAACGACTTCTCCAGAATCTGTTATTGGGACTGCCAATGCAGCTCCAGGATGACGAATGACTCCAAATTCGCCCTCCATTGAATTAGGTAAAAGAAATTTATTAATTTCAAAACGAATTTTTTTTGCATCAAGACAAGCCTTTGTCTCAATAATTTTTGATGGTTCAGGTCCTGGAATAGACATGCATTTTTTTTATTAGTAATAGGATGACTGATTTTTTGAAAAAAGGTTGGTGATTTTTGTTACGAGTCTTATTCAGGCCATATGTTTTCAGAATGTATTCTTGTTGGTTTCCCTTGAGCTTTTGATAAAACTTCTGTAAGGGGAATTAAAACAAAGTTTCTTTCACTTAATCTTGGATGTGGCAAAATCAGAGTTTTGGTATCTACCTGCAGTTCTCCCCAAGAAATGAAGTCAATATCTAAAGATCTTGGCCCCCGTAATGATTGTGTGTTTCCTCTTTTCCTGCCTGCGACTTTTTCTAATTCTAAAAATTTCTTCATTAAACAGATAGCTGCTTTTTCGTTTGGCTTAACGCTGGCGAATCCCTTCCCTTCTACAACTAGTACAGTATTAATAAATTTAGGTTGGTTAATTTGAACCCCGAGAGGCTCAGTCTCAAACAGCGGCGCCCATTGAAAAGATAAAGACTTATCAATATTTTGAGAGTGATTTTTTGGATAATTTAAATCAACATTCCACTCAAGTATGCTTTTTTCTATTTGCGGCCTTATGGCAACGATTGTATTTATGGGATCTCCAAGAATGCCAGGGATATTAGCGCCTATTGAGATGACGAGTTTCAATTCTGGTTTTTGTTTTGCATAAGTCATGCGAATATTAAAAGACTTTTAAAAATTTGCTTGATTTATCCAACCCTATGGTTCCCAGCGAATTGAAAAACAACAATATGTCTTCGGTTAAAAAAGACATAGCTGTCATGGATAGAGCTAATCGTTCTTTCCCTTTGGCTGCAATTACAGGTCATGGAACTTTAAAGCTTGCTTTGATGCTTGCAGCTGTTGATCCCGGGTTGGGAGGTGTGATCATTGCAGGTGGTCGTGGCACTGGTAAATCGGTTTTAGCAAGAGGGTTGCACGCACTTCTTCCTCCTATAGAAATAATTGATTTAGAAAAATTAACCAATATTGGAGGTGATGATGATTCATTTATTTATCCAGCGGGTAGAAATTTAGATCCTTCTTTTTCAGGGGAGTGGGATGATTTGACTAAAAAGCTATTTACGAAAAATATTGGCAATCTTGAAAATACTAATGACATAGAAAATCTCCCTAAAAAAGTTGTGCCTGCTCCTTTTATTCAGGTTCCCTTGGGAGTAACCGAAGATAGGCTTGTTGGTGCTGTGGATGTTGCTGCTTCGTTGTCAAGTGGAACACCAGTATTTCAGCCCGGGCTGCTAGCTGAAGCTCACAGAGGAGTTTTGTACATAGATGAATTGAATTTATTGGATGATGGCATTGTTAATCTTCTTTTGGCTTCGGTTGGGGCAGGAGAAAATAAAGTTGAACGAGAAGGATTGAGTTTAAGTCACCCATGTCGACCTCTATTGATTGCTACTTACAATCCTGAAGAAGGGGCATTGCGGGATCATCTTTTGGACAGATTTGCAATTGTGCTGTCTGCAGATCAATTAATTACAAATGAACAAAGAGTTGAAATAACCCAGTCTGCTATTTCTCATGGGCAGTCGAGCGAAGCTTTTTCTAAGAAATGGGCTGAAGATACAGAATCTCTATCAACGCAATTACTTTTAGCAAGGCAATGGCTTCCAGATGTTCAAATCAGTGAGGATCAAATTGAATACTTAGTTGTTGAGGCTATTCGTGGAGGCGTGGAAGGTCATAGGTCAGAGCTGTATGCAGTGAGAGTTGCAAAGGCTCATGCTGCTTTATGCGGGAGAGATTTAGTTGACGCAGAAGATCTAAAGGCGGCAGTAAGACTTGTAATTGCTCCAAGGGCAATGCAGATGCCCTCAGAAGAGGAAATGGAGCCCCCAGCGCCAGAAGATCAGACGCCGCCGCCGCCTCCAGAAGATTCGGAGGACAATAATGATCAACAAGAAGATCAAGAAGAAGATCAAGAGGAAGAGCAAGATGAAGAGTCTTCCCCTCCCATCCCTGAAGAATTTATGCTTGATCCTGAAGCATGTGCTGTTGATCCTGATTTGTTGCTTTTTTCATCTGCCAAATCAAAGAGTGGAAATAGTGGAAGTCGATCAGCTGTTTTAAGTGATAACCGAGGTAGATATGTTAAACCAATTCTTCCAAGAGGTCCTGTAAGAAGGATTGCTGTAGATGCAACTTTAAGAGCTGCAGCTCCTTACCAAAAAGCTAGAAGAGAAAGAGAACCTAAGAGAAAAGTTATTGTTGAAGAGGGTGATTTGCGTGCAAAATTACTACAGCGCAAGGCTGGTGCATTAGTTATTTTCTTGGTTGATGCAAGTGGTTCAATGGCTCTAAATAGAATGCAAAGTGCCAAGGGAGCTGTTATTCGTTTGCTAACTGAAGCTTATGAAAATAGAGATGAGGTTTCTCTTATTCCTTTCAGAGGAGATCAAGCAGAAGTTTTGCTTCCTCCTACAAGATCAATCACTGCTGCAAAAAGAAGACTTGAGGCAATGCCATGTGGGGGAGGTTCTCCGCTTGCACATGGATTGACTCAAGCGGCACGAGTAGGAGCAAATGCTTTAGCAACAGGAGATCTCGGCCAAGTCGTCGTCGTCGCGATTACTGATGGAAGAGGAAATGTTCCATTAAGTACTTCATTAGGTCAACCTATTCTTGAGGGAGAAGAACCTCCTGACTTGAAGCAAGAAGTTCTTGATGTTGCTTCTCGCTATCGAGCACTTGGCATTAAGTTGCTTGTTATTGATACAGAAAGAAAGTTTATTGCAAGCGGTATGGGAAAAGATTTGGCTGAGGCATCTGGTGGTAAATATGTTCAATTACCCAAGGCAAGTGATAAAGCTATTGCTTCAATTGCAATGGATGCAATTAATAGCGTCACCTGAAACTCGTTTTTTTAAGGATATATATCATCAAATAATTTACCCAAACCTATAGTCACTCTTTTTAAAGCATCTAAAAGTTCTTTGTCTCCCATAATATTTCCCATGTCTGAACTCATTTGATCAATTTTCTTTGTTAGTGAAGTAGATGTTGCGGCAAGCTCCTGAATATCTTTAAGGGTCTTCGGATTGTCGAGACTTTCAAGAATATTATTTAAATGAATAGAAGCTTTTGTTAATTCAGAAATGATAGGTTTTGCTCTTAGAAGTTCTGATTTAGATAATAAAACAAGTTCATCAAGGTTGGCTTGGGTTCTATCAAATTGTTGAATAGATTCCGATATTTTATTGACGATTGATTGTCTATCTGCTTCATCAATTATTCCATTTATACCCTCCGTTAAACTAGATATGCTTGTCATTTTTATACCTTTAATCTTGTCTCCAGAACATAAAATTCTTTTATTAGGACAATCTTTTTTGACTGTAATTACTTCTTTTCTATTTAATGACTTGCCCAATGAAACTAATGATAATTGTGCATCTCCGCCAAGCATAGAGCTTGTAACTATTTTAGCTATTACGGGTTTTGGTAAAATCAGATTATCACTGTTTAATTTAATTTTAGTGTCAACAGTATTTGGGGTGAAATTTATCTTTTGAACAGAACCAACAATGATTCCTCGATAAGTAACTGGAGACATCTTGGCAAGACCACTTGCATCTTTAAAGCTCGCAGATATTTCCCATGTTTTAGAGCCTAAACGAAAATCTCTTAACCAAAGCATTGCTCCTGAAAAGATAACCAATCCACCTAATAGTGAAAATCCAACAAGTGCATCTCGTAAACTTCTCCGCATAAATTTAAAAGTCCTCAGGTTGCATTGGTCCTTGAAGATTGCCTGTGCGAAATTGTTTTACATAGGAGTTTTCACTTTGTTTAAATTGATCTATAGATCCGTCCCATTTAAACTTCCCATCGTAAAGCAAGATAACTCTATTAGCCGTTCTCTCAATTGTACTTGAAACGTGACTAACTACGATTGAACAGCCATCAGCAGCATCAGTTGTTTTAATAATTAGATCTTCAATACGAGTACAAGCTATTGGATCTAGACCAGCAGTTGGTTCGTCATATAGTAGAAGTGGAATTGAGCCTTTCCCTTTTTTGGAGTCACTAATTAAGGCACGGGCAAAACTTACTCTTTTTTGCATTCCCCCACTGAGTTGATTGGGAAATTTTTCTGCCACATCATATAAGCCTACTTTCTGTAAACAATTTATGACTTTTTGGTTAATAATCTCTTTGGAAAAAATTTGTTGTTTTTCAAGCAAAAACCCCACGTTTTCTCTAACAGTTAAAGATGCTAACAAAGCTGGGTTTTGGAAAACTAATCTCACATCAGGGGGGGTATTTTGATCTAGCCTTAAATAATTTTGCTCAATGCCGGATATATGAAGGCTTCCGCCGGAAGGTAAGAGTAATCCAGCTAATAAACGAAGTATTGTTGATTTGCCTGAGCCGGATGGACCAACAATTGCAAGCCTCTCACCAGCACTCATGGCAAGATTAACCTTATTGAGAACTTTCTTTGATCCCAGCTCCACACTGAGATTTTTCATCAACATTACTTGAGTGTTTTTTGACACACTCTCTCCTAATGCTTGTTTACGTATCTCATTTTGTATGAGATACGTAAATTGTGAAGCTTAATTAGAGTTTATGTGAATTAATTATTTAGGTCTCTTTGTTGAAATCTTCTCTAACTTAAATCCATTGAAAAAAAGAAGAAAAAGAAATTTTAAAAGATCTACTTTGCGTAAAACTTTTTTCGCTAGTTTGTCTTTTCAACTTTACAAGCGCTTTAAAAGAGCTATTAGATGGCTATTGCCAGGTCTGGTAGTTAAGAGGTGGATGATCACATCTGGTTTTGGCTTGTTAATTGCTTTGATTGGAGCGGCAATATGGGCTGATCTGCGTCCAATTTATTGGGTTGTAGAAATGCTTTTTTGGTTTTTAGGATTCATAACAACTTTCATCCCTAGAAATATTTCTGGACCAATAGTCTTTTTGATAGGGATATTTCTGTTGATTTGGGGACAAGGAAGAAGTTTTGAATCTATCAAGCAGGCTTTAGGTTCCAAGAAAGATACTTTTTTAGTTGATGCATTAAGAGCTAAACAAAAATTAAATAGAGGTCCGAATATTGTTGCTATTGGAGGAGGAACAGGTTTATCTTCATTATTAAAAGGTTTAAAAAGATATAGCAGTCGAATCACAGCAATAGTTACTGTTGCAGATGATGGAGGAAGTAGTGGAGTTCTTAGGAGAGAGCTTGGAGTTCAGCCTCCTGGCGACATTAGAAATTGTTTGGCAGCTTTAGCAACTGAAGAGCCACTAATAACAGGTCTTTTTCAGTATCGTTTCCCTGCTGGGAGTGGACTTAAGGGACATAGTTTTGGAAATCTTTTCCTTTCTGCCTTAACTGCAATAACTGGAAGTTTAGAGACAGCAATTACCGCCTCAAGTAAAGTTCTGGCTGTTCAGGGTCAAGTTGTACCGGCAACTAATGTAGATGTTCAATTGTGGGCTGAACTTGAAAATGGTGACCGAATAGATGGTGAATCGGCTATTGGGAAAGCAGGCGCACCAATAATGAGAATTGGTTGTTATCCAGCTCGACCCCCAGCTTTGCCTAGAGCTTTGGAAGCGATAAGAAATGCTGAAATCATTTTGATAGGCCCAGGAAGTTTGTACACATCTATCCTCCCTAACTTGCTTGTTCCTGAAATAGTCGAAGCGATAGAGAAAAGCAAAGCTCCAAAACTTTATATATGTAATTTAATGACTCAACCAGGTGAAACTGATGGACTTGATGTCTCAGGTCATGTAAGGGCGATGGAAGCTCAATTGGCATCCATTGGAATTACAAGGAAAATATTTAGTTCAATCCTTGCTCAAGATAAATTAGAACCTTCTCCACTGATTGATTACTACAAATCAAAAGGGTCTGAACCAGTCAAATGCAATAAGATCGATCTTGCATCTAGAGGCTATAAGGTTTATCTAGCCTCTCTTCACGCTTCAAAGATTAATCCAACTTTGAGGCATGATCCAAGAAGTCTTGCTTTAGCAATAATGCGATTTTATAGAATATACAAAAAAAGAGAATAAATCAGTACGCATCTTGCATTTCATAAAAATCTGGCTGAACATAGTCTTTTCTTAGGGGCCAACCTTTCCAGTCTTCGGGCATTAAAAGTCTTTTTGGATGAGGGTGGCCTTTGAAATTAACACCATACATATCAAATGTTTCTCTTTCTTGCCAATCGGCCCCTCTGAAAAGACTATACAAACTTGGGACAGTCATATCCCCATCACGATTAAGAAATACTTTTAGCCTTACTTCTCGAGGAGAAATATCTTTTTTAAATTCACTTATTTCTATTAAATTATAGAAACAGACTATGTTTAAACCAGGTCCCTCGTCATATCCACCTTGACATTGGAGGTAATTAAATCCTTCAGTTTTTAATGCTTCAACTGTTGCTAGGAGATTGGTTGGAATGATTTTTATAACTTCAACGCCTAGGTGATCATTGTCGAGAGGAATGTTCTCAAATCCATTCTTGGAAAGCCATTCACTTATGGGGCCAGAGTTTTTTTCTTCAACTACTATTTTTGAATCATTCGTCATGTTTATTTAGGAGGAGTTTAATTACTTGAAAGTTCTTCAGATATTTTTTGAACCTCTTTTAAAGATTGATTAAATTCCTCAGATAGAGAGGGGTTTAACGCAATCAATTGTGTTTTTGCACTGAGGTAGCTCCCGTTTACTTTGGGCTCGCATCTCCTCATCTTATGGGGAATGGTTAAATACCTATGAGTTTGAGTAATTTTCGATCTCTCAGAAATTGATTCGTTTGCAACTTTTTTTCTTAATTTGATGACGGCATCGAATATTGCTTCTGGTCTTGGAGGACACCCAGGAAGATAAAGGTCAACTGGGATTAGCTTATCAACACCTCTAACTGCTGTAGTTGAATCTGCGCTGAACATCCCACCTGTAATAGTACAAGCTCCCATGGCAATTACGTATTTTGGATCTGGCATTTGCTCATAGAGCCTTACAAGAGCTGGTGCCATTTTCATTGTGACAGTGCCGGCAACTATTAGAAGATCAGCTTGCCTAGGAGAACTTCTTGGGACCAATCCAAATCTGTCAAAATCAAATCTGGATCCAATTAGAGCTGCGAATTCGATAAAACAACAAGCGGTGCCATAAAGTAACGGCCATAGACTGCTTAATCTTGCCCAATTGTGAAGATCTTCAAGGCTAGTAAGGATTATGTTTTCGCTCAGGTCGTTAGTTACTGCAGGAGTTCCTACAGGCCCACAGGAAGCTTCTCTAAGATTTCTTACTGCTTCGGAAGAAGGAGATTTATTCAAGGGATTTAACTCCATTCAAGGGCACCTTTTCTCCATGCATATGCTAATGCCACAACCAATATTGTGATAAAAACAAGTGCTTCTATAAATGCTAATAACCCAAGTTTGTGAAATGCAACTGCCCATGGGTAAAGGAACACTGTCTCAACATCGAATATAACGAAAACAAGTGCAAACATGTAGTAACGAATATTAAATTGAATCCATGCACCTCCAATGGGCTCCATGCCTGATTCATATGTAAGTTGTCTCTCTCCAGCTTTGCTTTTTGGCGCTATTAGCTTATTTGTTGTAAGAGCAAGAATGGGAACGGCTCCTGAAATCAGAAGAAATCCTAAGAAATACTCATAACCCTGAAGGGAAAACATGAATGAATTACTGATTTCAATATCATTCTGACAGTCATTTTATGGATTTGTGCCATAGAGTTGTCATATGTGAAAGTGAAAACTGTGAGTCAAGACACAAAAACAAAATCAAATCCTTTTGAAGATCTAAATTCTAATGAAAAACAAGATCAAATTATTTCATTTGAACCAAAAAGCTCAACTAAGGAATTTGATCCAAAATTAAATCGCTTTGAGTGCATGAGCTGCGGTTTTATTTATGACCCCGATGAAGGTATAAAAAAGCTAAATATTGAACCAGGAACGGCATTTCTAGAGATAGATAGAAACAAGTTTAGATGTCCAGTCTGTCGAGTAGGATTTGGTGGATATAAGGATATTGGACCAAAATCAAAGCCTAGTGGATTTGAAGAAAACCTTACTTATGGCTTTGGATTTAATAAACTTCCTTCAGGCCAGAAAAACGTTCTTATTTTTGGAAGCCTGGCTTTAGCCGCTGCCTGTTTTCTCTCTCTTTATTCTTTGAAATGAAACGTCTGTTTTCAAATGTCATCAACTTGACTCTTGTCTTCATAGTTGGAATAGCTCTTAGTAGTTGTACCGTTAGTAATGCTTCAATGGGCTCGTCAAGTCCTTGGTCACTTGTTGATCTCAATACTGAAGCAAACCCATTAGATGTTGACTTTGTAGATGATAAGAATGGTTTTTTAGTTGGTACTAACAGGTTGATTCTTGAGACAAATGATGGAGGAATTACCTGGAAAGAACGAAATTTGGATATTCCAAGCGAAGGTAATTTTCGTCTGATTAGCGTTGATTTTAAGGGCCAAGAAGGATGGATTGCAGGTCAACCAGGTTTGATTCTTCATACAACTGATGGAGGGAAAAATTGGACTCGTCTCAATTTGGGAAATAAGTTGCCAGGAGATCCATATTTGATAACAACAATTGATACTGATTCTGCTGAGTTGGCAACTACAGCTGGAGCAATCTATAAAACAACTGATGCAGGTACAAATTGGGAAGCAATAGTTGTTGATACCTCTGGCTCGGGAGGAGTAAGAGAATTAAGACGCACAAACAGCGGTGGTTATTTAAGTGTTAGTAGCCTTGGTAACTTTTTTTCAGTTCTAAATCCAGGCGAGACAACATGGAGTCCTCATCAAAGAGCAAGTAGTAAGAGAGTTCAAAGTGTTGGTGAGCAGCCAAATGGGGATTTATGGATGCTTTCTAGGGGTGCTGAAATCAGATTTAATGCAAACTCTGATGATGTCGACGCCTGGTCAAAGCCCATCATCCCAATCGTGAACGGTTATAACTATCAAGATCTTGCTTGGGATCCATCTAATTCCATTTGGGCCGCTGGAGGGAGTGGGACTTTATTAGTGAGCAATGATGATGGACAAACTTGGGAAAAAGATCCTGTTGGTGAATTTGTTCCAACAAATTTCATTAGAATTTTGTTTATGGACGATTCTAGTAGTGACAGTCTGAAGGGTTTTGTATTCGGCGAAAGGGGCAATTTATTGCGATGGCAGGGGTGAAATCATTAATTTTTGATGATTTCCGTGACTCTGTGTAACCACCTTGCAACACAGTTCGTTTCTTTTGATTTCGCTTGATAAGATCACTGAGCTGATTAAGTGAGGCTATGGCTGCCGGCTCTACCGGGGAACGCCCGTTTTTTGAGATCATTACAAGTGTCCGCTATTGGATCATCCATGCAGTGGCACTTCCTGCGATCTTCGTAGCAGGATTCCTATTTGTGTCTTCTGGGCTTGCCTACGACGCTTTTGGAACTCCTAGACCAGATACGTATTTTCAGGCTGGAGAAAGCAAAGCTCCTGTTGTTGTTCAGCGCTTTGATTCCAAGGCTGAACTTGACACGCGTCTGAAATAACCAAATTTCATCTGATTGCTTTATTATCCATGCAAGTCAATCCAAATCCAAATAAAGTTCCGGTTGAATTAAACCGAACAAGTCTTTATCTTGGACTCTTACTTGTTTTTGTAATGGGAATTCTTTTTTCCAGTTACTTCTTTAACTAAAACTCTTTATCATGAGCAAATTAAAAGGACCTGATGGACGAGCAGGAGATCGTCTACCAAATGGTACACCTGCAGTCTCCTGGGAAAGAAGGTGGACAGAGGGAGCACTTCCTTTATGGTTAGTAGCTACTGCAGGTGGAACAGCTGTTATTTTTGTTCTTGGTATTTTCTTTTACGGTTCATATACTGGTATAGGTAACGCTGGTTAGTTTTAACTAGAAAAATACCATTTTCGAAAATAACCCAAGAACCAACTGACAATTATTGTCGGTTGGTTTTTTAATTCCAATATTTATCTGTGAATAATTTGATCTTGCCTTTAGTTTTATTTGGTACGTGCTCTTTTGGAGTAACTAACGCATTTTTTAATGCATTATGAGAAGAGCTTGAAGGTCTTAATGATGAGATTCTTTTAGCGGCAGCAGAGATTATTGATTTTGCAAAATTTGCATTTTCCATAAGATTTTCAATGACCATTTCAACGGATACATTTTCGGCATTTTGATTCCAGCAATCATAATCAGTAACCATGGACAGGCTTGAGTAAGCAATTTCTGCCTCTTTTGCCAGCCTAGCTTCTGTATGGTTTGTCATACCTATTATTGAGCATCCCCAGTCTCGATATAAATTTGATTCTGCTCTTGTTGAAAATGCTGGTCCTTCCATAGCAAGATATGTTCCTCCAATGTGCATTTTTTTTTCTTTGGTTAAAAGTTTTTCTATTTCTTGCGAAAGTATTTGAGAAAGAATTTCGCAAAAAGGATTTGCCATGCTTACATGAGCTACAGCTCCATTATTGAAAAAAGTCAATGGTCTTTGATGAGTTCGATCAATAAATTGATCAGGAATAACTATGTCGCAAGGTTTGATATCTTCTTTTAATGATCCCACAGCTGATGCAGATATTAACCATCTAACATTTAATGAGCGCATAGCCCAGATGTTCGCTTTATATGGGATTTCACTTGGATTTAAAGTATGTTTTTCTCCATGGCGAGCCAGAAAAACAATCTCTATTCCAAAAAGATTGCCTATTAGTAACTTATCAGAAGGTTTTCCATAGGGAGTGTCTAAGCTTAATTCGACTATATTTTTTAGATTTTCTATCCTGTATAGTCCGCTTCCGCCAATAATTCCTAATCTTGCTTTTTTGAAATCATAGGCATCTGATTGTGTCCCAGAAATATTCAAAAAATCATGTTCAGTGATCATCTCGTTCTAGCTGGTGGTGGTCATACTCATGCCCTTGTTTTGCGCAGATGGGCAATGAATCCAAAATTGAAGCCTGCTGGAATGATTACTTTAGTCAATAAAGCAAGTACTACAATTTATTCTGGGATGTTTCCAGGTGTCTTAGCAGGTAAATATAAGATTGATGAAATATTAATTGATTTAAGGAACCTTGCTGCAAAAGCAGGAGTTTCATTTGTGATGGCTGAAATTGAGGGGATTGACTCTAAGAAAAAAAAATTACTTTTAGCAGGACGCCCAGAAATTGAATATTCTTTATTGTCTTTTAATATAGGATCAAAAACTAACTTAAAATCTGAATTTCTAACGGAAGGAGATGAAGGTTTAGCTGTTCCAATTAAACCTTTTTCTGAATCTTATAAATTCATTTTAGATCAAGATATCCATAAGGATAATTCTTCAGCAAAACCATTTGTAATTATTGGGAGCGGATTCGCTGGGGTTGAATTAGCTTTTTCTCTAAGAAAAAGATGGCCTACAAGGTCAATTATATTAAAAGTTAAATCACGAAGAGGACTTAGTAAAAATCTATTTAAAAAATTAAAAGATTTAAAGATTGAGATCACAGAAAAGAATCCATCTATTTATTATCCCAAATTAATATGTACAGGTAATAAATCATTTGACTGGATTAAAGATAGTGGTTTGCCTATAGATAAAGATGGGAGGATATTAACAAAAAAAACTCTTCAAGTTTTTAATTATCCAGAGTTATTTGCAGTAGGAGATTGTGGAGTGATTAAGGATCACCCCCGGCCTGCCTCTGGAGTATGGGCAGTACGTTCATCAAAACCACTGGCAAAAAATTTAGAGTCTATGAGTAAAGGTCTAAAACTTAAGGAATGGAAACCTCAAAGAAAAGCGATACAACTTTTAGATACCAATTTTATAAATATGGAATCCAAAGCTTTTATATCCTGGGGTGAATTGATCATTGGTCCTTTTGGTTTCCTATCAAGATTGAAAGAATCAATTGATAAAGAATTTGTCTCTAAGTTTTATCTTATTAAAGATAGAGATTCAGCAATGTTTGCTGATGAAGAGATGATTAAATGTAGAGGATGTGCAGCAAAACTAGCTTTTAATCCATTAATTTCAGCGTTGAAAAAATTAGATTTAATGGAACCTTCAACAGATGACTCTATTGATATAGCAAAACTCTCTTCTAGTCAGACCTTGATACAAAGTGTAGATGGTTTTCCCTCTTTAATTAGTGATCCATGGCTAAATGGGAGGCTTTTAGCTTTTCATTCTTGTTCTGATATTTGGGCATGTGGAGGGGCTGTTATCTCTGCACAATCAGTTGTGAATTTGCCATCCTTACCTAATAATTTGCAAAAAGAATTGTTATATCAAGTATTGGAAGGTATTAATTCTGCTTTAACTATTCAGGGCGCAAAACTGATAGGGGGGCATACATTAGAATCAAGAAAAATGTTGGAAGAGCCTTTCGCTTTAGGAATTGAAAGCTCATTAACTGTAAATGGAATTATTGAGGATAAAAAATATTTTTGGCCTAAGGGTGGAATGAAAAAAGGAGATCACATTCTAATTAGTCGATCTTTAGGCACTGGAATAGTATTTTCTGCATTTATGAATGGTCAAGTAAAGCCTTATGTGATTGATTCTGTTTTACAAGAGATGAATAAAAGTCAGCATGACATTATAAATTATATTAATCAATTAACAAATATAAATCCACACTTAAGAATAATTAATGCATGTACTGACATAACTGGTTTTGGTTTGCTAGGTCATTTATCTGAGATGTTGGAATCTACAAATAAAGATCAATTAAAAATGAATTTAACACCATTGAAAATCATTCTTGAGCTCGATCATATACCGGTTTATGATGGTGTGAAAGAACTTTTAGATAAAGGATTTGAAAGTACTTTATCACCTGCAAACGAAATTTTTTTAAAAAATATTGAAGGAGATAAAAATTTAAGATTTGAGCTCATATCTCAAGAATTTAAATCTGATAAATCGTTTCATATTGCCATGTTAAAAATTTTAATAGACCCACAAACTTGTGGCCCTTT
Organism: Prochlorococcus sp. MIT2304; assembly: GCF_059772405.1. Lineage (NCBI taxonomy): Bacteria > Bacillati > Cyanobacteriota > Cyanophyceae > Synechococcales > Prochlorococcaceae > Prochlorococcus > Prochlorococcus sp. MIT2304. The sequence continues at coordinate 1,712,688 of NZ_CM186286.1, forward strand.
GGTTGTTAGTTGCCCATCTATTTATTCAGAAAAACTTATAAAGCAAGGACCTTGGATTAGGATAGGATTCATTTCTGAATAAATACTTATTAAATCTTTAAGAAATAATTGTTTCATCAATTAATTTCATTCTTTGCCTTTTTATTTCTATTCCTATTTCTGGACCGGGCTTCCAACCTTTAGCTAGTAATTCATCTCCTTTTATTGGAGAATCTATATTTTTCCAGTTATATAGCCAAGATTTTAAATATTCTTTTAGTGGATTCCCTCTGCATATTTCAAGTATGAAAGATGATTCATTAGCATTTATTTCCTCTAGGGTTGTTGTCCACTTCGATGGTGACCAATTTTTATATAATTGATTAACTGTTATGTTTTTTAGATATTTATTTAATCGAGAGGCTCCTTCTATTATTTCTCTTTGTTGTTGATTTAAGTGTAATCTTCTTGCTAAATAGATAGGATCTTTAGATTCATAAACTAATGCTGTTAAGGGTTCTATCTTTGACTTCTTTGCAATGAAAATTTTTTCAATAATTCTCTGATCGTTCTGTAATTTTGAGTCTACTAATTTTAGCCCTTCAAAAGCTTGTAGGTTTTTTAATGCATTCTTCCAATCTTTACTTTCTAGCAGCAGCTCTAGCTCCATTTTCAACCTTATTGATAATGCTGAAGGGGCTAGATCACTATTATCTCCAATATGCCAATTCCATGACCAAAGATTTATTGTATCTTTTATTTGCTTTATGGCTTGATTTGATAGATTAAAATTTAATTTTGCAGAATAGCGAGAAGCTCTAATAATTCTAGTTGGGTCTTCTAGAACACTAGCTTCATGCAAAAAATCCATCTTCTTATTCTCAATTGCATCTGATCCTGAAAATAAATCTATTAGTTTATTATCTTTGAGTTCAATTGCCATTGCATTTATATCAAAATCTCTTCTTATTAGATCTTTTTTGATTGTTGATAATTTGACTTTTGGATTTTCTCCAGGTATGGGATAAGTTTCTTCACGAGCAGATGCTATATCAACTTTTAAGCTATCAATTATTACTTCTGAGGTTTTATAAGTTGTGTTATTGCGAATAACTTTAACTCTTGCTGCTCCAAGAACTTTTTGCAATTCTTTTACATATCTTGATGTTTCCCCTTCAATAATTAAATCTAGATCATTGAAGATTATTTTATAATCTTTATTTTTTGCTTTTGTTATTAAGTCTCTTACAACTCCACCAACTATTGCAATACATTTTATGTCAGCTGAGTTAGCTGCATCTAAAAGAATAGTTAGAATACCACTGGGTAATTCTTTTATCTCTTTTTCAATTATATATTTATCAAATAATTCCATGAGAAATATGATTTTATTTAATAAGCATTTTTAAGATTGAAAATTACTCATCTATTAATTTTAAAGGAGCTAGCCTTGGGTCTAATATTTTTGGTCCCATTCCTGAGAATTTTATAGCGAGTGAAATTTTTTCTCCTGAACCAAAAACATGGGTTATTTTCCCTTCTCCAAATGAAGAATGTTCAACTCTATCATTAACTGTCCATCTCTTCCCTGGTGCGGGACCTGAGTATGTTTTTCTTACTGCATTTTCAGCTTTATTAGGAAAACTTTTTTTATTACTTGGTCGATCAATTCTTGTCAGCCTATCTAGATTTTTTTCTCTTCTCAAGGTAGCTCCACCAGACAATGGAATATCACCTTTTACAAGCTCTTCTGGTATCTCGGAAAGGAAAATAGATGCGATAGCAGGTTCTCTCATTCCACCCCACATTCTTCTCTCAGATGCATGAAAAAGAAATAGTTTTTCTTTCGCTCTTGTAAGTCCTACGTAACAAAGTCGCCTTTCTTCCTCTAGTAAAGATGGATCATCAAGTGATCTATAGCTTGGGAATAAGCCTTGCTCCATTCCCACTAGACAAACAACAGGAAATTCCAAGCCTTTACTGCTGTGAAGAGTCATTAATGTGACTCGATTTTGAGCAGTGTCTTTATTATCTGCATCGCTCGATAAAGCGGCAGTTGATAAAAAACCCTCTAAATTTGCATCTTCACTTTCTTCCTGATACTGCAGAGCGGCATTAACTAATTCTTGAAGATTGCGTCTTCTTTCTTCTGCTTCATCTGTTCCTGTCGCAATTAATTCACTCAAGTAGCCACTTTTTTCTAAAACCAATTGAACTAATTCGGCAGGGCTAGAAGAAAGAAGATGACTTTGTAATTCATTGATAAGCTCACTAAAATTCAAAAGACCTTTGGCAGATCTTCCAGCAAGAGATCTGACAGCTTCGGGGTCATTTACAACTTCCCAAAGAGGAATCTTTAATTGACTAGCAGCATCACTTAATCTTTGAACTGTTGTTTTACCAATCCCTCTTTTAGGAACGTTTAGAACTCTCAGAAGACTGACACTGTCAGATGGATTAATTAAAAGCCTTAAATAAGCTAATAGATCTTTAATTTCTCTGCGATCATAAAAACGTAATCCTCCAACCACAATATATGGAATACTCCAGCGTACTAATGAGTCCTCAATTGCTCTTGATTGAGCATTAGTTCTATAAAGAATAGCCATATCTCCCCAATTCAATTCTGGATTGGAGGCATCTAAAATTCTTAGCCTATGAATAACTGCCTCTGCCTCTGCTATCTCATCGTCACATCTTGTCAATTTAATAGGCTCGCCTTCTCCCCTTGTTGCTCTAAGAACTTTATCTATTCTTTCTTTATTGTTGGAAATTAATGAATTGGCGGCCTCGAGGATGGTAGAAGTAGACCGATAATTTTCTTCAAGTTTTACGAGAGTTGTATTATTTGTATTTTTTAGGTTTTCCTTTCCAAAGTCCTCTTGAAATCCCATCAATATTCGAAAGTCGGCAGCTCTAAAGCTATAAATACTTTGATCTGCATCGCCAACAACAAAAACTGATCGATTATTCCAATCTTTAAAAGAAGATGGATCTTTGCCATTGGTAACCAATTGTTTAATTAATTCGTATTGTGTCCAATTCGTATCTTGATATTCATCGACTAAAACATGTTTGAAACGATTATGCCAATAAGTTCTTATCTTCTCATTTTGCTGTAGTAATTGAACAGGTATTAATAGTAGATCATCAAAATCTAATGCATTATTAGCGGCTAAAGCTTTCCTATAAAGTCTATAAGTTTCAGCAACTAATTTGCCTCTTTGACCCTCTTGAATCTTTAATAAATCATCAGGCAGCAAGCATTGATTTTTGGCGTTACTAATTGCCCAACGGACTCTCTTGGGCTCAAATCTTTTAGGGTCTAATTGTAGGTCTTGTGTAACTATTTCTTTAATCAGACTTTGTGCGTCTGTTTCATCGTATATTGAAAATTGTCTAGTCCATGTCAATCCTTCAGGATCTTTGAATTTGTCAATGTCAAAGCGTAATAACCTTGCAAATAAAGCGTGAAAAGTTCCTATCCATAATTCACGGCTGATTTCACGATATATACGATTACGAATTTGTCTTTGTTCTGCTACTTGTAAAGCAGTCCATGGCTTGCCATGACTGATATTTGCTAATCTTTTTGCTAAAAGTAATTCAAGCCTATCTTTCATTTCTCTTGCAGCTTTATTGGTAAAAGTTACTGCAAGAATAGAGCTTGGATCAACATTATATTCAATAATTAAATGTGCGATACGATGAGTAAGAGCTCTGGTTTTGCCGCTTCCTGCTCCTGCTATAACTAATAATGGCCCATGAACATGATCAACTGCTTGAGACTGAGCCTGATTTAATCCATTTAAAAAATTATTGTTTGATTCTTTCATTTTATAGACTGAAAATAAATTGTTTTGAATTTGGTTTTTGAGATATTAATAGAGACCATTTTTATATAAATTATGTAATTTAAATAAATTTATGAGATCAAGCTAGAAGCTAAATTATCTTTTTGTTTATTTAGCTTGGAAAGTATTATTTTTATTTGATTAAGCTCTGAATGCGAGTCGATGATTGTGTTGATTTTTTTTTGAGGCATTTTTAGTTTATTTGAAATAGTTACCACTTCTTTCTCTAAACGATTTTTGTACTCGGTTAGTGCTTTAATCGATTCTTCTAACTCTTCTTCTGTAGGACTTCGCATTTTTTTATATCAACAATAGCTCAAATTAGTAATATCCCCTGTACATATACGCTTTTTGAGATAACTTCATGGACAATTTTAGCAAAAAATCTTTGATACAGTTAAGAAGCATTGCGTTATAAGGTCTCTTTGAGTGAAATTTGACGGTAAGTCTTAGGTTGAATTAAGTGATGACTTATTTAAGTCCTTACTGGATCGATTTTTTACTTACAGAGGCTAGGTAGTCAAAAGATGCTTGATGCTTTCTCTAGAACAGTTGTAAGTGCTGACGCCAAGGGTGCAGCAATTGGAAGTGAAGATCTTGCAGATTTAAGAAAGTACGTTGCAGAAGCAAATAAAAGAATTGATGCAACCCTTGCGATAACTCAAAACGTTTCTTGCATAGCTGCAGATGCAGTAGCAGGAATGGTTTGTGAAAATACTGGACTTACTCAGCCAGGGGGACATTGTTATCCAACACGTCGAATGGCAGCTTGTTTAAGGGATGGAGAAATTATTTTGAGATATGTTAGCTATGCACTTCTCGCAGGCGATCCTTCTGTTCTTGAAGATAGATGTCTAAATGGTTTAAAAGAAACTTATTTGGCTCTTGGAGTCCCAACGTCTAATGCTATCAGAGCAGTTGAAATAATGAAGATTGCGACAGTTGCAATTATGACTGAGACAAATACAGGACGAAAAATGTTTAAAGGAATTAATTCTGGCTCAGGAGCACAATGTCAAGATATTGCGGCGGAGGCGGCATCCTATTTTGATCTTGTAATAGAGGCTTTAAGTTGACTAGTCAACTTGGATTTAAATTCCTCCCAAAGCACTTCAAACTAATTCTTATTAAGTCATTATGAAATCTGCAGTTACAACCGTTGTTAGCGCAGCTGATGCAGCAGGAAGATTTCCTAGTATGAGTGATTTTGAGTCTGTGAAAGGTTCTTTTGATAGGGCCCAAACTCGTTTAGAGGCTGCAGAAAAACTTGCTTCTTGTATTGATAAGTTTACGAATCTGGCGGTTGATGCTGTATATCAAAATGGTTCATATGAGCAAGCTAATAAAGATAAATGTGTAAGAGATATTCATCATTATTTGCGTCTTATTAATTATTGCTTGGTAACTGGTGGTACTGGTCCTTTAGATGAATGGGGAATATCAGGCATGAGAGAAATTATTCGTATCCAGCTATTACCAACTGCAGCATACGTAGAAGCATTTATTTTTATCCGAGATGAAATTAAAATCAATGATGTTATGAGTCAGCAGGCCGAAACAGAATTTAAAGGATTATTGGATTATTTGATAAACGCACTTGCGTAAAAAAATTAGGTTAATCAACATATTTTTTATAGATTTTAACTAATGGTTTAAAATTAGGTATGGTTAATTATTTAGATTTAAATAAATATATTGAACTTTATCAAGATTTCTTGCATCCAAATCCAAATATTAATTCCCAAGCATTTTTGATCTTAAAAAAAGAATTTGAAGTTAAATTTATAAATAATCTCCTAGCTAATCTGAAGGAAGAAGATGTATTTATAAGAAGAAAATCAATATTAGCTTTGGGATGCTTTGGAGAAAAAATATTAAAGTCGATCAATTCATTATATATAGATACTAAAAATCCAACGGTTAAAGTTAGTTGCCTGAAAACGATGATAAAGGTTGTAGTTAATTTTAATTTAGAAGAATTATCTCCCGAAGAAATGTTAGTAGTTGAATTAGCACTTAAAGATGACAAACCTGAAATAATATTGACTGTTATTTCTCTTTTGAGGCAATTAGGTAAAACTGGTAGAAATATTTTGATTAAAACTTGTAGAGATAAAGACTTATTAAGAGCCAAAGCTTCTATTAGTGCTCTTTTAGAAATGAAAGATCAGACTGTTGATGATTTATTTGATGAATTATTAAGTGATAAAACTATTGATCCAATGATAAAAGACGAGATTTTAAGAGATAAAATAATTTAATATCCTAGATTATCTCTTGGTTTTTTTAGGCATCGATTTTTTTTATAGCTAATTTAATTATTGATCTAACATTTTTATCTTGTTCAAGCTTAAGAAGTTCTTTGAGTGGGTTTATGGCTTCATTAATATTAAGTTGCATCATAGTCAATATTGAAGCTTTCCGTATATCTGGACTGTTATTTTTTAATTTTGATATTAATGTAGGAATTAAAGTTTCTATTCTATATAGTTTACCAACTAATTTAATAGCTTCAATCTGAACATTTTCAGCATTATCACTAATAGCAGTTTCTACCAACTTGATTGCTTCTTGATCTTGCGACTGTCTAATATGCTCTTCAAGTGCTGAAATTGCAGCTGATTTAACCTTAGTATTTTTTGATTTGGCTGCTTTTTTTATTGCATTTGGTGCTTTCGCTCCAATAAATTCTAAACACCATGCTGCAAGACCATATTGAATTTCTGTATGTTCTTGACTCTCTAAGACAATGATTAGATGATGTACAGCGGCCTCGCCAAAAATTGCAATGGCACCAGCTGCTGAAAATTGCACTACAGAATCTGAATCATTGGTAAGTGCTTTTATTAAATGAGGTAAAGCTGTTGGATCTTCAACTAACTTTAAAGTCTTTGCTGCTGCTCTTCTCTGAATAACATTTTCACTATTCAGAAGAGCATTAATCAACTCAGGTAAAGCTGATGAACCAATTTGAGCTAATGCTTGTGCGTTACTTCTTCTAACTAAACCATTTTCATCACCAAGCCCATTTATTAACACGTTGATTTCGTTTTTATTTGATTTTTTCTTAATATTTATGTTGTGCTTGCCTCCTTTATGCTCTACTTTTTCTTCTTCATTTTTCGTTTTACTTTTCATGTGATTATCCATCTTTTTTATCAAATTCAAACCACATTATATAATGAGATTAATGAGTATCATTTAATCTCATTACTTGTATTTTTATGAATAATATCGTACTATTTTAGCATAAATTTTATGCTAAAATAGTAATTTAAGACGATTTACTAAATACAGATTTCTGAATATTCAAAGTGCAATCCAATCCATTTAATAATCTACCCAAAATCAATAAAAGAGATGCTATCAATATTCTTAGTAGACCAATTTCAGAAGTTAAAATCTTAGCAGATTATTATAAGGCAGTTTTCCACTTAACCAATTACCCATGTGAAGAATCAGAAATTGTACTTCTTGATTTTATTAAATATGACCATGAGGAACTTGAATATAAGATAGCAAAAAGAAAAGCAATAGAGGTACTTGCTGTATTTGGCAGTAAAAAAGCGATACCAGTCATTGCAAGTTTTCTAAATAATGATGATGATTACCTAGTTGAGAGTGCTGTTTGGTCATTAGGTAAACTTAAATGTAATGATATTCATATCATTAAAAAGATTTGTTCAATACTATATAAACAATTTAATAATAAAAGAGTAGTAATCCAAACATTAACTAGTTTAGGAGTTAGACAAGAAATTGCTAAGATTAGATCATTATCAATTGAAAAGCAGTCTTCGAATGGAATTAAAGGAGCTTCTATCGCGGCATTGATTAAACTTGCTGGTGAGGATGATAAACTTGATGTTCTAAAGGATTTCTTGAGACTATCTAATCAAAATGATAGACATTGTGCAGTTCAGGATATTATAAATGCTGGTCATTTATCTGTTTTACCTTATTTAGTTAATGCTCCAATTTCTCCATCATTTAAATTAAAGGCAATAGATTCTCTTTGGATTAATGAAATAGTATATTGGAAAGATATAAACTTGATTCAATCTCTTGACTCAGTCATTATTGATAATCCAGAAGATATAAATACTTTAGAGATTGATGATTTTGAAAAAAATCTAATTTTTTTGATAGAGCAACTTTTTCATACAGACTTTAATAGATGTTATCAATCAATGAAAGAATTAGGTAAATTTCCTTCAGACGAAGTTTTGTATTATCTAAATAATAATTGGGATAGAGCTAAGTCAGATTATGGAGCAATCTATTTCTTTATAAATGCATACAAACTACTATTAGATAAGAAATTATATGATAAGAGGATTTTAGAAAAAGTTGAATTTTTATTATCAGATAGATGGCCTAATTATATGAAGTTTAAATCTTCAGCCATTGAAGTTTTGGGATGTATAAATGAGAATAAATTCTATAATAATATAGATGAATATGCAGATGAGAGTCGTACTCCATATTGGAAGAATAGATATGCAGCGTTGCTTGTCTTGCAAAATAAGCAAATTAATATTAAAAAGAGATTGGTTAAATTATTTTTGAGTGATAATCATCGATTCGTCAGGTTAAAGGCTAAAGAAATTATGTCTTAGTTAATTTCTTTAGGGAAATATGATGATTAAGATTTAACTCCAATTCTTATCAATAAAATGATCAAAATTGGCAATTTTTTTAAATATTAATGGGCCAAAATTTGAACCCCAAATTTTCTTATTAGTCTCTATTTCGTATCCAGAATCTTCAGAAATAAGAGAGTTTTTATTTAATATAATATTACTTTTTACATAAGTTATTCCTTTTTCGTGTTGTATATGGCAACTCCTACCAGGTTCTATATTTCCTTCATAATTACCGGGTTTAGTTTCTCTAAAATGCATAGAACATCCAGGCTTTGTATATAATTTATACTTAGATATTTTTTCTAAAATAGACATATCTAGTGCACCTCCAGCCAATCTTTCTTTATCTTCAATTTTATGATTACTTAAAATAAAAACTTCTTTTTCTTGGGATAATTTATTTATACACTGTCTATATGGATTCCATATATCATGTTGATACCTTTGCTCTGAATAAAACGAAAAACATTTATAAGTTTTTAAAAATAATGGTCGAAAATGTATTTGAATATGTGCAAAATTTCTTGGATTCGCTAAAGCTTGTTCCTTATTACTAAATATACCTGAAATTATTTTTGCAAATTCTAATATATGTTTGTTTTTCATCTTGTAGTATATAGTTTATTTTTTCGTAAAGCGAATTTCGGATGCATAAGATGTTTGCAAGACGGCTGATGAATTTATTGCTCTTGTAACAGAAGATCTACTTCTTAAATTATTGGAGACAAACCATATTCTTTCTTCTGTACATATATGATTATAGTTTGAATGAATAATTAGCGTTCCATCATCAAGAAATTTATATAATGATGTTAATTGTATTTCTTCAGTATATCCAACGCTTCTGATTATTCTCCCTTCTCTTCTAGAAACCTCTATTGGAATGAGTATACTTTCGCCAGACATATTTTCTTTTTGATTCTCTTCTCCCCATTCACTTTTTGCCTCCCAATTAATTAGAAATGCTTGATTTATTTGATTAGCATTTGCTAGATCATCTTGTAATAATTCTCTAACTCTAGAATCGTTACTTTTAACAGGAATAATTTTTACTCTGCTTCTTATTTCTTCAAACTCTTGAAATGCTAATGAATGTCCGCTTCTCATTGAGTTCCATTCTCCAACACTCTTTAAGAAAAATTCTTCAATATTCATCTAATTCATTTGAATAGTTGTTAATTTAGTTTTAGATAATTAAATGATTTCAAAATATCACTTGTTGCAAAAGCTTGTGTTATGGAAGAGGTTTCGAGAAAACTTTTTGTTTTAAAGCCAACTGGAGAATTCCATGACCTAATATATGGAACTATATCTTCACCGAAAACATCATTGTATTCATCAGAATCTATTAGAAAATCAATATGAGCTTCAAACCCTAGTTTATTTATAATATTAGAACTTTTAGTCACTTCTATTTGACTTTTGATGGGCCTACCGAGGATATGCTTGTATCTTAGCTGGATAGATTTATATTGGCTAATATTATCAAAGTAGAAATTCTTATAAATAGTTGATTTACAAATTCTTCTTGTAAATTCTCTTACTGTGATATCACCATTCCTTAGTTTCCTTTCAATATCAATTGGTCGCTCCGATTGCATTAAAGATAAGTTCCCAAAAATGTTTTTATATAAAGCATTTGTTGCTACAAGTAATGCGTCATCATCATTAGGAACAAATTCATTGATTTGAAGCTTATTTATTTCTGCTCTTTCTTTAGTTATTATATTATACTTATAACTTTCAATCTTTTCTCTTCTATAACTGCTCATAACCCTATTATATATTAAGTTTTCGAATTGTTCTGGTTTGGTTTTAGATGTGGTTGTGAATTTTTCTTTTTCACCTGGCATAGATACACCTCTTATATGTAAACCATATAATGTTTTTTTACTTCCTGATATTCTGCTTTTATTATACTTTACTGGATTTTTATTGATAACTTCCCCTCCTATTTTGAGCGCTTTAAATGGAATGCTTGACATATCAATATGGAGTACTGAGCAATTTTAACAATATAAAGAGAATAAATATAAATTTGTTCTTTTTAGTTATCTAAATATTTAGTACTTGTTTCGAATTCATTGACTTTTCTGTTGAGTTTCTGAGACTCTATTTTTGTTGAAACCAGTTATCGTTGCTAGTGCAAACATTCCAAGTAAAGCTCCCCCAAGCATTAAACCTGCGCCCTGGCTTACACCTGCTCCAACAGCAACAATAATTGAATCACTTATCAATAAACTAATTATTAAGGCAGGGGTGAAAATTCTCCAACGTGTTCCCCCTATCCCTAGTGCGTAGCTTAAAAAATCAAAAAGTCCAGTCATTAGGAGTCCAGTCATTAGAAAGAAATTTCCTTCTAGTTGATTTTGATTGAAACCCTCAATTCTTTTCATGGCTTTTACCCCAACTAATTTCCGAACAGGAGAACGCCCAAAATTCCGAGCTATAAAAAATGCTAACTGACAAAAAATTAGGTCTGATATGAAAATAGTTAAATAGCCTGTTTTAAAACCAAGCAATGATCCAGCCAAAAGTGAATAAACAGAACTCGGCAATGCTGGAAGGATAACACTTATTCCTCGAAGTATAAGAATTCCAAGAGGTGCCCAAATGCCCATTTCTTTTACGACACTTCTTAATGGTTCAATTCCATAGGTCTGAATCAAGAAGACTAGTAAAATGAAAGCACTTGCGAATAATGCAATGAGAAGGGTTTTCTTTAATTTTTCTTTTTTCAAATTGAACTCCTGGCTATAGAGGATAAGCTTTTAAAAGATTTCTAATTTAATTATCCTATTTAAAATGTATTTATTTAAGTTAATCCATAAACATTTACGTGACTTATAAAATATCGATTTAATGAATTTTTGCAAGATACCAAACAAATTATTAAAGTTTGAAATTTGATGGCCACAATTCCTTTAAGAAACTTGATTACTGGAGGTGCTGGCTTTGTGGGGTCTCATTTGGTTGATCGTTTAATGATATCTGGAGAAAAAGTTATATGTTTGGATAATTTTTTTACTGGGAGTAAAGAAAATATTGAATATTGGATTGGAGATCGATCTTTTGAGTTTATACATCATGATGTTGCTGAGCCAATCACACTTGATGTTGATCGGATTTGGCATTTAGCTTGTCCAGCTTCTCCAATTCATTATCAATTTAACCCAATTAAAACAGCTAAAACTAATTTTCTTGGAACATACAATATGCTTGAATTGGCGAGAAGAGTTGGAGCTAGAATATTATTTGCTAGTACTAGTGAAGTTTATGGAAATCCCGAAATACATCCTCAACCAGAAAATTATAATGGTAATGTTAATCCTATAGGAGTTCGAAGTTGCTACAATGAGGGTAAGCGGGTCGCAGAATCGTTATGTTACGACTATGTGAGAATGCATCATATAGATATAAGAATTGCACGAATATTTAATACTTATGGACCTAGAATGTTATTAAGTGATGGAAGACTTATTAGTAATTTATTAGTTCAATCTATACATGGAGAGGACTTGACTATTTATGGGAATGGTCATCAAACACGAAGCTTTTGTTTTATTGATGATTTGATTGATGGTTTGATTCTGTTCATGAATTCTTCAAGTTTAGGTCCTATGAATTTAGGGAATCCAGAAGAAATTTCGGTATTAGAAATAGCTAATCTTATAAGAAGTGATTCTGTAAAAAAAGTAAACTTAAAGTTTTTAAATGAAGTTGAAGATGATCCTTTTAGAAGAAAACCTTCAATTGATCTTGCACGAAAAGAATTAAATTGGCAACCTAAAATAATATTTAAGGAAGGATTAAAAATTACAAGACAATATTTTCGGGGAAAATTAAATTTATAAAAAGTAAATAATTAAGCAACTATTTTCTCTTATATATCAATTAAACTGTCTTTATGAATTAAAACTTATGAGAGGCCTAACAACTTTATCCTGAATAGAGCTAAATTCTTTGATTGTTCTGGATTTTCAATTAGGAAAGGATGTGTTTTAATTTTTTCAAAAGTTATTTTTATTTTATCTTCTATATTTAAATCATTATTTTTTTCTAAGTCACAACCTTTCCATGCTGCATCAAATGCCATTGCAAAGCTGTCAGCATTATTATATGAATTTTCATTAGAAGCTTCTAAATTCATAATGGCAGGATAAGATTTATACTACTTAATAAGAATATTAAAAATAGGTAAGATTATTGATTTATGTAATCATTGTTTAATTGATTTGATAACCCCTAGTTTGGATTAGTTCTTAGATAAATAAGCATATTAAAAAATTTGCGGATAAATGATTTCAAACCCAACATAATTAATATTTGTTGTTTAGGATGTGGTCTAGCGTCAGATGTTGATTTTGCCAGATGTAAACGATATTTTAGTTTTATTGATTGTGATCTTTATCGTGATCGTTAACTGCCTTCGAAGAAAATCGAAGTAGATAATCAGTGTTTTCACTTGAAAAAAATTTTTTATTCACTCAAATTATCTGTTTAGGTATAAGGGTTGTCTTTTGATTCTTATCAGTGTTGGGAATTAATTATCTCTGAGAGTTGTTCCAAGCCTCAAAGCTAGAACTCCAGCAAAAATTACCATTAAAAACGATATTCCAGCAAGATCAGGTGAATTGATTCCGAGCCCTGATGAGAAATCAACTTTTGATAAATCAAAAGTGCTTTGAACTCCAAGTAAAAGGTTCATCATCTCTTTACTCCTAATTTCCATAATGCTAACGCAATATAGAAATGATCTTTTATTTTTTTAGCTTCCAGGTTCAACTCTCATGCGATTTTGTAATATTTAAGCTGTTCTTGAATTTTTTTAGGGTTTTCAAAGAACTTAAACTTGGTTTGATCAAGGCTTAAATCCAAGATTATTGGTTACTCGTTTAGAAGAGAAAAAGGCTTTGTCTTTTAGTCCCTCTAGTAGGATTTGTTGGAACTATCTATATTTTAAAAAAATTCAAGAACAAGCATTATTGATTTGGTATTCAATTAATCTCCAATAATTCGATAGCAGTTCTCTCTAAGTCTCATGTTCACCTTCGTAATCCAATTGAATCTTGTTTTTTAATTTTGTTGGAATTCCTTTTTTAGTGCCACACCAAAGCTGAGTGAAAACTGTCGGAGAAAACATTACAGACTTCGGATCACGAATAAAAAAACAGAAAAAAATCTCTAGTTTGCGCAACTAACCATCCTTTTGGATTTGGCAATGCTTTTCTTATTGGTTGGTTCATGTAATTGATCCCTGCAGAGGATTATTCCTAAAAGAAGAGACGAAAAATATTTTTCTCACTCCCTAGCTTCTTTGCCGCTGGCAAGACAAGTCTAATTAATATAAAGATACTGTTTTGTCTACGCCAATAACTCAAAAGTTTTTTCAATAACAAAAAGATCTCTTTTTGAGTAGGCCTTATGAATACCAGTCGCGAGTGTTTTCTTCCTACCACGGAAGAAGAGCTCAGCTAATAAGTTTGAAGGTATTTGAATACCCTAAGGATGAAGTCTTAACAGGTTGGTTTGAAGATTGGCATGTTTTTGCAAGAGGCTAAAAGCACTTTGAAGAAAATCATTAGAAATGCCTTCTGTAAGAACTTGGGAGTGCAGTGGGCTAGAAATAAGACTTATGAGAGGAAGAAAACACCTTTCAGTTGGCAAAAATGCATTGGTTTTTAAGATCCTTGAATAGTTTTTTGTATTTATATGAAAACCATAAAAGTGTTGATATAGAGACTAAAAAAGCACCTAATTAGGTGCTTTGGGTATCCAAAAATTCCAATTTTAGATGGTGCCAGGACCCAGATTTGAACTGGGGACACGGCGATTTTCAGTCGCCTGCTCTACCAACTGAGCTATCCCGGCCTATTACTCTAATAATCTACCAATTCGTCAGTACCTTATTGAAAAACAAATCGAAATCTCATTAATTTTCTTTCCCCCCCTTTAAAAGTAATTTTGAAATGATGATGAATTTAAATGGTATGGGAAAGAGATTTTCATGTCTAAGTAGGGATGTCTTTAATCATCCTTACTAATGTTTTATGAGCATCTGAGCAGTCTTGAAGAACATGATCAAATTGGATGTTTATGGTTAGATCATCAATTTTTAGTTCAATTGATTCTGCGCTTAGGCTTATCATTTTTGCTGATCTAAAAGTTTCTATTTTCCCGTAATGTTTTGCATAGGCATTGACGGCATCTTGGTGATCTTTGTTCATATGATTGCATATTCTTTTACTCGAAGATTTGGTAATGGGTTCAGAATTCATAGGTTTTTTGATAATTGATTTAAGAATTAATGAATAAGATAGTGAGGTTGCAGTGAAAACATATTAGAAATTTTATAGAGTTTTATTATTTGATGATGAGATGGCTTGTAATGCAATACTAGCCACTCCTGCAGCAGGTGGCCTATTGCAAATCTTTATTGGGATACCTATTTCTTTTTCTCTAATTTTTTTCCAAGTAATATTTTTTGCACCTCCTCCAATAGTAATTATTTGCCTTGGTAGATCAGCGCCTATTTCATGAAGTTTTTGCCACCCTCTAGCTTCAATTTTTGCTAATCCCTCTAATAATGCATGAAGGTAAAGAGAATCACTAACTGGCCTTGGTTCAAGTTTAGGTTGTAAATTTGGATCATCGATGGGGAACCTCTCTCCTTTTTTTGATAATGGAAGAAGATCTATCCCTGTTGATTTATAAGGATTAATTTGCTTGCTTAATTCTTTAATATATTCCAGATTAAAAAAATCAAGTAGGATTGCACCGCCTGCATTAGAGGCCCCTCCTGAAAGCCAAGTGCCTAATATTTTATGATTTGATATTCCTTTCCCTGCAAGGGGCTTTTTGACAAACTTCTTAATAACTATTGTACTTCCAAGTATTGTAATCCCATCATTTTTATTAGGACATGTTGCTAAAACTCCTGCATTTGAATCTGTGGTTCCTGCTATTACTTTTAGATTTTTAGGTAAATTTAATTCATCTGCTTTTTTATTGCATATAGTTCCCATTAATTGACCTGAAGGAATTATTTTAGGTAGACATTTTAGCCATCTTAAATTTTTGAATTTTTCTGGCCATGAATTATTTACTACTTCCCAACCCATTCTAATGTTGTTACCTTCTTCTCCATACTCCCAATTATTTAAAAGCCATCCACTAAGCCAATCTGCTTGGTGTCTCAAGATGATTTCGTCACCATGTACGGCTAAAAGCCTTAATGCTCTTCCAACACTTCCACTTAAGCTGGAGCCGGCACATTCTTTTAAAAAGAGATTGTGAATTTCATTTTTATATTCTGAACAGGATAAGAAATAGGGTAAAGCCTTCCCAATTGGAATCCCATTATTTCTACATGCTAAGAGTGTTCCAGATGTTCCTGCTACAGAACATGAAACTAATTTTTCTTTTAGATCTTTAGGAACTTCTTGAATTAGTTTTTTTAGGCAATATATCCAGTCTTCACATATCTCTATACCTGTAGAGTATGGCATTGCTGAGGTGTACAATATTTGATTCTTAGTGTTAATTATTGCTATTCTTAAGCCTGTTGTACCAAGGTCTATGCCAAGTACAAGCGATTTGATCAGCATTGAAATTTAATTTCAATTTGTTTCATATATGACTTATCAATTCTTTGGCTTTTTTAGATACGTCCTCCCATGGAAGAAGAATATCAGTTCTGCCAAAATGACCATAGGCAGCAGTATCTCGATAAAAACTTCCACCTCTAATACTTGGTAGGTTTTGAAGATTGAAAGTTTTAATAATTGCGCCTGGCCTTAGATCAAATTGATCTTGTACAAGTTTCGTTAGTTCATTGTCTGAAATCTTCCCTGTCCCAAATGAATCCACAAGTATTGAGATCGGTTTAGCAACTCCTATTGCATAACTTAATTGAACTTCAACTTTTTTTGCAAGATTTGCTGCAACTAATGCCTTCGCAACAAATCTTGCTGCATAAGCTGCAGATCTATCAACCTTTGTAGGATCTTTCCCTGAGAAAGCACCTCCTCCATGTCGAGCATAGCCACCATAGGTGTCAACAATTATTTTTCTTCCAGTTAGACCTGCGTCGCCTTGTGGACCTCCAATCACAAACTTCCCAGTTGGATTAACAAGAAAACGAGTTGAATCTTGAGAGGGTTTTAGAGGTAGGTCTTCAGTAGCAGGCTCAATAACAAATTTCCATAGGTCTTTTGAAATTCTCTCCTGAACTTCTTTTTCAAGAGTTAATCCATCGACTTCAGCTTGATGCTGGGTAGAAATCAATATTGTGTCTATAGACGTAGGTACTCCGTTTTCATAAGAGACACTTACTTGGGTTTTCCCATCAGGTAATAGATAATCAATTATTTTTTGATGCCTTACAAATGCAAGACGCCTAGCTAAACGATGAGCAAGACTGATTGGTAATGGCATTAACTCAGGAGTCTCGTCGCACGCAAATCCAAACATAATTCCTTGATCTCCAGCACCAACTTGATCTAGCGGATCAGTTGAATGATCATCTGCTTCATCTACTCCTTGAGCAATATCAGATGATTGCTGATCAAGTGCTACAAGGACTGCGCAACTATTCGCATCAAATCCCCCAGCACTAGAACTCTCATATCCTATTTTTTTGATTACTTCTCTCACAAGCTTATTGAAATCTACTTCTGCTTTAGACGTTATTTCTCCAGTTATTAAGCATAACCCAGTATTAACAACTGCTTCACAGGCGACTCTGCTGGTTGGATCTGCACTTAAGCATGCATCTAAAACTGCGTCACTAACTTGATCACAGATTTTGTCTGGATGCCCTTCAGTCACAGATTCAGATGTGAAAACGTATCTACTCATTTGAAATATCAATCTTAATTATTTTAGTAGCTTGAATGAATCGTTAATTCATTCAAGCTTTTTATGAGAAATCTTGTTTCAGTAAGGATCGGGGGGTTTTCCCAGCCCCCTGTGAAGCCTATTACTACTGGAATATCAGCTTTTTTGGCCATTTTTAAATCAGTATCTGCATCTGAAATAAGGGCAAATTCAGATGGTTTTAAGTTCATTTTTTTGCAAAGTTCTATAACTGCTTCTGGTTTGGGTTTGGAAGGTTTATTCTCTGCACTCCAGAAATAATCAAAGATACCCTCTAATTTGTTGCTGATGATAAATTCTTCAATTCCTTTTTGAGTATCATTTGTCATTAATGCAATACTCACTTTTTTTTTTCTTAGAGAAACTAATAGATCAAATGCTCCTGAAATTAAAGTTCTATGCTTTTTCATTCTCGATCTATTAGTAGAAAGGAAAATATCTACTTCATCGAAGATTTCTTCACTTATGGAAAGTGACTTAAACCAATCAAAACCAAACAATGTAAAAATTGTTGCAGTAGATAAAATATTATTCTCTTTAGATGCAATGGCAAGACTTGCATTGGCAGAAAGAGCTTGTTTTTTTAATCCATAAACTGATTTAAGTAACCTTTTTAATAAAGTAATTCTAAGATTATTTATCTTTAATTCTCTAAATTTTTTAGCTGCAAATTCTATTCTGGTTTTGGCTAATTCTAGTAAGCATTTTTCACTATTTGATAAAGTTCCATCCTTGTCAAATATTATTCCTTTAATTAAACCAATAGAGTTATTTCTTATAAAAAGTTCTGCCATCTCAATAAATGTAAATAATCAAATAGTCATTACTGCAATAGGATCTTCTCCTTCTTCCGCTTGCTCAAGAAGCATTTGTTTGTATCTTGCTGCCATCTCTTCCGCTTTATCAAAAACTTTCTGAGGATCTGTCAGCATATCTCCAGGTTCTGGCTCAAGTGCTTTTGTGGAAAGGGAAATTCGGCCTCTTTCAGCGTCTAGATCTATTATCATTACTTTCATTTGATCATTAACATTCAATACTGAGTGAGGAGTTTCAATATGCTCATGACTTATTTCAGAGATATGTAGAAGTCCACTTACACCTCCGATATCAATAAATGCACCATAGGGTTTGATTCCTCTTACTGCTCCTACAACAACTTCTCCAACTTCAAGGCGATTCATTTTTCTCTCAACCAAGGCCCTTCGATGACTTAAAACAAGCCTATTTCTCTCTTCATCAACTTCTAAAAATTTTAATGGTAGGAAGTCTGCTACTAGCTCTTCTTTGGCTTTTCTAGTACTAATATGTGATCCTGGAATAAATCCTCTAAGACCTTCAACTCGAACGAGAGCCCCGCCTCTATTAGTAGCAAAAACCTCTGAGTAAATTGTGGCATCTTCTTTCTGTAATTGTCTAACTCTTTCCCAAGCTCGTTGATATTCAATTCTTCTAATCGATAAAGATAATTGGCCATCTTCATTCTCTTCAGTCATTATAAAAAATTCTCTAATTTCTGTTGGCTGCAAAACATCACTCAGCCCTTCTACCCTATTAATGGATACTTCTTGCATTGGCATAAAAGCAGCTGTTTTGGCGCCAATGTCAATCATTGCTCCTTTGGATTCAAGAGCAAACACAGTTCCATTAACTATGTCGCCAGGTTTAAAGTTGTAGTCATATTTGCTTAGTAAAGATGCAAATTCATCAAGGGTGAAACCTGCGCTTTCAAGATCACTCTTAGTAACTCTGCTTGAAGAGTCGTCAGCAGATGGAATGTCTTTAGGAATTTCTTCTTCTTTTAACTGATTAGTGGAATTTTCTTCAAATTCTGTACTTAACGAATTTGTAGTGCTTTCTTCAGTTATTGATGTTTCTTTTTCAGGATTTGTTTCTTGAGCTTTACCTGCTGGATTTTCTGACATGCTTGAATGGCGGTCTGCCTTTTTAGGACAGTGCGATAGAAATACAAAATGGCCCGCCGACCAAATTGAAATTAAATTCTACTTTATTGATAGGTCTTTCTAGTTAAATGACTGATGCCAATTGTTCTTTTTTTATTGGTTTTAGTGATTCAAGGGTTTTCATGAAATCATTTATTCCATCAAATTTTCTGTAAACAGAGGCAAATCTTATGTAGGCAACTTCATTGATATCTTTTAAATGTGTAAGAACCATTTCTCCAATATCGATTGTTTTAACCTCTTTGCGAACACCTCTATGGAGTTCTAATTCTATTTCGTCAACAATAAATTCAATTTTCGATGCATTTATAAGTGTTTTTTCACATGCTCTGTTTAAACCATTAATTATTTTACTTCGATTAAATAGTTCTTTTGCGCCGCTTTTTTTTAAAACAGTGATTGGTATTGTTTCTACTCTCTCATAAGTAGTAAATCGGAAGTCGCAATTTAAGCACTCCCTTCTTCTTCTTACACTTCTTCCAGAATCAGCTGAACGAGATTCAAGAACTCGGCTGTCTGTGTTTTGACAAGATGGGCACTGCATGCAGCCCTTTTAAATAATTTAACTAACTTTAAACATTTATTTGGCTCCTGAGAAGGGGCAAAATAAATAAACATACTTTTTATTTGGAAAAATGTATGTTTTAAAGATTAAATCAAAATAACTTTTGATCTGTAAGTTAGACAATAAAAAAAGCCCTGACGTTAAGTCAGGGCTTTTTTTATTGTGTTTTACTTGTCGTACTTTGGAGGATCGCGAAATGCGACAGCAAAGAACAAGGTTACAAGTGCCAAAGTGAGTATTAGCACGTAGGAGAAAGCTTCCATCTAAGTTCTCGGTAAAAAGGGGGGTAAAGAATCCTGACTTAGGCCCGACCAGGGATTCGGCGTGTTGAATCGTCTCCAAGTTTTTTGAAGAGACCAAACTCAACTTGATCGCCTAGCTCTGGATCGATACCTGAGAATCTGTCGCCGAAGAGAGTCCTTGCAGCGTGCCACCAGTGACCAAAGAGGAATAACAAGCCAAAGCACAAGTGTGCATAGGTGAACCATGCTCTTGGAGAGCTTCTGAAAACACCGTCAGACTTGTAACGATCTCTGTCAAACTTGAAGGCTTCTCCAAGTTGAGCCTTTCTGGCTAGACGCTTAACAACTACTGGATCAGTAAATGTTTGTCCATTTAATTCACCACCATAAACAGTAGCTTTAACTCCTGTTTGCTCAATGGAATACTTAGCTTCTGCCCTACGGAAAGGGATGTCAGCTTTAACGTTTCCATCCTTGTCTTCAAGAATGACAGGGAAGTTTTCAAAGAAATTTGGTATTCTTCTAACTTCTAAGTCATTACCTTCGCTATCTGTAAATGAGATGTGACCTTGCCATCCACTTGGCACTCCATCGCCATTAACCATTGCTCCAACTC
Organism: Prochlorococcus sp. MIT2304; assembly: GCF_059772405.1. Taxonomy (NCBI): domain Bacteria; kingdom Bacillati; phylum Cyanobacteriota; class Cyanophyceae; order Synechococcales; family Prochlorococcaceae; genus Prochlorococcus; species Prochlorococcus sp. MIT2304. The sequence goes on from NZ_CM186286.1 coordinate 1,733,428, forward strand.
TAAATAGACCGCCTTTAGCAGGACTATTTCCGACATAGTCATAGAAAGCAAGTTGCTCAGGAATAGATTCGTAAGCCTCGGCTTTTGAAGCCCCATCATTCATAGAATCTTGAACTCTACGGTTGATTTCAGTTTTGAAATACCCAGAGTCCCATTGATATCTGGTAGGACCAAATAATTCGACAGGAGTTGTAGCTGATCCATACCACATGGTTCCAGCAACTACGAAGGATACAAAAAGAACAGCTGCAAGAGCACTTGCAAGAACTCCTTCTAAACTTCCAAGCTTTAAAGCTCTATAAAGCCTTTCACCAGGTCTGTTTGTGATATGGAATATTCCACCAATTATTCCTAAAAGTCCTGCCCCAATGTGATTAGCGACAATTCCTCCGGCATTGAATGGATTAAATCCCTCTGCACCCCAGACTGGAGCGACTTTTTCTACATGTCCGGTTAATCCATATGGATCAGAAACCCATATGCCAACGGTTGAGCAATGAAATGCCCCAAAACCAAAGCATGTTAAGCCAGCTAGGAAAAGATGAATTCCAAATATTCTTGGAAGATCTAAAGCGGGTTCACCAGTGCGTGAATCTTCCCATAATTCAAGGTCCCAGTATGTCCAGTGCCATACGGCAGCAAGCATCAAAAGACCACTGAAAACTATATGAGCTGCAGCAACCCCTTCGAAGCTCCAAAAGCCGGGGTCTACTCCGGTTGCACCGGTTATATCCCATCCGTTCCAGCTTCCTGTAATTCCTAGGCGGGCCATAAAGGGCATGACATACATGCCTTGGCGCCACATTGGATTAAGTACTGGATCAGAAGGATCAAAAATGGCCAATTCATATAAGGCCATTGAGCCGGCCCAGCCGGCTAACAAAGCAGTATGCATGAGGTGCACGGCCAAGAGGCGGCCAGGGTCGTTGATGACGACTGTGTGCACCCGATACCAGGGCAATCCCATGGGTCAGGTTCGTATAACGAAGCTGCTTAATGCAGCAAGACTCGCATGATCGTAAATGGTATTGCTTGAGTTAATGCACAGGATGTAGATACCTGAAATGACTTTTGACACTATTGGATGGAATCTTGCAGGTTTTCAGTCGCTTATATTGGTGAGTATCCAGTTATAGACTAGAAAAAAGTGAAAAGAAAAGAAAAAAAAGAAATTTTCAAATTTAAAGTGATTTTGTAATTTTAAGCCGTTTTTGTATCAACCCAATTTCAAAAAACTGAAATTTTTAGATCAAATACACCTGAAAAAATTTTTTTAGACCTCCTTACTAATCCCAAAAATATTTATCTGGAGGTTTTTAAAACAAAATTTTTCGGCAAATTACAAAATCGCCATCTCTTTGATCCAAATCTCAGTTTTATTGCTGAAGGGATATATAGTCTGTTTGAGTAAAATTGTTCTGAGTAAAAACCTCGGTTATGGAAACCACTAGTTTTGGATTTGCCGCAAGTCTTTTATTTGTTGGCGTGCCAACCATCTTTCTCATTGGTTTATTTGTCTCCACCAGCGAAGGTGAGAAATCAAGCTTTTATTCAGATTCAAGTAAAGGTAGATTGAGCCCTGAACCTAAAAAGTAATCGAGAAATTTTTTTTTAACGAATGATCTCGGGTAATTGCTTGAGATCCAAATAATTGTTGAGCTTTGCTTATGAGTTATTGCTGTAAAAATTTTTTATTTAACTACACGCTTAGTAGATAATGTTTGCTTTTGAATAAATTTATAAAAAAAAAAGAGTGGAATTTAACTAAAACAATTCTTCCTCAGCACACTGATCATGCCGGAGTTATGTGGCATGGGTCTTACTTCAACTTCCTTGAAGAGGGGAGAATTGATGCTTTAAATAAAATTGGGATAACATATTCAACATTATCTAAAAAAGGATATGAAATACCTGTGATTTCAGCTCAGATTAAATATAAAATATCTTTTACACATGGTGAGAAAATATTATTGAAAAGTCAATTTAATCTTGTAAATAAAATAAAACTTAAGTGTAAAACTTTGTTTTTAAAAGTAAATGGTGATATTGGAGCAGAAGCATTGATAGAATTAGTTCTGGTCAGGAAAGAAAAAGATTCAATAAAATTAGTAAGACAAGTTCCTCCTGAAATTAAGAAAATTTTTTTACTTCTAGAAGATGGTCCTAAAATTTAAATGGTGGTTAATTCTGTTTCTGGTAATACTTTTCTTCATTGGAGAAGAAAAATGATGCTCAAAGGAGGTAGAAAAGTAGATTTTGATTGGCTTTTAGATATCGCAGCAGGAGTTTCTTGGAGTCAATTACAAAAAATAATTTTGAATCCCGAGAATTTTATTTCTCTAGAAATCTCAATTGAAGAATTAGAAGTTCTTTGGAAAGCTCATTTAAGAGATCAAACTCCACTTCAATATTTGATTTCAAAGTGTCCCTGGAGAGATTTTGAGTTAGAGGTTTCAACCTGTGCTCTTATCCCTAGGCAAGAAACAGAATTTTTGATTGATTTTGCTTTGAAAAAAGTGTCTGATATGAATTCTGGTAGGTGGGCTGACCTGGGAACAGGTTCCGGACCTCTTGCGGTATCTTTAGCTAAAGCTCTTCCCAGTTGGAATGGACATGCCTCTGATATTAGTAAAGATGCCTTAGATCTGGCAGAAAGAAATTTAAAAACTATAGCTCCTAATTCGAATGTGAGTTTTTCTTTGGGGGATTGGTGGGAACCTTTAGAAAAATGGTGGGGATGTTTTGATTTGGTTTTAAGTAATCCTCCTTACATACCCTCAAAATTAATTAAAGAGTTAGAGCCAATTGTGAAAAATCATGAGCCACTTATCGCTTTGGATGGTGGAGAGGATGGAATGAATGCGTCAAAAAAAATAATTCTTGGAGCATTAAATGGTCTTGCTAAAGGAGGTTGGTTAATTATTGAACATCATTATGATCAAAGTGAAAAGATAATTAATTTTATGAAGAATATTGGAATGGAAGAAGTCTCTTTTGAAAAAGATTTAAGTGGTATTAAGAGATATGCTTCTTGTCGCAAAAAATAAAAATGAGCACTGATCAATTTGAAATTTCTGACTTGGCCTCGAAGTTAAAAAAAGGATCTTTGGCTCTATTCCCTACAGATACTTTGCCAGCACTTTCTGCTTACCCTCAATTCTCCGAGAAAATATGGACTATCAAGAAAAGGCCCTCAAATAAGCCGCTGATATTGATGGGAGGATGCTTGGATGATTTGTTTGAGTTTGTTAAACCTTCAGCTATCGAAGACGGCTTGAAATTGGCAAAAAATTATTGGCCCGGAGCGTTAACAATTGTCCTTCCAACGATAGGCAGTTTCTCTAAGAATTTGAATTCTAATTCTAATTCTTTAGGTCTAAGAATCCCAGCTCTAAAACTTGCAAGAGATTTGCTATTGCAAACTGGTCCTCTAGCTACTACAAGTGCAAATATTTCTGGACAACCTCCTGTTAAAGATGCATTGGAAGCTTCGATTCAATTCCCTGGAATTCCGAGACTTGCTCCTGTTCCTTGGCCAAAGTCTTCTGGGATAGCAAGCACAGTTGTTGAATGGAGAGAAGGTAAATGGTATTTGTTGAGGTCTGGCTCGGTCATTTTGAATAACAAGTAACCAATGCTTTATTTGCTGGCAACAGTTTTACTTCTGCAGTCTTTTTTTTGGTGGCTATTAAAGTACCCCATAATGAGTCTTGAGTGGATTTTTCAATTAAAATTTTTAAATCTTTTTCTTGCTTCTCTTTTGATCTGGATTATCAGTGGTAAAGCTAAATAGATTTTCTCTCTAGAATTTTCGAATGCCGGCTAACAGATTTGAACTGATGACCTTCGCTTTACAAAAGCGCTGCTCTACCGCTGAGCTAAGCCGGCATTCTTTACATCTTACCTAAGAAAGGAAACTAAAAGTTGCTCCATAAAGGAAATTTGTTGAAAATAATTTTTTAAAGATCTTTTTTTTCTAAGCCAAAAGATTAGAGGCATCTTTTAATTGGTTAGGGACTTTAATCTGTCTCTTCAGTTTCTTGAGAATTTTCTTCTGACTGATTCATGGTCTCTTTAAGTTTAATTTGACCAGTCATAGTTCTTTTTATTGGGAGATTTGCAACTAGTGCGGTCATGCGATCTTCTGTTTCAAGACTGACTGCACCCTCATCCACATCTATCTCTACATATTTGGCTACCACCTCTAGTATTTCTTTCCTCATTTGATCTAAGAGCTCTGCGCTGAGATCGGATCGATCATGAGCTAAAACAAGTTGCAACCTTTCTCTGGCTGTGCTTGCGCTCGCAGGCTGTCTACGTAGTAGTTTGTTGATAATGTCTCTAAGTGTCATTGCCATTGCTTTAGAAAATTTTTGTTTGCATTAGTCTTCTAAATTTCGCCCCAATTCCCGAATTTTCCTCTGCGGGATCAATAAGTGGAATATCTTCTCCTTGTAATCTCTTGGCAATATTTAAATAACATTTTGCTGCTGGTGAATTAAGGCTATTTAAAGTTAGAGGCTCCCCTCTGTTGGTGCTGACAATTACCTGTTCATCTTCAAGTACGAGGCCAAGCAAAGGTAAGGCTAAAATATCAGTCACATCATCGATAGAAAGCATTTCTTGGTTCGCCATCATCTTTGGCCTAACTCTATTAAGAACTAATTGGACTGGTTTAATAGCATTTGTATTAAGCAAGCCAATTACTCTGTCTGCATCTCTTACCGCTGAAACCTCAGGATTGGTAACTATAATTGCTTCTTGAGAAGCAGCCATGGCATTTTTAAATCCATCTTCAACTCCTGCCGGGCAGTCTATTAAAACGTAGTTGAACTGTTCCTTTAGCATCTCGACTATGCGCTTCATATCTTCGGGTTTTAACCAATCAAGCATTCTTGGATTTCCTGCTGGCAGTAAAGATAGGTTTGATTCTTGTTTGTGCTTCACTAAGGCCTGATCAAGTCTGCATTCCTCCTCTAAAACTTCTTGTGCGGTATAAACAATTCGATTCTCAAGACCTAATAATAAATCCAAATTTCTCAGACCAAAGTCTGCATCTAAAACAGCAGTTCTTAGACCCTGCCTTGCTAGTGAAATTCCGAGATTCGCTGTAAGGGTTGTCTTGCCGACCCCACCTTTACCTGAGCAAATAAGAATGACGCGCGTATCTGTCGCCACGGACCTCCTTGAATTCGTCAAACTTTAGTTCGATTTTGATGAAGAAAAAAGCTTTATTGTGAGATCGGGAGCATTGGGTTTGCTTTTGAAGACATCTCTTAGGTTTTAAGTAGGGATTTTCTCTTGTTTTTGCTTGAAAGTTTTAGTTACTTTGATTTATTGAACTATGTTGTCTCGAGAGGGGTGATTATAATTTCTTCTGCATATATTCTTGCTTGTTCTGCGAGACCAATTTGAGGCTTTCCCTTGGGCCCTCTAGCAACTTTTTTAGCTATTCTTAGTTGAACAGGTCTGAGGTGAAGTGCGGAAATAGTTGCTTTAGAGTTCCCTTCGCTGCCTGCATGGGCAATTCCAAGAAGCCTTCCCCAAATAATAATATTTCCCTCTGCACTAACTTTTGCCCCCGGATTAACATCTCCAAGTATTAATAAATCCCCAGGGCTTTCAATATATTCCCCTGACCTGACAGTTCCTTGATGAAAGGTTGTTTTTGAAAAAGTTAAAATTTTTTTATTTTTCTCTAAGGGTAAATTTGAATTATTGTCAAGAATGAATTGAGAATTGTAACCAAGTGATTGAGAGCTTACTATTGTTTTTGGTGATGTTGAACAAAAACCAATTATCTTACAATTAAAGTAATTAGCAATTGCGTTTACTTCCATTATATTTTTACATGAAAGATCTAGACTTTTACAATCGATCTCGATCGTTCTTGAATTCAGGATTTTTAATTTATTTTTTAAACATATTATCCAATCTGAATATTTACTATCTTTGATATCGATAATAATTTTTTGAGGTTTTGAGTTCATTTTTAATTATGTTTGATTTTGAGCTTTTCTATTTCTATTTTTAAGTCACTTTCTATTTCCTTTGGATAAATTAACCATGAAGATTGGTTAGGCTCAATTAATCTTTCAACTAATGGTGATGCTTTCTCTAGTGCCTGTAGGTTCTCTCCATCCCATAGACGAAGACCATGTTTATAAGGATGATAGCTTTTAACTATTTGCTCTCGTAATCCACATGAAATATCTGGTTCAATACAATATTTTTCTGTTAATGTTCTAGCTTTTGCAAGAGCTTCTAGCCTTGTCTCTAAAGAGAAAGAGGATATATTTAATGCTTTTAATAAATTTCTATTTATAAAACGTTTGCAGAGATTAGATAGATTATCCGAATCAGATTCTTGCCATTTATTGATATGATAACCAGTGACTATGTCATCATTAGATAAAAAACATTCTAGACTCATTTTTTCATGATTCCATAACCATTCAGACATGTTTTCATCAGCCCATAGTTTTTTAGGACCAATCTTTTTTGCTGTTTTTATGATTTGTTCCAGTAACCAATTGCAAACCTCGTTTAATCTATGATTATATACGCTCCTGTACATTAGATTTCTTATTACTAAATAATGCTCAACTGCCATTAAACCTTTAGGCTGAATTGCTAAATCTCCATCTGGTGCAATTATCATTGCTGAGATTATTCGATCAATATCTATCTGACCATATCTGGCTCCTGTTGTATAACTGTCTCTCATTAGGTAGTCGAGCCTATCACAATCAAGCTGACTACTTATTAAGGCAATTATTGATTTTTCTGATCCTTTTCTTGATTGGATTAAATCTGAAATTGCTTTTGCATTTCCTTTCCCATATTTATTAAGTATCATGGCAATTTCTTGATTTGAATTTATTAATTTTGCCGTCCATGTTTCATGCTTGATTTTAAATATTTCCTCACTTGTATGACTTAGTGGTCCGTGACCTAGATCATGTAAAAGAGCTGCACCGTAGAGAATGAATTTGTGCTCTTTTAGTTTAGAATTAAATTCAGACAAATGATTTATTGCTCTTCTTGCTATGTGAAATACTCCAATAGAATGAGTGAACCTGCTTGATTCTGCACCATGAAATGTTAAATAAGCAGGACCTAGTTGTTTAATTCTTCTCAACCTTTGAAAGGGGGAGGAATCTATTAATTCCATCACCATTTTTTCTTCAGGGATTGAGCTGTTTAATGAAATGGATTGATGTAGAGGATCGTAATAAGTTCTTATTGGCATGCTTGCTAGATTTATTCGCTAGTTATTTGTTCTTCTTTTTCTTGAATTTCTTTTGATAATTTCTCTGAGACTTCTTCTTTGTCCAAAGCAGCTTGCATGATCAGCTCAGCATCTGAAAGCCACCTGTCTTCATCAGAGCCCGGGTTAAGGGGCTCAGGCATCTCCAAGAGTCGATCAGGATCTATTCCAAGATTTTGTATGTCTCTTCCGCTTGGAGTTAAATAGCTGGCAACTGTTACCGCCAAACCACTACCATCACTGAGATTACTCAAAGATTGTATTAGGCCTTTGCCAAAAGTTTTACTGCCTATAAGCTCAGATCTCTTATTATCTTGTAAGGCTCCAGCGAGAATTTCACTAGCACTTGCTGTACCCTCATTTACAAGCGTAACCATAGGTCCGTCATAAAGGGTTTCTATCCCAGAGCCGATCGGATCGTTTATTGCATCTCTCTTCTTTGTTTCAACAATAGGCATATCGCTGAGGAAATCATCTGCAACGGCAAGACCAGAACTTACAAGACCTCCGGAGTTGTTTCTCAAATCCAAAATTAGTCCGTCTATTTCTTTAAATGTCAGCTCCTCCAGTGCTTCTTTGACTTGCTCAGGCACTCCCTCGCTAAATTGTGTAATTCTTAAGTAACCAAATGTATGAGATTCATTTCTTATCCTTTTGGTTCTAACTGGTCTTAAATCAACACTTCTTCTTTCTAAAGAAATCTCTTTGATTTCATTGTCAGGTTGCTCTAATTCAACAATTACTTGAGTTCCGGTTTGCCCTCGCAATTTTGCTGCCGTTGCTTCAAGTCCCAGTTGCTTTGGAGATTGCCCATTAACTTTTTTTAAGATTGTTCCACTCGTAATGCCTGCGTCCGCGGAGGGAGAGCCTTCAAGCGGAGAAATGACAACTATTTCACCATCCTCTTTTCTCGCTCCTAATTGAAGCCCAACACCATTGATTTCACTACCTATGTTGCTTTTTTTCATTGCTTCGTAATCATCAGGCCTCAATAGGCGCGTGTAAGGGTCACCAAGAGGAAGAAGCATTGCTTCTATTGCTGCATAGGCTTGCTGAGAATTGTTTATTGGTTTTTCAAGGGCTTTTTGACGAAGTTTCTTCCATTTAATTTCATCAAATTTATTAGGTGCTAGATAACCCTCATTTACTAAATTCCAGGCTTCAATAACAAGCAGTTGTCCATCATTCAGAGCAAAAGCTGGTTTTATTAAAACTTGAAAAAAAATTCCGAAACTAATTAAAAATGCAAAAATTCTTTGCAGTGATTTAGTCAAAGATTTAACAGATGAAAACATTGGATTGATCTTTTGCGGCGACCAAGGAGCACATCGAGTAAGATATTTGGAAACACTAATCATAATTGGATGGCGAATTCTTCACCGGTTTATGACTGGTTTCAGGAACGTCTTGAGATTCAGGACATAGCTGATGATGTCACTTCAAAATACGTACCTCCACATGTCAACATTTTTTATTGCCTTGGTGGGATAACACTGGTTTGTTTTTTGATTCAGTTCGCGACTGGATTCGCGATGACCTTTTATTACAAACCCACAGTAACTGAAGCTTATAGCTCAGTGAGCTATTTGATGACAGACGTAAGTTTTGGTTGGTTGATTAGATCAGTGCATCGCTGGAGTGCCTCAATGATGGTACTGATGCTTATTCTGCATGTTTTTCGTGTTTATTTGACTGGAGGTTTCAAAAGGCCAAGAGAACTGACATGGATTACTGGTGTGGTTATGGCAGTTATAACAGTTGCTTTTGGTGTTACTGGATATTCATTGCCTTGGGATCAAGTTGGTTATTGGGCTGTGAAAATTGTTTCTGGTGTTCCAGCCGCCATACCTGTTATTGGGGACTTCATGGTTGAACTGCTAAGAGGTGGTGAAAGTGTTGGTCAGACGACTTTGACAAGGTTTTATAGCCTTCATACCTTTGTTATGCCCTGGCTACTAGCAGTTTTTATGCTCATGCATTTTCTTATGATTAGGAAACAGGGTATTTCCGGTCCTTTATAGTAAAAAAAATAATAATTTTTAATCTCTAAATCAAAATTTTCCTAAATCATGTCAACTCTTAAAAAGCCTGACTTATCAGATACGAAGTTAAGAGCGAAGCTTGCTAAAGGGATGGGTCATAATTATTACGGAGAACCAGCTTGGCCCAATGATCTTTTGTACATTTTTCCAGTAGTTATACTTGGAACCATAGCTTGTGTAGTTGGCTTGGCAGTTCTTGATCCTGCATTTCTAGGAGACAAAGCTAATCCTTTTGCAACTCCATTAGAGATTCTCCCTGAGTGGTACTTGTATCCAGTCTTTCAAATTCTACGAGTAGTCCCTAATAAATTACTTGGTATCGCCCTTCAAACATTAATACCTTTGGGCTTGATGATTCTGCCTTTTATTGAAAATATCAATAAATTTGCCAATCCTTTTAGAAGACCAGTTGCAATGTCATTGTTTCTATTTGGGACAGTTTTGACAATGTATCTAGGCATAGGAGCATGTTTACCTATTGATAAATCTTTGACTCTAGGTTTGTTTTAGAATTTTTTAATCTAAATCAAGCATCAATACGTCATCGGGTTCAGCTCTCAATAAATGATGCATTAACAAAAATCCAACAATAGTCCAAGTTTGATAAGTCCTTGATTGCTGGCCAACCCATGTGCCTGTTGGCCCATCGAAATACTCCGCCCATTTTTGTCTAGGTAGTTGATTTAATTGACTCCAATAACATTCCTCGACAAGAGCTCTCATTTGTCCCATGAGTAAAACATCTGCTTTTGGGTAACGTTTTTCATGAAGCAATATGGAGGCGCCAAAAAACCATAGGAGGCTAGGCCAATGGCCTCCATTGTGATAACTCCATGGCCAGTTTTTGGGGTCTGAACCGGTTTTGTTTTGCCATTCCTCTATGTCCATTGGTGGATGACAAATCCTCATTGGCATTTGTGCCATAAGGTGTTCACGGTTGTGTAATACCAGACGAAATAATGCTCTCTGCTGTGGTGCAGTTAATACTCCGAACATACATGCTAAGGAATTCCCCAAGCTGTAAAAACGAAAATCTGGTCTACCAGTTCTTATATTCCCAATAAGGTATCCACCCCTATTCTCAAGCCAATCTTGAAGCCATGAAGGGACTACTTGTGGCTGTACATTAAATTCATTTTGATGTTGATCTTCGCCATATTGCTCGGTTGGTCTTCTCCTTAGGACTTGCATTGTTTTGCTTGTAACCCAATAATGCTTCAAAAGAAATTGGCGAAGATCATGAACCCATTGATTTGTTAAAACAAGTCTTTGATCAAGTAATCGACTTTTTTGATGTTTCCTACTTAATTCCATTAGTTGAATGCAACTTTTTAGACATGCATGCAACAAAACCTCCACTTCAAGAGGAGCTCCCCAAACATCCATAGGTCGATCGATCATGAATGAGCAATCTGGGACGAATAAAACTGGATTGCCTTCAAAAGTTGGATGAAGAACTAAATCAAGAAGAAGTTGAATACCTCTTTGAACCTGTTGACTTGTCCCGAAACTTTGATCGCCACTTTTTCTTACATATAGCCAGCAAAGTATTGGCCACCATAAGCTGGCATCTGCAGAGGTGATTCTTCCTATTGATCTCTGCCCATAATCTGCTATTAATTTCCCTTTTTCTTCAACAAAGCTTGTTGGGAAAACGCCTCGAGTTTGATAAGTAGTACTTTGCAAATTTAGACTTACTGTCAAGAACTTCTTGACTATGTCGAATCGTTTTTGCGTTAAAAGATAGATCATGACGGGGACGTTATCCCTTAAAAAGATCTCTCCGTAATTGAGGGCATCATTTTTTGTTGGATGCTCCAAGGCCGCAACACTTCCTGCAATATCTCCAGAAATTTCAATTAAAGTTTTTTCAAAATGTTCCTTAGCTCTTGCAACAACTTTATCTTCATTTGAATTGGGACGTACCCTTTTATGCTGTTGGCTAAAACGTGCGGGCATTAAGATAATCTCTTGCCATCGCTAAAAGCTAGTTATGGCTTACTCATTTGTAATTCATAGTAAGAGGTAAAACATTTCATTTGCAACTTTGTTGCATGTAAGTACTTCTAGGGTCTACAATATTTTTCTGCGCAAAAGTTAATCTTGAGCGTACTCATTTGGCAAGAATTACGAAAGTTTTTTAGTTAAGTGGGAGTTTTACAACATTTGAAGACTAAACCCTTCTGTGCTGTAAGCTGAAAAACGGTCGAAAGATCGAAAAATGTTTTGGCTATTTTGGTCAAGACAGAACCTAGACAACTTAAAAAGTTTAGGAACTGACGCTTTTATCGCGTCTGGTTCATATTGAATCGGATGTATTGCGATAGAGGTGTGAGGTCCCGTCAAAAAGAAATTAGTTGCATAATTTTGTGGCAATTTTCAATTTGAGTTTCACGGCTCGAATCGATTTATTTGGCTACAAGAGAAAGCAACGACGGATCTGAGATCCGGGAAAGTCACGAAGATAAAACTAAGTGCACTCTTTAGAACCCTTATGAAAATAAGGTGGCAACAATCACAAATAGTACGCCAGTGCTGTTTTTGTGGGAGAAGCAAATCAGACTGAGTAAAATTAATTTTTACAATAGGGCCTGACTACAACGGAGAGTTTGATCCTGGCTCAGGATGAACGCTGGCGGCGTGCTTAACACATGCAAGTCGAACGAACCTTCGGGTTAGTGGCGGACGGGTGAGTAACGCGTGGGAATCTGCCCTCAGGAGGGGGATAACGGTTGGAAACGACCGCTAATACCCCATATGCCGAGAGGTGAAATGAATTTCGCCTGAGGATGAGCCCGCGTCTGATTAGCTTGTTGGTGAGGTAATGGCTCACCAAGGCTTCGATCAGTAGCTGGTCTGAGAGGATGATCAGCCACACTGGGACTGAGACACGGCCCAGACTCCTACGGGAGGCAGCAGTGGGGAATTTTCCGCAATGGGCGAAAGCCTGACGGAGCAACGCCGCGTGAGGGACGAAGGCCTCTGGGCTGTAAACCTCTTTTCTCAAGGAAGAAGATATGACGGTACTTGAGGAATAAGCCACGGCTAATTCCGTGCCAGCAGCCGCGGTAATACGGGAGTGGCAAGCGTTATCCGGAATTATTGGGCGTAAAGCGTCCGCAGGCGGCCTTTCAAGTCTGCTGTTAAAGCGTGGAGCTTAACTCCATCATGGCAGTGGAAACTGATTGGCTTGAGTATGGTAGGGGCAGAGGGAATTCCCGGTGTAGCGGTGAAATGCGTAGATATCGGGAAGAACACCAGTGGCGAAGGCGCTCTGCTGGGCCATTACTGACGCTCATGGACGAAAGCCAGGGGAGCGAAAGGGATTAGATACCCCTGTAGTCCTGGCCGTAAACGATGAACACTAGGTGTCGGGGGAATCGACCCCTTCGGTGTCGTAGCTAACGCGTTAAGTGTTCCGCCTGGGGAGTACGCACGCAAGTGTGAAACTCAAAGGAATTGACGGGGGCCCGCACAAGCGGTGGAGTATGTGGTTTAATTCGATGCAACGCGAAGAACCTTACCAGGGCTTGACATCCTGCGAACCTTTAAGAAATTAGAGGGTGCCTTCGGGAACGCAGTGACAGGTGGTGCATGGCTGTCGTCAGCTCGTGTCGTGAGATGTTGGGTTAAGTCCCGCAACGAGCGCAACCCACGTTTTTAGTTGCCAGCATTTAGTTGGGCACTCTAGAAAGACCGCCGGTGATAAACCGGAGGAAGGTGTGGATGACGTCAAGTCATCATGCCCCTTACGTCCTGGGCTACACACGTACTACAATGCTACGGACAAAGGGCAGCAAACTCGCGAGAGCTAGCAAATCCCATAAACCGTGGCTCAGTTCAGATCGTAGGCTGCAACTCGCCTACGTGAAGTAGGAATCGCTAGTAATCGCAGGTCAGCATACTGCGGTGAATACGTTCCCGGGCCTTGTACACACCGCCCGTCACACCATGGAAGTTGGCCACGCCCGAAGTCGTTACTTTAACCCTTGTGGAGAAGGACGCCGAAGGTGGGGCTGATGACTGGGGTGAAGTCGTAACAAGGTAGCCGTACCGGAAGGTGCGGCTGGATCACCTCCTAACAGGGAGACAATTAATAGATTGTGATGTCTAAGTGATTTATTCTTAGGCCGCAATCCTGTCACCTTAAGGTCGATCGGTACCTCAGATTACTGGATTATTTTATATTTAATTCTTTGATTTCAGTTCCTAAACTTGTCTAGGTCACACCCAACAAAGGTTTCTCCTGGGCCATTAGCTCAGGTGGTTAGAGCGCACCCCTGATAAGGGTGAGGTCCCTGGTTCAAGTCCAGGATGGCCCATTCGTTGTTGGGGGTATAGCTCAGTTGGTAGAGCGCCTGCTTTGCAAGCAGGATGTCAGCGGTTCGAGTCCGCTTACCTCCACTGAAACCTATCCTGATAACTAAATTTCCGGAGAGAACTCTTAGATGTGACTTAGAATTGTCTAACTGAAAGAACCTAGCTTCTTATCATCTATTTAAAAGTTGATAATATGCTGGGCTCCCATGGATTTATTCCGTGAGAATTCAGTAGAACCTTGAAAACTGCATAGATAAGAAAGAATAAAGCATCTCATGGATGCATTATTTTGAGTTGATTTTTTAGTGTAATAACTGAATTATCATTTCTCAAAATACATGTTTAATTCTTGAGTAATAGCTGAGCACAATTGATTTAAGATTGTATTAAGGTCAAGCTACAAAGGGCTCATGGCGGATACCTTGGCACACAGAGGCGATGAAGGACGTGGTTACCTGCGATATGTCTCGGGGAGCTGGATACACGCTTTGATCCGGGAATTTCCGAATGGGGCAACCCTTAAAACGGCCAGCTGAATATATAGGCTGGCACGAGCCAACCCAGCGAACTGAAACATCTTAGTAGCTGGAGGAAAGGAAAGTAAATAACGACTCCCTAAGTAGCGGCGAGCGAACGGGGAATAGCCCAAACCGATGGTTTCGACCATCGGGGTTGTGGGACAGAAACGTGGACCAACAAACCTAGAAGAAACGCTTGAATGGCGTGCCACAGAGGGTGAAAGCCCCGTAATCGAAAGGAGAGTTGGCTTATCTGTATCCCGAGTAGCACGGAGCACGTGGAATTCCGTGTGAATCTACGAGGACCACCTCGTAAGGCTAAGTACTCCTGTGTGACCGATAGTGAAACAGTACCGTGAGGGAAAGGTGAAAAGAACCCCGGGAGGGGAGTGAAATAGAACATGAAACCATGAGCCTACAAGCAATGGGAGCCCGACTTATCGGGTGACCGTGTGCCTGTTGAAGAATGAGCCGGCGACTTATAGGCACTGGCGGGTTAAACCGAAAATGGTGGAGCCATAGCGAAAGCGAGTCTGAATAGGGCGTTTTTGTCAGTGTTTATAGACCCGAACCCTGGTGATCTAACCATGGCCAGGATGAAGCTTGGGTGATACCAAGTGGAGGTCCCAACCGACTGACGTTGAAAAGTCACCGGATGAGCTGTGGTTAGGGGTGAAATGCCAATCGAACCAGGAGCTAGCTGGTTCTCCCCGAAATACGTTGAGGCGTAGCGTCTAGTGCTCCAGCAGGGGGGTAAAGCGACCATTTCGGTGCGGGCTGCGAGAGCGGTACCAAATCGTGATGAACTCTGAATACCCTGTGTGTAACTAGGCAGTCAGACTGTGGGGGATAAGCTCCATAGTCGAAAGGGAAACAGCCCAGACCGCCAGCTAAGGTCCCAAAATCAACACTAAGTGATAAAGGAGGTGGGATTGCCCAGACAACCAGGAGGTTTGCTTAGAAGCAGCCATCCTCAAAGGAGTGCGTAATAGCCCACTGGTCGAGCGATCCTGCGCCGAAAATGAACGGGGCTAAGTGTTGTACCGAAGCTGCGGATTTATTTATAAATGGTAGGGGAGCGTTCTATGTGGGGTGAAGCGTTAGCGTAAGCGGGCGTGGACTGCATAGAAGTGAGAATGTCGGCTTGAGTAGCGAAAACATGGGTGAGAATCCCATGCCCCGAAACCCTAAGGGTTCCTCCGGCAGGCTCGTCCGCGGAGGGTTAGTCTGGTCCTAAGGTCAGGCCGAAAGGCGTAGTCGATGGATAACAGGTCAACATTCCTGTACCAGTTATGTTTTGGGAAGGGGGACGGAGAAGGCTAGCCAATCCAGATGTTGGTTACTGGTTCAAGCGTTCGAGGCTTTGAGGAACGGAGAAAACGTTCTGAGCTAAGGCGTGAGTACGAGCTGCCACGGCAGCGAAGTTGGTGATGTCATGCTTCCAAGAAAATCCCTATACCCGTTAAGGCATAACTGCCAGTACCCGAAACCGACACAGGTGGGGTGGTAGAGAATACCGAGGGGCGCGAGATAACTCTCTCTAAGGAACTCGGCAAAATGGTCCCGTAACTTCGGGAGAAGGGATGCCAGCGCAAGCTGGTCGCAGTGAAGAGGCCCAGGCGACTGTTTACCAAAAACACAGGTCTCCGCTAAGTCGCAAGACGATGTATGGGGGCTGACACCTGCCCAGTGCCGGAAGGTTAAGGAAGCTGGTTAGCGTAAGCGAAGCTGGTGACTGAAGCCCCGGTGAACGGCGGCCGTAACTATAACGGTCCTAAGGTAGCGAAATTCCTTGTCGGGTAAGTTCCGACCCGCACGAAAGGTGTAACGATCTGGGCGCTGTCTCGGAGAGAGGCTCGGCGAAATAGAATTGTCTGTGAAGATGCGGACTACATACACCCGGACAGAAAGACCCTATGAAGCTTTACTGCAGGTTGGTATTGTTCTCGGGCTCTGAATGCGCAGGATAGGTGGGAGACATTGATGTAGTGCTTTTGGGTGCTACTGAGTCAACGGTGAGATACCACTCTTTCAGAGCTAGAGATCTAACGTTTACCCGTTATCCGGGAAACGGACAGTATCTGCTGGGCAGTTTGACTGGGGCGGTCGCCTCCTAAAAGGTAACGGAGGCGCACAAAGGTTTCCTCAGGCTGGTTGGAAATCAGTCGTCGAGTGCAAAAGCAGAAGGAAGCTTGACTGTGAGACCTACAAGTCGAACAGGGACGAAAGTCGGTTTTAGTGATCCGACGGTTCTGAGTGGAAGGGCCGTCGCTCAACGGATAAAAGTTACTCTAGGGATAACAGGCTGATCTCCCCCAAGAGTTCACATCGACGGGGAGGTTTGGCACCTCGATGTCGGCTCATCGCAACCTGGGGCTGAAGTCGGTCCCAAGGGTTGGGCTGTTCGCCCATTAAAGCGGTACGCGAGCTGGGTTCAGAACGTCGTGAGACAGTTCGGTCCATATCCGGTGTATGCGCAGGAATATTGAGAGGATTTCTCCCTAGTACGAGAGGACCGGGAGGAACGCACCTCTGGTGTACCAGTTATCGTGCCAACGGTAAACGCTGGGTAGCCATGTGCGGAGTGGATAACCGCTGAAAGCATCTAAGTGGGAAGCCCACCTCAAGATGAGTATTCCCATGGTTTAAACCAGTAAGATCACGGGAAGAACACCCGTTGATAGGCTCTACGTGGAAGTCTGGTAACAGATGCAGCGGAGGAGTACTAATAGATCGAGGGCTTGACCTTCTTTTGCTTTTATTCAAATTATTGCTTTATTCTTTCAATTTATTTTTAATAACATCTATGCAGTTTTCAGGGTTCATAAACAACACTATCCTGGTGTTCATGGCGATGTGGAACCACTCCGATCCATCTCGAACTCGGTTGTGAAACGCATCAGCGGCGACGATATTTGGGGGGTAGCCCCCTGAGAAAATAGCTCAATGCCAGGTAAAATTATTTAAAAAGGGTTCATATAAGAACCCTTTTTTGATGCTTATTTATTTTTGGCAATTAGGACACCAATGTGTGCTCCTTCCACATAGTTTCTCTCGCACTATTTTCTCTCCACATTTTTTACAATTTTTACCACCTCTTCTGTATACCAAGGCTTGCCCACCATATTTTCCATTTTTTCCGTCTAAATCTCGAAAATCACTAAAAGTTGTTCCTCCTTCTCCAATACTTATATTTAAAATTTTGACAAGACTTTTACAAAGCCTTTTTAATTCAGAGCTTTTTAAATTTCTACTTTCAGTCTTTGGATTAATACATGCGTCAAATAATGCCTCATCTGCATATATATTCCCAACACCAGCGACAGTCTCTTGATCTAACAATGATGATTTAATTGAACGAGTTCTTTTCTTCAAATGTTTTTCTAAATAACTACTATTAAAAGCTTCACTAAATGGTTCTGGGCCTAATCTTTTAATTCCAGAAACAATTTCTGATACCGACTTTGACGAAGGAACGTACCACATCTGTCCAAAATTTCTGATATCTATAAACCGAAGTTCTTTACCGTGCTTTTCTAAAAACCTAACTCTGGTATGAGAACAAGGGTTTATATGTTTTTCAAGTAATATAAATTGACCTGTCATTCTAAGATGAACGACTAAAAAACCTTTGCTTATTTTATTTTGTGATAGCAGAGATCCTATTAAATATTTTCCTCTTCTTTCCCAATTACCTAAATAACTATTTTTAATATTCTCAATAAAGGTTCTAGATCCTCCAATACTTGCAATTGAACGTTCTTTTAATACTTCTATTTTTTGAATATAAAAATTTTTTAGAAGTTTCTCAAGTCCCTTTCTAACTGTCTCAACTTCAGGTAATTCTGGCAAAAGTAATAATACTGCTAACTTGCAGCAGGTTCTAATTCTTTTACTGAAAATTGGCTGGTGTTGGCCCCGCCATCAACACCACTAAAAGCTTTGAAATCACATTTTTCGAATTTGACAGTAACTGGGTATCTCATCGCTGGAGATTTGTCGATAGAGACAATTTCTCCAATTTGATTGAACCAGTATGATTCTTGACGCAAGATGCGCACCTTATCTTTTCTTGCAAAGCTCATCTGCTTCCCTAAGTTGATTTTATAATAATATTATCTATCAAAACAGGAAAGATTTGTGGATGTGTCACAGACTGTCGCTGCTATTCTGAAAAAAATAGATCGCTATTAAAGATTTTTACTTTCAGATAAAAATAATTCATATTGATTTTCGGGCGAATTTTCAATTAGCTTTGAAATATTAACCTTCTAACGATTTTATTTTTTGTGATATCACAGCCATCTTTAGACCCATCTTCTATAACGTTTGATTTGCCTGATCCTGATCAAGATGATTTAAGTAATATTGACTTCATTGAGAGATTAGAAAATGCATGGTCTATATGCGAACAGTTTGATTTGCAAACTGAAATTTGGCGAGGAAGGATTTTACGTGTTGTTAGAGATAGAGAAAAGAGAGGCGGTGATGGAAGAGGTACAGGTTTTTTGCAGTGGTTAAGAGAGATGGAAATTAGTAAAAGCAAAGCATATTCCCTTATTCAATTAGCGGATTCCTCAGATAATCTTGTGGGTGATGGAATTCTTGAAGAATCAAGTGTAAATAATTTTTCTAAAAGAGCTTTTATTGAAACTGCACAAGCTGCCCCTGAGATTCAATATATGGTTTCTGAAGCTGCCAATGAAGGAAAGGACATAACCAGAAGACAAGTAAAGAGTCTTACTGACGAATTTATGGCCGCAACCAGTTCTCTTTTGCCTGTTGAAATTAGAGAAAAAACACAATCAAATCTTTTACCAGCCAAGTTTGTTGCTCCATTGGTAAGAGAATTATCTAAGTTATCGCCTATTCAGCAAGAAGAGATATGTGAAACTTTACGAGAAAATCCTGAAATTGATTCAGTCAAAGATATGACTAATACTGCTAAATGGATCGGCAAGTCTTTAGATGCTTCTATAGCTTTAAGAGCTTTTCAAAATAAAGATTTAAATTTAGATAAAGCCACTCAAGAAGCGCTCAGGTTGGATTCTTTAGGATTGCTTTCAGATGCTTTTGGACAGGCAAAAACTATAGAGAGTTCTATCTTGAAGTTTCACTCTGCTTGGAAAAGATTAGAGAGTTTGCAAGAGAGATTATGGGTCGAGTCTGGCAGTAGCACTCCTTATTTAAGAGAGCTTTTAGATACACTTCAAACTCTGACTGGTTCAACTATAAGAGTTTCTCTTGGAGAACTTTCTGGGGGGAAAAGGTTGAGATTGCAACTTGTTGAAGAAGACTCTGAAAGATTGGATCCTCCCTCTCTTGAAATGAATAAATAATTTATATTCTAAAAATTTTAAGTACAAAAATCATTGATTAATTTAAATTCAAAGTCGGTCTCAGGAAAATACCAGCTTGTCCAGTAAGAATTATTTAATGTATTATTTAATGTTCTTTTTTTGCAGTTAAGAGCCAAGTAAAAAGATTTATTCTTTTTTGTTTTTGCTAGAGCAATATAATTACCGTCAAGATATGTCCAGTCTGCCCAATTGATGGTTAATGAGCCATATTTTAGCCATTTAGAAGATTTGTTTTTTCTTAGTTTCAATTTTGTGTTCGAATTGACTTTTGAAGTATTTTTCAATTTGTTCAAAATATTAATTTCTTCTATTGGGACTTGGTGTATCTTCGCAATAGATGAAAGATCCTCTGATTTAGAAGTTTGATGGTAAAAAACCTTTTTACTTGCTAATTTGATACTTTTATCATTAATTACTTTTCTATAGTTTGCTCCCTTGGGAAGTATGATAATTTGACCTAGTGCGAGGAAAGAATTATTTCCTAAATTATTAATAGAAATAAGATCTTTTAAATTTGCATTATATTCTCTTGCTATTTTATAAAGAGTATCTCCTTCAACAACTTCATGAACAAGGTTACCAACTTTTATATCTTTATCATTATTATTTAAAGGTATTACTATCGCTTTACCTGCTATTATTTTGGTTGCATCATTGAAATTATTTTTATACATTAGCTCTTTCAAGGACACTCCATATCGCTTAGATATCTTTAAGAGTGTGTCGTCACTTTTAGCGATAATTTTTGTTTCTGCGTTAACATGTATAGCAAATATTGATAAGAATAAAACAATACTACTAAGATAAAATAGATTAACAATTGTTTTTATCTTTGTGATCATTTCTATCGCAATTAATAATCCAGCTCATAGATTTAGACTAATTTTAACCTATTAACTTATTTAGTAAAGATAAATCCAGCTTGTAGGGAGGATATCTGAAATTAAGATCTAGCCAAAAAGGTCTTTTTAGGACTGATTTGTAATGAGTAAAGTTATCAAAACCTGCTTTCCCGTGGTATTTCCCCATTCCACTTGAACCGACACCTCCGAATGGTAGTTCTGGTATTCCTGCTTGTAAGACGACATCATTAAAGCAAACACCTCCGGAAGAGGTCATTGCAAGTATTTTCCCTTGCTCGTTGCTACCCCCTCCAAAAAGATAGAGAGCAAGTGGTTTAGGCAAAAACTTAAACTCTTTAATAGCCTCGTCGAGATTTTTAATAGGCAAGATAGGTAGCAATGGTCCAAAAAGTTCTTCCTTCATTAGTGGATCATTTCTATTCTCGATTTTGATAAGAGTAGGGCTAATCCTTCTATCTATTTCATTAGTATCTCCTCCATAGATTATCTGGCCATTCTTTTTTGATTCTTTTAGTAAATTATTAAGTCTATCAAAATGGTGTTTATTTATTATTCTCCCTAGATGTTTTGAATCTAGGGGAGTAGTTCCATAAAAATTATTAATCGAATTTTTTAAATTAGAAATTAAAGAATCAACAAGCTTATGTTCAACTAGTAAATGATCCGGTGCAATACATGTTTGACCGGCATTGAGACTTTTCCCCCATATGACCCTATTTGCAGTTACTTCAAGATTTGCACCATTAATAACAATAGCTGGGCTTTTGCCTCCAAGCTCTAAAGTTACTGGAGTAAGATTTTTTGAAGCCGCTTCCATTACTTTTTTCCCAATGTTTTCTCCACCTGTAAAAAAGATATGATCAAATTTTTGAGCTATTAAATCAGCAGCAGTACTTCCATCGCCTTCAACAACTTGAGCGATCTGAGGAGGAAAATACTTTTCTATAAGATTTTTTATTAGATTTGAGACATTAGGTGCATGTTCTGAGGGCTTTAAAACAGCAGTATTACCTGCTGCTAATGCTCCCACTAACGGCTGAAGGGTAAGAGAAAAAGGATAATTCCAAGGACCAATTATCAGAATGCAGCCCAACGGATCTGGCTGAACAAGTGCTTGAGCAGGCCGTAAAGATACAGGGACATTGATTTTTTTCGCCTTCATCCAGCTGGATAAATTTTTCTGTGCCAATTTTATTTCTTGTTTGACAGCAATAATTTCAAAGAAACCTTCTGTAGGAGGCTTCCCTAAATCCTGATATAAAGCGTTTAATATTTCTTGTTGATGATTTTCTAATAAATTTGACAAGACTTGAAGCTGTTTCCTTCGCCATTTCTCACTTCTTGTAATGCCGGATAAAACTATTTCTTGTAGCTGATTAAGTAAGAAATTTTTTGATGACATTGAACCCCAAGAATTTTATTTCTTCTAACAAAATAAATCATTAATTGAGGGTTATGTTTTATGAAGATAGTACCTAGGTACCTTAGAAGGCGTTTGACATTTTTGTTCTTACAATGCTCAATACTGTTTTGTGATGATTAATTGGATTAGTAATGAAATCTATGAAAGGTGCTAATCAGTATTTTTTTTAAAAGAGAAAGGAAAGAACTTTGAGTATTATCTACGAGTTACTTTTGTATGATGTTGACAATAAAATATTTATCCTTAGTAAAGAAAGATTGATTTATCATTTGTTTGTTATCTTTGCATTCTCTTTGGCTTTTATAGGTGTTGCCGAAGTGATGTACTGGTCATATAAGAAAGATTATCTTCGGGCGAAAGCTAAATATCTCCGAGAATTAATAGATCAAAAAAATGATTTAACTAGCATAAATGAACCTTTTTATACATGTGTATATGAGAAATGGAACTCTGGAGAAATGCCTCTAAAAGAGGCAAATACACTTTGCAGCCTTAAGTTTGAGCAGAATTAGTAATTTTTATAGAAAGTTTTTAGAAATTCCATACTATAATTTGAAGATAAATTTTGATACTGGTTGAGAAAATATTTTATGGATAATAAGTCAATAAGTAGTAAATATTTTAGGTATGCAATACTAATTTTTGTTGTTATTACTTTAATCATTACTCTTGTTCGTTTTGATGTTAATACTATTAGTAATTTATTTTATAATATTGTTGATAGTTTGAATACGAATAGCTTTTTTAGTTTAATATTAATATGCTTATTGTTTATATTAAGATCCATAAGTATTGTTATCCCAGTTTTACCTGGAACAATATTTTCAGTTGCTGCAGGTTTTCAGTTTGGCTTTACCCAAGGATTAGTTATTATATTTTTTGCTGATTTTGTATCATGTTCGACATCATTTTTATTGTCTAGAAAATTAGGGAGAAATTTTATTGGCAGGTTGCTTGGCTCAAAGCAAATGAGACGAGTCGAAAGTATTAGCCAATATTATCTTGAAAATAATTATTTCCTTATGACTGCGCTTTTGATGTCTGGTTTCTTTGATTTTGTTTGTTATGCAATAGGACTAACAAAAATATCTTGGAGGAGGTTTATGCCTGCTCTCATTTTTAGTATAATAATTTCAGATTCCCCTTTTGTCGCTAGTGGTTTTGCAGCAAGAAAAATTAAGGATATAGGTTTAAAAAATTTCTTACAAAAAATATTAAACGGTGAAATAAATATGATTTCAGGAAATTATCTTTTGCTATTTATAATATCATTTTTTATCATTTTTACCTTGGCTATGATAAATATTTATTTGAATAAAAGATCCAAGATTATTAAGTGACTTCATTGTTTTACAAAAAAAAGCCCTTAAATTCAAGGGCTTTTTTAAATGGAGAAATCGTGGCTAGCTTTGGTAAGATTTACCACGATAAGTAAGTTGTACATGCTGCCTTTCAGCAACTGCCTTTTCGTGGTTGTACTTAAGGCCTCTGTAGGTTAAAGACATTTCTTGCTCCGAAATATGCTTAAGTCCCCGTTCCTTGGCTTGTGTCAAACTGCGGCTCATCATTAGATAAGGTGAATGTTTTCTGTAGTGAATGCTACTTAATTATCTTAAACAAGAGATTCTCTTATTGGTGTTCAACTTGTTACGTAAAGCTTACTGTCTTTGCGATGTAAGCGATTTTTGATATCTTTTGTTATTTAGTAACTTATCTATAGACTTGAAAAATTATTTTTGATTTCATGTATTTAATCTAAGTGTAATTATGCACTAGAGGAGGAGAGGAGGTTGCCCTAAGGAAATCAAAAGGAAAGAAAACCATAGGAATAAATATGAGTCAGTATCAGATCGATTAGATTTGAGGAGCTGTCTAGCCAATATGAATTTAATAGATTCCTTTTAATCAGAACCAAGTGCTCGTGATATGAAAATTCTGTTGCCTTTTTGCTTGAATTGAACCATCAGAAGCAATTCAACAGCATAAAATTCTTAAATAATCGGTCAATCTATCTGCTGATTAATTTTTTTTCACCTCTTTAATTAATTTATTTTATGTCTTTTTCGCGTGTAACTTGAATTTATATTAGGTTTGAAAAAATAGGTCGAAATTTTGTCAATAAAGAATTGAAGAGGTGAAGTGGTAAGAATAAGTCCTCACTAAGAATTCGAATATTTTTAAGAGAATATTTCTGTTCCCAGCAATTTAGTGCAATATGGTTTAGAAAGTATTAACAGAACAACTCCTCACACATAGTTCTGTGCGAAAAAAGCATCCTCTCAGTGAGCAGGATGCTTTTTTAGTGACTGAATGCATGTGCCAATTTTTAAACTCGCCTGCAAAGAGTTTTTCCCTAGTTTTATTTCTATTAAATTTAAAAAGTGAGGAGTTGAGATCCTCTGCAGTGGAAACAAGGAAACACTTGCGACAGATCTTCAAAAAAACCGCCATGTTAAAACTGGCGGTTTTTTGTTTTTTATTTGATTCTACCTTTAAGTCTCTTTGGGATGTTGCCATGCCTAACTACTTACAACATGGAAACAATTAGTGAGGTAAAAATAATATTTTTTGCCTCACTAATTGATTTTGAGAAATCACAAAGATATTTTGACGTTGCTTAAACAGGTTTTTTTTCTGATGTTTGCGTAATCTAAATTTGTTAGGAGTGAAATAAGAGTTCTAACACTCTCACTCCAGTAACTAGAAGTGAGAAAGTCAAAAGTGGAAAGTTCTGTTGGATTCTGAAGTGCTGAACATAAAGATGGGCCGGGTAGATTTGAACCATCGTAGGCGTAGCCAGCGGATTTACAGTCTGCCCGCATTAACCACTCGGTCACCGACCCGATTTCTTTCCACTCAGCGAGGCATCTTTGCTTGACGCCAATCGAATATATATCCGATAAGAACACTTGCCAAATCTTTTTTAGGGAGCGCTGTGATCTGTTGTTTGTCCATTTTTTATTGAGTTTTATCCACTTATAAATTCATTTCCTTTTTATTCAAATACATTAAATGACACATCCAAATTATCCGAATTGTGAGATGCTCTAGCGAAATATATTAAGAACATTGTCTTCTGATTCAAAGCAACTAGAAGCACTTATTCATGGCTTTACGGATAGGGCTCAAAACAAGACATTTTTACCGGCTAACACTACAAATGATTTCTTGGCTATCAGGCCAAGTGGTAACCCCATAACCGCAGAGGCTCTTGCAGGTATGTATGAAAGTGCGGATTTGGTTATTGAACTCTCCGAATTAGTAAAGATTCATCGGCTAGAGGCTAATTCTTATTGGGGCTTTGCTGCATTCACCTTGAAAGAAGCATTTAGCTACAAAGGAGAGCGAAACAATGATTTATCTACTTATTCATTAATTTTCAAAAAAATTGATGGCGTATGGAAAATTTCATGGATGCAAAGATCTCAAGGAACTACTGATCTTTCAACGTGGGACTGACTAATACAACAACTCTTGAAAGTGATATAGCTTTACTTATTAAATTTTAGAAGCTGTTTAATGACGACTTTAATACTAGAAATCCATCTCCCAGCTCGTGAAGAAGATGTGAGGGATTTAGTTAAAAGTTCTATTTGTTCTTGTCTCTCTTTGTATTTGATTTCCAGTACGTTTTTTGCAATAACAAGTCTTTGAGTTTGAGTTGGGCAATCATTTTCTTTATTCCAATTATCGATATTTGCTTCTAATTCATATATGTCCATAGTTCTGTACTTGCTGATAAGTATTTGTAAATTATCAGGATCGGAACTCATGAAAAATGAATAATTTGGTGTGGACTTAATATCCAAAATATAGCCTGCAATCAAAATATTAAGGGTGGGTAAACTCACTCGATTTGTGTTGTTCATACTTATGAGGATTATCAGTGGATCTAATCATTGGATCAATATCTCTCTAATAAGTTGCTGAATTTAGTGTTTGAGGTTTAAAGCTATTAAGTATTAGAAGAAGCCGTACCTGACCGTATCTACCCCTTAGAAAATTCATACTTTACATTACTTCACATCAAAGCAATTCCAGTAATGACATCTTCATCTTCATCTCAGGTAATCACTGAGTATGGCAAGCAAAACATCTTTGCTCGTGAAACACAGCCTCAACTTGTAGAGGATTACACCAGCTACCCAGAAGAAGCAGAAAAGACAAATGGCCGTTGGGCAATGATCGGGATGATCAGTCTTTTAGGTGCTTATTTCACAACAGGTCAAATCATTCCTGGAATTTTCTAAACCAATAACTACTCATAACAATGCAACCATCTAACAAAACAATTCTAGAAAGAAGCATCGGTAGACCAGCCATGATGGCATTCGTTCTACTAACAGGTATTTACCTAACAACCGGTCAACTTATTCCAGGTGTCGTTTAATGAATAAGGAAACTAGCTACTGGAAAACAGCAGAGCAAATGAATGGTCGTCTAGCGATGATGGGTTTCTTTGCAGCAGTCATTAACTACGGAATAACAGGCTGGATCGTTCCAGGAATTGTTTGATTTTGAATATAAAAATCTGATCTGAAAGGCCTCTTCTATGTCATTACATTTGGGGCCTTTTTAGTTGCCTGTTCTCTAAATACTGAATATGAAATTTTTTGCATAAAGACCATGAAAAATCATATAAACCCTATTAAGCACATGGCTACAAGTAAGTAGATGTAATAAATTTATTTTGGTTGAGCAAGGAACGTAAAAAAAAAGTTCTTAACCAGACCGTCAAGAACTTTTGTTAGATCTTTTCAATAAATTTTGAAAAAATTGTTGATAAGGCTTAAATGGATTGAGTTCCATTCAAAAAATGCCAGGAATGATTTGCCCGGTTGTTGCGTAAGCGCCAAAGGCTGCAACGAAACCAAGCATCGCGGCCCAACCGTTAAACTTTTCTGCTTCAGGAGTCATAA
Organism: Prochlorococcus sp. MIT2304; assembly: GCF_059772405.1. Lineage (NCBI taxonomy): Bacteria > Bacillati > Cyanobacteriota > Cyanophyceae > Synechococcales > Prochlorococcaceae > Prochlorococcus > Prochlorococcus sp. MIT2304. The sequence continues at coordinate 1,760,143 of NZ_CM186286.1, forward strand.
CGAAAAACATAAATATAAAAAAAATATAAAGAAAAATTGTCGATACTGTGGGTTTTTGCTCAGGTGATCTAATTATGAATATTGATGTGAGCTATGAGAAAAACTTATTATTTATCCGCGTGATCAAATCGCGCTGAATAGCGAGTAAATTTAAAAGAGTTTTTATAATAAGGATTCTGGCTGGTTAATGAAAAACCGTGGCTCTCTGCCTCTTTTTTGCTAGTAGAGCAACGTTTGCTCTGATGTTTTCATCACAAGTGTGTCCTCCTTTACGTCTTTAGCTCGGTTTCTTTCTCTCTAATGTGAGCATTTTAAATCTTAGGATCTAGCTCTAAAGACTTCGACTTAAAGCAAAGATGATATGTATATGCGTCTAATATAAAGTTCATCTGCGTTAGAAGTGCTGCTATAACTACTTAAATCTTATTAATTCTAGCCTAGCAAGCTCTCTTTAGGTCTTATTTATGAAGATTTGAGTGTAAGAAAAAACCGAGTGAAATCATTTGTATGATTAGGTATATCGCCATAAAGCAAAAAGAGCTTTTGGCTCTAATCTCTGCTCTAATTGATTTATTTTTGTGATTTTAGAAGTTTTTTAGCAATCTTTAGTGCCTTAGATTGCTTGCCCTAACTGCGGTTGAGGGCAGTGCCCTCGTCGGGACTTGAACCCGAGACCTCTCCCTTACCAAGGGAGTGCTCTACCGCTGAGCTACAAGGGCTTGTGGAGAGATGGGCCGGGTTGGATTTGAACCAACGTAGGCGTAGCCAGCGGATTTACAGTCCGCCCCCATTAACCACTCGGGCACCGACCCGATCCACTTAATGAGATTAACAGTAAACGGTGCCACTTTCCTTGGATTTGTTGGTCCAATTAGGTTGGAATCGATACGATCATACAAAATGTTTAATTTGTCAGGAATATGGATCTTTTGCTAATTAATGGACCGAACTTGAATCTTGTTGGGAAAAGGGAGCCCACTATCTATGGCACGCAAACGCTAGAAGATATTCAAGATGAATTATTAACTTTAGCAAGCGAGCTTGACGCAGAGCTTAAATTTTTTCAAAGTAATTCAGAAGGCGAGATGATTGATTGCATTCACAACAGTGCTGGTTCTGTTGACGGAATATTGATTAATGCAGGTGCTTATACACACACCTCCATAGCTTTAAGGGATGCTTTGTTGGGAGTTGCTATTCCCTATGTGGAGGTACATCTAAGTAACATTTATGCTAGGGAAGAATTTCGCCACAAATCATTTCTTTCAGATAAAGCATTGGGTTTAGTTTGTGGCTTTGGAGTAAATAGTTATCAACTTGCATTGAAAGGGATAGTTTCTTACTTAAAGAGAGTCTGAGGAACCTATGGATAAGTCAAAATCCCAAGTCGTTGGGCAGTCAAATATTCGCTGCCTAATAAATAAAACTAATGAAGATTGGATAAATCTTGCAATTACTAATCCATTAGAAATACTTTTGGATCATGCACATTGTGAGCGAAAGGCGGCTGGAGTGGCTCTTCAACTCATGTTTCGTTATGTGAGTGAACCTGGCCTTTCAGAGATTCTAAGCCCATTAGCACGAGAGGAACTTGAGCATTTTGAGAGAGTTTTATCAATTTTGAATGCGCGAGGGAAAAAACTTCAAAAATTAGAATCTCCTCCATATGCTGCGATTTTGGCAAAAAACATTCGCAAAGATGAACCTTTACGAATGTTGGATAGCTTTCTGGTAGCGGGTCTTATTGAGGCTAGGAGTCATGAAAGAATGAAGTTGTTATCTATACATTCTCCTGATATCGAACTTAGGAATCTATACGCCGACTTACTAAAGAGCGAAGCCAGGCATTTTGGGATTTATTGGAAGTTGGCAGATGAACGTTTTGAGAGGAATACTATTAATTTTAGGTTGAAAGAATTGGCTAAGGTTGAATCTGATGCGCTGATTAAAACGCATCATGAGCCAAGAATGCATAGTTAATTATTTTTTAAGTAGATAGAAGTCCCCCAATTAAATGAAAGTTTTAACTATTGCGGGTGTAGGCCCAGGAGATCCCTCTTTATTGACTCTGGCAGCGGTAGATGCAATTCGACACTCAACAGTTGTTTCTTATCCTGTCTCTAGTAAAGGAGGAGAAAGTCTTGCGGAAAAAATTGCTTCAAAATGGATAAGCAAAGATCAAAAAAAAATTCCTTTACATTTTCCTATGGTTAAAGATCAGAGCATATTAAAAAACGCATGGAGAGTTGCCGGGAATGAGTTAATAAGGATGGTCGAGAAGGGTGAAAGAGTCGTTTTCCTTGCTCAAGGAGATATTTCGATTTTTTCAACAGGCTCTTATCTTTCAAAGGTGATAGAAAAATATCATCCAGATTGTCTCGTTAAATTAATTCCAGGTGTTACATCTTTTTCGGCAGCTGCTGCGAAAAGTAAATTACCACTTGCTTTTCAAGAGGAACAGTTGCTTGTAGCACCTGTCCCGGACTCGCATAACGAGCTAAAGGTTATTCTTTCTGATGCAGCTCTGATGAAAAGGGTGGTTGTGTTGCTCAAGCTTGGTAAAAAATGGAAATGGGTCAAACCTTTGCTTGAAGAACTCGATCTAATAGAAAGATCTGTATTCGCAGAACGAATAGGATTCTCAGATCAACAAATTATTAGAGCATCTGATCTGTCCATAGGTGCTAGACCATATTTTTCGATGCTATTGATTCGACAAAGTTGGCCTTTGATTATGCCCTGAAATGTTTTAGTTGAATTTAATCAGCTCATCTTCGAGTAGCTTTATAGCTTCATTTGGAGAGCTTGCTCTAACTAATTTTTGGCGTAGCGTAGAGGCGCCTTGAAAACCTCTACAAGTCCAATTCATATGTTTTCTAGCAATCAAAAGTCCATGATTACCTTTTTTTAAAATAAGTAATTTGAGATGTTCGAGGGATAAGCTGATTTTCATCTTTGCGTCAGGTGGTATGAAAGTTTTTTGATTTTTGATTTCCGCATCAATTTGTCCAACCAGCCACGGAGCTCCCATGCTTGCCCTCCCTATCATTACCCCATCGGCATTCGTAATCTTTAAACATTCGATGGCATCACGAGAATTTTTAATGTCACCATTTGCAATGACAGGGATATCTAATGATTTTTTTATTTTTGAAATAGCTTCCCAATTTGCATTCCCAGAAAATCCTTGCTTCCTCGTTCGGCCATGAACAGTTATTAGTTGTGCCCCAGCTTCCTGTAGCCCTAAAGCAAAAGATACTGGATCATTGGTGGTTTCATCCCAACCCAACCTAATCTTTACTGTTAATGGAATTGATATTGCCTTGGAAACCTTTTTGACGATCAATTGAGCAAGTTCTGGTTCTTTTAATAGAGCACTTCCGCCCCCTTTCCGTGCAATTTTTTTTACTGGGCAACCCATATTTATATCTATAAGGAATGCGCCCGATGACTCGGCTTTGATAGCAGCGTCTATCATTGAATCTGGCCGATGGTCAAAGAGTTGAACCCCAATTGGTCCACTCTCCTCTGAAAGCTCAATTACTTTTTCTTCCCCATGACCTAGCTCAAGACTTTTAGCATTCACCATTTCTGTAAAAAGTAAAGCTTTTGGAGACCATCTACGAACAAACTTTCTGAATATTTGATCGCTTACACCTGCCAGTGGGGATTGAATAACTGGACAGTTTAAAGATCTAGAAGTTCCATTCCCTGATAACAAAATCGGAGATAACACTTTCATTTCTAAAGTGGATTTGAATTTTTATTTGTCATTAAAAAAAGAAAAAGTTTGATTTGTTTTTTGGTTTCAAAAATGCTTAATGATGCTTTTAAGGAAATGGCACTCTTAGAGATGCTATCAAAATCAGAAGTATTGCGATTAAGGATAGTTTGGTCGTGAATGAATCCTTTTTTGATTAATCTTTTGGGTCAGTTTTATTTCTAAACCTCATTTTCTAATATAACTCTTTGCTCAGGCTTGTAGTATGAAGAATTAATCTTGATTTTGGCCTATAAAGGTTACATAATCTTCTGAAAGGTAGAGAATTTTGCCGCAGCCAATAGTCGCAATAATTGGACGCCCAAATGTTGGGAAATCTACATTGGTGAATCGCTTATGTCAGAGCAGGGAGGCCATTGTTCATGATGAACCAGGGGTAACTAGAGATCGAACTTATCAAGATGCATTTTGGAGGGATAGAGATTTTAAAGTTGTAGATACTGGGGGTTTAGTTTTTGATGACGATACTGAGTTCCTTCCTGAAATAAGAGAGCAAGCTAATCTTGCGCTTGAAGAAGCCGTCGTTGCATTAGTAATTGTTGATGGCCAAGAGGGGGTTACTGCAGCTGATGAATCGATTGCTGAATTTTTGAGGTCTCATTCTTGTAAAACACTCGTTGTGGTTAACAAATGTGAATCACCCGAACAAGGGTTAGCAATGGCAGCAGAATTTTGGAAGCTTGGTCTCGGTGAGCCATATCCAATTTCTGCCATACATGGAGTAGGGACCGGAGATTTGCTTGATCATGTGGTTACGTTGTTCCCCTCTAAAGATTTAGATGAAGTCGATGATTCTCTTGTTCAATTAGCAATCATTGGCCGACCAAATGTTGGAAAGTCAAGTCTTCTTAATTCTATTTGTGGAGAAACAAGAGCAATTGTTAGTTCGATTAGGGGCACGACTCGAGATACGATTGATACTCGAATAACTCATCAAGGTAAACAATGGAAATTAGTTGATACGGCGGGAATCCGTAGACGTAGAAGTGTTAACTATGGTCCAGAGTTCTTCGGCATTAACCGGAGTTTTAAGGCGATAGAAAGAAGTGATGTTTGTGTATTGGTTATTGATGCTTTGGATGGCGTGACAGAACAAGATCAAAGACTTGCAGGTAAAATTGAGCAGAAAGGAAGAGCATGTGTAATTGTCGTAAACAAATGGGATGCTGTTGAAAAAGATAGTCACACAATGTCTGCAATGGAAAAAGAAATACGTTCGAAATTATATTTCCTCGATTGGGCCGAGATGATTTTTACATCTGCACTTACGGGACAAAGAGTTGAAGGCATTTTTGCATTAGCTACTTTGGCAGTTGATCAGAATAGAAGAAGGGTTAGTACATCAGTTGTTAATGAGGTTCTAATTGAGGCTTTGAAATGGAGAAGTCCCCCTACCACAAGAGGCGGAAAACAAGGGCGTCTTTATTACGGTACTCAAGTAGCTATTAATCCTCCAAGCTTTACTCTTTTTGTGAATGAAGCTAAATTGTTTGGGGAAACCTATCGAAGATATATTGAGAGACAAGTTAGAGAGGGCCTTGGGTTTGAAGGGACTCCTATAAAATTGTTTTGGAGAGGGAAGCAGCAACGCGATGTCGAAAAAGACTTGGCACGCGAACAGAAAGGGGTCTGAAATTAGTAATTTTTATGGATTGGCTAAAAAATATTCCAATTGGTCAATATGTCTCTGGCAAGTCTAGCTGGCTTCGTGGTATTGATCCTCGAATCAAACTCTCCTGGATCTTAGTGTTTTTGTTATCTCCTGTTTTAGCTAATTCCATCTGGAGAATTTCAATAGCTTTGTTTCTTTTATTTATTACGTTTCTTAGTTTGCTACCTCCACGCATTTGGTTGAGGTCTCTGGTATTTCTATTGTTTTTCTCTTTAATTATCGGATTCTTATCGATTGTTTTACCCGCGAGTGAAGCATCAAGTGAATTGACTATAAGAGCACCTGATGAAATACCAGGAGCAATTGTTATGACTCGATCATGGGAGATTTTTAAGTTGGGGCCATTTAACTTTGGGGGTATTTCATTAGGGCCATTAATTGTTGATCGTCGCTCTGCAGAATTAGGTATTAAAACTTCGACTTTTATTTTTACTGTTATTCATAGTGTGAATTTGATGTTAATCACAACGCCTCCTGAAGATCTTGTATGGGCAATCAAGTGGTTTTTTTCTCCTTTGGCTTTGTTGGGAGTCCCTATGGAAAAATTGTCATTTCAACTTCTTTTGGCTTTGCGATTTTTACCCTTAGTTCAAGAGGAGCTCCAAAACCTCTTTCGTTCCGTCGGTGTTAGGGCAATTGAATTTAGAAAATTGGGATTAAAAAGGTCATTAGATTTGCTTGTAACACTAGGCGAACGACTTTTGTCTAATATTTTGCTCAGAGCAGAACAGGGGGCAGATTCTCTAATGTCAAGAGAGGGGATTTGGCTGTCATCCCAGCAACTACAACCTAGTATTGTTGTTAATCCTAGATATTTTTGGATTAATTTAAGTTCGATTTTTGTGCTTTTGATAGCTATTGTCTTACGTTGTATGTATGGTACATCTTAATTAAAAAGAATTAAAATTTGAACGCTGAACGCTATCTGAATCACCCAACTTTTGGAATGTTATATTTGGTTTCACCAGCAACTAATGGTAGAGATGTTTATGCAACTTTATATGCGCAAAAAATATTTTTTTTAGTTACTTTGCAACCGAGAGGATCAACTTTTGAGGTTATTCCATATATGGATGCTCGGCATTATTCAGAAATGCATTTGTCTAAATGTAAGAGAGAGAAATCATCAGACATTGACGTTTGGAAGGAATTATTTAATCAAACTTTTATGTAAATTTGGTTGATTTGATGGTGATTGACTCTCATGAATTTAAGTCGATAACAAGTTCACTACCCTTAGGGGTTAGTTTACTTGCAGTGAGCAAGGGGCATGATCAACAATCCATTCGTAAACTTTCTGATTATGGTCAAGTGGATTTTGGAGAAAGTCGTTTACAAGAGGCTATCCCAAAAAAAAACGAACTGAATGATCTGAAGCAACTCCGATGGCATTTTGTCGGTACATTGCAGAAAAATAAAGTCAGAGGAGTTATTAAAGAATTCGACTTTATTCATTCTGTTGACTCTTTGTCTTTGCTTGAGAGAATTTCTAGAATTTCGCTGGAAGAGCAAAAAACTCCAAATTTATTTTTACAAGTAAAATTCAGGAATGATCCACAAAAGGGTGGATTTTCAAAGGAAGATCTCTTGAACAGTTGGTCTAAGATTATTGCTTTGAATAGTGTTAATTTGATAGGCCTAATGACAATTCCACCAATTGCTCTTGATTCCTATCAAAGAAAAGATTTATTTCATGAATGTAAAAACCTTGCAAATCATTTGGGGTTAAAGGATTGCTCAATGGGCATGAGCAATGATTGGAAAGAGGCTATTGAGGTTGGCGCTACTTGGATTCGTTTGGGATCTTTTTTGTTTGGCAAACGTCGAACGTAGAGAAATTGTCGAAGATATGAAAAAACCAATAAAAAAGCTTGCCCCTTTAGATAAGGAACGTTATTTAAGTATATGGTTCATCCTTCATTTCGTTGAAGATGTATCCGATGTTGGCTTATCCAACTTTTAACAAATCATCCCGAGAGGATTAACTGGTGTCGCTTATTTCCCGTCTTCGTGCTGTCGTCGCTGGCGATGACTTTTTAGATAGTGATTTTGATGAGCTCGATTACGACACAAATGAAGACTTTGAGAATTTTAATAAAGGGAGCAAAGTAGGGAGCGGAGAAATGTCAACAATCTCTCAGCCCAATCCTTTTGATGGAAGGGGTGGTTATACTTCTTCAAATGTTATAGGTATGCCTGGGATTTCAACAAATGATTCTGAAGTTAGTTTGATGGAACCTCGTAGCTTTGATGAAATGCCGAGAGTAATCCAAGCTTTGCGAGAGCGTAAAACAGTTATTTTGAATCTCACAATGATGGAGCCTGATCAGGCGCAAAGGGCAGTTGATTTTGTCGCAGGTGGAACATTTGCTATTGATGGACATCAAGAAAGGGTTGGAGAAAGTATTTTTCTTTTTGCACCTTCTTGTGTGACAGTTACTAATTCATTCCAAGAGGAAGCTTCCCCATCAAATATGACCAATAAAGGTCATGACTTAATGTCTAAGGAAACCTCTCCTGCTCCAGAGCCTGCGTGGGGGGAGACAGTGGCGACAGCTCTTTGAGTGATTAAATAGATTGGAAATTTCTATTGGGATAATTGGCCTTGGCAGTATGGCTAAAGCTATTGTCTCACCGCTTTTGGAAAGAGGTGAATACAACCCTGAAAATGTTTTAGGAATTGTTGGTAAAAGCTCAAGTATTGAGCCTGCATTGCATGATCTTCCAAAAGAAATAAAAGTCGTATCTAGTGAAGATTCTTTCTCTACAGAGGTATGGAATGCTCCTTTGAAAATTTTGGCTGTAAAACCTCAACAATTCAGTAAAATCAAAGAATCAGATTCAACATTCCAATCGAAAGCTCACTTCCCTAAACCATTGTTAATTTCCGTCTTGGCTGGAATAACATTGAAAACTCTTAAGAAGGCTTTCCCTTTACACACATGTGTAAGAGCAGTGCCAAACACTCCATGTCTTGTGAGTCAAGGGCTTACTGGTTTGGCTTGGGATGAAAGTATAACTTTGGATCAGAAGGAAGTCGTTAGAAAGATTTTTGAACCTATCAGTGAAATTTACGAATTAGAGGAGCAAAAACTTGATTCCTTTTTGGCTTTAACTTCTTCAGGACCTGCATACTTAGCTTTAGTGCTTGAAGCAATGGCTGATGGTGCTGTGGCAGCAGGATTACCACGACAATTGTCCAATCAATTAGCTCATAAAACCCTCTCAGGAACTGCATCGCTACTAAGAGAAAAAAGTTTGCACCCTGCTGAACTTAAAGATATGGTTGCCTCTCCAGCAGGTACTACAATCAGCGCTCTTCGACACCTTGAACTTGCGGGCTTGAGATCCGCCTTAATTGAAGCAGTTGTCTTAGCTGCTCAGAAGAGTCGTCAATTGGCTGAGGAGATTTCGAGTTAGATGACTTAAGTACGTTTGCATATAGAGTTTCAAGTGAGTCAATATTCTGTTGAAGTGTATATCTTTCTTCTACCCTCGTGCGAGCACGTCTACCTAATTCGTGTGTAAGTACTGGTTGATCACGTAATACAGGTAAGAGGGTCCTTAATTGAGAGGTAACTCCCTCAGTGTTAAGTATTATTCCTGCTCCATTTTCAAGCACTTCTCCATCTGCTCCAGCATCTGTCGCGACGCATGCTGTTCCAGTTGCCATAGCTTCAAGCAAGGCGATAGATAATCCCTCTACAAGACTTGGGAGTATAAAAACCTCAGCGATTTGAAGAAGAGCAACTCTTTTATTTTGATCGGCCTCATATCCCCACCAAACAACATTATCTTCTTTGTTGAAAATTGAATGATTTTCGAGCGTTGGCCTTAGTGGCCCATCTCCTACTATTACTAGTCGACATCCTTTTGGCTGGACGAATCTCCATGCACGTAGTAAAGCTTCAACATTTTTTTCAGAGGCTATTCTACCCATATAGATAAATATTCTCTCGGAACCGAGCTTCTTTTTTATTGCATGTTGAAGCTCGTTTTGTGAATTACTTGGTTTCAGCGGGTTCCATTTCTTTATGTCAATTCCATTAGGGATTACTTCGAGTCTGCTTTCTTTAACGCCTAGTTTAGCAAGTACTTCTGCTTGCAAATCTGAAAAAACAATTACTCTGTCATACTTGGCTAATGATGGTGCATAAAGTTGGTAGGTAAGTTGCTGTGTATTGGCAGTCAGATTTCTTAGTTTCGAATCGAAAGCAGGGTGAAAAGTTGCGATCAAGGGTAAATTAAGTTGATGACAAAGCTCAGGTAGTCGAAAATCCAAAGGAGAAAGAGTCAGGCTTGCATGGACTAAATCAGGTTTAAGTCTTGAGAGAGATTCTCTAAGCTCTCTTTGAGCATTTAATGAAGGGATTGTGTAAACCTGAGATTTAATTAAATAAGGAAGACTTACATCAGGATCATTAGCTAATAGGGAAGTTTTATTATTCCCATCTCTTTTTGGGTTATCAAAGTGAATAAAACTTGTTTGATATCCTCTCTCTCTAAGCTTTTCAGTCGTGCTAAGCCCGTAACAGACGTTCCCGCAAAAAGGTGTTTTTTTGCCTAGCCAGGCGATATGAGTCAAACTCTAAAAAACGGGTATTTTAAGTTAGCAGCTATCATAAGTTTCTTCTCTAACTATTGTAATAGTTAAATAATTTATAAATAATAATTTTTTTCAAATACGTTGTTCTAATTAGTGTTTATATCATTGCAAATTATTACCTCTCTCATCATTTGAAGAGATGTAATTCTTTTTTGTAAATGAGTTTCAATCCAGGTCTCAACAATTTTTAGTAGTTTTAACCAGACATTTTTAGGACCTAATAATTTTCCATTGCTGTGGAAAGGTAATTTTTCTAGTAACAGTCTCTGAAGTAAAGCAAGTTCTGATGGATTAAGCTCAGTGCTTGCATTAGGCATTCTTCCAATTGCAAAACCCTCTGCAGGAATAAAGCTACATTTCCAACTCCACTCTCCAATAGGGGGTATTAGCTTTGAGCCCGAGTAACAACAGTTTTGAAGCGGTAAACAATATCCGCCTAGAGCCAATAAATGAATGCATGATTGAATACTTATTGCTAGAGCTTCTAATGTTTCAAATTCTGTTTTGTGTAATTCATTTAGTCTATCTAGATGGATTAAAACCAGTTTCAGTAAATCTTTTTGCGGGTCTTCATTCGCAACTAAAATCATAATCAGCTCGGAAATTGCTTGAGCGGCTGAAAGTGTTTCGATGTTTTTTCCAAGATTCCCATAACTCTTAATGATTTTTAATTGTGTAACTCGCCTAAGATTTTTTTTCCCAACTATGTGTAAATCTAAAAAATTAAAAGGTGATGTGGCTCCAAGTCTACTTTTCGGTTTTCTTGCTCCTGGTATTGCGAGACGTGATATCCCATTTTCTTCACTAAGTATGGTTAAAAGCCTGTCATTTTCACCTAAAGGACCAACTTTTAAAGAAAGACCTTTTATTCTTTGATTTGAATTCATTATTCCTTTTTCTTTTGTTCTTGAGTAATTTCAAAACCAAAACTTGTTCCAATATATGTTGAACCTGCTCCAATAATTTCTATTGCTTGATCAAAAGTTTTAATACCTCCGACAGTCTTAATTGAGCAGCGATTTTTAACAATTTTAGAGACAAGATCTGTTTGATTCTTTGAAATATATGGACCAAAACCATTGCCTATTTGAATTCCAATTGCTCCCGCATCAATTACAGAATCAATTGCTATGGAAAGTTTTGATGAGTTTGAAAGTATATTTGTATCAATTATCACTCTTACAGGAATGCCTAATTCACTTATTTGATTTATTTCCTCAGCAAATAATTCTATATTTCCTTCTTTTAATGCAAAATAATTTGGAACAAGATCTAACTCTTCTGCTCCTTTCTCTATTGCATACTCGGCCTCTTTTCGTTTGTTATAAGTTGGGATAAACCCAAAAGGGAATGCGATTACTGAGATTAATTTTGTGGTACTTTTGCTGCCTAACCTTTCACGTGCAATTGATAGATTGGAAAGACTAGTACATAAACCTGCAAAGCCATTTTGCTTAGAGGCATCACAAACTTGAACAATCGTTTCTTTATCAAAATGAGGATTTAGGACTGCTTGATAAATCACATCAGCAATATTCGCATGAGCTTCTTCCAAGTTATTTTTACTCATTTGAGAGAAGTATCTAAATTTTTTCTTGGATTACGCCATATCCTCCATGATTTCTCTTGTAAATAACTCGCAAAGCTGACCCTTCTTCCTCTCTAAATAAATAGAAGTCATGATCAATCAAGTCTAATTGGACTCTTGCTTGATCAATAGTCATAGGATTCATCTCAAAATATTTGCGTCTTACTCCTGGACTAGGTAAATGAGGTTCTTTACCTTCAATAAGCGAATGATCAGAGGAAGAAAAATTTTCAGTTTCTTCGTTTTGGACTGATTTCGTTGACTGATTATTATGAACGTTGTGACTGTTATGTCGCTCTTTGTACTTACGTAATTGCCGTGCAAGTTTATTTGCTACTAAGTCGATGCTTGCATAAAGATTTTCACTTCTTTCTTGGGCTCTTATTACTGTTCCGTTTGCAAAGACAGTCACCTCAGCTGTCTGTTGTGGCACGCGAGGATTTCGAGCGACTGAGAGGCGGACATCAGCTTCTTGCACCATTTCTTGGAAATTGTGAGTTGCTTTATCTATTTTTGTTTTGGTGTAATCACGAAGTGATGGAGTTAATTCAAGATTGCGTCCATGGATAAGAAGCTTCATTCTTTTTCGCCTGAGTCAGGGCCTAATAGCAACTTAGATCTAACCCCTCAACTTGCACAATCTTCTTCCGCTTTTCTTTTTGAACCAAAAAATATTGTGCCATTTGAGACTGCCTTAGGTTGGCAGAAGAATTTTCAAAAAAACCTTATTGAGGAACCGTTCTCACCCCAAGCAGTATGGCTTCTTGAACATTTTTCTTGTTTCACAATGGGTAGAGGTAGCGATAAAAAAAATTTGTTGTTCGAGGAAAATAATTCTCCTTTGCCCGTTTTTAGTATTGAGAGAGGAGGTGAAGTTACGCATCACATGCCTGGGCAGATCGTTGGATATCTGGTTCTAAATTTAAGCCTTCACAAAAAAGATTTGTCTTGGTACTTGAGAGAATTGGAGCAAGTGCTGATTGATGTTCTTGACTTGTTGGGAATAGAGGGGAGGAGGGTAGATGGCTTGACAGGAGTTTGGTGTGAAGATAAGAAGGTTGGTTCAATAGGAATTGGTTGCAAGAGATGGGTGACTCAGCATGGATTTTCACTAAATGTTGATTGTGATCTAATTGGTTTTGAAAAGATAATTCCTTGTGGACTAGATAAAGTGAAAGTAGGGAAATTGAGTGATTGGATACCTGGCATCAAAGTCTGTGACGTTACGCCTCTTTTAAGAGAATCTGTCAGAAGACGTTTTAAATTGAACTGGGAAAAATAAATCAACCTCTTTAAATATCACTAAAAAAATAACAAATTATTTTTTGGCTATGACAAAAATTAACTCACAAAAAAATATATTTTCTTCTGAGGATGCTTTTGCTTTTTGGATCCCTAATAGTAAAGAGGAACAAGCAATTAACAGAAGATCTAATCTTAATAAGATTACTCAAGTTGACGAGATTTGGGAACTATTAAAACTTCAGTTAGGTGAGGTGTTAGCGGTTGATTCACCACATACTTTCCACCCAGAAAGCTTTACATATAAAGAACTTGCAGAAAATATTTCTATAGCAGCATCTGCTTTTTCACAGGTCGGAGTAGAACCTGATGAGGTGGTCGCTCTTTTTGCCGAAAATAGTCCAAGATGGCTCATCGCCGATCAAGGTCTGATGCGAATAGGTGCAACAGACTCCGTTAGAGGTGCGACTGCTCCACCAAGTGAACTTAGATATATTCTTGAAGACTCAAATGCGGTTGGATTGATTGTTCAAAATTCCGATGTATGGGAAAGACTTTCGCTTAATGATGATCAAATCAATAGTTTGAAATTTGTTCTCCAACTTGAGGGTAAAGCTTGTGAAGGCGTTTTTGAATGGGAGACTTTTTTGAAGAAAGGATTGAATATAGAAAATGTAAGTAAACAGGAGAAAATAATTGATAGGCAAACAAAAAGAATAGCAACAATTTTATATACTTCTGGAACGACTGGTAAACCTAAAGGAGTTCCACTAACACATTCTAATTTATTACATCAAATTAGGTCTCTTGCTTGCGTAGCGAATCCTTCTCCAGGCGCACCTGTATTAAGTGTCTTACCAATTTGGCATTCATATGAACGTAGTGCAGAATATTATTTTTTTTCTTGTGGATGTACTCAAACATATACATCAATTAGATATCTTAAGGAAGATTTGCCAAAGGTTAAGCCAATAGTAATGGCAACAGTTCCAAGGCTTTGGGAGTCAATAAAGTTAGGGTTTGAGGATGCTGTGGATAAAATGCCGAGACTTAGAAAGACCTTGATAAAAAGTGCGATTTCTAATAGTAAGGCATATAAATTGGCACGAAGAAAACTTTATTTTTTAACTATTGAGAGTGTTTCTAGTTTTGAACAAATTATCTCTTGTATAGAGATTCTTTTACGGTACCCCATTCATAGAATTTCCTCTATTTATTTGTGGCCAAAAATCCTTACCAAGATTTGTGGAGGAAAATTGAGATTCCCAATTAGTGGTGGAGGTGCAATTGCTCCGCATATTGATTCTTTCTTTGAAGCTTTAGGTGTTGAATTATTAGTTGGTTATGGCTTAACAGAAACTAGTCCAGTCCTCACATGTAGAAGGCCTTGGAGAAATATACGTGGGGGCGCAGGTCAACCATTGCCAGAGACTGAGATAAAAATAGTAGATCCTGAAACATTCCAAATAAAAAAACTGCGTCAAAAAGGTTTGGTTCTTGCGCGAGGTCCTCAAATAATGTCTGGTTATTTAGGGAAGCTATCTGAGTCGAAGAAGGTTTTAGATGCTACCGGCTGGTTTAATACTGGTGATTTAGGGATGTTGCTTTCTGATGGATCCTTAATCCTGACTGGAAGAGCAAAAGATACGATTGTGCTAAGTAGTGGAGAAAATATTGAGCCTGGACCTTTGGAGGAATGTTTGATTGCTAGTCCATTGATTGAGCAGGCTTTGCTATTAGGTCAAGATCAAAAATATCTTGCTGCTTTGATTGTTCCAAGAATTGATCACGTAAGAGAATGGCTAGCAGAAAAGGGTGTGAATTCAAAAGTTGTTCTTGGAATATCTTCTGAAAATTATGAATTAAGACAATCTCTAAAATTGGAAATGAATCAAGCACTGGCAAATCGTCTCGGATCTAGAAGAGAAGAGAGATTATTTTCAATTGCCTTGGTAGAGCCATTTACAATAGAAAATGGCTTGTTAACTCAAACTCTTAAGCAAAAACGTGAAAAAATTATCCAACGTGATTTGAAACTTATAAATGAAATATATGGTTTGTAATTTGTTTGTTTGGCCAATTAAATTGACCAATACTATGTTTTACTGAGACTCTATGGGTCGAATCATGATTTATTGATCAGGTGGACTCAATTTCTATAAAACGTTCAATAACTGTCAGAGCAGTTGTAACACCTTCATGGAAAGAGGAGGCTGAACGTGAATTAAGTAATGCAATATCATCAATAGATCAGCAACTTGGTGAATTAGAAAAAGAAGGACAACAAATTGTTGATGGT
Organism: Prochlorococcus sp. MIT2304; assembly: GCF_059772405.1. NCBI lineage: Bacteria > Bacillati > Cyanobacteriota > Cyanophyceae > Synechococcales > Prochlorococcaceae > Prochlorococcus > Prochlorococcus sp. MIT2304. Next base: position 1,775,331 of record NZ_CM186286.1, read on the forward strand.
ATTAGACGTCAGAGCTCTAACCCCCTTGACCCAAGAGTTCAAGAGCAAGTCGCTCAAGTTCAGAACCAAGTTGCTTCGAAGAGATCAGAATTTGAAGAACAAAAAAGAAATCTTCTGTCACAACAATCTCAAGTTCGTGAGTTGGAGATGGAACAAATCGTCGAGCAAGGACAAATTGACAGCTTTTGTGATTTAAAAGTTGGTGATAACCTAGTCAGTAAAATGGGTGTGAGTATTTTGGTCAGAGATGGCGTAGTAGAGGCAATTGATCAAGATTGAAATTTGGTCGAACTACAACTAATCCAAAAATAATTTTTGATATTAAGAAGAAATCCACATAAAAAAAACTATCGTTGTAAGGACACTCATGTAGAACTAACATTGGTATGTATTGATACTTGCAAAGCTTCTAGATAGAAAATTTTGAAGCCTTGCCACAAACTCTCCATAAAGGAAATAGGAACAAATTATGGCCACTCATGACATCTTTATGCCTGCTTTAAGTTCAACTATGACTGAGGGCAAAATAGTTGAGTGGCTAAAAAAACCTGGAGATAAAGTTGAAAGAGGTGAGTCAGTTTTAGTTGTTGAGTCAGATAAAGCTGATATGGATGTTGAGTCTTTCCAAGATGGCTTTCTTGCTTCGATTGTGATGCCTGCAGGCAGCTCTGCACCTGTTGGAGAGACAATCGGATTGATCGTTGAGACGGTAGATGAGATCGTTGCAGCTCAAGCAAATGCACCTTCTTCTTCCCCTCAATCAGGTAGTCAAGAAAAAGAGAGTTCATCGCCTCAAGTTCAAGAAAAACAAGCCTCTGTTGACTCTCCTAAAACGACAGTAGTTGTAAAGGCATCTCCTGCACCTCTTGTTTCAGAATCCTTTGTTAATCAGGATCAGTTTTTAAATGATGGTCGAATAGTCGCTTCCCCAAGAGCTAAAAAACTTGCTTCTCAAATGGGAGTGGATTTGGCAACTGTTAGGGGCTCAGGACCTCATGGACGAATACAAGCTGAGGATGTTCAAAGTGCAAAAGGGCAACCCATAAGCGTTCCTTGGATTGCAGAGAGTAATGCTCCAGCGAAAATCGTTTCTGACGTGCCTCGCATAGAAAAAAAATCTGTTGACTCTGGTAAGCCACCTGCTCCAGGGAAAAGTTTTGGATCTAGAGGGGAAACAATTGCATTCAATACTCTTCAACAAGCTGTAAATCGGAACATGGAGGAAAGTTTAAATACTCCTTGTTTCAGAGTCGGATATTCAATTCTTACTGATGAATTGGATGATCTTTATAAACAAGTCAAACCGAATGGAGTAACTATGACTGCTTTACTTGCTAAAGCAGTTGGCTTAACTCTGGCTAGACATCCCCAGGTGAATGCAGCTTTTAGTTCTGAGGGGATCGCCTATCCTTCACAAATAAATGTAGCCGTTGCAGTTGCGATGGAGGACGGAGGGTTGATAACTCCAGTGCTGCAAAATGCTGATAAGACTAGCCTTGCTGATTTATCGTTACAATGGGCTGATCTTGTTAAGCGTGCGAGGAATAAGCAATTAGAACCGCAAGAATATAGCAGTGGAACGTTTACACTCTCAAATCTAGGTATGTTTGGCGTGGATCGTTTTGATGCAATTCTGCCCCCAGGGACTGGAGCAATTTTAGCTGTAGGAGCTTCATTGTCTAAAGTTGTTGCTTCTAAAGATGGTTCTATTTCAATCAAAAAGCAGATGCAAGTAAATCTTACTGCTGATCACAGAGTGATCTATGGAGCTGATGGCGCACTATTCCTGAAGGATTTGGCATACTTAATCGAAAAGAACCCTCATAGCCTCTCGTCTTGAGATTAGATTTAGTTGAGTCACAAGTTATTTTTCTTACTTTAATCTGATTTGATGTGTTAGATCAAAAAGATAATCTTTTAAGCTCATATAACTATGATTTACCAAATGAGTTAATTGCTCAATCACCTATTAAGAGTAGGCATGATGCCAAATTGATGATTGTCAAAGATGGCCTAGATGACTCTTTAAACCTTGTGCATGCCAAGGTATGGGACATAAAGGATGTCTTGACGCCTGGCGATCTTTTAGTTGTTAACAATACGCGAGTTGTTAAAGCAAGATTGAAAATTCGATTGTCAGGAGGAGGGGCAGGTGAATTATTGCTAATGGAACCGAGGGGTAATGGACGATGGCTTTGTCTTGGTCGCCCTGCTAGGCGTATGAGAGGAGGTGATCAATTATGGTTGGATACGTCACCAGATAGTTCTTTAATCTTGAAAGTAATTGATAAGGATGAGAGTACAGGCGGAAGAATTATTCAATTTTCAAATGAGTTTACTAGTTGGACGGAAATGGAAAATTTACTTGATTTATGTGGAGAAGTCCCATTACCTCCATATATAGATAAGGACAAATCTAGTGGTCATGAGGAAAGCTATCAGACTAGATTTGCTTCGAAACCAGGAGCCATAGCTGCTCCCACAGCGGGCTTACATCTAAGTGATGAACTTATAGAAAATTTAAAAACGAGAGGTATTAAAATTGCTCAAATTACTTTACATGTCGGCTTAGGAACTTTTAGACCATTAGAGAAAGAAGATCTATCTCAGTTGCATTTACATAGTGAGTGGATAGAGGTTACAGAAGAGACCATAAAAGCTATAACTAAATGTCAGGAGGATGGGGGAAAAGTCTTTGCTGTTGGCACTACAAGTGTGAGAGCCCTTGAGGCTGCTTACCTTTCAGGAAGAGGAACTTTGAAGCCGTATGAAGGTAAAGTGGATTTGGTAATTAAACCAGGATTTAAATTTTTCGTCATTGATGGATTGCTAACTAATTTTCACCTACCTAAAAGTTCTCTATTACTTTTAGTTAGCGCTCTAATTGGTCGAGAACGTATGTTGAAACTTTATAAGCATGCTATTTATAACAAATATAGATTTTTCTCTTATGGAGACGCGATGTTGATAACACCGGAGTCAGTTATATAAACTCAAAAGTCAAGCTAATGATGGTTCTTTAATAACGCCTGTAGGAACATTCTCAAACATTACTGATGAGATATATCTTTCGGCAAGGTCAGGTAGAACTACAACGATTGTCTTTCCTGAGAACTCTTCTCTTTCGGCCAGTCTTACAGCCACAGCGGCAGCAGCACCACATGATATACCAACTAGTAGACCTTCTTCTTGTGCTAAACGTAATGCCATTGCAATAGACTCATCATTAGAGACTTGCTCAACTTGATCGACTACGGATAAGTCAAGATTTTTGGGAATAAAACCAGCCCCAATGCCTTGAATTTTGTGAGGTCCTGGTTTTACTTCTTCTCCATTAAGAGTTTGTGTTATTACTGGGCTATGAGTGGGCTCTACGGCAACAGATAATAATGAATGATTTTTTTCTTGTTTTATGTAGCGAGAAACACCTGTTATTGTGCCACCTGTCCCGACGCCAGAGACTAAAACATCAATTTGACCATCGGTATCATCCCAAATTTCAGGACCTGTTGTTTTGAAATGTATTTCTGGATTAGCTGGATTATCAAATTGTCCTGGCATGAAGTATTTTTGAGGGTCGCTATCTGCTATTTCCTTCGCTTTCGCAATGGCGCCAGGCATTCCTTTTGCTGCTTCAGTAAGTATTAATTCAGCACCAAGAACAGCCATCATCCTCCGACGTTCAATTGACATGGATTCAGGCATCGTGAGGATTAACTTGTAACCCCGCGCAGCAGCTGTGTAAGCAAGGGCTATCCCCGTATTTCCAGATGTGGGTTCAATAATGACTTTATCTTTGTTGAGAAAACCTTTCTTTTCAGCATCCCAGATCATATTTGCCCCAATTCTGCATTTGACGCTGTAAGCAGGGTTACGGCCTTCTATTTTTGCAAGTACTTTCGCTTTTGCATTTTTTGTGATCGAATTAAGTTTGACTAATGGTGTATGACCAATAGCAAAACTATTGTCTTCATAGATTCTTGACATTTTTTAAATGACTTAATTAACTAATACTCTAAATCTATATAAAAAATTTGCTAATTGGTTATTTAGACAATCTTTGTTAGTGATTTTTTTATATTACTGAATTAAATCTTGACCATAATTCATCCTCATTTTCTAACCCTACTGACACTCTTAATAAGTGTTCCGAGACCCCATAACTATCAGCCCATTTTAATTCTTTATAGTGAGCCAACTGAACATAGGGACAGACCAATGTAAAATTTGTACCTAAGCTTGGTCCTTTATTTACTCTTAATGAATCATAAACTCTTTTTGATTCTTCAATCCCACCTTTAAGTTCAAATGATAATAGACATCCATAACCACCTCCTTTCTTTAATAGTGAATTGAAATTTTTGCAATATTGAGGATGTAAGACCTTTGAAATTTCTTTTTTTGTTTCTAATTTTTCTTTGAGCTTTAAGCAAGATATATTTAATCTTTGTATGCGATCCTTTACGTCTCGACTGGTTTTTTCTAACTCGATAGCATCTGAATCAGATAGAGTAGATAATGCAACTTTAGGAATTATCTCAGCTAATTCTTTTTTCCATTTGGAATAAGGACTTACGACCGTACTGCCAGCAAGAATATCTCCTCTTCCAGCAAAACTTTTTGTAAGTGAACTAAAAACAACATCTGCATAAGGAGTTAGATGAACATTTAGAGATGAACCGATCGTATCGTCAACGATGATTGGTATGTTTTTATCTTGAGCCAACTTAGAGATAGATATGAGATCAACGCATTGTAATAATGGGTTGCTAGGGATCTCTATGATTAATGCAGCTGGATTTTTTTTATCCAGCTCTTCTTTTATATGGCTTAATTTTGTTTTTACGACGAGATCACTTCCTTGGAAAATGATCTGAGGCAGTTTAAGTACATCAACATATGGAAAGCCTATTTGAAGCGTCGAAGAAGTTCCTTTAATACAATTTATTGCTGAAAGAATAGTCGTTAAGGCAGCCATGCCTGAGCGATGTAGTCGTATTAGACTACTGTCGCAATTATATATATTTGCTAATCGCTTAAGAACCTCTTCTCGTGCGTAATGCCCTTCAGAAATGGAGGGTTTTTTTTCTTTTCCAAGGGCAATTGCCGCTTCACGTGACGACAGCCCAAGACCAGTGTGTTGCCAGAAGGCTTTTGCAGCAAGATCACTTCTTTGGTCAACAATTAGACAGGAAATACCAAGAAAATCTTTTATTTTTGAAAAACAATCAGAATCTTTCAGAAGACAATATTTTTGTGCACTTAAAGCAGAGGCGCTATTGGGATAAGGCCAGCTACTTTGATGAGATTCATTATGAAATAAAAGTGATTTCCTGGCTACCTCAGCAACAAAAGGATTAAATCCGAATCTAGGGTAGATTGCTTTTAATGAATTTATGCAGGCTGGAACCTTTTCTTCGTAGGCGATGACATCTTCCCATCTTGGTAAGGCAACAGATACGGCATGTGGCCGACTAGGAAGAGGCTCCCCTAAGTCTTTGGCACTCCAGCAAGGGTCATTAAGTAAATTTCGTTCAGTCAAGAGATGTTCCCGAATGCTTGATTTAAATCAGCACTTAAGTCCTCAATATCTTCACATCCGACGGAAAATCGAATAAGTGAATCAGTAATTCCAATCTTTAATTTTGTTTCTTGGGGAACTGAAGCGTGCGTCATTGTCGCAGGGTGGCAAACAAGGCTTTCAATTCCTCCGAGACTCTCTGCCATTTTGAAATAATGAAGATTTTTGCAAAATAAATAAGTTTGGGCTTGAGTTGCTTTCAAAGTGGCAGTAACAACTGCTCCTCCCATAGCCATTTGCCTTTGTGCTAATTCACGTTGCGGATGATCACTTCTAAAGGGATATCTGACTAATTTTACTTTTGGATTATCGGCTAGTTGATTAGCTATTTTAGATGCATTATTAATTTGTTTTTCTAAGCGGAGTGGAAGAGTTTTGATCCCTCTAGTAATAAGCCAGCAATCAAAAGGAGAAGGATTTAAGCCAAGAGCTTTTTGGGCGAAATTTAGCTTGTCTCTCCATACGTTACTCTCGGTGCATACCGCACCTCCAAGTGCATCTGAGTGACCATTGATATACTTGGTAGTGCTAGTCAGAGACAAGGTCGCTCCAAGCTTAAGAGGCTTTTGTAATAGAGGAGTTGCAAAAGTGTTGTCTACAACAACAGGAATTTGCAGTTTATTTGAGAACTGACAAATTTCCTCAATATTAATGATTTTAAGGAGTGGGTTGGTCGGACTTTCGATCCAAATCATCGCGGGTTTGTGATTTGAAATAACTTCTTGAAAATTGGATTTCGTAAAGTCTATCCATTGAGTTTTTAATCCAAAGCGATTAAAAACTTGTTCAAATAATCTCACCGTGCACCCATAAAGGTTCTCCTCACAAAGGATTAAGTCTCCAGCCTTAAGAGAGGAAACTATTGCTGTAATTGCAGCGACTCCAGAACTAAATACACTCGCGAACTGACATTCCTCCAGATCAGACAAAACTGATTCAAGGATTCGAAAATTTGGATTTCCTGAACGGGTGTAGTCAAAACCCCCTTGATTGCCATGAACGAACGTTGAGGTTGGGAAGATCGGAGGCATTATTGATCCTGTCTCTCCAGAAAAAGTTTCTTTGTGATGAATGACTTTTGTGTTTACTCCAGTGCTGAACTCCTTGACTCTTTTTTTTACTGATCCCATATCCTTTGAGTTGTTTTTCTATAGGCTATAGAAAAACATGAAAAAGCCCCTAAAAAAAGAGGCTCTATAATTAAATTTAATGAGAAAGAAGCTATGTATAGACCTATACCTTTCTTGAGTAATACTCAACAACTAACAATTCATTAATTTCAATAGCAACCCATTCCCTATCTGTTTTTGCAGATATCTTTGCCGAAAGTTTTGTTTTATCTAGTTCAAGGTGTGGAGGAACATTAGCAAGACCTGGAAATTCTAAGTTAGCTTGAGCCAATTGCTTACTAGCTTTGTTATCTCTAATAGCAATGACATCTCCAGCCTTGCATTGGTAACTTGCAATGTCAGTGATCTTGCCATTAACAGTTACATGTCCATGGTTTACAAGTTGTCTTGCACCTGGGATGGTAGGTCCAAATCCAAGTCTAAAACAAACATTATCAAGTCTATTTTCAAGAAGCTTCAAAAGATTTGTTCCTGTGGAGCCTTCCTGAGCACGAGCTTTTTTTACATAACGAACAAGCTGGCGTTCGGAAATACCATAGTTGAATCGAAGTTTTTGCTTTTCTTCGAGTCGGATCGCGTATTCAGAGCGCTTGCGACGGGCTTGGCCGTGCTGACCTGGGGGATGAGACCTTTTTGCGGCCTTCCGGGTGAGACCAGGTAGGTCTCCCAAGCGTCGCGTGATCCTCAAGCGAGGTCCGCGGTATCTAGACATAGGGGTTTAATTTGGAAACGTTTACTGGAAAGGGTAACCTGGAAGTAAATCCATTGGCACCTTATTCTCCAGTCTTTTATTCTATATAAAGATGCTCACAAAGATCAATAAAACGATTGCAGTTGTTTTTGTTGGTTTAATTTCCTTTTATCAAAAGTGGATTTCACCATTGTTTGGACCTAATTGCCGATTTATCCCTAGTTGCAGTGCTTATGGGATAGAAGCTGTTAATAAACATGGTCCTTGGAGAGGTGGATGGCTGACTTTAAAAAGGTTAAGCAAATGTCATCCTTTTACTCCTTGTGGGTGTGACCCGGTTCCAGACAAATGAACTCAGAGGTATTAATTCTATATACACGTAAAGGGTGCTGTTTGTGTCAAACACTTGAAGAAAAATTGTCTAATATATGTTTAGAAAACTTAAAACCTTCTATAGTGCTTTCCACTATTGATATAGATTGTGAAAAAGTGTCTTTAGATATTCAAATTAAGTATACAAACGAAGTTCCAGTAATAGTTCTTGACTCAGCTAGTCTATCGAAAAAGATTGAATTACCTAGGATTCCTCCACGTTTAAAGGAAGGAATGCTTTTATCTTGGATACAAAAGAATTTGAATATTTTTTACCAAACACCTTAAGAAAATAATCAACTCCTCTTTTTATTAAACTACTTTGTTGATTTCCAAGAGATAAACATAATTTATTGTTTTTATAGATAAAGTTATTTATAAAAGAGATTGAATTTATTTTTAATTACTGAATCATAAGTAGATTTATTTTGTTGTGAAATTTATGTAGATCTTTTTATACTTGATCTGATCCTTCATTGATTTTTTCATCATCAGAGGTTTGTTTTGTCGCGTTATCTGCACACTTTATTGAAGGCAATTGATTTTCAAGTCCCTTCAGGCTTAGCGAATCCAGAAATAAAAAATCTTTCATTTGATTCTAGGGCAATCGAAAAAGGTGATTTGTTTTTAGGTTTAAAAGGTGAAAAAGTTGATGGAGGGATTTATTGGGCAAAAGCAATTGAGAGAGGTGCTTGTGCAGCCATTATCAGTAGAAATGCATCTATTTTGAATCCACCCACTAATGAAGACCCAGTAGTTATTATCCCGGATCCTGTATCACTGTTTATGGGGAAATTGGCTGCAGATTTTTGGGGTAAACCATCTAATGAGATTTGTTTAATAGGCGTGACTGGTACTAACGGTAAAACGACTACATCATTTTTAATTGAGTTTTTGACTGCTTCGCTTGGCTATCCATCCGCCTTGTTTGGAACGTTAATTAATCGATGGCCTAACCATGAGGAAACTTCAAAATACACAACTACTTTTGCTGTCCCTTTGCAGGCTCAACTTTGTAAGGCTGTTCAGGCAGGCGTTCAATATGCAGTAATGGAGGTAAGTTCACATGCTTTGTCTCAGAATAGAGTTGCTGGTTGTGATTTTAGTGGAGCAATATTTACAAATCTTTCAAGGGACCATCTAGATTATCACGATTCAATGGAATCTTATTTTGAGGCTAAAGCTAGTTTGTTTCGATCACATTTAATAGAAGACGATTGCCCAAGATCAGTAGTTAATATTGACGATAAATGGGGAGCATTACTAGCAAAAGAGTTAAATAAAAAATGTTGGACATGCTCATTAAAAGAGATTTCTCAAACCAGAGAGAAACCAGATTTATTTATAAGTAATCTTCAAATTATGCAAGATGGATGTGAAGGGAAATTGCATACGCCCTATGGGGTAGAGAAATTCTTTTCACCACTTGTCGGTGATTTTAATTTAATGAATATTCTTCAAGCAGTAGGGGTCCTAGTTCAAAGGGGATTCCCTTTAAATGAACTTTTGGCAGCTTTGAAGAATTTCCCTGGAGTACCAGGGAGAATGGAACTGATAAATATGGATGGATTTACAGTCAAAGAAGGCTATCCACTAGTGATAGTGGATTATGCACATACGCCGGATGGTTTGCAAAATGCTTTGATCGCATCGAGATCATTGACGAAAAGAAAATTAATCTGTGTCTTCGGTTGTGGTGGTAATAGAGATAAAGGTAAAAGATCTGAGATGGGAGAAGTTGCTGCTAAGTTTGCAGATTATATAGTTGTGACCTCTGATAATCCTCGGCAAGAAGACCCAATCGAAATCATTAAAGATATTGAAAAAGGTATAACTGTTGATTCTGAAATTTCTGTTGAGCCAGATAGATCCATAGCAATTCAACTAGCCATAGCAAAAGCCAAGAAAAACGATATTGTTTTAATAGCAGGGAAAGGTCATGAGGACTATCAAATTCTAAAAGATCAGACAATTCATTTTGACGATCGTGAACAAGCGAGAAAAGCATTATCTTTAAAAAAAAGTTCATATTGATTATTTAGTTGAGATGAAATTCTTCAAGCCAAAGACGAGGTTATCTATCTCTTGTAAATCTGTTGTTACATGAACGCAAGCACGAAGCCATTTAGGATCTTCGAGAACTCTTATCCATAAATTCTCTTGACCAAGATAATTGACAACCTCTTCAGGAGAATCAATTCCATTAATGGTAAAACTTATAATTCCTGAAGGTGGAGGACTATTTAAAACAAGTTTAATTTTTTTGATTTGGTTTAGTTTTTCCCACAAGATAGTGCTGAGACTTTTAATTTTACAAAAGCGTTCCGTCTCATTACCTTCATCATTTAGCATTATTAGAGAGCTTCTCAGACCTGCCAAAAGAGGTACACAAGAAGTTGCTATCTCAAAACGTCTACCATCAGAATGAAAAGGAGTTTTATTCTTGACATATATTCCTTCTTCACTTTTTAAGCTTTTCCAACCTATTAATGTTGGACTTGACTCTTCTAAAACTCTCTTTGAAAGAGCAACAGCTCCAAGCCCCTCAGGCCCGTAAGCCCATTTATGTCCTGTAAATGCATAGATGTCGGCATTGTCACAAGCACCTTTCATTGGTATGTGACAAAAACTTTGAGCAGCATCAACTAATAAATAAGGTTTACTTGAATGTTCTTTAAGTCTTTTGGAAATAAGTTCAATTGGCATGATTTGTCCTGTATTCCAAAGAAGATGTGAGAGAACAACGAGCTTTGTATTCTTTTGCAGATGTCCATCTATTAATCCAAGTACTCTTTTATACGTCTCATCTTTCTTGTCGTTACCATTGCATAATTTTGATACGGGTAGTATTGTGATTGTTACATTTTTTTTTCGAGCTAGTTCTTTACATGCCGCGACTATCCCCGGGTGTTCGCAATCGCTAAGCAAGAAGTTATCACCATCAATAAATGGCAGTCCTAGTAGAGGTAAGATACACCCAGAGGTGACATTTTCAGTAAATGCAATTCTCTTGGGATTAATAGCGCATATCTCCGCTATAAGATTTTTTGTTGTTACGACTTCTTTCGTAATGTATGGCCAAACTTTATTTGTGAATGGACCTAAATTTTGAATTGTTTGCCAACTCGAAGTTATTGCATTTAATGATTGCGTTGGGAGTGGGCCTTGACCTCCATAGTTAAAATAGTCTTTATTTTGCAAAGCGGGCATATTGTCTTTGAACAATACTTGTGACATATTTTTTTTCTTTAAGTTGTGGTAATTAAGAATACTTTTTTTTTGCTAACTTTCCAATCTGATCATGTCATCTGGCGATGTCAACCTTAATGCCTACCTTCCTTAATCAAGTTGTGGAGTCATTTGAAATCAAAAATTATGTTATTTAAGTATGATGATTCTTAATTACTTAATTAGTTTATGAATATCAAGAAAGAAAAAAAAATTAAAGCTCAAGAATGGGTGGTTATGTTTGATGGGCAAATAAAAAAAAGTGAAAAAGAGATTGATGCTCATGAGCACCATTTAGAAGTTAACAATCAAAAAAGCGAATAGTGATTAGCTTTTGCTTGGATTTGGCAAATTAGTGAAAATGATATTTCTGTTGAACTTTTAAATTGCTTTCTATGAAAAGTGTCTCACTTTTTATAGGGTTTCATATTAGGATGAGTCACTAATTCAACTCTCAATATGAAAATCGACTTTGGCCCCATAACCTTTAGCAGGATTGCTAGCATCCTTTTGATATTGGGCTTTTTCGGCCTTTTAGCTTATAATTCCACTCTTTAATTCAGCCTTAATTAATAATCTAACTACATAATAATCTGTCTAGATAAACAAAAACTAGATATTTTTACTAATAGATATTGGTTATTATAATGTTAATTATTTTACTTGCGAACGCTTTTTGATTTGTTTAATCAACTAACTAAATACAACAATAGGACAATTGAGATAGTTCCCATTTGTGGCTCTCGAAGTCGGAATTCGTACTGTAGAATTCAGAAAATAACGATTACTAATGGAAACTTCAACTACTGACCCAACCTTATTAATGCTTATAGGGGGAATAGTTGTTCTATTAGCTGGCTCAGTAGCCTATGGGGTATATTCAACATTCGGTTCAGGCTCAAAAGAGCTTCGAGATACCATTGATGAGCACGCGAAAATGCATGAACTAGGAATTGCTCATGGACATGGTGGTAGTTCAGAAGCTTATGAGATGTCAGGAAAACTTCAAAAAGATCAAATTTCCTGAAAATTTAATAGGGTAATTTCTATTTTGATAAATATTCACTTATCTAAATTTACTTTGAAATAACATAGTATTTGCATGTAATATTTTAAGAGTCAAGCTTGCTAAATTTAAAATTTTGTATGAGGGGAATATCTAATTGATTAAAGAAATTTTAACCTATCCATACTCATGCTAATAAGTGTAGTAACTGGATTTGCTGCTGGTGCTGTGCATGTAGTCAGTGGTGCTGATCATATGGTCGCAATGGCTCCGTCTTCTATTCGAAAACCCAAAGTGGCATTAATTGATGGTCTTGCATGGGGGGTTGGACACTCTGCTGGTGTTTTAATCCTTTCAATACTTGGGATTTTGGCTAAGGATTTAATAGATATTGAATTAATGTCTTCATATGCAGAGTTTCTTGTTGGTATAAGCCTTTTAATTGTGGGGTTTCTAGCTATTAGGACTTCCTTGAAAGTAAACATTCATATGCATCAGCATATGCATGGAGAAGAAAAAACTCATAAACATTTTCATTTCCATTCTCCTGGAGATAAGCTTCGGGGAAGTCATACTCATGCCGCAACAGGTTTAGGTGTTTTACACGGCTTCGCTGGGGCCAGTCATTTGGTGGCGGTTATTCCTGCATTGGCTCTACCTTTGTTTGGAGCTTTTGCTTATCTTTTTGCATATTTACTTGGTTCAGTTTTTGCAATGGGATGCGTTGTTTTGGGTATATCTTTTGCTACTAGTAAAGCGAATAAAATGTTTTATCCTTTCTTGATGAGATCAATAGGAGGACTATCAATAGTGACAGGAATATTTTGGCTTCAAAAGACTTCGATTCTGACTTTTTAAAAGTCTTTTTTCATGAATTACACAGCTAGCCTTATTGCTTTGGGTGGCTTCTTCTTATGGGTTGTTATTGCGACCTTGATATGGGCAAGAAGAATGAAAAAAATTAAGGAGGAATATTCTAAAAACCAATCAAAATTCACAAATTAATTGATACATCATTGTTCATCTTTAGATACATACTTATTGGTGAAAATGATTAAAGATTATGTATGATCATTCAACTATTAATAAGAGTGATGAAAGGTGTTTTGTTTTTCTTAGGCTCTATCTTTAGATGGCCTGTTCAAAATACAAAGGATTTTCTGATTTTTCATGCTTACCTCTTAGGTCTATATGCGATAACTTTTTTGATTGGGAAAATAGGTTTAGAAATCTCTAATCTCATTTTTACAGTTGGTCTGATTGCACCAATCGGCTATTTAATTTATAACGGTCTACCTTTGGATTGTCTTAACTATAAGTCTGCAATTGAAAGGGAATTAAGTTCTCTAAATTAAAAACTAAAGGTTTTTTCTAAGTAAATTTATAAAACTTGTATTACCTCGCTAACTTCTGGAATCATTTCCCTGAGTTTTCTCTCAATACCCATTTTTAAGGTCATAGTGCTACTCGGGCAACTTCCACAAGCCCCTTGAAGTCTAACTTTGACTATTGGCCCATCTATTTCAGCTATCTCTACATTCCCTCCATCAGCCATAAGAAAAGGTCTTAATTCATCAAGAACCTTTTCAACGTTTTCTGTGGTTAGTGCAAGAGTTTCGTCGGTCATTTCAACTTCCTTAATTTGATTTTGCTTAGCTTAGTTAATTGCAGGATAGTCTATATGTAATCTTGATAAAGATTTTGCCTAATACCAGTTTCTCAGATTCAGCAAATACTTATGACGCAATACTAGTCGGCGCAGGAATCATGAGCTCAACTCTTGCAGTCCTTCTACATGAACTTGAGCCAGAATTACGATTGTTGCTAGTTGAGAGATTACCTTCTGCTGGTTTGGAAAGTAGCTGCGCTAAAAATAATGCTGGAACAGGACATGCAGCTAACTGTGAGCTTAATTATACTCCAAGCCAAGATGATGGATCTATTAGTACTAGCAAAGCTTTTCAAATAAATAAATCCTTTGAGCAAAGCTTGGAATTTTGGGCATCTTTGACAGAAAAAGGAAAATTGATGCCAAAAACTTTTTTAAATAAGTTGCCACACATCAGTCTTGTTTTTGGAGATAAAGATATTTCTTTGCTTAAAAAAAGATTTTCTGAACTTAGTTCTCATGCCGCTTTTGCACAAATGGAATTCACTGAGGATCATGGTGAATTAAAAAATTGGATCCCATTGATTATGGAAGGTAGGAAACAGAGTGAGAAGATTGCTGCGACAAGAATTCAAAGAGGAACTGATATTGATTTTGGTAATTTAACTCGCTCATATATCAATCAAATTGAAGAGGCAAACTCTATTGAGATTAACTACTCCACTAATGTTGAAAATCTTCAACAAGATAATGAAGGAGATTGGTATTTATCTTTGGAAGGAGGAGTAGAAAGCAATAGAATTGTCAGATCAAAGTTTGTTTTCCTCGGGGCTGGAGGAGGAGCTTTGACTCTCTTGCAAAAATCTAGAATTCCAGAAGGATTGTCATATGCAGGTTTTCCTGTCAGTGGCAAATGGTTGATTTGTGAAGAGGAAAAATCAACAATGACACATAATGCAAAAGTTTATGGAAACGCAGCAGTTGGAGCTCCACCAATGTCTGTGCCTCACTTAGATACAAGATGGATAGACGGGAAAAGGTCTCTTTTGTTTGGTCCATTTGCAGGATTTAGTTCAAATTTTTTAAAATATGGATCAAAATTGGATTTATTCAGATCGATTAAAGCAACTAATCTTTTCTCTATGTTGCAAGCAGGATTTGGAAATATTGATTTAGGAAAATACTTGTTAAATCAATTAACACAAACAAATGAAGATCGAATTGAAACTTTAAAAAGATTTCTCCCTATGGTTTCACCAAATGATTGGAAACTTTCAATTGCAGGACAGCGTGTTCAAATCATAAAACAAACCCCTAAAGGTGGCGTTTTAAAAATGGGGACAGAGGTTGTTACCTCATCGGATGGATCTTTAGCTGCTTTGCTTGGGGCTTCACCTGGCGCAAGCACAGCAGTAACAATCATGCTTGAAGTTTTAAACCGTTGCTGGTCTGAAAAAATGAAATCAAGTAAATGGAAAAATAAAATGTTAGAGCTTTTTCCAAGTCTTAAGTCAGATATTAATTCAAATCAAGAAGCACTTTTGGCAATTCGCAAAAGAAACGATTTCTTACTTAAATTAATTTAAAACTTTAGTATTAGTGAGTTATATTTAATCTTTATTCAAAGTTGAATTGATAAACAAAGATCCTGTTCCTCTAATTGCTCTCGAATGACTAATGTTCCCATTTCTCGTTTAAGGAACTTCTGCATAATTGCTCATATTGACCATGGCAAATCAACCTTGGCAGACAGACTTCTTCAGGATACTGGCACTGTCTCCTCCAGAGACATGCAGGAACAATTCTTGGACAATATGGATCTAGAGAGAGAGAGAGGGATAACTATAAAATTACAGGCTGCTCGTATGAATTATAAAGCTGATGATGGAGAGGAATATGTCTTGAATTTGATTGATACACCAGGCCATGTTGATTTTTCCTATGAGGTGAGTAGATCATTGCAGGCTTGTGAAGGTGCCTTGCTGGTCGTCGATGCTAGTCAAGGAGTTGAAGCACAAACTTTGGCCAATGTTTATCTCGCCTTGGAAAATGATTTAGAAATTATTCCTGTGCTTAATAAAGTTGATTTACCTGGTGCTGATCCTGAGAAAATCAAAAATGAGATTGAATCAATTATTGGTTTAGATACATCTAAAGCAATTTCCTGTTCTGCTAAAACAGGGCTTGGCATTCCAGAAATACTGCAAGCGGTAGTAGATAGAATACCTTCTCCGCAAGATAATCCTGATCAGGCTACAAAAGCACTTATTTTTGATTCTTATTACGACCCTTACAGAGGGGTGATTGTCTATTTCAGAATCATGAGTGGTGGCATAAATAAGAAAGACAAGGTTTTACTTATGGCTAGTAAAAAAAGCTATGAGTTAGATGAAATAGGTGTTATGGCTCCTGATCAAGTAAAAGTAAACTCTCTCCATGCAGGTGAAGTTGGATATTTAGCTGCATCAATCAAAGCAGTAGCTGATGCGAGAGTCGGAGATACGATCACGCTGCAGGATAGGCCTGCTGAAGAAGCTTTGCCAGGTTATACCGAAGCCAAGCCAATGGTTTTTTGTGGGTTGTTCCCTACGGATGCAGATCAATATCCAGATCTAAGAGAGGCTCTAGATAAATTGCAGCTTTCCGATGCAGCCCTGAAATATGAACCTGAAACAAGTAGTGCAATGGGATTTGGCTTTCGTTGTGGATTTTTAGGTTTATTACATATGGAAATTGTTCAAGAGCGTTTAGAACGCGAATACGACTTAGATTTAATTGTTACTGCACCCTCAGTTATTTATAAAGTGAAAATGGTTGATGGGGAAGTCTTGATGATTGATAATCCAGCTACACTCCCAGATCCTCAAAAACGTGAAACCATAGAAGAACCTTACGTTCGGATGGAAATTTATGCTCCTAATGATTACAACGGAACTTTAATGGGTCTTTGTCAGGAAAGAAGAGGTGACTTTATTGATATGAAGTACATAACGACTGATCGGGTTACGCTTATTTACGAAATACCCCTTGCAGAAGTTGTAACCGATTTCTTTGATCAGATGAAAAGTAGAACTAAAGGATATGCTTCTATGGAATATCATTTGATTGGCTATAGGCCAAATAATCTAGTTAGATTAGACGTTTTAATTAATTCAGAGCGGGCAGATCCTTTAACGACAATTGTTCATAAAGATAACGCTTATGGTATTGGTAAAGGACTTGTTGAGAAATTAAAAGAACTTATTCCAAAACAGCAATTTAAGATTCCTTTGCAGGCATCAATTGGTAGTCGAGTTATTGCAAGTGAAGGTATTAGTGCTTTAAGAAAAGATGTTTTATCTAAATGTTATGGAGGCGATATTTCAAGGAAAAAGAAATTGTTAAAGAAACAAGCAAAAGGGAAAAAACGGATGAAGTCGATGGGGAAAGTAGATGTCCCCCAAGAGGCTTTTATGGCTGTCTTGAAATTAAATAA
Source organism: Prochlorococcus sp. MIT2304 (assembly GCF_059772405.1). Classification (NCBI taxonomy): domain Bacteria; kingdom Bacillati; phylum Cyanobacteriota; class Cyanophyceae; order Synechococcales; family Prochlorococcaceae; genus Prochlorococcus; species Prochlorococcus sp. MIT2304. The sequence goes on from NZ_CM186286.1 coordinate 1,792,423, forward strand.
TGATTAATAGATATCTTTATAAATTTGTTTGTTTTGGATAGAGATTGAGCTTATCTCGCTTGAATTATGCATAAAGCACGAGACTTCCTGATTCCCTTTGTTTTTATTTAGATTTGTCCATATAAAACCTATTATTATTATGGCAGCAATGGTTATTGAAAGCTCACCAACAGTGAGCCCATCATTCTTTAAATTCATCTTAATTTGTATGTATTCTTTTATTTAAGCAATTATTTTTTTTATTTTCTACCTTTTAAAGCTAAATTTAATTAGGTCTTATTATTTGATCATTGAATATAAGAGATTTTTTAGGACGAAGGGATATGTCGACAAGATTATTGTTCGCTGGATTGATCATTTTATTCGTGTATGTAATGATTTCTCTTTTTATTCCATTATTAATATCTCTTAAGATTGTGCCTAATGGTGAATTTGGCTTAGGGAATCCGATTTTCTCAGCCCCATCTTTGGGTCACTGGTGTGGAACAGATCGACTAGGAAGAGATGTTTGTATTAGAACTTTGGCTGCGAGTGGAGTTGCGTTGCAAGTGGTTTTTGTCGCCGTTTCCCTTGCCGTTTTAGTAGGGATACCTTTGGGACTTGTAAGTGGCTACATTGGTGGGCTTTTGGATAGAATTTTAGTCCTTCTTATGGACACTCTTTATACCATCCCTGTTCTACTTCTTTCTGTGGTGATGGCATTTTTATTAGGAAGAGGCATATTAAATGCCTCAATAGCATTGTGCGTGGTTTATATCCCTCAATATTTTCGACTTGTTAGAAACCAGACTTCACAAGTTAAATCAGAACTTTATATTGAGGCGGCAATATCAATGGGGGCTTCCCCTTTATGGGTAATAAGAAAATACCTTCTGAAAAATGTTCTTACTTCTGTCCCTGTGGTCTTAACACTAAATGCTGCGGATGCTGTATTAGTCCTTGGGGGATTAGGATTCCTTGGATTAGGTCTTCCTGAAAATATTCCAGAATGGGGAAGTGATTTAAATATGGCATTAGTCGCATTGCCTACTGGCATTTGGTGGACAGCACTCTATCCTGGTATCGCGATGTTCGTTCTGGTCTTGGGGCTATCCTTTATTGGAGAAGGCTTAGAGAAATTAATAAGTGAAACTAGCTAGTAGAATTAATCGTATTTGAGGGTTTGATTTAATATCTCATTTTTTCTGTTCTTGGGAGGGTGTCTATAATTTCTCCTTTTTCATTAAGATTTGGATATTTTCTACCTTCGCTTTTACACCATTTTGCGACTTCTGGGTAAGCCCACTCAAAGATCTTTTCTTTGTATGTCTCTTTGCTCATTCCCTCCCCTGCTTCAGGAATTGTATTCGCTACTTGTCGTTGTCTAATCGCTTCAAACAATAATGCCGAAGCTGCGACTGATACATTTAACGATTCAACCATTCCTCGCATTGGAATATGTATGTGCTTATCTACTAGACTCGTCGCCTCCTCACTAATACCCCATTTCTCAGCACCTAGAACAAATGCTGTTGGCCCATTGAAATTACATTTTCTGTAGTCAATTGATTTAGGATTCAAGTTCGTACCATACAATTTAAAACCTTTTTTTTTAAGAACTTTTATTGCTTCGGTAGTCTCTTTATATTGGTTAACTTTGACCCATTTCTGGCTTCCTTGAGCGGTGCTATTAAAAGTTAAATATTTTTCTTTGTTAAAGATTGCATATGCCTCAAGAACACCAACAGCGTCACAGCTTCTGATTATGGCTGAGAGATTATGAGGCTTTTCGACATTTTCAATTAAGACAGTAAGATCAGCAATTCTTTTATTAAGTACTGATTTTAGACGCTCAAAACGTCTAGGTAATAGAGGCATTTCTAACTATTTATTGGAGAGTTGGTGCTCTTTGATTAGATGAGTAGTTGAAATTGTTTTATGGATCAATTAAAATGATCAACTTGATTTAATAAAAAACTATTGATTAAAATATTACACATAAAAAAGCTCCTGCCCATTGGACAGGAGCTTTTTTATGTGTAATTTAAGTTTCTATGTGCTTAGAAACTAAATGCAGTTTCAACAACAACACCAGAATCATCATCACCAGTACTTGTATCTTCTACTGTGAAGAAACCAGGAGTGATAGATACATTGTCGTTCAATGCATAAGTGTAAGAAACTTCAAATCCTGTTGAATCTAAAGAATCACTACCATCAACATCAGTTGTGTTGTAAGCAGCACTTAATGTTCCAGGACCAACTTCGTAGTCAACACCGATGAACAAATCAGTTGAATCAGCACCAGTTTCTGGATCATTTGTGTCATAAGCCACGCTGAATGTTGCATCAATTGACTCTGGGCTGTAGTAGATACCACCACCAAATGTGTCGTATCCAGCGCCAGCATCGCCGTCGTTAGAAGCGATTACTAGACCGCCACCAAAGCCGTCTCCGTTGTAGCCAAGAGTGAAAGTTGAAACATCATCAGCATCATCAGCATTGATACCTTTGGTTGCGTCAGTACCACCAAGAGAGATGAAGCTAGCAGAAGCAACTACGCCGTTGTCGTTAGAGTAAGCAACAGCAACACCAGGACCAGTTTCGTTACCAGCTAAAGAGTAAGGCATAGCACCTAGTCTAAAAGCATCTGAGTAAGCAGATGGTGTTGCAGCAACAACATCATCCTGATCAACCAAAGGACCAGCAGTTACTTCTAGATCGCCAACTGGGAATGCATAAAATAAAGACTGAACATCTAGATCGCCTGTCTCAGCACTATCCATGCTTGCGAGTGGGCCACTAGCATTACCAGCTACGATACCTGCGTAGAAAAGATCTTCGCCTGTGAAGCTAGAAGATACATCAAGGCTGTATGCATATTGCATATAAAGCTCTTCTTCAGTGTCTGTTGTTCCGCCGTCAGAAACAGAACCAACAGTGAAATAAGCACCACCAGAAAGAGATGTGGTAGATGAGAATGCAGTATCTGCGTTAACTGCAGCAGGAGCCATTAGGCCCAAGGCAGCAGGAGCTACTAATAAACGTTGAAAAAGCTTCATTGTGTCCTCACACATATAAGAAGTTGATTCAAAGCTAACTCTCTTATGACAGGTTTGAAAGTATCTTATGTTACACATTTTGAGTTGGACCACGTGCCAACTTCCTTTGAAAGTGTCTGCAATAAATGATTTCTTGGTTTTTTGAGCCAAATTGATTTCGTTTATGGATTACTCTTAACTGGTTTTGAATAGTTGCTTTTGAGTAACAATCTCCCGCAGATAAAAGGATTAGTGGCAAGAAAAGCCGCTTTCGAAGTTATTCAAGCAGTTGGTGGAGGAGCATTTGCAGATATTGCATTAGATAGGACTTTTAGAGTTTATTCGCTCAAGTCGATTGATAAAGCTTTAATAACTGAAATTTCTTATGGTGCAATTCGTCAAAGATATTTTTTAGATCGCTGGATAGATTTCTTAGGAAAAGTACCGGCTGAAAAGCAACCTCCGATGTTGAGATGGTTATTACATCTTGGGCTTTATCAAATCTTGAAAATGGAGCGAATACCTCCAGCTGCTGCTATCAACACAACTGTGGAGCTTACGAAAACTCTTCATTTGAAAAAGCTTGCTCCTGTTGTTAATGGTATTTTGCGATCGGCTCTTCGAAGTAAAAACGGAGGGCACTCAATACCCAAGTCTAAAAACCCTAGTTTAGAATTAGCTAAAAATGAATCTCTACCTATTTGGTTGGCAGATGAATTGATTGCTTGGAAGGGAGTCGAAGATGCTCAAAAGATTGCACAAGCTTTTAATAGTGTTAGTCCCATTGATATCAGAGTTAATAAATTACGTGCAGACATAAAAGACGTGAAGGAAATTTTTGATGCCTTTGGTATTAAAAATCAAATAATTTCAGGTTGTCCTTTTGGATTGGAAGTTCCTGCTGGTGTTGGTGAGCCCAAAAAATGGCCAGGTTATGACGAAGGGAAATGGAGTGTTCAAGATAGATCTTCACAACTAATTGCTCCATTGTTAAAACCTTTGCCTGGAGAAAAGATCCTTGATGCTTGTGCTGCACCAGGCGGTAAAACAACACATATTGCTGAATTAATTAATAATAATGGCAGCATTTGGTCTATTGATCGATCCTCACGAAGATCTAAAAAAATATCCGCCAATGCAGAGAGGCTTGGAATCAATTGTTTAGAATTAGTGGTTGCTGATTCTAATGATTTATTAATAAAACATCCTGAATGGAGAGGGTTCTTCGACCGAATACTAATTGATGCTCCATGCTCTGGACTAGGCACTCTTGCTCGCCATCCTGATGCAAGATGGAGAATGAACAAAGAAAATATTCAGGATCTTGTTTCGCTTCAAAGTCAGCTACTAAGTTCGTTATCTCCTTTGTTGAAAAGTGGCGGCAAATTGGTTTATTCCACTTGCACTATTCATCCTGATGAAAATTTTAATCAGATAAAAAACTTTCTTCAATTAAGGTCTGAATTTTTATTAGTATATGAAAAGCAAATTTGGCCAGGAGAAGAAGAGAATGGAGATGGATTTTATGTTGCTGTTTTAAATAAAGTTAAAAATTCATAAAATATAGATGTAGAAGTAGATAAAAACTTAGATAGTCTTAAATTTATTTCTTGAAATTAAGACTTGATTTTATAAACTAATTAATGAGCTATGTCCTATGGCTATTGCAGTTACAAGCATTCCTAAAATTAAAAATGGTTGTGCGCTGGCTTGGTATTTAACATCAAATTTTAATGGATCACGTAATAGCCATATGTCTTGAAATGTTATTTGAGGAATTATAAGTAAAACCAGAATGACAGATGCAAAATGTTGTCCAATTGCTATTAAGACTACGACCATAGCTAGCTGAAAAATATCAATCATTCCGGCGCTAATACGACTTGCATTCTTAATACCAAAAACAACTGGGAGTGAATCAAGTCCTAGGCTTTTGTCCCCTTCAACACTCTTGAAATCATTTATCACAGCAATTCCTAAGCCTGACAAGCTGTAGGCAAGAGTTAGTAGGGCTGTTGTCCAGGTTAAGTGTCCAAATAGAGCCTGTCCCGCCCACCAAGGTAGAGCTATATAGCTAGCACCAAGTGCATAGTTTCCAAGCCAACCATTTTGTTTTAGTTTTAAAGGAGGTGCTGAGTAAATAAAACTTACAAATGATCCACCCAATGCCAGAAACAGGACTGAAGGTATTGTGTGATGTGCCCATAAATCCAATAAATAAGCAACACCTAGTCCAGCAATTAGTAGAACCCAAATTTGTAATTTGACTTGAAAAAGGGAAATCGCCCCTGAGGGTATGGGTCTATTAGGTTCATTTATTGCGTCTATTTCTCTATCAAAGTAATCATTGATTGTTTGCGTGTATCCAGTTAAGAGGGGCCCGCTCATGAGCATGCAACTTATCGAAGCCAGAACGTTGCTTAATTCCCAATGGAAATTGCCACTAGCAGCCGCTCCACATATGACTCCCCAAAGTAATGGAATCCATGTGATGGGCTTCATTAATTGCAAACGAAGCTTCCATATGTTTTTTGTTTCAGAACCTCCTTTAATTCCAAGGAGTTGCCTTGCATCACTCACTTTTTTTCTCAGGGTTAAGAAACTTCATCTTCAAAGAACCAATGCTTGGTCCCATTATTCATTTTAATTACCACACCAATACCTCCCCTTCCATCAGTCATTTTATAGTCAATTACGGTACCACTGGGGTCTTTTGATAGTTGGTCTATCAAATAAGAAGGTATGCGATCTCTTACACGTTCAATATTAATCTTAATTTTTGAACCTATCCTTGAAAGGGAGGTTGGCTTAGCCATGGAATTAAATTAATTAATTTCGGGCACCTTAACAGTTCCTCTGTTTAAAAATCATGGTTGCTTTAAGATTGATCCCTTGTCTTGATGTTTCAAACGGTCGAGTAGTGAAGGGTGTTAATTTTGTCGGATTGCGAGATGCGGGAGATCCAGTTGAATTGGGATGCAGATACAGCCAGGCTGGGGCTGATGAATTGGTCTTTCTTGACATAACAGCTACACACGAAAAAAGATCTACTTTGGTTGAGATGGTTAGACGCACTTCCGAAGCTGTAACCATTCCTTTTACTGTTGGAGGAGGCATCAGTTCATTGAATGGAATAAATGAATTATTAAGAGCAGGGGCTGACAAGGTAAGTTTAAATTCCAGTGCTGTCAAAGAACCTTCCTTAATTTCTCAAGGGGCAAATCGTTTTGGTTCTCAATGTATTGTGGTTGCAATAGATGCAAAAAAGAGCAAAGATAACCCTAGTAAGTGGGACGTTTATGTGAGTGGTGGACGAACAAATACTGGTTTAGATGTTGTTGAATGGTCTGAAAAAGTATTTCAGCTAGGTGCAGGGGAAATCCTATTGACTTCGATGGACGGTGATGGAACTCAAAATGGTTATGACATAGAACTCACTAGATCTATTTCGGAGAAAGTTCCAATACCAGTAATAGCCTCTGGAGGTGCTGGTTGCTTGAGACACATCAAAGAGGCCTTTACTCTAGGAAAATCTTCAGCTGCTCTCTTGGCTTCCCTTTTACATGATGGGCAATTAACTATCAGAGAAATAAAAGAATATTTAATTAAAGAGAATTTATCTATAAGACCAATCGAATGATAAACATTTTCATGAAAACACTGATAAAAAAGTTATGAGCTAATGTTTTATGGAAGTTAAGTATTTTTCTATATTTATATGAGACCTGGTAATACTAAGGCTATTGAGGAAATGTTTAATTCCATTTCTTCAAAATATGATTTTCTAAATGATATCTTTAGCTTTGGATTACATAGGTTTTGGAAAAGAAAATTGTTGGATATTCTTAATCCGACTTTTGGTGAGAAATGGATAGATATTTGTTGTGGAACAGGAGATATGTCAATACTTTTGGCTAGATATATGAAAAGTTCGAAAAATATTACAGGGATAGATACAGCTTCTAAAGCATTATTAGTTGCTAGAGAAAGATCTAAAAAAAAATATTCTTCAATTAAATGGATAAATGCTAATGCTCTCCAAACCAATCTCCAATCCAATGAATATGATGGGTTATTGATGGCTTATGGCTTAAGAAATCTTTCTAGTTCTTATGATGGGCTTAGAGAGGCTTTTAGAGTTTTGAAACCAGGTGGAAGGGCAGGAATATTAGATTTTCGATCTTTTGAAGGGTATCCCATGCAAGGCCTTTTCCAAAAAATTTATCTAAGTCTTTATGTCGTTCCAATCGCTTCACTCTTTGGATTGAGAAAGGAATATTTATATATAAAAAAAAGCTTAGTTAATTTCCCTTCAGGGGCGAAACAAATTCAATTAGCACTTTCTGCTGGCTTTAAGAAAGCAGAATATAAAACATTGGCAATAGGACAAATGGGAATTTTGTTACTTGAAGCCTAAGTTGAATAGCTCAATCTATTCTCAATTCTTTTCTTCTACAAAAACTACATCTACCCCACAATTTAATTTCTCCCCTAGGAGATGGCACCTTGCAAAAAGGACAATTGGTGATTCCATTTTTGTCAGTTCTACTTGGATGATTTTCCCAAATTTCTTTTTCAGTTTCCCTTTTGACTAAATTAATTGGATAATGTTGTCTAATCCGGATCTCTTTTATTTGATATCCATGAGATTTTAGAGATTCAATTAACTCCAAACGATTGTATAAAAGCGCTTGTCTCCATTGTGCATGGCTGGCTCCAATAGTTAGAACTTTATTTTTTATGTTAAGTGGCGTGCAATTTAATGCGAGTTGCTCACCAGCTATTTCTACCCAATCTTGAATAAGGCCTCCTACATTTCCTTCCCATGAAGACTTGATTTCTTCTAAGCATGTATATATTGACTTCTCCCTTTTTGCTTTTGTTTTATGCTTTAAGTCTTCTAAAATCAATGTAAATTAGACACTAATGATGAGTAAGTGCTTAAATCTAGCTAATATTTTTAAGATTGCATAAAAAATCCTAATGGGATTATTAGATAGGTTAAGTCGCTTGCTAAGGGCAAATCTAAATTCTTTTCTGAGTGATGCAGAAGATCCAACAAAAATACTTGATCAGTCTGTTGCTGATATGCAAGATGACTTGGTGAAACTTCGTCAGGCGGTAGCTATTGCCATTGCGAGTCAAAAAAGATTAGAGAATCAGGCAAATCAAGCACAAGAGCAAATTCAAAATTGGTTGTCTAGAGCTGAATTAGCCTTGAAAAAAGGAGAGGATGATTTAGCTAGAGAAGCATTAAGTAGAAAAAAAACCTTTCAGGAAACTTTTCAATCTTTAACAACTCAGTCTCAAACACAAAGTGGTCAAGTTGAAAAACTTAGAAAAAGTCTTTTGTTATTAGAAAGAAAGATAGCTGAGGCCCGAACGAAAAAAGATATGCTCAAAGCAAGAGCTCAGGCTGCCAAAGCTCAGCAAAAAATTCAAAGCGCGGTCGGAGATTTGGGTAGCAAGTCTGCTATGGCTGCATTTGAAAGAATGGAAGATAAAGTAGAGGCATTGGAAGCAACTGGGCAAGCAGCCTTAGAGTTGGCTGGTGAGGATCTGGAAAGTAAGTTCGCAGCACTGGAGGTAGGAGGTGATATAGAAAAAGAATTAGAGACATTGAGGAGTCAATTAAAATCAGGAGTTGAGGCAATAGCTTTGCCTCCATCCGATTTAGATGTTGATGAAGTAAAGACTGTAGAAATTCAAGAAGTCGAAGTTGAATTAGAGGAGATGAAGAAGTCAATTGATAAGGCTTAATTTTTTTTAAGAACAAATGACTTTGCTATATGAGTAATCAAAAAATCTATAGCGGTGTAGGGTTGATTTCTAGATATCACAAATTACATAGCTCCTCTACAAGATCATGGAGATTAATGTTGAAACCTATTTGTGCTAGCACTGAAATAGAGTTGTCGAACTGGATTGCAGATAAACCAGTAAAAAAAAATCAGCCAAAAGCAATGTTTGCTTCTTGTCAAAGATTTGGAAAAGGTCAAGCTGGTCGGATTTGGCAAGCACCTAAGGGAGGGGTTTGGGTTAGTGCAGCTATTAAGAGAGACGGTCCATATGAAAATAATTCACAGCTTTATGGGTTAGCTGTAGCATTGGCTTTGATTAAGAGAATTGAACGGATAGGAGTTAATGTCAAAATAAAATGGCCGAATGATCTATTAGTTGATGGTCGAAAATTAGCTGGAATTTTACCTAGATTATTTTTTAGAGGTGGGGAACTTCGATTATTAAGAGTTGGAGTAGGTTTAAACGTTTTTAATAATGTTCCTAAAGAAGGGATCTCGCTTAAACAAATTGTTGGAGATAAAAATATGAATATCAATTTTTGGTCATCAGAAGTTCTACTTGCAATAGAAAGATCTTTAGATTTTTTAGAAGATAAAAATCTTCTATGCAGCGAAGTAGAAGAAAGGTTGTGGTCAAAAAAATACATTGATAATCAAACTGGCAAGCAGTGGAATATCAAAGGTATAGACTCGATTGGTAGATTGATTCTTTTTGAAGGAAACACAGAGAAATTTTTGTCAACTTCAATATGATTGCCTGAGTTAATTTTCAGTAATCTCTGTTACCTTACCATCTCTAAATCTTGCTATTTTTTTTGCTCTTTGAGCGACATTATCTTCATGAGTTACTAATACAATTGTTATTCCCTGACTATGCAGTTGATCAAAAAGATTTAAAACATCTTCAGTAGTTTTGGAATCTAGAGCACCAGTTGGTTCGTCCGCTAATAATAGTGATGGTTGATTTATTATTGCTCTTGCTATGGCAACTCGCTGTTGTTGACCACCAGATAATTGATTAGGAAGATTGGTCAGCCTATTCCCTAGCCCAACTCGATCAAGAGCCTCTTCAGCGCGCTTCTTCCTTTCTAAAGCGGGGACGCATGCATAAATCATTGGAAGCATTACATTTTCTAGTGCTGAAACTTCTTGAAGCAGATGAAATTGCTGAAAAACAAAACCAAGTTCTTTATTCCTAATATCTGCAAGAAAGTCATCATCAAGCTTTTCTACTGCAGTTCCATTTAATTCATAAGTCCCATTAGTAGGACGATCAAGGCATCCGAGTATGTTCATGGCAGTACTTTTACCCGATCCGCTTGCACCCATGACTGCAAGGTAATCACCCTGATTAACCTCAAGGTTTAGGTCGTCAAGAGCTTTCACTTTGACCGAGCCTTCCCCATAAAATTTATTGACATTCGTTAGACGAGCTACAGATTTTTTCAATGATTTTAATTTGTTAGCCAATTGAACTTTTAGTTGCAAGAGTAATGGCTTCTTGAAGTAAAGGAGTTCCGTTTACCGCACTATCGGCAAAATTAAAGAGAGGGTTTGAAATGATTCCACCAATTGCAGTCACTAGAACACAAAAAATCAATCCTACTTTGAGAGATGACATTCCTGGTATTGACCATTCTATCGTCGGATATGCTTTGACAACATCTGAAGCTTCTTTAGGTTCGGTTACTACCATCATTTTTATAACCGATATGTAATAGTAAATAGAAATAACAGAAGTGACTAAGCCAACACTCACGAGTAAGTATTGCTCATCTGCCCATCCTGCAAAAAACAAATAAATCTTTCCAAAGAATCCCAACATTGGAGGAATGCCTCCCAAAGATAGAAGGCATAAACTCAATCCTAAAGTAATCAATGGATCTTTTTGGTATAGTCCTGCATAATCTGATATTTGATCACTACCAGTTCTAATTGAGAAAAGTATTATGCAGGCAAAAGCACCAAGATTCATAAATAAATAAGCAGCCATATAAAGAACCATCGCGGCAAAACCATCTTCAGTTCCACAAACCAATCCAATCATTACAAATCCAGCTTGTCCTATTGAGCTATAGGCAAGCATCCTTTTCATTGATTTTTGAGCTAGCGCTACAACATTTCCCAGTGACATACTTAGGACTGCTAAAACAGTAAAAAGCAATTTCCATTGTGTGTCAAAAGCGCTAAAACATCCCACGAGTATTCTTACGGCAAGAGCAAAACCTGCTGCTTTGGATCCCACTGATAAAAAGGCAACCACAGGAGTAGGAGAACCCTCATATACATCTGGTGTCCATTGGTGAAATGGGACTGCAGCAATTTTGAAGGCTACTGTAGATAATACGAAAACAAGCGCTAACGCAGATAAAGGGGTGGGAGAATTGATTAACGTTATTCCTATCTCTTTTAAATTTGTTGATCCACTTATTCCATAAAGCAGAGATGCTCCATATAAAAAGACAGCGGCAGCAGCCGAACCAACTAATAAATATTTTAGAGCAGCCTCAGAACTTCTCGAATCTCTTTTGAGATATCCAGAGAGCAGATAGCTGGCAACGGAGAGTGTTTCTAGAGAGACAAAAACACTTACCAAATCAGTCGAACCACATAGAAGCATTGCTCCAAGAGTGGCAGCTAATAATATTGCTGCAAATTCACCAATAGGACTCCCGTTTTGTTCAGCATATCTCCAGCTGATTAACAAAGAGATAAGAGTTGATAGAGCTATGACTCCTCTAAAAGCAATAGCAAGATTATCTGCAATAAATGCGCCTAAGAAAGATTCTTGAATGTCTCCATTCCATTGCGTTGCTAGCAAAACCAAGGAGATTCCAAGACCTGCATAACAGATAGGCGGAGACCAGCGGGCTGAAATCTTCTCGCCAGCCAAGTCAACCAAAAGAGTCCCTAACATTGCCATTAGGACTGCAGCTTCTGGGAGCACAGCTTTAGCATTTAAAGAGAGATTTAAAAGCTCAACAGGCTCGTTTATGAATATTTGAAAAGACAAAAGTTCTCCCATTTATGTATTGTTTTGAAGCTGTGTCTGATTTTATAACTTTAGCGAAGTTATAAAATATGCCTTTTTTATCATTTTGGGCTATGCATTTTACTATTCAGTACGTTAGATAAGAAGAAGGGAAATTGAGCTGATGCCCACTGACCATACTCTGGTAATTGTTGAAAGTCCCACAAAGGCAAAGACCATTAGAGGGTTTTTGCCTAAGGATTTTCAAGTTCTTGCGTCAATGGGGCATATAAGAGACCTGCCCAATAATGCCTCCGAGATCCCTGCGAAGCACAAAGGAGAAAAGTGGGCAACGATAGGAGTCAATACAACTGCTGATTTTGATCCTTTGTATGTGGTCCCAAAAGACAAGAAGAAGATTGTCAAGGAATTAAAACAATCATTGAAGGGCGCTAGTGAATTGTTGCTTGCTACTGATGAGGACAGAGAAGGTGAAAGTATCAGTTGGCATTTAATGAACGTACTTGATCCTAAAATCCCTGTTAAGAGGATGGTTTTTCATGAGATCACAAAAGAGGCTATTTCCAAAGCTCTATCGAAAACAAGAGAAATTGATATGGAATTAGTTCATGCCCAAGAAACAAGAAGAATATTAGACAGATTAGTTGGATATACCCTGTCACCTCTTCTGTGGAAAAAAGTTTCTTGGGGTTTATCTGCTGGAAGAGTCCAATCAGTTGCAGTAAGATTGCTGGTTTTGCGAGAAAGAGCAAGGAGATCTTTTAGAAGTGGAAGTTATTGGGATTTGAAAGCAAAATTAGAAAAAGAAGGCAGTGAATTTGAGGTGAAAATGACCTCAATTGGTGGACAAAGAATAGCCAGTGGTAGTGATTTTGATGAATCAACTGGATTATTGAAATCTGGTCGAAACGTAAAATTACTCAACGAAGATGAGTCTAATGAACTTGCTAAAAAATTAATTACTGATAAATGGAAAGTTATCAATGTTGAAGAAAAACCGTCAATTCGTAAACCAGTTCCTCCTTTTACGACAAGCACATTACAACAAGAAGCTAATAGAAAACTTCGACTATCAGCGAGGGAGACCATGAGATGTGCCCAGGGGTTATATGAAAGAGGTTTTATTACTTACATGAGAACAGATTCTGTTCATTTGTCCGATCAGGCAATTAATGCTTCAAGAAAATGTGTTGAATCAAAGTATGGCGTTGAATATTTAAGTAATAAGCCCCGTCAATTCTCTAATAAGACGAGAAATGCTCAAGAAGCTCATGAGGCAATTCGTCCTTCTGGTGAGAGCTTTAAAACACCCAAAGATTCCAATTTACAAGGAAGGGACCTTTCTTTGTATGAACTGATTTGGAAACGAACAGTTGCTAGTCAAATGGCCGATGCAAGGTTGACAATGATTGGAGTGGAATTGCAAGCATCGGATGTGTCCTTTAGGGCTAGTGGTAAAAGAATTGATTTTCCAGGTTTCTTTAGGGCTTATGTTGAAGGAACGGATGATCCTGATAGTGCCCTTGAGGGGCAAGAAGTGCTTTTGCCTAAATTAGCTGTAGGCGATAATCCAACAGCTAAGAAAGTTGAGGCACTTGGGCATCAGACTCAACCTCCTGCTAGATATAGCGAAGCTTCTTTAGTTAAAACGCTTGAGAGAGAAGGTATAGGTCGTCCTTCAACATACGCAAGCATTATTGGAACAATTGTAGATCGAGGCTATTCAGTTCTTAATAATAATTCTTTGACTCCAAGTTTTACAGCATTTGCTGTTACTGCCCTTCTTGAGGAACATTTCCCTGACCTTGTAGATACTAGCTTTACAGCTCGAATGGAATCAACACTGGATGAGATATCAACAGGGAAAGTAAGTTGGCTTCCATATCTTAAGGATTTTTATAAAGGTGATACTGGTCTGGAAAATCAAGTTCAACAAAGAGAAGGAGATATAGATGGAGGGGAATTCCGATCGGTTTCTTTGGAGGGACTTTCGTCTCTTGTTAGGTTGGGTAAATTTGGAACATATCTGGAATCAAAGCAACTGGGTGAAAATGGGAAGCCTATAACAGCTACTCTCCCACAGGAGATTACTCCCGCAGATCTAGACGAAGATATCGCAGAAATGATATTAAAACAAAAAGCTGAGGGACCTGAATCCCTAGGAATTGATCCTGATAGTGGCCAGAATTTATATCTATTAAATGGTAGATATGGACATTTTGTTCAACGAGGCTTAGTCGTTGAATTGAAAGATCTTGGAGTTCCAAAAGGCAAGAAAAAATTAGGAAATCTTCGCTTATTCAAAAGTAGTCAATATGGACTCTATTTGAAGCAGGATTCATCAAAGGTTCAGGTCTTGTTGCCAGAGAATATAAAAGAGGAAGAGATTAATGTTGAAAAAGCGATCGAATATCTAGATGATAAATCCTTGAAAAAAGCTCCAAACCCCAAAAGAACTTCATTACCAAAGAATTTAAAACCTGAGAACTTGACCTTTGAGGAAGCTCTTGGATTAATTCAATTGCCACGTCTACTGGGAGAGCACCCAGAGGGGGGCAAGGTTCAGTCAAGTTTGGGTAGGTTTGGTCCTTATGTTGTTTGGAGTAAAACTGATGGTGAAAAAGATTATCGCTCAATTAAGGGCGAAGATGATGTTCTTCAAATAAGCCTAGAAAGAGCACTTGAGCTTTTATCTATTCCTAAACGGGGAAGAGGTGGAAGAACCGCTTTGAAAGAACTTGGTGTCCCAGAAGGAGAAACAGAAACTATCCAACTTTTTAATGGACCGTATGGCTTATATGTTAAACAGGGAAAAATAAATGCCTCTCTTCCAGAAGGAAAAACAGTTGAAGATATCACTATTGATGAGGCTATTCAACTATTGGCAGCTAAAAAATCAAGTAAAAAAACAACATCTAAGAAAAAAAGTTCAACAAAAAAGACAACAAAGTCTAATAAGAAAGATTTGAATTCATCATCATCATCATCAAAAAAAAGTACTTCTCGAAAATCTTCTTCCACAGCTAAAGCAGGACGTCCAAGAGCTAGCAAGGTCAAGGTAATTAAACCCAAATAAAATTTTGGATTTTTTAGTATTTGTTGAAAAAATGTTTATTAGAGTATTTCTAATAGTTATTCTAATTCCACTTCAATCATGTTCAAATACTGTAATTGGTGAGAAGTTGGAGAGTAGTTTTGATACCCCTCAGAATCCAAGAGCTTCAAGAGATATAAATATTAAGTCAAAAAAACAAAATGAAATGCCAAAAATCACATCAAGAATTAAAGTTGAGAAGAAAAAAAATGAAAAAGATTTAGGGAAAATTATTAAAGAGAATTCAATATCTAACAAAGATAGACTTAGCGAAAAATCAAGTAAATTAGCAAAGAATACAATTTTTACCCCACAGCCATACAGAATCATTTTAAGATTGTCAGGCGCTAACCCCTCTGCACCAGCTGAGACAGTTACAAAGGCTCTAAGGAAAGCAGGGGTCCAGTTTGAAGTTGAAAAAATCGAACGTTTTGATAACGCGGAGTTGTCAAAGGATAGATCTCTAAAAAGAAAATAATTTTGAATTTAGATAATAAAAACCTTTTTAAAAGCAGCTCTCTTTATAAAGCTCCTCTAAGCAAGAGACAAGCCTTGAAAATTGTTGAGTCCTCTTATTTAGCTGCTGCATCGGCTTTGATTTGGATAGCTCTCTATTATTTGCCGATTGGTGGAGCTATATTTCGTCTTGCGTTGCCCTTGCCTTTGGCTCTTCTTCAAATTCGTAGAGGTGTTAAAACAGGGGTTGAGGGAGTGACAATATGTGTGTTGTTATTAACTGCTCTGATGGGTCCGCTAAGAGGCCCTTTAGTGCTCTTCCCATATGGATCGCTTTCCTTGTGGTTAGGGCATAGTTGGCAAAAAGGATGGAATTGGTGGTTAAGTTGGAGTGTTGGAGTGTTTATAGGGACTATGGGTTTTCTTGTTAGAGTATTAGTCTTATCTATTTTGGTTGGTGAGAATTTGTGGGTAATTCTTACTCGTGCTGGAGCAGGATTACTCTCCAAAGGCATAGATGTTTTCAATCTTTCTTTTACTCCGGATATGAGACAAGTTCAAATAGTTGCATTATTTCTAATTATAACTCAAGAAATTGTTTACGTTCTTTGTTTGCATGCGTTGGCTTATTGGATTTTCCCTAGGCTCAACTCCTCTATGCCCGAGCCTCCTGCACTCCTAGAGAATTTAATTTCTCTTGAATCTAATTGATTGAAGATGAAAGGAGTTGACTATACTTTATTGTCGTCAGGAGTATTGGCTTTTGGGGATGGCCTCCAAGAACAAAATGTTCTTGAAAGAGTAAAAATTTTGCAAGAAAATATTACTAATATGGAATTCTTTTTAATTCTCGCTGGATCTCAAACTGCAGAGATTGAGGGTATTTCTGCGGCTGGTGCGACTCCTGTTTCTAGACGTTATACAGCCGTTGCAGACGCCGAACTTTTATTAAGAGGTCCTTTGATTCCTAAAAGATGGCCTTTGCCTCCTTTGGCTGCAGGTGTCTCGCCTGCATTGATTAGTTACGTTGCCTCAAGGTTCTTGAAAATTAAACCAACAATCATATCGGCAGGACTCCTACACCCCCCCCCATTTAGTCATGTAGCCTTAGAGTCACCCGAGATGGGCCCTGCTAGATGCTTGAGTTCAGGTAATGCAATGGAAAGAACTAGAGTCAAACTTTTACTAGATGGTGGATTTAAGATAGGTAAGAAGTTAAAAAAATCTCTTTTAATAACGGAGTGTGTTCCAGGAGGTACCTCTACAGCTTTTGCTGTTCTTTTGGGATTAGGAGTGAATGTTAATGGTCTTATAAGCGGAAGTTATAGGAATCCACCTTCAAAATTAAAAGCAAAATTAGTTAACCAAGGACTCAAAGCTGCAAAATTAAAGAAGAATCCATCTTCTGTTGAGCTCATGGCAGCAGTCGGGGATCCATTTCAACCAATTGCAGTTGGTCTTTTAATGGGAGCTATAGAATCTGGTCAAGATGTTTTATTAGGGGGAGGTTGTCAAATGTTGGCAGTATTAGCTTTAGCATTAAATGAAATTGAGCCTAAATTACGTTCTGAAGTTACTGGTAAAATTTTAATAGGAACAACATCATGGTTATTAGATGAATCACTTTCTACTGCAAAAAATAGAAATTCTTTTATTCATTTAATGAATCATGTCGCCAATCATTTTAAAGTTAATATCCTTGGTCTAGCTAGTGGTTATAGATTTAATGATAGTAATCAAAAAGTTCTTAGAGATTATGAGATCGGTTATGTTAAAGAGGGTGTTGGTGCTGGAGCATTATCGTTGCTTGCTCAAATCAAGGGATTGACTCAGAAAGAAATGGTTGAAAAGTGTGATTTAGAGGTGGCTAATCTTTTTAAGTCAAATAACGAAATAACTTGTCATGGGATTTGAATAATATGAATACTGATAAATTTGGTAGGAGAGAGTTCATCAAATATGGATTGATCTCTTCTTTATTTTTCTTATCTGGGTGCTCAACGTCTCAAAAGAAATTGGTTTTGAGAGGAGTTTCTAATAGCTTCCCTAGTGAATTTGTAAATAGTTTATCTACAGGTTGGGAATTTTTCCCTATAAAAGATATCGACTTAAAAAAATTTTCTTATAACTCTACTCTTCAAGAAAAAACAGATTTATTAGTCTTAAATGATGGTTGGATATCTGATTTAGCCATTAATTCATTTCAAGAAATCAAATTAGAAGACATTAGAAATAATTTCAGTAAGCAGACTAATTCTTTTCTCGAGGGGTTAGGCGAGGATTATAAAAAAAAGCTTTTACCGTTAGCGGTTAGCCCCTGGGTGATACTTTTCAGAAATGAAGATTCTCTTGCTTTAAAAAATAAGGATACTTGGGAAGTTGTTTTTTCAAATTCTCTCGCAAATCAGATAGTTTTTCCTCGTAGTCCTTATCTTTTGATTTCTATTGCACAAAAAATAGATTTAGTTAACGATTTCTTGAAAATCAAGAGTCAAGCTAAAACTTATGATGATAGGAATGCTGTAAATTGGGTCGTTTCAGGTAGAGCAAATGCAGCAGTTTTACCCTTATCTAACTGTGTTAAAGCTCTTGTTGAAGACCCTCGCTTGTCTGTCCTTTTGCCTAAGGAGGGGAGTCCGCTTAATTGGACGGTTCTTGCTTCTCCCTCGCTCCCTCCAGAGTCTTTCCCTATTGAGTGGGTTGACTCGTTGTGGGGACCTACTTATTTTAGACGTCTAATAAATAAAGGTTATTTGCCACCAACTAGCTTTTCTGACTTGAGGAGGAAAAATATAAATGTCTCTCAAAGGTATCAATCTATCTTTCTACCAGAAGAGAGTGTTTGGAATAAATGTTGGTCATTGCCAATACTGAGTACTGATGAGAAAAAAACCTTAGCTTTATATTGGAATAATTCATAACCAAACCATATTTGAAACCCAAATAAACTTTTTCAAGACATTTCTAAATACCAGAACTAGCATTCTAAAAGTGGCAGTCACAATAATGTTTACTGGTTTAATTCAGTCTATTGGCACGATCAAGAAAAATAATTTGGGGGTAATTGTTGATGGATGTAAGCCTTTTTCTCCACTCAATCTTGGAGATAGTGTCTCTGTAGACGGAGTTTGTCTAACAGTTTCTGAATTAATCAATGATTCTTTTTTCGCAAATATAAGTGAAGAGACTCTTAAGAGAACAAATCTTGCAGAAAAAGCTCAGAAAAATGGTTACGTAAATCTTGAACCAGCATTACGTCTGTCTGATCGGTTAGGCGGACATATTGTTAGCGGACATATTGATGGTCTAGGTGAAATTGTTTCAATTGAAAATTTGAAAAACTCCTGGAATTTGAAAGTATCTTGGGATGATATGAATTTCTGTAGGTATATGTGCGATAAAGCTAGTATTAGCCTGAATGGAATTAGTCTTACTATCTCTGAGATATGTAATTATGGGTGTGAATTTTCAGTAGCCGTAATACCTCATACTTGGACAAAGACATGCTTACAGTTTTTAAAAATTGGTGAAAAAGTTAATTTAGAAGTTGACTTGATGGCAAAGTATGCAGAAAAACTTCTAAAGGTACAAAATAATGATTCTTTTTCAAAAGCTCCACCATTAATTAGCTCTCAGTGGCTTAGTGAGCAAGGTTGGAACTAGGACTTGATATTTAATAAATATAAATTTCTTTAGAAGATTTATTATTTCTTTAGTGGTAACAAACTTATCGCTCCAGAGTCTTTTCGTACATCAATACGAAATTCCTGTCCAGGCTCTAGACCTAGTTTTTTCGTATAGGCATGTCCTATAAGAAGATTGCCATTGCCATGAACTTTTGTCCGAAATTCTGCTTGTCTTCCTCTTGAAGATCTATTGCCTGCTCTGCCAGGCCCATTTGAGCGAAGTTTATAACCCTTAGCTTCAACTAGAGCACGGTAAAAACTTTTACGTAAAACTCTTCCGCTTGGGCCGACATAACCACATCCTTTAGCTATTTCGTCTTCTGGACGGCTGCTCAAAGATCTTGCTTTGTCGAGGAGTTCTTTTCCAACAAGCATTTCAGACTGTTTTATTTACTATAATTCTGACCAATAAGTGGAATTGTGCAACAAATTAATTGAAATTTTCTTGCTTAGTATCAATATTTACCTCTTAAAGCAGGTAAAGGATGATGAATAAGATAACCCAAATGCCATCTACAAAGTGCCAATAGAGCTCTACTGCCTCAAATGGGAACTTGTTTTCATTATTCACTCGACCAAATGGGATACGTGTTTGCCACCAAATAATCATTATCATTATTGATCCAAGTGTTACGTGAAGCCCATGAAAGCCAGTTAATGCATAAAAAGTACTTGCATAAAGGTTGTCTGTTAACCCAAAAGGCAAAGTAAAGTACTCAAACATTTGACTGATTAAAAATGCCACTCCCAAAGAGCCTGTTATTAGAAGCCATTTTTGACATTGTTTTGCTTCATTCTTTTCTAGGAATTTCCCGGCTCGATGAAATGTAAAGCTACTAACTAGAAGTAAGACTGTATTTAAAGTTGGTAATGGCAGTTCTAGTTCGTAAATAGCATCAGGGCCAATGGGATTGACTGCTTTGAAAGTTAGATATGCCGCAAAAAAACCTGCAAAGGTCATCCCATCTGCGATTAAAAAAGCTATTAAACCAAACAAACGAAAATCTTCATGCTCTTCAGTTGAGAGTTCTTTTTTGCTCTCTGAGGATTGTTCTTTTGGAACTATCGAAGTCATGTAATTACCTCTTGAGTGTTATTTGAATTTTTTTCTCCATAACCATATGGCTCTAGAACTAGTGGAGCTTCTCCCTCCCAATTTTCAACAGGAGGAGGTGAACTTGTTAACCACTCAGGTGTTAATGCATTCCATGGATTGTCACCAGCGTCATCCCCGTAGAAGATGCTTTGAAAAATATTCCATAGAAAAGGGATAGTGCTTAGAGCCATTAACAATGCACCTAAGCTACTTATTTGATTGATTAATTGAAATTGTGAATCATATTCAGCAACTCGTCGAGGCATACCATTTAAACCTAGCCAGTGTTGAGGAGCAAAACAAAGATTAAAGCCTATAAAAGTAATTATGAAGTGGAATCTTCCAAGATTTTCATTGAGCATTTTCCCAGTAAATTTTGGGAACCAGTGATAAATAGAAGAGAAGATAACAAAGACAGAACCTCCATACACTATGTAGTGAAAATGAGCAACAACAAAGTAGGTATCATGTACATGAACATCAAAAGGAACTTGAGCTAGGGCGACTCCCGTTATTCCACCTAAGACAAAGTTAATAATAAATCCGCAGGAAAATAGCATGGCCGAATTAAGTGATATTTTCCCTCCCCATAAGGTCGCAACCCAATTGAAAAATTTTATACCTGTAGGCACAGCTATAAAAGCAGTAGCGATTGTAAAAAATAAGCGCATCCATGGAGGAGTTCCACTCGTAAACATGTGATGAGCCCAAACAACTAGGCCTAAAACAACTATTCCCATAATTGAGAAGACCATTGTTGTATAGCCAAATAGTGGCTTTCTACTGTGGATTGGAAGTATTTCACTTACTAAACCAAAGGCAGGTAAGACCATGATATAAACAGCAGGATGAGAGTAAAACCAAAAAAGATGTTGATAAACAATTACATTTCCACCAAGACTTGGGTTGAAGAAACCTGTATGAGCAACTATGTCAAAGCTCAACAATATTAAAGTACCAGCGAGAACAGGAGTTGATAAAACAACGAGAATACTTGTACCAAGCATTGCCCAGCAATACATGGGTAATTGCATTAATTTTAGTCCAGGTCTTCTAAGCTTGAGGATTGTAGCGATGAAATTAATACCACCAAAAATTGAGCTTCCACCCAAAAGTAATACGCTTAGTATCCAAATTATTTGACCTGCGGCTGGAGTCGTAATGCTTAAAGGTGGATACGCTGTCCACCCAGATTGTGCTGCTCCGTTTATGAAATAGCTTGTTATCAGCATCAATCCGGAGGGAGGTATTAGCCAAAAAGCAACAGCATTCAGTCTTGGGAAGGCCATATCCCTTGCACCAACATAAAAAGGTATTAAATAGTTGCCAAATGCACCATTTACTACAGGCACGATCCATAAGAAAATCATGATTGTGCCATGAAGCGTCAAAACTTGGTTGTAAACCTCTCTAGGCATGAAATCTGAGAGGGGACTTGTGAGCTCTACCCTTATTGCTCCAGCTAAAGATCCTCCAATTAAATAAAACAAGAAACCACAAACTAAATATTGAAGACCTATGACTTTGTGATCGAGACTAAAACTAAGATATTTCAGCCATCCAGTTGGTTGAAGCTTCTCTGGAGGCGAGTTACTTGGTTTGAGTGTAATAGTCATAAATCTAAATCGACTCTTTAGAGTTTTCTTTTAACCAAGTATCAAAGTCTTCTTGTTCATCAACTATTACGTTTGATCTCATCCCACCATGATAAGGTCCACACAATTCTGCGCAAACAATTGGGTAATTACCTGCTTTTGTAGGAGTAAAATTTAAAATCGTTGGTTGGCCTGGAATTACATCTTGTTTAAGTCTGAATTGAGGCACCCAAAAAGCATGTATTACATCTTTAGACTCCATTCTTAAATTAACTTCTCTTCCAACAGGAACATGAAGTTCGCCAGAAATAATATCTCCTTTTGGATAGTGAAAGATAAAAGCAAATTGCATTGCAGTTAACTCAATTGGTAATGAAGATGAATTTTTTGTGGATGAAGATTCAATTGGCCCGGAACCTATACCCCCCCAAACCCTCCCGGTTTGATTATCCATTTGCCCACTGTGATCATGCATTAAAGGTTGCATGCCACCCATTCGATCATAAATATCGTAGCTATATAAACCTACAAACAAAACAACAATTGCAGGAACTGCTGTCCAAAATATTTCTAAAGAAATATTACCTTCTAAGTCTATCCCGTCACCAGTTTCTCCCGGCCTACGACGGAATTGAATAAGACTATAAATTACTAGAGCAGTCATACCTATGAAAAGTATGCAGCCAATAATGAATAGGACTCGATATAGTTCATCATAAACAGGAGCATTAATGCTCGCGCTCACGGGAAGCATATTGACGTTGTACGCAATCCAAACTCCTGCTACGCCAAGAATTAAACTTAACGTTAGAGTTAAGATGGCCGACAGTTTCGGCAAGAAGATCTCCTGTTCTTTTTATAGGTTATGGGCAAAAGTAACTAATGTATCGGCTAATTGTTAATTCAAGATGAATAATTTTTTTTTTAAAGACAATCTTTATGTTGCAGTCCTTTTATTCAGGTGACGTGTACAAAGTAATCGCTACGTTGAATTAACAATGATCTTGATGGATTTTGCATACGTGCAGGTTATTTATCCACCAAAGCAACTCTTTAGATTAGGCCAACTTGCCGCTCATGTGGTTGTTGCGCTAATCACTCTTGTCGTGATTGGAGGTGCAACAAGAGTTATGGAGGCTGGACTCGCTTGCCCAGACTGGCCTTTATGTTATGGGTCGTTTTTGCCTGGTAGGCAAATGAACTTACAAGTCTTCTTGGAATGGTTTCATCGTTTAGATGCATTCTTTGTAGGGATTGTTTTAATTGCTCAATTTTTGCTGTCTTTACGGTGGGCAAAAACTTTACCTACATGGCTTCCTTGGACCTATGGATTCTTAACTTTATTGGTTGCTTTTCAGGGTTTTTTAGGTGCATTGACAGTACTGCAGCTATTGCCATCTCTAATCGTCATGGCTCATCTTGCAGTTGCATTCACTCTTGTTGCAATCATGAGTGGCGTGACTCAACAACTACTCAACCCTGGGAAGTCACTTTTCCCGCTTTGGCTTCGTTCCTTTGGATTTTTATCTCTTTTTTCAGTTGTAGCACAGTCTTTACTAGGTAGTCGGGTGGCAACCTCGTGGGCAGCTCAAAGATGCTTGGCTTTTGGAGACTCTTGCAATCTTTTAGGAATTCACCGGACTAGTGCTATCCCGGTGAGCTTTTTGGTGATTTTATTCGTAATTGTTTCATCTTTTCAGAGAGATGTTCTTGCTAAGCAGTGGCCTTATCTTTTGACGATTGTTTTTTTGATCATCTCACAAATCTTATTAGGTGTTTTCTCTATTCATCTAAGCATGAGTCAACCTGGTCTTATAATTGGCCATCAACTAATTGCCTGCTTGTTGGTGGCCGTAATAGCAGCATTGAATTTTAAAGGTAGAGGAATTGATGAATCTTCTCAATCACTTCTGTTAAATCAATCAACTTTGGAGGCATGTCATGGTTAGCTCTACATCAGATGTAATCTCACAGCCCGTTAATCGCGAGGAAATAGTTCCTTCTAGAAAGCGTATTAAACTTCCAGCTTGGTTAGAGGTTGCTAAACCAAGATTAATTCCTCTATTACTCGCAACCACTGTTGGTGGAATGGCTCTTTCGGAGGAATGGCCGTTACCCTCTCCAAGATTGGCATGCACTTTGGGTGGAGGAGCTCTTGCGGCTGCAGCCGCAGGAGCTCTTAATTGCTTGTGGGAACAAGACCTTGATAAGCGAATGAAACGCACCAGTAATAGAGCATTGCCCTCTGGTCGCCTTTCTCAGTCTTCTGTTTTTATTGGAGCAATTGCATGCACACTTGCTGCTTCAACCCTTTTGGTAAGTGGAGTTAACTGTTTGGCAGCAGGACTTACTCTTTTAGGACTTTGTAGTTATGTTCTCCTATATACAGCATTCTTAAAACCTAGAACTTCTCAAAATATAGTTTTCGGAGGAGTCGCTGGAGCAATTCCCCCTCTTGTAGGAGCTTCGGCAGCAGCAGGCCACATTGGATTGGGTGGTTGGTGGTTATTCTCCTTGGTAATGGTTTGGACTCCAGCACATTTTTGGGCTCTGGCCATATTATTAAGAGAGGACTATCGATCTGTTGGTATACCCATGCTCCCAACAGTAAGTGGTCCATTCGTTACGGCAAAAGCTATATCTGTTTATGGCTACCTAACAGTCTTTCTAAGTTTCTTAGGGTGCTTTGTCTTGCCCGAGGGAGGCTTGTTATATGGAATGTTATTGCTACCTTATAATTCAAGACTTCTTCAATTGGTCTCCAGATTAAGAGATGATCCAGAGGACTTAAATAGGGCTAAGGGTTTGTTTAGGTGGTCTATTCTTTATATGTTTGGAGTTTGTTTTTTGCTTGTTATTAGTAGATTAGAGGTGTCAATTGTTTTTAATGATCAGTTGCTAGCTTTAATTAAAGATTACTCAATGATATTTTCGTAAATCTATCAAATTAAAATAAAAACTTTATAACCTTGCCTAGTTATATTAATTAGACTTTGTTAGAGGATATTAACTTGTTTTTAGGCAATCTGTTTTTAGATGTTTTTCATCCAACTAAAAGATTTATTTAAGTCTTATGGTCCTGTCAGGGCTTTAGATGGACTTAACCTTGAAGTTCCAAAAGGTTCTTTGTATGGTTTGTTGGGCCCAAACGGAGCAGGCAAAAGCACTGCAATTAGAATTATCTGTACTCTTCTTTCCCCTGATTCTGGCCATGTTGAGGTTGGGGGACTTGATGCGTTGTTTGATGAAAAAGAAATTAGGCGCAAATTGGGTTATGTCGCTCAAGATGTTGCAATCGATAAAATACTTACAGGTAGAGAATTACTGCAGCTTCAAGGAGACCTTTATCATCTAGATAGCAAACGTAAGAGAAAAAGAATTGACGAATTGATTCAGAGACTAGATATGCATGACTGGATTGATAGGAGATGTGGTTCTTTTTCGGGAGGAATGAAAAGAAGACTTGATCTTGCCTCAGGATTGTTGCATGAACCAGAATTATTGATTCTTGATGAACCTACTGTTGGCTTGGACATAGAAAGTAGATCAGTTATTTGGGACTTATTAAAGGAACTGAGAAATAAGGAAACTACTATTCTTTTAAGTAGTCATTATCTTGAGGAGGTAGATGAGTTGGCAGATGAGATGGCTATTGTTGATAAAGGAAAAGTCATTGCTAGTGGAAAACCAGATGATTTAAAAAAAGAACTTGGTGGTGACAGAGTTACACTTAGGGTGCGAGAGTTTAGTGATGAAGTAGAGGCTGAATCTGTAAGGAAAATAATTAAAAATATCAATGGGGTATCAAATGTAGTAGTGAATCAAAAGCAAGGATATTCTTTAAATTTTTTAGTTCAAAGTAATAATGTTATCTCAAATCTGTCTAGTCATCTTTCAAAAGAAAATTTTGAAGTCTTTGCACTTTCTCACAGTAGACCAAGTCTAGATGATGTTTATTTGCAAGCAACGGGTAAAACTCTTATGGACGCTGAATTAGAACTTGCTGGTAAAAGAGATTTAAATCTTGAGAAAAAGAAATCTATGCGTTAATTGATTGTATTACTCCAAAATTATTAAAAACATGATCACTACTAATCCCTCAATTCCTAAGGATAAACAATCTAGAAATGATTTGAATGAAATGTTGCAAGAGACTTCTGCATTGACATGGAGGCTTTTTATTCAATTAATTCGAAGACCTTCAACATTATTTGCTGGAATCCTTCAGCCTTTAATATGGCTTTTGCTTTTTGCAGCGTTATTCTCTAATGCTCCTATAGATTTTTTGCCAGGGAGCAGTAGCTATGGAGAATTCCTTGGCGCAGGTTTAATAGTCTTTACTGCGTTTAGTGGAGCTCTTAATGCAGGACTCCCTGTGATGTTTGATAGAGAATTTGGTTTCCTTAATCGATTATTAGTTGCTCCATTGACAAGTAGGAGTTCAATCGTAATTTCTTCAGTCATCTACATAACTACTATTAGCCTTTTGCAGAGTTTCGCAATAATGGCAACTTCTGCTCTTTTGGGTTATGGCTGGCCAAGTCTGGGAGGCTTCCTTTTGATAGCAATAACCCTATTGTTATTGGTATTTGCAATAACTGGTTTAAGTCTTGGATTGGCCTTTATATTGCCTGGACATATAGAGTTAATTGCAATTATCTTTATTACTAATCTACCTGTTCTTTTCGCTAGCACAGCATTGGCCCCCATCTCTTTCATGCCTAAATGGCTTGGATGGATGGCATCGATTAATCCATTAACATTTGCGATTGAACCTATACGAATGGCATATCAAAATTCTGTAGATCTAAAATTAGTTTTAATTAATGCTCCTTATGGAAAAATAAATGGATACTCTTGCTTATTAATTCTATTTATTCTTACAATTGGGTTGTTTTTTCTTATTAGACCTCTTTTAAATCGCAAACTTGCTTGATAATCTTAGTCTAGCAATTGAGAAAAACCTTGGAGTCTAGAAAGTATTATCTACAAAAACAAATCATAGACGCTCTAAAGGCCAATGACAGAAATTTATACTCTCTCCTGAAATCTCAATGGGCACATCGTTTTGGAGTCGAAAGCTTGGAAGAATTGGAAAATCTAGATTTCAAACAGTTGAATCAAAACCCTAATAATTTAAATAATCCAAATATAGATAAACCAGAAGAAAATTCTTTCGATGTTGATGAACCAAATAATATCAATAATTATGATACTCAAGAAAAAGAGATCAAAACAAAAGAATCTGAGCCATCTAAGGATGGGATTGATGAATCGTTTAAGATAAAATCCTATGACATAATTAATAAAGAAAATTGTGGACACAAGGCAACTAGTTCACTCATAGACAATAAAATTAAGTCTGAGATTGAAGCTTTGATACCTTTACCACCTAAACCTAAATACAGTTATCTGAGGAAATGGTTATTAAGAAAATAATTTTAAATTGATGTGTGTTTTTTTTAATCTGAGAGTATAGACCTTTGCCCTTACTTACATCATTCCTGGCATACCCATACCACCCATACCA
Source organism: Prochlorococcus sp. MIT2304 (assembly GCF_059772405.1). NCBI lineage: Bacteria > Bacillati > Cyanobacteriota > Cyanophyceae > Synechococcales > Prochlorococcaceae > Prochlorococcus > Prochlorococcus sp. MIT2304. The sequence goes on from NZ_CM186286.1 coordinate 1,819,693, forward strand.
CCCATACCACCCATACCACCCATACCACCCATACCACCCATTGGGTCTCCGCCTTCAGCGCCTGGTGCTGCTGGTGGTTCAGGTTTGTCTGCAATAACAACTTCAGTTGTTATTAAAAGTGAGGCTATTGAGACAGCATCTTGAAGAGCAAGTCGTATTACCTTTGAAGCATCTAATATTCCTGCTTCAAGTAAATCAACATACTCTCCAGTTTGTGCGTTAAAGCCTTTACCCAATCTCTTGATATCTGATACAACAACATCTCCGTTAAATCCAGCATTTATAGCTATCTGTTTCGTTGGAGCCGTCAATGCTCTTTTTATAATTTCAACTCCGGTTCTTTGATCACCTTCAAGCTTTTTGGATAAATCTTCAAGCCCTTCACTTAATTCTAAGAGAGTAGTTCCCCCCCCTGCCACGATCCCTTCCTCAATAGCTGCACGAGTTGCGTTTAGAGCATCCTCAATCCTAAGTTTTCTGTTCTTTAATTCAGTTTCAGTAGGAGCTCCAACTTTTATTACGGCTACACCTCCTGCAAGCTTAGCTATTCGCTCGTTTAACTTCTCTTGGTCATACTCAGAATCTGTTTCATCAAGCTCTCTCTTTATAGAGGCAATGCGATTAGATAATTCGGTGGTTTGACTCTCATTTGCGACAATTGTTGTGCTGTCTTTTGTAATTGTTACCCTTCTGGCTTGGCCTAGATCAGAGATTTGAACTTTTTCAAGACTCATTGCTTTGTCTTCGCTAATTAATGTGCCGCCAGTAAGCACAGCAATATCCCCTAGAGCAGCTTTTCTCCTCTCGCCAAATGAGGGTGCTCTGACTGCTGCAACTTGTAACACGCCGCGGTTTTTGTTTACTACAAGCGTAGCTAATGCCTCACCTTCTACTTCTTCGGCAAGAATTATTAAGGGTGTTCCATTCTTCTGAACAGTTTCGAGAACTGGTATGAGATCGGCGATGGATGAAATTTTTTTGTCAGTTATTAGTATTGAGGGATTCTCAAATTCACAAATTAAGCGATCTTCATCAGTAACAAAATATGGTGAACTATAACCCCTATCGAAAGCCATCCCTTCAGTGATATCTAGCTCAGTAGCTAGAGACTTGGATTCTTCAACTGTTATTACTCCATCAAAACTGACCTTATCTATTGCATCTGCAATCATTGAACCTATTTCATCGTCTCCACCAGCACTCACTGTTGCAACTTGTTTAATAGCATCACCACTGACTGATTTGCTTTTCTTTTTGAGATCATCAACGATTTGAGCTACAGCCTTTTCCATTCCCCGTCTTAATTCGATTGGGCTCGCCCCAGCTGCTGTGTTTCTCAACCCTTCTTGAACCATGAATTGAGCTAAAACTGTTGCAGTGGTTGTGCCATCCCCAGCTTTTTCTTTCGTTTTTGAAGCAACTTGTTCAATGAGCTTGGCTCCTATGTTTTCAAAAGGATCTTCAAGATCTATTTCCTTAGCGATTGTTACTCCATCATTAACGATATCTGGGGCTCCAAATTTTTTTTCAATAACTACATTTCTACCCTTAGGTCCAATTGTGACTTTTAAAGCATTGGCTAAGTTGTTTACTCCTTTTTCTAGAGCACCACGTGATTCGTCTGAAAAACTTAGAAGTTTTGCCATATTTGATTTGAATTAGTCTTAATCTCCCATAGGAAACACACATTAGGGGAGGCTAAATAAGTGGGGAAAGCCGAATCGTAATTCATAAATTATTCCCAATTTTTGCAGAAGGTAGTTAGTGTCAACATATGAATGATCCAGGGGCTTTATTTTTTATTCTCATGGCTGGCTTGGCCGGGACTATGACTTTGATTTATTTCCCTTTGAGGATATTTCTTACGGCTACGGCGAGAAGCAGAAGACTAAAATTACTGCAAAGGATAAGAAGATTGAGAGATGAATTAGGTCAGCCCATACAAAATTGAAATCAGCTCAACTCATAACCATTCCACCATCAACTTGAATTGTCTGGCCTGTTATGTAAGCTGCTGATGGATCTGCTGCTAGAAATCTCACCGCTCCTGCAACGTCCTCAGGGTTTCCGAATCGTCCAAGCGGAATAGCAGAAAGAATTGATTTGGCGTTTAGATCTTTTGTCATATCAGTTGAGATAAAACCTGGTGCGACCGCATTGACAGTAATTCCCCTGCTTGCAAACTCTTTAGCAGCACTTTGTGTAAGACCTACTACTCCTGCCTTGGCTGCTGAATAATTTGCTTGCCCTGGGTTGCCCATCAACCCCACCACAGAGGTTATGTTGATAATCCTTCCTTTTTTTTGCTTCAACATTTGCCTAGAGACAGCTCTTGTACAATAAAAAACACCACTCAAGTTAATATCTAAAACTTTCTGCCAATCGTTAGTTTTCATTCTCATTAGAAGTCCATCTTTAGTTATCCCTGCGTTGTTGACCAAAACATCAATTTTATTATTTTTTTCCAAAACTGTTTTGATTAATTCATTTACCGAGTTTTCATCAGAAATATCAGCTTGAAGAGGGTATGCCTTCCCTCCAAAAGAGCTTATTTCTGATACCACTTTATTTGCATTCTCCAAAGATGAAGAATAATTGATGATTACTTCTGCGCCCTCTTTTGCTAAAAGAATTGCAATAGCCTTACCAATACCCCTGCTGGCTCCAGTAACAATTGCAGTCTGACCTTCAAGTAATTTTGATAATGTCATAATTTTATGGTTTTAAAATTGTTAGAATCGAATACTTGTTTTATTTAACTTACTATTGAGTCATTTGTTTTTTGAAAAGATTTTAAGCTAAGACACTAAAAATAGTCATTTTTACTTTCGAATATATTAAATGGATAATCAATAGAGAGGAATTAGTTGTGCATTTGTTAATTGCTGCTGCAGGAAGTGGGAATCGAATGGGTGCTGATAGAAATAAACTCCTTTTGAAGGTCGCAGGTAAAACGGTTTTAGAGTGGACTTTGAAGGCAGCTTTCGACTCTAAAACAATTACTTGGATTGGAATTATAGGGCAACCTAAAGACAAAAACTCAATATGCTCAATTTTTGATAACTCAGTAAAGTCAATACAATGGATTAATGGGGGATCAACAAGACAGCAGTCAGTTCAGTTGGGATTAGCGGCCCTTCCAAGTGATGCTCAGTCTGTGCTGATTCATGATGGAGCAAGATGCTTGGTGAAATCATTTGTATTCGATGAAATTTCCAAGATTGTTTCCAAGGGCCAAGCTGTTATTGCCGCGTCAAAAGTAACGGACACAATTAAAAAAGTTGATAAAGATGGTGAGATTATTGAGAGCCCTCCTCGCTCAGATTTGTGGTCTGCTCAGACACCTCAGGGGTTTCCCGTAAACAAACTGAAGCATGCACATAGTGAAGCAATTGCAAAAGGATGGGATGTCACCGATGATGCATCCTTATTTGAACGCTTGGAATTACCAGTGAAAATATATGATGCTGGACCTTCGAATATTAAAGTGACAACTCCATTTGATCTTGTAATAGCAGAGTCTTTATTGTCTACTTTAAAAGACTAAGACTCCCTAAGTCGCCATCTAAGATAGCTTGCCTACCTAGTGGAAGTGATGCATTCCCACAGCAATGTCCAATTGGCAAATTTGAAACAATTGGGATTTTAAGATCTTTTGTTCGATCTTTGAAAATATCAAGAAGCTCAAACGTCTTGGTTCCCTCGACGTCTGGCTCGTTATCACAATAAGTAAACGAGCCAAAACCTAGGCCAGACAGCTGTTGTAAAACTCCAGCCAATCTTAAGTGAGTTAGCATTCTGTCAATTCTATACGGAGCCTCTCCTATGTCTTCGATGATTAGTATTGATTTGTTGAAATTTGGTAGATGTTGAGTCCCTATCAAGTGAGTGAGTACGGTGAGGTTGCCAACTATTAGGTGCCCCTTTGAGATGCCGCCTCCCCATGGATCTCCATAAATATCTGGTACAGTGTTTCCAAACAAAATTGATTTAAGTCTGTTTTTACTCCAGTCTGGTTCGGAACCCAAGGTTGTAATAAGGGGACCATGAACTCCTCCCTGAAACCCACCTGCGAGCCGTGCAAGAAGTATTGAAGTTAAATCAGAAAATCCAATCAACCAGCCTTCTCTCCATGGTTGTGTTTTTTCAAGCAATCTCGCCGATCCCCATCCACCTCTAGCAAAAGCTAAAAGAGGGTAATGATTATTTGAGTGTAAGTTATTGAATCTAACTTCATCATTTCCTGCTAAATACCCCCATGATCTATCTACTGCATCTAAATCGTTGCATATTAAACCCCATCCCTCAAGGACTTTTATGCCGGATAGTAGATCTTCATTTTTACTTATTGGCGAACTTGCGGCAACTATGTGGAAAAGATCGCCTTTTTTTAGAGGGGCAGTCATTTGCGAATATCGCTAAAGAGATTGATTAAATAAGCTTGCTTAACACCATGCCGAAAAGTAACAAGCTGCCAATTCGAACTTGATTGCTGAAATGCGAACCTGAACTTTTAATACCTTTTGGTTTTGAATTTAATAATATAACCTCTCTTTGCATTGCCAATGATGCTATCAACCAAAAAGGCCAAAACGTTAATCCTAAATTTGCTTTGAAAGCACCAATAGCTAAAAGGAGACAGGTTGAAAAGTAGCAAAAAGAAACGGTTTTTATTGACCCTTTACCAAGACTGATTGCACTACTGTTTAGACCAATTAATTTGTCATCAGTCTCGTCGGCCATCGCGTAAACAGTATCAAAGCCAAAAGTCCAAAATATTGTTGCAAGCCAACATGAAAACAATGGTAACCCTCCTGCTAATGAGGATTCACTTGCTGCCCAGGGAATCAGAACTGAAAATCCCCAGCAAATTGAGAGAATAAGTTGGGGAAATTTAAACCATCTTTTTGCTGATGGATAAAGAAGAATAAAAGGTAATGAAATTGTTGCAAGTTGAAGGCATAAATCTCTACTTTCTGTCGGAATATATAGAACTACGATAAGACTAAAAAACAACATTGAAATTAGTAGTATCCATGCAGCCTTTAGAGATACCTTTCCATTAGCCAATGGACGTTCTTTTGTCCTTCTCACCTTCTTGTCAAATTGTCTGTCCCAAATATCATTTGCGATACATCCAGCACCACTTACAAATAATCCACCTAAAATTACTAATCCCAAAATAAATATGGATGGGGGAGCTGAGGGGGCGAACCAAAGAGACCAGCCAGCTGGAATTAGAAGTATCAATCTTCCGCTGGGTTTATTCCATCTAAGAAGTTGAAAATAATATCTCATTTTTTTGTAAGAAGATTACTCGCGAAAATTTAAATTGATAATCATTTATAAGGCCTTCTCAATGGGGTGCTGAGAGTGTCAGAGTATTGAGGTTAAACCTACTAATATATGTTAGGTGACTCAATAGATAATTCCTCTAAACGGAATATTATCGAATTGGATCTTGGGGAAAATCAAGATACTGAGTTATGCCGTGTGGCAACAATAGATATTGGCACTAACTCAACGCATCTCTTAATTGCAAAGCTTGAGCCAAAATTAAATACTTTTAGTATTGAGCTTGCTGAGAAATCAACAACAAGACTTGGGGAGAGAGATCCTGATACTGGAGAACTTACATCAATTGCTATGACTAGGGCATTCGCAACATTAAAGAGATTTAAGGATTTATCAGAAAGCTATAAAGTTGAAAGCCTTCTTATTGCTGCTACAAGTGCGGTTCGAGAAGCACCAAATGGAAAAATCTTTATATCTGAGATAAAAAAGAAGATAGGCTTAAATGTTGAATTAATAAGCGGAGCAGAGGAAGCAAGATTGATTTATCTGGGTGTCCTTTCCGGGATGCAATTTGGGAATAAACCCCATTTGGTTCTTGATATTGGAGGAGGTTCGACAGAATTAATCCTTGCTGATAGGTCTGAGGCAAGAGCATTAACAAGTACAAAGATTGGAGCGGTAAGATTACAAAGAGAATTTATTAAAAAAGATCCTATATCTTCGCAGACTGAATTATTTTTAAGGTCATTTATTAGAGGCTCTATGGAGTCAGCAATTGATAAGATATTTAAGAGGATTGAAGTAGGTGAAAAGCCCGTCTTGGTTGCAACTAGTGGAACTGCTATGGCTATTGGGGAATTAATCTCTAACAAAGAAAATCATATTCAGTCAAAATTGCAAGGTTATAAAATCTCCAAAAATAATTTAGATATTATTGTAAGTCAATTAATACAAATGACACCTTCTGAAAGGAGTCATTTATCCTCATTAAGTGAAAGAAGATCTGAGATTATTGTCCCGGGGGCTTTGATTTTGCAAACGATAATGAATATGGTGAATGTTAATGAGATTGTTTTAAGTGAAAGAGCTCTTCGTGAAGGTTTGGTGGTTGATTGGATGTGTCGTAATAATTATTTAAAAGATCAGTTGGGCTTTCAAGGGTCAATAAGAGAAAGAACAGTGATACATCAATCAAGAAGATTTGGTGTTAACTCAAAACGATCAAAAAGAGTTTCGGAATTTGCTCTTGCTTTTTATGATAAGACCCGAGGGGTTTTGCATAATGATAACGGTGAAGGTAGAGATCTTTTGTGGGCAGCAGCAAGGCTTCATGCCTGTGGCAAACATATAAATATTGGAGCTTATCATAAGCATTCGTGGTATTTAATAAGGCATGGAGAGCTCTTGGGTTACTCTCAAGCTGAGCATTTGATGGTCGCGGCCATTGCTAGGTATCATAGGAAAAGTTTTCCTAAAAAAAGACATGAAGCTTGGCAATCTTTGACAGATGAAAGTCATAGAAACTTAGTAAATGATATGTCTTTACTTCTTCGCCTTTCATGCGCTTTGGATAGAAGACCAGAACCTTTGATATCAAAGATAGTGATTGAAGCTAATAATAACAAAGTGGATATAGAATTGATTCCTAATGACTTAGGTCAGAATTTAGATCTTGAGAAATGGAGTTTTAAGAAGGCACTTTTACTAATCAAAAAAGTTAAAGATGTTGATATAAATATACTTTAAAATACTTTAAAAATATATTTTTCTTTCTAATAAAAAGATGGAACTTTGCTGGCGATTATTAATTGAATCATTTTGAAAACTTTGTATATATTTTAGTGCAATTACTGAAGTAAACAATCCTAGGACTCCAGACAAAATCACAAAAACAAACGGATTGAAATGTTTTTTCTTCCTTGCATTTTTCTTTTTAATTAACATAGTCGGCTTCTCTATATTTTTTTCCTTTTCATTCAGTTCATCAAGAATAAAACTTGTATCTAAGTTCAATTTCTCAGCTATCCGTCGAACCATTGCTCTTATAAAAACCTTTTCAGGAAGTGATTGTTCATCACCTTCTTCAAGTGCGACCAATTGTTCTTTCCCAATTCTAAGTGATGAGGATAAATCCTCTATTGAAAGATTTCTCCCTTGCCTGGCTTCCCTTAGGAATTCACCAACTTTTTGTAAAGGAGATTTTTTATCTGCGATATAGGAATTATCGCTTTTGATGCCATCACTTTGTTCCAATTAAAAAACTTTGTGTTCTTAATTTTATTCTAAAGGGTTTGTAAAGTCGTATATCTCGAAAAGCAATTTATATCTATCTTTGAATACTTTTGAAATAGGTTTATTATTTATTTCACTTTAGTTATGTCTAAATAAATGAGAATGTGTGGGACTATAAAGTTTTGATCTTTTATTAGCTAGCTTTAATGTTGGACTAATTATATATAACGTTGTTCTAATTAATTTTTTTTCTCTAGATGTTTTTGCCATTTCAGTCAAAGGTATAACTTTTGTCCATTCGTCTGGCCAAGTTACTCTATAAGCAATAGCGACAGGAGTATTAGCAGGGTAATACTTTATAAGGATAGATTGAACTTCTTCTACATGTCTTGCACTTAGGTAAAGACATAAAGAAGACTGAATAGATGCTAGTTTTTGAAGGCTTTCCTCCTCTGGTTTACCTGTTCTGCCATCTGCTCTACTGAGTATTATTGTTTGTGTTAAATCTGGAATTGTTAGCTCGAATCCTAATTTTGCCGCTGTTGCTTGATAAGCACTTACTCCAGGAACTATTTCTACCTCAATACCTTCATCATTTAATCTACATATTTGTTCTGATATCGCTCCATACAAGCAAGGATCACCATCATGGAGACGGACAATTTTTTTACCCTCCCTGTGCTTTTTAATTAAGATTGAAATTATCTCCTCAAGAGTTAATGAACTTGTCTTTATTTTTTCACAATCATCTCTAACAATTTTTGTTATTTCAATAGGAATTAGAGAGTCTGTCCAAACCAAAACCTCAGCTGTTTTTAACCTTTCTTGAGCTCTGATTGTCATCAAGTCTAAAGCACCTGGACCCGCTCCGACAATAGAAATTGAACTCATTTCTTTCTCCCATTAATTAATGAAGGATCCGGAAGTGCTTTTTTTGAAATATAAATTCTCCATATTCCCAGCAAACCAGCACTTATTAAAAATAAGCTAATCAATTGTGCCATTCGGAAACCGCCTTCGCAAAAAGGCGCTGTTCCTCCTAAACAGAGAGGGTCTATTCTTAAGGCTTCTATCCAAAATCTTCCTAAGCTGTAGCCTATTAGATAAATGCAACTTAGACTGCCAGAGGGCAGTCTAAGTTCATTGTTATTTGACTTTTTAAAAAGAAAAATTAACATTCCAAAAACAAAAATATTCCATAATGATTCATAAAGAAAGGTAGGGTGAAAATAAGTCTGTGAAGAGAATATTTCAGGCCTAAATTCATAAGGTATAAATAATTTCCAAGGTAAGTTAGTAGGAATTCCAAAAGCTTCGTTGTTAAAAAAATTTCCCCATCTACCTATTGCCTGACCTAATGCAACTGAAGGAACTAAAACATCAATAACATCCCAAAAAGGTTCTTTACGCCAACGGCAAAAAAATATTACGGATAATGTGCCCACTATCAGAGCCCCATGAATTGCGATTCCTCCTCCCCATATCTCCATAGCAGTTGGTATTGGAATATTGAAATTGAAAAAATTAATTGAACTCCAGAAATTTCTACCTGTGTAGTTTTTCCATTCAAATACTACATAATAAATTCTTGCACCGATTACTGAAGCCAGAACTACAATAGGGAGTAAATCATTTATGAGATTCTTTTTTAACCCTTTTCTAGTTGCTAATTGACCAGATAGATTAAGCCCTACCAAAACTGAAATCGCTATTAACAAACCGTACCACCTAAATGAAAAAGGGCCCAGTTGAACCAACTCCGGCCCAGGTGATCTAAGCGCTATTAATATATTTTCCATCAATTATTTGAATTTATATTCCTTCTGCCGCTTGTACTTTTTCTACCTGTTTCTTTTTAAGCACAAGCATTATTTGTGATAACCCAACTCCTATAAAGAAAATAATCATTCCAATAACTCTTGCTTTACTTTGTAAAACAATTTCTTTGTCAAGTTGACCAAAACCTCCAACGTTAGGGTCTTCAGTTAATCTTGCACCTTTCTCGATAGTGTCACCTTCTTTAATTAATAATGAAGTCCCTGCAGGAAGATTTTCACTGAAACTTTCGCCTTCTTCATTGTTTAGATTAATTATTTGTGTTCCATCTTCATTAGTTTCTATTGAAGTGATTGTCCCTGAATTTGTTGCCGTGAATAAGTTATTATTGCTCTTTTCACCAGTCGGATAAACTTGACCTCTTCCTCTATTCCCTCCTACGTGAATTGAATACTTTCCAAAATTATAATTTTTGTCTTTTCTTGGATCAGGAGATAAAACAGGGAAGACAATCTCCCTGTTTTGATCTCCAGGTAAAGGACCTACTAAAAGTATATTTTCTTGTTCCTCGCTGTATTGAGTGAAGTAAACACCTTGTGTCTCTTCTTTTATTTCATCAGTCCACCTCTCTTGAGGAGCAAGCTTAAATCCATCTGGAAGCATTACAACTGCTCCAACTTGGAGAGGAACTTTGCTTCCATCAGCTCCGATTTCTTGTAAGTCCTTTTTATAAGGTATTTCTACTACTGTTTTGAAAACACTATCAGCAGCAACTGCCTGAGGCACTTCAGCTCTTGTAGGCATACTTGCTACATGACAATTAGCGCAAACAATTTTTCCCGTTGCCTCTCTGGGATTTTCAAATTTTTGTTGAGCCCAAAAAGGGTATGCCCAAGTTGGTTGAGGAATTATGAATATTGAAAACCCAATAAGAACTGAGAGGAGAAAAAGTTTTAATGAACGACTCATGGCTTTAGAAATGGTATTGAAGGTTTTTTTCATTTATTGATCAACCCCACCACGGATCAGTACCAGTTCGAAAATCAGTTTCTGTCCACTGACTTACGAGAACTTGGTCATCCTCAACTGAAACATGAGCTATTGCTAGAGATAAGGGGGCTGGACCTCTAACTACTTTTCCTGTCGAATCGTATTGACTTCCATGACATGGACACATGTATTTATTTGCTCCGCTATTCCATGGGACTACACAACCTAGGTGAGTACAAATCGCATTAATTCCGTAACTAGTAATTGCATCCTCGCCCTCGACTATTAGGTAAGTCGGATCACCTTTAAGTCCTTGCACCAAGCTTCTATCGCCAACTGGATGGGTTGATAACCAACCACTTGCACTTACATTATTGCCTAGCTCATCCTTTGCATTTGTTCCACCACTGCCGCCACCTGCCCTGTATGGGGTGAAATATTGCGCTACTGGATATAAAGCTCCTAAAGCGACACCTGTAACCGTTCCAAAGGTAAGCAGATTCATGAACTGCCTTCTGCCCATTGAGGGCACATCTGCAGTTGTCATTTGTGTCATTACAGACGTTCACCTATACACAGATATTAGACCAGAATGGACACATAAAGGGTTATTAATCTTTGCGAAGACTAGGTTTTGAAATGAGTTTTGAATTTAATTCGTCAAATTCTGGTCGTTCCTCTTCTTCAACCCCACTGGAGCCAGAAGAAGTAATGCAGTGCTTAAGAAGGCGTTGGGGCGTAACATATGATTTGAGATTGTTAATAAAAAGAGACCGAATTTATTTACAAATGATGTGGGGGTTCTTAGAACAACAATCTTTCCCACTAGATGAGGAGACCTATAAAGAAAACTTGAATCGAACCTTAGAAATTATTAATCGAGCAGGTCAATCTGATTTTGTAAGGAAATGGTTAAAAAATGTTCAGGCAAAACCAAGACTAGGCAGAGCAATCACTTTACCTTTGCCTGTGGATCCGAGGATGGATGAATTTGTCCTTTGAGATTTGTTGTTAAAGCAACTAACCCAATTCCTACAAAAAACAAAAAAGTTATCGATGTTGATAGAAGAAGCATCGTTATTGGATCAGTTGATGGAGTTAAAACAGCTCCTGCAATGGCTGAGGAAATAACAACTAATCTCCATTTAGATAACATCTTTTTCCAAGAAATTATTTCAAAGAAACCTAAAATGAATTGAAGAATTGGCAACTGGAAGGCTAACCCAGTTGAAAGCATAAGTAGAAGGACAAAATCTAAATATTTTTCTATTGACCAGATTGGCTCAACCACATCGGCGCCATAGCTTATTAAAAATCCCAAGGCTGCAGGTATCAAAGCTTTCCAGGCAAAGAAAATTCCTAAGAAAAATAAAATTGCTGAACCTGCAATTGAGGGAGCTATGAGAAGTTTCTCTTTTTTAGTTAAACCAGGAAGGATGAATTTTAAAAATTGGTAAAGGATGAATGGCAGAGAAATAGTAAGCCCGCCATAACCTGCAACTTTTATAGAAGTAAATAAAAATTCGCCAGGAGCTACCTGTAAAAATTGTATTTTTCCTGCTGGTATCTCTAATGCCTCTACAAGTTTCCTAACAAATAACAAGCAAAAACCTGATGATAGAAGAATTGCAATGAGACTCTTTAGTATCCTTTGGCGAAGTTCTTCTAGATGATCAACCAAAGGCATCTCAAGTGATTGAGATACCTCAATTGAACTCTCTTTTCCTTTTATCCTGATAGGAGGAGGAGCTTTAAAAATATTTTCTTTTTTGTTGGAGCTATTCAGGTTAATTTAGTTGATAATATTATTTTAGTAGAAAATTGACTTTTCAATCATGTAATAAATTTTTTCTAGCTATTTAAAAAAATTAGATATATAGTCTGTTGGTCATTAGTCCATAAGGGCAAATTAATTTATTTGGTTTTTGTTGGGTCAGGCAATATAAAAGGGGGGCAATCATTCAGCGATGATTCACCATAACTAGCATATTCTTTGTAGCCACCCATCTTCCCATTGGTTTTCATTAAAGCGCTGGTGAATGCCAATAAAAGGAAGACTGTTGGAGCCCCAATAATTAGTGCTGCTCCAAATGCATATCCAATTAAAAATTCAGGGAAAGAATGATTACCTAGAAACTCATGAGTCCCTAGCAAAAAGTCAATCATTTTCATCTTGTCTAATGAAATTGATATTAATTCATTGAAGTTCACTTGTGGTGGAAATATTTCTGTGCTCGCTCTGCTTTCCCCCAAATCACCTTGCCTCCTCTATGGCTAACCGTTCCAGGTAAGGCTCCTGAAATTCGTTGTAGATTTTCAATTGGGGTCATTATGATTGGAACAAGTTTGTTGCCTCGGGCCCTGCTACAAAAAGAAGCTAAATCAGCAGCTAACTGAATATCTTTTTCATCTGCAAGTCCATTTGATGATTTAAGTACAATGTGACTTCCGGGTATTTCTTGAGCATGAAACCAAATATCTCCTTTTTTCCCTTTTCTTAAACTTATTAATTCGTTTTGCCTGTTGTTAGACCCTATTTGAATCGTTAGACCGCTAGGACTTTGGATCTCTTTTATGTTTGATGAGGTTCCATTCTTTTTACTTGATTTAAATTTAAAATTATTTTTTTTGATGCAAACATATTCTTCTACTTCTTCTTTAAGTTCAATGATTGAATCTAGTTTGTTTTTCAGATCCTCATTTTTTTCGTATAGAAATGAATCAAGAAATGATTCACAGCATTGAATCTCTGATATTTTTTTCTTGTGGACATCGATTCTATCTAAAATGGAATCCCTTGATCTTTTTTTCCTTTTAGCTTCTTTGAAGAGAGTTTGAGCCTCAATTATTTGCTTTTTTGTTGGAGATTTTAAGGTCAGAAGGTTTCTTGCCTTGCTTTGCATGGCTACGTATTCAGAAATATTTTTAATTAGAGATTTCTGAACATCTAGTTTCCTGATTTCATCAACTTTTGATTTCTCGAGGTCTTGCTTTAGTTTTTCTCTAATAGAATTTATTTTTCTTTCTGCAAGCTTATTTGAATAATAGATACTAAGCTTTAGCGCTATTTTTGTATCTTGAGGATTTGATTTTATTTGCCCCCACACAATGAAATCCGTTGGGCCTTTGAAATTAATCCTGAAATTATTATTCTCAATATCTAATAGCCACTTTTTCCATTTTTTATATATTGCTTTCCATGTTTTTAATTCAATACTTGTTACTGGTTGATTTATTAGTGTAAGAGCATCGTTATAACTATTGCTTGCAATTTGTAATGTTAAAGCAGGACTTATTCCTTGATAAGTATCTTTAAGACTATTCTTGAATGTTGATGGTACTAAGCATATATTATTTTTCCATGAATTGAATGATTCAGAGTATTCAGGAGTTAATCCTTTAAGAGGTGGAGGAGATGTATAGATATCTCCTGTTCCTATTGGCCTTAATCTTGATTGACTCTCTTTTATTTTTTTTCCGAGAGTAATTACTTTACCTGTTCTGTCTAAAAGTAAAATATTACTGTGCTTACCCATAAGTTCGACTACCAATTCCTTCTCTATTTCTTCCCCAGGTCTACTAGAGAATCTAAACCTTACTATTCTTTCGAAACCATTTTGCTTTATTTCAACTAAAGCTAAGTTGACTAATAAATGTTTTAATTGTTTCGCTAATGTACTTTTTTCACCATATCTTTTTGGAGGTGGTATTGATACAATCCTAGGGGATTCAGCAAGCCAACTTATTTCTATCCATGTGAGTCTTTCAAGGGTTCTAAAACCTAATTGGACAGTATTTGAATCAATTTGCTGTGCATTTTCAAATCGACTTGGAACTATATCTTGGCTAAGTTCAAATACAACCGCTTTAAGGGTTGTTAAGTCCATTATTTGAATTGGAACTTTGTTCATCTATCATCCTTTTAATTTAATAGATAATGTAATTAACCTTTGGTAGGTAAATTAGATACCATCAATTATGTCTTGTTTAGGAAATCTTACTGTTATTACTGGCCCAAGCGGGGTAGGTAAAGGAACAATTGTAAGGAAAATCCTCGAAAGTCATAGTGATGTATGGCTTTCAATTTCTGCTACTACTCGCCAGCCAAGATCTGGAGAAATAGAGGGAGAGCATTATTTTTTCCTAAAAAAGAAACGTTTTCAAGAAATAATAGATAATGACGGTTTTTTGGAATGGGCTTCATTCTCCAACAATTTCTATGGAACTCCCAAAAAAATGGTTAAAGAAAAAATAGAAGAAGGAACTAGTGTGCTACTTGAAATTGAATTAGAGGGTGCTCGACAAATTCGTAAATCTTTTCCTGAAGCATTCCAAATATTTATAGCACCACCAAATTTATCAGAACTTGAAAAAAGAATTAGAGGGAGAGGTACCGAGACTGAAGAATCTATTAGGGATCGATTGGCGATAGCAAATAAAGAGCTTGTTGCGAAAAAAGAGTTTGACGCAGTAGTTATTAATGAAGATATAGAAAAAGCCTTCGAGGAAATTGAAGGCTTAATGGGATTAAAAACTTAAATCTATTTAATTGGCTTTTAAAAAGACATTGGGTGGAAAAGTAAGTCAGGAACGAATCTATTGAATTCAACAATGATACTTGCTGTAATAAAGATCCAAATTGTTGCTACCACTGGAGCGGATCTAAACCATTTAGTACGGAATAATTGAAACATGATTAAAAAGTCAGGTGATTTTAAAATTGATAAATAATTTTTTATCCTCTTGGACCATTAAGAGTGACATTATTGTCTTTTTCTCTAAGCTCACCATTCTTGCCCTCTCTGTTGGCTTGTAAAGGCCAGGCAGCGCCTCTTTTTAAGCATTGCCAAGCTAAATCGGTATCTATAATAATTTCGTATTCTGCAGCATTCTTTTTGCCTCTAACAGCTCTTACATATTCCCTACCTGACCAACCAATAATACCAGCTATGTATATAAACATTACTCCTGGAATGAGAAGATCTCCCTCATGACCTCTGTTAAACCATGCGCCCCAGGGCTCAATAGGAGGACCAATTATTAAATGTGGAAGTCCGTCATCGCCACATAGAGCTTTGCTATATCTTTCAAATCTTTTTATTGCCTGATCTGTGGTCGCTGCGCTTGCTCTTTCTTGGAAACGGGCATTCTCAGAACAAGATACTAGAGCAGAAGCTGTAAAATCTGTAGGAGCTCTGTCAGCATTTAGTGCTGGGCCTGGCCTAGCACTAGCCAATGGTGCTACTCCTAAGAAAAGGAATGTTGAAAGTAGAATTGATAAAAGACGACTCATGAGTTCAGATTTTTATCTGTTGCCCTGTTTTAATGGGATTTCAGTATTAAACTTAATAGATAACTAGCGATAAATGTCAATAATTTTATCCCTCGAAACAAGTTGTGACGAGTCCGCGGCAGCTTTGGTTTCTAATGAAAAAGGGAAAATTAATTTGTTGGCTAATGAAATAGCTTCACAAATTGATGAACACGCCAATTGGGGTGGGGTGGTTCCAGAAATTGCATCAAGAAGACATTTGGAAAATCTTCCATTTTTAATTGAACAAGTTTTTGCAAAATCAAAACTACACATAAAAGATATAGATGCTATCGCAGCAACTGTTACTCCAGGATTGTCAGGTTCACTTTTGGTTGGATCAATTACGGCGAGAACTTTAGCTAATTTGCATCAAATTCCATTCTTAGGAATACATCACTTAGAAGGCCATCTTTCATCAATTTATTTATCAGAAAATCATCCAGAACCTCCTTTCTTAGTCTTATTGGTAAGTGGAGGTCATACTGAATTAATCAAAGTAGATGTTCAGCATAAGTATCAACGTCTTGGTAGAAGTCATGATGATGCTGCTGGAGAAGCTTTTGATAAGGTTGCAAGACTTCTGGGACTATCTTATCCAGGAGGACCAGCTATTCAAAAAAAAGCTGAATCTGGAGATCCCAAAAAATTTTTATTGCCAAAAGGTAGAGTATCTAAGCCAGGAGGTGGTTTTTATCCATATGACTTTTCTTTTAGTGGTTTGAAAACTGCTGTTTTTCGCCAGATAGAAAAACTCAAGTCGGAAAACAAAAAATTACCAGTAGAAGATATTGCTGCGAGCTTCGAACAAGTGGTAGCTGAGGTCTTAGTCGAGAGGAGCCTGCGTTGTGCTCTTGATCAAGGTCTAAATTCTCTTGTTTTGGTTGGAGGGGTTGCGGCAAATGTGCGATTGAGGAAAATGATGCTTTCTCAAGCATCTAAAAATTCAATTAACGTTGCTCTTGCCCCCATGGAATTTTGTACTGATAATGCTGCAATGATTGGGGCGGCAGCTTTGTTAAGATTGTCATCAAATAGCACCAAAAGTTCAATGGAATTAGGTGTTTCAGCTCGATGGCCTCTGGAAAAATCCAATTTGCTTTACGATTCCAAGCCTCCTTTTTAATTAATACCTTGACGATTCAATTTTTCTCATGTCTTTAAATCAAGGGAATGAAACACACAAATCCACTAGGCCTGCGAGCTCAAGTGAAATAAATTCTTGGAAAAGAGGATTCACTCCTCAAGCTGAAATATGGAATGGTCGAATGGCGATAGCAGGTTTAATTATTGTATTGATTATTCTTCTAGGATCCAATTTTATCTAATCTAGCTAGAAAGATAGTTTAAATTAATAATAATGATTTAGGGTTAAGTTCTTTTGTCATTTTGCTTGTTTAGTAAATGCAGTTACTATCGATGGATCTTAAAAAGAGAGTCTCTGACTGGTAAAAAGACGGTAGTTTTTATCGGCTTAAATCCTTCAAATGCTAATTCATTTAAGAATGATAGGACTCTGATAAGGATAATTAATTTTTGTTCAAGATGGAATTATAAGAATATTTATATAATAAATTTATTTGGATTAATTTCAAAGTCTCCTTTAGAGTTATCAAAAAGCAAAGAACCAATTGGTAACAATAATGATTTAATTACTCTAGCGACATTACAATTTTGGCGGAAAAATATTAATTGTGATTTGTGGTTGGGCTGGGGTGATAAAGGTCAATTAAATGGACGTGATCATGACGTACTAGAAATGATTAAACATATTTCAAATTTGAAGTCCACTGAAAATAATTGTCCTAAACGTATTTTAAGTTTGGGTCTAAGTAAGAAAGGAAACCCTTTGCATCCTCTTTATATGCCTAATGAATCATTGTTAAGACCATTTGGCCAGAAATTTTAAATTGTTTTGTCAGGTGTTTTTTAAATTAGAATGTATAAACAATATAAGGATTGAAAGGGTTGCTATTGTAGAAAAATATGTAATTAAAACTATCTTATTAACTTATTTATTGTCTTAGGCAGATTTAATGGATACTCTCTTATGCCTTCATTGCTAGTTATTTATGACTCCTGAGAGGCTGGGTTTACTCTGGGGGATCACAGTTTTTTCTGGGGCTGGAGCAAGACTGTTATCAGTCATAACAGGTCTTCCTGGGGTTGTTTTGTTATTGCTATCTGGCTTGTTGATAGGGAGATCAGGTCTTGGATTGGTTGAACCATTAGATCTTGGAAAAGGGTTGGAGACAATAGTTGGTTTACTAGTAAGCCTTGTCTTATTTGATGGTGGTTTAAACCTTCGATTTCCTGGAGGTGCTATCAAGTCAATAGTTTTAAGAATTTCTTCAATTAGATTAATCATTTCATTGGCAGCTGGCTTCTTTGCTGCTCATTGGTTTTCTGGACTTGGCTGGTCAGTAGCAGGAGTTTACAGTGCAATTGTTCTTGCTACTGGACCAACTGTTGTAACTCCATTGGTTCGACAAATTCGACTTGCATCACCACTAAGTGATGTTCTTGAAGCTGAAGGTTTGATACTTGAACCTATTGGAGCAGTGCTTGCACTTTTGTTGTTAGAGCTTGTTGTTGGAGATTTGCATGGCTGGAGAGAGCTACTCTTTGGATTGCTTTCAAGGCTTGGAGGAGGAGTCTTGTTTGGATCAATTGCAGGTCTTTTGCTTTCAGAAGGATTAAAACGCTTACGATCTGAACCTTATATAGGGATCAGGTTGCAACTAACTCTTGGTGTTATCTTCTTGCTTTATGGAGTATGCGAATGGTTATTACCTGAATCAGGATTGCCTGCATCTGTTGCAGCAGGGTTTGTTGTAGGACAAAGGCCCTCTACAGAGGCGAATGAACTTGATAAATTAATCAGAGAATTAGCTCAGTTAGCAATAACTATGCTTTTCCCTTTGTTGGCAGCAGATGTCTCATGGGGGGAATTAAGCCCTTTGGGATGGGGAGGTATCACTTGCGTGCTTTTTTTGATGATTGTAGTGAGACCAATTGCTGTATGGATAGCGACCTATGGATTACCTCTTGATAATAAACAAAGATTGTTTCTTGGTTGGTTGGCTCCCCGTGGAATAGTTACTGCAGCAGTTGCTTCTTTGTTTTCCATCAGATTGGAGCAGGCAGGTGTTTTAGGAGCTGGAAAACTTCAGGGTTTAGTGTTTTTGACAATATTAATGACAGTAGGCATACAAGGTTTAACAGCTCAACCATTAGCAAAAATGTTGGGTTTATTAGATGAAGATAAAGATTTAAATGAAGCGACTAATTCGGGCTCTATCTTTACTGAGTCTTGAGAGTAGAATCCAGCTTTGAATTAAATCAGGCCCATTAAGAGTTCCAAAAAGTGCTGCTCGAAGACTTTTCATCACAAGCCCTTTCTTCACTGAGCAGCTTTTTGTAGCTTGATTGATTAAATTAAGAGCTTCATCTTTGGAAGTTAATGAAGCATTTAAGCTTTCAAGCTTTTCAACAACAAAATTTAAAATTACTTTTGCTTCTATAAGTTCCAATTGCTTCCTCCCCTCATTATTTAATTTGGGCTCTTCAAAAAAAGGTTTAGCTTGATCAACTCCATCATTTATGAGAACCATAGATGGCCCAATTAAATCTACTAGATCAATTCCCCATTCTTGACTTGGGATATGCCATCCATTCTCTTTGAATAAAGGATTTAAATTTTCTAATAGTGTTTCTGCTGACATTTCATGGATTACTTGAGAGTTTAGCCAGTTCAATTTATCCCAATCAAATTTTGCTGAGGCTTTATTAACCTTTTTAAAACTGAAAATTTCTGAGATTTCTGAGATTTTGAATCTCTCATTAATCCCCTCAGGAACAGACCAGCCAAGAAGAGTCATGTAGTTTGCCATGGCTTCAGATGTGTAACCCATTTTCTTGAATTCAGAGATTGAGGTAACACCATCTCTTTTTGAAAGTTTTTTGCCTTCAGAATTAAGAATTAAAGGAGTATGAGCGAAAATTGGAATTTTGAGATCTAGAGCCTCGTAAAGAAGAATTTGCTTTGCTGTATTAGCAAGATGATCTTCTCCCCTAATTACATGGGAAATGTTCATTGCTGAATCATCAGCCACAACAACTAAATTGTATAAGGGGTCACCAATTAAATCTGCAGGTGCTCTTCTCGCAATGACCATGTCTCCGCCTAAATCTTTACCACTCCAAGTCATTTCACCTCTAATTAAGTCATTCCATGAAATTAATTTTTGATCACTGATTTTGAATCTGATAACGGGTTCTCTTCCCTCGTCTCTATATATTGTTTCTTGCTCTGGTGTTAAATTTCTGTGCCTATTGTCATATTTAGGAGCCAAACCACTTCTCCTTTGAGATTCTCTCATTTCATCTAGTTCCTCTTCTGAGGCGTAACACTTATAGGCAACACCTTTATTGAGAAGAGTCTTTATGATTTGTTTGTGTTCTTTTATTCTTTCGCTTTGAATGGTTGGGGATTCGTCCCAGTTTATCCCTAGCCATTTGAGACCTTCATAGATATTTTTTATATATTCCTCTTTAGATCTTTCAATATCAGTGTCTTCTATTCTCAGAAGAAAAGATCCACCTTCTTTTTTTGCAAATAGCCAATTAAAAAGTGCTGTTCTAGCCGTTCCTAGATGAAGTGTTCCAGTTGGACTTGGTGCCAGTCTTACCCTAACTGTCAATGCTCTAATTCGATTTAAATACGGGACCGACGGGATTCGAACCCGCAACTTCCGCCGTGACAGGGCGGTGCTCTAACCAGTTGAACTACGGTCCCAGTTTTAGGCTTTAAAAAAGGATTCTATCTTTCAAATGAAATCCTTTGTATTGACCAAAAGAGTATCATCCTATAAATGCCATCTAGTCAACCAAAGATTAATATTGTTGACTTTAGAACTATTTTTAGATGATTTTTCATCTAGCGAACTCCCTTTGAGTTGAAGGACGCTAGTGAAATAAAACCAAAAAGTCAAATGATTTTTTTAAGGACGGAAACCAGCAGGCTCTATCAGCCTAACTTGATTACCACGAGCTGTGAACTCTCGTCCTTGGTCGCTTTGCACTACTACACGGCCACCTGATTTTACACGAATAACTCGAGCCCTGACCCAGCCTAATGCGGCTGACTCGAGAACTTTTACGACATCGCCAGGTTGAAGATCCAACTCCATTCTTTAAAAAAGTAACTGCAAAAAGGGTTTTCGAACGCGCCGTGGAGGACTTGAACCCCCGACATCAGGTTTTGGAGACCTGCGTTCTACCAACTGAACTAACGGCGCATTGTGTATACCCTTTAAGTCATTGTTGACCAATGACTTTTGATTGAGGAGGCCGAAACCTCAGCGGTCGAAGCGCTGCTTTACGCGTGTGGCTTTGCCAACTCGCTCACGCAGATAGAAAAGCTTCGCTCTTCTTACTTTACCTCGGCGTTCAACCTTAATGGATGCAACTTGAGGACTGTGAACCAGAAAAATTCTTTCAACGCCTATTCCTTGAAAAATTCGTCTTACTGTGATTGTTTGATGAATTCCGCCATGTCGCTTTGCTATTACAACACCTTCATAGGGCTGAACTCTTTCTTTATTGCCCTCACTTATGCGGACTCCAACACGAACAGTATCTCCAACATAAATATCAGGGAGATCTTTGGTTTGTTGTTCGTCTTCAAAAGCTTTAATTATTGCTGCAGGAGAGAGAGTTTTAATTGGAATTTTCCTTCCTTTAGGCTTTGTTTCAGAAGCATTTTTTACTCCAGAATCTTCTGGAGTACTTGATTCAACTTCAACTTTTACCTCTTCTGTAGAGGGTTCTTTAGAATCAACTGACATCACCAATTACTCTTGATTTGGCCGAGGTCATATTGTAACCGCTTGTTTCTCAAATTTAAAATTTTTGATGTATTGGTTCTTTAATCCCAATCTTCTCATTATTTTTGTAATAGGCATTTATTCAGCCATTGATTGATCGTTAAAGAAAAAAAAAATGAGTCTTTCAATCTTTCGTTTAATATAGAAATTTTATTAAAGAAAAGAATTTTTCCGATGAAAATGTCCCTATCCATTTGATAATTTGCGTATTATTAATTTGTTAATAACAGGCAAATTTTGTGGTTTTTACTTTTTCCTTAAACAATGAAGCTTTTCTCTGATCTCCTTCGCTCATCAAATTCAAAAATACCTGTCAATAATGGTCCTGTTATTAAACAAAGGAGAGGAGTTGAAATTAAGTCTTCAAGAGAGATAGAAATTATGCGTAAATCTAGCAAAATAGTTGCAACTGTATTGAGTGAAATTAGAGATTTGGTTAAACCAGGAATGTCTACCTTGGATCTAGATAAATATGCGGAAAAACGAATAAGAGATCATGGCGCTACGCCAAGTTTTAAAGGATACCATGGCTTCCCAGGTAGTATATGTTCAAGCGTAAATAACGAGGTTGTTCATGGAATACCAAGTAAGAAAAAAATTATTAATGATGGAGATTTGCTAAAAGTAGACACAGGCGCTTTTTATAATGGTTATCACGGAGATAGTTGTATAACTATTTGTGTAGGAAATGCTTCAGATGAAGCATTTGAACTAAGTAGAGTGGCTAAAGAAGCTCTGATGCTTGGGATAAAACAAATTAAACCACAAAATAAGCTTCTTGATATTGCAGGAGCGATTGAAGATTATGTGAAAGCAAATGGTTTCAGTGTCGTTGAAGATTATACCGGTCACGGTGTAGGAAGGAATCTTCATGAAGAACCTTCGGTATTTAATTTTAGAACTAATGATTTGCCAAATGTCAGTCTAAGAAAAGGTATGACTATTGCAGTAGAGCCCATAATAAATTTTGGGTCGAAATATTGTAAGACTCTTCGTGATGGCTGGACGGTAATTACTAAAGATGGGAATCTATCTGCTCAGTGGGAGCATACTGTACTGGTTACGGAAAACGGTTTTGAAATACTTACTGATAGAGGAGATTGATTGTCTTCGAAAGCAATCATTAGGAGTATATTTTTTTTGTAAATCTTGCATAAAATATTCTAATTAATTCAACAACTGGCATTATTAAATAGGTTATAGGATTGGGAGATACTATGATTAAGTAATCATCTTTTTCCGCTTTTTGAATTATTTTTTTTGCTACAAATTCAGGACTCAAAATTCCTTGTGGATTTAATTTTGATTTAAATGGACCTAGTATTAATTTCCTGATTATAAATTCAGACCTTTTCCCCATTAATAATTTACTTTTCTTTAGGCTTACAAGTTCGCCAATTAGACGTTTTGTTATTTCATATGCTGGGCTAAAAGCTATTTGGATCTCTGCTTCTGATGTGTTTACCCATATTTCCTTTGAAGTGAACTTATTTAAATCTTTGTTTGATATTGCTAAATCCTCAAATATTTCTATTAATCTCCAATGACTGAGTGAATTTATTTCTATTGCTTTATTTATTTCATTTGAATCAATCATTCCTTTTGGGTTGAATCCATGATTAAGTATCAAAATATCAATATTAGCAAGACTTTTTGAAAGTATTTCTTCTTTACCGCAAGACCAATAAATCCATTCGTTAGGTCTCTTGCTAAAAGATTTTTCATTGTTTTTTTTGTTGTGAGTTAAGCCAACAACATAAGCCCCTTGTGCTTTCAGCTCTTCAGTTAGAGACCTACCAAGACTCCCATTCGCCCCAGTTATGGCAATCTTTAAACCCTTAAACCTTGAGCTTTTGTACAAGTCTTTTCATTGAGTTGTCTTGATTGTATCTCCTGCGAAAAATTACGAGTTGATGGAGAGTTTTTGTCTGATGAGAACTTTGTTCAGATTAATTGTTGAGAACTTTCTCAAAAAGTCTAAACTTATAAAGTTATTAATCTCACATCAGGTCTTTAATTAATGAGCAAGACCTTTCTAATTGGATCATGTGAACCATTTAGTGGTAAATCAGCATTAGTTCTTGGCATAGCAAGAAATTTAATCGCTTCAAATCATTTGGTTAGATTTGGTAAACCCTTAGCCACAAGTCTTGAGTTAAATGTCTCTGAAAGAGGAGGCATTCAAGAGATGATTGATGATGACGTTAGGTTCGTTGGAGAGACTTTAAAACTATCTGTTGAAAATTTAATTCCCTCGATTCAATTTTTGGGTGCCTCTACTGCTAGTCAAAGGATCCAATCAAAGATCTTAGATCCTGGAATTGAATTTGATAAGTTAAAGCTATCTCTCGATTCTTCTGGTGATACTATCAATATTCTTGAGGCCGCAGGGAGTTTGCATGAGGGACTCTTGTATGGATTAAGTCTAAGTCAACTTGCTAAAGGTCTGAATGCTAAAGTATTACTCGCTCATTTTTGGCAAGATAGTAGAAGTGTTGAAGCTTTATTGGAGGCTAAAAATCAACTTGGGGATTATTTAGGTGGTGTTATCTTAAATGCTGTTAACCCTGATCAAATTAAAGATATCAAAGATAATGTAGTTCCATCACTTAAGTCACTAGGTTTAGATGTTTTTGGGGTAATGCCTAGGTCCCCTTTGTTGAGGAGTGTCACGGTTGAAGAATTGGTGAGACGTTTAAATGCTCGAGTTGTTTGTTGCTCTGACAGGCTTGAGTTGATGGTAGAAACATTGAGCATAGGTGCGATGAGTGTTAATTCTGCAATGGAATTTTTTCGAAGAAGGCGTAATATGGCAGTAGTTACTGGTGCTGATCGAACGGATATCCAATTAGCGGCTTTAGAAGCTTCTACTCAATGTCTAATTTTGACAGGTGCTGGTGAACCACTACCACAATTAATCAATAGATCCGAAGAGTTAGATGTGCCATTGCTAAAAGTTGATAGAGATACACTCTCAACAGTTGAAGTTATTGAGCAAGCATTTGGCCATGTTCGTCTTCATGAAACAGTCAAAGCTACTTATGCTTTTCGGTTAGTTCAAGAACATTGTGACCTTGATCGAATCTTTAAAACTTTAGGAATTTCTTTTTGACTTCATGAATAGTGCTAACTTTAAATTATCTGAATTAGGATGTCCTTGAGTCGATCACTCGATCTTCCAGCATTGGGACGAGTTGACACTCTCGCTCAGGAATTGGCCTTGTTAAAAAACGAGGGAAAAAGAAGGATTGCTTTTTTAGGGAGTAGGCATGTGCCAGTTGTTTCGATTCACATAGTCGAATTAATAGCACGGTCTTTGGCTCAGGAGGGACATTCGATAATTACATCAGGTTCACAAGGGGTCAATGCGGCAGTAATTAGAGCCGTTTTAGATGTTAACCCCTCTCTCTTAACTGTTTTATTGCCTCAATCTCTCGATAGGCAGACTGCAGAGGTAAAGGATCTTCTTGGGAGCGTTTTACACTTAATAGAAAAAGAAGAAAATAATGATTTACCTTTGCCAATGGCAAGTAGTCTTTGTAATCAAGAAATTATTAATAGATGTGATCAATTGATTTGTTTCGCATTCCATGACAGTGAAACATTATTGAGTAGTTGTCATAGTGCTGAAGATATGGGAAAGATTGTCAGCCTTATGTTTTTTGATTAATTTAAAATAAAAGACAATGATTTATTTTTAGTTATTTTTCAAACCTGTAAAATATCTTTTAAATATATTTATAAGCAATTTTTCTTTTTGATAATAAAATGGTGGTAACAAATTGAAGTTTTTATGCCTTCTTCTTATTCTTTTGATGTAGTCTCAGAATTTGATCACCAGGAATTAGTAAATGCTATTGATCAATTGAGAAGAGAAGTTGATCAACGATATGATCTTAAAGATTCAAAGACTAAAATAGATCTTAAAGAAAATGAATTATCTATTGTTTCTATTAGTGAGATGACTATTCAATCTGTAAAGGATATTTTATTGCAGAAGGCTACGAAAAGAAATTTATCATTAAAAATTTTCGATTTCCAAAAGATTGAAATAATTGGTGGAAATATGGTATTGCAAAACGTTTTATTAAGGAAAGGATTGTCTCAAGAAATTGCAAAGAAACTAAGTAAATTAGTTCGAGATAATATAAAGAAAGTTTCTGCTTCAATACAAGGAGAAAGTTTGAGAATAACTGGTAAAAGCAAAGATGATTTGCAAACTGCAATTAATTTACTCAAGAAAGAGGAAGATGATCTGGAAATAGCTCTTCAATTTGAAAATTATAGATAGTAAAATGATAATTTAAAAATTTGATTTTTTTGATTCTTTATTATGGAAAAAACTATACAAAAACTTGCTAAGAAATCTCTTGAATTTTCTGGCATGTCAAAAAAAGAATTGGAAAGATCATGTTGGATGATTGTTCATGAACATAAGCATGGGACGATGCCTACAGAATATGATATTAGAGAGATTGATGAAGAACTTTATTTGGAGGTTTTAAGAACTGCTAAAGAGATGATTTAAGTAAAGAAAATGGAGTTTTTATTAATACAAGAACTCTTCTTGATCAATTAAAAAATAAGTTGATTATTTTTTCTATCTAACAAACTTCACAATATTCTCTAAATCAACATAAAATTACCTGAGACTAACTTTTTTATGACAACTCCATTTCGTAATGTGACTCCGAATGGACCTGGTGGCACAACAACTCTTCTACTAGTCCTCTCCTTTACTGGCTTTTTACTTCTTACTCAATCATTTTTTGTTGTTCCTGCTGGGCAGGTTTCAGTTGTGACAACACTAGGAAAAGTGAGTGGCGGATCTCGTAAGCCTGGTCTGAATTTCAAAGTACCTTTTGTCCAAAATACTTATCCTTTTAATGTTCAGACTCAGGTTAGACCCGAGAAGTTTGATTCATTAACTAAAGATTTGCAGGTTATTTCTGCAACTGCAACAGTTAAATATGCTTTAAAACCTAACGAAGCTGGAAGAGTATTTAAAACAATTTCTTACAACGATAGAGAGATTTACAACAGGATTATCCAACCATCACTATTGAAAGCACTTAAGTCAGTTTTCTCAAAGTATGAATTGGTAACTATCGCAAGTTCCTGGAGTGATATCTCAGAATTAGTAGAAAAAACAGTGGCAGATGAACTTAATAAGTTTGATTATGTAGATGTTCAATCTCTTGATTTGACAGGTTTAACGATTGCAGATGAGTATCGAGCAGCAATTGAAGAAAAACAAATTGCTGAGCAAAAACTATTGAGAGCTCAAACTGAGGTTAAAATTGCTGAGCAAGAAGCTCTCAGGTATGACACATTAAATAAAAGCCTTGATGATCAAGTGCTTTTTAAATTGTTTTTAGACAAATGGAATGGTGAGACACAAGTTGTTCCCTCTTTGCCAGGCAGTTCTTCAGGAAATGTTCCGGTTATTGTAGGAGGAAAGAATAGGTAGATTTTTAGAAACTTATAAAAAAAGTCCAATTAAAGTCAATCTTTAATTGGACTTTTTTTTATGAGATTTCAGAAAAACTTTCTTGAAAAGCTTTTATTGTCGCATTTATATCATCTTCCGAGTGAGCTAATGATGTAAAACCGGCCTCAAATGCACTTGGAGCTAAATAAACACCCTTCTCAAGCATCATTCTGTGAATTTTACTGAATCGTTCAGTATCAGCAGATTTAGCTTCCTCAAAGTTCCGAACAGGCCCTTCACATAGATAAAAACCAAACATAGCGCTAATGCTCTGACCATGAATTGGAATATTTGATTCTTTTGCAGCAGTGAGGATTCCATCCAAAAGTTTTTTTGTAATGGCTTCTAATTTTTCGTATGTCCCCTCTTGTTTAAGCAGCTCAAGAGTTTTAATGCCTGCTGTCATAGCAAGAGGATTTCCGCTCAAAGTACCTGCTTGATACATCGGACCTGAAGGAGAAACCATAGACATGATTTCTTTGCGGCCCCCATAAGCTCCTACTGGAAGGCCTCCTCCAATTACTTTCCCCATGGTTGTCAAATCTGGAGTAACTCCAAAACGCTCCTGTGCTCCTCCGTAGCTGATTCGAAAACCAGTCATTACTTCATCAAAAACTAAAAGAGCCCCGTTCTCTTGAGTTACCTCTCTTAATCCTTCTAAGAATCCTGGTTCAGGTGTTATGAAGCCTGCATTCCCTACAACAGGCTCCAGTATGACTCCTGATATTGCATCAGGATTTTCGGCAAATAGTTCTTTTACTGCTTCAAGATCGTTATAGGGGGCAGTAAGAGTATTAGCAGTAGTACTTCTTGGGACACCCGGTGAGTCTGGCAGGCCGAGTGTTGCTACCCCTGAGCCTGCCTTCACTAAAAACATGTCTGCATGTCCGTGATAGCAGCCCTCAAATTTGATAACTTTATCTCTCCCGGTGAAGGCTCTCATTAAACGAAGAACAGCCATACATGCTTCGGTGCCACTATTTACAAAGCGGACCATTTCGACGCTTGGTACGGCATCTATAACCATTTCAGCGAGTTGGTTTTCAAGAACACAAGGTGCGCCAAAGCTAGTTCCTTTTTCCAGTGTTTCTTGAAGGGCCGCAATTACCTCGGGATGAGCATGGCCGCAAATAGCTGGTCCCCAGCTACCCACATAGTCGATGTATCTGTTTCCATCAACATCCCAAGCATAGGGACCTTTAACTCGATCAAAAACGATTGGATCCCCTTCAACAGATTTGAAAGCTCTTACAGGTGAACTGACTCCACCAGGCATTAAATTTTTGGCAGAGCCAAAAATTTCTTCAGATCTTTTTGTGTTCAACGCGTCTGTCACAGCACCTCAGCTAATGAGCTCATAAACACAGTTCGCCATAATGGCCTAAAAGTGACTGATTCGTCTAAATTTTTGAATCTGTTCAGCATCTGGTTATTTTTTTTTAATCTTTTAAGGAGCTATTTCCCTCGTTAAGCTTGATGATAAAAACAAGTTGCAGACTGGCTTCTTGAGAGGTGATGCCCTTTGAAAGCATCGTTTTTTAGCAAATTGTAAATATTTGATTTGTTAATTCTGTGATGATATGAAAATAGAAAATAATCTAATTTTTTTAAAAGAAAAATTCATTTTCAATTTCTGTTGGAGGCCAGCTGATATCGACAACCACAGGTGCATGGTCACTTGGCTTCTCTCTGGATCTTGGTTCTTTATCTATCCAGCAACTATTGGCATAACAAAGAATATTCTCTGTTAAGTAAATATGATCGATTCGCCAACCCTTGTCTCTTTCCCAGGCTGAATGGCGATAATCCCACCAAGACCAATTTTTTCCTCCAGACTCAAAAATTCTAAAAACATCTTCTAATTCTCCTCCTAAAGCATCTTTAAGTAATTTTCTCTCTTTAGAGGAAGCCATAATTGATTCCTCAAATTTACTTGGTGTGTGTATATCTTTATCTTGAGGCGCAATATTAAAGTCTCCTAATAAACATATAGGTGTATTGCTTAAATTTATTTTTCTTAGATAAGCTTGTAAACCTTTTATCCATTTTTCTTTATAAATAAATTTATCTGAATCTAATGAAGATCCATTTGGAACATAAACATTTACAATTCTAATATCATTTATTTCAGCGCTTATAATTCTTTTTTGCTGATTTAAGACAGCTAAATCTTTGTGGTCTGAAATCACCGTATCAAAATCAAGCCGTACATCACAAATTGGGAATTTACTTATAATTGCTACTCCATTATAAGACTTTTGCCCAGAGATAGATACTTCATATCCAAGATTTGAAAAAATTTCAACTGGAAAAAATTGATCTTCTGTTTTTGTTTCTTGTAAGCAAAGAATGTCAACGTTGTTGGAGACGAGCCACTCTTTTACATGATCTATTCTTGAACGAATAGAATTTACATTCCATGTTGCAATAAGCAAGACTTAAAATTTCTATTACTTAAGTTATTATCATGTAAATTCAGACCAAAGTTAAGTTTTGAATCAAACTCGAAGTATTATTAATCGTCAATTATTTTTGACTTTCGTTTGCTTAACACCAATTTTAATTACTGCCGGGCAAGTTATTTCCTCTTCAAAAATTACAAAAATTTCAGAAGTAAAAAATTTTTCAGTCGATGAGAAAAGAGATATTTACAATACTTTTGATGCAGAAAGTCAAATTGATCAAGGTTTGCCTATCGATCCATTCGATTTAATGAATCGTCTAAAACAAGCAGAAGCTATGGATGACGCAACAACTCCATCTGATGCACTCGATGAAGCTCTCAAGGCACTTGATCGGTCAGAGTATGGAAATTTCCCAAATGAATAAAATCAGAATAGTATTTGTAGGGATTTTGGTAAATTTAATATTGGTCATTAATGGGCAATTTATTAAATAGATGCAGAACCACCCAATTCCCTTGGTCACTGATCCATTGCAATACAGAGCAATTGGAATGGTTAGAGGTATTTACAAACCCCAAGATGATGACAATTTTACTCGTGGTGCTCTCACTGATTCTAAAGGTAATGAAATAGATTCAGTCCTGCTTGGAAGAGTTATAACCTTGGTCCGTAATCATGTCTCTCTAGAAAAACCTCACCTGTGGGTTGTATATCCAAGGTGTAGGAATGATAAAAATCTTCATTTACAAATCGCAGGTATTTGGGAACCTAGCACTTTAAAAAAAGATCTTAGGGAGAAAGATGAATTGAATGAAGCTTTAATTTCTAAAGCTGATTCTGATGATTTATTGGAAGGTGATGATTATTTTTCAATAAGAGGAGAATTGGTTTTTACTAAGCCTGAAGATAAGGATTTAGTGGTAAAAATCCGTCAAAAGCCAAGAAATCAAAAAAAGAAAGCCATACCTTTTAAGGTAAACCTTAAAGGTGAAGTACCTATCAAATATTTAAAACATTTTATTAGCCTTGATGTTCGTCGTGTTAACTATCAACTTTTGGTTGAGGATTTTCAAATTATAGCTCTATCAACTCAACAAAATATGGATAATAAAAATAAAAAAAGACTTGACAAAAAAAAGTAGTTTTTTGATTTATCTAAATGTATTCTGTCTATAAATATACTCATAAATGAAATCTATTTTTATTGATTGTTGTCTTGGAATATCTGGAGATATGCTTGCATCAGCATTATTAGATTTAGGTGTTCCGTATTCTATTTTTTTGAATAACCTAGCAAGTTTAAAAATAGATAAAAATTATAAATTAAAATTTAATCAAGGAGATAGTAATGGATTTAGAGGGATTGTCTGCATAAGAGACGAAAGTGAATTTAAAGAATTACCTAGAGGTTTTAATGATATTAAAAACCTACTTCTTGAGTCAAGCTTGAATGATTATGTGAAAAAAAAATCTATTAGGGTTTTCGAGATTCTTGCCGAGGCAGAAGGAATTGTTCATGGGAATCAAATTACAGATGTACATTTTCATGAACTAGGTTCAATTTGTTCCATAGTTGATATTGTTAATGTATGCTCGGCTATAGATTTTTTAAAACCAGACAATATTTATTTTTCAAGTCCACCTGCTGGGAAAGGAATTGTATCTACCTTGCATGGCCCTTTGCCAGTTCCAGTACCAACAGTTTTAGAGATAGCGAAACAATTTAACATCCCATTAATGTTGTTAAAGGATGAATATCTTGGTGAAATAACAACACCCACTGGTATTGCATTGATGGCAACTTTTGTAGATAAAATAGGCCGTCCAGATAATATAATTATTAAAAAGATTGGTATTGGTTTAGGCAGTAAAAATCTTTCTAGACCTAATTTTTTACGTGTTCTGCTAATAAATTCGGCCCAGGCTTGTAAAGAAAATAATGATAAGCCTGTATATGAGACCATAATTTGTCAGGAGGCTTGGATCGATGACTCTACTCCTGAAGATATTGCAATCTTGATAGAAAGATTAAGAGCTGCAGGTGCTCTAGATGTAATTTGTTATTCGGTTGATATGAAAAAAAATAGAAAAGGTATATGCGTAAAAGCTATTATCTACCCAAAACATCAAACCTTAATCAGGGAAGTTTGGTTTAAATATAGTACAACAATTGGGATAAGAGAAAATAAGATTAGTCGGTGGATACTTCCAAGACGAAAACTGTGCTACAACACTCAATTTGGGGAAGTCAATGTTAAACAAATTATGAGACCAAATGCTAAGACTTCAATAAAAATAGAACATGATGATTTGACTAAAATATCTTTGGAGACAGGAATAAGTATAGAAGAGATTCGCCATAGATTATTTTTAGAATTATCAGAATTTCTTGAGTTAGATGATTTGTCGAATTGATGCTTAATTTGAAAAAGTTTCAACCTAAAATAAACAATTTTATATTTTTGCTATTAACTAAAATTAATATCAAACTTTTAGTAACATTCATTTGCTTTGTATTTCTTGGAAATTCAATATATGGAAATTTCGAGTCTTTATCTAATCTGACAATTACTAGTCAAGAGATATTATGGTTAATATGGGGAATTTTATTTAGTTTTTTAAGTGTGATTATTAATGCTTATGCATGGAAGCTTTTAATCGATAATATTGGCTGTAATATTAATAATTTGAATATTGTAAAACTATTTTTAGCTACAAATATATATAAATATTTGCCAGGAGGAATATGGCATTTTGTATCTAGATATAATACCTTACGCTTAGAGCTTTCCAAAGAAAAATCAATTGAATCTATTTTATTAGAACCAATTTTAATGTTAGTTGCAGGCTTTATTTTTATACCTTTTAGAGGTTTTAATATTGCTATTTATATACTTTGCTGGTCAACTACTCTCATTTTTTTGCCAGTATTCAGAAAGTTTGTAGTCAAAAAAATTAAGAAAATGAAGGCAAAAGTCTTTACTCATAATGATAATAGTAAAGACAGAAAATCAGCACAAAATAATCCAATAACGATGTTTTATCCCTATAAACCAATATTAGTGGAGACTATATTTGTTTTTTTCCGCTTCCTGGGCTTTTTATGTTGTATAAATGCATTCTCTATTGGGTCATTTGTTTCTCATGGTGAATTAATATCTTACTTTTCCTTTGCATGGATTATCGGCCTTATAGTCCCCGCAGCCCCAGGAGGTTTAGGCGTGTTTGAATCAGTAATTCTGTTTGGCCTTGGTTCATCACATTTACCTGAAGCGCCTCTGATAGCTTCATTGCTTTGCTATCGACTTGTTTCAACAATTTCTGATATACTCGCAGCCTTAATCTACCCTGTAAAAAGATTATTTAAAGTATAAATATGTGTGTTTAATCTGTGTTAATTATTTCTTTTGTTTAGGCTGGGTATTAAGGCTAAAGAGGCTATTAATCCCAAGCAAATTATTATCAATGAAGGTAAAATTGATTCTGCCACTCTCTCGTCACCGGCATATTGGAATATTCGTACTGAAAGAGTATCAAAATCGAAAGGTCTTAAAATAAAAGTTAAAGGCAATTCTTTTATGGTGTCCACAAAAACAAGAAGGATACCAACCAACATTGGTCCTTTGAGAAGAGGTAGATGTATTTTGAGAAGGACATCTGACCAGTTCTTCCCAAGATTTATTGCTGCATTATCTATATTTGGTGAAATTCTCTCAAAACCAGCATCAAGACCACCTTTCGAAACAGCTAGGAATCTAATGCTATAACCCCAAATCAGTAAGCTTAGTATATTTATTTGCCAAATACTTCCTTTAAAGGAAAGAAGGGCAAGAGCTAGAACAGAGCCAGGGATTGCATAGCCAATACTGGATAAAAAGGTCAATATATTTAGCCATTGTTGATTATGCCATCTCTTAGAAATTGATAAAATTAATGATATGAATATCGTTACTAGTGAAACAGCCAAGGCTAAACTAAAGCTCCTAATAGTTAATCCAATTAGATCTGTATTGAAGCCCTGATTCATTTGATCAATGTTTATTATTGCCCATGTAATTGGAATACCTAATGTAAGCATTGGAGGAGTAATGGTTATAACTTGAGCAAGGAACAGATTCATACCTTTTAATTCCCATTTTGGCGAGTCTCCACTACTTACTCCGTCTGTCCATCTTTTACTTCTCTCTCTTGACTGGCGTTCAATTGCAACTAATAGAAAAACTATAATCAGAGCAAACAAGGCAAGGGCAATGGCACCTGAGGGCTCACCCTCCTCTACCCAACTCTCAAGTATTCCAGCAGAAATACTTGGAATATTTAAAAGTTGAACGGCACCTAATTCATTTATGATTTCCATAGCCATTAAAGCTAACCCAGCAGTGATTGAGGGAAGAGCTATTGGCAGAGATATTCTAAAAAAACTTTTCCAAGGACCTATCCCAAGAGTTCTGCATGCCTCAATTTGTTTTCTACCACCTTTCTCAAAACTTTCAGAACATAGTAGAAATACATATGGATAGGTTGTGAATGCCATTATTAATACCCCCCAAAACATGCCGGTTATTCTGATGGCGTTTATGCTGCCGAGATCAGTGAATATAGCGGCTAAAAGATAAGCTGGAGTTGCGAAAGGAATTAGTTGGCAAATTCTAAGAATTTTTCGCCCTTTGAAATGGCAATTGGCTAAAATCCAACCATTAGCTACTCCTAACAATCCTCCTAGAATTAGAGAAAGAATCAATAATATTAGTGTTCCTTTTATTTCATTAAGATTGTTTATCGTCAAATAGATAGATCCTTTTTTAATACCGTATAAAGCCTCTCCTGCGAGGGTGAATAACGGCAATAAAACAAAAAATGTTAACAGGATTACTAATAAATTTAATATGTAGCGACTATTATTCAATCCGATTAGTTTATATATAGAATTTATATCTTTCCCTTTTTTAAGGAATTTAAGAGTGGATTTAATGTTGTTCAATTTATCTTTTTAAGTTGGTATTTTTTTGATTATTTGTCAATACATGCATTTAATTGAGAGAGTATCTTCACTTTGTTTAATTCTTTCCCAATAAAGACAAGTTGATTCTTTCTTTCTTCTTCCCATTCACTATCATCAATAGAAATTCTCTTGCCTGCGAGGTGGAAGACATGTCTTCTTTCGCTTTCTCTGAACCAAAGGATACCCTTAGCTCTAAAAACATTACTTTTTAATTGATTATCTAGAAAATATTGGAATTTTCTAAGAGATAAAGGTTCATTAGTTTGAAAAGAAACAGAAAGAAAATCTTCAATTTTATTATCTTCTTCTGAGTGAACATGTTCATGTTCATGTTCATGTTCATGTTCATGTTCATGTTCATCAGAGTTCTCATGATATGATTCTTCTTGATTTATAAGATCAGTTTCGAATAGGCCCACACTTAATAATAGATTTAGAGGAATATTACCTTTAATACTTTTTAAAATCCTCACATCATTCTTTATTTCTTTTAACTTAGCTATGGTCTTTTCTATGTCTTTACTATTTACTAGATCACATTTGTTAAGAAGTAATATATCACCATAGATTACTTGTGATCTTCCTATTGAACTTTCGAAAGCTACATCATTAAAGTTCTCAACATCTATTAAAGTTATAATTGAGTCTAGTCTTGTTTGATCTCTTAAATCGCTTCCAAGTAATGTCATCGCAACTGGAAGAGGATCTGCTAATCCTGTGGTTTCAATTATAATATAGTCTAGGCTCTTGTTGGAATTAATTAACTTTTCTATTGCTTCTACTAACTCGCCATTTATAGAACAACAAATACACCCATTAGTTAGCTCTATCATTTCTTCTTCAGTTTTAATTATTAACTCATTATCAATTCCTATTTCACCAAATTCATTAACTAATACAGCTGTTTTTATACCTTTCTGATTAGTGAGAATATGATTTAATAAAGTTGTTTTTCCTGAACCTAAAAAACCTGATATAATTGTAATCGGAATATTAGTTTTTGAGACTATACTTTTTTTTAAACTGGATTGAGTTGTTTTCATTTTAACAGCAGTAATTAATGATGCATTAGGGGTTGATTAATTTATCAATAGACTCAGCAAGCTTTATGTCGTTAGTGGTAATTCCACCTTTATCATGAGTGGTCAGATTGATCTTAACTTTATTATATGTATTTTGCCAATCTGGGTGATGATCCATCTTCTCAGATAAAAGAGCCACCTTATTCATAAAACCAAAAGCATCTATAAAATTATCGAAATTAAATTCTTTCTTTATCGTATTGTTATCTATTATCCAAGAAGGGTTGTTTTTTATGAAGCAATCAAGTTGATTTTTCTCTAATAAGGAAGCCATGTGTTTTTTTTTTTATATAATTTTAATTTAAATCAAAATCACCAATAGCATGCAATTGTAATGATCTTGATTTATTTGATGTTCTATGTTCCCAAATATAGATTGCTTGCCATAAACCTATTTCTAATTTACCATTCACAACACTGAAGCTTAAACTATTTGAAGTAAGCATTGTTCTGATATGAGCAGGCATATCGTCTAAACCTTCTTCTGAATGAAGATATTCTATTTTTTTGCTGGTTCTGTTATTTGTATAAAATCCCTCCTCTGGGACAATAGCTTGCATATATGCTGAGAGGTCTTTGAGAACATTAATATCCGCATTTTCATTTATAATTAAACTACAGCTTGTATGCTTTAAAAAAATAAGAAGTATTCCTTTTTGAAACTTTTTACATTGGATCCAATGATTAATGTCTTGTGTTATGTCAGAAAAGCCCTGTCCATTCGTCTCGAAATCTAATGTTGATAAAATCTGTTCCATTCCTAATAAACTATCAAATCAAACTATATGAAATATTAACAGGTTTGTTCTTTTTCAATTAATTATAAAGTATTTTGAATTAGAGCTGATCAAAAAAGATATATTTTTTTTGATCTTTAAATCATGAATAAATAATTTAAATTAGAAATTATGATTTAAATATTTTAAATTGACCAAATACGGATCTGTTTTCATTAATTTGATATTAGGATTAAACAAACATCAAATAGAATACTTTGTCAAAGTCTGCTTGGCAGCTTTTGGGTGATTACCTAAAAGATACGCAGTTATTGGGATCTATACAAAACACTCTCTATTGGGATCAAAATACATCTATGCCTATTGCTGGCGCGACCTGGAGAGGAGAGCAATTAAGTCTTTTGGCTAAGCAACTTCATGCAAGACAAAGTTCTGAACAGTTCGAAATTTTAATAAAAGAAGCAAAATTCGAACTTCAAAATTTAAAAGAAAAAGACGATTTTGATTTACAACAAATGACAGATCGGTTTAGAAATATTGAGTTGCTTGAGCAAGATTTCAATAGACAAAAAAGTTTGGATCCGAAATTGGTTGTTGAGCTTGCAACAGCAAAGTCTGAAGGTTATATGTTTTGGCAAGAAGCCAAAAAAAATAATGATTTCAAAAGCTTTTCTCCAGCTCTCAAGAAATTAATTTCATTACGAATAGAACAATCCAATCAGCTCGATGAAGAAAGAAGCTGCTGGGAGACACTTGCCCAACCTTTTGAACCGAACTTAACGATTAATCGTGTAAGCGAACTGTTTGAACCTTTAAAAAAAAGATTACCCGAATTGATTCAGAAGGCTGCGACAATAACCAGCAAAAAGATTAAGAAATGGGATTTAGCAGTTAGCGATCAAGAAAAGCTCTGTCAGATACTTTTAAATGATTGGTCTAGGGATCCTTCTAATACAGCAATAGCAAAGTCTCCTCATCCATTCTCTATAACTTTGGGCCCGGATGATTATCGAATTACGACGCGAATAGTTAAAGGTCAGCCACTGTCTTGCTTATTGGCTACCGCACATGAGTGGGGACATTCTCTTTATGAACAAGGGTTACCTTCGCAAAGTCACCAATGGTTTTCATGGCCTTTAGGTCAAGCAACCTCTATGGGTGTTCATGAGAGTCAATCTTTATTTTGGGAAAATAGAATTGCTAGGAGCTTTTCATTCGCAAAGTCTTTTTGGCATCATTTTGAGAATGCAGGTGCTCCGATTCACTCTGGGAATGATTTATGGATCAATCTAAATCCATTTACTCCAGGGTTGAATCGAGTAGAGGCCGATGAGCTTAGTTATGGGTTGCACATAATGATTAGGACTGACTTGGAAATTGATCTTCTCGAGAGAGGGCTTTCTGTAGAAGACCTGCCAAATGAGTGGAATAAAAGGTATGGGAACCTTCTAGGTGTTTCCCCTGAAAATGATACGGAGGGATGTTTGCAAGATGTTCACTGGAGTGAAGGGATGTTTGGTTATTTCCCTTCTTATTTGCTTGGTCATCTTATTAGCGCTCAGCTAACAAAAACTCTGGAGGAAGATTTAGGAAAAATTGAAAATATAATTGCATCTAAGGAAATCAGTAAAATATTGGATTGGCTTCGAAGAAATGTTCATCATCATGGGAGAAGTTTGGATTCCGAGGAACTTGTAGAAAAGGTCTCAGGAGCGAAATTATCACCAAATTATTTTCTTGAATACTTAGACAATAAAGTTGAAAAGCTTTCTAAAATCTCTGAATAAAATAAAAATTTAGTTGTGCATATTTTTTTGTTGAAACTTTTCTAAATTATGTGCCACAACCACATTTACATTTACTTCGTTGATTTACCATGTAGGAACATAAATAAATACTATGGCTAACCTTGACCAAGCACCTAGCAGATCAATGCCTAATCTGCTTCATGTATTACCTGCGTTTGCCAATGAATCTGAACTTAGAGTCAATACAATTGTTGAATTAAATTCAAATACCATAAATAAATACGAACTTATTACTGAAACAGGGCATTTAAAGCTCGATAGAGTTGGATATTCGTCCTTAGCCTATCCTTTCGCTTATGGATGTCTCCCAAGGACATGGGATGAAGATGGTGATCCACTAGATATTGAAATTGTTGGTGTTACTGAACCGTTGATCCCAGGTTCAATTGTTGAGGCGAGGATAATAGGGATCATGACCTTTGATGATGGTGGTGAAGTTGACGATAAAGTAATTGGTGTAATAGCGGATGACAAGAGGATGGATCACATAAAAAGCTTTGAACAATTAGGGAAGCATTGGATCAAAGAAACAACTTATTATTGGGAGCATTATAAGGATCTTAAAAAACCAGGAACTTGTACTGTAAATGGTTTCTTTGATGTTGAAAAAGCAGTTCAGATTATTAAATCCTGCGAGGAGCGTTACTTATCTGAAATTGATCCTAATTTAATTAATTAAATTTTCAATGATTTATGCCCGTGCAGATTTGAATATTTCTTCTAATATTTCTCCAGCACCACGCCCTTTTAGTTCATTGGCTAATTCTATTCCGATTTCCTCCGCAGAGCTTTTCGACCCTTTTTTTATATCTCTAATTAATCTTTTTCCATCTAAGCTTGCAACCATACCCTCAAGAGTTAATTCATTGTTGTTGATTTCAGTTCTAACGCCTATTGGAACTTGACATCCTCCTTCAAGTTCTCTGAGGAACGACCTTTCTGCTAAACATCTTTTAGATGTTGATTCGTGCTCAAGTGTTTTTAAAATATCTAGCACCTCTTGTTGACCACTTACACATTCAATGCCAAGAGCTCCTTGACCCACAGCATGAAGTGAAATATCAGTTGGTATTAATTGATGTATTCGATTAGCAAAACCAAGTCTTTGTAATCCAGCAGCAGCTAAGATCAGGCAGTCATACTCTCCTGAGTCAAGCTTCTCTAATCGTGTAATAACATTTCCTCGTACATCTTTGAAAACAAGACTTGGATAATGGTATCGCAATTGAGCAAGCCTTCTTAAGGAGCTAGTCCCTACAACAGATCCTTCCGGCAGAGTTTCTAATTTGTAAATTTGATTTTTTTCATTAACGACTAACGCATCAGAAGGATCCTCCCTTTCTGTTATGCAGCCAAGAATTAATCCCTCTGGAAGGTTGGTAGGCAAATCTTTCAGTGAGTGGACTGCAATATCGGCACGACCAACAAGCATTTGAGCTTCAAGTTCTTTAGTGAACAGACCTTTATCTCCTATTTTTGCTAGTGCTACATCAAGTATTTTGTCACCCTGCGTAGCCATTGCTTCTATTGTGATAGCAAGATCAGTATGGGCCTTTTGGAGTTCATCTCGTACCCAGTTCGTCTGAACCATGGCCAGCTGGCTTCGGCGAGAGGCGATGCGCAGTTGGTCTAGTGTCATTAGCAAATATTTTCTATTTCTTTACCTTAAGCAGTCAACCTTACCAAATTAAAATTCTTGGAAAATAATTTAATAAGGTTAATGTGAAATGAGATTTACCATCTAGCAAATCTTAGGCTTAGACGCTGAGTAAAGAACAGTTCGTGGTTTGATTGTTTTAGTTTAGCTTGATATATTCTTTTAGTACCCCGTTTCTATTTGGATGACGGAGTTTTCTGAGAGCCTTAGCCTCTATTTGTCTTATCCTCTCTCTGGTTACATCAAAAATCTGTCCAATTTCTTCAAGGGTTTTCATTCTCCCATCATCTAGGCCATAACGAAGTCTTAGAACATCTCTTTCTCTAGGACTTAATGTAGCAAGAACACCCTCCAAATCCTCTCTTAGCAGGGTTTTAGCTACATCTTGTTCAGGATTTTCTATATCTGCTTCAATAAAATCACCAAGTCTAGAATCTTCTTCTTTCCCAATGGGTGTCTCTAAAGAAATGGGTAGCTGGGCGCTTTTGGCAATAAATCTAAGTTTTTCAATTGTCATTTCCATGCTTTCGGCGATTTCTTCCTCGGTTGGTTTCCTTCCAAACTCTTGACTTAAAACTTTAGTGGTTTTTTTGATACGTGAAATTGTCTCGTATAAATGCACAGGCAAACGAATTGTTCTGCTTTGATCTGCAATTGCTCTGGTAATAGCCTGCCTGATCCACCAGGTAGCGTAAGTTGAAAATTTATATCCTTTCTCATGGTCAAATTTCTCAGCTGCACGAATGAGACCAAGACTTCCTTCTTGGATAAGATCTTGAAAAGATAATCCTCTATTCATATATTTTTTTGCAATCGAAACGACTAATCGGAGGTTAGATTGCACCATTTTTTCTTTTGCTCGTCTACCAAGCATTAATCGCCGTCGGAAGCGAGTTAATGGCATCTCTGCAAGTGCTGCCCATTCTTTTACTGATGGGAAATGTCCATTCTCACTCTCAAATTGCGCGGCTTCTTCCTCCAATTGAAGAAGATCAGCTATCTTTCTTGCCAACTCGATTTCTTCGTCTGGCCTAAGAAGTCTTATACGACCAATTTCTTGTAAATAAACCCTAATCGAGTCTTCTGTGTAAACACCCTTTGGACCAATTTTGATACTTGCTAAAGCTTTAGCTGCTGCTTCTTGAGCACTAGATAGAACTGAAGCGTTATCGTCATCATCATCTAGTTCAATATCTGCTTCAGGTACTTTATCTGCTTCAGCAATTAATTTATCAGCCTCTAGATCTAAATCAATTTTTAGATCATTTGAAGATTCTTGAGGAAGAGTTTGAGTTTCTTTAGTCACGTTTACTTTGGCGGCTGTTTTTTTAATTTTTTTGGAAATGTTTTTACTTTCCTGATTAAGAGAAATATTTTTAGATGTCTTTTTTTCCTTTAACATGATTTTTCGGATGTTTTTGTGGTCTGTTACAGAGCTCAGGTTATTACCCGAAAAATGGTGGAATCTCCTAGAGATAATATTTCAGGAAAAACTATTTAATTTTTAAAAATTCAACAAAAACACTCTAATTTGATAATGTCCTCAATCGTAACAAATCTTGCGAAAAATCACATGACATCAATATTGGACTTGAAATTATGAAGGATGTTTTGTTGAGGAATGAAAATGTGTAAGCAAGGATGTCAGGGGATTTCTCAGACCGGCTTATCTAAGAATTGGATTTTTCCTATTCTTGACAAAGCTTCTAGTCTTCCCTCTGGGTGGGATTTTGCAAGTTCCACAACAGCTTTAAAGCTGCTCACAATTCAATGGTAGAAAAAATTTCTGAAGTCGGCAAGTATTAAATAATGATATGAATCCTTTCATATTTGATATTTGGTTACATGTAGGTCGAGAAGGACGATGTTTCTCTTATCAGGATGGAAATAATTTAGGAATTGATGTGGGCGATGTCGTAACAGT
Source organism: Prochlorococcus sp. MIT2304 (assembly GCF_059772405.1). Taxonomy (NCBI): domain Bacteria; kingdom Bacillati; phylum Cyanobacteriota; class Cyanophyceae; order Synechococcales; family Prochlorococcaceae; genus Prochlorococcus; species Prochlorococcus sp. MIT2304. The sequence continues at coordinate 1,861,291 of NZ_CM186286.1, forward strand.
GCGTCTAAAAGGGCAACGCATGCAAGGTTTGGTAGTTAATAAGATGGAAAAAAGTATAACTAATTTAAGAGAAAATTCAGAAAATATTTCATTCAATAATGTGGAAACATTAGTTCAAAAAGCAGCTATCAAAAAAGAATGGAGAGAATGGTTAGAGGAAATAGCTCGTGAATTGTATGTAAGTGATTTCCAGATGCTTAAGACCGCGTTACCTCCTGGTTGGTTGGGAAGGTCAAAACTATCGAATAGACATAAAAAACTTTGGTGGGTGAAATTGGCGAACAAGAATCATCAGATAAAGATATCTCCCAGACAGGTTGAGTTAAAGAAAACTCTTCTTACAAATGGAGGAGGGAAATGGCAAAAAGATTTAGAGGCTGAGGGGTTTTCTTCTTTATTGATTAGAAATTTTGTTTCGGCTGGTTGCGGAGAAAGAGAAAAACGTCTGTTCCTTTCAAATACTTTTGCTGATGAAGAATCTAATGAAAAGAGGAAGGTGAACATTGAGGACCCTCAACTTCTAACTTTAGAGCAAAAATCAGCAAAAGAAAAATATGAGTCTCTTTCAAATGGATCAGTTCTTTTGCTTTGGGGTGTCACTGGATCTGGTAAGACAGAGGTATACCTACAAACTGTAGCTCTTGAGTTATCTGAAAGTAGACATTGTCTTGTCCTCACGCCTGAAATTGGTTTGGTTCCACAATTGGTTGACCGCTTTCGGAAAAGATTTGGATTAAATGTTTTTGAGTATCATAGTAATTGTTCTAATAGAGAGAAAATTCATACATGGAAGAGATCTTTACAGACTAAGAAACCAAGTGTATTTATAGGTACTCGCTCAGCTGTCTTTTTACCATTATCGAACTTAGGATTGATCGTGCTTGATGAAGAGCATGATAGCTCTTATAAGCAACAATCCCCTATGCCTTGCTACCATGCAAGAGAGTTGGCAATTCATAGGGCAAAAAGAATTGGAGCCAAAGTAATACTTGGAACTGCAACTCCTTCACTAAATGTTTGGAAAAATATAAAACCTAATGGCAATGTGGTTGTTGCGAAATTAAACCAACGGATTTTGAATCGTAAAGTACCAACTGTCAGTGTCGTAGATATGCGGGAGGAATTAGCTATTGGAAATCGAAGTTTGATTAGTAGATATCTAAAACAACAGCTTTTGATGATAAAAGAGGGCGGCAATCAAGCCATCATTTTAGTCCCTAGACGTGGATATAGTAGTTTCCTAAGTTGCCGTAGTTGTGGAGAGGTCGTTCAATGTCCTCATTGTGATGTTGCGCTAACTGTGCATCGTTCGAAAGATGGATATGAATGGCTACGTTGTCATTGGTGTGACTTTCGTTCGAGTATTAGTGATAAATGTGGAGAATGTGGCTCAAATGCTTTTAAACCGTTTGGTACCGGGACACAAAGAGTTATGGATTATCTAGAAAGAGAATTTGAGGGTATAAGTCTACTAAGGTTTGATAGGGATACAACTAGAGGCCGTGATGGCCATAGATTATTGCTAGAAAGATTCGCTAATGGTGACGCTGATATCTTGGTTGGCACTCAGATGTTGTCTAAGGGGATGGATTTACCAAAAGTAACTCTTGCCGTCGTACTCGCGGCAGATGGTTTATTGTATCGCCCTGATTTAATGGCTACTGAAGAAACTCTTCAGCTTTTTATGCAATTGGCTGGTCGTGCTGGACGTGGTGAGAAGCCTGGGAAGGTTGTAGTGCAAACTTATTGTCCTGAACATCCTGTTATTCGTCACTTGATTGACGGAAGGTACGAAGAATTCTTGAAGAAAGAAGAAAAGACTAGAAGAGAAGCTGCGATGGTTCCATATAGTCGGGCCTGCTTGTTAAGGTTCTCTGGCGAATCTTCAGAGTTGACATCAAAAGGAGCATTTCATGTCTTATCAAAAATCAATCATGCTTGTCGTCAAAAAGGTTGGCAATTGGTCGGTCCAGCACCTTCATTGGTTGAGAGAGTTGCAGGTAAAAGCCGTTGGCAACTTCTTTTGTACGGTCCTCAATCAAGTGAGATCCCACTTACCTATGGTCCTGAATTATGGAAAGATTTACCAAAAGGAGTAAATCTTTCTATTGATCCTGATCCGATACAATTATGAGTTTTTTATCTTGATTAAGGTGGTAGTTCCGGGAAACCGAAACCCATTTGGAGGCGGAATCTTTGAAGGGATAAGCTCAGCAAAGTTAAAGCAATTATCACGATAATCCCAATTGAAATTTGGTTCCATTCCCAATTTGAAATTTCAAGTTGGTTAATCTCCCCAATCTCAAGAGGTAAGAATGCTGAGCCTTCTTTAAAATTGGGTTCAAGAGGCATGGTCCTGAAATTATTTTTATTACCAACATCGTGAATGATTATGTTTATTTTTAATCCAGGGATTTTGGGGATTTCTTTTAAATCAAAATAAATTTTGAAATTTTGCCTTGTGCCAATTAACCAGTTTTTGTTGTTTGTGATTATTTCAGGTTTATTTATATTGAACCCGCTAGTTTTCGCAGCTACTGAAGCTATTTGTTGAAGTAATTTATTTGCTTCTTCAAAACGAATAGTTGGTGATTGAAAATGCTGTGTTCCCTCCTTGGTCTGGAGTCTTAAAATGCTATTTTCTTTCGTAAGATTATCTTCAAATTCATTCTGCCATGGAATTAATTTACCAGAATTGCTATCTATATCAAGTGAAAACTTTAGTCGATCAGGACCAGTAATACTTAAGTTGGTTGACATGTTAACGCAACCACTAAGGAGAAAAGTTAATAATAAAATAATTAATAAAGCTGTTATTGAAAATCCAAAGTCTAAACTTTTAGTTGGACCAGTTGGAGGATGGTAAATTCTCTCTTTCTTCTTTTTCGCTCTTTTAAATGAAGATTTTAGAGATGGCTCCATCTCTATCTTTGGTATTTCTACCGACCAGTTTGAAGGCCTTGGTAATTGTGGGGCTTCGAGTATTGATAAAAGCTGTTTGGCTTGTTGACGGACACTTTCTTGTTTATTATTGATCAATGTTTGGCAAACATTGATTGCTTTTTGTTCATCACCCTTACCCATGTAGGCAGTAACTATAATTAGTCTAAGCTGTCCTCCTATGGCTGTCTCTGCTTTGCATTCTAGGAGTAGAGGATTAACTATTTTTATACAAAAACCATAGTCACCTTTATCAAGGGCCGCTTCAGCAGATTTTATGGCTGAAGCTATATCTGGCATTTAACCTCTACCCGTAACCATTGTTCCAATACCTGCATCAGTGAAAAGTTCTAATAGAAGTGCGTGAGGAGTTCTTCCGTCAATGATATGAGCAGCCTTTACCCCTTGGGCGAGAGAACGAATACAACATTCAACTTTTGGTTTCATACCTGCTTTTACTATCCCTCTATCTATTAATTCTCTGGCTTCCGATAGACGTATCTTTTCTATTAAGGAGGAAGGATCATTTTCATTCATTAAGATGCCAGGAGTATCTGTTAGAAGGATTAATTTTTCTGCACCAAGTGCTGCCGCAAGTTCTCCAGAAACGGTATCAGCATTGATATTGTGTGATCTACCATCAGGAGAGTTAGCAACACTAGAAATAACTGGGATGTAACCTTCTTCAAGAAGAGGGCTCAGTATCTTAATATTTACTTTCGCAACTTCTCCCACAAGACCATGACTTCCACCTCCAAGCGTTCTTGCTTCAACAAGTCCACCATCTATTCCACATAGCCCAACAGCTAAGCTTCCGTGATTGTTGATTCCGCCTACTATCTGCTTATTTACTCTTCCAGCAAGAACCATTTCTACCACATCCATGGTCTTGGTATCAGTAATTCGCAAACCGTCATGGAAAACAGGCTTTATTCCTAATTTTTCTAACCATTGGTTTATTTCTGGCCCTCCCCCGTGAATGACTACTATTTGTACGCCAACAGACGAAAGAAGAGCTAGATCTCTAAAAACTGCATTCTGAAGAGTTTTATCTGTCATGGCTGAGCCACCATATTTGACTACGATTTTTTTATTTTCAAAACGCTGAATATAAGGAAGCGCCTCGCTTAAGACAGAGACACTTATTGAATCTTTGTCCGAAAAAGTTTTATTGGAATTCTTGATGGATTCAGCTTGTTGCTCTTCTTTATTCATTTTCTTGTGGATTTTCTTCTTGTTTTTGCGGAAGTAGGGTTAAATCTAATTCACCGGGTGTTGGGCAAAATAGTTCAGCGCGCAAACCTTTAGCAAAGAATCTTCCTAGACGCTCTTTTTGAGCATTCCATCTTTCTAAAGATACAGCAGCCATTTCAAATCTCATTCGTATTCCATAATTACCATCTTTAACCAATTCTTCTACTTCTTTAAGCTGGGGCGGAGTGTCTATATCCCAAAGCTTTAATACTCTGAGAGATGCTTCAAGCTGGCAAGATTGACCGTAGCGCCATCTGGTCACATCTTTAACTAGTTTGCCTAGTTCTTCAGGAGCTTTATCTCTCTCTGATGCAAACTTAGATGCAGGAACTACTCTTAGGGCAGGCGGAACTTCCGTAGTTTTCAATGATATACCTATAAGGAATATAGGTACTCCATAAAAGAAAGTTGGTACACTGAGATTTGTTGCATCAGTGAAATAGGCTGTTAGTCCAATTAGAGAAAGGGATGCTCCTCCTATGGTGATGAGGCTTGCCGGTGAAAGAAGTTTATTCATGAGTGTAATTTTGGCTAAAATCTGGGGCAGATGGGTTTTCAGGAGACAGTCTCATGGCCTCACACCAAAAACAATTTTCTGAGTTAATCGAACTTGTTGAGAAATTAAATAAGGATAGAGCGTGGATCCTTGAACAATTAGATAGAGGTGCATGGTCTGAATTTAGACCTGACTTGGCTGCTTTGGAGAGAGAATTAGGTCAGCTTTTAACTAGGGCTACAGAATACATTGAAGAAAATTGTTGATTTTTCAAAATGGAATGTCATCAGTATCTGGTACTAATGGCGAACTGTCCCATTTAACCCCTTCGTTATTTGAAGAATTTGCGGAATCGCTTTTTAGGTTTTGTTGAGTGTTAGAAGGTGCTGAAACATTTGGACTAGAAGAAAAAGGGTGAATTCTTGAAAGGGTAAACTCAGCTCGCTTCTCTTTAGTTCCATCTGGTCGAGGAACAGTATTCATTCTTAGGCGTCCTTCGATTACTAATCTAGAATTGACTTGAACTGAATTTTGAAGTTCTTCTGCTAATTTTCCCCAGCCAACCACTTTTAGTGCGCAGGCAGGGTCGTCAGCACGGAGACTGTCAAATTCAACTTCTAATTCAGCTAGCGGAGTTTTGTTGTCTTGGGTAAAACGAACTGTTGGGGCTTTTTTCACCAGGACCTCAAGCATGCAATGGTTCATTCTTTTTTCTTTAGCTATCGTCGTTTATCTTGATTGATATAAGGGAAAAATGCCAGCCTCATCTTTGGTTGTTAACAGGAACAGTCGAAGGTCATATTTTTGCGAAGTCTTTATTGAAAGAAGGCTGGAAAATTACTGTGAGCGTTGTTTCAGATAGAGCCTCAATTCCCTATGAAAAATTAAACTTAGAGGAAATATTGGTTGGGGCCTTGACTACTGAGGAAGAGATCCAGGATGTCATATTTAAGGCAAGAGTTAATGACAGTGGATTTGATTGTGTCATTGATTTGACTCATCCGTTCGCTATAAACATTACAGGGGCAATCTCAAAAGTTTGTAGGGAGCTAGGTCAACCTTTCATAAGGTATGAAAGGACTATTGATAATATTTCAAATGCATTTTTAATAAAAAAATTTACTGATTTGGGGAATTATGAACTAACTAATAAATCTATTTTGCTCGCTGTAGGTGTAAGACATCTCAAAGAAGCACTAACTGTTGTAAGGAATTCAGGAGCTGATGTTTATGCAAGAGTTTTAGCTAATCCAGAAAGTATAAAAATGACTTTGTCTTCATCAATTCCAGAAGAAAATTTTGCAGTATTAAACCCTTCAGTCTCTAGTGATGGGAAAATTGAAAAAGCACTTATTAGGAAATGGAACATTGATGGAGTCGTTTGCAGGCAATCAGGAGGGAAAAATGAAATCTTATGGCACCAAATTTGTTCAAGTATGAGCATTGATCTTTGGCTTTTGGAAAGACCTTGCAAATTTAAAAATATTAATTCAATAGATAGTTATGAAAAATTAATTAAAAGATTAAAATCTATTAATATGGATTAATAGGAATTAAAAGATTATGTCTTTGTCTGAGTTTAATCAAAAAATTTATTTAATTATAACTACTGAGGCAGATAAAAAAAATGCTTCTAAAATATCTAATTTACTCTTGAGCGAGAAATTAATACCTTGTGTAACTTTTAAAAATATCGAATCACATTTTTGGTGGAAAGGTGATATTGTTCAGGTAAAAGAGGTACAATTATTGATTAAGTGTAGAGAGGAAAATATAAATAGAGTTATTGGTAAGATCACTGATTACCACAGTTACGATGTACCAGAAATAATTTATTTCCCTGTTTCAGCCAATAAGAAATTTCATAATTGGGTAAATTCTATTTGAGTTTTAAATGTTTATTTTTCCAGATTTGAACTGACCAATTGTAAAAGATTAGTATTTGATCGAGATCCTAATTGTGTAACTATGTGTCCTGCGCAAATAGATCCAATTTTTGCAGATATTTCTGGCTCTTGACCATCTGCAAGACCTTTCAAAAAGCCTCCAGCATAAAGATCTCCTGCACCTGTGGTATCAATAGCCTTCCCAAAAATGAAAGGATTTATATTTCTTTCTTTGCCATTTGAAATTAAAATTGATCCTTTTTCCCCAATTGTGATTGCCGCAAGGTCACATTCGGTTTTCAATTTTTCAATGGCTGCATTTAAAGAAGATGTTTTATATAAAGTTGTTATTTCATCTTCATTGGCAAATAAAATATCTACATAGTCTGCCACTAGTTTCACAAAACTTTCGCGGTGTCTAATTACACAAAATGAATCAGAAAGGGATAAGGCAACTTTTCGACCTGAATTTTTAGCTATTTCTGCAGCTTTGATAAACGCGCTTTTGGCGGCTGAGTTGTCCCATAAGTACCCCTCTAAATATAGTATTTTTGCCTTCTTGACTGCTGAGAGATCCAGATCATTAGGTTCTAATAAAACTGATGCGCCAAGATAGGTGCACATGGTTCTCTGAGCATCGGGAGTGATGAAAATAATGCACCTTGCAGTAGACGGACCAACGGATGATGTGGGTGTTTTGAAAATGGTCCCAGTTTTTGATATCTCCTCCGTAAAGATTTCACCTAGGTTGTCATTTTTGACCCTTCCAATGAAGGCTGCCCTCCCCCCTAATTCGGCTATGCATGCTAATGAATTTGCAACAGAGCCTCCTGATCTCTGAATCCTATTAGTAGTAATTTCATAAAGTTCTTTAGCTTTATTTTCATCAATCAAGGTCATTGATCCTTTCTTGAGAGACAGTCTTTCAAGGAGAGAATCGTCTGTAGTTGTTAATACGTCTACGATTGCATTGCCAATGCCTACAATGTCAAGAGAAGGATTGTTTGTCTTATTGGTCATCAAGTAAATTTGAAAAACATAAGTGCATCATTGCTCGCTCCTTAAGAATTTAAAAGAGCTCTTTTTGGTCCGTGAATAGGGTCCTCAATAACAATTGTTTGATCTCTATTAGCTCCTAGCGAAACTATTGCTATGGGGACTTCCATTAGTTCAGCCAGGAACCGCAAGTAACTCATTGCAGCAGGAGGTAGGTCTTCTAGGCTACGGCAATTCTCCGTAGAACTTTTCCAGCCAGAAAGCTTTTTAAAAATGGGAGTGCATTTTTCAAAATCTTCAACACTACTTGGGAAATAATCAATTCTTGTGCCATCTAATTCATAAGCGACACATACATGAATTTCATCAAGTTCATCTAAAACGTCTAATTTAGTAATAGCAAGGCAATCCAATCCATTTACCTCAACTGCATATTTACCAATCACCCCATCAAACCAGCCACATCTTCTCCTCCGTCCGGTGGTTGTTCCAAATTCACCACCTCTATCACAAAGCTGATCATTAATACTTCCTTGCAATTCGGTTGGGAAGGGCCCCTCTCCAACCCTGGTTGTATATGCTTTGGCCACGCCAATAACTCTGTCTATGAGAGTAGGACCCACTCCTGCACCAATGCAGGCGCCTCCTGATACGGGATTGGAGGAAGTTACATAAGGGTAGGTCCCATGATCAAGATCTAGAAGAGTTCCTTGAGCTCCCTCGAATAAGATGTTTTTCTTCTTTCTTGCTGCTTGATGAATTGTTCTATTGCAGTCAACAATATGTTTTTCTAGCTGTTTCCCGTAATCAAGATATTCTTCAACTATTTCATCAATGATCAATGGCTCAATTCCGTAAATCTTTTGTAGGAGTCCATTTTTTTCTGCTAACGGGACCTTTAATCTTTCTTGAAGTTTTTCTCTGCTAAGAAGATCAATAATTCTGATCCCATTCCTTTGTGATTTGTCTGCATAAGTTGGCCCAATTCCCCTTCCAGTAGTACCAATTTTTTGGAGACCTCTTGTTTGCTCCATCGCCTTGTCTAGAAGACGATGATAAGGCATCGTTACATGAGCTGTTGAGGCTAGTTTTAGCCCTGAGATATTAATGTCGTTATCTTTAAGCATTTTTATTTCTTTAATCATCACTTTTGGATCAACAACTGTTCCCGATCCAATAAGACAAATCGTATCTTGATACAAAATCCCGGAGGGTATTAAATGCAATTTAAGGACTTTGTCCTCTACAACAATTGTATGACCGGCATTAACACCACCTTGATAGCGAACAACTACATCTGCGGAGCGACTGAGCAAATCGGTGATTTTGCCTTTACCTTCATCACCCCATTGCGCGCCTATGACTACAACATTTGCCAAGGAAGAAAATTCGGCTCGAAACCGATTTACTTAAGAATAGATAACATTTGCAGATAGCCCTACCCTGAGTCAAAGAAATGAATTAAAGATTATCTTTAATCTTCTCTAAGTACCAATTTCTCTGCTTTAGAAAGCTCTTTATTCAATCTTTCTTTGAGCTTTTCAGGTACTGGTCTGTTTGCGAAAGTTTTGTAATGACCTGATAAAGCATTTAAGGCAGTTTGCATTGTTGTGAAAGTTGTGGACGTATTTACTTGAGACCGATTCCTATATCTTGAAATGTAATCGCTTATTAGAAAAACAGCTTCTTTTTCTTCCTCTGACAGGCCTTTATCTTCTTTAGGTAAAGTTATTGTCTCCTTGAGAACAGAAGAGACTGAAAGAGTGTCTTTAGCAAAATCGCCAGTCATAAGTGTTTTAGCTGCATTTACTTCTGAGGCGAATTGGAAGAGTATGAGGCAGAAGCCAAGGCAGATAGCCAAAGCTGCCCTCACCAACCTGATGGAGAGGTGATGAAAGGCAGAAATCATTTTTTTTTTGCAGTTAGCTAAGACTCTAGAGTCCTTTGGGCTGAATTTATAGTTTTTTAGTATTTAATTCTTCAGAAAGTTTTTTTAAAACCGTATTTAAATCTAATGACTCTGTAGTTTTAGTTCTTCTGTTATGTAACTCGACTAGTCCAGAACTGGCTTCTCTACCAACAACAATTCTCCATGGGATGCCAATAAGGTCTGCGTCTTTAAACTTTATTCCAGCTCTCTCGTCCCTATCGTCAAGTAAAGCATCAACTCGATTTTTTATTAATTTTTGATAGATCTCTTCTGCTAAGCATGTTTGTTCGGTATTTTTCATGTTGGCAATAACTATAATTACTTCAAATGGGGCAATTGATATTGGCCAAATAACACCTGAATCATCGTGATTTTGCTCTACTGCAGCTTGAGCTAGCCTGGATATACCAATTCCATAGCACCCCATCCAAAAGTGTTCTTCTATGCCTTCATCGTTGGTGAAAGTAGCATTTAAAGATTTTGAATACTTTGTTCCTAATTGAAATATATGACCTATTTCTATACCTCTACATTCTTTTAATGTTTGTGTTTTATCATGGATACACATGTCTCCTGGTTTGGCTTTTCTTATGTCACATATCTGCTGTTGAGTATTAATTAAATCCCAGTTATAAAATATTTTATGTTCGTCTTTGATATTATTTCCACATATAAAACTTTTAAGATCTTTTATGGAATTGTCAGAAATTCTTATAAATTTTCTTTCCCAAGTTTCTGCTTTAGATAATAACTTATTACTGAGATCAGGTCCTATAAATCCGAATGGAATATTAGTTATACTTTGCTTTTGTATATCTTCATTAGAAATGATTTTAATATCTAGTACATTTTGTTTTAGGTTTTGAGATATTTCGTTTAGAAGCTTAATATCATTTACTTCTTGATCCCCCCTAATACTAACTAGCACTGGATATTGTTTTTCGTCATCACATGTCGCTAGATAAAATAATACTTTTATAATTTGACTTGGGTGGAAATTGTTATGCTTACACAATTCCTCTATGGTTTTTTGATTAGGGGTCTTAATTATAGATGGTTTGTTTAGTTCTAGTAACTCTCCTTTTTCGATAATGGATACAGCTTTTTCTTGATTGGCCCCATATTTACCATCAGAACTTATCAAAATTAAGTCTTCTCCAGATTCTGCCGTAACCATGAATTCTTGAGATGCGGCACCTCCGATAGCCCCACTATCGGCATCGACACAAACAAAATCTAGACCACATTTAGTAAATATATTTTGATAGGCGTTTTTCATTTCAGAAAAAGTTGATTGAAGATTACCCTCATTTTCATGAAAGGAATAAGCATCCTTCATAATGAATTCTCTACTTCTCATTAATCCAAATCTTGGCCTTATTTCATCTCTAAATTTTGTTTGAATCTGGAAGATATTGATTGGTAATTGTTTGTAGGAGTGAATAGTTTGAGAAATTATTTGAGTAATTACTTCCTCATGAGTTGGTCCCAGTCCAAATTCTTTGCCTTGTCTATCTTTCAGGCTAAACATAATGCCTTCTCCTTCTGTATATGATTTCCACCTTCCGCTTTTTTTCCATAGATCCGATGGCTGAAGTTGAGGGAGAAGAGCTTGAAGGCAACCTTTTGCCGATAACTCTTCTTCAACAATGAAGTTTATTTTTTTTATAACTCTCCAAAGCAATGGCATGTAAGTATAAATACCTCCAGCCAAGCGTTTAATGAAACCGCCTCTTATCAATAACTGATGTGAGATTATATCGGCTTCTGCAGGGACGTCTCTGAGAGTGTTCAGCATTAGGCGGGAGACGCGCATAAGCCTAAAAATTAAATCTTTATGAGACTAGTACTTTGAGCGATGGCCGTAAGAATATCAATATTAATTGTGCGGGAATCATGTTGTTTTTTTAAAGTGTCCAAATGTACATGGTGTTAATTTGATTCCTCTGCTAACTTCCTCTCATGTTTTTTAGAAGCTTTCTTTCGCAATGTTTAACGGGTCAGTAAATTCAGGAACAAATGGAAGATCAGAGGAGTCTTTAGGTAAAGGATTTAATACAGCTTCTAACCCAAGTGATTCATTATTGACTATTGATGAAGTCCAGAAAACATTAAATAGGTCTAGAGCTTCTGTCTATAGATATACAAATACTGACAATAGAAATCTAAACCCTCCATTTAATCCTAAAAAGCTAAATACTGAATTTAGAAGTGATCAAAAAGATCAATTGCTTTTTCACCCAAATGAAGTTGCTAGATTTGCAAAAGACATACTCAGAATTAAAGAAGTAACTGTAGAAATATTTAATTCGCCATCATCTGAAACTCAAAATACTTTAAATGCAATACTTGAAGAGTTGAGATTGATAAGAAATAAACTTGGTGGACAATCTGATAATAATCATGCTATTACGAATCATTTACAGGATACTGATAGAAAGGCTGCTTAATTATTCTTAGATGTGGGATAATATCTATATAATTTAAAATTTTTTTTTTAAATTGGTTTTCTCACATTCGACTAATGATGGTTTATCTATTTTTAATTTTAAATGGATTTAGAACCACATTTAATTGATAAGCAATCTTCTGAGCTAGATCCTCCATTGCTTAATAAAGAAACAGATCAATTATCTTCTAATGATGAAGATCCTTATAGTTTTAATAGCACCTCAACTTCTTTAATTGGTTTAGCAATAGTATTTGTAATGCTTGGAATCCCATTACTTGCTGTTATTAGTGAAAGACCAGAAACAACGGAAAGCTTTCCGACCTCAATAAATCAAAATGGACTTGAGTGATCTGCCTCCATCACCCTCGCCTGGATTAGTAAATCTTGTTGTCGAGATTCCTGCTGGCAGTAGAAATAAATACGAATATTTCAGCTCTGCTGGCATTATGGCTCTTGATAGAGTTTTGCACTCTTCAGTGAGATATCCATTTGATTATGGATTTATTCCAAATACTCTTGCTGAGGATGGAGCACCCCTTGATGCAATGGTCGTTATGGAAGAACCAACTTTTGCAGGTTGTTTGATAAAGGCAAGACCTATAGGGGTTCTTGATATGCATGATTCAGGGGCCTACGATGGCAAACTTTTATGTGTACCTACTGCAGATCCAAGACAAAGAGAGATTAACACTATCAAGCAAATAGCTCAGAACCAATTGGAGGATGTGGCTGAGTTTTTTAGAACTTACAAGAGTTTAGAAGGAAGGGTAATCGTAATAGACGGATGGAGAGACTACGATGCTGTTGATGAATTATTAAACAGCTGCATAGAAGCACATCAATCTGATATGACACGTAAATAACTATTCTAGACTTACTATCTTGATAAAATAATTTTTAATACGCCTTTAAAACTTGAAATTATTTAGTTATTCCTCATGCTCAACATGTCGCAGAGCGATTAAGTGGCTTAATAGCAATGAAATTGCCTTTGAGTTAATTGATCTTTTAAAATCTCCCCCGTCTAAGGAAATGCTTATCTCAGCAAGTGAACTATATGGTGATAGAAAATACCTTTTAAATACAAGTGGGGTTATGTATCGCTCTATTGGTTCGGATGTTGTCAAAAAAATGACTGATAATGAGTTGTTTGATCAGCTTTGTATGGAACCTAGATTAATAAAGAGACCTTTTTTGTATAAGTCCAGCAAATGCTTTTTAGTAGGATTCAAAGAAGAAAAGTGGGCTGAAAAATTACTTTGAAATTCACATGATGATCTATATTGACTGAAAATAAGTAGTCTTTACAAATAAAGTAAACCATATATTTATTTTTGAGAAACAAGTGCAACATAACAATTCAGACTCCAGTAAGGAAACTAAAAATTGTTGGTGGTACGCCTTTTTTGATACTTGGGGACCTATCTCTTTAACTGTTCTTTTATATGTAGGTATTCGTCATTTTATAGCAGAAGCTAGATACATACCCTCGGGTTCGATGCTGCCAGGATTGAAAGTGAATGATCGACTAATTATTGAAAAATTTTCTTTTCGCAAACGGTCTCCTTCCCGAGGAGAAATTGTAGTTTTCAACTCACCATATTCCTTTGATGAGATATTGATATCTAATAGAAAAAAACAACTTCCTTCTAAATTTCAATGCTCATTAAGGACATTCCCATTGATTTCCTGGATACCCACTATCTCTGATCGTGCTTGTGATGCATATATCAAAAGGGTAGTTGCTGTAGGAGGAGATCGTCTATTGATTAATGCTAAGGGAGAAATTGTTTTGAACAGTAGATCAATCAACGAACCATATGTTGAATCCTTCTGCCCAAGCAAACCCAAATTTAATCTATGTCGCTCCATAGCTACAACTGTTCCCAAGGGACATGTTTTTGTTTTGGGCGATAACAGAGCTAATAGTTGGGATAGTCGTTTTTGGCCAGCAGGGGGGTTCTTACCCCAGACAGAAATAATTGGAAAAGCAACCTGGCGGTTTTGGCCTATTAGTCGTTTTGGAAAGCTTGATTAATAAGCCCACAATCTATAACTTTCCCTAATATTTTTTTGTCTTTTAGCGGCTGGTTAGTTGATGTAGTTAAAATTTTTTCTTCATGAGATTGGTACCATTCTCTGTCTGGGTCAAATAATAACCAACGGTTACTATTTAAACTCAATTTTTCCTCAGCTTGGTTCAAGAATTTAGAGGGCCCAAAGCTAATTTTCTCCCATAATTTCTCCACTTTCCATCCTGACTTTCTAACTAATTGATCCCAAAGCAAGGGTAGAACAAGGTTATGGCAACTGATCCCTTTTTTCCTTTTGTTTGCAGGTAGCTTGGTCTCGGCGTCATCTGTGGGAGTGGAATGAACAGATATTGCTGCTAAAACATTTTCCTCTAAACCCTCTATGAGTGAGGCTCTATCTATGGGGGATCCTAACGAAGGCGTTACACTCCATCCAATATCAAAAGGAGAAAGACTTGAGTTGTCATTGACTAAATGCCACCAAAAAATAGTTGCCATTGGCCTTGAGGGTGCATTCTTAAGTATTGCAACGCCCTCAGCTGTTGAAATGTTCATTAGCCTTAGTGAAATTTCAGGATATTGCTTATGAAGTTCAAGTAATTGGACTAGAGGTATGGTTTCGCTTTCAGAAGGATCAATAGGCCAGCCTGCTCTAAGAGTATGTACACTTTGTCTAGATATTCCTCCTGCTTGAAGTGATTTGTCTCTTGGTGCAAGAAGCACAGGGGATTTTTTCATCTCTCCAATTGAAAAACCTTGCTTAAGAAGCTCTACAGGAGGCATGAAATCGTCATCACTTAACCCAATGGCTCCATTTTGTAGTATCTCGGAATGTTTTGAAAAGTTAACTCCCTTACCGCTCAGACTAAAGCCTCCCCATAAGTGTATTAAAACATCACTTTTGATAGTCTTTAAAGAAATGATCGACTCAATATGATCTCTCCATAAATCACCTCTAGGGAGGATACCTAACTGGCCATAACCAGAAAATGTTGCTTTTTCTATAAGTGTATAGATATTTTCTTCTTTACCATTAAAAGGAGATTCCAAAAACGAATGAGGATCAACAAGACAAGGAGCTAAAAGCATATTTTTGGCTCGCCGAGGCTTGATGCCTAAAAGTTTTGCTTTTTGAAGAGCCTTTTTGCCGAATGCTTTAATCACACCGTCTTTGATTAAAACAGGCTCTCTTTTTAAAGATGATCCAGCCTGCTCAAGGATTTGAATATTTTCAAAGAAATAACTACTAGTCATAAATTACAGTGCTCCGGCAGCGGTTGAGTCGATAATCCCACCCAAATGTGAAGTGATATTTAGGCAGGTTATTTGAGCTGGTTGGCCTTCCTCCTCTGAGAGATCAATGACTGTAATGCCACCATTACCTTGTTTTATCATCCAAATTTTTGATGGCATTAATCCTAAAAGATGACAAAGAATGGTTTTGTTTACTGCATCATGAGCCACAACTAATGCAGTTTCTTCGTTTTTTAGATCTTTGCAGATCTCATTCCAACCACTAATTGATCTGATTGAGACTTCGGTTATGTTTTCTCCATCTGGCATTTGAACTTTTTCAGGAGAGGTTTTCCATTTTTTAAGAAGATCTGGCCAGTCGGACCTGATCTCAGACTCCAATTTCCCTTCCCATTCACCGTGACTGATCTCTTTGAGGCTATCTTTGAGAGAAATTTCGACTCCGGGATGTTCATTTAGAATTATCTGTGCTGTTTCTTTTGGCCTTGATAGCGAACTACTAAAAGCTTTTTGTATAGTATTATTTTTTAAAAATTCGCTAGCGGCCTTGGCTTGAAATTTCCCATTTTGATTTAAGGGAATATCAATTTGTCCTTGGAATCTTCCCTGTTTATTCCAATCTGTTTCACCATGCCTGACTAAAATAATTCTTTTTTTTCTACCTTTTTTGGGTATATTAGGGTATAGATGAGCGATATTATTGAGACATTGAATTTGGACTTGTCTATCTTCCCAATTATTAAAAGTAATATTACAAATAGAGATTGAGGTATTATCTAACTTCAATCTTCTAAAACCTTTTGATGGTTCATTAAGTAATTTCAGTATTAAGCACCTGAGAATTGCATTATGGGCAACTATCAAAATAGTTTTATTAGAGCCTGAATAGGTATTAAATAAGTATTTTAAAAAATGTTCAGCTTGATATAAGAGTTCTTTAATTGGCTGAAAATTTGTACCGTCGCCTTTATTAATGGTTAGTTCTTTTGGGTCTTTTTGCCAAACAGAAAGCTCTTGTGGAAACTCGTTTTTTATTTCATTTTTTGTTAAACCGCTCCAAGGCCCAAGGTCAACCTCTAATAGTTCGTCCGTATAAATTGCTTGAAGGTCTCTTTGATGTTGTTCGATAATGATCTTTGTGGTTTCTGAAGCTCTTTGCAAAGGGGAACTATAAATTGCATCTATTGGAATAGAGGAAATTGTTTTCCCAGCAGCCTCTGCTTGTAATTGACCTTCTTTAGTTAATTTTGAAAGGTCGTTTCTTCCTTGAATACGCCCTTCCTTGTTAAAACTACTCAATCCATGACGGACAAAAATTAGACGCAATGTCATTAAATAAAGTGTCTTCTAAATAATTATGGTATTAGCCATGAGGGCAATCTAATGTTCTTTTAGTAAAGATAGAAGTCTTTCTCCATCTCAGTCGTCACAAATTGATTTTATGAGACAAGCTAAAACTTGGTGGAAATGGGCAATAGCTCTATTTTCATTACTTTTAACTATTTTGATATGGCGGCAAGGTTTGCAAGAAAGCTTTGAGCGACCCTCCGTCGCTCCAAAGATTTCATTGATGCAAACTGAGATGGCAGTTTCAGCTTCTTCATCCATACCTGAAACAATACAAAATGTATTTTTAGGATCAGAACCTCAAGAAAAACTATATCAAGCTCTTCGAGAGATTCCTTTGGAACAACTTGAGGATAGGCAGAGGCTGTTATTGGCAGTGCTGGAAGAGTCTGAGGATGAGCAAAAATTTATCCTGAAGAAAAACTTTAAGGATAAAAACTTTGAAACAGTTCGAAACTATACATTGGATATACAAGAAGGAAAAGAAGTTAATAAATTTCCTGATATTAATGAGATTAAATTAGACCCTTTACTTTATCAAATTTCATGCTCTAATCTCGGATTCTCGGATGAAAAATGTATTGATAAAAGATATAACTCAATTGCTGCTATAAGACTTTTGACTTCGCAATTATTACCATTTTTTGCTTCCTTTGTAGGGAGTATATTACTAATTAGGTATGCTTTTATTTTCTTAAGAAATAAAAATACTCCCTGGCCAGAAATTATAGCTCCACCTCTATCAGTCCTAGATATGATTCTACTTATTTCTGGTGGTTTCGTTGTGATAGGTGAAGTTGTTTTTCCTGCACTGGTAATACCAGTAACTGATTTATTGTTTAATAATTTATCCTCTCCATTAAAACAATCTTTAAAAGTATTTATTGGTTACTGTTCAATGACTATAGGTCCTTTATTTATTATTCGATATCAATTAATGGGTCTAGAACCCTCGGGAATAGATGGAGGATGGTTGCAATGGAAGATCAAACCTATTAAAGAAGGACTTTTTAAATCTATAAGTGGATGGTTAATGATTATGCCTTTAGTGCTATTTATTGGGTGGCTAATGAATGAGATTATAGGTGACCAAGGTGGCAGTAATCCTTTGTTGGAACTTGTTTTAAGCAGTGATGAATTTTTTCCATTGTTTTTACTTTTGATTACAACGGTTGTTTTGGCTCCTGTTTTTGAAGAATTAGTTTTTAGAGGTATTCTTCTGCCTGTATTGGTATCAAAAGTTGGCAAAATCAGCGGTGTTTTGTTGAGTGCCTTGATCTTTGCCTTAGCTCATTTAAGTGTGGGAGAATTACCTCCTTTATTTGTTTTAGGAATTGGTCTAGGTTTAATGAGATTGAGTTCGGGAAGGTTGTTCCCTTGTGCTCTTATGCATTCTCTTTGGAATGGAGTCACTTTTATTAGCTTATTATTAGTAGATTGAGATTAAATAAATAAAATATCATTATTCAAGCTCTTGCAGTTGCTTGATCGAAGTGTTTGACTTGGGATACTTTCGAAATTTGATTTGGTTAGTCGTACTCTATGTAAACAAAAAGTAGGACAATTTCAAAAAAAGAAGTTGCCCAAAGGATTTTTAAACAGTGTTTTTTCATCTAAGCAGGTTCAAAGAAAATTTCCATTTCAAGCTGCTCTTCATATCGCTTTAGATGGTGCATTAATAGGAATACTCACAATAGTGGCGATAATGTCATCAGTAGCTCTGCATTCTCAATATTTATGGACTAAGTCTTTTACCAAACTTGAGAAAACCAGAGACTTGAACCGAAGGATATTGGAATCAACTTCAATTATTGAAGGTTACCTATTAAAAAATCAAAAGGTGTCTAGAGATTTAGTCCCGACTAAAGCAGAAGATCTTATATATGTAGAAAAACCAAAAACAGAAAAAGCCAAGAAATCATTCGATAAAACATTAAAAACTAGGTTATTAGCAAAAATATCTGCTTTCCAAATGAAGTCAGGTTATTAATAATTTCGATGAGAAAAATTAATTCTAGAAAAAAGCGAAAGACCTTTAAAGCGAAAACTCTTTCGCCTCTCTCTCAGTCAAGGTTTAAGATTGTATTTGCTTTGTTATGCTTCGGACTTGGCGGCCTTTTTTTAAGAGTAGGTTGGCTTCAACTATTTCAGTCTGATCAATTAAGATCACTAGCACGCGAAGTTCAAACGGAACAAAAGAACCCTCTAGGAACACGTCGATCTATTTTTGATAGGAATGGAAAGCTTGTCGCAATAGATGAAAAACGTTTTAAGATTTGGGCTCATCCCAGATATTTTAATCTTCCTGGTGATTCATATGGAACAGTTCGTGAGCCAGTTGAAGTAGCAAAACTTCTGTCTATTCCACTATCCAAAAGTGTTGATGAGATTTTAAATAAATTAGGAAATTATTCTTCAGGGGTAAAACTAGCAGAGGGGATAACACAAGAGCAGGCTAATGCAATTAAGAAACTTGGAATAAGTGGTATCGATTTGGAGGTTTATCCTCAAAGGCTTTATCCTCATGGATCACTTTTTGCGAATGTAGTTGGTTTTTTGGATTTAGATAGAAGGCCTCAGGCTGGACTCGAATTAAGTTTAGATAGAGATCTTAAACGTCTTGAAAAAGCTAGTGTAATCAGGAGAGGAGCTGATGGTACACCTTTGCCCATAGGTGTTCAGCGTGGCGTATTTGATGAGGACCAATTGAATCTCCAGTTAACCTTAGATGTAAGGCTCCAAGAAGTAGCAGTTAAAGAAATAAGTAAGCAAGTAAAGGAGTGGAATGCAAAAAAAGGCGTAGTAATCGTAATGGATATTAATACGGGAGAACTTTTAGCATTGGCTTCAACCCCAACTTATGATCCCAATAAGTATTGGGACTATTCGCCATCTCTTTTTAAAGAGTGGTCTGTACAAGAATTATTTGAACCTGGGTCTACCTTTAAGCCCATCAACTTAGCATTGGCATTGGAGGAGGGAGTTATAACTCCCAATGGAGAAGTAAATGATGATGGTCTAATTACGGTTGGAGGATGGCCTCTCTCGAATTGGAATCGAAAGCCTAATGGAATACTTACTTATCCTGAGGTGTTACAAGTCTCAAGCAATGTCGCTATGGTTAAGATTATGAATAAATTGAATGCAAATAATTACTGGCAATGGTTAAGGCGACTTGGGATAGATGAAATCCCAGAAACTGATCTTCCGGGTGCAGTAGGTGGCCAAATAAAATCAAACCAGATTTTTGTAAATCACCCTATAGAACCTGCAGTAGCTTCCTTTGGCCAAGGTTTTTCTATTACACCTTTGAAACTAGCTCAATTACATGCTTTGATTGCTAATGGAGGCAAACTTGTTACACCTCACATCACTAAAGGACTGAAAGGTGATTATGAGTCGTATTTCAATACTCCGTCTGTATCTAAGCAAGTTTTATCTCCTGAAGTTACAAAGACTGTTCTTGGATGGATGGAAACTGTTGTGTCTTTTTACGATGAAAGTGGTATAGAGGTAAATGTTCCTGGTTATCGAATTGGAGGAAAAACAGGAACGGCACAAAAATCGCAGGATGGACTGAATTATAGTTCAAAAATTTGCAGTTTTGTTGCAAGTCTCCCTATCGATGATCCCCGCTATGTCGTTTTAGCAGTTATTGATGAACCCAAAAAGCCAAATGCCTATGGATCAACTGTGGCCTTACCTGTGGCAAAAAAAATTATTGAGACTTTGCTTGTTATAGAAAAAATCCCACCAAGTATTTCTAAAAAAGAATATTTAGCTATCAAAAGCTAAGAGATGGCTAAATTTTCCCGAAAGTGCAAATTAAAGGGTGAAATCCACAAAAAATATAGCTAGTCTATTTCCTATGCAAGACGTTTTTTATTATGGAATCCCTTCTTAATCAGTTGTCTTCGATGACTGTAGTAGTGGCTGATACGGGTGATCTTGAAGCGATTAAAAAATTTCACCCTAAAGACGCTACAACAAATCCTTCTTTAATTCTGGCGGCGGCACAAATACCTGCTTATCAAAGTTTGATTGACAAAGCGCTAGTAACTTCAAGAGAAATGCTAGGAGCTACTGCCTCAAGAGCTAATGTTGTCAAAGAAGCTTTGGATGAACTATGTGTTGTATTTGGCAAAGAGATACTGAAATTAATTCCTGGCCGAGTTTCAACAGAGGTTGATGCAAGACTTAGCTTTGATACTGATGCCACAATTGCAAAAGCGAGGAAAATAATTGCTAAATACAACCAAGATGGCATTACTAACGATCGGGTCTTAATCAAAATAGCTTCTACTTGGGAGGGAATAAAAGCTGCTGAGGTACTAGAAAAAGAGAATATTCATTGTAACCTAACTTTGTTGTTTAATTTTTATCAAGCAGTTGCTTGTGCTGAGGCAGGTGTAACGCTTATTTCACCCTTTGTTGGCAGGATTTTAGATTGGTATAAATCAGCTACAGGAAGAGATTCTTATCCAGCAAATGAGGATCCAGGCGTCGTTTCTGTTACTAAAATATTTAATTATTTCAAGTCAAATGGTTATGAGACAGAAGTCATGGGAGCAAGTTTTAGGAATATAGAGGAAATAACTGAGCTTGCAGGATGTGATTTGTTAACGATTTCCCCTAAATTGCTTCAGGAACTTAATGAAACATATTCGGACTTGCCAATCAAGTTAAACGCACAAAAACCTTTGGTGATTGATGAGACGATTCATTTAGATCAGACTTCTTTTGAACTAATGATGGCCGGAGATAAAATGGCTACGGAAAAACTAAATGAAGGAATTAGCGGTTTCAGCCAAGCAATTGATAAATTAGAAAATCAATTGAATGAAAGACTTGAGTTGATTGAAAGAGGAATTGCACTAACTCTTTGAGCTTGAATTTTGAAAGAGTAATCTCTTGATTACTCTTTTTGCGATGTCTTCATAATTCATCTCACCTGAAAGAATTTGTGCAATCCTTTTTGGAGCAGTAGGTCTTTTTACGCCTAATTGATATCCAACTTTTGGAAAACGATAAAAAACTTGAGAAATTCTTTTACCCCAAGCCATAGAATTCCCCCATTTTGCCTGCATTGATTTAGTGTATGAATCTAAACAATTGACTTCTCCATCTAACCAATAGATAAGGTTTTTTGCAGCTTCAAATCCACTCATTAAAGCGGGCCTTAATCCTTCTGCCAAAAAGGGATCACATAATGAGGCGGCATCACCAACCAGAAGAATTCCTTCCCCGTTTAATTTACTGTGGCTACTCCATATCCTTAATTTTTTTTTATGACCGAGTATTTCAGTTGGGTCTAAGCCCAAATCAGGCAGAAATGATTGAAGTATTTCATCAACTTGAATTGAAGTCGTATTATCTAGAAAAGTTCCCATACCAATATTTACTTCATTTTTTAATGGAAATGCCCATGCAAAGCCATTTTTTACTAGGCCAAATTCAAATCTAGCAGTTTCATTTCCTAAGTTTCCCCTCCTTTTAATTCTTCCTGAGAAAGTGGAGGCGAACTTTTGTTGATTTGGACCTAAATTAAAAGTTTTAGGCCATGGTGATTCAGAACCATCAGCAATAACAACTGCTCTTGCTTCTATTTGTCTCCCATCAAGAGCGGTAATTTGCCAAATATTAGAAACTTTTTTTAGATCGACTACTTTAAAAGTAGTCAATAAATTACAACCTGAAAACAGTGCTTGATCTAACAAGAATGCATCAAGTTTTTCACGTTTAACTATCCAAAAAGGAGAAGAGCCTGATAGTTCAGCGACCACTTTGTCGGTATTACACCAACTAAACTCTACATTTGTTATGACTTCATCAACTATTGGTAAAAGTTCAAACGGAAACCAATTTTGCACTGCAGCAGACATTCCACCCCCACAGATTCTCTCTGGAGAGGAATTGTTTTTTTCAAGAATACATACTTTTTTCCCTTTACTAGCAAGATGAAATGCTGTAGTAGTGCCTGATGCCCCTCCTCCAATAATGGCAACATCTAAAAGTGTCAAACTTTTAAAATCTCAGCTTCTTTTTCTGAAAGTTTTTTTTCAATATCTTTAATAAAATTATCAGTCTCTTTCTGAATTGTTTCTTGTTCATCTCTACTTTGATCTTCGGAAAGATCACCATCCTTTTCAGATTTTTTGACTCTCTCTATTGCGTCACGGCGTATATTCCTTAGTGCGACTTTTCCTTCCTCTGCATATTTAGATGCGAGTTTGCAAAATTCTTTTCTACGCTCTTCAGTTAAAGGTGGAACATTGATACGAATTATTTTGCCATCATTGTTTGGAGTAAAACCTAGATCACTTGTAGCAATGGCTTTTTCAATGGAAGCCAATGAGCCTAAGTCGAACGGTTGAATTGCTATCGTTTGAGAGTCAGGAGTACTTATTGTTGCTAGTGATTTTAGTGGAGTATCTGCTCCATAGTATTCGACTGATATTCTATCTAATAAAGATGTATTTGCTCTTCCCGTCCTGATGGTATTGAAATTTCTTTGAGCTGCTTCAACAGATTTGCTCATTGTGGTTTTTAGCTCTTGGTTTGACATTTAGATAATTTATTGCGAATTGATTATTGAATAAGGTCTACAAATTTAGTTTTAACTTGAATTAGATATTCTTGATCCAATTTGTTCGCCAGAAATAGCCTTAGCAATGTTCCCAGGTTGAAAAATATTAAAAACAACTATTGGGATTTTATTATCTTTGCATAGAGCAATAGCGGTGCTATCCATTACTCCTATTTCGTTGGTTAATACATCTTGAAAGGTGAGATTGTCATATTTGACAGCATCAGAGAATTTCTTTGGATCTCGATCGTAAACCCCATCAACTTTCGTGGCTTTGAAAACAACTTCTGCGTTGATTTCAGCGGCCCTGAGAGCAGCAGTGGTATCAGTTGTAAAAAATGGATTACCGCACCCACCTCCAAAAACTACTACCCTTCCTTTCTCTAAATGTCTTATTGCTCTTCTTCTTATGTATGGTTCAGCAATCTGTTGCATGTCAATAGCAGATTGAACCCTGGTGGGTACTCCAGCTCTTTCTAATCCATCTTGAAGTGTGATTGCATTCATTACGGTTGCAAGCATTCCTACATAGTCAGCAGTGGCTCTATCCATCCCTGCAGCGGATCCTTTTAGACCCCTAAAAATATTTCCACCGCCAACCACAATTGCAATTTGCGTTCCATTTTCAACTACTTTTGAAACATCCTTGGCAATAGATTGAACAATTTCAGGATCAATTCCATAAGGTTTTTCTCCCATAAGAGCTTCACCACTGAGTTTTATAAGTGCTCTAGAGTATGTCATTAAAAGTTCATAACAAACTGACAGTAGCAAGTCTTGGGAGAACGTCTTTATGTCTGTATTGGATCCCTTGCGATGGAAATTTTTCCAAGACTATAAACTAATATTCGATCCCTTCTTGTGCTTTTATTCCCTGCTCTCTAAAAGGATGGTGGATTAATTTCATTTCTGTCACAAGATCAGCTGAATGGATTAATTTTTCTGAAGCGCCTCTCCCAGTCAAGACTACATGTGTAAGTTCGGGGCGTAAATTTATGCCATTTATAATTTCATCTTCATCTATGTATCCAAGTTTTATTGCAACGATAATCTCGTCTAAGATTATAAGTTTATAATTTGGGTCTTTAATATAAGAAACAGCCTTTTTCCAGCTTGATTTAACTAAATTTATATCTTTATTTCTATCTTGTGTTTCCCATGTGAACCCTTCTCCAAGGGCATGAAATTTTAACTTGTCCCCAAATATTTTCAAAGCTAACGTCTCACCTGGTTCCCACCCACCCTTGATGAATTGAATGATTGCAACTTTGTGGTTATGACCAATAGTTCTTAATCCCATCCCAAGGGCAGCAGTAGTTTTGCCTTTGCCTTGTCCGGTATTGATTATTATTAGACCTTTTTCTTTATTCCTTTCTTGTAATCTGTGTGTTTGAATTTCTTTCCTCTTTTGCATCCTTTCTCTATATTTTTCTTCGGTCATATTTGGGATTAAATTTCCTCCCATTCCTATTTTTTCTGCACTCTTGTCTAGGCTGTTAAGTTTTAAATCTTCTTCGGAAATCTTATTTTTCATCCCTTGTCTTAAATTATATAAGTTAATAAAAGAATAATTTCTAAAAATGCTATGGCTATAAATATTAATTATTCTTCTTTTTAAAACTTAACTTTTGAAAGAGCACTATCAACAGCAATTTGTTGGTCTCTTCTTGTTATCCAATGATGATAGGTTTTTGTATGTATTGAAACTGAGTGCCCCATCATTTTTGCAGCTACGGTATTTGGTAGGCCTATTAAGATTGTTCTGACTGCCCATGCATGTCTTAAATCATAGGGGGTAAATGATATTTTATATCTTTTAAATTGTTCAGATACTCTACGTCCGATATGTTGAAGAGTTGTCACCTTGAGATCCGTTTGGATATCTGGGAGTAAATCTGAAGTATCAATTGTGTTATCTAGCTCAAATAAATCAACCCATTCAGGATGAAAGGGCCAAACTTGATGCTCTCCTGTTTTTGTGTTTGGAAAAACACGAAGTATTTGATCTCCATTTTTTTTTAAACAAGATAAGTCACTAAAAAAGACTTCATGATTTCTAAGCCCATAGGTTGCCATTAGCCCAAAAACAAATCTCCATTTTGGATTTGGGATTAATTTAAAACTATCAATAATTTCTTCGTCACTTGGTAAATCTCTGAAATTAGACTCGTGTATTCCATAACCACTTTGAAGTTGTTTCCAGTTCTCTGGAAGCTCCAATTTAAGATATCTAGCTAAAGCGCCTAAAGCAATTCCACATTGTTGTCTGCTCCTTGAGTTTTTTTTGTAACTTAAAAGGATTTTCAGGAGTAGATCCTCGTTTAATTTTAAAGTATATTTATTACTTTCACCAATTAATCTGTTCAAATATGGTTTGTAAGCAGACTGCCAGGTGCTAATCATTCCAGCTGGTGATTTGCTCCTGGATGTGTCAGAAAAAAATTGCCTTTTAAAGTTTTCTATTTCATTGCTTACCACAGATTTATTTGTCTTTGTTGTTGTGATGTTTTTTTCTTTAATCCAATTAGACCAGGAAAATTGATTTTTTTTGAGTTGAAAATCAATCAACTCGATAGCTTTTCTAGCTTCTTCTAGACCATTAATGTTGTGTGGAAGTTTAAGACTTATTCTTTGTATTTTGGAAAGATTATGAGATTTCTTATCTGGCAAAGAACCTCGAATGTTTAAAACTTTACCCCTTTTCTCAATTCTCAGATTGATTCCCTTTGATTCAAGGTCTTGGTTGATATCTAGTAACTTTTGATTCTCGTCCATGATCCTGTAAATTTAGCTAGCTTTACTTTTGTAAGGGTTTATATAACCTTTTATAAGGAGTTTTTTCTGAAATGGCTCGGGTTGGTGTCCTCTTATTAAATCTTGGAGGTCCTGAGAGGATTAAGGACGTTGGACCATTTTTGTATAATTTATTCTCTGATCCAGAGATAATTCGTTTACCAGTTCGTGCTTTCCAAAAACCCCTAGCGTGGCTTATAAGCTTATTAAGAAGCAGTAAATCACAAGAGGCTTATAGATCGATAGGAGGCGGATCCCCTTTACGTCGTATTACCGAGCAGCAAGCACGAGAACTACAGAGCTATCTTAGAAATATTGGAATAGACGCTACAACATACGTTGCGATGAGGTATTGGCATCCATTTACTGAGTCAGCCGTAGCGGATATGAAGGCTGATGGTGTTAGCGAAGTTGTTGTTCTACCTCTTTATCCACATTTTTCGATAAGTACAAGTGGATCAAGTTTTAGAGAATTGAAAAGGTTAAAAGATGGTGACTCTGAGTTCGCGGAATTATCAATTCGTTGTATTCGTAGCTGGTTTGATCATCCAGCCTATGTTTCCTCAATGGCTGAATTAATAAAGAAAGAAATCTTGGCTTGTGATTTACCCCAAGGGGCCCACGTTTTTTTTACTGCACATGGTGTCCCAAAAAGCTATGTAGAAGAGGCCGGCGATCCCTATCAAGATCAAATACAAAACTGTTCACTTTTGATTATTGATAAGCTTGAAAACTTACTTGGACATAGCAATTCATTCTCACTTGCTTATCAAAGCAGAGTTGGGCCAGAAGAGTGGCTAAAACCATATACTGAAGAAGTATTAGAAAAACTTGGCAAATCTGGAATTAAGGAACTTGTTGTGGTCCCAATAAGTTTTGTGAGTGAGCATATTGAAACCCTCCAGGAGATTGATATTGAGTACAAAGAAATTGCTGAGAAGAATGGAATTGTTAATTTTAAAAGAGTTCCAGCACTTGATATATATCCTTTGTTTATTGAAGGATTGGCTGACCTGGTTTCTTCTTGCTTAAACGGAGCGGGGATAAGTTTAGAGGAAGCATCAAAATTGCCAGAGAGAGTAAAACTTTATCCTCAGGAGAAATGGCAGTGGGGTTGGAATAACAGCTCTGAAGTCTGGAATGGAAGAGTCGCAATGATTGTTTTTCTGTGTTTTTTGGTGGAATTAATAATTGGTGGTGGACCTTTACATCAAATAGGTTTGCTTTAAAGAATTAAAATAATTATTTGTATTGATTTGTTTGATAAGTAAACTTCCTATTACAACTTAGAGAATTTAATTAAATCTTTGCTTGATTTAGATTAATTGAAATTATTCACACTAAGATTTATTGTTAGTTTAGATTTTCTTTTGCCGTGACCCTGACTTCTGCGCCCAATCAAATAGGGGATTCAGGATCACAAACTCAAAATGAGATCTCAGGTGCTGATGCCTTGATGGATTCTCTTCGTAGGCATGGAGTAGATACTATTTTTGGTTATCCAGGCGGAGCAATACTTCCAATATATGATGCGGTTTTCAAAGCAGAGCAAGAGGGGTGGTTAAAACATATTCTTGTTCGACATGAGCAAGGTGGAACTCATGCTGCAGATGGTTTTGCTAGGGCAACTGGCAAAGTAGGCGTTTGTTTTGGTACATCCGGTCCTGGAGCCACAAATCTAGTAACAGGAATAGCCACCGCTCAGATGGATTCTGTACCTCTTGTTGTGATAACAGGACAAGTACCTAGACCTGCAATAGGTACTGATGCTTTTCAAGAAACAGATATTTTTGGGATAACACTTCCAATTGTTAAACATTCTTGGGTAGTAAGAAATCCATCTGAAATCGCAAGAGTTGTGGCTCAAGCTTTTCTTATTGCCTCATCGGGTAGACCGGGACCTGTTTTGATTGACATACCAAAAGATGTTGGACAAGAGATGTTTAATTATCTCCCTGTTGAGCCAGGTTCGATAAAGCCACCAGGCTTTGAACTACCATTCGCCCCAGAACATAAAGCCATAAGTGCAGCCCTGGATTTGATTGAAAATGCTGAGCAACCACTCCTTTATGTTGGAGGGGGTGTTATTTCTTCGGGAGCACATGAAACTCTCGCTGCTATTGCTAATAGATTTCAAATACCCGTAACCACAACTTTGATGGGGAAAGGCGCGTTTGATGAACGTGAGTCTTTATCAGTTGGGATGCTTGGTATGCATGGAACAGCTTATGCCAACTTCGCTGTGACTGAATGTGATTTGTTGATTGCGATTGGAGCAAGATTTGATGACAGAGTTACAGGTAAATTAGATACGTTTGCTCCAAAGGCAAAAGTAATTCACTTTGAGATTGATCCTGCTGAAATAAATAAAAATAGATTAGTTGAAGTTTCCGTATTAGGAGATGTAGGAATTAGTCTTGTTAAATTATTAGATCTCAGTAACCAAAGAAAAATAAACCCAAGAACCTCTAACTGGCTGAACAAAATTAATAACTGGAAAAATAATTTTCCTTTGATAATTCCCCCTAAAGAAGGGGAAATTTATCCACAGGAAGTATTAATTGCTTTAAGAGAGTTGGCGCAAGATGCTTTCATTACAACTGATGTTGGACAACATCAGATGTGGGCAGCTCAATACTTGTTAAATGGACCAAGACAATGGATTAGCAGTGCTGGACTTGGGACAATGGGTTTTGGGATGCCCGCTGCAATGGGAGTCAAAGTTGCTTTACCTAAGGAGCAAGTAATTTGTATCGCCGGTGATGCAAGTATCCTCATGAACATCCAGGAGCTTGGAACTATTGCTCAATATAAGTTGAACATAAAAGTAATTATTATCAATAATCATTGGCAAGGAATGGTTAGGCAATGGCAAGAAAGTTTTTATGATGAACGATATTCAGCATCTAATATGTCCGTTGGGGAACCTGACTTTATTTTTCTATCTAAGGCTTTTGGTATTGAGGGGATTGTAATTTCTGAGAGAGACCAGCTAATACCTAAGCTTCAAGAAGCCTTGGCTAGTGAAGGACCAGTTCTTGTTAACGTAAATGTACGAAAAGGTGAAAATTGTTATCCGATGGTGCCACCTGGGAAAAGTAATGCTCAAATGGTTGGTATCCCTGAGATGAAAAAATAATTGTAAAAACTTTTTATGAATAAATTTTTTACAAAGATTTTAATATTGCTAATTTCATTTTTTTGTTTTTATTCGGAAGTTGATGCGGCCGAAATTTTGCAAGTTACTAGTTCGAATGTGTTGCTGATCGGTGATCATAATCGTACCTATACTGTGAAATTAGCATGCACGGAAATCAACCCTGATTTAGAAGAAAAATCAGTTAATTGGCTCAAAAAACAGCTGCCAAGACATACAAAAGTAAATTTAAAACCTAAAGGCTCAGTCGATGGTGTCTTGGTGGCTAAAGTTATTCCTTTTGATAGCAATATTGACATAGCGGACAAATATATAAAAGAAGGATTAGCAACAAATAAATGCTAAGTTAATTATAAAACTCTATATATTTATGATCATGAATATATGCAGCTCCATTGTCTTGAATTAGTTTTTTCTCTTCTGTAAGAATTAAATAGATTTGGATTTGAGTATGTGCAAATTCTATTTGAATTGATTTGATATTGTTTAATACCTTCATTGTATAATTGTGAGATAGCAGCAGCTTTTATGTCAAAACGTATTTTATTAGGGTTAGAGTCTTTTTTGAATAAGGGAATCATTTCTTTTCCTTTGATTGCGTTTATGCATGAATTTTTCGCCGTAAAATTTTCACCTGCGATTTGAGTAATTAAATCTTTAACATCTTTTTTATTTACTTGATACTTTTCCCCGTTAATGGAAGGCCCGAGTGCAATAATTAAGTTGTTTTTATGAGATCCTATTTTTTCTAAACTTTTTAATGTTTTTGAGATAATTTTCTTTTCAAGACCTTTTAATCCGCAATGACAGGCTGCGATATTCCTTGTCTTTACATCAGCGATAAGTATAGGTATGCAATCTGCTGTATATATCCATAAACTTTGATTTTTTGCTTTTGTTATTAAACAATCAGCAACTTTATTTTTTAAATTTAATGTATTATTAACTTGAATCACTTTGCTACAATGTATTTGCTTCAGATAATTAATCTTAGAATTAATATTTAGTTGCTCTTGTAATTTCACTGGCTCATTATTGCTAGGTCTTTTAGTAAAAAATGCATGTATGAAATCATACTCTCTTAATAGTTCAGATTGAAAAAAATCAACATTCTTATAGTTAGATAAAATCATTTTTGTATGATTATCTCTTAAGGGCGACTAATCTATTTTAATAGTTTTGTTCGATATAGCTGTTAAATTTCTCCAATATCTTTTAGCATCCAAAAACCATCTAGGGTATTTTCTTCAGGACTTTTTTGAACTGAAATAAATTGAAGTCCATCGGCGTCTATTTTTGTATTTAGAAAATTATTTTCAATAGCCTTTTTTGCTTCTTCTTCTACATCAGTTACCAACCATCTATCAGCTTGCCCTGCTTCTAAGATTATTTGAGTCCCTTCGATTAAAAGCTTTGCTGGCTCAAGTCCCCCAAGCCAAGCTGCAAGTGCTAAGGATCTTTTTGAACTAAAAAGCCTAATACCTGGAATAGAAATATTTTGATTAATTGAATCTTTTATAGGGATTAAATTGGAAAACTCTATTTTCCATTCATCGGCTTCTCTAAGTGTATCTAGAGATAGGGAAGCAAAGCTCCAAGAGTCACCTCTTACCTCTTCTGGTAAAGGAATAGCCTGGTTTGCAATTGGTTTTGAAGGAGGAGAAAGATTGACGCCGATATAGCCTTTTTGCTGGGGATAAAAATTCCTTTCTCTGTCAATAAGCCACTCCAATAATGAATATGTTCTTCTGCTAGAAATAAGTTCAATATCTATTTGATCTGCTGCACGTTTGATCATTGTTTTCATAGAGGATCGCCAACAACGAATAACGGACGGTTTCTCCCAACCTTGTGAATAAGCTGTATCAATAGCTTCGTCTAAAGCATCTTTTAACCAAATAGAATTAACATTGGATGCTGGACATATCTTTTCCCATTTAAAAGTTTTCGTGGCTTTGAAGTTATTTGTAGATGTGATTAATAATTCCCATCTTTTTTTTCCATTTTCATCAACTATTGGGCGGGAATAAAAGTCTATTTCCCAGTCTGCTTTTTTCAAATCAGATTTTTTTGAAGCAATCACAATTTTTTTTCTTCAATGTAAATTTAAGAGGGTTAGTTGATGCCTTTCTCTTCCTTTTGAGGATCAACTTTTTCTTTATTTAAGCTATTGCGAGCTTTCACTGCTCGCTCATCCGCTTCTTCCATTATTTTTGCTTTATCAGTAATAAGTTCTCCTGGAGGACCCTCCAAAAGGGCTGTGTTTAATCCAATTCGTCCCCGTGAAGGATCTAAATCAGTTATTAAAGCTTTGATAGTCTCACCTGTTTGAAAAACTTCTCCAAGGCTTCTCATGCTTCCATTGGTTACCATTGAATGATGCAATAATCCACTGACTCCCTTCAAATCAACAAAAAAACCATAGGGTTTTATGGTTAAGATTTTACCCTCAATTAATTGTCCAATTTCTAATTCAGAAAATCTTGAAGCAATTGCAGCTTTCTTCTCGGAGAGAACAAGTTTTCTTCTCTCTGGATTTACCTCTAAAAAAGCTGTGTTGAGTGTCTTTGAAACTAGAGATTGATGATTCTCTCCGTCTTCAAGTTGAGATCTTGGAATAAAGCCTCTTAAACCTTCGAAGTCGCATGTAACACCCCCACGGTTATAACCATTTATTTTAACTCGAACAACTTTTCCTTCTTTTGCAAGTTTTTGAACTTTTTCCCAGCTTTTTCTTAGTTCTAATGCCCTACAACTAACTGTTACCATCCCATCTGCATTTTGTTCTCTAGTAACAAGAACTTCGACTTGTAACCCTTTTGGGAAACGTTCTTTTAAATTTGTAATTACCCCTAGACCGCATTCATTTTTAGGCATGAACCCAGGAGCTTTTCCACCTATGTCTACGTATATACCATCGCTTTCAATTGCAATAACTGAACCTTTTGCAATTTCTCCAGTTGTGCCGATTGGTTGATTTTCTTCTAAGGCTGCTAAAAATTCGTCTTCATCAAAATCAAATTCATCAACCGTTCTACTCTTTTGTTCAAAAATATTTTGATCATCAAAAGCTTCAATATTTTTTTTATAGTCAGGGTTATTTTTCGATCTCAGAAGATCTTCCATTGACCTCGGTTGGGAAATTTCGCTAGAGTTTTCCTTAGTTAAGTTCTTCTGTTCAGGAGCTTTCTTTAACTGAGAAATATCTTTTTCGGTTACAACTTTTACATCAAAGCTTTTGTCTTTAGATTGTTCAGAGATCTCTTGATTAGATGAGTCTTTATTAGTGATTTCTTCCTCAGTCTTTCGACTGATGTGAACAACCTGCAATGGTTTGCGGGGTGCATTTATTGCCGGCCTTGGTGGAGTAGCTTTTTTAGGCTGAGGATCTGACCCGGCCATAATACCCTTGGTAATAAGTGAAACATTCTTACAGCCAAGGTTAAGTTGTTTTTTAATTATTAGGAGATTTCTATCATTTTTCAAACCCGTCGATTTGAACATTTGACCTGGCCTGAGGCCTCTAAAGCCGCTTCTGCTAAGGGATCTACATTGGTTTGGCCTTTTGGCGCATGTGAACAACATGGGCCACATTTACCTTTGATTACTGATACTTTTTTTGCTGAAAACATTTTAATTAAGACACTTGAAGGGTTGCCAAAAAGTATGCCGATTTGGATGATGCCATCCCAATCAATTGGTTTTTCTCCTGAGCATCAGGACTTTCCAGGAACTTTGTCCCTATCTGCAAATGTCTTGCTTTCACTGGTTACTGATGTAGGTCAGCAAATAGCTAATATGGGGTTCAAAAGATTAGTTTTCTTAAATGCCCATGGTGGACAAATAGGATTACTACAAGCTGTTTCAAGACAATTAAGAATTCAATGCCCCTCATTAGCTGTTTTGCCTTGCTTTTTGTGGAGTGGAGTTCCTGGGTTGGAAAATCTTTTGACTGATAAAGAGGTTGAGGAAGGACTTCATGCAGCTACCGCAGAAACAAGTCTTATGTTGCATATGGCCAAAGATTTGGTTCAAAATGATTCTTATTTAGATAAAAAGATTTCTAGTGAAGAGATTATTTCTACTCCAAAAGGATGGAGCCTTGAAGGTGCCTCTCCATGCGCATGGCTTACAAAAGATTTGAGTTCTTCTGGTGTTATTGGTGATGCAAGTTCCTCAAATGTTGAATTGGGTGCCGCTTTGGAAAATGCACTAATAGATCATTGGAAGTCAATGTTTATAAGCCTTTTGGACAGTGAATGGCCCCCAGTTATGTCTGAAAGACCTGTTTCTAGCAGTTAAGATGTAATAACTGAACTACCATTTTGCTTTTAATTCTGTAAGATCACTCAGATTGATAAATTTCCAATAGATCTATGCAAGCTCTTGCATCCAACAATCTAACCGTAGAAAAACAAGAGATGAGTTCTGACGCTCTTCCAGATTTTGCCTCAGAATCATACAAAGATGCATATAGCAGGATTAATGCAATTGTTATTGAGGGTGAAGAGGAAGCTTACGCAAATTTTTGTGATTTAGCCAAGTTAATTCCAGAGCATGCTGATGAGCTTGTAAGACTTGGAAAGATGGAAAAAAAACATATGCACGGTTTTTGTGCCTGTGGAAGGAATCTTTCCGTAAAGCCGGATATGCCTTTTGCTAAAAAATTCTTCTCAAGACTTCATAATAATTTCCTAGAAGCTTTTGCTTCTGGTGACACTACAACGTGCCTTTTGATTCAATGTATTTTAATTGAATCTTTCGCAATCTCTGCTTACAACGTTTACATTGGCGTAGCAGACCCTTTTGCTAAAAGAATCACAGAAGGTGTTGTTCAAGATGAATATTTACATTTGAATTATGGCCAAGAGTGGTTAAAGGCCAATCTTGATTCTGTTAAGAAAGATCTAATGAAGGCTAATAAAGTAAATTTGCCTCTAATCAAATCAATGCTTGATGAAGTTTCAAATGATGCTGAAGTGCTTCATATGGATAAAGAGGAGTTAATGGAAGAATTTATGATTGCTTACCAAGATTCCCTTTTGGAAATAGGCTTAGACAATAGAGAAATTGCTAGAATGGCTCTAGCAGCGGTGATTTAGGTTATTTAAAATTTACATTTATTTATCTTCTATTGCTTCCTCAGGAACTTAAAGTTCTTGAGGAATTCTTTTTTTTTGACCTTCGTGGTCTAATCTTCAATCTTGGATAAATATTTTGTTTAAATTTTGAACTTGCTTTCTACCAAATGTTTGGGCTAATCGGACATTCAACAAGTTTTGAAGATGCCAAGAGAAAGGCATTGGATTTAGGCTATGACCATATTGCTGAAGGGGATTTAGACGTCTGGTGTACTGCTCCTCCTCAGTTGGTTGAGCATGTGAAAATTGTAAGTGCAATCGGCAAGACAATCGAGGGAGCTTACATCGACTCATGCTTTGTCCCTGAGATGCTAAGTCGCTTCAAAACTGCAAGAAGAAAAGTTTTAAATGCGATGGAGTTGGCTCAAAAAAAAGGGATAAGTATTACAGCTCTTGGTGGATTTACATCAATAATTTTTGAGAATTTTAATTTGCTTCAAAATCAACAAGTTAGAAATACCAAACTTGATTGGCAAAGATTTACAACTGGTAATACTCATACTGCTTGGATTATTTGTAAGCAGTTAGAGCAAAATGCACCTCGAATAGGAATTGATGTAAGTAAATCTAAAGTTGCTGTTGTTGGAGCTACTGGTGATATTGGGAGTGCTGTTTGTAGGTGGCTTACAAGTCGAACGGGTGTATCAGAACTTCTATTAGTAGCTAGACAGCAAAAACCTTTGACTGAACTTCAGTCTCAACTTGGTGGAGGGAGGATTCTTAGCCTTGATGAGGCTTTACCTGAGGCAGATATTGTGATTTGGGTCGCAAGTATGCCCAAAACCTTAGAAATCGACCCATCCAAAATCAAACGACCCTGCTTGATGATTGATGGAGGATACCCTAAAAATTTAGGTGAGAAGTTTTCAGGACCTGGTATACACGTTTTAAAAGGCGGAATAGTTCAATTCTTTAAAGATATTGGTTGGAGTATGATGGAATTGGCTGAGATGGAAAATCCTAAAAGGGAAATGTTTGCTTGTTTTGCTGAAGCAATGATTCTTGAATTTGAGAATTGTCATACAAATTTCAGTTGGGGTAGGAACAATATCACTCTTGAAAAGATGGATTTTATTGGTCAAGCTTCTGAGAGGCACGGATTTTCTGCTGTTGGATTGAAAAAAAATATTCAGACTTTAACCGTCTGAATATTTGAATAGCTGGTTATGTTTTTATGGCTAGACGTTTTCTTCTCGAATTTGAAAAACCTCTTGTTGAATTAGAGAATCAAATTGATCAAATCAGAGAATTAGCAAGGGATTCAGAGGTTGATGTAAGCCAACAACTTCTGCAATTAGAGACTCTTGCTGCAAGAAGGAGAGATGAAATATTTAATGCACTCACACCAGCTCAAAAGATTCAAGTTGCTAGGCATCCTCAAAGGCCTAGCACACTTGATTACATCCAGATGTTTTGCGAGGACTGGGTTGAATTACATGGAGACCGAAACGGAACTGATGATCAAGCTCTCATAGGAGGCTTGGCTCGAATCGGTGAAAAGTCTGTTCTTCTCATTGGACAACAAAAAGGTAGAGATACAAAAGAGAATGTTGCAAGAAACTTTGGCATGGCAAAGCCTGGAGGCTATAGAAAGGCTTTAAGGCTTATGGATCATGCGGATCGATTTAATCTGCCAATAATCTGTTTTATAGATACTCCTGGAGCTTATGCAGGACTCATCGCAGAAGAACAAGGCCAGGGAGAGGCAATCGCAGTAAATCTGCGAGAAATGTTTAGACTTAAAGTTCCTATAATTGCAACTGTTATTGGAGAAGGTGGCTCTGGTGGGGCTCTTGGTATTGGTGTTGCAGACAGGTTGCTTATGTTTGAACATAGTGTTTATACAGTTGCAAGCCCCGAAGCTTGTGCTTCGATTTTATGGAGAGATGCGGGTAAGGCTCCTGAAGCAGCATCAGCATTAAAAATTACTGGTCCTGATCTTATGAAGTTAGGAATTGTTGATGAGGTTCTAAAAGAGCCTTCTGGTGGGAATAATTGGGCACCGCTTCAGGCTGGAGAAACCTTAAAAAATGCACTTGAGAAGCATTTATCTGAATTATTAGCTTTATCCCCTGATGAATTGAGAGACAATAGATATTCCAAATTTAGGAAAATGGGAAAATATTTGGAATCTCAGTCCATAGAAAGTGAAATTTCAGTTTAAAGTTTTAATGTTTGCTTCTAACTTTCTTGTCAACAGTATTAATTACCGGCGCTTCTAGAGGAATTGGAAGAGCAACAGCTAAAGCTTTTGCTAATTCTGGATGGGATTTACTACTTTTAGCCAGATCAAAAGATGATCTCGAAAAACTTGTTGCAGAAATTGATAATAAAAAAATCAAGGTTTTCTACAAATCAATAGATCTTAGTAATTCCAAAAATATCTCTAATGGGATATCTGAATTGATGAATAGTGGATTGATTCCCTCAGTATTAATTAATAATGCAGGAGTTGCTTGGACTGGAGATCTTTTATCTATGCCACTTGAGAAATGGGAATGGATCATGCAAATGAACCTAACCAGTATCTTTCAGGTTTGCTCTGAAGTGGTTCCTTTAATGAGAAAGAAAGGAGGATTAGTTATCAACGTTAGTAGCCATGCTGCTAGAAATGTTTTCCCGCAATGGGGAGCATATTGTGTTTCCAAAGCAGCATTAGCAAGTTTTACTAAATGCTTAGCAGAAGAAGAACGTAGTAATTTAATACGAGCATGCACACTCACACTTGGATCAGTAAATTCATCTCTTTGGGATGCTGATGGCGTCGGGATGCAATTTGATAGAGATTCTATGCTCTCAGTTGATCAAGTGGCATCTCAGCTTTTGCATCTTGCTAATCAGCCAATTAATCAAATTATTGAGGACATAACACTTATGCCCTCCGCAGGAGCATTCTAAATTAGTCAAATCAAAGTAAAACTCATTTATTGTTTTGTTCTCTTATTTCACGAACAAGAGATTCAACTTTATGCAGGTCTTTAATTCCTGGAGATATTTCTAATCGACTTGAGGCGTCAACCCCATCAGGCCTAAGTTTAGAAAAAATTTCAGGAATTATCTCGGCTGATATCCCACCAGCTAATATCCAAGGAGCTTTAAAAGTTTTGTTAACCAGTAAATCTATTGGGACTCTATTACCCGTTCCGCCAAGTGACTTTTCATCCCATGCATCTAAGAGGATAGCATCAACATTTTTCTCGTATTCACTTATAGTATTTAAATCATTAATAGATTTTAATCTGAAGGCTTTCCATAATTTAATTGTTGAAAATTTATTCTTTAATTCACGACAATAATCAACTGATTCTTCCCCATGTAGTTGGATAACTGATGGTGGAATTGATCTGTTAATTATACGTGTTATTGTTTCTAAATTTTCATTTGCGATAACTAATACTTTCTCAATTTCTGAAGAAACCTTTTCTACTTCATTAAAAATTTTTATACATTCTTCTTCTGCTACAAAACGAGGGGAATTTTTTACGCCAATAACCCCAATAGCATTTATTTTGAGTTGAGCTATGGATTTAGCTTGCCTAGTATTTGTTATCCCACAAATTTTTATTGCTGTTGATTTTATCGAAGGAGATTTTCTGATCATTTTCAGAACATTTATTAGGATTGATTGAAATAGATTTATTGAGATTTGGAGGAATTTAAGCTTGGATAGTTGGGAAGTTATGAAAATCAAGGGCATCCCCTTAAGGATCCATCCTAGTTGGTTCTTGGTATTCTTATATTTTACTTTGTCAGCAAGAGAGCAGTTTGAGACAATGTTGGATGGTCAAGCATCTATTTTTGATGGCTGGCTGATAGGTGTTTTTACGTCGATTCTTTTGTTCATATCTGTTTTATTGCATGAATTGGCTCATTCTTTTGTGGCAATTGGAGAAGGTCTAAAAGTTAGAGACATAACACTTTTTTTTCTTGGGGGAATGGCAAACCTAGAAAAAGAATGTAAAACTTCGAAAGGAAGTTTGAAAATTGCAATTTCAGGACCAATAGTTAGTCTTTTTTTAGCCTTTTTAATGATTTTATTAAGTAATAATTTATCAGTATCCAATCTTGTTTTTTCGAACTTATTTAAGCAGGTTGGGAATCTTAACCTTTTAATAGGGATGTTTAACTTGCTTCCTATAATCCCTCTTGATGGTGGTGTAATATTAAAATCTTTAATTTGGTATTTTACTGGGAGTAAAAGAAAAGGTATTAAAGTTGCAATAGCCTCTGCAAGATTGATTTCTTTTCTTGCTATCTTTGTAGGCATTTTTAGTTTGCTTAGTGGTAGCTTTTATGTTGCATTTTGCTTTTTTATTATTGGTTTATTTATCTTTACTTCAGCCAAGTCACAGAGCCAAATTATAAAAATACAAAAGATATTATCTGAATTGAATGTCAATCAAGTATGCAGTCGCTCATACAGGGTCCTAGAGGATAATTTGTCAGTTAAAATTTTATCTGAATCTAATTCATTCAATAAAAATAATGGCTCTAATCAAGATTGGATTCTTTTGTGCAGAGAAGGTAGATGGGTTGGTTATGTGCATGAAAAAATCTTGAAAGATATTGTTGTGCAAAATTGGGATAAAAAGTTTCTTTATGAGTTTTCATTGCCAATAGATGAATTGCCATCGATTAGTGAAAATGAATCTTTATGGCAAGCAATAATAAAAATTGAAAAAACAACAGACGCAAGATTACTTGTTCTTTCAAGTGCTGGCCTCCCTTTAGGAACACTTGATAGAGTAGATATAGGTAAAGCAGTACTAAAAAAAATTGGATTAAATCTTCCAGATCAATTAATTAAAGTCGCAAGACAAGAAAATATTTATCCAATAGGATTGAATCTTTCTCAAATAGCAAATTCAATGGCTTCGAGTGATCTAGAGGATAGTCAAAAATGATTGATCTTGTTGAATTTTTTTTATAGATAAACGTTTTATTATTTCTTTGTCTTTTTTATCTAATTTGTAATTAGACATTTCTAAACCAGGCCATATTTTGCTGAATGACTTTTTTAAAATATTTATAACCTTGCTTTTGTCTTTGATTTCATTTTTTATCTTTGGTGGATCAGTATTGAAAACTTTCTTCCATAATTGTTTTGACGGTTCCATTAATATTTCTCCATGTTGAAGCAAGTGTCCCTTTCTCCAGTATTGTGCACTTCCAATATGCTTGTTTTTATCTTTATCAATCAAGTCAGCTAATGTTGAAGTTGAAAAACAATTACTATTAGATATATGCACAGGATCAGTCCCTAAAGATAGATCCACTCCAGCTTTTTTTAGACCACATTTTAACCATTGAGTTATCTTTAGGTATGATTCTTTTTTGTTCCTTGGTGGATATTTCCATATGAGTGCATAAGTCAGCCCTCTGCTATGAAGAACAGCATTCCCTCCGCTAGGCCTTCTTACGATTTTCAACTCTTCATTTTTTATAAGTTTAAGCCAACCTTGTGGTAGTTCCTTTTGATTTTTACCAATCGACAACCAGTCCCCATCCCAGGTGTAAAAACGAATTGCCATATTGAATTTTTGGTCAGTAAATGATTTCTCTAATAAGAAGAGATCAATTGCCATTTGTTCTGGTCCACTTAATTCAAGAGGACTTAAATAAAGAACTTCTTCTCGATTATTCATTTGGCTTTTTAGTTATTTGTTATGAAAACTTTTCAAGTAGAAGCTAAAACATTATAAACTTAATCTTAGGATATTAAAAGCTATTTGATTATATTTTTAGTCAAAGTATGATGTTAAAGATTTATTTCATTTCTTAAAAATATTAGTTTCTTTATACTCTCCTTTATTTATTTATTTTTTTTTGAATTTATAAAGCATTGAAAGTAGTAAAAGAATTGATTCTATTAATAATTAAGTTACCATGAAAACATGTGAGACTTTCGTTTAATTTTGGGACAACCTCAACGTATTGAAGAAACATTCAGAAGTAAGCGATCAAAGAAAATTATTAAGAGGAATCCTTCTGTAAATAAAAAAATCGATGCTCTTACTCAAGTTGCTGAATTTCAGAAAGAAGAAATTAGGCGAGAGCTTTTATATAGCTATGTGGGATTAATTTTGAAGCTTGGTCTATTGATTGTATTTTCAACAAGTCTCGTGAACTTAGGACTTGCATCTCATCAACGTGTAAATAGGAATTTGGAGTTGTCATATCTATTAGAAAGAGAATCAAAAAAACTTCAAAAGTTAAGACTACGTTTTGATGAAATGTTTATAAATGGTGGAGAACAAAGTTTTTTAAAGGAGCAAGATCAGTGGATTACTCCAAATAGTGTCAGAGTTATCTGGCGATGATTAACTTTGCGACTCTTAGGTTTAGATTTGTATTTGAAAATTGATTAAAAATAGTTTTTACTAAAGAAGATGGCTCAAGTACAAGCGGCACCAGGAACTGTCTTAATTACTGGTACAACCTCAGGTGTTGGTTTGTATGCAACAAAGTCTTTGGTAGAGAGGGGGTGGAGAGTTGTTACTGCAAATAGATCTTCTTTGAGAGCTGAAGCTTCAGCCTCAGCTATTGGTTTACCTATTAATAGTCCAAGACAACTGAAACATATACAAATTGATCTTGGTGACTTGGATAGCGTTCGCAATGGGGCTAAAAGTCTTCTAGAGGATTTGGACAAACCATTGGATGCTTTGGTTTGTAATGCTGCGGTGTATCTGCCTCGTTTAAAAAAACCATTGAGATCACCACAGGGATATGAAATATCAATGGCAACAAATCATTTTGGGCATTTTTTATTGATTCAGTTACTTTTGGAAAATCTTAGTAAGTCGTCAAGACCGGTCTGGAAGGGAAGATCTTGGGGTGTGGAATCATCTAGAGTAGTTATTTTAGGGACAGTAACTGCTAACAATAAAGAGTTAGGCGGGAAAATACCAATACCAGCTCCTGCTGATTTAGGAAATCTATCTGGTTTTGAAGAGGGTTTTTGCGAACCAATATCAATGGCTAGTGGTAAACGTTTTAAACCAGGGAAAGCCTACAAAGACAGTAAGTTATGCAATATGATTACGACTCAAGAATTACATAGGCGATTTAACTCTTCTCCAATTCTTTTTAGTTCTCTATATCCAGGATGTGTCGCTAATACAAGATTATTTAGAAACACTCCTAAACTGTTTCAGTGGTTGTTCCCATGGTTTCAGAAATTAATAACTGGAGGTTATGTCAGTGAAGCGCTTGCTGGTGACAGAGTAGCTCAAGTCGTTGCAGACCCTCAATTTGCTATTTCAGGTGTCCATTGGAGCTGGGGCAATAGACAACGTAAGGACAGACAACAATTTTCACAAGAGTTGTCCGATAGAGTGACAGATCCAGTGACCTCTAGAAAAGTTTGGGAATTGTCTATGCATTTAGTTGGTCTGAAATAGCCCTTTAACTATTTATTTAGTCAAATCCAAGTAGATCAAATATTTCACGGTCCTTTAAAGGTTCTGCCTCTAATGGCTCAACGTTATCTATCATTTTCTGGGCTAACGAAAGATATTCATTTTGTACTTCCACTACGCCATCCTCTTCTGGATCCATCTCAAAAATTGTGCACTTTTTAAGTCTTGATCTGCGTATCGCGTCTACGTTACGAAAATGAGCCATGGTCTTAAGGCCTGTTTTTTCATTGAATTTTTCTATCTGATCTAATTCAGCAGAACGGTTGGCTATTACACCTCCTAAGCGAACTTTGTAATTTTTGGCTTTGGCATTTATTGCTGCGACGATGCGATTCATTGCGAAAATTGAATCAAAATCATTTGCGGTAACAATTAGACAATAATTTGCATGTTGTAATGGAGCAGCGAAACCACCACATACAACGTCGCCAAGAACATCGAATATAACCACATCAGTATCTTCTAAAAGATGGTGCTCTTTTAGAAGTTTGACTGTTTGACCAGTGACATAGCCACCACAGCCTGTTCCGGCTGGAGGCCCACCACTCTCAACGCACATGACACCATTGAAACCTTTAAACATAAAGTCTTCAGGTCTAAGCTCTTCACTATGAAAATCTACTTCTTCAAGAATATCTATGACGGTAGGCACCATCTTGTGCGTAAGGGTAAAAGTACTGTCATGCTTTGGATCACAACCGATTTGAAGTACTTTCTTTCCAAGTTTTGAAAATGCAGCTGATAAATTCGAAGAAGTAGTTGATTTGCCAATACCTCCTTTGCCATATACAGCAATAACAAGAGCTCCTTCTTGGATTTGCGCTTTTGGATCTTGTTTTACCTGAACGCTACCTTCACCGTCCTCCTTACGAGCTATTGTCGAAGTCATTAATCTTTTTCTTTCGAAAGTCCTTGTTTATATTCTCGCAGTCAAATATCTCTTTAGGAAATGTTTAGCGAATTCGATACATTTGGCATTAAATATATATCTTCAAATGAAAACATATACATATTGGACAGTATGTATGCGTATTTCTACTCATGCCTTTGGCTTGCGTTTTGGATAAGTAATTGCCTTTCAAATGTGTTGTGGATACTGAGGACTGCTAACTGTTGGGAGCACAAAAGTCACCGTAGCCAGACATTAGGTAACTAAAAAGTAACTAAATGCGAAAGAGATTAAGTGTTTGTTGACGGTTTACCCTTTTTGGATGCAATTTGAATATATACATGTATTAAATTTATTTCTATGAGCGGTGCAACGCTCCTTAAGGAATCTGGTCCAAGAGAGGTTTTTTGCGGCCTAACATCTATTGTTTGGCTCCACAGGAGAATGCCTGATGCTTTCTTTCTGGTTGTGGGTTCTAGAACCTGTGCCCATTTGATTCAAAGTGCAGCTGGTGTGATGATTTTTGCTGAGCCGCGTTTTGGCACAGCCATTTTGGAAGAAAGAGATTTGGCAGGATTAGCTGATGCTCATGACGAGTTGAACAGAGTAGTTAAAAATCTTTTAGCAAGACGACCGGAAATAAAAACTCTTTTTCTGGTTGGTTCATGCCCAAGCGAAGTAATAAAAATAGATCTTTCACGAGTTGCCGAAAACCTGAATATTGAATTTAAGGGTCAAGTAACAGTATTGAATTATTCGGGTAGTGGAATTGAAACAACTTTCACTCAAGGCGAAGATGGAGCTTTAAAAGCATTAATCCCATTAATGCCGAAGAGTAATCAAAAGAAATTGCTTTTAGTAGGTACTCTTGCGAATGCTGTAGAGGATCGGCTTACAAGT
Organism: Prochlorococcus sp. MIT2304; assembly: GCF_059772405.1. Taxonomy (NCBI): domain Bacteria; kingdom Bacillati; phylum Cyanobacteriota; class Cyanophyceae; order Synechococcales; family Prochlorococcaceae; genus Prochlorococcus; species Prochlorococcus sp. MIT2304. The sequence continues at coordinate 1,904,766 of NZ_CM186286.1, forward strand.
ATTTTTAATCGACTTGGTATAGATAATGTAGGAAGTTTTCCACCCAGACAGTCAACTGAATTGCCTTCAATTGGCCCGGAGACTAAAGTTCTTCTTACGCAGCCATATTTAACTGATACGGCAAGAGAGTTAAAAAATAAAGGTGCTGAAATAATTGAAGCTCCCTTTCCATTAGGTGTCACGGGAAGTACGTTATGGATTCAGGCGGCTGCGAATTCATTTGGAATAGAGAAATCTCTAGTTGATGCAATATTAAATCCATTGATATCTAGGGCAAAGCAAGCGTTGATCCCCCATGTAGAGAAACTTTCTGGAAAGAAACTGTTCCTTTTGCCCGAATCTCAGTTAGAAATACCTCTCGCCAGATTTCTAAGTAACGAGTGTGGAATGGAGATTGTTGAAATAGGAACGCCTTACTTAAATAGAGATTTAATGAAATCAGAAATAGAATTGCTACCACCCGATTGTCGTATTGTTGAGGGACAGCATGTTGAGAGGCAATTAGACAGAGTAAGAGATAGTTCGCCAGATCTAGTTGTTTGTGGAATGGGGCTTGCTAATCCACTCGAAGCAGAAGGGATATCAACTAAATGGTCAATTGAAATGGTTTTTAGTCCAATTCACGGGATTGATCAAGCTTCTGATCTAGCAGAATTGTTCTCAAGGCCACTTCGCAGGCATGACATTTTAAATCCTAAAACACTTACATCAAATTAATTTAATGGAATTAACTCTCTGGACATACGAAGGCCCTCCTCATATTGGTGCGATGAGAATTGCCACGTCGATGAAAAAATTACATTATGTTTTACACGCTCCTCAAGGAGATACCTACGCTGATCTTCTGTTCACGATGATTGAACGTCGTGGTAGTAGGCCACCTGTCACATATACAACTTTTCAAGCTAGAGATTTAGGAGGTGATACAGCTGAACTTGTAAAAGGACATATAAAAGAAGCTGTCGATAGGTTTAATCCAGAGGCTCTTTTAGTTGGAGAAAGCTGTACAGCTGAGTTAATTCAAGATCAGCCTGGTTCACTTGCTAAAGGTATGGGGTTTGACATCCCAATTGTCAGCCTAGAGTTGCCTGCCTATAGCAAAAAGGAAAACTGGGGTGGCTCTGAGACTTTTTATCAAATAGTAAGAAATTTACTCAAAGACAAATCGGAAGAATCAAAAAAAGCTTGGCAGGAGGAAAAAAGAAGACCGAGAGTAAATCTTCTTGGTCCAACTTTACTTGGCTTTAGATGTCGTGATGACATTTTGGAAATACAAAAACTTCTTGGTCAGCACGGTATAGATGTCAATGTTGTGGCGCCATTGGGAGCTTCACCTGCAGATATAATTCGAATACCAGATGCAGATGTGAATGTTTGCCTTTATCCAGAGATAGCGGAATCAACTTGTATTTGGCTTGAAAGAAATTTAAATATGCCTTTTACCACAACAGTCCCTCTTGGCGTTGGGGCTACTCAGGATTTTCTTAGAGAATTACACGAAATTTTAGGAATGGAAATCCCAGAATCAGTAAACGAAGCTAATAATTCGAAACTAACTTGGTATTCGAATTCAGTGGATTCTAATTACTTAACAGGGAAAAGAGTTTTTATTTTTGGAGACGGAACTCATGCTCTTGCTGCAGCAAGAATTGCTAATGAGGAGCTTGGTTTTAAAGTTGTTGGTCTAGGAACTTATAGCCGTGAGATGGCTAGGAAAGTTCGTCCGGCTGCTAAGGCTCTTGGCTTAGAGGCATTAATAACAAATGACTATTTAGAAGTAGAAGAGGCGATAAAAGAAACGTCTCCGGAATTGGTTCTTGGTACACAAATGGAGAGACACAGTGCAAAAAGACTTGGCATACCATGTGCAGTAATTAGCACACCGATGCATGTTCAGGATGTACCTGCCAGATATAGTCCTCAAATGGGATGGGAGGGAGCTAATGTCATTTTTGACGACTGGGTCCATCCTCTAATGATGGGACTTGAAGAACATTTAATTGGAATGTTTAAGCATGACTTTGAATTCGTAGACGGTCATCAAAGTCATTTAGGTCATTTAGGTGGAAAAGGAACTGAAAATATTAATCAAGGAGTTAAAACTACAATTTCGAATGATTCAACAAATACAAGTTCAGATCCTATATGGACTCATGAAGGTGAAAGGGAGCTTTCTAAAATACCATTTTTTGTAAGAGGTAAAGTAAGAAGAAATACTGAAAATTATGCCCGCCAAGCAGGATGCAGAGAAATCAATGAAGAAACTCTTTACGACGCTAAGGCTCATTATAAAGCCTAAATTTGGCACTTCTAATTACGCCAATGAGAACTTTCTTGGCTTGATTTAATTAATCTCCAAACATTTCTTGATATCTTTTTAGCAATGAGACCACCTCTCTCAACTCTTGAGGAGCCTGGCCTAACGCCTAAAAGTTTTGATACTTCTGTCGTGCTAAGTGGAGCTCCTGTCTCTATAGCTAAAGAAGTTAGTTCAAGTCTTTGACGCAGTTCATAGGTATCACATTTTTCGTCTTCTTTTAACCAATTCAAGTTGTCAATACCTTTATCAGACAATTTTTGCATAAGACCCAATGAGACTAAGCCAAGTGCTTGCTCTGGATTGATTTCAGTATTTGAGTTATTATTTTTTGAATCGTTTGGCTGAGGTGCAGTCATGCTTCAATCAGATCTATATATATTGAATTTATCGGCTTAAATTCAGCATGCAAGTCTAAATTGCTAGCTAAAAAGGCAATCTTTGAGGTAATATCCCGCCCATGACAAGATTCGCCACATTTGAAAATAATGAAAGGCGACTAGGTGGCAGCCAGAGAGTTACTGGTGCAGAAGTAAATGAATATCTTTCTGACGATCCAAAGCGAGTAATAACAACTGATTCGGAAAAATCGTTAGTTGCTAGACAAGCAAGTCATGTAAAACAAATTGAATTAAGAACATATGTTTTCCTAGATTCTTTGCAACCTCAACTTGCGGCTTATATGGGAACTGCAAGTTCAGGATTCTTACCCATACCTGGTGATGCTTGCCTTTGGATGGAGGTTTCTCCTGGAATGGCTGTGCACAGGGTTACAGATATCGCACTAAAAGCCAGCAACGTGCGATTAGGCCAAATGATCGTTGAGAGGGCCTTTGGATCTCTTGCCCTTTATCACCGAGATCAAAGTACAGTACTGCATTCTGGCGATGTCGTTTTAGATGCCATAGGAAGCACAATTGATAGGAGAACTAATCCTCAAGTTACTTGGACTGAAGTTATTCGATCTATTACTCCTGATCATGCTGTTTTGATCAATCGCCAAAATAGACGTGGCTCAATGATTCAATCTGGCATGAGTATGTTCATCCTTGAGACTGAACCAGCGGGATATGTTTTGATGGCTGCAAACGAGGCAGAGAAGTCATCAAACATCACAATCGTTGACGTGAAAGGAGTTGGTGCTTTTGGAAGGCTGACTTTGGCGGGAAAAGAAGGCGATGTTGAAGAGGCTGCTGCTGCGGCGATGAGAGCTATTGATTACATAAATAGAAATTAATTATCTTTTAATTCCCATGGCTTTCAAAAGGTAAGGAGCTAATTCTCTAGCTGCTTTACCTCTACTTCCATGTTTTGATAATTGGGCATTATTTAATTCTCCATAAGTGCAATTAGTTTCACGGACCCAAAATAATGATTCAAATTCACCATTTGGATAAGCAGGCTTTTTTAAAATTTCACCCCAACAAATCCCTATCGTATTTTTGATAATTTCTCCAGTGTTTGTGCAAAGCACCATTACGCTGCATACTTTTGCACTTCTGTAAGGACTGTCACCAAGAGCAGAAAGAATCTTCTCTATCTTTTTTTCATTTGTTTCTGCAAGTCGCGCAGAAAAAATACCGGGAGCATTACCCAGAGAATCAATTTCAAGTCCAGAATCATCCGCAATGGTCCAACTGTTAGTTAATTCTGCCGCTGCTTTTGCTTTCAATATTGCATTGTCCAGGTATGTTTTTCCTGTCTCTTCAACATTTAGAGAGCTAGGTTGCTTTTTGACTTCAATTGGGAGTGGCCCAAGCATTGCCTCAATCTCGGCAACCTTCTTTGGATTACCACTAGCTATTGTTATTAGTGGCTTTTCCAAATCGAATAATTTAACTAGATCTATATAGTCTTACAGGAAGAAGTTAAAAACAATAGTAGTTGGATTTTTTAGATGATTTTGAGACAGTTTTTGGGCGAACATTCCAACCCTGACATAGCCAGGAAGCTGTCTCGTGGGTAAAAATAACTACATGGACAAGTTTACGCAATGCAATATGAGAATGTCCTAACCATTGATCGAACAGCGATACTCAACTGTCGTAGCAAGGGTGATAAGCTCAGCTTATACTTGAAACTAGAAACTGTAATCAGAGCTATTAGAAAATCCCCTTGACTAATTGCTCTTTGGCGGGCCATTGTCCCTCCTGAACATTCCATCCCTTTACTGAAATAGGACATGGCTAGCGAAACAATGGGTATTGCTCTCGGCATGATCGAGACACGCGGATTAGTACCAGCTATTGAAGCTGCTGACGCGATGACCAAGGCAGCAGAAGTGCGCTTGATTGGTCGTGAGTTTGTTGGTGGTGGTTACGTAACAGTTTTAGTTCGTGGTGAAACTGGTGCTGTGAACGCTGCAGTTCGTGCAGGCGCAGACGCTTGTGAGCGTGTAGGTGACGGACTAGTTGCAGCACACATCATTGCTCGTCCTCATCGTGAAGTTGAGCCAGCTCTGGGTAACGGTAACTTCTTGGGTCAGAAGGACTGATTTTTGACTAAGTCCGAAGAGGAGAGGACTTTTCAAATTTTCAACCTTCTAAACTAATTAACAGGAGCTATCAATGGCTAAAAAGTATGATGCTGGAGTTAAGGAGTATAGAGATACTTACTTCACTCCTGACTACGTCCCCCTAGATACTGATCTACTTGCATGTTTTAAATGCACAGGTCAGGAAGGTGTACCAAAGGAAGAGGTTGCAGCAGCTGTTGCGGCTGAATCATCCACAGGTACATGGTCAACAGTTTGGTCTGAATTATTAGTAGATCTTGAGTTCTACAAAGGCCGCTGTTACCGCATCGAAGATGTCCCTGGAGACAAGGATGCCTTCTATGCATTTATTGCTTATCCGTTAGATCTCTTTGAAGAAGGATCTATAACTAACGTTTTAACATCACTTGTTGGAAACGTCTTTGGTTTTAAAGCCTTGCGACATCTTCGTCTTGAAGATATCCGCTTCCCGATGGCATTTATCAAAACCTGTGGCGGACCTCCTAGTGGAATCGTAGTTGAACGTGATCGTCTTAATAAGTACGGTCGTCCATTACTTGGTTGTACTATTAAGCCTAAGCTTGGTCTTTCGGGTAAAAACTACGGTCGCGTTGTATACGAATGTCTTAGAGGCGGTCTTGATCTAACTAAAGATGATGAGAATATTAATTCTCAGCCATTCCAGCGTTGGAGAGAGCGTTTTGAATTTGTGGCTGAAGCAGTAAAGCTAGCCCAACAGGAAACAGGTGAAGTTAAAGGTCATTACCTTAACTGTACTGCGACTACTCCTGAGGAGATGTATGAGCGGGCTGAGTTTGCTAAAGAACTCGATATGCCCATCATCATGCATGACTACATTACTGGTGGTTTTACCGCTAATACAGGTCTAGCTAACTGGTGTCGTAAGAACGGCATGCTTCTTCATATCCACCGTGCTATGCATGCGGTTATTGACCGTCATCCTCAACACGGTATTCACTTTAGAGTTCTTGCCAAGTGTTTACGCCTATCAGGCGGAGACCAACTCCATACAGGAACAGTTGTTGGAAAACTAGAAGGAGATCGTCAAACAACTCTTGGTTATATCGATAACCTTCGTGAATCCTTTGTCCCTGAAGACCGTTCTCGCGGTAACTTCTTCGATCAAGATTGGGGTTCTATGCCTGGTGTATTTGCTGTGGCATCTGGTGGTATCCATGTTTGGCATATGCCAGCATTGCTTGCAATCTTTGGAGATGACTCATGTCTCCAGTTTGGTGGTGGTACTCATGGTCACCCATGGGGATCAGCTGCTGGTGCGGCTGCGAACCGTGTAGCTCTAGAAGCATGTGTTAAAGCACGTAATGCAGGTAGAGAAATCGAAAAAGAAAGTCGCGATATCCTTCTTGAAGCTGCGAAGCATAGCCCTGAGCTAGCAATTGCTCTTGAGACATGGAAGGAGATTAAGTTCGAATTCGATACAGTCGATAAACTCGACGTTCAGTAAAAAGATATAGAGGTGGTTTTTAAAAGTCACCTCTAATTTTCTTAAATTCACTAGTCGATGACTCAGTCGACTTTCATTCATTCACTAACCTAAGTTCACCATGCCTTTCCAGAGCACAGTAGGTGACTATCAGACAGTCGCCACCCTGGAAACATTCGGCTTCTTACCGCCGATGACCCAGGACGAAATTTACGATCAAATCGCTTATATCATTGCTCAGGGTTGGAGCCCAGTTATTGAGCATGTTCATCCAAGTGGTTCAATGCAGACCTATTGGTCTTATTGGAAATTACCTTTCTTCGGTGAAAAGGATTTGAATCTTGTAGTAAGTGAGTTAGAAGCTTGTCATAGAGCATATCCTGACCACCATGTTCGTATCGTTGGATATGACGCATACACACAAAGCCAAGGTACTTGCTTTGTAGTTTTCCAAGGCCGCTAGATTTAAGGCTTTGATAAATTTAGCCCTGAAAGCTTTCGGGGCTAATAATTCCTCAGAGAATTAAAAATTATTTTTTACGATCTCTCCATTGGATTGATATGGCAAAACAAACAAGTAGACAATTGGTTCTTGATCGCCGACAGGCATTAAGTCAAGGTGGTAAAAATGCCTCTATTAAAGGCTCAACACCTAATAGAGTTCGTTCCTCAAGCGATGCGAGGGCTACAAGAACTGATGCGGCTTTTGTTAAGCCTAAAAAAACTTTGACTAATTCAAATAATTCCTTTTCTCAGTTAAGCACTAGTAGTTATCAATCAGGTGCTTCTGGAAGTTCAACAGTTGCAAGGTCATATAAAAGTTCAGTAGCTCAGTCTAGTCGAAAACTTGTTATTGCTAGACGAGAGGCATTATCTCGTAGAGGCAAGTCTGCTGATCATACAAAAGATATTACCCGAGTTGATGTTGAGAGAAAAAAGGTTCTAAATGCTCCTTCTAATGACGCAAAAAAGGCTGAACATTGTTGCCCAGAATGTGAGCAAAAAGCTTTAGAGGAGACTAGTAATACAACGTCAAAGCCTGAAATCAGTTTGACATTAAATAAAAGAAAGTCTGATCATCGCTCAACTGTTAAAAGAAAAGCAATAACAAATTCAAGTAGAGCTTATGTGCTAGCTCGAAGAGAAGCATTATCAAAACACGGTAAATCTGCTGGAAAGCAGCCAACTACAGCTGCTTCAGTAGCTCGTCAAGGTAATCCAGATTTGACCACTAAAGAAATAGCTCAACGTGTTAGAGAATTAAAAAGTAAAACAGGAGCTACTGGAAAAACTCGTACATCAGTAACACGTCCTTGTGGTCCAAATAAAAATGGTGCCAAGCAAAATGCTAGTGCACCTGATGCTCATTGGAAAGTGGGAATGAGTGAAACGTCTACTGGCCAACTTGTTACCGGAACTCAAGCAAATAGATCTCTAAAAACTACAGGAAATGAAGCAAGTACCTGTCGTTCAATAACAGGTACTCAGTACTTGGGTTCAGAAGTTATTGATTCTTTCTGCAATGGTTCAAATACTTCCATAAGTCAGCCAGCAAAAGTAGGCGTTACAAGTACTACTCATGGAAATTTAGTTACTGGTAATGAGGTGGGCAGATCAGAAAAAGTTACTGGAGATGAGCCTGGTACTTGTAAGAACCTAACTGGCACTGAATATATTTCAGCTGATCAATCAAATGCCTATTGCGGAGGTGTTAATCCTTCTCCTTCAAAGATTGGTTATAGCCAAACTTTGGAGGGTAAAAAAGTAAGTGGAACTATGACTGGTAGATCCGCTTTGGTTACAGGGAATGAGGCTGGATCAAATAAAGATCTAACTGGTGACCAGTATTTAGGTGCTGATCCACTCCCTTCAGGTAGACCAGCAGAAAAGGTTGGGTCACTAACAACAATTCGTGGGAATGGTGTAACTGGTACTGACGTATCTAGAAGAGAGAATGTTACTGGTAATGAGGCTGGTAGTTGCAAGAACGTGACAGGAGATGAGTATGTAGGTGCTGGACAATTTAATGCTTTTTGTGGAACCAAGCCCGCTCCTGATCCAGCAAAAGTTGGATTGAGTATTACTAATAAAACTCAATCAGTTAGTGGAACTATGACTGGCAGATCACCACTCGTAACAGGAGATGAACCTGGTACTTGTAAAGCCGTAACAGGTACCCCTTATGCAGGATTAGATCAAGCAAATCAATGGTGTGATAATACCTCGTCATCTGAGATTGAGGCTAGAACCCCTAGGAAACTTGGCACTCCTGCTGCAAGATTGACTGGCCAGCAACCTGGCATAGGTGGCAAGATGACAGGAGCTCATAAGGGTGCTTGTGAACCTTTAACTGGAACTCCTTATGTAGGAGGAGATCAATTAAGAGATAATTGTGGTGTTTCAAATATTCCTGAAGGTTATGCTCATGAAGAAAAACCTGAGAAAGCAGCTGCATGGACAAGTTTCAGCGTGAAATCTCCAGCTAGACAGGCTCATATTCAAAATGAAATTAATTCAGGTGTGACAGGTACGAGCTACGAAGACAGCTCAAGAATCACTGGTCCATTTGATATGGCTGCAAATAAAGTGACAGGAACTGAACAATTTCGCTTTGATAGAAAACCATCAAATTCTCAAAGAAATAAAGTTGACAAAATAGTTAATGAGGAAGCTAAGCAACGCCCAACCTCTCAAATAACAGGAGAAGGACAATCTGCAGGATTGAATATAACTGGTGATGATTGGGCCAGAGGAGAACATGTCACTGGAACGGAGGGTGCCTCTGCTAAGCGTAGAAATCCTTCACGTCCAGGACCAATGAGTGCAATGAAAGCATCTGAATTAAAGAGAAACCAAGAGGTTCCTGAACCAGATTTCCTAATCACTGGCTCTAGTGGGAATACAAGAGAAGGCCAACTGGTTACTTTCTCTGGTGGAGCAAGAGGTTAAATAGTCGATGGCCTATCGTCATTTGGCCAAGAAATCTCTTCGTGGGCCTACAGCTCCTATGAAGAGATTTGTCGACCTAGAGAATCAGAGCTTTAATTCTAAAGTAATTAAGACTACTAATTCTTTCTCTGATGAAATAAAAACAATTAGCTCTTTTTCCACTGATCATCCATTAACTAATTCTCAAGAAAATCAGAAGTTAAATCAATACGAAAAAAAGGTTAAAGGTCGATTTGACAATATTGTTCCCTTTTTAAAAAAAGTCTCTAGTCTTCAAAATGATTTAAATTTTGTAGAAAGAGCTCAAAATTTATGTCGTTCTGAATTAGGTTATGAACTACCACTGCACATACTTGAGAAGGCGTGGGTTGGAAGTGTTGACATAAGTGCCTTGTTTGCATGGTGTGTTTTTCAATCACATCAATTAACTAGTAATGAATTTTTCAATTCAGATCCAATAGAGGGATCTGAAGATAGTAAATATGCCAAATCTTTTCAATCTTTTCTTTATCAATGTGGCTTTCATCTTTTAGATATAACTCCTTGTGCCGATGGCCGATTAGCTCATGCTATTTCTTACGCTTTACGTATACCTTTTAGCTCTGTTAGGAGGCGTTCTCATGCCGGTGCACTATTCGATATTGAAAAAACAGTTAATCGTTGGATTAAAACTGAACATAGTAGATATAGAGAGTCAACTCCTAACTCTGCAACTGAGCCAACAAGATATTTAAAGTCAGTAATCTATCATTTTAGTTCTGTTGATCCTACGCACCAAGGATGTGCTGCTCATGGTAGTAATGATGAGTTGGCGGCATCAGAAGGCTTACAGAGATTATTAGATTTTAGGGAAGCAGTCGAAAATAGTTTTTGCTGTGGTGCATCTGTTGATTTGCTTTTAATTGGTATTGACACAGATACAGATGCGATAAGAGTTCATACTCCTTCAACAACTAATGAAGTTGATTTGAAATCATGGGTTTGTGCAAATGAAATCTACAAAGAGACTCAATTTCTTAATGCTGAGGATGCTCTTATAAAAATTCAAGAAAATATCAAAAGTGTTTGTCCTGGAGAAACTGATCCAAATATGGTTATGTTTATCACTAAACTCATTTCAAATAATATTTCTCAAATTGATTATGTAAAAAACTTTCATGATGGAAGTTATAAAGATGCTGGTCATGCTGAGAGGTTTATTGGTGTAGGTATTGGTTTTAAAGAAGTTCATTTAAGAAACCTTACTTATTTTGCTCATTTGGAGACTGTTGAGCAAGGAGCTCCTGACTTAGATGTCGGAGTGAAAATTTTTACAGGTCTCAATATCTCGAGGAGTTTACCAATCCCTATTGTCATTCGCTTTGATTACTCAGGTAGTGTCCCTCATGCAAGAAATAGGGCGTTATCTGATTGTCATAGAATTAATGAGGCTATTAAGTCTCGTTATCGAGATTTAATAGATGATGGATCACTTCACACATTTCTTACTATTCGAGATCGAGACAAAAAGGCTCCTGCAGAAGTTGTAGGTTCTTCCCTCGATCCAGTCACTCAGGAGGCTCACTAAATGCTCATTTGTAAAGTTCTCAAACCACTTGTCTCAACCAATCGCATTCCAGGCTTTGAACATAAGCATTTACAGGTTGTATTGGACGGCAGCTCAAAAAAAGTTGCTGTTGATGCTGTTGGATGTAAACCAGATGATTGGGTTATATGTGTAGGAAGTTCTGCCGCTCGCGAAGCTGCTGGAAGTAAGTCTTATCCAAGTGATTTAACTATTGTTGGGATTATTGATCATTGGGATCCAGAGACACAACAACAGATTCCAGGAGGAGCAAAATAATGGAGATCATGCAAGTTATGGGACGGTTGGTATGTACACAGAGAGTGGAAGGTTTAGGACATATGCATTTAAGAGTATTGTCTAATAACAAGGGTAAAAGACTTGTGGCTGTTGACCCTGTCGGTGCGCGAGAAGGTAATTGGGTCTTTACCGCAACAGGAACCGCAGCAAGGTGGGGATGCCCAGATCCAAATGTTCAAACTGATTTAACTATTGGTGGGATTATTGATAATTGGTCGCCTGATGATTAGTTTTCACTATTCAATAAAGCTTAATTTTAAAAATTCCTAAATTATGACTAACTCTTCAAATCGACGACCAAAAAGTGGTAATAAAAGCATTAAACCTAAAGTTCAGGTTGTAGATATTACTCCCTTGAATTCAAGCACTAAATTAAAAACTACTTCCAATATAAAGTCCTCTTCGACTGAAAAAGTATCTAATACTAAAAGTATTCCTATAGCTAAAAATAGATTTAATGGCTCTGGAGGTTCTGGTTCAACTAAAACTCCAAGTGGAAAAAATAAAGGTTTTAAAAGTTATTCAAAATCAGGGATTGCATTAGGAATGATAGAGACTCGTGGACTTGTACCCGCAATAGAAGCAGCAGATGCAATGACTAAGGCTGCCGAAGTTAATTTGATCGTTAAGGAACTCGTAGGTGGAGGATATGTAACAGTAATGGTTCGTGGTGAAACTGGTGCTGTGAATGCTTCCGTGAGAGCAGGTGCTGATGCATGTGAGCGTGTTGGGGATGGCTTGGTTGCAGCACATATCATTGCCCGTCCACATGTCGAAGTTGAGCCGGCTTTGAAAGGGAGCGGTGCTAAAAGAAGAAGTTAAGTAATTTTTTGTTTATGAATTATTTCTTCAATCAATTCAGGATGTAGTAGTTTTTATAAAAGAAATGTTTTTTTTATGGAAGGGTGGAGGAAAAAGAAAAGACCAGAGTGTCTAGAAAAAAGGTTTGAATTCCAATCTTATGAAAAAAACAGAGATTTTCTCGATGAGCTAGGTGATTTTTGCGAGAAGGTAAATCGCTTTCCTGACATAAGTTTCGGGAAGACTTATGCAAACATCACTATCAGGCCTGTAGAAAATAATGAGAAAGAAGAAATTTCAAAAGATGATTATGATTTCGCACGAAAAATAGATTTTTTAAATAAACAGCAAAAAAATTAATCTTCTTCTTTTGGTTGTTCTAGGTCTCTTTTGATCAATGCCATTAGATAAGAGGGAGTTTTATATCTCCCTGGTAAACAGCGATTGAGAGTCTCTAGATGGCTCCAGCAAACTGTTCTTTGAATTTGATCAGCGGTACGTCCTTGTTGCAAGAGCCTCCTAAGTGCTTTGCAGTACAAAGGGTATCCTGCTTCTAGTTCGCCAATAGTCAACTTGGCAGTGGACATTGTCTATTGCGAATCAATTATTAATTTAGACAATCATGGGGCCACTTAGCAAAGTGGCAATGTTCTGTTAAGTCACAAAGTAGTTTTTATTTCTTGTTTCCTAGCCAGGCAACGCAATCTATTTCAATTTTTCCTCCCTTTGGAAGATTTGATACTTCCACGCATGCTCTCGCTGGGCTCGTCGCTGCTCCCCCAAAGGTTTCTGCATAAATCGCATTTACTTTTGCGAAGTCGTTTATATCAGTTAAATAAATGGTTGTTCTTATTACATTTGAATTTTTTCCACCAGCAGCTTCAACTACTGCCATTAAATTTTTTAAAACTTGCCTTGTTTCCTCCTCTATGTTCCCATTGCCTAGCATTGCCCCAGTTGAGGGGTCTAAAGCAATTTGTCCTGAGCAATACAACCAGTTTTCTACTAATACAGCTTGGTTATAGGGGCCAACTGGTTTAGGTGCGAAATCTGTTTCGATTGCCTCCATATCTGAACTTTTCATAAATGTATAGGCTTTTGTTAAGAGATTTGATAGTTAAATTAGAATTTAACATTTCCAACTATCTTTGTGCATTCTGAGTTTTGTAAATTCTTCGACATTTTGCGCTCTTAAGAATAAATTTGTTTTTCTTTCTTCTGAGATTGTTGATGGGAGACTAGGTATTCCATTTCGAAGCTTATTCTGAACAAGCTCTAATCTTTCTTTAATAGAAATATTTTTTGAATCTAAGGCTAATGCCCATTTTAAGTTGTTTTCTGTATATTCATGAGCTGAGTATATTTTTGTGTTTTCTGGTAAAGAATTAAGTTTATATAAACTTTCAAACATTTGAGACGGCGTTCCTTCTAGAAGGCGACCACAACCACCACCAAAAATGGTGTCTCCAGGGAATAATATATTATATTTAGCATTTTCTTTTGATACATAAAAAGCAATATGGTTGTTCGTATGACCATGCACTTCTATGATTTGAATTTCACCATCCATTAAATTAAAAATATCATTATCATCTACTGAAAATGTTTGAAAAGGTATTCTTGTAAGTTCTTTTTTTGATGCAATTACCTTTGCATTCGGCCATCTTTTGATTAGCTTTTGTGTTCCACCTATATGGTCATCGTGATGATGCGTTTGAAGGATAGCTTTCAAGGATAGGTTTCTCTCTAAAAGCCATTTTTCTACTGGACTTGAGATGGATGGATCTATTACTACCGCATTGCAATTGTGGACCCATACCCATACGATATTGTCCTGTAAAACAGTAATTGGGTGAATAGTGAATTCGCTTTCTTTCTCTAACATTTTTTATTTAAGTAATGAAATAGTTGGAATTCATTTCAATGGTTATTGACATGTTTACTGTTGCATTGGCAAAAGGAGCCTTATTGAAAGAATCAGTCTCAATGTTTTTGAACGTTGGGCTTGACTTCTCGGCTGTTTTAGAAGATAGCAATCGTCAATTGATGGTACCGTCAGTTTGTGGACGAGCTAAAGCCCTTTTAGTTAGGAACAGTGATGTCCCTGTTTACGTATCTTATGGACAGGCACAACTGGGAATAGTGGGTTTTGATGTGTTACAAGAGCAGAAATTGCAGGTATCTAATTTAGTTGATCTTGGTTTTGGAGCTTGCCATATGTCTGTTGCAGTTAAATCGAGTAGTGGTTATTTGAGTGCTTCTGATTTGCCACCTAATTGTCGTGTTGCAAGTAAATTTACAAACTGTGCAAAGAAATTTTTTGATCAAATTGATTTGCCTGTTGAATTGGTTCATTTGAGTGGATCGGTTGAACTTGGTCCCATAACAGGTATGGCTGAAGCAATCGTTGATTTAGTCGCAACTGGTCGTACTCTTAGAGATAATGGTCTTATAGAAATTGAAGAACTTTTCAAATCAAGTGCTCGGCTTGTTGGTCATCCACTATCACTAAGGTTAGATAGAGGTCCACTTCAAGAAATTATTGATTCAATTCAAATCCAATCTCAGATTAATCTCTATCCTGATGGCAAAAAATGATTTTCGAAGAGTTAAGAAACTTGGTAAGTATTTAAAAAAGGAAAGAAAACGTTTAATCCTGATACTTTTAATACCTGTTGCTTTGGCTGGAGCAATTCAACCTCTACTTGTAGGGCAAGCTATTTCTGTTTTAAGAGAAGAAGATACGATATCTTTTTTTGATAATTTATCTGGTCAATCATCAATTAGATTTATAATATTAACTCTATTCATAACAGTATTACTAAGACTTGGATTACAGGGGTTTCAGTCATACAATATACAGGCTGTAGGGCAAAGACTGACTGCAAGAATTAGAAATGATCTGTTTTCTCATTCCATGTCATTGTCATTGCGTTTTCATGACAAAATGCCTGTTGGTAAATTATTAACGAGATTAACTAGTGATGTTGATGCTTTGTCAGAAGTTTTTGGAAGTGGAGCTGTTGGTGTTTTAGCTGATTTTGTAAGCCTTATAGTTATATCAATAACTATGATTTTAATTGAATGGAGATTGGGTTTGCTTCTTTTAATTATTCAAATACCTGTTACAGTTTTTATTCTTTGGCTACAAAAACGTTATCGAATAGAAAACTATAAAGTTAGAGAAGAACTTTCCCAACTGAATGCAAACTTTCAGGAAAATTTACAAGGCCTAGAAGTTGTTCAGATGTTCAGGAGGCAACCGTTAAATGGTTCCAAATTTTCCAAAACAGGAACTAATTATAAAAATGCGGTAAACGGGACTATTTTTTATGACAGCAGTATTTCTGCTTTCGTTGAATGGGTCTCATTGGCAGCAGTCGCATTGGTTATTTCACTGGGCGGTTATATGGTTACGGCAGGAGCCATGGGACTTGGTACTCTAGCCACATTTATTCTGTATTCACAAAGATTATTTGAACCTCTGAGACAATTGGCAGAAAGATTTACACAAATCCAGGGTGGGCTAACAGCAGTCGAGAGAATAAGTGAGCTGCTTGAAAAGAAAATAGAGATTTATGATCAAATTGATAAGAAAGTAGAAAATAAAAAGATAATAAATTCAAATGAAACTCAAATTGGAGAAGTTTTATTTGAAAATGTTAGTTTTTTTTACAGAGAAGATGAACCTATAATCAACGATTTAAGTTTCAAAATTAATCCCGGTGAACATGTCGCTCTTGTTGGCCCAACTGGTTCAGGCAAGACCACTTTGATTAGATTATTATGTAGGCTTTATGAACCTCAAAAAGGAAATATATACATTGATGGTCAAAATATTAGAAACATTTCTATTCAAGCTCTTAGGAAACAACTTGGAGTAGTTCTTCAAGACACTTTCCTTTTTAGTGGAAACGTTGCAGATAATCTTCGTTTGGATTCTTCAATAGATAATCAGGGCTTGAAAGATATATGCAGTGAATTAGGACTCGATAATTTATTGAGAAAGCTGCCAAATGGATTAGATACATATATCAGGGAAAGAGGAGGGAATCTTTCTTCAGGTGAGAGACAGCTTTTATCTATTGCAAGAGTTGCAATAAGAGATCCAAAAGTATTAATCATGGATGAAGCTACTGCTTTTATGGATCCGTCAACTGAGGCAACTTTGCAAAGAGATCTTGATAGGTTGTTAGAGAAAAGAACAGCGCTTGTTATTGCACATAGATTAGCAACAATAGAATCATCTGATCGAATCCTTGTAATGAAAAAAGGAAGGCTAGTTGAGCAAGGTAATCATGAAGAGTTGAGGGCTTTGGGTGGACTTTATTCCCAACTATCTGATTTGCAAGAAAAAGGTCTCGCATCTATCTGAATATTACTAATTTATGATTAATCTAGGGTCAAAAAAACTAGGAATGTCAGGCTGGAGAAATCAAAATGTTCTTTCAGATGAAACCTTAAAAAATATATATGGACAACAAGCTATTCAATACTTTAATCAAGATAATTCATCCCTCTTCGTTTTTAGTGATTCCAAATCTTTTGACTTGATTGAACTTGAGCAACTTTTACAAGCAGTTGGTTGGGGAAGAAGACCACTTCGAAGAGTAAAACGAGCTCTAGATAATAGCTTGCTGAAGATTGGTTTATGGCAACATGATCCTAAGTTCCCAAGATTAATTGGATTTGCAAGATGTACCGGAGACGGAGTTATTGATGCAACAATATGGGATGTAGCTATTAACCCTGTTTATCAAGGTTATGGATTAGGGAAACAACTTATGTCATATTTAATGAGGAGTTTAAAAAAAGAAGGTGTTACTAGAGTAACTTTATTTGCTGATTCTGATGTGATAAATTTTTATAAAAGACAAGGATGGACTCTTGAACCAAAAGGGAATAAATGTGCCTTTTGGTATTCTAATTAATTGTTTATATTACAGTTGTTAAATTATGAATAGTATTCTTTTGATAAATTATCTGTTTTATGGCCTTGGCGCCATTTCTTTCTTAATTTTGCATTCTTAATTGCACGTTTAATTATATTTGAATTAGACCATCTTACGTCGTCCGTATATAAATTTAAACCGATACGCTTTACTTTTGCATTTGTCGTAATTCTAGTTATTAAATCGAGATCCTCCATTATTTTTAAGGATGAGAACCCACCTGATCGCTGGTAAAGGTCTTTGTGAATTAGTAACCCTTGGTCGCCATAAGGTCGTTGTAAAAAATGACTTCTAAGTGCTACAGCGACTTCTAAAATTCTGTATTCTAATTTATCATTTTTGACTTTAAAATCAAAATACCATGCAAAATTCTTTGATGTTTTATTTTGCGTTATTTTAAACAAAGTTTCTCCGCATCTTTTATCTAATCTACTATCTGCATGAAGAAATAGAAGCCAATCTCCTTTTGCTTTGGATGCACCAGTTCTTAATTGATATCCTCTATTTTTCTTAGGACTATTGATAACATTAACTCCTTGTATTTTTGCAATTGAAATGGTTAAATCCGTACTTCCTCCATCCACTAATGTTAAATCAAAATTATTTGGCCATTCATTTAAATCAGCCAAGAGAAGAGGAAGATGATCAGCTTCGTTTAGAGTTGGTATGACGATGCTGAGAGTTGGAAACTGTTGTGATCTAGCCATGGTGATAAATCCAAAATATTGTCAAGGTCATTTTTAGTTTGAAGTAATTGATAATTTATCTGATTTAAGGAAGCCAATCGAATTGTTTCTTCAAGCACTTTATCGCTTCCCCATTTTATACCAGAAAATGGCCAGGTGCATAGTGGATTTAAGAGTTTGTTGGATAATCCTATAAGCCAGTATCCACCGTCTTTTGAAGGACCTAATACCATTTCTTTTTGATTAAGTATTTGAATGGCTTGAATTAAGTCAAAGTGTGAGATTGATGGTAAATCAGTTCCAATTAATAGGACAGGTTTATGAATCATTTTGTGAGAAATAGTTTTTTCAAAATGAGTCTTTAAAAACTGTCTTTTCATTTTTGTTCCTAGATTGCCAGGCCCTTGAATTGCAACTTTTTGAATCTTATTTTTGAGCGCCCATTTTTTTGCTGCCTGAATTCCAATTCCATCGATGGCAACTTTTACATCAGCTAGACCATCTTTTTGAATCTCTTTAGCAACTTTAATAGTGTGATTTGTCAGTTTTTCTTGGATCTTTGCTGCATGAAGTGCCCCTATATCCTTTGATAAACGACTTTTACATCTAAAGATAGCGTGCCATCTTGTCATTAAAACTATGGTTGGTTTATTGCTTTTATTGAATCGTGCTGTTTTAACTACCTTATACATAGTTATTGTTTTCAGGTTTTTCGATGTTCTTAAAGTTTAAGTTACTATTTATTTCATCTGATTAATTTTTGTTCTAAAAAAATAAACCTATTTGTCCGTCCTTTTTCAGATCCATGACAAAATTTACTTTTGAATGTGACGATTCAATTTTTACAACTGGATTCCCAGATTTAACAATTTCTGATTAAAGTTCTCGCTAAAATCAAAATCCATTAGGTAATGTCT